>NZ_JBHSKE010000066.1:0-5370 GCF_042657745.1 Kribbella qitaiheensis | reverse complement strand
GCTCACTTACCAGCGGCTACAGGCACCGAGTCTGCCAGCGACCGACCCGATAACACCCATTAGGAGGTACTGCGTTCGCTCTGCGTCTCAACCGCCTCGATGAGCGTGGAGGTCGACGTCCTGAGCGAGCTCTTCCTGTTCCTCGGTACAGCCGCACCGCAGTGGGAGCCCAGGTCGGGCATTGCCTGGGCCGGGCGATGGGAGCACGCTTGCCGGTAGAGGATGGGGTGGCTCGTGTGGGCTCGGCGTTGACGCTCGAAAGGACTGGGCGGCTGCCGCACGGCCCGGGGCCGTTGGCGCTGTGGGCGACCGTCGTCGGCGGGCTCGCCACGCTGGTGGTGTCGATCGTCCTCGCGATGGCCGGTGACGAGTTGGTCCGGCCCGGGCTGCAGGCGTTCCTGTTCAACTGGATCACCGTCCCGTACCTGATCAGCGGAGCCATCGCCTGGTGGCGCCGGCCCGCCAGCAGGCTCGGGCCGCTGATGATCGCGACTGCGTTCGTGATGGCACTCACCGCTCTGCAGTGGTCATCGGTGCCCATCCTGCTCTCCCTCGGCCACCTGCTCGACATGCTGCCGTCGGCGATGTTCCTGCACGTCTTCCTGGCCTATCCCAGCGGACGGCTGGAGGGGCGGCCGCGACGGATAGTCGTGCTCGCCGGGTACTTCGTCGCCGGGATCCTGCAACTCGTGAAGGTCTTGCTCGGGATCAATCCGGACAGCCTCTTCGCGGTCACGGAGAACCCGGCAGCGGCCGCCCGGATCGAACAGTTCCAGCTGATCGCAATGAGCGCGCTGCTGCTGTTCGGCGCGGTCCTCCTGCTCCGACGACCGATCGCGAGCCAGACGCGTCGGCGTCCGGCCGCGCTGCTGGTGGACACGTTCGGCCTGGCGCTGATCATGCTCGCGGTCCTCTTCATCGCCGGTCTTCGTGGCTGGTCTCATGTCGAGACCGTCCGGCACATCACGTTCGCGGCACTCGGGCTCGCGCCGATCGCGTTCCTGCTGGGTCTGCTGGACGCCCGGCTGGCCCGGACCGATGTCGGCGGGCTGCTGCTGGAGTTGCGCGCGGACCCAACCAAGGATCTACGCGAACCACTCGCCCGTGCGCTGCACGATCCCTCGTTGCGGCTCGCCTACTGGCTGCCGCAGTACGGGAGCTGGGCCGATGCCGAAGGACATGCCGTCACCCTGGCCGGTCCCGGGGACGAACGGGCGACACGAGTGATCTATCGCGACGGCGAGCCGGTCGTCGCATTCGAGTTCGACCGGTCGCTCGAGGACGAGCGGGAACTGCTGGACGCCGTGGCCGCCGCGGCCGGTATCGCCCTGGAGAACAGCCGGCTGCAGGCCGAGCTGCGAGCCCGGCTGCGCGAACTGCAAGGGTCGCGAGCGCGCGTCCTCGACGCCGGCCAGAAGGAGCGGCAGCGGCTCGAGCGCAATCTGCACGACGGCGCCCAGCAGCGCCTGGTCGCGCTGGCGCTCGAACTCGGGATGCTCGCCGGCAGCTCCGCGACCGAGACGGAGACGGAGACCAGGGCACGGCTGCTGCGGGCGAAGCGGGAGATCAGCGTCTCGCTGGACGAACTCCGTGACGTGGCACGCGGCATCCATCCCGCCGTACTGACCGGTCACGGGCTGGCCGTCGCACTGGAATCCCTCGCCGCACAGGGCGCAGTACCGGTCACGCTGGACGTCGAAGTCGGCGGCCGGCTGCCCGAGCGGGTCGAGGTCGCCGCGTACTACGTGGTCAGCGAGAGCCTGACCAACATCGGCAAACACGCGCACGCGACCGCCGCCTCCGTCCGGGTCACCCGGGCGGCCGGAGCGGTCGTCGTCGAGGTGATCGACGACGGTCTCGGCGGAGCGGACACCGAGCGCGGGACCGGCCTGCGCGGGCTCGCCGACCGGGTCGAGGCGGTCGGCGGCAGGCTGCGGGTCTGGAGTCCCGTGGGTGGCGGGACCCGGCTGGAGGCGGAGATCCCATGCGAGTAGCGATCGCCGAGGACAGCGTCCTGCTGCGCGAGGGAGTAACCCGGATCCTGAGCGAGGCAGGGCTCGAGGTGGTCGCGGCGTACGACAACGCCGACGACCTGCTCAGGTACGTGCGCAGCTTCCCGCCGGAGGTCGCGATCCTCGACATCCGGTTGCCTCCCACGCACAACGACGAGGGCATGCGCGCCGCTCTGCAGATCCGGGAGCAGCACCCGGAGGTCGGCGTCCTGGTGCTGTCGCAGTACCTCGAGCTCGGGCTGGCCATGCAGCTCCTGTCGGAGTCCGCCGAGGGCGTCGGCTACCTGCTGAAGGACCGGATCAGCGACGTCGACGACTTCACCGGCGCGGTCCAGCGGGTGGCCGGCGGCGGCTCGGCCATCGATCCGAAGATCGTCTCCACCCTGCTGCAACGGCGGCGCGGTGACGATCCGCTCGCGCTGCTCACCCCGCGCGAGCGCGAGGCGCTGGAGCTGATGGCCACCGGCGCCTCCAACCAGGGCATCGCCGACGCGCTGGTGATCACCCTGCGGGCTGCGGAGAAGTACGTCTCCGGCATCTTCACCAAGCTCGGCATCCCGTCCACCCGCAGCGAGTCCCGCCGGGTGCTGGCCGTCCTGCTCTACCTGCGCGCCTGACGACGGACACCAGAAACCCGTACCCCACCTCCACCGGTTGACCGGGCTGCCGAACGCGCCCGCCGGGGCGAGTCTCGACGGAGACGCTGCCTGTGGAGGAAAGATGCTGAAGACCCGAATCATCCAGAACGAACCCGTCCGGGCCGATCGATCGCCGTCGATCATCGAGGTCGACGGACTGAGCAAGGACTACGGCTCGGTACGGGCGGTGGACCGGCTCAGCTTCTCGGTCACCGCCGGGACGATCACCGGTTTCCTCGGTGCCAACGGCTCTGGCAAGACGACGACGCTGCGGGCTCTGCTCGGACTGATCGCGCCGACCGAGGGCAGCTGCCGGATCGAGGGCCGCTTGTACCGCGATCTCCGCCGGCCGCTGAGCACCGTCGGGTCGATGCTCGAGGCAACGACTCATCCGGCCCGGACCGCCCGGAACCACCTGGCGATGCTGGCGGCCGAGGCCGGAGCACCGCACTCACGGATCGGTTCGCTGCTGGAACTGGTCGAACTCGACGCCGCTGCCGACCGCCGGGTCGGCGGCTTCTCCCTCGGGATGCGTCAGCGACTGGGCCTGGCCGGCGCCTTGATGGGCGATCCTGCGGTCCTGGTTCTGGACGAGCCCGCAAACGGTCTCGACCCCGAAGGCATCCGCTGGCTGCGCGAGTTCCTGCGCGGTCTCGCCGCGGAGGGCCGCACGATCCTGCTCTCGAGCCGCGTGCTTGCAGAGGTCGCGCAGACCGTGGACGACGTCGTGGTCATCAAGGCCGGCCGACTCGTCACCCAAGCTCCGCTCGACACGCTCCTCGCGGCGCACGCGTCGCACCAGGTGCGCGTCCGTACCGCGCAGCCGGACGTGCTGGTCACTGCTCTGGCCGCCGACGGGTTCACCGGAATCGCCGGACCGGACGGCGCGGTCGTCGTGACCGGTTGCCCGCCCGAACAGATCGGCCGGCTGGCGCTCGAGCACGGCCTCGTGCTCTCCGAGATCACTGACGAGACCCCGAGCCTCGAGGACACCTTCCTCGCACTCACCACGCAATCCGAGGAGAACTGATGATCACGCTGATCCACTCCCAGGTCCTCGGTCTGCGGACGCTCCGCAGTACCTACGGCGTCCTGCTCGGCGCGGTGGCCGCCGTGCTGGTGATGGTCCTCGCCGACCTCGGCACCAATCTCGGGGTCGCGTACGTCGAGCCGGTGCAGGTGCGCGAGCCGGTGATGATCACCGTCGGCGTCATCGTCACGATCATCGTCTGCCTGTACGCCGCGAGCGGGGTCGCGGGAGACTACCGGTACGGCACCATCACCCAGCGCCTCCTCGCCGCGCCCCGCAGGTCACGCCTGCTGATGGCGAGTCTGGCCACCTATACGGCGTTCGCCCTCGTCGTCGGCGCGGCCGCGATGGGCCTGGCCCTGGCGATCGCACAACCACTCGTCGCAGCCAAAGACCTCACGCTCGGACTGACCCCCGCGATCGTCGTGAGCGCCATCGCCGCCGTCCCGCTGTTCGCCATCGTCGGCGTCAGCATCGGCACCATCTGCCGCAGTCAGGCCGCCGCGGTACTCGTGATCGTCGGCTGGTTCCCGGCCGAGAGGTTGCTCGGGCTGGCGCTCGGCGACTGGGTGGCGTACCTCCCCTACGGCCTGATCAACCAGTTGCTCGGCCTAGAGGGCGCCACCTTGGGCCGCGGTACGGCAGTCCTCTGTCTCAGCGGCTACGCAGCCGTGTCCGCCCTGCTCGCCGCGGCTGTGCTCTCTCGCCGTGACGTGAGTTAGTTCCCCGTCCACCTTTGATCCCAGGAGATCCATCATGTCCTTCATCCGCAATCACCCCGTTTTCACCTTCTTCGTGCTGGCTTACGCACTGGCCTGGGGAGCAGTCCCGTTCGGCAGCTTCTTCGCCCCGGGTGCCCTGGTCGCCGCCCTCATCGTGGTCTTCCTGACCGAAGGAGTCGCCGGCCTGCGGGCCATCGGCGCCCGGCTGATCCGGTGGCGGGTCCGATGGATCTGGTACGTCGTCGCGCTCGCCGTCCCGCTGCTCATCCACTTCGTCACGATCTCGATCAACCAGGCGCTGGGGGCGTCCGCACCGTCCACCGGTCAGTTCACGCCGTGGTACGGGATCGCGCTGGCGATCGGCATGAACATGATCGACCCCTTCGGCGGGCCGTTCAGCGAGGAGCCCAGCTTCCGCGGCTTCGCGCAGGCGAGCCTCCAGGCCAAGCGCACCCCGCTCGTCGCCACCGCGATCATGGCCGCGGCGATCACCGGCTGGCATCTGCCGTTGTTCTTCATCTCCTCGTTCGGGCTGCATCCCTATGAGGCATTGACCACCGTCGCCGTCACCTTCTGGTACGCGTGGCTGTTCAACCACGCCGCCGGCAGTGTCCTCATCACCCTCATCGCCCATGCCACCGAGGGCAGCATCAACACCTCCGATCTCTGGTCCGCCGGCGCCGACGCGACCCGCGAGAGCTGGCTGTACGCCGCGGTGTGGTGCGCGCTGGCCGTCGGCTTGCTGGTCTTCAACCGCCACTTCTGGACGAGTCCCGCATCCGCCGACAGCATCAATCCGGGTCGGCGTCCCGCCGAGGTCCCGGAGGCAGTCTCATGACCACCACACCGATCGCCCCGGTCCCGGCCAACTGCGCTTGGCGATCGCTGCGGTCGAGCGGACGGCGTGCGGAACGACAGACACCCCAGGTGTTAAGGGTGTCAAGCGGCGGTGGTTTGGGTGCGGTGTG
>NZ_JBHSKE010000065.1:0-96637 GCF_042657745.1 Kribbella qitaiheensis | reverse complement strand
CATCGCCAGATCACTCCTCGAGACCGGTGGCTTCAGGCCCCGACTACACCCTGGATCGTGAAGAGCCGAATTACGTCACCAGCGTAACTGATATACGGTACGACACCCTGCGCATCTGGAGTACCGCCTAACTGTTGCTGCAGCATGCCAGGCGCATACCGTCGGTCGGCATCGGTCGCCGGGCGCACGACGCCGTTATTACCAAGATCGATGCGACCGGCGGCTGGTAGCAGTACTCCAGTGAACGCAAACCTGGCTTTTATCTGAGCCGTCCGCCCACCGAGAACGCGACGCACAATGGCTAGCTGCCTCAGCCCTTCAGCAACGAACCGTTCCTCTGTGGGATTCGAATCCTGAATCTCTCGCCACGCCGCACGAAGTGTTAGCGTCGGCAGACGGGCAAGGAATACGGGGCCGCCATGGCCTGTATTTAGGTACACTGCGGCATATACACCCATGACGGGATGTGTTCCACGGAAAAGTCCGCCAAGGACCGTATCTGCGCGGACCGCGTGAATGAATACATCGGCAGCTGGAAGAGCAGCGATCAACGTAGATATTTGTTCGTTTATTTCCTCCAAGAATGCCGTAGGTACTGGCATCCCAGGAGCAGTCAGGACCTCCATCGGCATCAAGAACGCCGGGTAGACCTCCCGAGCGAGGGCGACGAACGTCGCTTCAACCTCGTCCGCACTGGCCGGCGCAGGCTCAACTGCATCGCTAGTCAGCTTGTGCAGCAGCATCGCGTTCGACTGTCCATCGCCGAGCTGCAAGAGCCAATGCCGTAGCGCCTCGCTAATGCCCATCTCATCAATCTCTTGGGGCATCGCCTCTCGACGAGTCGACAACGCCTCGATGACTTGCAGTTGCTCACCGCCTAGCTCAAGTTCTCCGTCGAGGATCGCCCTCACCTCTGCGCTGTCACGGTTTAGGAGATACCCGAGCAGAGGCATGCCCAGCGCAGCCCCCAGCCATGCTAAAGACCCTCGCTCCGGCGCGGCAGGCTTCTCGTCCATGGAAGGAATAGTCTCTGATCATGCACTGCAAGTACACGCAACGGCCACGGACAGGACCTCACGCCGGCTGCGGCGGGCGGATCGATCACCGCAGGCACCGACGGACGCTCTAGTCCGTTCGCCGGGTCGATCGTCAGCGAGGCGCGATCATGCCGCCCTGCTCACCATGCCAGCCACGGGATATTCGGTTGGGAGCACGGTCGACCAATCGTGCTGCCCTCGCCTCCCAGGCTTGGCATCCAGGTTGCAACACTTCATGCGTGACAGCCAGGGTCAACTCTGGTTGCGGAGAGAGAATGTCGAGCAAGGTCGAACCGAGTGAAGCTGGTGTGACGTGGCCGCAATTGTCTCCATGACCGAGACTTGCCGATGGAGACCGGCGGCCGGCCGGTCGGATGCAGGGAGATAGGCAACCTAACGGATGTCCACGCCGGGCGGCACCCCCAACACGACCGTAGAACTCCTCCTTGAAGTCGAGGTCGAAATCCTACACGTGGTTCGTTACGAGGGCTTGACGAGGTCGGCGGTGACTGTCGCTCGAGCTTGCTCGTCTTCCGCGACGCCAACTATGATGACGCCGCCTGCGGTGTCGCGAGTTCAGCAACGTCACCGGCCAAGCGGTCCAGCTTCGCGGAGTCTGACCGAGCTGATGGCGTGAGTAAGTCGGGCGATAGCGCTACTCAAGGACTCCGGCGTGGTTGCTGGCCCGCGTGGGAAGAGGCCGAAAGTCATCGCAACCAAGGCGGACAAACCCACGGGGGCTGGCTGAGGAAAGCCCCACCCGGCTGCTCGTGCTCAGACATACGTTAAAGCTGCGACGCCGCGCCGCAATGGGCGGCATGATGAGCGCATGTCTAATGAGCTGGAACGCGGCCACCCACGGGTCGGTACGTGCTGGTACGAGTCCAATCCGCGTGGTTTCCCGGCGATGGTCCACGACACTGGTACCGAGATCGAATTGGTCTTCACCTTCGAGCGAGACGATGACCTTGAACGCATGACCCTCGGCCGAAGCGTCATCTGGGCGGATGATCCCGAATTCAAGAAATACGTGTATTCCTTCCCACATGTCGTATGGTTCGCAGACTCTCGTGGGCACCTGTGTCTCGTTGGCCCGTACAACACGCGCTGCAGCATAGGAGCGATGCGTGAGGGACGGGTCCGATTCCGGTACGCCGTCCAGACAGGTGACGAGGGGATCAGTTATGGCAGCGTCAACTCGCTACGCTCACGCGTCGAAGGGCTTGAGGAATGGATGGCAATTGGCTCTGTCAGCCACGAACGCGTGCATGACGGTAGCAGCGGCGCCACTGATGTAATCAGACTCAAGCGGCAGCAATCCGTCACCTTTTCGCGCCGTCTCAACGCCACGCTGCAACCTACGTACAACTTCACCATCTCAAGGATCCCCGGACAGAGCCTCATCGGCGACAAGATCCACGTCCACACCCGCGCAAAGAAGGCTCGCGACTGGAACGAGCACCTCAAGCTGCATCGAAGCGTCCGGGACCTACTAGTAGTCGCCGGATGGCGGCGCTACGGCGTGTTCGCCGTCGAGGTGCGTCGTGACAGTGACCCAGTGCGCGCACTTGCCCGCAACGTCCTTGGGCCGCGGTGGGCAGCAGTGACCACCTACGATCTCGAGGAGCCGTCCGGGCGGGGCATGCGCAACCGGTTCCTGTTTGACTATGACAACATCGGAACCGCAGGACTCCGCCGCTGGGTTCGTCTCCGTGACCAATACTGGCGCGGCATCGCCGGTATGATTCACGCGGTCGGCATACCAGGCGTCGCACTCGAAACTGCTCTATCGGACGCGGCCGCCGCACTAGAATCCATCGGCTACTTGATCGCTGTTGAAGCTGGCGACGCGCCTGGGCAGAAGCTTCGCCCGCACCTGCGGCGTATCACTACCCAGATCAAGGCCGAGGTAGGTTTTGATCTGGAGCAATGGCTTCTGCGACTTGCCGATGTCTACCGGAGCGTGAAACATCCCGACCAGCCAGACCCAGACCCCCTCCTGCTTGCAAACACACTCCGCGAGACGCAACTGGTGTTCCGGGTGTGGGTGGCCACAAGACTGGGAGTGCACCCCGACATCATCCAACGCAACCTGCGCTTGGTACCCATGAGCCAGCCCTACGAGCGTCCGTGATTCCGAGAGCCGCACTTCCAGAGATGAATGCGCACCCGGCACAGACGAACTGACAGAGGTTGGCATGAACGGACGGCAAGACAACTACGACACGGACTACAACGATCTCGGAGCAGCCTGGGAACACTCGCCACCTGAAGGACGGACTGCGGTGCTGGAAGGCGGTCGCGGTCTCCGGGACACGCGCGATGGCGCCGCCCATCGGCTCGATGGCGATGAGTGTGTACGGAGACGGTACCCGCTTCATTGCGTCGACGAGTACGTCAATGAGCTCGTCGCTCAACTCGTTGACGAAGTTGGCCTTCCAGTAGTTGAGCCGCCCGGGCGGGAACCGCGGCTCGACGATCCGCTGGATGTCCACGTAGGGCTGCGGCCGGATGTCGTCGAGCAGCGGCGTGCCGAACGTCCGCAGTAGGCTCGGCATCCTCCGCCGGCCCGTTGACGACGGCTCGCCAGCCGACGCGTGGCACCCCGTCCGGACCGGTGGCGAGGCCGGCGTAGACGATCACGCTGTCCGGAGCCTCGACGCCGAAGCCGCGTTAAAAGCGCAGCGATTCGCGGGCAGCGCTCAACGGGTGCGCGATCCGGCCGCCCAGCAGGACCGGGCCTACCTTGTGCAACCGGAACTCGAACTCCGTGGCGACGCCGAAGTTGCCGCCGCCTCCGCGAAGCGCCCAGAAGGGGTCCGGGTGCTGCTGCTGGTCCGCGTGCAACGTCGTGCCGTCCGCGGTCACCACCTCGGCGGATAGCAGGTTGTCGCACGCGAGCCCGCAACTGCGCATCAGATGCCCCAAGCCTCCGCCCAGGGTGAACCCGGCGATGCCCGTGGTCGGGATGAGCCCTCCCGTCGTGGCCAGCCCGTGGCGCTGGGTGGCCTCGTCGAAGACACCCCAGGTGACTCCCCCTCCGGCCCGGGCACGGCGAGCCCCGATGTCGACCTCGACGGCCTGCATCGGGGACAGGTCGACGACGAGGCCGTCGTCGCAGGTGGCGTTGCCGGCGACGTTGTGGGAGCCGCCGCGGACAGCAACGCGAAGTCCGCCGACGGAAGCGAACCCCAGGCAAGCAGCCACGTCTGCGGCGCTCGTGCACCACGCGACCGCCGCCGGTCGACGGTCGATCATGCCGTTCCAGACCCGACGTGCAACGTCGTACTCCCGGTGCCCGGGCGTAACCACCTCACCGGCGATCTGAGCGGCGAGCCGGCCAGCGTCGATGGGCGACACGAGAGCCACCTCCTCACGGTAGGCGCGCGGGGAGAACCTGTCAGCTAGGGATGACGGCGCTCACCAGCAACAGGCAGTCACGAACCTGAGCCCGGTGCCTTGGCGCCAGGCGCGGACTCCGGCTCACGCTACGTCCGACCCACGTGACACGGTTCATCACGCGGGCTGGAGTCAGTTCGTGCTGCTGGACGTGGCTAGCGGGGGACCGCGGTGATACCTCTGAAGCCTGGAGATGGCGGAATCCATGCCATCGCGCAGCTTCGCCCGACACATATTCGCTGCCCGCTACTCGGGTGGGATCGGCACCGATACCGGCGTGACAACTCCATCCCATGACACGAGCAGGTACGTCGCGGGCGACATTTCCGCAGTGCTGAGCAGGCCAACGTCGACCGCCTCGTGCGGCTGTACTGCAGCCGTGTCCGACAGCGTGTAGATCGATGCAGCCGGTCCAACGGATACGTTGGCAGCGGCGGCCTCCCCGACGTTGCGGAGTCTCACGACATCAGGTCGTGATCCGCGCTCGACCTCCCAACCCACTGTCGAGGCGCTGGAAGTGGTCGCGTCCGTTGCCCGGACGCCGCGCTGGCGCGCTTGCTGAACTAACTCGTTGCCGCGCCGGGTCTCGTCTGCCTGGTCGCGTGCTGCGTCAGCGGAGCGTTCGGCGGCTGCTGCTGATCTCTCGGCCGCACTTGCGCTGTGCTTCGCGAAATATGCCGCGACTAACGCGACCATAAGTGCCGCAGCGGCGAGAATTGCAGACCACAGTTCGACCGACATGGTGTACCCCATCCGTTGTACCGAACATGAATCTACGCCGCGACTCTGTTACGCGATGGGATGGGCTCCGTGCCGGATGCTCGCGTGGCGCCGCCGGGCGGCCCGTCGGAGAGAGTCGCCGGCGCGCAGTCGGTCGCAGCGCCAACGACCACCGCTTTTGGGGCACGCGGAGGGCACGGTCCAGCGATTCGTCCCACCTAAGAATGTTAGATGTCGGGAGGTTGGATCTGAACTCACAAATCACCTCCGGAGTTTTCCGTTGGGGCCCCTGCCCGTTTGCTCTACCTTCGGCTAGCTCCTCGGCGGTGTGGTGATGCGGGGAGTGTTCGTGTAGGCAACTGCCGGATCGGCGTGCCATCACGCCTGCACCGGCCAGGATGGGCGCGGGCGGACCGCCAATCTGGCCGACACTGCGAATCGACTCGGCCCAGTTCAGTCCCTGGAATTGTCTGAGTTCGGCCAACGCTCAGCAGTTCAGCGTGGGAACAGTGTGGGGAACAAAGCGGAGTTGAAGCGCGGCTACTGGAGTCAAGATCGCACGAAGTGGCGTTAGCCAGGCACGCCTGGAGGGGCGTAAGTCGGCGAGGTGCTTCAGTTTCCTAAACCGTGCGTCGCAGGTTCGAATCCTGCCGGGGGCACCAAACAAACGCAGGGGCTGGCCGCGTCATCCGCCCTTCGACTGGTTCCGCCGAGCTCCGGAGAACCTTGGCGGAACCTCAGTGGAAGGGCTCACCCGCGCCGCGGTACACCCTTCCGGCGAAAGAGAATCACCGTGACGAGCGAACCGACGGCGAAGAATCCGGCAGCCCACCAGTACGCCGTGGCGTAGCTGTGGATCGTCGCATTCGCCTGCGCCAGCGGGCCGACCGAGTGCGTCAGCAAATAGCTGACCGCGGCGCTGGCGGCCAGGGTGTTCAGCAGCGCGGTACTGATCGAACCACCGATCTGCTGAGCGGTGTTCGCGCTGGCCGAGGCCACTCCCTGATCGCTCGGCTGTACGCCGAGTGTCGCCTGGCTGATCGCCACCGGCATCGACATGCCGACCCCTGCGCCGATCACCAGCAGCGGCGGTAGCACTTGCTGCGCGTAGGTGCTGTGCAACCCGAGACGGGTCAACCAGGCCATACCGACGGCCGCCGCCAGCAGGCCGATCGGCACGATCACCTTCGGACCGAGCCTCGGCACCAGCAAGTTCGTGGACAGCTGCGCGAACAACATCACCATGGCGATCATCGGCAGGAACGCGATGCCGTTCTGGACAGGTGAATAGCCCAGCGTCCCCTGCAGGTAGTAGGTCAGGAAGAGGAAGACGCCGAACAAGCCGGCCGACGCGATCAGGGCCGCGAACAGGGCGGCGCCGCGGTTGCGATCCGCCACGATACGGAGCGGCAAGAGGGGGTGCCTCGCCCGGGACTCCCAGCCAACGAACGCCAGCAGCAGGACAACCCCGGCAGCCAGAAACCCCCAGACCTCCCAGTTGCCCCACGGATGCGTCTCGGCGTTGGCGAAGCCGAAGACGGTGCAGAACAGGCCCACGGAGACAATCAGTACGCCGGGGACGTCCAGCTTCGGCCGCTGCGTAGGAACCGCGCGGCCGAGGAACACGATTGTGCCGGTCAGTGCGATCACCGCGAGAACGTCGTTGACATAGAGCGTCCATCGCCAGTCCAGGTACTGCGTGAGCACCCCGCCGAGCACCAAACCGATCGCGGCGCCCGAACCGGCGACCGCGCCGTAGATACCGAATGCCCTGGCGCGCTCCTTGGGGTCGGTGAACGTCGTGGTCAACAAGGACAACGCCGTCGGAGCGAGCAGGGCACCGAAGCCACCCTGGATCGAGCGCGCGATGACCAGCATGGTGAAGCCGGTCGCCGCGCCACCGACCGCCGACGCGGCAGCGAAGCCGACGATGCCGACGATGAAAGTCCGCTTCCGCCCGAACAGGTCGGCCAGCCGCCCCCCGAGCAACAGCAGGCTACCGAACGCCAGCGAGTACGCGGTGACGATCCATTGCCGGTCGTCGTTGTTGAAATGCAGGGCCTTCTGCGCGGACGGCAACGCGATACTGACGATCGTCGCGTCCAGGATCACCATCAGGTAAGCAAGGCTGATCACAGCCAAGACCCACCAGCGGCTCTTCTGCTTCGCGTGGGGTGCCAGTGCGGCGCCGGCGTCCACCGCAGCCTGACCGGACGGCATAGAGATCCTCCTCTCTGGCGACCAACTGGTCCGGGCGAGGACAAGCCACAACCCTCCTAGCAGCGTGGCCGGAAGGAGCAGCCATGTCCTGCCTGCCACCCGCAGATCGCTCCCCCCGGCAACACGACAGTTCAACCCCTGCTACCCGGGGGACCAAGTGGCGCGTCGGGCCCGCAGTACGGCGTCCGGGCACGAGCCGCTCGAGCGCCGTAGGGGAGCGTCTGCTGGAACGCCTTGCATGGAGCGAGTCCAGAGGTCGACCAGACCTGGCGACTCGGACAGATCCAACCCACCTGACAGAGGCCGCCGGCCACCGAGACCACAACACGCGGGCGTGGATCTGCTGATCGGAGTCTCGCAAGATTCGATCAGGGAATGAGAGCGAGCTTTCCGCCGGTGTGTTCGCTCTTGAGCAACTCGAGGGCGGCGATGGCCTCGGTGAGCGGGAAGGTGCGAGCCACCGGCACAACGAGAGCGCCGTCAGCGGTCAACTGAATCAGGTGCGATCGGATCGAATTCCGATACGCGGCACTCGCGGGCATAGAGCCACCAATCGCCCGGAATCCGTGCTCGGTGGCCTGCTTCGCGGCGGCTATCGTGACGATGCGGCCGAGATCGTCGACCAGGGCGAGGGACACCCGAACCGCCTCGTCCGTGCCGACAGTGTCGAGAGCGGCGTCGACACCGTGCGGCGCCAGGTGCCGGACGCGCTGCAGAAGACCGTCACCATACGCGACCGGCTCGGCGCCAAAACGCTCGAGGACGGAGAAATTCTTCTCGCTTGCCGTACCGATCACCCGGGCGCCGAGGAGCTTCGCCTGCTGGATGACGCTGACACCGACCGCGCCAGAGGCGCCGTGCACCAGCACCGTGTCTCCAGCCGCAACCCCGGTGACCTGCGCCATTTCGGAAGCGGTCGCCCCGGCAAGCAGCAGGTTGGCCGCCTCCGCAAAGCTCAGGTTGGCCGGCTTGGCGAAGACGTCTCGGGCCGGGACTGTGAGCGACGACGCGTATCCGCCCGAGACGCGGTACGCGAGCACCTCGTCGCCGATCGTTCCGTCTCCCGAGGCGATCCGGGTGTTCGGACCGACGGCCGTGATCACCCCGGCCACCTCGAAACCGATCGGCATCGGCAGGATTGAACGATCGGAGCCAGCTGCGAAGCGCTTGTAGTCGGCGGGATTCATCCCCACGGCGCCCACCTCGATCGTGACCTCGCCTTCGCCCGGCGCGGCAACGTCGACCTCCGCGAGGTCGAGGACCTCAAGCCCGCCAAAGTCTGTTGCTACCCAGTGCACCGCCACGAAAGAAACTTCCTTGTACGACTTCGTCTCCGCACGCTATGTCCGGCACCATCGCCCACGATTCCCGCATCGACCGGGCTGGTCTTCCCGGCAGGCCGCCAATCCCCTTTACCGGCTAGCAGGAACCTGGCACTGACCCGGGGTGCGGAGCCGCACGCGGACGCGTCTACTGCGTCACAGCAACTGCCTGGCAAGCCACCTCGGCAGGGTGAACGCGACGATGCGGTTCCTGATCATGGGGCTGTTCCCCCTCGGAGCCGGGCTCGGGGGCGTCATCGGTGAGCTGATCGGCGTTCGGGCGACTCTGCTGGTCGCCGGTGTCGTCATTCTCGTCTCCCCGGTGCCGGTCTGCCGTTGTCTGCGCGGTATCCGGGACACCGAGGAGCTGAGCGTCTCCTAGCCTTGCTGGGCGGTGGTGGCGATGCCGTCGAGGATGTGGCGCTGGCCCTACTGCGAACAGGATGATCATCGGAACGGTGGCGATCACGCTGGCGGCCAGAGCGATCTCCCAGCGATAAGGCCAGTGCGCCTCTCGAAGTGGTCCGTCACGCTTTGCGCAGCCGTGCTGAGCTTGGTGGTGCGGGGTTGCCCGACCACCCGACACGCCCGCCGCTGCGACAGGCCGCGGCAGGTCTGCAGGATGACCGCTGCGGCGCGGCGGCGGGCCGGGCTCAGAGGTGCCACGCGCGATCTCCTTCAGCGCTGCCTTGTCCAGCTCCGCGTCTGCAAGCAGCCGCTTGAGGGTCGAGTTCCCCTTCTCCAGCTCCCGCAGTCGTTTCGCGTCGTCAGCCTTCAGGCCGCCGTACTGGTTGCGCCACCGGTAGTAGGTCTACTCAGAGACATCCAACTCCTACAGACCGCGGGAATGTCCCCAGCGCCATCCGCACCCCTTGTCGTGCCACCCACTGCCACAACGTTGAGCCTGAGTCGGGGGACTGCCCCGAGTTCAGTTGACTCGCGGGGTGTGGTGGTTCAGGCCGCGAGTACGACCGGTTGAAGTGTCTCAAACTCGCTAGGTGTGAGCTTGCTGAGCCGGTTGACGGCGCCGCCGGTGGTAAGTGGTCTCGATCCAGGACACGATCGCCAGCCTCAGTTCGGCGGCGCGGGCAGTCAGCGTGATGTAGTAGCCCTCGTCATCGCTGCCCACCCTCGGCTGCCCGTAGGGCGGCCACCGCGTGATCATGCCTGGCTTGGGTGGAGTCAAGCTGATTCGACCCTGGTGGCCGCGGCCGCCAGTGTAGACCGCGTGCCATTCGCCGTGGGCGAATCCACCGCTGGTGTTCTCGTCGACAGCGCCGTCTCCCTGCACAACGCCGTCGGTGGACATGGACTCGTTGACGATAGGTCAGCCATCGGTGTGGCCTCGCGGTCACGCGGGTCCGGCCGGCTGGTGCCGGTGGATCACTTCGAATCGGCCTTCGGTGCGGGGCCAGCCGTCGGGGGTGTCTTCCCAGTCCTCCTGGCGTCCGAGCGCGGTCAGGTCGAAGATGTTCAGGTCGAACCGCAGCCGGTCCACGCCCCGCCCGTTGGTGAAATAGGTCCGGAAAACGTCGTCGCCGTCGCGGAGGAACGCGCTGAGCCCGAATCCTCCGCCGGTACCACAGTCGGCGCTGAATGTGCTGCCGTGGGAGGAGAAGAACGGTACCGACCAGCCACGCTGTTGGCGGTAGCGTTGGATCTGTGGCATTGGCATGTCCGAGACCGTGGCGTAGGTGGTCTGGCGTTCGTGCAGATAAATCCGGCCGGCGACGGTGTCGGTGTTGTCGGTGTACGCCGTGCAGCCCGGGCAGTAGTCGTCCGGGCCGTTGTCCATGAACTGGTAGACCACCAGTTGCCGGTACCGATCGAACAGTTCGAGCAGGGTGACCTCGCCGTCCGGTGTGGCGAAACGGTAGTCCGCGCGGAACTGGACCATCGGCAGCCGTCGGCGCTCGGCGGCCAGGGCGTCCAGGGCATGGGTGGCCGCTTTCTCCGTCCCGAGGAGACGGTCGCGGGCCGCCTGCCACTGTGCGGACGATACGACTTCGGGCGTCGTCATGGTTGTCCTCCTCATTCGTCTCAGCCGGGTTCCGGCTTGGAAAGGTGTGCAGAGTAGGCAATTGAGCCAGCGCACGGCTCTACGACCTCCGGTGGGCATCGCCCGAAGCAACCGTCGCGGTCGACGTGCGTACGCCAGTCATCACCGCCAACAGGGTCGGGTGGTGGGTGCTCAGGGTCGGGGACGGATCGGTGGCGCGGCCCCTATGGATGCTCAGCGAGTCGGGCCAAGGCGGCGGTGCGGGGCCCAGCGCCACGAGCAGTAGTCGCTACCTATGCCACATCGACAGGATGACGCCGCACGACTCCCTTGTCTGTTCGTCACCGGGCGCGAGTCTGGCCCCTCGTAACGGCGCCGAGGCATGGAGGGGTGGGGAGCCAGAACATCGTCGAGTGACGTGACGCTGAAACTGCTGGCGATGGCGCTGACCACTTGCAGCATGTGCCTGTCACGGTGCGTCCTTGGCTGTCTGGTAGGTCGCCAGGATCGCGCCGGTCGTTGTCGGTTGGCTGTTTGTGAGGCGCAATGGCGTGGGCGCGCCGTCGTATAGGAAGATGCGCTTGCCGGCGCCTAGAAGGATCGGGTCGATCATCAGCCGAAGCTCATCGACCAGGTTATTGGCTAGGAGGGCGTGTACTAGTTGCGTGCTGCCGAACACGTGCAGGGAGCCGCCGGCGGACTGCTTCAACGCAGCGACAGACGCAGTGGCGTCACCTTGGAGCAGGGTGGAGTTCTGCCATTCGAGAGGCTCGGTGAGCGTGTTGGATGCGACGTACTTCTGCCGCGTGTTGAAGGGCTCTGCGAGCGTCTGCTCCTCTTGGGAGGCTTTCGGCCAGTGGGCGGCGAACGTCTCGTAGGTGCGGCGCCCAAAAATGAAGCTGCCCGCTGAGGTGATGTTGTTCATCGTCCATTGCATCGAGATGTCGTCGAAGAATGGTGTGTGCCAGCCCCCGTGACTGAAGCCGCCTTCGGTGTCCTCGTCGGGATAGCTGGGTGCCTGCACGACCCCGTCAAGGGTCATCCAGTCGATCACGATCAGCTTGCGCATTGTGGGTCTCCATTCGGTTGATGGTGTGGCTGTTAGCGCTTGAGCCGCGCGGCCGGCGCGATCAGGTATTGCTTCTCGGGCAGGCTGGTAGTGCGAGCCGCCGCGGCTGTGGCCTTTGGACGGGAGGTCGGGCTCCACCTGCTCGGGATTGCCCGTCATGCGCTCGAGCAGGCCGTACAGCGGGGCGATCTGCCCCAGTCGGTGTCCGTCGCGTGTGCGGCGTGATCGTGAACTGGGCGATGGCTGCGTGCATCTGGTATTCGCTGATTGACCCGTGTGACATGGCATCGGCGACGAGCGCCGACCTTCGGTGATGAGCGTCTCGTCCCAGAGGGCTCGGTCCTGTTGGTCCAGCGGGATGAGCGATCCGTCCGTCTGGTGCGCGCGCCGGGCAACGGGCGTCGATGAGCAGCATCAGCGCGAGCAGGCCGGAAACCTCGCCGTCAGTCCGGACCGCGGTGATGTGCGTGTCGCGTGAGACCGGTCCGTCGAAGCGCAGCCGCCGGTCGTAGGCGGTGAACTCGGGCTCCAACTCGTCCAACCCGTCGACGAGTGGCTTCAGCTCGGCGGGATTTGTCGTCGAGTCGATGGCCCGCATCAACTCGTCCTCGCGCTGGATGGTCGAAGGTGTCACCGAATGCAGGCAGACGTACCGCCCGCTCAGGTAGGCGTCCCCCTCCTCGTTGCCGGTGGCAACATCGGACCACTGGGCGATGAACCACTCCCGCAGGCCGTCGCCGTGCTTGTCCGCGAGCCCGAACAGATCGGCCGGGATCATCTCGGCGCCGTCCGAGCGGAGGTAGCCGGGCATCGGCAGTTCGCCGCCGAGCATGAGGCGCCGGACCGCCTCGACGTCACGACCCTGCTCGGCGCAGAGCTCGTCGAGAACCCGGAACTGTCTTGTCACGTAGGCGTCGTCGGCCTCGCTCATCGGGTGGTCGCCGTTGATCTCCAGGTAGCGCTGCCGAAGTTCGTCTCTACTCATAGCCGGAACGCTGAACCCGTGATGCTCCGGTGGCCGGCGAACTAGGGCGGCTAAATATGGTCGGCGAGCTAGGGGCGTTCGGCGCCGGGCCAAGGCGGGCGGGAGGGTGTGCAGGCTTCGGGCGAGCCGGATGGCTTCTGTCGTGAGGTCAGGAAGGGCCAGCTGGGTGCCTTCCGTTGTGGTGTACCCCTCGTTGAGGATGAGGTAGAGCACATGCACCACCGCACGCAGTCGTTGCGGGTGATCCTCCCCGCTCGGGATCTCGAACGGCAGTCCGGACGCCTTGATGCGCTGCTTGGCTCGACTGATCCGCTGCGCCATCGTCGCCTCGGGCATCAGGTAGGCCCCGGCGATCTCGGCTGTGGTCAAGCCGCCGACTGCTCGCGACGTCAGGGCGATGGCAGACGGTGGCGTCAGCGCCGGATGGCAGCACATGAACAGCAGCTTCAGGGTGTCGTCCTTGTCGTCGACCTGCGGCGCCGTGGGTTCTTGCCGGGCGACCAGGTCTTCTTTGCGGCGCCGGGCCGCATCGCCGCGAAACTGGTCGGTCATGCTTCTCGTCGCCGTCTGGATGAGTCGCCCGGCGGGGTTGTCCGGCAATCCTTCTTCGGGCCAGTGCACGCTGGGCGCGAGCAGGGCCTCCTGGACGCCATCCTCGGCGGCGTCGTAGTCGCCCCAGCGCTGGATGACAGCGCCGGGGACCTGCGGCGCCAAAGAGCGCAGCAGCTCCTCGACTCCTTGGCGGTAGTCACAGGTCGGTCGGGCCGGACCTGCCCATCAGCTTTCGCACCTCGATCGGCTGTGCGATGGGGCGACCGCCCGGTCCCGGCGCCGCTGAGACCTTCGCCGCGATCTCGAGTGCCCGCGCCTGTGACTCGACGTCGATCATCTGCATTCCGGCAAGCATCTCCTTCGACTTCGGAAACGGGCCATCGGTGCACACGGGAGCGCCGGTGCCGTTGAAGGTGACGATCGTGGCCAGGTCTGGTCCGCTCAAGATGATGACCTCGACCAACTCACCGCTCTGAGCGAGCTCCTTGTTCACCGCGTTCAGGTGATCCATGTGGGCAGTGATCTCGGTCGGATCCCATTCCGTCGGGGGCGCGATGCCTTCGATGTCGGCGTACTTCGTCAGCAAGACGAACTTCATGTAGATCTCCCTTCGTTGCGTGGCGCTGTTGGCGCCCTCATACCTATGACGGAATCGATCCAGAGTTATCGACATGCGCGGCTCGCGATCGACGTCCACCCGTGGTTCTACTTGGTGAGCATCACACCGCCGTCGACAGCCAGGACCTGACCGGTGACGAAGGAGTTGCCCATGAGGTACAGGTAGGCCGAAGCGACCTCGTGCACTGTGCCGGTCCGCTCGAGGGGGACGGAATCACTGAATCCCGCTTGTTGCTGTGCGAGTTCTTCGGCCGGTACCTCCTTCCAGAAGGCGGTCGCGCGGCCCATGAATGTGGGAGCCACTGCATTCACCCGCACGTCGGGGGCTAGCTCGACCGCGAGGCCTTGCACGAGCGCCGTGATGGCGAGGTTGGCGACGTAACTGGCGGAAATCTCGTCCGCACGCCCCCCGGTACCAGCCGTGAGGACGGCACTTCCACCCGGACGCAACACCGAAGCTGCGCCCCGACAGATCATCCAGTTGGCCCAGAACTTTGAGTCCAGCACATGACGCATCGTGTCTGGGCTAGTGGTCAGAAATCCGCCCGCCATCGAATCTCCAACAAGCGAGACGACGTGGTCGACAGGGCCGAGTTGGGCGAAGTAGCGCTCGATCTCCTGGTCATCGTGCGCATCTAGCACAGCCGTCGACTCGGACCCGATCAGTTCGCCGATTCGGGCGAGCTTCGCCTTGTCGCGACCGGTGAGTAGCACGTTCGCCCCGCGGGCCCGCGCCTGCTCGGCGACACCGCGTCCGATACCCGAGCTTCCGCCGATCACCACGACGCGCGCCCCATTCAAAGGATCAGCGGGGATGGCGGTCATCGGACGCTGCCAAGAGCGACGTCACCCGCGATACGGACCCACACCCGGTCAGCGCCCAGCCACACCATCCGGTCGCCTTGATGCACCATGGCTTGATACTAGGAAGGCAAAGCTCATCGAGGAATGGCCGACGAACCGGTCAGACTCGATGTTGCCTAGAGAACGGAAGGAGAATTCGATGAATACTTATCAATCGATGGAACTGGATGACGTCGACTGGCGGTTGCTCGCCCAACTCCAGGCCGACGCGCGGTTGTCCTTCAACGAACTCGGTCGCCGCGTTCACCTGTCCTCCCCGGCGGTCGCCGAACGCGTCCGTCGTATGGAGCAGGCGGGCATCATCAGCGGCTATTCCGCGGTCGTTGACCCAGCGCGGGCCGGCCAACCCTTACTGGCCTTCATCCAATTGCGCTGCGCGATCGACAAATGCTTGCTCAAGACCACCACCGACGCCGACTATCCCGAACTGGTTGAGGTCCACAAGCTGAGCGGCGAGCACTGCACGATGCTCAAGGCCCGCGCCACCTCCCTGGCGCACCTCGAAGGATTCATCGAACGCCTGGGCACTCACGGCGAGATGCGCACCCACATCGTGCTCTCCACGCAGTTCGAAGGACGCTCCGTTCAACAGGCGATGCCTGAGCGACCAGTGACCCATTCCGAGGGCTGGTCGTAGTCAGCGGTAGCCGCCGACGATAGTGGCTCCCATCGCCACTGGAGCGTCGCGGTGGTCTGATGTCGGTGGGGAAGGCCTCAACGCCGGGACGGCTTGCAGCGACTCAGGGTGTTCGATCTCCTCCCGGATTCGTGCCCGTCCCGTGCCCGTTCGGTGGGCTTCCGCGAGCAACCACCGGCCACTCACGGTCAGATGGGTCGGCCTATGGCTGCCTCCGGCCACCAGGCGGGCGCATTCACCGAGCAACTCTGTTCCCAAGCCGACGTTGTCGCCTGGCACGATCACCGTACGGCGCGTATGTCCCGCCGCGCTTTCGTTCAAGGTCTCAAGGAGGGTCAGCCCCGCGCGGCTTCATATCCTCCCAGGCGAGCTCGACCCGCTCCTGCCGACGCACGGGGTCACCGTCGACCTTGGCGAGCCGGAGACCGATCTGCACCACGTAAGACGGTTGTCCGGGATGCCATCAACGGACCAGGAATAAATGCACAGGGCAGGATCAGCAGTCCCACCGCCTAGATCACCATGGCCGAGCGTCGTCAGGCCGTCGCTACTGAAGATCATCACGAACAAAAGCGCTTGGTCCGTCGGTGCCCGGGCACGGCCCGTCTGACAGAACGTAGAGGCTGCCAAAGATGGTGATCGGCTTCGCCGGTTCGGCCTCTCACTGGGTCGGTGCATCCCACGAGCAGAACACCCACAGCCGCGGTGACGGCGGCAATCTTTCCTCGGCGCATCATTTCCTCTCTGAGTCTCGCCCTTTCACCATCTACCCACCGAGGCTGCCTTCCTTGATGCCGACGGCCGGGCGCTGGCTGGCTACGAGTTGCGTGTTCGCCGCGAAGGCGCGCAGCGACGAGGCGCGTCAGGTCGCCGAGCGGTGCCGAGAGTACGACTCCGCCGACTCCGCCGCCGAGGTCGCCGGCGAGTCACGCTGCCAGTCCGGCGAACATCGGCGTCGGTCACCTCGTTCGCTTCCCTCGGCAACTCACCGACTTGCCGACCTAGTGCTGCGAGCCGATCAGCATCGATTGCGAGGAGGCCGGTTGATACACGGCGGCGCGATCGCGTTCGGCCGGAGGACGTCGCGTCTTCGTGTGGTTCCTGCTCTCCGAAGGAGCCTCCTAAGTTTGCGGCCTGACCATCACCATCGACGGCGGCATCGTCGGCTAGTCCGGCCCCGACCGGTCCAGCTCGGAACGTGATCTGACCAGCCCCGACTCGTAGGCTGTGACCACCGCCTGCGCGCGATCGCGCAGGCCGAGCTTGCTCAGGATCCGGCTGACGTGGGTCTTCACCGTCTGGTCACTGAGGACCAACTGGTCGGCGATCTCCGCGTTCGACAATCCTTCGGCGATCAGTCTCAGCACCTCAGTCTCGCGCGGGGTGAGCGCGGCGAGCAGGACCGGCTGCCGTTTCGATCGAGGTTGCAGGCGGAGGAACTCGCCGATCATCACGTCGGGGGCCCGATGGGTCCGCAGCAGCACGCGATCCGACGAGGCGGCGGTCAGTAGGTCCTGCACGCTCCGGTCGCAGATCAGCCGGCCCTAACCGCCGGACTAGGAAGCCGACCAGTTACTCAGACCACGTGACCAGGTCACCCGCTTGTCGGCATCCGCGGAGGCTAGTTCGCGGCCTCGAAGGCTTCGCGGATGTGGTTTGGGATGCGGCCGCGGTCGTTGACCTCGTAGCCGTTGGCGCGGGCCCACTCCTTGATCGTTCTAACGTCTGCTCCTACCTGCGTGCGCCTGACCTTCGCACCGCGGCTGGTTCGGGCGGGGCGAGCAGCCTCGACATACGGCGCCAAGGCCTTGCGTAATGCGTTGCTGTTCTTGGTATTGAGGTCGATCTCATATGTCTTGCCGTCCAGGGCGAAGGTGATTGTGCCTCCCTTGCCAGCCGAGATGTTCGTGCCCTCGAGGTCGTCGGTGAGGAGAACCTCAGTCCGCTGCACCATGAAAGTCGGCCTCCATTTGCTCGAGAATGTTGCCTATAGCATGCACCAAGCAGCCGCCAGCTGCGACGATCACTGGACCAATCACGATTCCGGTTCGCTCGTGGGCTGTACGTCATCGACGTGATGCAGGCAGGTCAGCAATGCGCAAGGTGTCGTGCGCCCGGCGATCGGCGATCTCCAACATGCCTAGCGGTCAGCACGCGCCGAGGTGAAACGTTGATAGAACGTCCACCGTTGCTGCTAGCAGGCGCAGGGAGAGTAGGCGTGGCGAAGAAGCCGTTGCCGTTGGGCACCTGGGGCGACATTTGGACGATGCCTGTCCACCATGACAGCAGGGGCCGGCCGGACAAGTTTGAGGCGCGGGCGAACTACCGTGACTTCGATGGTCGGACCCGGTTGGTGGCTGGACGGGGAAGGACCAAGACCGAGGCAGCGAACCAGCTTCGGACGATCCTGAAGGACAGGGCTAAGCGTGCGGGTTCCGGCGGGCTGCAGGCGACCGATCGGTTCTCGGTCGGAGCCGATCTGTTCATGGCGAACTTGAAGGCGTTGGTTGACGAGGGCGTGCGAGCGCCCGGCACCTACGACACCTATAAGTATCACCTGGACAAGAACATCCTTCCGCGAATCGGCGCGCTTCGATTCGTCGAGGCGACGACTCCACGGATGAACATGACCATCGTCAGCATCAAGGACGAGATCGGCGTAGCGAGTGCGAAGACCTGTAAGAGCATTATTTCGGGCATCATGGCCATCGCCGTCAGGGATGGTGCGCTCTCGTTGAATCCAGTTCGTGAGATCGCGATTGTCAGTAAGTCTCGGCGCACGCCTCCTCGCGCTCTGAGCAAGGAAGAGCGAGAACAGTGGTTTGAGCTCGTGAACCAGGATGAGCGCGCGATACGTGCCGACCTAGTCGACATCAGTAAGTTCATGCTCGCCACTGGCGAACGGATCGGAGAGACGCTCGCGGTCCTCTGGGCAGATGTCTCACTGGACGCTGGCGAGGTCGACTGCACACACCAGATTCAGCGGGTGGCTGGGAAAGGCCTCGTGCGCACCCGCGTCAAGTCCGAGGCTGGCGAACGGCGCCTGCTACTTCCCGACTGGACTGTGGACATGCTCCGCGATAGATGGAACGCGGGGATGCCATCCGATTCGCCGGTTTTCCCGGACTCGACCGGGGGATTTCGAGATCCGCACAACGTCCGAAAGAGTCTGCGAGACGTGCGCACGCCGGTCGGAAGCGAGAGACGACGTGAACTCGGGCGGGTTCTTCGATACCACCGCCGCCAGGCCGGCTTCACCCAGCAGGACGTCGTGAACAAGCTCGGTTGGAAGAAGACGCGCATCACTCTCATCGAGACTGGCCGAGTCAGACTCGACGAGCAGGAAGCGGGGGTACTGGCAGACGCTTACCAACTGCCTAGGCGGGAACGAGCCGCCTTGATGGAGCTGACAGAGCTCGCCGGCATTCGCTCCTTGGCAGACGAGCTGGCATGGGTGACCTCCCACAAGTTCCGTAAGACCACCGCCACCATCCTTGACGAGGCAGGACACTCCGCCCGACAAGTCGCCGATCAGCTGGGCCACTCCCGCACAAGCACGACGCTGGACGACTACATCGGTCGCAAGGTGCGCAATCCTGCGGCGGCCGAGGCCCTCGATGCGGCGCTTCGGCCGATCCATGAGGACGACCGGCAAGTGCCAGAAGGTCCCGGGCACTAGCTGCAGGTCTCGGCACGAAAACGCCAATCACGTGAGTATCACGTGAGTTTGGCACGAAAGTTCATCACTCTCGAGGCATATTGCCTGGTCAGGAGCCGACGAGGGGACTCGAACCCCTAACCACCGCTTTACAAGAGCGGTGCGCTACCAATTGCGCCACGTCGGCGGGTGGGACTGTGGGTCCCCCAGTGTTGCTGAGTCATCTTAGAGGATCTGGTGAGCAGGGTCGGGAGGTGGAGGGAGGGGTTTGGTGGGAGGGGTCGGGGTGTTGCGCGGGAATCGGGGGTTTCGGCGGTTGTTCGTGGCTCGGGCGGTGTCGTTCTTGGGGGACTCGCTGGGGCTGGTGGCGCTGCTGTTGTACGTCGAGGGGGTTACCGGGGCCGCGTTGGCGGTGGCGTTGTTGTTGCTGGCGGGGGACTTCACGCCGGGGTTGTTCGGTGCGTTCGCGGGGGTGGTCGGGGACCGGATTGATCTGCGCAAGGTGATGGTGGGGTGCGATCTGGCGCAGGGGGTTCTCGTCGTCGTGATGGCGGTGGCGTTGCCGCCGTTGCCGGTGTTGTTGGTGCTGGTGGCGGTTCGGAGCCTGGTGGCGCAAGTGTTCCAGGCGAGTAGTCGGAGCGCGGTGCCGGCGTTGGTGGCGGACAAGGACCTGGAGACGGCCAACTCGACGCTCGGGGCCGGCACCTACGGGCTCGAGGCGATTGGGCCGTTGGTGGCGGCCGTGCTGTTCCTGGTCCTCGACGTCCGCGGGATCCTGCTGATCGACGCGGCGACGTTCTTCGTGTCCGCGGTCCTGCTCATGGGCTTGCCGAGTCTGCCGCCGAGCAACGAACACGCCGGTACTTCGGTACTCCGCAACGCGCGCGACGGCCTCAGTTACATCTGGAAGACGAAGACGGTGCGGGTGATCGGCCTCGGGTTCTTCGCGGTGGTGGCGTTCAACGGGGTGGACGACGTGGCGATGGTGTTCCTCGCGAAGGACGAACTGCACGGCGGGGACTCCGCCGCGGCGACCTTGTACGCCGGGGTCGGGATCGGCCTGGTCGTGGGCTACGCGTTGCTCACCAGGTACGCGAGCCGCTTCGCGATGCCCGTGCTCCTCATCGCGGGTCTCGCGATCAGCAGTCTGGGCAACCTCTTCACCGGGTTGGCCTGGGCGATCTGGGCGGCGCTCGCTCTGCAGACCATCCGAGGAGTCGGCATCGCCGCGCTCGACGTGGCGATCAACACGCACCTGCAGCGGGTAGTGCCGCCGGCGATGCTCGGCCGTGTCTTCGGCAACCTGTACGGCGCGATCGGCCTGGCCGCGGGGATCTCGTACGTCTTCGGGGGTCTCCTGCTCGAGCACACCAATGCCCGGGTGGTCTTCATCGCCGCGGGCGCCGGCGGTCTCCTCGCGACGGCCGCGACCGCTATCGCTCTACGGGTTCAAGCGCGGCGATAGGACCTCGCAGGGCACGTGCACCTGGTACTGCGATCAGCGCGACCGCCGCCATCACCAGGAACGCCGCCATCGGGTAATCCACCAGCAGGCCGACCACGATCGCGACGAGGAGTCCGCCGAGGTTGCCCGCCATCCAGATCAGGCCGGCGCCGGTTCCTTCGGCCTCACCGGTACGGCGTTCGACCAGTTCGAGGACGATCGGCAGGGCGGGCAGCAGCAGGAACCCGATCACGGTGATGGCGACGAATCCCGTCAACGCGCTGGGCACGAAGGCGAGGGCTGTGCAGGCGAGCGCCGTCAGCAGCAGGCTCATCACGAGCAGAGCCGACTCCGCGCGATGCCTGACCACGATCACCGGGATCACGGCACTGCCGATCACGCCGGCGACTACGTTGACCAGGAGGATCGTGCTCGCCGTCTCGCCACTGACTCCGGCGGGTTCCAGCAGGGCCTGGGCGAAGGTGGTCATGGCGACGAAGACCCCGAACGGGAAGATCGCCAGCACGCAGAGCCGCCGGATCAGCGAGTCGCCCCAGGCCACCTTCAGGGCGTTGCGATCCGGACGATGGTGGGCCGCCTTGTGCTCGCCTGGTCTGCGCAGGGCAACGAGCAGGACGAGCGCGGAGACCACCGAGAAGATTGCCGTCAGGATAAGCATGGTGGGCAGTTGGTTGCCGTCGGCAAAAATGGCGGCGAGGAGGAACGCGATCACCATGCCGGCGAAGATGCTGGCGGTGCCCGCGGCGATCCCCTTCGGGCGGTCTTTCTCGGCAAGGTAGCGGCCGGTGATGCCGGTGACGGCGTTGAGGACGAATGGCTGGGCGACCGAGGCAACGATCTGGCCGGCCAGCAGCCAGCCGTAGTCGTCGCCGACGAGCCGCAGGCAGGCGCCCAGGGCGGTCAGGACGGCACCGACGAGCAAGCCGCTGCGGAACCACCGGTCGAGGATCAGCCCGGCCGGGATCGCGAGCACGACGTACAAGAGAGGGAAGACCTGGGCCAGCCAGCCGATGGCGTTCTCGGAGACGCCGTAGCGCTCGGCGGCAACCGTCGTGACGCCGGCGAAGTTCAGCCAGACGAGCTGGGTCGAGGCGCCGACCAGGGCGAAGGCGACGATCGCGAACCACCGGCTGCGAAGCCCGACCGACTGCTGTGTTTCCGCCATCTTTATCCCTCCCGAACCGAACAGTAATCGCAACCCGCCCCGCGCCGCACTGAACCGGCAGAGAACCCGTACTGCACCCACACTGCACCGCGGCGGCACTGACAGAGAGACAGCAAGGTGGGGCGAGGCGAGCGCCCAGTGGACGCGAGGAGCCGGGCGCTGGCGGCGCCGGGGCTGAGACGCCGGTGGGGGCCGGCCGCGGAGCAGGCGGATGGGGCGAGGCGCAGCGCACGACGGACGGCGCGGGGGGAGGCGTGCGCGGAGCGCCGTGGGGCAGGCGTTCGCGGACGCAGGCGTACGCGGCGGCAGGCGGGCGCGGGGGCAGGCGGGCGCGGAGGCAGGTGTGCCGCTGCGACCGGCAGTGCTGACCCTGGGGGGACCTCAACCTGGGAGGAGGGTCGGGTGGTTGATCAGGTGAGAGGGGTGAATGGATGCGGGATCAGGATGGGTTCGACGAGTTCGTCCGGGCTCGGTGGGGCTCGACCGTGCGGTTGGCGGTCGGGTTGACGCTGGATCACGGGTATGCGGAGGATCTGGCGCAGGAGGCGTTGGCGAAGTTGTGGTTCCGGTGGAACCGGGTGGCTGACGGCAACCCGGACGCCTATCTCCGCAAGATCGTGCTGAACACCTTCCTGTCCCGGCGTCGGCGCAAGTGGTGGGGTGAGCACGCGACCGCCGAGCTTCCCGAGTCCGAGGCCGGGCAGCCGGCCGCACGAACCGAAGCGACGCCCACGACCCAGGTGGACGACCGGGACGCGCTGAAGCAGGCGCTCCGGAGAGTCAGTCCGAAGCAGCGGGTGGTGATCTTCCTCCGGTACGCCGAGGACCTGCCCGAGCACGAGGTCGCCGAACTGCTCGGCTGCTCCGTCGGCACGGTGAAGTCCCACGCCAGCCGCGGCCTCGCAGTACTCCGGAAGGCCCTCGACAACCAGCCTCAGGAGGCGCACCGATGAACCAAGACCAGCTGGAACGCCTGCGCGACAGCCTGCTCGACCTGGCAGATCCTTCGACCGGCCCGTCCGATCCAGCCGCACTGGTGAATGACCGCGTCCGCCGACTCAGGAGACGCCGTACTGCGGGGTCGCTGGCGGGTGTCGCCGTAGTCACCGCCGGGGTGATCCTGGCGAGCCAGACACTCACCGGCACCCCGCAGAGCGAACCTCCAGTGGCCGGGTTCCCCACGCCTGCCAGGACGATCGTCATGGATCCGAACACCGGCAAGATCCTGACCGAGAACCCGCCGCGCCAAGAGCAGGCGAACCTGCCGAGATTCCCGCTCCCCCAGCCCTGGTTGAACCAGGTGTACACGAAGTTGCCCGACGCGAACGCCTTCCGCCCGCACGGCTACTACTTGCAGACCGAGACCAAGCTGAACGGCCGCCCTTGGGGCATGGTGTCCTACCAAGCCGGGACCACGACCTCGGAAGCCGGCTGTCTGGAGGTGATCCCGCAAGGAGTGTTCGACGCGGCGGCCTGCTTCGACCGGCCCGAGCCGCACGCCAGGGTCGACTGGCGCGCGCAAACAGCCACCAGCGGCACGAAACCCGCCCTGACCGAGCTCAACTACAGCCTGGTCTACGGAGCGACCCACTACGGCGCCCGCTCGGTCAAGATCACCTTGGCGAACGGTACGACGTACCAGGCACCCGCGACCGGTACACCGGCCTCCCGGAGCCAGCGCTTCTTCGCCTTCGTGGTCCCGGCCAAAGCACCCGCGGTCAAGAAGGTGGAGGCCTTCGATGCCCAGGGCAGGCTCGCGCCAGAGCTACTCGGCGACTAGTTCGACAGAGGCCGCGTGGCGGCGGGCGAGGTCGTGGTAGACGGCGGCGTTGTGGTCGACGAAGAGCTTGGCGGTGCCTTCCAGCGGGATGATCTTCTTCGCCGGGCTGCCAAGCGCGACGGACTCGGGCGGGATCACCGAGCCCGGCGTGACGGTGGCGCCGGCGGCGATCAGGGCGCGCTCGCCGACCACGGCGCCGTCGAGCACGATCGCGCCGTTGCCGATCAGAGCCTGCTCGCCGACCATGCAGTCGTGCACGAGGCACTGGTGACCGACGGTCGCGTTCCGGCCGACCTCGCAGAGCCCGTCGCCGACGTGGATCACCGAGTTGTCCTGGATGTTCGCGCCCTCGCGGATGACGATCCGGCCTAGGTCGGCGCGGATCACCACGCCGTACCAGATCGAGGCGCCCTTCTCGACGACAACGTCACCGACCAGGGTGGCGGTCGGCGCGATCCAGGCTTCCGGGTGGACGGTCGGGCTGACGCCCTCAAAGGAATACAGCGGCATACCGAGCAGACTAAGCGACTGACTTGACCCGTCGAACCAGTACTGCGCCCAGCAGCGTCACTGCCGCGGCTAGTACGTAAAGCACCGGGTAGCCGCCAAGGAAGCGCACCACAGGTGCTGCGATAGCGGAAGCAATCACCTGCGGCAGGGAGTTCGCGATGTTGATCACGCCCAGGTCCTTCGCCCGGTCGCGCGCGCTCGGCAGGACCTCCGTGAGCAGCGCGAAGTCCACGGACAGGTACACGCCGAAGCCGATACCGAGAACGACAGCTCCCACCAGCGCGCCGGACCAGGTCGGCCAGATCGCGAGCAGCAGGCCACCCAGCGCCATCACGACCCCCGCCCAGGTGACGAAGACCTTCCGGCGGGCCAGGCGGTCCGACCAGCTTCCGGAGCCGACGGCCGTCAGAATCACGCAGAGGCTGTAGATCGCGGTCAGGATCAGTACGCCGGTATCGGGGTCGTCGTAGCCCACCGCATCCTGCAGGTAGAAGAACAGGTACAGCGTGCCGAGCGCATTGCCGAGATTGAGCAGGAAGCGGGTCAACCAGGCCCAGCCGAAGTCCGGAAAGCGCCGAGGGCTCACCCAGAATCCCGCGAAGAACTCACGCCACACCAACGCCGGCCGTTCGGTCAGTTGCTGGTCACCGCTGATCAGCAGATAGGGAATCACCGAGACGACCAGGAAGGCGGCACAAGCGATATAGCCGACGCCAACCCCTCCGACGACGGTGGCCAGTCCGACTCCCACCAGCGCGCCGAGCGTCTGGGCGAGCGCGACCCACCCGCCGACGACACCGCGCTGGAGCTTCGGCACCCGGTCCGGCACAGCGGCGGTGATTGCCGCCAGCAACGCGTTGCAGAACAGTTGCACCAGGCACCAACCGAGCAGCATCCACGCGACCGCACCGGCACCCGCCAGCACCAGCAACCCCGCCGCTCCGCCGAGCGCACCGGCGAGCACCCAGGGCACCCGACGACCGAAGCGCGATCGGGTGCGGTCGGAGATCGCCCCGAACAAGGGGTTCGCGACCACCGAGACCGCCGCACCGACACCGGTGACCAGACCGAAGACGAACTCCTTGTTGCCCGGAGCAATCGCATCGGACTGCTTCGCGAGCAGCACCTGGATCGGGCCGAGCCAGGCGGCGAACACCCCGACATTCGCCAGCACGACACACCCGCAGTCCACCGCCTCCGAACCGGCACCACCGGTTCGGCAAGAGCGTGAGGTGCGGCCGACTCGGTGGTCATTCCCGGCTCTTGGCGATCACGCCGCGTTACCAGTGGTACGACGCTTTCGGCGTGCGCGCCTGGGTCTTGAAGTCCACGTGCACCAGGACGAAGCGCTGCGAGTACCCGGCGGCCCACTCGAAGTTGTCCAACAACGACCACTGGAAGTAGCCGCGGACGTCGATGCCGTTGTCGATGGACTGCTTCAGGACACGGAGATAGGCGTCCAGGTAATCGATCCTGCGTTGGTCGGTGACTACGCCGTCGACGGGTTCGTCGTTGATCGCGCAGCCGTTCTCGGTGATGTAGATGGGCGGCAACCGGTCGCCGTACCGAGTCTTGAAGGTCTGCAGAATCTCACCGAAGGCCTCAGGAACGACAGGCCAGCCGAAGTCCGTGCGGGCGTAACCCTCCAGAACACGCGGTTCGAAAGGAAGACCTTCGGGTATGGGAATGCCGTCCGTGGCCGCGGTGTCGGGGTTGCCGGTGGGAGCGCCGACCCGGACGGGCGCGTAGTGGTTCAGGCCGAACCAGTCGATCGGGGTGGAGATCACCTCGAGGTCCTCGGCGACCGGACCGGGCATCGCCTCCCCCAGCCCCTCGGGATAGCGGCCGAGCAGCACCGGATCAGCGAAGAGCCAGTTGACCAGGTTGTCGTAGAAGCCTGCCGCCGCCACGTCCTCAGGGCTGTCGCTGGCCGGCCAGGTCGGAGCGTGGTTCGACGCGATCCCGATATTCGACGCACCACCTGCCCGCAGAGCCTGTACTGCGCGGCCGTGCGCGAGCAACTGGTGATGAGCCACCGGCAGCGCCTCGAAGCCAAGCTGCTTCCCCGGCGCGTGACCACCCACGGCGTACCCGAGCAGGGTGAGCACCACCGGCTCGTTGATCGTCATCCACAACGACACCCGGTCTGCGAAGCGTTCGGCCAGCAGGGCGGCGTAGTCGGCAAACCGCCCAGTGATGTCCCGGGACGCCCAGCCGCCGGCATCCTCGAGCGCCTGCGGGGTGTCCCAGTGGAACAACGTCGGCGCCGGCTGGATACCGGCGGCCAGCAGCGAGTCGATCAGCCGGTCGTAGAAGTCGAGCCCGGCGGCGTTGCCCGGACCGGTACCGGACGGCTGGATCCGCGGCCAGGAGAAGGAGAACCGGTAGACGTCGACCCCGAGATCACGCATCAGCCCGACATCCTCGGCATACCGGTGATAGTGGTCGCAGGCGACCTCCCCTGATTCGCCGTTCAGGACCGCGCCCGGTGAGGCGCAGAACGTGTCCCAGGTCGAAGGGCCGCGACCACCCTCGGTCACGGCACCCTCGATCTGGTACACCGACGTCGAGACCCCCCACCGAAAATCGGGGCCGAAGTTCAGCGAATCAGCTGTCACTCGCATCATCCTCATTGGGTCTGGCGACGTCCTGGGGACGCGGCGGCTCCACTTTGCGGACGATCACCGCGGTGCCGTAGGCGGCCACCTCGCTCATCGTCTGGGCGATCTCGTTGCAGTCGAAGCGCATCGCCAGGATCGCGTTCGCGCCCATCTGCTGCGCCATCTGGCACATCCGCATCACCGCGACGTGCCGCGACTCGGCCAGCATCTGGGTGTACTCCGGCATCTCGCCACCGCCGAGCGACCGGAAGCTCGCGGTGAAGTTCGAGCCGAAGTCGCGGCTGCGGACGGTCAGCCCGAACACCTCGCCGAACACCTTCTCCGCGGTGTATCCGGGCAGGTCGTTCATGGTCGAGACGAGCACCGGGTACGGCGAACCCTGCGGCGCCACGTGTGGCGCGTTCTGCGGGCCCGGCTGATATCCACCCGGCGCCTGGCCGTACCCGGGCTGCCCGTACCCGCGCTGCTGCGGCGGGCCCTGCTGGTAGCCGGGCGGCGGAGCGTACCCCGGCGGCGGCCCCTGCTGGTAGCCCTGCTGCGGCGGGTACGGCTGGTTCGGGTTCGGGGGAAAGTTCTGGTTCATGCCGTCATCTTTCCAGCCCCGTGCTCGTCATTGACGGAAGACCTGGAACTCGTACAGCGAGTACCCATACGACGTCGCCCGCCGCGTCCCGGTGATCCGCACGTACCGCGCCGTGGTGGCGGCGAACCGGGCCACGTCCTCCCCGCCGTCGCCGTTGCTAGTGGCAAACACCTGCTGCCAGTTCACGTTGTCCCGGGACACCTCGAGCCGGTACGCCGACCCGTAGGCCGCCTCCCACCGGAGCACCACCCGGCGGATCGTCTGCTCGGCGCCCAGGTCCACCTTCAGCCACTGCGGGTCGGACCACTTGCTCGCCCACCGCGTCCCCAGGTCTCCGTCGACGGCCTTCGCAGGCGGCGAGTTGAACAGCCCGGTCTCATAACTGGAAGCGGTCGCGGTCTTGCCCACGGCCTGGTTGCCGACGTCATCACCGCGGCGCGCCGGGAACTCGACCACCTGTTGGTAGGTCGGCCGGTTGACCCACGTCATCCGGTCCTGGGTGATCCCGCCCATCGGCTGGTGCACGATCTGGTCCGCGCAGTACTGGTCTCCCGCAGTACAGTCCGCTGTCGCCGGGTACGTCGTGGCGGGCGGCACCTTGGTTGCCGCCAGCAAGGAGTCGGCGAGCACCGTGCGACAGGAGGTCAAGGAGCCACCACCGCAGTACGTCACCGGCTGCGGCGTCTGGACCGGGTCGCCGAGGACCTTGCGCAGATCGCGCTGGACGAATCCCCACCAGCCGTTCTGGAACGCCGAGCCTTGGGCACTCGGACGCTCGTCGATCTTCTGCGCGCTCACCAGAGCTCCGTAGAGGTCCGGGCCGAGCCCCTGGAACTGCGCGGGGACCAGCAGCGGCCACCAGGCGTCGAGGATCCGGATCGCCTCGGCGTGGTCGTAGGCCTTCGTCGCCTCGTTGGGCGTCTTCCGATGACTGCCGGCCGCCTGCCACGCCTGCAGCTTGGCGACAGCATCCGCGACAGCGGGATCGGTGACCGGCGCGCTCTTCAGTACCCGGAGCAGATACGGCAGCACCTGGTCCGCGCGGAGATCGACGGTCGCCGCATCCTCCATCGCCTCGACCAACTTGCCGCGGGTGAACTTCTGCCCGGACCCGATCACCGCCTTGATCCGGTCGTCCAGCGGCTGGCTGCGGTAGACCGAGTTGTAGCCGAAGTTCCCATCGGCAGCGGAGAACCCCGGCGCCTGCTTGTTGTTCCAGCTGGTCAGGTAATCCTGGTTGACCACCTGCGGATGCTGTGCCGGCGGCGTGTACGTCGCGCGGTTGGTGTCCGGGTTCCACCCCTGCCACTCATAGGTGCTCCAGGTCGGCAGGTTCGGGTCGGCCCCGGCCGCCCGGACCGGGTTGTCGCCGGAGTTGAAGTACGCGATGTCGGTCTTGTCCGTGTAGAACCAGTTGAACGTGTAGCCGATGTTCGTCGCCGCGTTCTGGAAGTCCTGCGCGGAGTGGATCGCGTCCGGGTCGTTGAACAGCATGAACCCGAGGGCCGAGCCGGCTTCGTTCCCGTACGTCGACCGGTTCTTGGTGAACAGCACGGGCTTCCCGCCGACGGTGCCCCGGTGCGTGACGATGCCGTACTTCGTGCGCTGGGCAACCAACGTGTAGGAGCCGGCTGGTTCCGAGGACCCGAGACTCGGGTACCACGCGTTGTGCCGCTCGAGCTTCTCGACCGGGACACACTCGTTCCGGAAGAGGTAGTGCGTCGAGTTCTTGGTGGGTGTCCCATCGCCCGGATCGCACAGCTCAACGGCGTACGTGTCGGTGATGTCCTGGCCGGCCGAGGTCGCGCTCCAGGAGTAGTCCGCGCCGCGGCCGATCAGGGTGTAGAAGTTCAGCCCCGCGAAGGCGACCCCGCGCGAGCTGACTCCCGGGCCCTGGAGTTCCTGGCGGAGCAGGAGTTGCGGAGCGAAGTACGAGGTCTGGGGTCCGTAGACGGCGACCGGGTTGCCGCTCTCGGTGTGCGCGCCGGAGACGAGCAGCGCGTTCGACATTCCCTTGGGTCCGAAGCCCTCCGGGAAAACGCCGCCGTCGAAGATTCCCTTCAGGGATTCCTTGCCCTGGGCCTTGTTCGGTGGCTTGATTCCCGTGCTGCTCTTGGGTTTCAGCGTCTTGGCGATGCCGGCCGAACCGGTCTGGTCGACGACCTCGGGCTCCGGAGTCACCGAGCCACGATCCGGCATCGCGCGACCGGCTGGGTCGGCCGGCGTCGTGCCGTACGGGAAGGTCGCGCCGTTGTGCACGGTGGTGCTGGCCTCCGGGTCGTTCTGCGAGCGGAACGACTCCCACACTTTGGTGCCCTGGGCAACGCCGTACTTCGCCTGCGCCTCGAGCAGCGCGAGCGCGGACTCCATCTCGCCGCCGCCACCGGTGCCGAAGATGCCGGCCACCACGGCCGCGGTGGCGACCACGTCGGTCACCTTCCACGGTTGCGGCGTCGGCAGGCCGAGCGCGACGTACTCGCCGGGGTAGGCGATCCCGACGGTGTCGATGTAGTGGTTGACCCCGTCCACCCAGGCCTGGATGTCCTTCTGCATCTTGACCCCGTTGGCGCCATAGCGCTCGTCGGCGTCGTCGAACTGCTTCTGCAGATCCGCCTCGGTGTACGGCGCTGTCCGCCAGAACTCCTGCTCGAACGCGCGGTTCCCGGCCGCGCCACCCGCGAACGGGGTCAGCTGGCCGCGACCGAGATGCCGGAATACGTCCATCACGAACAACCTGTCCTGCGCCCCGGCGTACCCGGCGCCGAACATGGTCCCCTCGCGAGTGGTGCCGGTGATGTGCGGGATGCCGCGGGACTTGTCGCGCACGATCGTCACGTCCGCGCGAGGATGGATCGTGCTCGCCGCGTCACCCGGTTTCACCCCGAACGACGCGTCGTCGAAGTACGGGTCGAGGCCGTCGTCGGTGATGCCCTGGGAGTTCCAGACCAGCCGTTCGTACGGTTTGACGATGTCGCTGAAGTGCGGCGGACGAGTGCCGAACCCCTTGAAAAGAAGGAGATCCGTGAAGGTCGCATTGCCGTTCTGTCCGGGTGGCACGATGTCCGCGCACTGCCCGACGCAGTAGTCGACCGGTACCGTGGCCGCGGCCGGTCCGGCCTGACTGGTGGTGGACAGCCCTGCGGCCAGTACTGCGCTGACGGCGAGGGCGGCGGTCGTCGTGTAGACGGCGCGAGTGAGCTGAGCGGGGCGGCGGCGCGTCACGGGTCCTCCCTAGAAGCATCTTCTGAGTGATGACGGCAGGGGATCGTCAAAAACTGACGATGACTCACCAGTAGGTTCAGGTCAAGAGTCTTGGACGCTTGACCTGGAGGCCGTACTGTGAGACCGGTCGAGAGGAGTCCGATGCCCCGGGTACCCGCGAATGAGCGGCGCGCCGAGCTCGTCCAGGCGGCGATCCAGGTGGCGACCCGCGAAGGGCTCGCCGCGACCACCACCCGGCGAATCGCGCAGGAGCTGGGGATCTCGGTCGGGATCGTGCACTACTGCTTCCGGTCCAAGGAGGAACTGCTGCACGAAGTGATCCGGGTGATCGCCGAGGCGCAGGTGGTCGCCGCCCGCTCCGCGATCACGCCCGGCGGTGACGTCGCGGAGAGCGTGCGGAACGCGTTTCTCGGCTTCTGGCAACTCGTCGAGGCCACCCCGGACGCGCAGTTGCTGACGTACGAGCTGACCAGCTGGGCGTTGCGTAACGCCGAGACCGAGCCACTCGCGCGGGAGCAGAGGGCCAGTCAGCTCGCGGGCATCGAGGAGATCCTGCAGGAGATCTCCGCTGCGACTGGGGTTGAGTGGAAGCTTCCGGCTGACCAGCTGGCGCGGATGACGCTCGCCATCACCGACGGAGTCACGCTCGGCTGGCTGGTCGACCGCGACACGGCGTCCGCAGTACAGGCTTTGGAGACCTTCGCGGATCAGCTGCTGTCGCTGGGGGTCTAGTCAGCGCCTGGTTGGTCAGGAAACGGTCGCGGGCTTGGCCGTGAAGGTGTTGCAGGCGGACGGATTGGCGGCTTCGAAGCCGCGCAGCGACCAGCGGCCGTGGTTGGTCTTGTTGCCGTGGGTGCGCGTGGGGTTCCACTGGTCGCCGCGGTTGCGGACCGTCCACTTCCACCTGTCCAGGAACGACCCGCGGCCCGGGAAGAACTGCTTGTCGGCGCCCAGGTAGACGCCACTCAGGCAGGAGGCCTGCAGCTCGCGCCGCCTGCTCTCGGTCAGCTGGGCCGCGGAGCCGTTCATGTAGCCCTCGCGGGCGTCGGACGCGACGAGGATCCCGGCCATCGCCTGCACGTGATGCCCGTACTCGTGGGCGATCAGGAAGGCCATCGTGGCGCGAGCCCACATCGGGTCGGAGTCCCTGTAGTTCTTGATGTCGTAGTTGCCGTCCATGTAGATCACGCCGTTGCAGTACACCGCGGTACTGATCAGCGCGCAGGGCGAGGTCGACGACTTACCGCTGTACACCTGCAGCTGGGGAGCCCAGAACTGGTACCCCGCTTTGCGGATCGCGGGCGCCCAGGCCTTGTTCAGGCAACCGAGGGCCTGGGTGTAGTAGGCACGGACCTTGGCGAGCGAGGTCGGCCGGATGGTCGGCTCCTTGCAGCGTGAGGCCGGCAGCCGGCCGACCTTGTAGAGCCGGTTCTGGACGACCAGCCGGTTCTCCTCAGCCATCGGCGCTACCGTCGCGGTCGGACGGGAAGGACTCGGCGTCGGCTTGGGCGACGCGGTGGGCGTCGCGGTCGGCGATTTGGTCGGGGCAGGCACTCGCACCGCCACCAGACCCGGCCGGCCTTCGTCGGCACGGCGTACCGCCACCGCACCCGACGCCCCGACGATCACGAGGGCCGCGCAGACCACCGTTATGCTCAACCGCCTGCTACTCGCCACCGGCTGACCTTAACCGCATGCGCGGGGCTTCGCGCGCCGACCGAGGTCACCGAGATTTTCGAGGGTCCGGCCGCAACTTTGCGTGACGGAACCATGGCAGACAGGTGCCACCAGCCACTATGGTGAGCCGCATCATGGGCACACATGAGCGGCATCGGTTGACCGAGGTCATCAACGCCAAAGGGACCTTCACGCCCCTGGGCGTCTCGCGCAGCTCAGCGAAGGTGACCGAGGCGGTCGCGGAGGCCCTGCCCGAGTTCTTCGTGATGGAGGAGTTGGGCGACCGGGTCAGCGAGGCGATCGCGCACGCGACCGGCGCCCAGGCCGGTGCCGTCACCCACTGCACGTCGGCGGCGATCACCGTCACGATCGCGGCGGCGATGGCCGGTACCGACCCCGAGCGGATCGCGGCCCTGCCCGACACCAGGGACATGCACAACAGGGTCGTACTGCCGGCCGGCCACGCCGTTGCCTACGGCCAGTCGATCCTGCAGGCCGTCCGTCTGGCCGGGGCGAGCGTGGTGCTCGCAGGGTCCGAAAACCTTTGCAGCACAGACGATCTGGACGAGGCGCTGTCCGGTTCCGACATCACCTGCCTGCTGCTGGTGTCGTCCCGGCTGACCCACGGTGAACCCGTCGACCTGACCGCCGCGGTCCGCGCGGCACACCGCCGAGGAGTCCCCGCGATCATCGACGGCGCCGCCCAGTTCCCCCGTACCGCGGACCTGCTGGCCACCGGCGCGGACGCGGTACTGATCAGCGGGCAGAAATACCTGGCCTCGCCGACGGCCGGTCTGGTGATCGGCACGCAGCGGCTGGTCCGGGCGGTTCGCGCGCAGGAGAACGGCATCGGGCGCGGGATGAAACCGACGAAGGAGTCCACCGTCGGCGTGCTCGCGGCACTCGAGGAGTGGCAGGCGATGGACCGGGCCAAGTGGGAGGCGGACCAGGCCGCCAAGGTCGCCGCGTTCGTCCGCGCCGCCGACGAGTTCCCCGGGATCTCGGCCTCGGAGCTCCCAGACCCGACGGGGCTGCCGCTGTCCCGGGTCCTCCTCACGGTGGATCCCGCAATCGATGCCGCAGCCCTCGCCGCCAAGCTCCAGAACGGCCACCCACCCATCTACGTGATCGCCGACGATGCTTCCGCCGGTCACCTCGTTCTCGAGCTAGTCCCCCTCAACCTCGACGAGCTCGAAGTACTGCTGACCCGTCTCGGACTGGAGCTCAGGGCAACAGAAAAGCCCCCGGTGTGAACCGGAGGCTTCTCTGAAGTGCCAGGGCTGGAACGTCAGAGCTGGTAGGACTTGTTGTTGCCCTCGTAGCGGTTGGACTCGGGGCGACGCGGGCCGTTGCCCGAGCGCTCCGGGCGACGGCTACCGCCGCTGCCACCGCGGCCTTCGTAGCCACCGCGACCCTCGTAGCCACGGCTCGAGCGGCCGCCGCCGAAGCGCTTGCCACCCTTGTTGAAGCCACCGCCACCACGCGTCGGCTTCGGGGCCGGCAGCTTGACCGGGTAGCCGGACGGCTTGGTGCCACCGGTCAGCTCGGTCACGACGCCGTCACCCGGACGGGCGCGGACCGGCTCGGTGTTGACACCGGCCGACTCGGCCAGCCGAATCATGCCGCGCCGCTGGTGCGGGAGCACGAGCGTGACGACGGCACCCTTGCCACCGGCGCGCGCAGTACGGCCGGCGCGGTGCAGGTAGTCCTTGTGCTCGGCCGGCGGGTCAGCCTGGACGACCAGGCCGACGTCGTCGACGTGGATTCCGCGAGCCGCGACATCCGTTGCCACCAGCACCGGTACCGAACCGTCCTTGAACTGGTCCAGCGTCCGGTTCCGGGCGCCCTGGGTCAGGCCGCCGTGCAGCGCCGCGGCCATCACGCCACGGTCGCGCAACTGGGTGGCGACGCGGTCGGCGCCCAGCTTGGTGCGGACGAACACGATGGTCCGGCCGTCGCGGCTGGCCAGCTCGGCCGTCAGCGACTGCTTGTGCGCCGGCTCGATCACGAGCAGGTGGTGCTCCATCGTGGTGACGGAGGCCTGGCCGGACTCGGTCGAGTGCGTGACCGGGTCCTTCAGGTAGGTCTTCACGATGGTGTCGACGTCGTTGTCCAGCGTCGCCGAGAACAGCAGCCGCTGGCCCTCCGGCGGCGTCATGTCCAGCAGCGTGGTGACAGCCGGCATGAAGCCCATGTCGCACATGTGGTCGGCCTCGTCGAGCACGGCCACCTCGATCGCGCCCAGGTCGGCAGCGCCCTGCTCACACAGGTCGATCAGCCGGCCGGGGGTGGCGATCAGCAGGTCGACGCCACGACGCAGCGCGTCGATCTGCTTCGGGTAGGGCAGACCGCCCGCGATCAGCTTGATCGAGACGCCCATCACGTGGGCGAGCGGCTCGAGCGCGTCGTGCACCTGCATGGCAAGCTCACGGGTCGGCACGAGCACGAGGCCACGCGGTCGGCGCGACTCAGTGTGGCCACCGGCCAGCCGCATCAGCGTCGGCAGGCCGAACCCGAGGGTCTTGCCGGAACCGGTCTGACCACGGCCGAGCACGTCCTTGCCGGCCAGCGCGTCCGGAATGGTGGCTTCCTGGATCGGGAACGGCGCGGTGATGCCGTCCTTCGCCATCCGCTGCACCAGTCGCGGCGCCAGTCCGAGGGCGGCGAATCCATTGCCCTCGGCAACCTCGCCGAGGTCGACAGGAGCCTCGACCCGGGCCGGGCGCTCCCGCTGCTCGAACTTGCGGTCGCCCCGGTCGCTCCGGTCGAACGAGCGGTTGTCGTTGCGGTCGAAGGTGCGGTTGGTACCACGCTCGGCGCGGGGGTCGCGGTCGAAGCCGCGCTCGTCGCGATCCTTGCGGAAAGCAGGCTTGTCGGAAGGGCTCCGGTCGTACGAGCTCTTCGGGTACGACGGGCTGTCGGTGCGGGTGCTCTTCGGGTACGACGAGGTGCCGGTGCTCGCCGGACGACGCTCGGAGTACGCCGGGCGCTCCGTACGGGAGTCGTTCGCACGCTCGGCGCGGTAGCCGCGGACCGGGCGGTCGTTGCCCCGGGCGGTGTTGTCACGCGGGGCGTCGCGGCGCTCGCCACGGCTGCCACGGTCGGAGTATTGCGAGGGGCCGCCGCGGCGCTCGGTCACGACAGGCTTCTCCACCCGGGCCGAACTACGGTCGGTGCCCGGGGTGCTCGGTGCGTCCAGCTCGGCGGCCATCCGCTCGCCGTACGACTGGTTCTGGAACTTCTTGTGCCGCGGCTTCTTCGCCCGGTCGGCGGCGTCGTTGCCGTCGGCGGGAACATACTGGTCCTGGTGGTGCTGGGACACGCAATCTCTCTCTCAACGTCACGGACTGATGCCGGATCGGAGCCGCACGCAAGCGCCGGCCAGAAATCTGGCCGGACCGGACGTGCTGGGCAGGAGATAGGCATCGACCTGCGGGTGCTATCGCGTTGCACCCATGTCGCCGGGGATACATCAGCGGGATGCTGAAACCGACGGGTCGGAGCGCCTGGGAAATGCTCTGGTGACGCGACTCGCGCACCGACGCCGAAAAGTATACCCCGGCCAGCCCCGCCCCTTGACCACACCCAACAACAGGCGTAGGGGCTCCAACCGCTCCACCATCTACAACCACGTGACCACGGCCACAATTCCCACCACCCACGCGAGGTCGTCGCACCCCCCCACCACAACCGGCGACGAGTGGCTTTGTCCGGCAAAAACAACGGCCAGAACCGTGCGGCGGGCAACGGCCGGACAAAAGGCACTCTCGTCGTGTTCCCAGCCAGCCCCCGGTCCCGGTCGCGGCACCCACCCCCAAGACCGCCGACGGCGCGCACCCACGCAGTACCACCAACAACTAAAGTCCCCTTCAGCTCTTGTCCCGGCGTCCTAGGGTGGCGGTATGGCGGAGGAAACCATTCCCAGCAAGGACCACTGGTTGTCGATCGGCGAGATCGCGAACCGTTCCGGCGTCGCCGCGTCGGCCTTGCGTTTCTACGAGGACCAGGGCCTGATCAACTCCCGGCGGACGGCCGGCAACCAGCGGCAGTACCAGCGCAGCACCCTGCGACGGATCGCCTTCGTCCAGGCCGCGCAACGCGTCGGACTGGCACTGGTCGAGATCAAGGCCGCGCTGGATTCGTTGCCTGACGACCGGACCCCGACCCGCGCCGACTGGAGCCGGTTGTCGAAGTCCTGGCGGAGCCGGCTGGACCAGCGGATCTCCGAGCTCGAACGGCTGCGCGACGACCTGGACGGCTGTATCGGCTGCGGCTGCCTCAGCCTGCAGCGCTGCAACCTCTACAACAAGGCGGACCGGCTGGCCGAACGTGGACCGGGTGCCCGCATTCTGAACGTCGGCATACCCGGCGAGTTATGAATGTCATAGAGCCGAACTCGGCGAACGAGGGTTAACCCCCGACTTCTTCGCGATCTGGTGTGGATTTCCTCAAGGCTTGGCAACATCCGGGATCGTAGCGATCAGTAACCCGCTGATCGCTTTCCGCCACAAATCACGGAGTGAGGCCCTCCCATGTCCCGTCGCCGGATACTGACTTCTCTCGCCGGGCTCGCCGCCGCAGCCCTGGCCGTCCCCGCCTTCGCCGCCGCCCCCACGGCGCAGGCCCCCAGTTCGTCCCCGACCACCGTCGCGGCGTACACCGGCTCCCCGCAGGACGAGGCCGCCACCAAGGCGTTCTACGACGCGGTGATGAAGTCCGCCCGGGCGAAGCAGGCCAAGGCCGTCAACAAGGCCGCCGCGGTCACCGTCACCTACGCGGTCGACGCGCCGAGCTTCCAGTCCGAGATCAACTCGAGCACCTCGATCTGGAACTCCTCGGTCAGCAACGTGACGCTCGTCGAGGGCAGCAACTACGACTTCTACTACACCGAGGGCAACGACCCGCGCGGCTCCTACGCGTCCACCGATGGGCACGGCAGCGGCTACATCTTCCTGGACTACGCCCAGGCCATCCAGTACGACCCGACCCGGATCACCGCCCACGAGACCGGTCACGTTCTCGGCCTGCCGGACCACTACAGCGGCCCCTGCAGTGAACTGATGTCCGGTGGCGGCCCCGGCCCGTCCTGCACCAACCCCTACCCGGACTCCGCCGAGCGCTCCCGCGTCAACCAGCTGTGGGCCAACGGCTTCAGCAGCCTCGGCGCCGCAGCCGCCTTCCACACCTCCAAGTAGCCCCCCGACCTTCGGCTCGGAACCGCCCGGCAGGGGACGGTTCCGAGCCGAAGTACTGCCACGGCCCAAACGGAAGTTCGTTCGCCTGGCGGCGTACCGAAGGACAGGAAAGTTGTCCGAGTGCGCGCGGGTGGTTGCGCTTGCCGGCCTGACGGTCAGGGCGGACTGACGGACTACTTCCTGTCCTTCGGTACGCCGCTCGCCCGGCCGGCCGCTCCCCGAGAGGCAACCGATCGGCCGTTACCCAATAGGTCAGAAGGCTTGTTCTCGGCTCTTCCAGCCGTGGGCTACAGCTCGCGGTGGGGGCCGGTGGTGTTGCGGACTACCAATTCTGGGCGGAAGAGGAACTCGGTGTGGGGGGTGGTGTGGCCGCGGACTTCTTCCAGGAGGGACTGGACTGCGGCGAGGGCCATGGCGTTGACGGGCTGGCGGACTGTCGTCATGGGCGGGTCGGTGAACTCCATCATCGGGGCGTCGTCGTAGCCGACGACCGAGATGTTGTCGGGGACCGCGAGGCCTCGTTGGCGGGCGGCTCGGATGACGCCGAGCGCCATCATGTCGGAGCCGCAGACGACTGCGCTGACGCCGACGTCGAGGAGGCGCTGGGCCGCGGCGGCTCCGCCTTCGACGCCGAACATGCTGAGTTCGACCATCGAGTCGACCTCGGCGTCGTTCAGGCCGAGCTGGGCCTTCATCGCGGTGCGGTAGCCGGCCAGTTTGCGCTGTACGACGATGAACCGCTCCGGCCCCGAGGCGAACCCGATCCGGCGGTGGCCGAGGGCAACCAGGTGGGAGACGGCGAGCTCCATCGCGGCCGCCTCGTCGGAGGAGACGAAGGGCGCCTCGACGCCCGGCAGCCAGCCGTTCACGAACACCACGGGCAGCTTGCGATCCACCAGGGACTGGTACCGCGCGTGGTCCGCGCCCGTGTCGGCGTGCAGCCCCGAGACGAAGATGATGCCGGACACCCCGCGCTCGAGGAGCATCTCGACGTACTCGTCCTCGGTGGCGCCGGACGGCGACTGCGTGCACAGCACCGGGGTGAAGCCGCGCTGCGACAGGGCGGACTCGATCACCTGGGCGAAGGCCGGGAAGATCGGGTTGATCAGCTCGGGCATCACCAGCCCGATCAGGCCGGCCGAGCGGCGCCGTAACCGGGTCGGCCGCTCGAAGCCGAGCACGTCCAGGGCGGTCAGCACCGCCTGTTTGGTGTCCTCCGCGACACCTGGTTTACCGTTCAGCACCCGGGACACGGTCGCCTCGCTGACCCCCGCCTTGACCGCGATGTCGGCCAGCCTCGCTCTACTGCTCACGGCGGCACCCTACCCACCGATCGTTGTTCTTGCAGCAAGAGTCTGCAAGATCTTGCAGACTCCCGCCGCGCCCAGCCTGCGCGGAAGTGTCCACCAGGTGAACAGTACGGACACCTCACACGCCGTACACCTTGTCAGGAGCAGCCACTCAGGTCAGGATGAACGCACCCCCGACCGGGGGCCTTTACTCGGATCGTCCGGCACGTTCCTGCCGGTGAAGGAAGGAATCGTCATGGCTACTGTCTCGTTCAAGGCGGCTACCCGGGTCTACCCGGGTTCTGAGACGCCCGCCGTCGACAAGCTCAACCTCGAGATCGAGGACGGCGAGTTCATGGTGCTCGTCGGCCCGTCGGGTTGCGGCAAGTCCACCTCGCTCCGGATGCTCGCCGGCCTCGAAGAGGTCAACGAGGGTTCGATCTACATCGGCGACCGCGATGTCACCCACCGCCCGCCGAAAGAGCGGGACATCGCGATGGTGTTCCAGAACTACGCTCTTTACCCGCACATGTCCGTCGCGGACAACATGGGCTTCGCGCTGAAGATGCAGGGTGTCTCCAAGGATGACCGCGCCAAGCGCGTGATGGAGGCCGCCAAGCTGCTCGGCCTGGAGGAGTACCTCGACCGCAAGCCGAAGGCACTGTCCGGCGGTCAGCGCCAGCGCGTCGCGATGGGCCGCGCGATCGTGCGTAACCCGCAGGTCTTCCTGATGGACGAGCCGCTGTCGAACCTCGACGCCAAGCTGCGGGTCCAGACCCGTACGCAGATCGCCGAGCTGCAGCAGCGTCTCGGTGTCACCACCGTCTACGTCACCCACGACCAGGTCGAGGCGATGACGATGGGCGACCGGGTGGCCGTGCTGAAGGACGGTCTGCTCCAGCAGGTCGACACCCCGCTGAACCTGTACGACCACCCGAAGAACAAGTTCGTGGCCGGTTTCATCGGCTCGCCCGCGATGAACCTGCTCGACGCGGACCTGGTCGAGGGTGGCGCCAAGCTGGGTGACTACACCGTCCCGGTCGAGCGGTCGCTGCTCGCCAAGGCCGGCAACGACAAGACCCTGACCCTGGGCGTCCGGCCGGAGGCCTTCAAGGTCTCCGACCAGGGCCTGCCGGTCAAGGTCGCCGTGATCGAGGAGCTCGGCGCCGACGCGTTCCTCTACGGCACCGCCGAGCACAACAACGAGCACCAGCAGATCGTCGCCCGGATCGACGCCCGGATGAAGGTCGAGAAGGGTTCGACCATCCACCTGGCAGCGGAGCCGGACAAGCTGCACCTCTTCTCGGCCTCCACCGAGGAGCGCCTGACCGCCTGATCCCCAGCGGATCCGGTACTGCGTACGCCGGCCCCGGGTGGCTCGTCCACCCGGGGCCGGCGTTCGTCTTGTCCCCGGCTGTTCGTCGTGCCCGGTGAGAGCGCCACGCGGTACGGCGGAGCGGGCGGTTCGGAGTACGGTCAGTCGGTGCGGTCGAGGCGGTTCTCGTCGCGGCTCTGGAACTTGTAGGTCGAGGTGGCCGCGCCGCCGATCACCACCCCCGGCGGGGTCAGGTTGCTCTCCTTGATCAGGTAGTGCGGGCGCTGCTTGGTCTCGTAGTAGATCCGGCCGATGTACTCGCCGATCACGCCGAGCATCACCATCTGGATCCCGCCGAGGCCGACGATCGCGGCGATCAGGGTGACGTACCCCGGCATCTTCACGCCCTGGGTGGCCGCGACCACCACCACCCAGATCGCGTAGAGGACCGCGATCGCGGTGAGGCCCAGGCCGAAGTAGATCGCCACCCGCAGCGGCTTGTTGTTGAACGAGAGCAGCCCGTCCAGCCCGTACTCGAACAGCTTGCGGAAGGTCCACCGGCTCTTGCCGGTCTCGCGCTGCACGTTCTCGTACTCGAAGACGATCGACTCGAAGCCGATCCAGGCGAACAGGCCCTTCGAGAACCGGTTGTACTCCTCGAGCTCGAGCAACCCGTCGACCGCCCGGCGGGAGATCAGCCGGAAGTCGCCCACCCCGTCGACGAGTTCGACATCGGCCCAGCGGTTGATCAGCCAGTAGTACGTCCGGGCCGCGAGCCGCTGGCCGGCCGGCACACCGGCCCGGGTCCGCTTCGCCACCACCTGGTCGAAGCCGCGGGCGTGCAGTTCGAGCATCCGGCTGATCAGCTCGGGTGGGTGCTGCAGGTCGGCGTCCATCAGGATGACCGCGTCGCCGTCGGCATGGCGCAGGCCCGCGAGCATCGCCGATTCCTTGCCGAAGTTGCGGCTGAAGGACAGATAGCGCACGGTGTGGTCCGCGGCGGCGATGCCGAGGATCGCGTCGAGAGTGCCGTCGCGGCTGCCGTCGTCAACGTAGATGATCTCGTACGGCTCGGTGGTCGCCTTCAGTTCACGGCTGACCGCGTCGTGGAAGCGGGCGAGGACCTCGACCTCGTTGAAACACGGAACCACCAGCGTCAGCCGCATAGCACTCCTTGCTCGTCCTGTCCGGTTTCGACGCGTCCTGCAGGCTACTAGCCGGGGGCTGAGGCGATGGGCGGAGGGGAGATCTCTTACCCGGCCAGGAGTGTAGCCTGGCGCGGACCACACAACGACCGGTCTCGGCACGACGCTTCGGGCAAACGGGGGGCGCCTGCTCGAGTCGACTCGGGGGGCGATCCTTGCACTCGGACGACGGCGATGTCCAGCCGCCTGCACCACCCAGCACCACGGCCGCGACCACCGCCACGCCGACCCGCGCTGCCACCCCCACCGCAGTCTCCAGCACCTCCCCAGCAGAACCGGAATCCGAGGCTGACTCCACCGAATCTCCGCCCAAGCCGGACTCCAACGCGGACGCCTCCACGTCCCGCGTCCGGAGTACCGGGGCCGCGGCATTGCTGGCTGCTCTGCTGACAGCGGCCGGGTTCTGCGTGGCGGGCATCATCCGTGGCACCTACCCGTTCGGCTCGGTCTCGCGCAGCACTAACGACCTCGGCGCGCAGTACATTCCCTTCTACGCGCACCTCTGGGACATCCTTCACGGCCAGGCGCAAGGCGACCTGTTCTTCAACTGGCAGAGCGGATTCGGCGTCGGCTTCTGGGGTGACGTCGGCGTCGTCCTGGGCAGTCCGCTCTCGCTGCTGGTGGCGCTGTTCCCGCGGGACCAGATCGACCTCGCCGTCTTCGTGCTCACCACGCTGAAACTGGCGCTGGCGGCGGCCGCGATGGTGGTCCTGCTGCGCAAGATGCGCCCGGGTCCGGCCTGGCTGGCCGCGGCGCTCGGCGCGTCGTACGGGATGTGCGGGTGGGCGATCGACGACGCCGCCTACGTGCCGATGTGGCTCGACGGGCTGATCGCGCTGCCGATGTTCTGCCTGGTCGGCGAATGGTCCCTGCAAGCGCTGACGCCCGGTGGGGCACGACGCACGAACCGTCTGCTGAGCGTGCTCGTGATCGGCCTGTTCTGGTTCTCCAACTTCTACACCGCCTACATGGCAACGATCGCGGGCGGCCTCGTACTGCTCGCGCGGGTGCTCACCAGCGACCTGAGTTGGTTCAGGCGGCTGCGAGTGCTTCTCCGGCACGCGGTGTCCGTGCTCCTCGGTATGGCCCTCGCCGCGCCGCTCCTGATCCCGGTCTTCACAGCGAACAGCGAAGCGACTACGTCCCCCTCGGGCTTCTTCACGCCCCTTCCGGTCGACAAGTTCCTGTCCCGGCTGATGCCGTTGTCGGAAGGTGTGGGCGCCAGCGCCAGCCTGTACGTCGGAACCGCGGCGCTGCTGCTGGCCCTGACACTGCCGTTCAACGGATCCCTCAAGGTGATCACCCGGGTGGTCTGGACCGCGACGGTCGTGCTCCTCGCGGCGTCGTTCCTCTGGTCGCCGACGCAGAAGTTCTGGCACGGCTTCGACACCCCGAACGGCAGCCAGTACCGCGAGGCGTTCGTGCTCTGCGGCGTACTGGTGATCGTGGCCTGGCTGTCGTCCGCGGATCGCGCGCCGAGCCCGATCGCACTGGGCGGCGCCGCGGCCTTGCTCGTAACGCTCGCCCTGATCAGCCAGGACAGTCCGTTCCTGACCTCGGGCAGTGTCGGCATGCTCGCCGCCGCGGGCGGCCTCACCATCGCGGTGATGCTGACTTTGTGGCTGATCAGGCGGCTGGGCAATCGTGGCTGGTCGGGAATCCCCGTCGTCGCGGCGGTCGTGCTGGTCATCGTGGTCGGCGTGGAGACCACGCTGAGCGCAGTGGTGATGGATGAGCAGCGAGCCAAGTTCCTGTCGGCATCGGCGCCCGCTTGGGGACCACAGCAGACCGAACAACGCGACAAGATCGCCGCCGCGTCCGACTGGCCGGAGTACCGGACCGACCCGGGCACGAGGACCACCCCGAACGATCCGATGCTGCTGGGCGGGCAGGGAGCCGGCCTCTACAGCAGCCTGCTGCCGGCGAGTCTCAACGAGACGCTGAGCGGCCTCGGTTTCGGCTGGGCGGGCTTCGGCCGCGCGTCCTACGCCCTCGACAACCCGGTCACCGACGCCATCTTCTCCATCGGCGCGGCGATGCATCGCGACGACAACCTCACCCGCGCCGACGCCCCACCACTGGTGACGGTCCGCCCCGGCCCGGCCCCCGACGTACCGTTCACCAGCGCGTACGGCCTGCAGGAACGACTTCTCGGCGCCCAGGTGTACGACGTCCCGGCGTACCGCGGCAGCGTGGTGGCTCCCGGGCTGCTGACGCTGAAGGCGCGGTGTCCCGTGGGGTCTACCGTGTTCCTTCACTTCCCGCAGGTCGGCGGCCAGGCACGACTGGCGGGTGGCGAGTGGCAACCCCTGACGGCCTCGCGCCGACCGAGGACCACGACCAGCAGCAAGATGGTGGAACTCGGCAAGGTACCGGCCTCGGGAGAGGTCTTGATCGACCTGCAGGTCGTCGCCGCTGTCCGGGGGGCGATCACACCGCGGGGCGCGCTCGGCTGTCTCGATTCCACCAAGCTGGCAACCGCCGTCTCCGACCTCCGAGCCGCCGGCGCCACGCACGTAGAGACGGGCGGACGCTCGATCTCCGCGACCCTCAAGCCCGGCAGTACAGGTGTGGCGGTGATCGCCGCGCCCGCGCTGCCCGGCTGGCTGTGCGCCCGGGATGGCGGGAAGCCGGAGGAGCCGACGAGCTTCGGCGGTCTGCTCTCGGTGTCACTGCCCGGACCAACCGAGCGGGTGAGCTGCGAGTACCTGCCGCCAGGCCTGGGAATCGGCCTGGCAGCAGGTGGTGGCGCACTGCTGATCACGCTTGGTCTGGCGCTCGCAGCACGGACCCGCAAGCGCCAAAGAACATCCGACGCACTGCGCTAGCTGATGTCGCGGCGGGCGAAGACGAAGCCGCCGAGTGCGACCAGAACCACGGTGACGATGGCGAGGTACCAGGCGCCGTGCTCGAACGTCAGCGTCTTCGTGATCGTGCTGCAGCCGTAGCCGCCGTCACTAGTGGGCTGGCAGCTGTCGACGTAGTACGTCGCGTCGTGCTGGATCCAGGCGTCGAAGTTGAGTTTCACCAACCAGGGCTGAAGTTTGGTGAGGAAGCCGCCGAACACGCCTTCGACCAGGACGATGTACCCCATCGCCACCCCGATCGCGGCCGCGGTGTGCCGGAGCAGCAGACCCACCACTCCCCCGAGCGCGGCCCCGACGGCCGTGACCAGCACCCCTCGGCCCGCTTGCGCGGTGAGATCACCCCAGACCTTGCCCGTCGTACCGGCGGTGATGCCCAACTGGTCGATGATCAGGAACGTACCCACCAACAGGATCGCGTAGACCACCACTGCCACCGGAACCATTCCGATCGCGGCGGCCAGCAACTTGCTGCCGTACACCCGTATCCGGCGTGGTTCGAACGTCAGCCAGTTGCCGATCGAACCGGTGCTGAACTCGGCGCCGACGAAACTCGCGCCGATCAGGAAGGCGGCGAACATCAGCAGGTACGACGCTCCGAGCAACTGCTCCGGCATCACCTCGGAGAAGACGGACTTCGGCTTCAGGAACTGGTCGATGGACGGCCCGTTGGTCTGGCAGTACACCTCGACCGGGTCCTTCGGGTCGGGCAGCGTCGCGTAGTCCTCCAAGCACCGCTTCGTGTACTCCGCGCCGTGCAACTCCCAGTCCTCAGCAGCGATCTCGTACTGCGCTTGCGCCTGCCGCCGCTGCTCCTGCGACTCCGGCCGGGCGTTGTTCCAGGTCGCGACCAGCACGATCGCGGTGATCAGCAGGACCCCCGCGACGCCGATCAGGGTCAGCCGGCGGGCGACCAGCCGGCGCAGTTCGACCCCGCTGAGCCGGATCATCGGGAGCCCCCGAGGCCTTCGTCGGCAGTCAGTTCGAGGAAGACGGACTCCAGGTCGGCGCGGACCGGGATCAGCTCGGACACGTACAACTCCTGCTGGGCGAGGCGCCTGGTCACGTCGGCCGGATGCTCGGCGCCGTCCACGAACAAGTAGTTGCCCTCGGCCCGCACTGTCAGCCCGGCCGCGGTCAGGATCCGGGTCGCGGTCTCACGCTGCGCCGCCGGGTCGCCGATCGGGCTGTCGATGGCTACCTTCACCGTCGTCCTGCCGCTACCGCCGATCACCTCCGCAACGGTGCCGGAGGCAAGCAACCTGCCGTGGCCGATGATCGAGACGGTGTCCGCGACCTGCTCGACCTCCGCCAGGATGTGGCTGCTCACCAGGACCGTCCGACCTTGCTCGCCCAGGCCGCGCATGGTCTCGCGGATCTCCCGGATGCCGGCCGGATCGAGGCCGTTGGTGGGTTCGTCGAAGATCAGCAGATCTGGTTCCTTGAGCAGCGTTGCCGCGATCGCGAGTCGTTGTTTCATGCCGAGCGAGTAGGTCTTGAACTTGTCCTTGCCGCGCTCGCCCAGCGAGGTCTCCTCGAGCACCTCGCCGACCCTGCCACGCGGCGCGCCGATCGCGTCGGCCAGCAGTTCGAGGTTCTTCCGGCCACTGAAGGTGGGGAAGAACTTCGGCGACTCGACGATCGCGCCGACCCGTCCGACGACGTCGGGCAGATGGTCCGGGACGACCTGGTCGAACACGGTCATCGTGCCGGCGTCGGCGCGGGCCAGGCCGAGCAGCATCCGGATCGAGGTGGTCTTCCCGGAGCCGTTCGGTCCGAGGAAGCCGTGCACGCCGCCGACCGGAACCTCCAGGTCGAGGCCCTGGACCGCGACCACCCGCTTGCCACGACGGGTCCGGTAGGTCTTACGCAAGGCCTGTGTGCGGATCGCCAGGTCCGGCATGCCCACCCCTCTCGTCGCCTCCCCGGATCGGGGGATCGCTCATCCTTGCAGAGGCAGACGTCCATCCCGCCGGGTTTGTTGCTGGGCGCATGAGTTGATCGTTCAAGGGGTGAGTCGGGGGTCGCGGGCGATCGGGATCTGGTCCAAGATTCAATGGATACTGTTGACAACGTCCTGCGCCGGGCGCAGGACGCCCCCGACCGAGGAGATGTCGTGAACACTCGACCCCCGCTGCCGCCGTTCACCGAGGAGACAGCGATCCAGAAGGTCCGTGCGGCCGAGAACGCCTGGAACAAGCAGGATCCGGAGGCCGTGTCGCTCGCCTACACCCCGGACACCTACTGGCGGAACCGGGACACCTTCGTCACCGGTCGCGCCGAGGTGGTGGAGTTCCTGACCCAGAAGTGGGCCCGGGAGCTCGACTACCGCCTGATCAAGGAACTCTGGGCCTACACCGACAACCGGATCGCCGTCCGCTTCGTCTACGAGTCCCACGACACCACCGGCCAGTGGTACCGCTCCCACGGCAACGAGAACTGGGAATTCGACGAAAACGGCCTCATGAAGGTCCGCCGAGCCAGCATCAACGACCAACCAATCAACGACTCCGACCGCCTCTTCCACTGGCCCGCCCCCGGCCCCCGCCCCGACGACCACCCAGGCCTCACCGACCTCGGCCTCTAGCTCCGCCCCCAACCGCCGCAGCACCTAGCAGCGCTGGGACAACGGACGCGACATACGGACGGCGCGCGGACGTGCGAGGGCAGGGCCATGCGCGGGCAAGGCGAGGCGTGGGCAGGGCGTGGGCGGGTTGGGACGGTACGCGGATCTGGCGGCGAGGCCGGAGTTGGGTCGGGGTGGTGCTCCCGGGGTGGCGTGTACCGAGCGACAGGTAGAACCGGCGTGCTCGCGGAGATACCAGGCGTGGGCTGCCCGCCGGGGTGGTGGGTGCGGCGGCTACTTCCTGTCCGTCGGTACGCCTGCGCCTCCCGGAGGGCTTCGCTCCGTGGGCCTGGGCGGGTGGTGGTGCCGATTCGTGGCCAGCACTGGCGGGTTGTTCGCCCGCTGCCGGTTTGTTGGCCGGCTGACGGGTTTGGTCGGCGGCGTGTTGCTCGTTTCGGGGTCCACTGGCGTTCTGTTCGCTGACTGGCGGCTTGTGAGGCGCCAGCGGCCGAACAAGCCGTGATCGGGAGACCTGTCCGGACTGGGGCCGACGGGGCGCCACCCCGCACCGGCTGCACGCTCGTCATGTTCCCAGTCAGGCAGCACCGGTCCCGGTCGCGAGAAGGGCCGAGCCCCGCCGACCCGGCGTAACGCCGTACAGAAAATTACCCCCAAGGGGTATCCGCCAAGGACTTGCCAGGAGATACCCCGAGGGGGTAACTTCGAGCGTGTTGACATACCCCCAAGGGGTAGCTGCAGGAGAAAGAGGGACCGCCATGACCGCCGAAGAGCAGCAGACCGAGCCGGGTCACCAGCACGGGTACACCGCCGAGAAGTCCAGCCACCTGAAGCGGCTGCGCCGGATCGAGGGCCAGGTGCGCGGCCTGCAGCGGATGGTCGAGGAGGACAAGTACTGCATCGACATCCTCACCCAGGTGTCGGCCGCGACGAAGGCACTCCAGTCCTTCTCGCTGGAACTCCTGGACGAGCACCTGTCGCACTGCGTGGTCGAGGCCGCGCAGAAGGGCGGGGCGGAGGCCGAGGAGAAGGTCCGCGAGGCCTCCGACGCGATCGCCCGCCTGGTCCGCAGCTGACCCAGCCACACCAGTCGTTCCAGCCACGCACCAGACACCAACCACCCCGGCACAGAGTCACCCCGCCTCAGCGCCGGTGATCACAACAACACGAGCAAGGAGCACCGCTATGACCACCACGACCTACTCCGTCACCGGGATGACCTGCGGCCACTGCACCGCCGCTGTCACCGAGGAGATCAGCAAGCTGGTCGGCGTCCAGCAGGTCAGCATCGACCTCAACGCCGGTGGCACCTCCGCGGTGCACGTGACCAGCGAGTCCTCGCTCGACGAGTCGGCCGTCCGGGAGGCCGTCGACGAGGCGGGCTACGAGCTGGCCACCTCTTCGCCGGGCGTCACGGCATGACCGGGGCTGTCGCGCTCCGGCTCGGCGCGTTCGCCGGTGCGCTCGCGCTGGCCTTCGCCGGCGCCTTCGCCATCGGCTCCGCGGTCGACCCGATCGCGGCAGCCGACCCCGCCCCGCACGCCGACAACCCAGCCATGCCAGGGATGGACGAGTCGGGCGAGGCGCACGGCGGCGGGCACAGCGATCCCGCGGCGCAACCGCCCGGACTCGCGGTGTCCCAGACCGGATATACCCTCGTCCCGGCGACGACGTTCTTCCAGCCGGGCAAGCAACAGACGCTGAAGTTCACAATCCAGGGTCCGGACGGCAAGCCCGTCACGCAGTACACCAAGACCCACGAGAAGGACCTGCACCTGATCGTCGTACGGCGGGACCTGTCCGGGTTCCACCACGTGCACCCGACGCGGGACGCGAGTGGCGCCTGGACCATCCCGTTCACCTTCACCGCGGGTGGCACCTGGCGGATGTTCACCGACTTCCAGCCTGCCGGGCTCGACAAGACGCTGACGCTCGGCACCGACGTGAACGTGTCCGGGCTCTACATCCCGGTCCCGCTGAACGAGCCGGCCAGCGTCTACTCGATCGACGGGTACGACGTGACCCTGGCGGGCAAGCCTGTCGCCGGGAAGGAGTCCGAGCTGACCTTCATGATCAGCAAGGACGGGAAGCGTGTCACCGATCTCCAGCCTTACCTCGGGGCGTTCGGGCACCTGGTGTCCCTGCGCGGCGGCGATCTCGCCTACCTGCACACGCACCCGTCCGAGGAGGCGAAGGCCGGGATGAAGGGTGGTCCGCAGATCGAGTTCGGTACGACGTTCCCGACCGCCGGCACCTACAGCCTGTTCCTGGACTTCCAGCACGCGGGCAAGGTCCACACCGCCGAGTTCACCGTGGACGTCAGCACGACCGGTACCGCGATCGTCCCGCCGGCCTCGTTGCCGAGCCCGACCCCGAAGAAGACCACCCCGGGCCACGAGTCCACCCCGCACGGCCACTGAGAGGAGGCTTCACAATGACCACCCCAGCATCGGGCAACTCCGTCGAACTCATCATCGGTGGCATGACCTGTGCCTCCTGCGCCAACCGGGTCGAGAAGAAGCTGAACCGGATGGACGGCGTCACCGCCACCGTCAACTACGCCACCGAGAAGGCGAAGGTGACGTTCACCGAGGACGTCAGCACCGACGACCTGGTCGCCACCGTGGAGGCGACCGGCTACACCGTTTCGTTGCCGACTCCCCCTGTTGCCGACAGCCCCGAACCGCCGGACGAGCTCGAGCCGTTGCGCGAGCGCCTGATCACCAGCATCGTGCTCGCGGTTCCGGTGGTTGCCCTGGGCATGATTCCGGCACTGCAGTTCGACTACTGGCAGTGGGCCTCGCTGACGCTCGCGGCGCCCGTTGTCACCTGGGCGGCCTGGCCGTTCCACAAGGCTGCATGGGTGAACCTGCGCCACGGCGCCACCACCATGGACACTCTGGTCTCGCTCGGTGTCATCAGCGCCTTCCTCTGGTCGCTGTACGCGCTGTTCCTCGGCGAAGCGGGCCGGCCCGGGATGACGATGCCGTTCACCCTGATCCCGTCCCGCGGCAGCGGCGCCGAGGAGATCTACCTCGAGGTCGCGGCCGGCGTGACCACCTTCCTGCTGGCCGGCCGGTACTTCGAGGGCCGCGCCAAGCGCCGCTCCGGAGCAGCCCTGCAGGCGCTGCTGGAGCTCGGCGCCAAGGACGTCGCCGTACTCCGCGACGGTGCCGAGGTGCGGATTCCCGCGGACCAGCTTGCCGTGGGCAACGAGTTCGTCGTCCGGCCGGGCGAGAAGATCGCGACCGACGGCGTGATCGTCACCGGCAGCAGCGCGGTGGACGCGTCGATGCTGACCGGCGAATCCGTACCGGTCGAGGTGAGCGAGGGCGACGCCGTCGTCGGCGCCACCGTGAACGCGGGCGGGCGGCTCGTCGTCAGGGCCACCCGGGTCGGCGCCGACACCCAGTTGGCGCAGATGGCCCGGCTGGTGGAGGACGCCCAGAACGGCAAGGCCGCGGTCCAGCGGCTGGCCGACCGGATCTCCGGGGTGTTCGTGCCGATCGTGATCGTGCTGGCGTTCGGCACCCTCGCGTTCTGGCTCGGCAACGGATCTCCGACCGAGGTGGCGTTCACCGCGGCCGTGGCCGTGCTGATCATCGCCTGCCCCTGTGCCCTCGGCCTGGCCACCCCGACCGCGCTGATGGTCGGAACCGGCCGCGGCGCGCAACTGGGAATCCTGATCAAGGGCCCGGAGGTGCTGGAGTCCACCCGTCGCGTCGACACCGTCGTGCTCGACAAGACCGGCACGGTGACCACCGGCCGGATGGCTCTCGTCGACGTCCTGCTGGCCGACGGCGAGGATCGCGCCGAGGTGCTGCGGCTGGCCGGCGCTCTGGAACACTCCAGCGAGCACCCCATCGCCCAGGCGATCGCCCGCGGAGCCGGTGACGAGCTCGGCACGCTCCCCACGGCCGAGGACTTCGGCAACGTCGAGGGCCTCGGAGTACAAGGGATCGTCGACGGGCACGCAGTACTGGTCGGACGGACGCGGCTCCTCGAGGAGTGGAGCCAGCACCTGCCCGAGGCCCTGGCTCACGCCAAGGAACACGCAGAAGCAGAAGGCAGTACTGCGGTCGCGGTCGGGTGGGACGGCAAGGCCCGTGCAGTGCTGGTGGTCGCCGACACCGTCAAGCCCAGCTCGGCCGAGGCGATCCGCCAACTGAAGGCGCTCGGACTCCGGCCGGTCCTGCTCACTGGCGACAACGAAGCGGTGGCCCAGAAGGTCGCGGCCGAGGTGGGGATCGCCGAGGTCATCGCCGAGGTACTGCCGGCCGACAAGGTCGACGCGGTGAAGAAGTTGCAGGCCGAGGGCCGGGTGGTCGCGATGGTCGGCGACGGCGTGAACGACGCGGCCGCGCTGGCGCAGGCGGATCTCGGCCTCAGCATGGGGACCGGCACCGACGTGGCGATCGAGGCGAGCGACCTCACCCTGGTCCGCGGCGACCTGCGCTCGGCGGCGGACGCGATCCGGCTGTCGCGGCGTACCCTGCGGACGATCAAGGGCAACCTGTTCTGGGCGTTCGCGTACAACGTGGCGGGGTTGCCGCTGGCGGCCGCCGGGCTGCTGAACCCGATGCTCGCGGGCGCAGCGATGGCCTTCAGTTCAGTCTTCGTGGTGTCCAACAGCCTCCGCCTCCGCCGCTTCCAACCCCTCACCCGGCACACCCCGAGCACGGACGCCACGCACTGACGCACGCTCACCACTGACCCGCTCACCGCTGCCCACGCTCCTTGCGTCCGAAGAACTGCTGAGACGTCTCCGCGGTTCTTCGGACGCAAGGGCGTTCAGCGGAGCCAGGCGGTGGTGTCGGAGGGGAGACGGGTTTCGTCCAGGGGAGAACTGGTGAGCAGGATCTCTGTGTACTCCGGGAGGTCGATCGGGTCCGGGGTCAGGTTCACGATGCAGGTGAGCCCTTCCCGGGCGAACATCAGCACATCCGGCGCCGAGTCCAGCCAGGTGAGGGTGCCGTCGCCCAGGGATTCCCGGCGGATCTTCAGCCCGTCGCGATAGAGCGCGAGCATCGAGTTCTGGTCCGCCTGCTGCGACTCGACCGTGAGGTTCTTCCAGTCGGCGGGTTGGGGCAGCCACGGAGTACCGGAGCCGAAGCCGAACGGCGGCTCCTTGCCCGACCAGGGCAGCGGCACTCGGCAGCCATCACGGCCGCGGTCGGTACCACCGGAGCGCGCCCACAGCGGGTCCTGCAGCAACTCGTCCGGCAGATCCTCGACCTCGGGCAGGCCGAGCTCCTCCCCTTGGTAGACATAGAGCCCGCCAGGCAGGGCCATCGCGAGCAGGGCTGCCGCGCGAGCCCGGCGCTCGCCCAGCACGGGGTCCGTCTCCATCCCGTGCTTGCGATCCTGGTGTGAGAACGACGTGTCTGGACGTCCGTACTTCGTGACCGGCCGGGTGACGTCGTGGTTCGACAGCACCCAGGTGGGCGGTGCTCCGATCGGCACGTGCGTCGCCAGCGTCAGGTCGATCGACGCGCGCAACTCGTCCGCGTCCCACGGCCGGGACAGGAAGTCGAAGTTGAACGCCGTCTGCATCTCGTCCGGCCGCAGGTAGAGCGCGAACCGCTCCTGGTCCGGCATCCACATCTCACCGACCAGGAACCGGCCTTCGTAGGAGTCGGTGATCTGCCGCCAGCCGCGGTACACGTCGTGCACCTCGTCGTGGTCGGTGTACGACTCCTCCAGACTGTCCAGGTCCTTGAAGAGCACCGCGGCACTGTCGATCCGGATCCCGTCGACCCCGCGGTCGAGCCAGAACCTGAGGATGTTGTGGAACTCCTCGACTACCTCGGGATTGCGCCAGTTGAAGTCGGGCTGCTCGGGGGCGAACAGGTGCAGGTACCACTGGCCGTCGGGGACCTGGGTCCAGGCCGGGCCGTTGAAGATCGACTGCCAGTCGTTCGGCGGCAGTCCCCCTTCGCGGCCGTCGCTGAACAGGAACCGCTCCCGCTCCGGTGAGCCCGGCGCCGCTGCCAGGGCATGGACGAACCAGTCCTGCTGGTCCGACCCGTGGTTCGGCACGATGTCGATGATGGTGCGGATCCCCAGCGCGTGCGCCTCGTCGATGTAGGCCTCTGCCTCGGCGAGGGTGCCGAAGCTCGGCTCGATCGCCCGGTAGTCGGCCACGTCGTACCCGCCGTCGGCCATCGGGGACGGGTACCACGGGTTCAGCCAGATCGCGTCGATGCCCAGCTCGGACAGGTACGGCAGCTTCGCCCGCAGCCCCGCGAGATCACCGATCCCGTCACCGTTGCCGTCGGCAAAGCTGCGCAGGTACACCTGGTAGATCGCGGCTCCGCGCCACCACGTTTCCGACATTCGCTTCTCCTTTGGAGGGTTGGGGAATCAGCCTTTGAGGCTTCCGGCGGTCAGGCCCGCCATGATGCTGCGCTGGAACACGAAGAAGACCAGGATCGTCGGCAGGCTGGCGATCACCAGCGCGGCGATCAGCACGTTCTGCGGCATCTGCGCGGACAGCGACGCGATGCCGACGCTGATCGACATCTTGTCGGTCTCCGGCAGCACCAGCAGCGGCCAGACGAAGTCCTTCCAGACCGTCACCACCGACAGGATCGACACCACGCCGAGGATCGGCCGCGACACCGGCAGCACGATCGACCAGAGGATCCGCAGCGGCGACGCGCCGTCGATCTCGGCCGCCTCCAGCAGCTCGCGCGGGATCGAGTCGAAGAACCGTTTGAGCAGGAAGATGAAGAACCCGTTCGCTGCCGCCGGCAACCAGATCGCCCACGGCGTGTTCAGCAGGTTCCAGTGAAACAAGGGCACATCCTTGGCCACCAGGTACGTCGGCAGCAGGAGCACCATCGGCGGGATCATCAAGGTGGCCAGCATCAGGCCGAGGATGACCTTGCCGAAGAACGGCCGCAGCTTGGACAACGCGTACGCCGCGGTCACGTCCACCGCGAGAGTGAACAACCACGCGCCCCCGGCGTACAGGGCGGTGTTCCTCAGGAAGACGCCGAGCTGGAGCTGGTCCCACGCTTCCTTGTAGACGCCGAAGTCGTAGTCCTTCGGGAAGAAGCTCGGCGGGATCTGCGCCAGCTCGTCGGGTGACTTCAGCGCACCGGTCACCATCCAGTACAGCGGGAAGACGAAGGCCAGGGTGAACCCGATCACCACGACGACCAGCACGGCCCAGTAGACCAACCTGCCGTGCCAGGACCGCAACGACAACGGCGACACCAGGCTCCTGGACTCGTAGCCGCGCCCCTTGTACTTCTTCTTCCGCGTACTGCGGGACGCCGGCTCCGGCGGGGTTGCCTCGAGCAACGGAGTCGGTTGCACGGTCGTTGTCATCGGCCACCTTCGTTGTCTCGCGAGACGCGCAGGTAGATCGTGGAGAACACCATCAGGACCACCATCAGCATCAGGCCGAGGGCGCCACCGCCGCCGAAGTCGCCGAAGTTGAAGGCGTACTGGTACATCAGGTAGGCCACCGTCACGGTCGCGTTCTCGGGGCCGCCACCGGTGAGCAGGTACGGCTCGATGAACACCTGCATCGTCGCCACCACCTGGAGCAGCAGCATCACCAGCAGGATCAGCTTGGTCTGCGGGATCGTCACGTGCCAGACCCGGCGGAACAACCCGGCACCGTCGAGCTCGGCCGACTCGTACAGGTCACCGGGGATGCTCTGCAGCGCCGCCAGGTAGATCAGCGTGCCGGTGCCGAGGTTCATCCAGGTGGAGACCAGGACCAGGGAGATCAGCGCGGTACTGGTGGAGTCGAGCCAGGCCAGCGGCGGGATCCCGAAGACGTCGAGGATCTGGTTGAACAGACCGGAGCCCGGATCGTAGAACCACTTGAACAGCAGCACGGCGACCGCCGGCGGCAGCATCACCGGCAGGTAGACGACGAACCTCAGGTACGCCACCGCGTGCCGCAGCTCGTTGAGGACCACGGCCAGCACGAACGGCACGGCGTACCCGACCACCAGCGCGAGCCCACTGAAGGCGGCCGTGTTCAGCCAGGCGGACCGGAACGCCGGGTCCTCGATCACGGTGCGGAAGTTGTCGAAGCCCACCCACTTGGCCGGGTCGACGAAGTTGTTCTCCTGGAAGCTGAGGATGATCTCGCGGATCATCGGATACCAGGAGAAGAAGGCGAAACAGATCAGCGCCCCGCAGAGGAACCCATACGCCGTGAGGTTGCGGCCAACCGCCCGACGCGCCGCGCCATTCTTCTCAAAGGGGTGCGCCGCACCCGGGTGAGGGGAACGGCGCACCGGCGGTTTGGACAGGATCGCCATCAGGTGTTCTTGGCGAGGATCTTGTCTGCCTTGGAGGCGGCGTCGGACAAGAGCTTGTCGATGTCGGCGTCCTTGCGGGTGAGCACCGCCGACATCGCCACGTCGAGCACCGCGTAGAGCTCCTGCGCCTTCGGCGGCTCGAGCTTGTTGGTGATGCTGGACTGCGCGGTCACGTACGGGGTGAAGTGGTCGACCGGCACGGTGGCGAACTGCTTGCGCAGGGCGGTGATCTCCTGGCCCGGGGCGGAGTCGCCGTACAGGTCGGGGATCGGCAGGCCGACCGGGCGGCCCTGAGCCTTGGCGCGCTCGTAGTTGAACTGGCCCTTGCCCGGCGTGAGCTCGTGGAACTCCAGCCAGAGCAGGCCGGCCTTGATCTTCTCCGGCGTCGCCTTCGGGTTGAACATGTAGCCGTCGCCACCGCTCAACGAGGCCTTGCCCTCGGACTCCGGCACCGCGGTGACGCCGTAGTCCTCGAACTTGCCCTTGAAGTCGTTGTTGACCGACTGAACCACGTCCGGCGCGCCGATCATCATGCCGAGCTTGCCGGAACCCATCATCCGCATCAGGTCTTCCCACTGCAGCAGTTGCTTGGTGCCCATGGAGTTGTCGTTCCAGCGCATCTGCTTGAGGTTCTCCAGCACGGCCTTGCCCTCGGCGCTGTTGAAGGCCGCGGACTTGCCGTCCTCGCTGACCATCGAGCCACCGCGGGCGTACAGGGAGGCCGCGAAGTGCCAGCCGCCGGTGTTGCCCGCGCTGTACTCACCGAAGCCGGTGTACCCCGGGCCGATCGCCGCGATCTTCTTGGCGGCCTCCTGCACCTCGGCCCAGGTCTTGGGCGGCGAGTCCGGGTTCAGCCCGGCCTGGGTGAAGAGCTTGCGGTTGTAGACCAGGCCCATGTTGTAGTTGTTGCGGGGCAGGCCGTAGGTCTTGTCGCCGTCCTTGAAGACGCTCTGCACGTCCGGCCGGATGTCGTTCAGCGCCTTCACGCTGCCGACGTACTGGCTGATGTCGGCGGCCTGCTTGGACTTGATGATCTTCTGGACGTCGGTGTAGTAGACGTAGAAGACGTCCTCCTGGGTGCCACCGGCCAGCTTCGCCTGGAAGGTGTCCGGGTTGATGCAGGGGAACGCGTCCTTGCTCTGGATCGTGATGTTCGGGTGCAACTTCTGGAACGCGGCCACGTCCTCGTCCCACCCGGCCCGTTCCTTCGGGTTGCTCTTCGGCGGCTGACATCCCACGGTGATGGTCACCGGGGCATCGGCCGCCGCCGACCCCTGGGCTGTCGGCTTGTCCTCGTCCCCGGATCCACAGGACGCGGCCGCCAGGCCGAGCCCTGCCACGAGCAACAGGCTTGCCGGCCGGCGCCAGCCGGCCGCGGACATCCTGCGGTGGCTCGTTGTCCTCATCGTTCTGCCCTTCTCGAAACGGCGCCGGTCTGAGCCGGCCCACGATGGCGAGGGCGAGTCCCGCCCCTTGATGTGGTCCGTACCGTAGGCAACCCGACCGGATCAGCGCAATACTTCGATTGCATGTTGCAAAAACGTGACTGCAAAGCGGAACTCCTAGGTATTGCAAAGGGATGGAGTCAGCTTGCACCCACCCCATCCCTTGGTGATCACCCGAGCACTCTTCGTGATCGGGCCAGTTCTGCAGTTGTCCGCCGTTGTCACCTGCCCGGCGCCTACCCGCGGTGGACCTCCACCGCGTCGGTGGTGATCACGATCGGCGCCCAGCTCCGGTCGGCGATGCCATCGCTGTCACGCAGGTGCACCAGCCGGTGGGTGTAGAACACGAACGGCACGGAGTACAGGACCGCTGTACTCCGTGCCGTCGGTGGCGCGGGGGGGTCAGGCCGGGACCGGGGCTTGTTTCAACCGGGCCGTCGACGCGCGGACGACCAGTTCCGGCTCGAAGAGGAGCTCGTCGGCGGGCACCGCGGCGCGCTCGATCAGGGCGACCAGCATGTCCACGGCCGCCCGGCCCATCGCGTCGATCGGCTGCCGGACCGTGGTCAGCGGCGGATCGGTGCAGTTCATCATCGCGGAGTCGTCGTACCCGATCACCGACACGTCGTCCGGCACCGACAGCCCTGCCCGGCGGACCGCGCGGATCGCGCCGAGGGCAAGGATGTCGCTGGCGCAGACGATGCCAGTGACTCCGTGCTTGACCAACCGGGAGGCCGCCGCGTGCCCGCCCTCGAGCGAGAACATCGTGTGCTCGACGAGTTGCGGATCCGCCTCGGGTGAGGCCATGAAAGCGTCCAGCTTGCGGCGCGACGGGATGTGGTCGCGTGGGCCGAGCACCATCCCGATCTTCTGATGGCCGAGCGCACGCAGGTGACCGATCGCCATCTCGGCGGCGACCACGTCGTCGGACGAGACCTGCGGGAAGCCCAGGTGGTCGACGGCCGCGTTGACCAGCACGGTCGGCAGCCGGCGTTCCTGGATCAGCTCGTAGTGCGCGTGCGGCGCATCCGCCTGAGCGTAGAAACCGCCGGCGAACACGACCCCGGAAACCTGCTGCTGCAAGAGCAGATCCACGTAGTCGGCCTCGGACACGCCACCGACGGTGCGGGTGCAGAGCAAGGAGGTGAAACCTTGCTGCGCGAGCGCGCCGCCGACCACTTCGGCGAAGGCGGGGAAGATCGGGTTCTGCAACTCGGGCAGCACCAGCCCGACAAGCCTTGCGCGATCTCCGCGCAACTGGGTGGGACGCTCGTACCCCAACACGTCGAGCGCCGTCAGCACGGCCTCGCGGGTCGCCTCGGAGACACCGGGTTTGCCGTTCAGCACCCGGCTCACGGTGGCCTCACTGACGCCGACCTTCTTCGCAACCTCAGCAAGTCGTCGAGTCATGACGCAAACACTACGCCCTTTCCCGCAAGTTCTTGCGTCTACTTGCGTAGCGACTCGCGCGGCCGGCCTGGCAGTACCTAGACACAACCACTTGCTGAACGGTCAGCGGTCCGGGTGGTGGAACTGACAGACTGTGGGGGTGCCTCGTTTCGTCGCCACCCGCCCGGACACCGGTCTGCTGTCGCTCCCCTGGGACATCCCGCTGGAGGACTGGCCCGATGACCAACTGGTCGCGCTGCCCCGCGGTATCTCGCGGCACGTCGTCCGCTTCGTCCGGGTGAACGGCACTGTCTACGCGATCAAAGAGGTGATGGAACACCTCGCGATGCACGAGTACCGGCTGCTGCGCGACCTCGAACGCCTCGACTCGCCCTCGGTCGAACCCGTCGGCGTGATCACCGACCGGCTGGACCGCGACGGCGAGCCGATCGACTCGATCCTGGTTACCCGGCACCTGCAGTTCTCCCTGCCGTACCGCGCGCTGTTCTCCAGCACGCTGCGGCCCGACACCGTGAACCGGCTGATCGACGCGCTCGTCGCGCTGATCGTGCGGCTGCACCTGCTCGGCTTCTTCTGGGGCGACTGCTCGCTGTCCAACACGTTGTTCCGCCGCGACGCGGGCGCCTTCGCGGCGTACCTGGTGGACGCGGAGACCGGCGAGCTGCACCAGGACATCTCGGACGGCCAGCGGGCGCACGACCTCTACACCGCCGAGATCAACCTGTTCGGCGAGCTGTCCGACCTGCAGGCGGGCGGTCTGCTCGACGCCGACATCGACCCGCTGGAGACGGTCGAGTCGATCACCAGCCGGTACGAGGCGCTCTGGAAGGAGCTGACCGCGCCGGAGGAGTTCCACACCGACGAGATGCACCGGTTGGACTCGCGGATCCGGCGGCTGAACGACCTCGGCTTCGACGTCGCGGAGATCGACATCATCACCGACTGGGACGGCAGCCAGGTCCGGATCCAGCCGAAGGTCGTGGACGCCGGCCACCACAGCCGCCGGCTGCTGCGGCTGACCGGGCTCGACGTCGAGGAGAACCAGGCGCGCCGGCTGCTGAACGACCTGGACGCGTTCTCGGCGGCCACCGATCAGCAGAACGAGGACGAGGAGATCGTCGCCCACCAGTGGCTGACCGAGGTGTTCGAGCCGGTGGTCCGGACCGTGCCGCGCGACCTGAAACGCAAGCTGGAGCCCGCCGAGGTGTTCCACGAGGTGCTCGAGCACCGCTGGTTCCTGTCCGAGCAGGCCGGGCACGAGGTCGACACGATGGAGGCGGCCCGCTCGTACGTCGACACCGTGCTGAGCGCGAAGCCGGACGAGAAGCTGACCCTGCCACCGCCACCGATCGCCGGGGCCGAATCGCTGGACTGATCTCCTGGGGCACCTCATGCAACGTCCGAGCGGTCGGCGGCGTGGTAGGGGTGGGAGGTGGCCGATGGCCGACGAGGGGGCGCCGGACTTCGATACGTGGGTGCTGCGGCGGGGCGCCGCGCTGCTGCGGTTCGCGTACCTGGTGACCAGGGACCACAGCCGCGCCGAGGAGGCGGTCCAGGACGCCCTCGTCTCGGCGTACTCGCGCTGGTCGCGAATCCTGCAACACGGCGATCCGGAAGCCTATGTCCGACGGTCGATCGTGAACGCGGACATCTCCCGCTGGCGGAAGTTCCTCCGGCGTGAGACACCGGTCGGCGACGCCGCGGTGTTCGACTCGGCCGGGGTCGATCACGCCGGCTCGCACGCGGAGCAGGACGCCGTGTGGAACCTGTGCGCCTCCCTGCCGACCAGACAACGCGCGGCCGTGGTGCTGCGGTACTACGAGGGCCTGCCCGACGCGGAGATCGCCGAGATCCTCGGCTGTACCGCGGGCACGGTCCGCTCCCAGATCCACCGAGCCCTCGCGTCGCTGCGAACCACCCTGAGCGTGGCCGAGGAGGTCACCCACCGATGACGCCCCACGACGACCCGACCGAGAACCTGATCACCCGGACGCTGGACGATCACGCGGCCGACGCCCCATCCGACGCGGGTCTGCTGACCGGCGTACACACCCGGCTCCGCCGTCGGCGGAACACCCGCGTGCTCGGCGCCGCAGTACTGGCTTGTGCCGCGGTGGCCACGACGGTCACCGCCGGCCAGAGCCTCAACAGCGAGGTCACTCCAGCCAGGGAACCGGTCGCACCTCAGACGTTCCCCGCTGCAAGGACACAGTCGAACGCGGGGCTGAGCCTGCGATGGGAGTCGTACAAGACGGTCCAGGTCCAGGTACCGGCCAGTTGGAAGACGTACGTCTCGGGCCCTGCGCCTTGCTCGGTGTCGAGCGGACCGGTGATCGGCCGGCTGAGCCCGTGGCTCGACCGGCAACGCGGCTGTGCGCTCGCCGTCCTCCCGCTGGCGGACCGGCAGGAGTACCTGTGGTTCGACGACGTGCAGAAGCCCGGCGTCAAGCAGTACGACGGGGGCTGGACCGAGGAGACCCGAGAGGTGGCCGGGGTCCACGTCAGCGTGCTCTCCAAGAGCGACACGACCCGTCGGGAGATCCTCGACTCCGCGACCCCGATCCTGAAGACGGACAAGTACGGGTGCACCCCGCGCATGGGCGGCGATCAGGCGTTCGCCGAGAGCGCCTCGCTGCCCGCGCGAGACGCGGCTCTTCAGGCGGTGTCGACGGTCAGCATCTGCGAGTACTGGGGTGGTGGTGTCTCACCCGTGCAGGGAACGACGCTCCTCGCTGGCTCCAGACTCACCGGCAGTGAGGCCCGCGCCTTCGCCGTCGAACTGACCGACTCCACCCCGGACTCGACCACCCCGGGGAGCCTCCCGGGCTGCACCGACGACGGCGGCCGCACCTTCGTCATGACCGTCACCAGCCCGGTGGCGAACTGGCCCAGCCGCCTGCACTACTCCCCCTGCTTCACCAGCTACAGAATCGGCGAGGGCTCCACCCAACGCACCGCCTCCCAGAACCTCGTCGACCGCCTCCGCACCGGCGTCCACCGCCCATCACAACCGACCGACCTCATCCTCATCCCCAACAACAAGACAACCCCCGCCCGCTGACGAGGCAGGTCAACGGCCAGGGGTCGCAGTGGGGAGACCGAGGGCGGTCGCCATGGCAAGAAGACGCCGGTCGTAGGTGACGAAGCACGTCAGGTCATCCGCCAGTACGGCGTCTGCGGTGGCAAGGTGAATCGCATCGAGCGACCGGACCTGCGGATCGGTGTACGCCGCTGCTGTGGTCCTGACGAGGTCATCGATCTCGTAGATCGCGATGCGCGCGAGCACAGCAGGCACGGCTGCCACCAGGGCCGGCTCGGTGCGTCGCAAGGCGCGCGGCAACTCCACCTCCGCCAGGGCGGACGAGACCAGCAAGTGTTCCGGCCGGTCCTCGATCCACTCGACCAGAGCGTCCGACTCGACCTCGCGGCGGACGAGTTTCACCAGCGCCGCCGTGTCGAGGTAGATCATCAGTAGCGTTCCTCGTCCCGCAGCTCCTCCAGCACCTCACCGGCCTGCTGGTCGGTGCGAATCTCTCCCCTCGGATGCGGGATCGGGCCGTTGGCCTGGGGCAACCGCAGCTTGCCGGTCGCGAGCAACCGGGCCTGCGGCGACGGCTGGGCAGGCACGAGCCGCGCGACCACCACCCCGCGCTCGGTGATCTCGATCTCCTCGCCCTGCTTCACCCGGGCCAGCACTTTCGCCGTCTCCTGGTTCAGCACCCTTACCGGCACCTCGCCCATGGATGTCATTGTAGTACGTATTTGTCAGACACCGTCCTCTCGCTGGAACCACTCAGCGGAGAAGGTACGAGGGTCGGCTGGTCCCGCGGCTCAGTTGTCCACAGGGTCAGCGGGGTGGCATGCGGAGGGCGCCGTCCAGGCGGATCACTTCGCCGTTGAGGAGTTGGTTGGAGACGATGTGCTCCACCAGGGCGGCGTACTCGGAGGGGCGGCCGAGGCGGGCCGGGTGGGGGACCTGCTGTTCGAGCACGGTGCGGGCGTCTTCGGGGAGGCCGGCCAGCATGGGGGTCTCCATGGTGCCGGGGGCGATGGTGACCACTCGGATGCCCTTGTCCGCCAGGTCGCGGGCCGCGGTGAGCGTCAGGCCGACGATGCCACCCTTGCTGGACGCGTACGCCGCCTGGCCGATCTGGCCGTCGTACGCGGCGATCGAGGCGGTCATCACCACGACGCCACGGTCACCGTCCTCGCCGGCGGGCAGCTCGATGATCCGCTCGGCGGCGAGCCGGAGCACGTTGAAGGTGCCGATCAGGTTGACCTCGATCACCTGCCGGAAGGTTGCTAGCGGCAACGGACCCTTGCGGCCCACGATCCGGCCCGGGGTAGCGATACCGGCGCAGGTGACGACCAGGCGCAGCGAACCCAGCGACGCGGCCACGTCCAGGGCAGCCGTCACCGCGGCCTCGTCGGTGACGTCGGTGGGCACGAACACCACCCGATCGCCGAGCTCGTCCGCGATCGCCTTGCCGGCCGAAGACGGGAGGTCGCAGATCACCACGCCGGCGCCGGTCTGGGCGATCCGGCGCACGGTGGCTTCACCGAGCCCGGAGCCACCACCGGTGACGAGCGCGACATCGGACGGGCCTAGCTTCATCGAACACTCCTGAGCAGGTCGCGGCTGATCACCAGCCGCTGGATCTGGTTGGTTCCTTCGAAGATCTGGGTCACCTTGGCCTCGCGCATGTACCGCTCGGCCGGGAACTCGCGGGTGTAACCGTAGCCACCGAGCACCTGGACCGCGTCGGTGGTCACCTTCATCGCGGCGTCGGTGCAGATCAGCTTGGCGATCGCCGCCTGCTGGGTGAACGGCCGCCCGAGGTCGCGCCGCCGGGCGGCCTGCAGGTACGTCGCGCGCGCCGATTCCACTGCGGCGGCCATGTCCGCCAGCAGGAACTGCAGCCCCTGGAACTCCGCGATCGCGTGCCCGAACTGCTGCCGCTCCAGCGCGTACGACGCGGCGAGGTCGAGCGCGGCCTGGGCCAGCCCCACGGCGCAGGCGGCGATCCCGAGCCGGCCCGAGTCGAGCGCGGACAGGGCGATCCGCATGCCGTCACCCTCCGCGCCGATCAGGTTGCCGGCCGGCACCCGCACGTTGTCGTAGTTCACCAGCGTGGTGGTGGATCCGGTCAGGCCCATCTTGCGCTCGGGCGCACCGAAGCTGAGCCCTTCGGCCGAGGACGGCACGTGGAACGCCGAGATGCCGTGCTTCGGGTCCGCCGAGGTCCGGGCGAAGGTGGTGTAGAAGTCGGCGTGCGAGCCGTGCGAGATCCACGACTTGGTACCGCTGAGCACGTAGAAGTCGCCGTCGCGGACCGCCTTCGTGGTCATCCCGCTGATGTCCGACCCGGCCTGCGGCTCGGACAACGCGTACGCGCCGAGCAGCTCACCGCCGACCATGTCGGGCAGCAGCCGCTCGCGCTGCGCGGGAGTCCCGAAGGTGGCGACCGCGTAGCTCGTCATGGTGTGGACCGACAACCCGACGCCGACCGACATCCAGGCGGCGGCGATCTCCTCGAGCATCTGCAGATAGACCTCGTACGGCTGCTCGGCGCCGCCGTACTGCTCCGGATAGGGCAGGCCCAGCAGGCCGGCCTTGCCGAGGGTCCGGAAGGCGTCCCGCGGGAACGTCTCGGTCTCCTCGGCCTTCGCCGCGTACGGCGCGAGCTCGTGTGCGCACAGTTCCCGGACCAGGCCCAGCAGGTCGGTGGACTCCTCGGTCGGGAGCAAGCGATCGACAGCCATCAGGCACCCCTCTCAACAGCTGACGAAATGATACTCCTATCGATACTAAAGACCATAACTCCGTATCGTTCTATGCTGTCTCGATATGACAACAGTCGTCCCGGGACGCCGCACCCGCAGGCAGTCCGAGCTGCTCGACCGGCTTCTGTCCCTGTTCCTGACCCAAGGCTTCAGCCGGTTCACCCTGGACGACCTGGCCGCGGAGCTGCGGTGCAGCAAGACGACCCTGTACGCGTTGGCGCCGAGCAAGGAACAGCTCGCCGTCGAGGTGGTCAAGCACTACTTCAAGAATGCCACCGCGGAGGTCGAGTCCGCGGTCGGCAAGCAGACCAGGCCCGACCGCCGGATCGCCGCCTATCTGAACGCGGTCGCGGACGCGCTCCGGCCGGCCACCCGCACGTTCCTCGACGACGTGGCAACCTTCGCCCCGGCCAGGTCCGTGTACGAGCGGAACACCCGGATCGCGGCGGATCGGGTCCGGACGCTGATCGAGGAGGGCATCGCCAGCAAGGCGTTCCGGCAGGTCGACATCGGCTTCGCGGCGGAGATGGTCGCGCACACGATGCAGGCGATCCAGCGCGGCGACATCGCCCGGCGGACCGGCCTGACCGACGCCGAGGCGTACCGCGAGCTCGCCTCGTTCGTCCTGCACTCCCTCCGGCACGACTGACCTCGGCGCGGCCTCGGCAGCGAGGCTGACTTCGGCGGCACGGCTGGACCTGACCTCAGGTTGGGTCTCGGCTGTAGCGTGCTTGAGGTGCAGCAGACCACCGTCGACCTCAAGTTGGGGCCCCTTCTCCGGTACGTCGACCAGACGCGCGCCACCGTCTGGGTGGAGACGACCGGGCCCTGCCAGGTGGAGATCCTCGGCCACAGGACGAACACCTGGTCCGTGCACGGACACCACTACGCGCTGATCCTGATCGAAGGCCTCGAGCCCGCCACCGCCACGCCGTACGAGGTGCACCTGGACGGGGCGCAGGTGTGGCCGCCTGCCGAAACGCAGTACGGGCCGAGCGTGATCCAGACGCCGAGGGCCGACGGGAGTTTCCGGCTGACGTTCGGGTCGTGCCGAAGGTCGGCGCCGTTCGACGAGCAAGGCTTCAAGGACTTCGGCCCGGACGCCCTCGTCGCACTGGCCGAACGGATGGCCGGTGGGCACGACGAGCCGCCGGACGCGTTGCTGCTGCTCGGCGACCAGGTGTACGCCGACGACCCCTCGGACGCGGTACTCGACAAGCTCCGGGAGGCGCACGGTGGGCGGCAGGGGTCCGAGGTGGCCGACGAGATCGGCAACTTCGAGGAGTACACCTGGCTGTACGACGACGCCTGGCTGACTCCGGCCGTCCGGTGGCTCTTCTCCACGGTCCCGCTGTGCATGCTGCTCGACGACCACGACCTGCGGGACGACTGGAACACCTCACTCAGCTGGCGTCGCTGGGTCACCTCACAGCCGTGGTGGCACGACCGGGTCGTCGGCGCCTACGCGTCGTACTGGGTCTACCAGCACCTGGGCAACCTCTCGCCGGAGCAGCTGGACAAGGACCCGACGTACGCGGCGATGCGAGCACTCGAGGACGAGGACGAACGCACCTCCTACCTGGACGCCTTCGCCTGGGAGGCGGACGAGGATGCGGCTTCCACCCGCTGGAGCTACTACCGGGACTTCGGGGCACGCTCGCGCGGAGTACGGCTCGTTGCCGTCGACTCCCGGTGCTCGCGGCATCTGGAGCCGGAGGAGCGGGCGATGGTCGACGCGCATGAGTGGGAATGGGTCCGCCGCCACACCGTCGACGCCACGCAGCCGATCCACCACCTGCTGTTCGCCTCTACCCTGCCGTTCCTGCTGACTCCCGGGCTGCATCACCTGGAGGGCTGGGACGAAGCGGTCTCGTCCGGCGCCTGGGGACCGCGCGCCGCGCGGATCGGCGAGAGGATCCGGCAGGGCATGGATCTGGAGCACTGGGCCTCGTTCCGGAAGTCCTTCGACCTGTTGACCGACCTGTTCACCGACCTGATCCGCGGCCCGAACGCGCCGACGTCGATCCTGATGCTGTCGGGCGACGTGCACTGCAGTTACCTGGCCGAGGCCGGCCTGAACACTGTCGACCATCCCGGTACTGCGATCCGCCAGCTGACCATGTCGCCCTTCCGGAATCCCGTCGGGAGATACATCCAACTGGCGAACAAGCTGCTGGACAGCCGTGGGATGACGGGTCTCCTGCACCGGCTGGCCCGCTCCGCCGGAGTACGGGATGTCGCGGCGACCTGGCGTACGGCGTACGGGCCGTGGTTCGACAACGGGGTGATGAGCGTGCGGGTGTCGGGCGACGAGTGGACGGTCGAGGTGGAACACGCCGCGCTGGAGGAGCAGCGGCAGGTGCTGCGGCGGACGCTGACGTACGGAGGTTAACCCCACGCTCCGGTACTACCTGAATACTCAGGGACATAATGGGTACCAGGTTGAGTCAAGGACGTTCCCGCCCCGAGCGCGTCCTTCATCGTGAGGAGGCCGACCGTGAAGTTGAATTCCGTCCGCCGTACCGCCGCTCTGCTGGCAACAGCCGGTTTGGCAGCAACCACCGCTCTGCTGGCCACCCAGGCCTCGGCTGCCCCGAGTCCTCAGATCGCATCGGCGAGCACCATCACCTCCACTCTGTCCCGCGACGCGTCGATCCCGGGCACCGCCTGGATGACCGACCAGAAGACCGGGCGGATCATCGTCTCGTACGACGACACCGTGAGCGGCGCCAAGCTCGACGCGCTCACTGCCGTCACCAAGCGCTTCGGCAGCCAGGTCACATTGGAGAAGCTGCCGGGCGTCCTCAGCAAGCGGATCAGCGGCGGCCAGGCGATCTATGGAGGTGGCTACCGTTGCTCGCTCGGCTTCAACGTCCGCAGCGGCAGCACCTACTACTTCCTCACCGCCGGCCACTGCACGAACCTGTCCGGCACCTGGTACGCCAACTCCTCGCAGTCGACCGTGCTCGGCACCCGGTTCGGCACCAGTTTCCCGGGCAACGACTACGGCATCGTCCGGTACAGCACGTCGTACACGAACCACCCCGGCAACGTGTACCTCTACAACGGCTCGTACCAGGACATCACCGCGGCCGGTAACGCCAGCGTCGGCCAGGCGGTCAAGCGCAGCGGCAGCACGACCGGTGTGCGGAGCGGTTCGGTGACCGGCCTGAACGCAACGGTGAACTACGCCGAGGGCACCGTGACCGGCCTGATCCGGACGAACGTCTGCGCCGAGGGCGGCGACTCCGGCGGCTCGCTGTTCGCCGGCAGCATCGCGCTCGGTCTGACCTCGGGCGGCAGCGGCAACTGCTCCTCCGGTGGCACGACCTTCTTCCAGCCCGTCACCGAGGTACTGAGCCGCTACGGCGTCAGCGTCTACTGATCCACCTCGTCGTTCACCCCTGTCCGGTCCGCCGGGCAGGGGTGCTCGTCGTACCAGCCTGTGTCGGCGAGGCCTCCTCGGCCAGGCGGTCGCTCAGGCAGGGGCAGTGACGGGGAAGCCCAATTCCCCAGCCGCACCCGCCAGTTCCTTGTCATAGGTGACGAACTCGACAAGGTCGCCGCGGAAAGGTTCAGCGCTCGCAAGGTAAATGGCATCAAGGGAGCCGAGCCTGGTGGTGCGGTAGGCCATGGCTCGAGCCAACACTGTGGTGGTGAGGTCGACCAGGTAGATCCCCCGGACCGCCTGGCCGGCGAAGTACGGCACTTGCTGGTGATCGACGCCGGCCCGCAGCAGGGTCCGCGTGATCTCCAACCGTGCCAGCTCGCTGGTGATGAGTTCGGCATCTTGCGGCAGCGACTCTCGCCACTTGCGCAACGCGGCCGATTCCGCTTCGGGTTTGATGAACTTCAGGAGCGCGCAGGCATCCAGATAAATCACCTGCGCCGCTCCTTGTCCCGCTCGGCGATCAGCACGTCAGACAGGCTCTCCATGTCGGCCGCCAGATCGAGCACCAGGTCGGGCATTCCCAGCTCGGCGGGAGGAGTCACCTCGCCCGAGTCGATCAATCGCTGCAGTGCACCCGGCTTCTCGTCCTCGGGGACGAGGCGGAGCACCGGTCGGCCGCGATCCGTGACCAGGATCGTCTCGCCGGCCCGCACCCGCGCCACCGCCTTCGACGGGTTCTGGTTGAGCTCTCGCAAGCCAATGGTCTCCATGCAGCCAATGTACCTATATGAAGTAGTTACATCAAGGCATCATCAGCCGCGGCGGCGCGAGATTTCGTACAGGGCTACGCCGGCGTTGAGGATTCGGTGGCGGAGCTAGGACATGAGCCGCAGGTGCCACACCTCGACCGTCCACTCCGGCTCGGGCTCCGGTTCATCGGCCTCGTCGGCTTCTTGCAGTTCCGCCCACGAAATGAACCCTGGCGCCGCCAGGAACTCCTCGACGATCTTCTCCAGCGGCGTCGGCACAACTCGCGCGCCGAAGGGCAGCCGGTCAGCGGAGATCGACGTCGTCGAACACCGCAGTTGTCCCGCTTGCTGATCGTGCCAGACGTAGAAGACCACCTGCGTGGACTGCGGCAGGCGGCGCTGGAGACCGTTGGCGCAGTGCTCGAAGGCGGCGACCACTTCGGCGGTCGTCAGACTGGTCCGCTCAACTGCCGGGCAGTCGAGCAGCCAGGTGTTCTCCCGATGCTCGATCTCCGGGTTCGCGGGGTCGAGGACGAACGGCTCATCCGCGACCTCCGCGATGTACCGGAGCAGACTCATCAGGCGCGGCGGCGGGAGATTTCGTAGAGGGCTACGCCGGTGGCTATGCCGGCGTTGAGGGATTCGGTGGCGGTGGTCATCGGGATGGAGACGATGATGTCGCAGTTCTCGCGGACCAGGCGGGCCAGGCCCTTGCCCTCGCTGCCGACCACCAGGACGAGGGGCTCGGTGGCGGCGACCAGTTCGGGGAGCTCCACCTCGCCGCCCATGTCGAGGCCGACGATGAGGAGGCCGGCGTCCTTGTACGACTTCAGCGCGCGGTTCAGGTTGGTCGCACGAGCGACCGGGATCCGGGCCGCGGCACCGGCCGAGGTCTTCCATGCCGATGCCGTCATGGAGGCGGTACGACGCTCCGGCACGAGCACGCCGTGAGCCCCGAAGGCGGCGGCCGACCGGGTGATGGCGCCCAGGTTGCGCGGGTCCGTCACGCCGTCTAGCGCCACGATCAGCGGCGCTTGGCCGGCCTCGTACGCCCGGGCGAGCAGGTCGTCCGGGTGGGCGTACTCGTACGGCGGGATCTGGACCGCGACGCCTTGGTGCGCGCCGTGGCTGGTGAGCCGGTCCATCTCCGTGCGCGGCACCTCGAGCAGCGAGATGCCGTGCTCGACGGCGATCAGCAGCGCCTCGCGCAGCCGGGCGTCCCTTTCGGTGCCCTCGGCAACATAAAGCGCGCTGACCGGAACGCCCGCGCGCAGTGCCTCGACCACCGGGTTGCGGCCATAGACCCACTCGACGGTGGACTCGCCGACGTCCTTGCTGTTCTGGCGACGGCCGCCGGTGCGCTCCTTGGCGCGCTCCTGCGCCTTCGCCCGCTTGTGCGCGGGGTGCTTGGTACGATCCACCGCCTTGGGCGTCGGGCCCTTGCCCTCCAGCCCGCGACGGACCCGGCCGCCGGAACCGGCGGTCGGGTTGCCCCGGGGCTTCTTGCGGATCGCGCCCTTGCGCTGACTACTGCCTGGCACTTCAGTTTCCTTCGGTTGAGTGGGGCGGAGCGATCGTCCAGCGAGGCCCCTGCGGGGTGTCCTCGACGACGACGCCGAGCGCCTTGAGCCGGTCGCGGATCTCGTCCGAGGCGGCATAGTCCTTGCGTTCCCTGGCGGCCTGACGCTGGTCCAGCAGAGCCTTCACCAGCCCGTCGGCCACCTCGGTGAGCTCGTCGGTCGCCCCGGTCCGGGACACCCAGGGCTCGGCCAGCGGGTCCAGCCCCAGTACGCCGAGCATCGCGCGCACGGCGGCCAGGTTTTCCTTCAGGGCAACGGAATCCCCGTCGGCGACCAGCTTGTTGCCGTCCCGCACGGTATTGTGCAGCACGGCGACCGCGGCCGGCGTCCCGAGGTCGTCGTCCATCGCGGTGACGAACGCCTGCGGCAGGTCCGCCGCGGGCTGGACACCACCCGTCACCTCGGTGGCGCGCCCGACGTACCCCTCGACGCGCTGGAAGCTGGTCGCGGCCTCGTCCAGCGCGGCCATCGAGAACTCGACCACGGACCGGTAGTGCGAGCTGACCAGGTAGTAGCGCAGCTCGATCGGCCGGACCTGCTCGACCACGTTGCGCACCACGGCGCCGTTGCCGAGCGACTTCGACATCTTCTCGCCGGCCGCGGTGACGAGCGCGCTGTGCATCCAGAAGCGGGCGAACTTCTGCCCGACCGCCTTCGACTGGGCCAGTTCGTTCTCGTGGTGCGGGAAGCGCAGGTCGAGGCCGCCGCCGTGGATGTCGAACTCGGTGCCGAGGTACTTGCCCGCCATCGCGGAGCACTCCAGGTGCCAGCCCGGCCGGCCGCGTCCCCACGGGGTCGGCCAGGACGCGGTCCGCGGGGTGTCCTCGGTCCAGCCCTTCCACAGCGCGAAGTCCCGGGGGTCGCGCTTGCCGCGCGGGTCGGCGTCCTCGGCCGGCTCCATGTCGTCGATCCGCTGGTTCGAGAGCTCCCCGTACGACGGCCAGGACTTGACGTCGAAGTAGACGTCACCCGAGCCGTCGGGCGCGACGTACGCGTGGCCGCTCGCGAGCAGCGCGTCGATCATCTCCACCATCTCGGGGATGTGACCGGTCGCGCGCGGCTCGTACGTCGGCGGGCGGCAGCCGAGCACGTCGTACGCCCAGTGCAGTTCGCGCTCGAACTCGTAGGCGTGCGCCCACCAAGGGACGTGCCGCTCGGCCGACTTGGCGAGGATCTTGTCGTCGATGTCGGTCACGTTCGCGATGACGGTGACCTCGTAGCCGGACCGCTCGAGCCAGCGCCGCAGGACGTCGAACACGATCTCCTTGTAGATGTGCCCGACGTGCGGGGCACCCTGCACCGTCAGCCCACAGTGGTAGATCCCGACCTTGCCCGGATGGACCGGCTCGAAATCCCTCACTGCTGCTGTCGCGGTGTCATACAAGCGAAGTGTCACCGATCAAGGGTAACGGTGATTCGAGACTGCTCTTGACAATTCTCCACAGGCGGTCCCCCGCCGTACTTCGCTCGGCCGGTACGGCGGGTCAGGTCGTCCGTGGAGGCCGAGCCGGTACTGCGGTCAGGTGGTCTGGGCCGCCCGGGGCTTCCAGCCGCCGGGTGGGTCCTCGCCGACGCGGCCGTCCACCGCCTCGCGGAGCAGGTCGGCCTGGCCGGTGTGGCGGCCGTACTCCTCGATCAGGTCGCACACGAGCCGCCGCAAGTTGGCGTGCTCGCCCTCGTCCGAGGATGCGTGGATCAACTGGTCGAGACCACCTTCCGCCAGGGCCGCGCCGAGCCTGGTGCGCGAACGCTCGACTGCTCCGTCCCACAGCGCGTACAGCTCGTCGGGAGTGTCATCGGCGGCGGAGGTGAACTCCCAGTCGTTGCTGCCGTCCCAGCCGGTCGCGTCCCAGGGCGCACCCACCGGTTCCCCACGCAGCTTGACGGTGAACTGGTAGTCCTCCTGGGCGGCGAGGTGCTTCAGCAGACCGCCGAGGGTCAGCGAGGAAGCCCCGATACGGGTCTGCAGCCCGGCGGAGTCGAGGTCGTCGGCCTTCCAGCGGAAGGTCATCCGCAACCGGTCGAGCGCCCCGAGGAGCGCCTCCACTTCAGTGCCCGCCAGCGGCGGTTCCCACGGGGTGTCAGTGGTGTCCATGGCGCCAACCTAAACCCCAATGCGGACGATCCGCGTCCGGGAAGCGACGATTCCACCGTCGGCATTCGGTGATCCGCGCTAGGAAAGCTAGCGGGCTAATTGGGTTGCGGGTGTCTCTTAGGCTCGATGGGTGACCTATTCGTTGCCGATCGAGACCGACCGTCTGACCCTTCGCCGCTATCTCGAGAGCGACTACGACGACCTGCTGAAGCTCCAGTCGAACGATGACGTCAGCCGCTTCCTCCTGTACCCGTCGAGAACGCCCGAACAAGTCCGGGAGTCCCTGGCCGTCCGGCTGGCCGACGTACCGATGGATGCCGACGGACAGGCGCTCACGGTCGCCGTGATCCTGCGGGAGACCGGTCAGCACGTCGGCGAGGTCACGCTGTTCGTGCACAGCGCAGAGCACCGCACGGGCGAGATCGGCTTCGTCTTCCACCCCGATTTCCACGGCCGCGGCTTCGCCGCCGAGGCGTCGGTCGAACTGCTCCGGCTCGGCTTCGAGGAGCTCGGCATGCACCGGATCATCGGCCGCCTGGACCACCGCAACACCGGCTCCGCGAACCTGCTCAAGCGCCTCGGGATGCGGCAGGAGGCGCACTTCGTCCGCAACGAGTTCCTCAAGGGCGAGTGGACCGACGAACTCGTCTTCGCGCTCCTCGCGGACGAGTGGTCCGAGCGCGGAAAGTAATTAACCAACTACACACACAACGCGGCACGCGTTCACCGCGACAGCGGGTGGCGGCAGGACTACCGTCGAAAACATGACCGCCGCCCGCGCTCTCGCCGCCCTGATCACCGGTGTCCTCGTGCTGAGCCTCGCCACCGTGCCGAGCGAGGCAGCCAAGCAACCTCAGCAGCGCGACATCGCGTACCAGACGTGGACGTCGACCTCCGACTTCCTCTCCGGCACCCGGTCCGGCACCACCGTGGCCGACGACGCCCTGACCTTCGGCACGGCCACAAGCACCACCTCGTACGTCGACCCGTTCGGCGACGGTACGGCCAAGAGCTACGACCAGACGAGCTGGACCTCCCCGCAGGTGCCGACCTCCTTCGGCCTGACCGAGCTGATCGCCTCGTGGAACGCCACCACCCCGCCCGGGACCTGGGTCGAGGTGTCGATGGCCGGTCGCACGGATCTCGCCACGACCACCAAGTGGTACGTGCTCGGCCGCTGGTCGAGTGGCGACGACACCGCGGCCGGCGACATCCACCGCACTTCGGTACCGAGCCAGGGCGACACCAACGGCTCCGTCGCCGTCGACACCTTCGTCGCCGCGACCGGCCGGACCCTCGACAGCTGGCAGCTCAAGGTGACGCTCTACCGCCTGTCCGGCACGACCCAGTCGCCGGTAGTCCGCTCGATCGGCGCGATGGCGTCCCGCCTGCCCGACGAGAAGAAGGTCCCGGCCAGTCCCCTGGGAGGAGCCGAAGGCCAGGTGCTCGACGTACCGACGTACTCGCAAGAGACGCACATCGGGCACTATCCGCAGTGGGACGGCGGTGGCGAGGCCTGGTGTTCGGCGACCTCCACGGCCATGGTGCTCGACTACTACGGCGCCGGCCCGACCGCGGCCGAGACCGCCTGGGTGGACCCGACGGACGCGGATCCGCAGGTGGACCACTCGGCCCGCTCGGTCTTCGACTACGCGTACGACGGCGCAGGCAACTGGCCCTTCAACACCGCGTACGCCGGTACGCACGGCCTCGACACCTTCGTCACCCGGCTGAGGTCGCTCACCGAGGCCGAGCAGTTCATCAAAGCCGGCATCCCGCTGATCGCCTCGCTGTCCTTCAAGAAGGGCGACCTCCCAGGCGCGGGATACGGCACCAACGGCCACCTGATGGTGATCGTCGGCTTCGACGCCGCCGGCAACGTCGTCGTCAACGACCCCGCCTCCCACCTGATCGCCTCGAACGACCAGGTCCGCACCACCTACAACCGCGAAGCCTTCGAAAACGCCTGGGTCCCCCACTCCGGCGGCCTCGTCTACGTCCTCCACCCCACCACCAAGCAGCTACCTCCCAAAGGCTCCCAGCCCAACTGGTAACCCCAATCAGGAACCGCCCGTATGCCGGGGGCGGCGTACGGGCGGTTCCACCCCACGCAGCTCCTCCGTCGGCAGCTCTCACGGAGAGTGCCGTGCGTCGGACAAAGGTCACTCTCTGCTATGGACGAGAGGACGGTTTTGGTCCAGGGTGGTGCATCACAAGGTGGCCGGGGGGCCATCAAAGAACTGGCATGTGGGGGACCGGCATCAATCCGGCGCCGCCACCGACCACGGTGCTGGCAGTGCAGACCCAGACAGCCACCAGTACCGTCACGCAGACAATCACCGAGGCGCCGAGCGAGACCCCGACCGGCGACCCGACCACACCACCGACGTCGCCGACCCTCGAGCCACCGCCACCCGGCGGCTTGGCGATCACCATCCGGATCGGCACCTCGGGCAAGATCGGACCGGCCGAGTACCGCGCCGGCTCGCTTCCCGGCGCCAGAGCCACGGTGTACGACGAGACCGGCCAGTACCTCAGCGACGGCTGCTACCCGACGTGGGTCCTCAAGCGCGGGACCACGGTCATCAAGACCAGTCGCAACGAGACTTGCGGCGGAAGCTTCTCCTTCAGTTCGGATTCCCTCAAGGTTCGCGGGCTCTATCACCTGACGGTCTCCGTCATCACCGACGCCGGGCCGAAGGGCACCAGTACGGCGGATTTCACGGTGACCTGACGAGCCCCGAGGGCGCGACCCCCGCCAAGTCCATCGGCTCCCAGCGCCCATAGAGATGAGCCCAGTACTCCGTCTCCGCGGCCTCGTCCGATGTCCGCAGCAACGGCTCAGGGGTCCCCACAGACCCGACCGAGGTCATCCCCGACTCACTCATCTCGGCTCTTCTGAGCTGGGTTGGGCGAAGACTCGGCTGAGTCTGCCTAGGGGTGTGGCGTGGCACTTGGCGGCTACGCGGTGGGATGACTGGTTGGCCTCGAGCGCGCTGTAGAACAGCGTCAGACCGCGTTGCCTCATCAGCTCGGCCCACGCCGAAACGGTCACAGACGCTAGTCCGCGACCGCGTGCTTCATCCTCGGTCTGTACTCCGACCTCCGCCGCTTGCTGGGTGAGGCGTGCGCAATGCGCCAAGCTCTGCACGCGATCGCCATCAACCAAGGCGACCCACGGGCCTTGGCCACCGTTCATCAGGCTGTACCACTCGGTGGTCGACCAGCGGCTCGGCGGTTGATAGGAGCCGGCCGTGCTGACCAGGCGTAGTCCTGGTGGGGCGGCATACGAGGTGGTCCGCTCCAGGAGCCAACAGCGCGCGATGCTTACTGCGACCGCGGTGTCCGGCGACAGCGGCGTCGCGCCGGCCATTGTGATCGATTGCCCGTCATAGGTGACGGCAGTGACCGCGATCGTGTTGTCGCCCAACCCGCCGCCACCAAACCCATCGTCGACCGGTGGCCAGATCGTCTCGGCCTCTAACTGCAGCACCTTCAATGCGTCCACGCGAGCTCACGCTAGACAGCAACCAGGCACGTCTCCAACGGATTTCGCACCACGCTGAGTTCGTAGTCGATCGCCTGACGATCAGCGACCGACGGCCATGTCTTCTCCAGCGTCCTCAGGTAGGCGGGAGTAGAGGTACATGTCACGGCGGGAATCGCCGATCTTCTGCCAGCTGCGGAGTGTGCCTTCGCGGTGATAGCCAGCTCGCTCGGCTGCACGCCAGGACGGCTTGTTGGCCGGCTCGATGAAGACTTCCAGCCGCTCGATGTCGTCGAGGGCGAGTGCCCACGTCGACAGGGCGTTGAGGGCAGTTGTGGCGAAGCCCTTCCGTCTCTCGGCGGGGAGGATCCAGTACCCCAGCGCCGCTCGGCCGTGGGCTTCTTCGAGGTAGCCGGTACTGCCATCGGGGGCTACTGCTCTCAGCCAGAGGCCGATCTGGCCCACGGCTCGGTCTGTTGCGGTCTCCGTTATGGCCAGAGATAGGCCGAGGTCGCGTTCGGCTCGGAGGGCCTGTCGTCGTAGGTAGGCCTTGGCGCTGTCGGCATCGCCCGGGACGAGACCCGAGAGCAGTTCGATGTAGGGGTCGTCGGCTGCCTGGCTGATTGTCGGTAAGTCTGCCTCGGAGAGCTCCCGGAGCGTCACGTGCCCCAGGTCAAGCCGCGGAACATCCATCCCTCACTCTTACCTCTCTCTGCTCACTGCTACGAACCCACTCCAGCGTGCCGAGCAGCAGACCCCCAGGGATCGATTGACTAGCGATAGGTAGTCAGTGATAGTCGATGCATGCGGATGCTAGAGCGGGTGGTTGTTCCCCTCCGAGTTCTTCTCGTGCTGCTGTTCGCCGTGCTGGTTCTGTTGCAGACCTTGTCGTTTCCGGGGCAGTTCGCGCACATGGCCGAGCAGGATCCTGAGAACGCCCACCTGCGCTGGCCGTTGACGGCCTTCGCGATCGTGGAGTTGTTGTGCGTCCAGGTGGTGATCGTGTGTACGTGGAAGTTGCTCACCCTGGTCAAGGTCGACCGGATCTTCAGCGAGGACGCCTTCAAGTGGGTCGACTCGATCGTGGTGGCGATGGCCACCGGGTGGGTGCTCTACGGCGGTGTCTCCCTGTACTTCGCGTCGCGAGCCGACGATCCCGGTGCGCCGTTGCTGCTGTTCGTGATGGGGCTGGTCGGCGGCGTGGTGCTGCTGCTGGTGGTCGTGATGCGAACACTGTTGCGGCAGGCCACGACCTTGCGCACCGACATGGAAGCGGTCATCTGATGCCCATCGTGGTCCGCATCGATGTCGAACTCGCCAAGCGCAAGATGGGCGTGGGCGAGTTCGCCGAACTGGTCGGGCTCACGCCGGCGAACGTCGCGGTTCTGAAGAACGGCCGGGCCAAGGCCGTGCGCTTCAGCACGCTGGAAGCTATGTGCCGGGTGCTCGACTGCCAGCCCGGCGACCTGCTCGAGTGGGTCGAGGAACCCGACCACGACCGAGCCCACCAGGACAGCTGAACCCCGGCGCCACCGTGTCGGAAGGCGGGGGGCGCGTGCCCGGCAAGAACTGAGGACGGGTTGCGGCGTACGGAACGACAGGGAGTAGTGCGTTCTCCGTGCGGCTCTAGCGTCTAGGTAGGTGTGGAGGTTGACGTGGCGAGCGACATCTACCTGTCGTTCGGTACAGCCGGGCCGGCGACGGAGGAGTTGCGTGGGGGTGAATCAGCGGGTGAAGAGGGCGCCGGTGAGGTTGGTGGTTAGGTTGCGGAGGGAGTCGGGGAGGTACTGGAGGTGCCAGCCTCGGGGGCCGCGGTACCAGTGAAAGCCCTCGTCTTCGTCCTGGTCGTCGTCGGTGGCTACCAAGGCGTCGATCCAGCGCTCGGAACCACCCAGGACTACGGCGTACGGGAGGGCCCGGGAGCACAGCTCGGCGTGCTGGTCGGTCGGGAGTTCGCTGACGTCCATCTCTAGCAGCTCGCCGCGGATGGCTGCGACCTGACCGAGCACGCGACCCGCGGCCGGGGCCTTGGCGGGCATGTGGCGGCCGACCACCAGTAGGCCGACGCCCACCGCGGTGATCGCCAGGCCGAGGAGTCCCCAGCTGGAGACGAGGGCCAGGACGATGGTCAGGATGACGCCGAGCACGGTGACGCCGATGCCAATGGTGGCCCACAGGGAGCGGGTGCGGTCCGGGCGCTCGGTGAACCACCCGCGCTTGACGACCCCGTCGTACAGGGCGTCCTGGACCTGGCCGAGGTTGGCGCGGACCTGGCGGCCGAGCTCGGAGACGAGGACCGAGTCGGAGTCGCCGAAGATGGCGCGGACGAGGACGTTCTCGTACCGCTGCAGTTCCTCGGACGGCGCGTTCGCCACCCGGCGGAGCTCCCAGTCGGGGCGCGAGTACTCGGTCTCGTGCTCCAGCTCGGTGATGGTCAGGTGGCCGCGAACGGCGAGGTCGATGATCGTCGCGGTCACGTCGACCGGGTCGATCCGCTCGTCGATCAGGGTGCCCACCTCACCGGGCCGCAGATCGGCCGGCGGGGTGAAGTCGATCCGGGTGTCCTGGCCGAGGCTGAACAGCGACGCCGGTACGACGCGACGCGGGTCGACCTGGTCGCGTCCGCGCAGGCGGTACAGGGCGAGCAGCGCGAGGGCGCCGAGCAGCAGCACCGCCAGCGCGGTGACGAGCTGCGCGGTGTCGGTCGAGAAGGCGCGCTTGAAGGTCTTGCGGTACTCGACAATCGAGTTCGCCGCGATCTCGCCCTTCGGGAAGCCGACCGTCATCCGCATCGTGTTGCCCGGCGGCAGGCCCTGCTGGCGGAAGGTCGGGCCGGCGGTCTCGCCGATCTGCGCGAGGGTGCACGGGGTGTTGCTGTCGATCGCGCCGGCGAAGCACGAGACGTGGGTGACCTCGGGCGTGCTGTAGGTGATGTTCGCGTCCTGGACTGTCAGGTTCATCCCGGTCAGCGGGGCGAACCGGACCTCGGTGCCGTTCAGCGTCTCGGCGACCGCGCCGCGGACGGTGTAGGTGAAGTCGAGCTGCGTGTCGCCGGAGATGTCCGCGACCGCGATCGAGGTGACGTCACCGTTGGTGGTCAGCTCGGACTTCTTGTCCTGGCCGGCCGCCTTGACCTGCAGGTCCTCGATCTCCTGCACGTGGTCGACGTCGTCGGGCAGGTGATCGCGGGTCACGACGAACCGGGTGAATGTCCCGGACACGTTGCTCAGCTTCCACGACTCGGACACCTTCAGGAGCCCGTCGCGTTCGACCCGGATCTCGGTGTCGTAGTTGGTGACCACCGGATCCGCGCTGCCGGCGGTGCCGGACGCACCCGCCTGCACGCCGGTCAGGGTCAGGAAACCGAGGGCACACAGGGATACCCCGAGCAGACGTAGACGCATCGCCCAATCACACCGTATCGAGAGGGTCAGGATGGAATCGGCCCAGCGGGCCCCTGTCCGACAGCCGGGCGGCCGGGGCAGGTCGTACCGAGACACCGGCGGCCGGAACGAGCCGTCGACAGGGGGCACCATACCGCGACCCATGCCCAACGCAACGACCCGCGAGCGGACCGGTGGTAACCCGGCGGCTGCGTAGGCTGGCCCGGGCCGGAGCGTCGGGGCGCCGGCTCGTTCAGGTGAGGAGCGCAGTTGTCGGACCAGCAGTGGGGTTCTCCCCAGGGCAACCAGCCGCCGCAGCCGCACCAGCCACCTCAGCCCCAGTACCAACAGCCCCATCAGCAGCAGGCGCAGTACCAACAGCCCCCGGCGCCATATCAATCCCAGGTGCCGCAACAACCCCAGCCGCCCTACCAGCAGGCGCCGTCCCGACCGCAGTACCAGCAGCCGCCATACCAGCCGGCGTGGCAGCCGCAGTACCGGCAGCCGCTGGGCTGGGGGCAACTGCCGCCGCAGCCGAAGAAGCGCAGCCCGGTACTGCTGGTGCTCGGCGTACTAGGCGGACTGGCCGTTCTCGGTGCACTCGGCATCGCTGTCGCCTCGAACCTGCTCGAAGACAACAGTGAGCCGACCGTCACTCGCCCGGTCGGTCCTCCCCCCGCTCAGCCGACGAAGGCGCAGCCCACCCGGCCGGCGGCGACCACCCGACCGCCCAGTGCTCCCGTGACGACGAAACCCAGGCCCACGACCAAGCCCAAGCCGCCGCCCACCGCGTCGCAGATCGTCACGGCCAACACCCTGTACCGAACCGGTACGCAGCGCGCGGTGAACTGCAAGGAGTCGAAGGTCGGCCTGAGCTCGGCCTCGAAGGCCACCGCCTACTACCGCCAGATCAAGGCCTGCCTCGACCGGGCCTGGCCGCGGCAGGTGCAGGCCGCCGGCTACCGGTTCCGGGCGCCAGCGCTGGTCGCCTGGGTAGGTTCGGCGAACTCCCCGTGCGGCAACTCCGACCGCAGCCTGTCCTTCTACTGCTCCTCGAACCACACCGTCTACATGGACGTCTCCGACGACGTCAGCTACTACAAACAGAACCGCTCGTTCGCCAGGGCGCTCGCCTCGCACACGGTGGCCCACGAGTACGCGCACGCCATGCAGCAGGTGACCGGGATCCTCCCGGCGTACTACCAGGTCCGCTACGACGCCACCGCCGCCAAGGCGCTCGAACTGAACCGGCGGATGGAGCTGCAGGCGTCCTGCCTAGGGAACGTGTTCCTCGGCACCAACCGCCGCAGCTACGGGCTCACCGGCGTGCTCTACAACCAGTGGCTGTACGTCGTGAACAACAGCGGCGACGTCTCCTACCTGCCCAGGGACCACGGCAGCAAGAAGAGCCACGGCTATTGGGGCCGCCGCGGCTTCAACGGGCGCAACCCGGCCGTCTGCAACACCTTCGCGGCACCCGGCTCGCAGGTGAGCTGACGGCTGAACCGAGGCTCGGATAGGTTCGGCTCCGCACGGCCGCGCCCCAGGCCGCGTACTCGTTCCGCTGGCGGGGCACTGGAGAGAGCCCGTGTCCGACAACCAGTGGGGAGCCCCCGGGCAGTACCCGCAGCAGCCTCCGCCACAAGGGCAGGTACCGCCGCCCGGGAACCACCCTCGCTCCCAGGGCCAGTACTACGGACCGCCGCCCGGCCAAGGCGGCAACCCCCAGTACGGCGCTCCGCAGTACGGGGGCGGACCCCAGTACGGCGGCCCCCCGCAGTACGGGACACCCCAGAGCGGCGTTCCGCTGTACGGCGGCAGTCAGTACGGCGGCATGCCGCAGGGGCTCGGCTGGGGTGCTCCTCAGCCCGGTGGACCGCAGCGGCCGCCGCAGAAGAAGAGTTCGGCCAAGGTGGTCCTCCTGGTCCTCGGCATCGCCGTGCTCGGAGTGGTCGGGTTGGTTGCCGGGGTCAACCTGCTGAAGGACGACCCCTCGTACACGAGTCAGCCGTACCCGACCACGACCTACAACCCGACGAGCGGGCCGTCCGAGTCACCCACGGCGGCGCCGCCCACCTCCGCCACCAAGGCGCCACCGGCCACCCAGCCGACGAGGACCACCCAGCCGCCGGTCAAGCCGACCGCGCCGCGGACGACCTCGACCTCGAAGCCCAAGCCCGGCCCGACGAACCTCCAGCTGGTCAGCATCAACCGGCTGTACAAGGCCGGCACGATGCCGTCGGTCAACTGCAAGGAGTCCAAGGCCCGGCCGTCGACGGTGGCGGGGGCGAGGACCAACTACCTCAACCTGCGCAACTGCCTGAACCGCGCCTGGCCGGCGCTGGTGCGGAAGGCGGGGGGCACCTTCAGGCCGCCGACAGTGATGGTGTTCTCCGGCAACGTGAGCACGCCGTGCGGCGTCTGGAGCGACAGCGGGCCGCCGTTCTACTGCAGCGGCAACGAGACCATCTACATGAACCTCACCGAGGACATCGGCAACTACAACCGCCACCCGGAGAACTACCAGCGGGTCTGGGCCCGGATGTGGATGCTGCACCAGTTCGCGCACGAGTACGGGCACCACGTGCAGAACCTGACCGGCATCTTCCAGGCGAGCAGCCGGCTGCGGTACGAGGCACCCAGCAAGGCGCTGGAGCTGCAGGGCAGCCGCCGGCTCGAACTGCAGGCCTCCTGCTTCAGCGACATCTTCATCGGCGCCAACAAGCGCAGCTACCCGCTCAGCGGCGAATCGCTGCGGCAGTGGCAGTGGCTGATCGGAGCCACCATCGACCCGCAGCGTGACCACGGGAGCAAGAGCAACCACAAGTACTGGGCCCAGAAGGGCTACACCAGCCGCAGTCCAGCCTCCTGCAACACCTTCACCGCCTCCGCGGCGAGGGTGAGCTAGACGTCCGCCACACCCATGTGCAGACGTAGAGCCGTCCTGGTGGTTAGCCTGGTCCCCCGGATCACGCCTTGTGTGTCCCCGGGGGATGAGGAACAGCCGTGTCGAACGAGGAATGGAGCGAGCCACCAGGGCCGCATCAGCCGCCGGGGCCACTGCCCGACGGCTCGATGCCGCTTTACGGCATCCACCCGCCGCCCGGCGCGCCAGGCGGCGGTCCCGCGCAGCCCCGCGTCGGCTGGGGCCCGGACTTCGGCGGCGAGCACAACTTCCAGCACGGCGGCCCGTCACCGCGCAACCACCTCAGCGCGCTGCTGGTCGGCCTCCTGGTGCTCGGCGGCGTGGCGGTGGTGGTCGTGATCGCCGCCCTGGCCGTCCGCGGCGGCGACTCGCCGACCGTGACGCCTCAGCCGGGCGCCGGCCAGACCATCTCGACCGGGACCCCGGACGACGGCCCCGGAACTCCGCCCGCCGCCCCCTCGTCGCAGGACACTGCGAAAACCGTCACGACCAATGCCTTCTACACCACCGGCGTCCAGCGCTCGGTCGGCTGCAGCGAGCCGCAGGTCGCGTTGAACACCCAGGCCACGGTCGAGACGTACTACGCGAACCTCGTCGGCTGCCTCGACAAGGCCTGGACCCCGCAGGTCCAGGCGGCCAAGGACACCTTCGTGGCGCCGCGGGTGGTGTTCTGGGCGGGCTCGGTCCAGACGCCCTGCGCGGGCGGCTCTTCCGTCTCCTTCTACTGCGGCGCGACCCAGACGCTCTATCTGAAGTACCAGGACGACATCAAGCTGTGGAACCGCTCGATCGACGGCGCGAACCGGTCCTTCTCCCGGATGTGGGCCACCTACACCGCCGGTCATGAGTTCGGCCACCACCTGCAGCAGCTCACCGGCATCCTGCCTGCCGCCCGGCAGCTCGAGTACGACGCGCCGGACCTCGCGGCGCGACTCGAGGTGAGCCGCCGGGTCGAGCTGCAGGCATCCTGCCTGGGCGCCACCTTCATGGGCGCCAACAAAACCTCGTACGGCATCACCGGTCTCGACCTGACGATCTACCGCCGGTACGTCGAGGCGCAGACCGGCGACGAGAACAACCGCGGCGGACCGCGGGACCACGGCGCGCGGACCAGTCACCAGTACTGGGCCGCGCGCGGCTTCAACACGCTCGACAGCGCCAGCTGCAACACGTTCACGGCTTCGGCCAGCAAGGTCTCGTGAGGAGTATCGATGTCGGACAACTGGACTCCACCCCCTGGGCGGAACCCGCACGAGCCGGACTCGGAGGGCGAACAGCCCACCGACCGGCCCGCGCCGGAGTCTCCGCCGGAGGATGGCCAGTCGCCCCTCTGGTGGACCGAGTCCACCGAGAAGCCGCAGGAGTACCTGCAACCCGGCCCACCCGGCGACCCCACCCAGGTCCCGCCGCAGCAGGTCCCGCCGCACCAGGCGCCACCGCCGTCAGGGCGACCGCCGACGCCCAGGCGTCCCGGCAGCCTCTCGTGGAACCTGCCGCCCTACGGCCAGCCAGGCGCCTCTGACTCCGCCGGTCAGTCAGGCCGTCAGGGACCCAGGCACGCCGGCACGTCCTCAGGGAATTGGCCGACAGGGCCCCGCGGCAGTGGACCAGCAGCGGGGGGACCAGCAGCGGGGGGACCAGCAGCGCGGGGACCAGCAGCGGGCGGGCCGACAGCAGGCGGCCCGGGCGCGACTGGACCAGCTGCGACGACCGGCCGCCAGGGACCGGGTGCTGGTGGACCCGGTGCTGGTGGACCCGGTGCTGGTGGTCCGGCCGCTGGTGGCTGGGGGCAGGGCGGTCCGGCCGCGGGTGGTCAGGGACCGGCTGCCGGCGGACCCGCGGGTGGTGGTTTCCATGTGATGGGGCAGCAGCCTGTGCAGCCGCAGACGTGGCAGTACCCGCCGATCCCGATCCCGCAGCCGCCTGGACCCGGTCGTCGCCGGAAGCCGCGTCAGACGCCGAAGGGCCTGCTGATCGGCCTCGTCGTACTGGCGGTCCTGGTCGTCGGCTCCGGTGTCACGTTCGCCCTGCGCAACGGTGGAGACGACGGCAAGGTGCCCGTCTCGGCCGACCCGCCGTCGGCCTCCGCGTCCCCGTCGGAGAACCCGTCGGACAGCCCGAGCGCCTCCCCGACCGAGGGCCGGCCGCCGACGACCGATGAGATCGTCACCGCCAGCAAGCTCTACACCGTCGGCGCGCTCACCCCAACACGGTGCCTCGAGCCGAAGGCCGTCCCGTCGACCCTCGCCGGCGCGAAGGCCTACTACTCGCTGGTGCTGCCCTGCATGAACCGCACGTGGTGGCTGGCCATGAAGAAGGCCGGCCTGCCGTACCGCGCACCGAAGGTCGTCGTGTACGCCGGGACAGTCGCCACCCCATGCGCCACGGAGCGCGGCACCCGTGGCGCGTACTGCGACAAGAACGAGACGATCTACATGCCGTTCACGCTCGGCGCGAACTACTACGCGCGCAACCCGGTCTCGGGTCGCGCCTGGATGCTCAACACGTTCGCCCACCAGTACGGGCACCACGTGCAGCGTCTGAGCGGTATCTACGCGGCTTCCCTCTCCCGGCAGGTGAACGCGCCGACCGCGGAGGAGAGGCTGGCCGAGAGCCGCAAGCGTGAACTGCAGGCCTCCTGCCTGGGCTCGGCGTACCTCGGGATCGCCGGCCCGTACCTCCCGCTCCGTGGCCCGCTCCTGACCACATGGAAGGCCCTGATCGCCAACACCGGCGACGAGTTCTCCCGCCCGATGATCCGGTCCCAGGGCAGCAAGGCGAACCACAACTACTGGTCGGTGCGCGGCTTCAACTCCAAGAGTCCGAGATACTGCAACACCTTCGGTTCCGCGCCGGAGCGCTCCAACTGACCGACACCACCACCACGAACACGACGAAGCCCGGGGCCCCACCACAAGGGGACCGGGCTTCGTCGTTGTCCGACGCTTGGATCAGTAGTTCAGAACAGCCGGCGGGCCGACGACAGCGTGCCACCGAAAGCGGCGACGAAGTTCGACAGCGACTCCCCGATGTTCGACAGGTGCCAGTTCTCCGGACCGGAGTACCAGCCGATCCCGGCGTCCGGGTCGTCGTCGTCGTCATCCGTCGCGGCGATCTCGAGCGCCCACTTCTCCGTCAACCCGAGCACGGCGGCATACGGCAGGCAGCGCGACGCGAACTCCAGCCGGTGGCTCTGCGGCAGATCCGCCGACGTCTCGTCGGCCAGGTACCGCTGGAGCCCGGCCACCCGACCCAGTACTGCGGCGCCGCGTGCCGTGCGCGCGGGAGCAACCTGCCCGGACAGCGTCAACGCGACGCCCGCGAGCATCACCGCGAACCCGACCAGGCCGAACTTCGTGGCGATGGCGAGCACGATCGTCAGCAGAGCACCGGCACCGACCAGCACCAGGCCCGCCGTCGTCCAGCGGTTCCGCACCGCGTCCGGGCGGCTCGCGAACCACCCCTGCGTGACGACATCGGCGTACAACTGCTCGCGGACCAGGCCGAGGCGCGGGCGCAACGCGTGGCCGAGGGTGGAGACGGTGGCGGTGTCGCCGTCGGCGAACACCGCGTCCAGCAAGGCCTTCTCGTACGGCAGCAGCTCGGGCCCCCCGGCGTTCAGCCGCCGAAGCTCCCAGTCCAGCTTGCCGAAGTGGCTCTCCCGGGGCAGCTCCACGATGGTCAGGTAGTTGCGCACGGCAAGGTCCAGCAGGGTCGCGGTGATGTCCACCATGTCGGCGGTCTCGTCCACCACCGTGCCGACCTGACCCGGCCGGATGCCGTCGGGTGCGGCGAACTGCGGCCCGTCGGCGCCGTCCAGCACCGGGCGCTCGGGCGCTCCTTCCCCGGTCTTGCCCGCATCACGGCCGCGGAAGTACCAGAGCGCGGCCGCGGCCAGTACGCCGATGCCGAGCAGCAGCACGCTCAGCCCGAGCGTGGTCGAGTCGACGGTGAACGCGCGGCCCAGCGACCAGCGGGTCTTGAACTCGGCGTTCGGCTGGACCGTGGCCTGGTCGCTCAGCCCGGTCAGGAAGGTCAGCCGGCCACCGGCGGGGATGCCGTTCTGCTCGATCTGCAGCGCGGCGGACTCGGCCAGCTGCGACGTCGTACACGGCATGCTCGAGCCGACTCGGCCGGCGAAGCAGGTCACCCAGGTCGCGAACGGGACGTTCACCGTCACGGCCGCCTTCGGGATCGAGGCGCTGTAGCCCTGCACGATCGGCCAGCTCACCTCGCGGCCCTCGGTCGAGTCGGCGACCACGTTGTCCACGTCGTAGCTGTAGACGACCTTGGCCTGACCGGACGCCTTCAGGCTGAGCTCGCGGCCGTTGTCGGTCGCCTTGTTCTCGAAGTTCTCGGCCGGCTGACCGTTCACCGTGGCCGAGATGTTGGAGATCGCGTAGGTGCGGTCCTCCTCCGCGTCCGACCGGACCCGGGTGGTCAGGGTCCGGCGGAAGGTGTCGCCGCCGGCGGTCAGATCCACCGTCTCCTTGACCTTCAGGATCCCGTCACCCGTCAGGGTCGCCTCGGCGACGTACGACGTGATCTGGTCGTCCGCGGCCTGGGCCGGCAACATGCCGAAGGCAACAAAAGGGACTGTCAGAGACGCGAGCAGTGCGGCCGGCGAGAGGCGGCGCTTCAGTGACATGGGTCGAGAGTAGTCTCGTGCCGGTTCGTCCAGCGAACCAAGACGACCGACGAGTAGCGGAAGGGGAACGACACGTGAGCAACCCGTACGGGTACGACGGACGTCCCCAGGATCGGCCGGCGCCACCGCCCGGCGTACTGCCTCCGCCGCAGGCGACGCAGTGGCAGCAGGGCACCTATGCACCCCCTCGCCAGCCGTACCCGCCGCAACAGCAGTACCCCGGGCAACAGGGCCAGTACCAAGGGCAATACCAAGGGCAATGGGCCCAGCCGTACTACGGCGGCGGCCCCAACCACTTCAACGGGTTCCAGCCGCGGCGGCGCAAGTCCAGCGCGATCCGCCTGGTGCTGCTGGGCTTCTTCGTCGTCGCGTTCGTCGGGATCGCGCTGTCCGTGGTCGGCGTGATGCTGGCCGGCGGCGGGAGCGACACCGCAAGCCGGCCCAGCACGAACGGCCCGTCTGTCGTGCCCACCGCGACCACAAACCCGGAGAAGGGCACCGCCGAGGACTTCCTGCTGAACGCTCCGATCTACCAGGTCGGCGGTCTCGGCGAGCTGAACTGCCCGGCCGAGAAGCTCGGCGACGGCGGCCTGGCCGCGCAGAAGGTGTACTACGAGAAGCTCTTCAAGTGTTTGAACGACGCCTGGCGGCCGGCCTTCGCCAAGCTCGGCTCGGACAAGCCGGACCCGGGTCTGGTGGTGTTCGACCAGCCGGTGGTCACGCCGTGTGGCCGGTTCGCTCCGTTGTCCGGCCGAGTGCTCGCCTTCTACTGCTACGGCAACTCGGTGATGTACACCGACGCGAAGCAGATGAACAAGGCCTTCGGTTCGAAGCAGGACCTGGCCTTCCTGATGACGATCGCGCACGAGTACGGCCATCACGTGCAGGGCGTCAGCGACCTCTTCTACGCACGGGCCGTCTATCTGCAGGACCACCCGGAGGAGAAGCTCGAGAGCTCACGGCGCAACGAGTTGCAGGCGTCCTGCTTCGCCGGTGTCTTCAGCCGGGCGGTGGAGAAGTCCTACCCGTTCACCAACCGGATGGCCGAGTTCGAGCGCCAGGCCAGCAACAGTTTCGGCGAGAGCCCGAACACGCCCGAGGACGAGCGCACCCACGGCCTGGCCACCAGTCAGGGTTTCTGGATCCTGAACGGCCTGAACGTCGGCGAAACCAAGGCCTGCAACACCTTCGCAGCCCCGACCAACCTGGTGAAGTAGGTCGCTGGTCCAGACCACAAGCCAGACACTCGTCACCCGGACACTCGCAGTTGGTGTCCGGGTGACGGCGTATTCGGGATCAGGACGGTCAAGCGGCGTATCATCCGCCCCGTGACATTGCGACGGGGGGACAGCGCTCCACCCGAGCGCACGCTGGTCGACATCCTGCAGGCGACGGCAGCGAAGTATCCCGACGAGCCTGCGCTCGACGACTCGCACGTCAGCCTCAGCTACCGCGAACTGCTCGGCCAGGTGACGCGGTTCGCCGGCCGGCTGACCACGCTGGGGATCGGCCCGGGCGACCGCGTCGGAGTACGGATCTCCTCCGGTCACAACGATCTGTACGTCGCGATCCTGGGCAGCCTGCAGGCAGGTGCGGCCTATGTCCCGGTCGACGCGGACGACCCCGAGGAGCGCGCCGAACTCGTCTTCGGCGAGGCCGCCGTCGCCGCGATCGTCACCGACGACCTGGAGATCACCTCCACCCGGGTCCAGCCCGAGGAAGCCTCCGACGGCTACTACGACTACCCCTACTCCGCCCGGATGGACGCCGACCCCGGTACTGCGGGCGCCGGCGCCGGTATTTCGCGGGCAGGTACGAGGGCTCGGGGCGCAAGCGCTGGTGGTGGGCACGGCGCCGGCGACGGCCCGGGTCCCGACGACGACGCCTGGATCATCTTCACCTCGGGATCGACCGGCGTGCCGAAGGGAGTCGCGGTCACGCATCGCTCGGCGGCGGCGTTCGTCGACGCCGAGGCGCGGATGTTCCTGCAGGCCGAGCCGATCGGCGCGGAGGACCGAGTGCTCGCCGGGTTGTCCGTGGCGTTCGACGCGTCCTGCGAGGAGATGTGGTTGGCCTGGCGGCACGGCGCCTGCCTGGTGCCCGCGCCGCGGTCGCTGGTGCGCAGCGGGATGGACCTCGGCCCCTGGCTGGTGGCACAGGGAATCACCATCGTCTCGACCGTCCCGACCCTCGCGGCTCTGTGGCCGGCGGACGCCCTGGACAACGTGCGACTGCTGATCTTCGGCGGCGAGGCCTGCCCGCCTGAGCTGGCCGAGCGGCTGGCAGTCGACGGCCGCGAGGTCTGGAACACCTACGGCCCGACCGAGGCGACCGTTGTCGCCTGCGGCGCCCGGCTCACCGGTGTGGGTCCGGTCCGGATCGGCTTGCCCTTGGACGGCTGGGATCTGGCCGTCGTCGATGCCGCAGGCAACGAAGTACCCGAGGACGGTACCGGCGAGCTGATCATCGGCGGCGTCGGTCTGGCCCGGTATCTCGACCCCGCCAAGGACGCGGAGAAGTTCGCCCCGATGCCGTCGCTCGGGTGGGACCGCGCGTACCGCAGCGGCGACCTGGTCCGGAACGAGGCGGAGGGCCTGGTGTTCATGGGTCGGGCCGACGAGCAGATCAAGCTCGGCGGCCGGCGGATCGAGCTCGGCGAGGTGGATGCCGCCCTGCAAGCACTCCCCGGCATCTCCGGCGCGGCTGCCGCCGTCCGGACCAGCGCCGCGGGGAATCAGCTTCTCGTCGGGTACGTCGTACCGGACGAGCCCGAGTCGTTCGACCAGCAAGCGGCGACCGAGCGGCTGCGTGAGGAGCTCCCGGCCGCGCTGGTCCCGTTGCTCGCCGTCACCGACACCCTGCCGACCAGGACCAGCGGCAAGGTGGACCGCGCGGCTCTGCCTTGGCCACTGCCGGGCATGGAGACCGACGGCCCGGCAGCTGAGCTCGACGGAACCGCGGGCTGGCTCGCGACGCGGTGGACGAAGGTCCTCGGCGCGCAGGTGACCGGGCCCGACAACGACTTCTTCCTGCACGGCGGCGGCAGTCTCGCGGCGGCCCAACTGGTCTCCGCCTTGCGCGAGCGGTATCCGGAAGCCACGGTCGGCGACATCTACGACTACCCGCGGCTCGGAGCGCTGGCCGACCGGCTGGACTCCTTCAGCTCCACTGTCGAGCCAGTCGAGATCCGGGAGATCAGGCCGACTCCTCCTGCGACCCAACTCCTGCAGACGGCTCTCACCCTGCTGCTGCAGACCGTCGTCGGTGTGCGGTGGCTGGTCTGGCTCTTCACCCTGAACAACCTGCTGGCACTCACGGACGGCCAGCACCCGTGGGTGCGCACGGTGTCGTGGTGGTGGATCCTCGCCGGCTGGCTGATCCTCATCACGCCGGCCGGCCGGATGGGTATCGCTGTCGTCGGTGCCCGGCTGCTCTTGCGCGGGCTGAAGCCAGGCATCTACCCGCGCGGCGGCAGTGTCCACGTCCGCCTCTGGGCGGCGGAGAACCTCGCCGACGCGGCAGGCGCCGCGAACCTCGCGGGTGCGCCTTGGATCGCCTACTACGCAAGGGCGCTCGGCGCGAAGATCGGCCGTGGCGTCGATCTGCACACGCTTCCACCCGTCACCGGCCTCTTGACGATGGGTCGCGGCGCCTCGATCGAGCCAGAGGTCGACCTGTCCGGCTACTGGATCGACGGGGATCGCCTGCACGTCGGCACGGTCAGCATCGGCGCCGAGGCAGTCGTCGGCTCGCGGAGCACCCTGCTGCCCGGCGCGGAGGTCGGCCGCAACGCGGAGATCGCCGCCGGCTCGGCCGTGTCCGGCAAGGTCCCCGCGAGCGAGCGCTGGTCGGGATCACCCGCCTCCCGCGTCGGTCGCGCGCGCCACCCCTGGCCCGAGGAACGCCCTGCCCGTGCCCCTTTGTGGGTCCTCGCGTACGGCGCCGCCTCCGCGCTGATGTCACTCCTTCCGCTCGGAGCCGCCGCGGCCGCCATCGTCGTACTGCGGGAGGCCGTGCGGGGGACGTCGTCGCTCGGGGATGCCGCCCTGCAGGCGTTGTGGGCGGTTCCGCTGATGACGCTGGTCGGGTTCGTGACGTTGGCGCTGCTGACTCTGATCGGGGTCAGGCTGCTGGGAATCGGGATCAAGCCCGGCCACTTCCCGGTGCGGAGCCGGATCGGCTGGCAGGTCTGGGCCACCGAGAGGTTGCTCGACTCCGCCCGCACCCTGCTCTTCCCGCTCTACGCCAGCCTGCTGACGCCGTGGTGGTTGCGGGCGCTCGGGGCGAAGATCGGCCGCGATGTCGAGGCGTCCACCGTCCTGCTGCTGCCCAAGATGACCACGGTCGGCGAAGGGGCGTTCCTGGCCGACGACACGATGATCGCGTCGTACGAACTGGGTGGCGGCTGGTTGCACGTGGCCGGGGCGAAGGTCGGCAAACGGGCCTTCCTCGGCAACTCGGGGATGACCGCACCCGGTCGCTCGGTGCCGAAGAACGGCCTGGTCGCGGTGCTCTCGGCGGCGCCGAAGAAGTCGAAGGCGGGCACCTCGTGGCTCGGCAGCCCACCGGTGAAGCTGCGCCGCCAGGCGATCGAGGGCGACCAGAGCCGGACGTTCAACCCGCCCCTGCGGCTGAAGTTCGCCCGGGCCGCGGTCGAGCTGTGCCGGTTCGTCCCGATGATGTGCACCGTCCTGATCGCGCTGGGCGTGCTCTTCACCCTGCAGGCGCTCGATCTCTGGCTCGGCCCGTGGTGGACCTTGCTGCTGTCCGGCGCGGTGATCCTGGCCGCCGGGGCCGTGGCGGGCGCGATGGCCACGATCGCCAAGTGGGTCATCGTCGGCCGCACCAAAGCCGTCGACTATCCGCTGTGGAGCAGTTTCATCTGGCGCAACGAGGTCGTCGACACCTTCGTCGAGATGGTCGCCGCACCCTGGTTCGCGAACGCCGCCGCCGGTACGCCGGTGCTGACGCTGTGGCTGCGCACACTCGGCGCGAAGATCGGCAAGGGCGTCTGGTGCGAGACGTACTGGTTGCCCGAGGCGGACCTGATCACCCTGGGCGACGGTGCCTCGGTGAATCGCGGATGCGTCCTCCAGACGCACCTGTTTCATGACAGGGTTTGTTCCATGAGCACCGTCACCTTCGGGCCAGGATCAACCCTCGGGCCGCACGGCATCATCCTGCCGGCGGCCTCGATCGGAGCGGGCGCCACCATCGGTCCGGTCTCCCTGGTGATGCGTGGCGAGAGTGTTCCGGCCGGTTCGCGCTGGGCCGGGAACCCGATCGCCCCCTGGCGCGGTTGATGGTTGCCGAGTTCAAAGGGAGCCCCGGTGACCCCACGGCCGGGGATTCCTATGTTCCGGCCCGTGGCAACGGCGGTTACCACGTCGAGTCGTACGAGCTCGACCTCGACTACCGAGTCAACAGCAACCGGCTGAGCGGCAAGGCCACCATCACCGCCGTCGCGACCCAGGCGCTGTCCCGGGTGAGTTTCGATCTGGCCGGTCTGCGGGTGACGAAGGTCTACGTCAACGGGCGCCGCGCCGCGCGGTACACGCATCGCAGTGGCAAACTGCACGTCTGGCCCGCCAGCACGATCGTCGACGGCGGCGAGTTCGTCGTGGACGTGCAGTACTCCGGCAACCCCGCGCCGATCGACAGCCCATGGGGCGAGCTCGGCTGGGAGGAGCTGACCGAAGGCGTGATCGTGGCGAGCCAGCCGAGCGGCGCGGCCACCTGGTTCCCTTGCAACGACCATCCCGGTGACAAGGCTCATTACCGGATCACCATCACCACCGACTCGCCGTACTACGTGGTCGCCAACGGGCGACTCGTCTCCCGGCGGACGAAGGCGAGCCGCACGAGCTGGGTGTACGACCAGGCGGCCCCGATGGCGACGTACCTGGCGACCGTCCAGATCGGCCGGTACGACGTACTGGAGCTGGCGTCGTCGCCGGTCCCCATGCGGGGGGTGTTGCCGGCGGCGCAGGTGCGGGAGTTCCGCTCGGACTTCGGGCGGCAGCAGAACATGATGCAGCTGTTCACCAGGTTGTTCGGGCCGTACCCCTTCGGCAGCTACACCGTGGTGGTGACGGACGACCCGCTGGAGATTCCCCTGGAGGCACAGGGCATCTCGGTGTTCGGCAGCAACCACGTGGACGGGCGGCGCGGCGCGGAGCGGCTGGTCGCGCATGAGCTCGCCCACCAGTGGTTCGGCAACAGCCTGACCCCGGCGAGCTGGCGGCACATCTGGCTGAACGAGGGATTCGCCTGCTACGCCGAGTGGTTGTGGTCGGAGGCGTCGGGTGGGCTGAGTGCGACGCAGCAGGTAACGAGGGCCTACAACCGGCTAAAGGGGCTCGACCAGGACCTGGTGCTGTCGGATCCGGGGCCGGACCTGATGTTCGACGACCGGCTCTACAAGCGCGGCGCGATCACCCTGCACGTACTGCGGCAGCTGCTGGGCGACGACCCGTTCTTCGAACTGCTGCGGACCTGGACACGGCGGTACCGGCACGGCTCGGTGACTACGGACGCCTTTATCTCCTTGGCCGCCGAGTTCTGCGGGGACTGGGTCGCACTACGGGGATTGTTCTCCGTCTGGCTGAACTTCCCGGAGCTGCCGGCTCTCCCCCGGGCTGGCCGGCGCCGCTGACAGTGTGGCTGTCGTGGTCCTTAGGATCGCTGGTATGACTTCTTCTCGGATTGCTGTCTCCACGGACGCGGCTGCGGCGCCGCGCGGGCACTACTCGCAGGCACGGATCGTCGGCGACCTCATCTTCACCGCGGGCGTGCTGGCGTACGACCCGAAGACCAACGACCTGGTCGGCGAAGGAGACGCGGCCGAGCAGACCCGCCAGATCTTCCGCAACCTGGCCGCCATCCTCGCCGAGGCCGGCGCCTCCCTCGACGACATCGTCAAGGTGACCGCCTTCCTCCAGGACCTAGACCGCGACCGCCAGGCCTACGACGCAGTCTTCCCCGAGTTCCTCACGACCCCGTATCCCGCCCGCCTCACAGCCGGCGCCCGCCTCGGCGGCCAGGCCCTGGTCGAGATCGAGGTCATCGCCACCCGCCCGTGAGCCCCGAGCGCAGTACTAGTAGATGAGGGCGGTGGCGATAGCGGCTATGCCTTCGCCGCGGCCGGTGAGGCCCAGGCCGTCCGTCGTCGTTGCCGAGACGGAGACGTCGGCGTCGCAGGCGGTGCTGAGGGCCTTTTCGGCTTCGAGGCGGCGGGTGCCGACGCGGGGGCGGTTGCAGATGAGCTGGATCGAGATGTTGCCGATCTCGAAGCCGGCGGCGCGGACGCGGCGGGCTGCCTCGGCCAGCAGGGCCGCGCCGGAGGCCCCGGCCCACTCGGGTTCGGAGGTGCCGAAGTTGGATCCCAGATCGCCGAGCCGTGCGGCCGAGAGCAGCGCGTCACAGGCCGCATGAGCCGCCACATCGCCGTCCGAGTGCCCCGAAGGGCCAGCGGTCTCCTCGGGCCACAGAAGCCCGGCGAGCCACATCTGCCGGCCTTCCTCGACCGGATGGACGTCGACGCCCGTCCCCACCCGTGGCACCTTCATGAGGATCGCCTTTCCGCGAGGATCGACTCGGCCAGGATCAGGTCCCGCGGCCGCGTCACCTTGAACGCGTCCTCAGATCCCTCGACGGTCTGCACAGTCACTCCGAGTCGCTCGCACAACATCGCGTCATCGGTCGCTCCGAGGCCCTCTGCGGCATGCGCCCGCCGCAGCAGCGACGGCTCGAACCCCTGCGGAGTCTGTACCGCGACCAGGGCCGACCGGTCCGGCGTGTCGACCACCTTGCCGACCGGATCGACTCGCTTGATCGTGTCCGTGACAGGAACCACCGGCACCACCGCGGGAGCCCCGGAACGCACGGCGGCGACCACGCGCTCAATCACGGCAACCGGTACGAAGGACCGGGCCGCGTCGTGCACGAGGATGCAGTCGATCCCCTCGGTGGGGACCAGGTCCAGGGCAGCCCGGACGGAATCCGTCCGCTCGGTGCCACCGGCAACCACCTGGAGCGTCGCGGTCCCGACGTACGGCTCGAGCAGTTTGAGGACGACATCCTCGCTGCCCGGCGGTACCGCGATGACAAAGCAGATGAGGTCGGCGGCGGTCGCTGCCCGCAGTCCACGAACGGCGTGGACCAGCAGCGATTCGCCACCGACCTCTCGAAATGCTTTTGGTGCCTCACCACCCAGCCGTACCCCGAGACCGGCCGCCGGGATGATCGCCGCAGTACTCACGACGCCATCATGCCGGACGGTTCGAGGGCGCGGTCGGGTGTGCTCCCCAGTAGCAGGAAGCTCCTGGACTCAGGAAGCGAGGACCTCGTCGAGGATGGCTTCCGCCTTGTCCTCGTTCGTGTGCTCGGCCAGGGCCAGTTCGGAGACGAGAATCTGACGAGCCTTCGCCAGCATCCGCTTCTCACCGGCGGAGAGACCACGGTCACGCTCACGGCGCCACAGGTCGCGGACGACCTCTGCCACCTTCATCACGTCACCGGAGTGCAGCTTCTCCAGGTTCGCCTTGTAACGACGCGACCAGTTGGTCGGCTCCTCCGTGTGCGGCGCCCGCAGCACGTCGAAGACGCGCTCCAAGCCAGCCTGATCCACGACGTCACGCACGCCGACAAGATCGAGGTTGCACGCGGGGACCCGGACGACCAGGTCGTTCTGAGCGACGATCCTCAAGACCAGATAGGTCTTGTCCTCACCTTTGATCTGACGGGTCTCGATGTCCTCGATGACGGCCGCACCATGGTTGGGGTAAACAACCGTCTCGCCGACTGTGAAAGTCATATGTCACGTGCCCCTTTCCGAGTCCCATCCTACCACGCGGTCGGTGGTCCGGTCGGGGCGTTTGCGCTGGTCAGAGGCCACTTCCCGCCTTGACAAACGCTGTCCGCCGTGCCTCGCACGCGCGAAGATGGTTGCCCGGGACACCCGCCACAGGGGTGCCCGCCGTCGGACCGGCGGCCGGATGTCGCTACGCTGTGCTCCGCCGGGGGCCAAAGCCTGGCGGCATCCACCGGGTTGTAGGAGAGGGAACTCAAGTGCCCATCACGTTGTCCTCAAAGGCCTTTCGGCGCACCGGCCTGGCCGGTGCCACCCTCGCACTGAGCATCGTGGTGGCGGCGTGCGGGGCGAACTTCGGCGCCCAGACCACGAAGCCCTACCAGGCGGCCGAGGGCACCAACGCCGACTCGGGCCCGATCGCGGTCCGCAACATGCTCGTGCTGGCCGACGAGGACGGCAAGGGCGAGCTGCACGCGGGGATCGTGAACAAGGGCGACGAGGACGACACCCTGGTCGGCATCGCCTCGGCCCCGTCCACCGAGCCGGACGGCCAGGACCCCGCCGGAGGGCCGGCCACGGTGACGTTCGGCAACGTCAAGCCGGTCGAGCTGAAGTCCAACCAGCTGGTCACCCTGCCGCCGGCCGAGGGCCAGCCGATCACGGTGACCGGGGGTAAGCCGGGCGACATCATCAACGTGGTCCTCACCTTCGGCAAGGCCGGCCCGATCACCACGGCGATCCCGGTCCTCACCCTCGACCACTACTCCCCGTCGCCGCGCCCCGACGCCGAGTCCGAAGGCTGACCTTCGCCGTACGGGTCAGGAAGCGGCTTCGGCGGCCTTGGAGAGGCCGGGGAGGATCTTGCCCAGCACCCACGGGACGCTGAGCACGCTGACGGCGCTCATCCCGGAGATGACCTGCTGGTCGGTCATCAGGTAGGTGCTGCCCTTCTTGAACGCGGGCAGCGACGCGTAGACCGGGTCGGCGGCGAACTTCTCCGGCGTCATCCCATCGATGTAGCCGACCACCACGTCGGCGTCCAGGTCGTTCAGCCGCTCCTTGCTGACGGTGAGCGCGAACTCCTTCTTCGAGTTCGTCTTCTCCAGCGCCTCGATCCCGGGTGCGTTCACGAAGCCCATCTCGTTGAGGATCTGCACCCGCGGGTCACCGGGCATGTACGCATAGTTCTCCGCGCCGTACGACAGGATCGACAGCGTCTTGCCCTTGAACTCCGGGTGCTCCGCAGCGGCCTTCTTGGTCAGCTCGCTGATCCCGGCAACGAGCTTGTCCGCCTCGGCCGACTTGCCCAGCGCCTTGCCGATGATCGTGGTCTGGTCCTGCCAGGTGGTCTGCCACGGGGCGCCCGGGTACGCCACCGTCGGCGCGATCTCCGACAGCTTGGTGTAGGTCGCCTTGTCGAACCCCTCGTACGGCGCCAGGATCACGTCCGGCCGCAGCGCCGCCACCTTCTCGAAGGGGATGCTGTCGGTGGTGTCCAGCAGCGTGGTCTTGGCGGCGTCGAAGTGCTCGGTGTCCCAGGCGGTGATCCCGGCCGGCGTCGGGCCGTAGGTGATCTTCGGCATCCCGACCGGCGTCTCACCCAGCGCGTACACGACGTCCTGCGCGTTCCACCCCAGCGTGACGATCCGCTCCGGCTTCTTCTCGATCGTGGTGTCGCCGAACGTGTTCTTCAGCGTGACCGGGAACCCGGCGGAAGCATCCCCCGCGGGCGCCGCCTGCTCGTCGGCGTCACTGCCACAAGCAGCCAGCGTCGTCGCCACCAGAACAGCGGCAACCGCCACAGCGGCAGTACGAGCGGGGCGCAGCGCCGCCCGGGTACGGGACCAGGACATGGTGATTCTCCTTAGCAACAGACACCTCAACTAAGGAGAGCCTAAGCTAACCACCCGCCACCGTCACAGCCGCCGACATGTGAGCCCTACCTCGTACTGCGGCCCGCGAGATCGTCAGGGGCCGCCGGCTCGCAGTACAAGAAGTTCACCCGCGGTACACCGGGCCCGGCGTGCGGAACGACAGACACCCCAGGTGTTAAGGGTGTCAAGCGGCGGTGGTTTGGGTGCGGTGTG
>NZ_JBHSKE010000064.1:0-5078 GCF_042657745.1 Kribbella qitaiheensis | reverse complement strand
ACCGCCTCTATGCGCCTACGCCACGCCCGTCACCGGGCCCGCCGTACACCACTCTGCTGGACGCCACTATCTCCGCGCCGCACTCAGTCGAGCCTTGGTCGCGGCGGAGAAGCGACTGGGTGCCGACGTGGCTCTGGCGGACGACCACTACTGGCATCTCCCCGTGGACGAAGCGTTCGACATGACCCGGGAGCATGCGTCGCTGACGGTGGGCCAACTGAGTGACGATCTGGAAAACCTTCGCGAGGCAGGCGAGGTGGAGCCCGAGACCGCCTGGCATGAACTGTCGCATCTCATTGGTCTGCTCCGTGCATTGGAGCGACTAGCAAAGTCGTGACGCCCTCACATCGGCATGACCGCGCTTCCCTCTCGGCGGCAGAGGAGTGCGTTCGTCTGTTGTGTATTCGTCAACCGACTCAGCCGTCCTTGAGCGAGGATTGCCGAGTGGACGAGCTGATCGGCAAGCGCCTGATAGCGGTGGAGCGTCTGGCGTGGAGCAAGGCAGATGGCACCGCCGACATCCGAGTCGGACCCGTACACATGCACTTCGACGGTGGCCGAGGAGCGTTCTTCAGCGGCAACTCGGACTGGACGTTCGATGTTGTCGGCACCAGAGCGGGCGACGAATCCTGGCTCGCACCGTTCCAGGACGACATCGACGGTGGGCGATGGACGATGCGAGATGCCGCTGACGAGCCACCGTTTGCGGGCTTCCGGGGTTCCCGGCTGGAGTCATGGACATCTCTGCGCAACGAGATCGGCGAGCAGGTAGGAGTAGACCTGGCGTTCGATCTCGGGAACATCTCGCTTAAGGTCCACAAGGGCGAGGTCACAACCTGAGCAGGTGCGCGCTGATCGGTATGTCCGCGCGGACAGCGGCATGTCCGTGCGTCGCCGGGTTATGTGTTGTTTCGCGACCAGCGCGGCTTGGCGAGCGCCTCGGGTCGATAGCGGACCACCTGGTAGCCCTCGCCCGTGCCCAAGAGCCACGCGCCGACAGAGGGGTCAGGCGGGAACTGGTTGTCCAGCAAGGCGATAAAACCATCGGCTACCTCGAGGAGACGGGCGAGCTCCAGGGTCCCATTGGCGGCCCAGCCTCCGGCGACGGGATCGCCATCGAGAATGATCCACTGCTGCATCTGTTCGGTTGACAGATCTCCGAAAGATTCGGCTCTGGCCCGGGCTGTAACTGCTATCGCGCGCAGGACGGACCGCTGCTCGTCGGATAGCTCACCCGCGTCGGCACCGAAGTCGGTAACCACAGCCGCGACGCGCCACTGCTCGGCTAGGGCGCGCAGTGCGGGGTCGAGCACGGCCGACGCATTGTTGGCCATCTCTTCGACGAGATAGCCCATCCACGCGCCAAAGGCGTCAGCAGTAGCCCAAAACCCTCGTGCGCCAACCCGGACAGTCGTGGTCATGCTCACCAGTGCATGATCTCAGACCCGAGTCGGCCGGCTACCTCATTCCGCGGTCCTGCTGGAAGCCATCCGGTCGGCTGCGGGTCGCGCACCCATCGGCATGGTCGAGCGATCACCGCATGACGGCGGGACGTCCTCACATCGGCAGTTGAGCGCACTGTCTGCGGCAGATCCGGACGGTTCCGCTCAGGTGCGCCGACTCCGAACGCGCACATCGCCGGTGGCGGGCTCTAGCCCTTGGGTACGACGTCGTGCGCCCGGTATGCAGTCCCAATAAGGTGAGCCAACGCGGCGCGCACGTCGGCGTCGCGGTCGAGTCTGGGAAGTTCTGCCAGTCGCTCCGGGGCGATATCGAAAGTGGTCAAGGCCGTCCCGGCCTTTGGGACTATCGCTTCGAACAGCAAGAGGCACCGGTACGCGCGCAACGCCTCGAAGCGCTCCTCGCGCAGAAAGGTCATGAGCAGAATGGGCGCATCGAGAACCTGATGTCGCAGCGCCTGGACGGATGTCCAGCGGGTCGAAAAGCCGTTCTGCTCCGCGCTAGTTTGAAGACCCGCCAGTTCATCAAGCGATATCGTGCAGACTCGAAAGTCGTCGTCTGTGCTCTCAATCGCGGACACCGGCGCCAGCCTATGGGATACGACATCTGGCCCGCTCGGACGCCATGGGCACTCGCCCGCTCAACGGTATGAGCGCGCTTCACTCTTCGCGGCAGTTCCGTACGTCTACCGTCGGCGTGGTTTGGCAGGCGTTCGGCGTGGCTCCGTAGAGGCGTCGCTACAGTGCCGCTGGCACTCATTGCATGTGCTTGGCCACGTTGCCCGGCACCTGAAAGGCTGAGACCGTGACATCGGGCTTGGAGCTGTTGCTGGACGCGAGGGTGATGTCGGACGCCGACGTAGCTCGGGCCTTCGGGCATGGCGGACGGAGCAACGCCGACGAGGTGGACCGCGCGGCTTTGGTCGCCGCGCTGCTGTCGAGCTTCATTCCGGCGGACGCGCCCCTGATCCGTGAGCTGACCCGCCAAGAGATCGCCGCGGTCGGTGATGCGGACTCGGGCTGCGGCGACGTGCTGCTGGCCTGTTGCTGGCTGCTGTTCATGATTGGCCACGTCGAGGACGCTGCACTGGTCTGGCGCGCGAAGAACGTCAACTTCGATGCGCACTGCTACATCGACTCGGTCTTTCTGATCCCGCAGGGGGGCGCCGTGACGGCGGAGTTCGCCCGGTCCCACGACTTGATGGATCTGGTCGACTGGGTCGAAGGCGAGTGGATACGCGACCCGGAGACCGTCGCACGAGAGTGGCGGTCCGGATCGTTCTTCGCCCGAGTGCCGCCTGCCGCGGCGTCTTTGGAGGACCTGGCGAGATGGATGCGCCAGTGACCCCGCCAGCCCGGCAGGTGCGCGCGGTATTCGACGCCGAATCGATCATCGTCTACCAGGCATACGGCCAGGAGATCGCCGACGCCGCCCTCGCCGCTGGCACGTTCGTCGCACCGTTCAGCATGAACCGGATGACGTGGATCAAGCCGTCGTTCCTGTGGATGATGTACCGCTGTGGCTGGGCGTCGAAACCGGGTCAGGAGCGCGTGCTCGCAATTCGGATGAGCCGGACCGGGTTCGAGGACGCGTTGGCTGAGTCGTGCCTGAGCCACTTCGACCCCACGCTCTACCCGGACCGGGAAACCTGGCGGCGTGCGCTCGCGGACTGCCCGGTGCGCGTCCAGTGGGATCCCGAGCGCACATTGAGCGGCCAACCCCTGCCCTACCGGTCGCTCCAGGTCGGGTTGTCTGGGTCGGCCGTCACGCGCTACGCCACCAAGTGGGTCCGCAGCATCGAGGACATCACCGACACGCTAGAACGTCGCCGCCACGGTCTCGACCGGCTTCCCGACGAACGCCCCTACCCGCTACCGGTCACCGTCGCGGAGCGCATCTCGGCGACCGTGTAGAGGTCGTACGCCGCGTCCGCACTGACGCCCTGTCATCGGCATGACCGCGCGCGGAAAGAGGCATGTCAGGGCGTTCAGCCACGCTCACGTCCGGGCAGGGGGGCGCCGTCCAGGAAGGCGTTGTAGACGTCGAGGACGTCGTCGTCCACCGTCGGCTCGATGTTGCTCCAACGAGTATCTCGACGGTCGCGATGAGGGCCGGACAGCCAGAACTCCTCGTGCGTGTCTGTGTCGTAGAAGTTCGCGTCCCACATGCCCTTGCCGCGGGCCAGGGTTCGGCCGTGCCAGTAGGCCGTCTTCCAGGTTCTGTTGAACCTCACACGGCTGATCCAGGCCGGCCCTTGGTCGGTTCCGTGGCCGGTCTTGAGTTGGACGAACATGACTCGATCAGGCACGCGCCCATGGTGCCCCAGCCGGGGTTGAGGTCCACGCATTTCGGCGGATGACCGATACGTGCGTAGCCTGCCCTCAACGCGGCAGATCCGGTTGCCGCAGCGCACGCCATCTGCGGCACGTCCGAGCGACATGGTCCCTTCGTCGGGCCGGTCTGGCGACGGTCATGAATGGTTGCCCAGTCGTCGCCGCACCACACGCCGCCGCAGGGTGGGCGAAGCCACCACCTCGTAACCAGCCTCGAGGAAGACCTGCACCAGCCCGACCGACGCCTCGTCCCAGATCACGGTCTTGCCCGGCGGCGGCTCGATCGGGTACCCCTCCAGGACGCGGGCGCCGACCTGCTCGCCGTACTCAACGGCGGCGGCGGCGAGCTCGTAGGTCAGCCCCGACTGACGCCGGCCCTTGCGCACGACGAAGCACGTGACTGACCAGACGCCCTCAAGCTCGGGGTCCATCCGCATCCACGCCTGCTTCCGGCTCCACAGCCTCGGGTAGTTCTCCCGCGGCTCGACCGCGACCCAGCCGGCCGCCTCGCCGTCGACGTACCCGATCAGCCCCGACGTCGGTCCGGTGGTGGTACCGCAGGCGGTCTGCTCCAGCAGCGCGGCATTCCTCTGCTCCTGGGTCGTGTCCCGCCAGATCCAGCCGGGCACCTTCAGCGCTTGGCAACGGCACTTGTGGGCTCCGCCCGTGGCGAAGACCGCCTCGACGTCCTCTGTCGATGCTTGATTGGCCGGGAGCCACATGAAATCGGGCATGCAGCCATCATGCTCTTCGCTGGGTGTGCCATCGTCGAAGACCGCGGTCCACCACCGGCACGCGAATGAACGGGCGGAGGGTCTGGGAGAGACGGTCGTCGTACCAGCAGGTCCACGCCTTCACTATCTGCGGCATGTCAGGATGCTCGGCATGGCGAAATGGCTCTGCGCGTGCGGCACGACGATTCGGTCCAGCGGGGAGATCCCCAACCCTATGCAGTGGATGCTGATGTCGGATCAAGACTTTGATGCGTTCAGTGGCTTGGTGCAGGCCGAGGATGTCTACATGGGTATGACGATCGCGTTCCGGTGTCCTACGTGCGACCGGCTGCACATTTTCTGGCGAGGCATGGACGACGATCCGGTCGTCTACGCACCTGAGCGTTAGCCGCTCTTCGGCATGTGCGTGCGTTGGCCGACGTCCGCCAGGTGATCTGTGACAGTGGATGCACGAATCGCGGCATGTCCGTGTGTCCGCGTAAGTGAAGTCGTGGGACAACGACGCGCTAGGTGTCGTACCCGAGTCCGTCCCAGGGTTCGTAGTACGCGA
>NZ_JBHSKE010000063.1:0-53099 GCF_042657745.1 Kribbella qitaiheensis | reverse complement strand
GTCGACGGCATGCACTACGTCTTCTACGGAATGGCCGACGCCAAGATCGGCGTCGCGAGGCTGGACCGATCGTCTTTCTCATCGACAAGCCAAGGATGAACAGCCATGCGAGACCTCGACACCCTGATCAAGGCATACGACATTCGCGGTACGGTGCCGGACCAACTCGACGCCGACTTGAGCTTCCAGGTCGGTGCCGCCTTCGCACACGTGAGCGGCGCCGGACTCATCGCGGTCGGACACGACATGCGGCTGTCCTCACCGCAACTGGCTGATGCGTTCGCCGCAGGCGTCAACAGCCGCGGAGCCGATGTGCTCGCGATCGGGCTGGCCTCCACCGATCTGCTCTACTTTGCCTCCGGTGCGCGTGATGTGCCGGGCGCGATGATCACCGCCAGCCACAATCCCCCTGCCTACAACGGCATCAAGCTCTGCCGCCCCGGGGCGGCACCCGTCGGGCGGGACACCGGCCTGACCGAAATCAAGTCCCTGCTGGAGACCGGCCTGTCGGACCATGACGGCCCGGCCGGAATCACGCGTCGTGAGGACCTGCTGCCCGCGTACTCCGAATACCTTCGCGGCCTGGTGGACCTCGCAGGCGACAGGCGGTTGAAGGTCGTGGTCGATGCGGGCAACGGCATGGCCGGGCGGACCGCACCCGTCGTACTCGACCACCCGGCCTTCGAGATCGTGCCGCTGTACTTCGAGCTCGACGGCACCTTCCCGAATCACGAGGCCAACCCGCTGAACCCCGCCAACCTGGTCGACCTGCGCGCTGCCGTGCGTCGGCACCAGGCCGATGTCGGCCTCGCCTTCGACGGGGACGCCGATCGCTGCGCTTTCGTCGACGAGAACGGCGATGCCGTGTCTCCCAACAACATCATCAGTCTGATTGCCACCCGGACGCTTGCCGTGTATCCCGGCGCGGCGATCGTCTACAACGTCATCACGAGCAAAGCAGTCGCCGAGCAGATCACCGAACACGGCGGAAGACCCGTCCGCACCCGGGTCGGACACTCGTTCATCAAGCAAGTCATGGCGGAGTACGACGCAGTGTTCGGCGGGGAACACTCAGGCCACTACTACTTCCGCCAGTTCTGGCGTGCCGATACCGGCATGCTGGCCGCGCTGCACGTGCTGGCAGCCCTCAGGCAAACCGACCAAACGCTGTCAACGCTCACCGCCCAGTTCTCCCGCTACGCCGACAGCGGCGAGATCAACAGCACCGTCACCGACATTCCTGCCGTTCTGGACCGCGTTGAGAAGCACTACGCAGCGAACGGCGCCGCTGTGGACCGGCTGGACGGTCTGACCATCACCCTGCCGGACGGAGCCTGGTTCAATCTGCGCCCGTCCAACACCGAACCGTTGCTCCGCCTCAACGTCGAAGCATCGGACCAGCACAGCATGACCGAACTCCGTCAAGAGGTCCTGGCGTTCCTGGGACCCGTGAACTCCACTCGCCAAGAGTCTTGACGAGTGGAGCGAGCCCGTCCTTCAGGCACCGGAAGCACGATCGAGCTCGTGGCGTGAACTGATCCCGAGCTTGGCGAAGACGTTTCCCAGGTGGTACTCCACCGTGCGTGGACTCAAGAACAGCCGGGTGCCGATCTCGGGATTCGACAGACCGTCACGCGCCAGCCGAGCGACCTGCGCCTCCCGCTCCGTGAGGTGACCGGTAGTGGTCACCGTCCGCTTCCGGGCTCTCTCGCCCGTCGACACCAACTCATGACGTGCCCGCTCGGCGAACGCCTCAGCACCCGTCGACGTGAAGATTTCATGCGCCGCGCGCAACTGGTCCCGCGCATCGACACGGCGACCCCGTCGACGCAGCCACTCGCCGTACAGCAACGTGGCCCGAGCCAGCTCCCCACGCACTCGCGTACGGCTGAGCCGCTCGATCGCCTCCCGATACAGCGGCTCGGCGTCGTCACCTTCACTCAGCAACGCGCGACACCGAGCCTCCAGGCCAAGCGCCCACTCGGTGCGACTGGCTCCGGTCATCGCGGCGATCCACTCGAAGGCTTCGGCGGCGGTCTGCCGCCGCCCGCTGCGGGCGGCTGCCTCGATCAACTCGGTGGCGGCCCAGTTCGCCACGCCGGGGTACCGCAGATCGGGGTACTGCTGGTGCCGGAGGGCCTCCTCCGCGGCCGCCATCGCCTCGGGATAGTTGCCGAGGCCGTTGTAGAGGACTGCGTTGGTCCAGTGCGCGACGGCTATCCCGATGCCTTCGCCTCGGCGGGTCACGTCCCTGATGGTGTCCTCGATCAGGGCCGCTGTCTCGGCCTGCCTTCCGCAGAACGCGGCGAGAGCCATGGCGCTGTACGGCGCGAGGTTGCTGCCCGTCGCCTCGGTTACCGCCTGTCCCTCGGCGACCAGCGACGTCGCGGCAGTCAGGTCGCCAGCGAACAGCAGCATGTAGGCGCGCGTGCTGAGTGCCAGCGGAAGTTCACTCAACGCCCCACTCGCGCGCGCAAGCTCGACGTACCGAGAGGAGAGTGCGTGCCACGCCTCGTCGTCCCACAGATGCAAGGCTGCCTCGGTCCCCAGCCACAACCAGCGCAGCTCCTCATCCGCGGACATCCCCTTGCCGAAGACCGCCAGAGCCTCCCGCAACAAGGGCACTCCCGCCGCATATCCCTGGTTGAAGTTCGCTGCCAGTCCGTCCAGGAGAAGGTCCGGCGCCCGTACGCCGTGCGGCGGGCGCGGCGCGGTACCGGCAGCGCGGGCTACATCCAGCGTGCCCCCACCCGGACGGGCCAGGGCGCCCACGAACATGGCGGCGGTCAGCCCGTCCAAGTAGGTCGCCCGGCAAAGATCAGCGTCGATCGGCTCGAGTCGCTTGGCCGCCTTCAAAAGCAGTAGCGGCGCGTCTCGGCCCCGGCTCGTGACGAATGCAAGCTGGGCCCGCAACATCTCCACCTGGGCCTGTTCGAGTTCGCCCAGGGGGCCGGCTTCGGCCATGGCCAGCAGGTCCACCGCCGCTTCGAACGCGCCCGCCTGGAGCTTGGCCTGCGCGGCAGCGACCGCCCGTCCAGCCCGATGCGCCGGGTCGAGTGTCAGCTTCGCTGCGCGCTCGAGGAACGCGGCCGCCGCAGCCAGCCCGCCTCTGTCCCGAGCCCGGCCGGCCGAGCGCTCCAGCTCCCCGGCCACGTCCTCGTCCGGACCGCTTGCTGCGTGGGCGAGGTGCCAGGCGCGGCGATCGGCGTCGCTCGCGGGATCGGTCACCTCAGCGAGCGCACGATGCGCCTCCCGGCGTTCCTCCGAGGTCGCTTCTCGGTAGATGGCCGAGCGCACCAGCGGATGCCGGAAGGTGATCCGATCTCCGGTCTCCAGCAGGCCCGCGAACTCCGCGGGGTCCACCGCGTCGACAGCGATGCCGAGCCGCTGCGCCGCACGGTCCACGAGCGCCCGTTCCCCCGCCGGCTCGACCGCGGCGACCAGGAGCAGCCGACGCAGATCAGGCGACAGTGGCGCGAGCCGACGCCGGAAGCTGTCCTCGATCCGGCCCGCGAGGTTCTTGGCGTCCAGCAGGCCGAAACCACCGGCGAGTTCGGCGTAGCCCAACTCGTGCGGCAGCTCCAGCAAGGCCAGCGGGTTTCCGCGTGTCTCCGCGACGATGCGGTCGCGCACCCGCTCGTCCAACGCTCCAGGAATCGCCGCGGCCAGCAGTTCTCGGGCGTCCTCGGGAGGTAGGCCGCCGAGAACGAGCCTTGGGAGCCCCGCGAGCGCCCGCTCATCGACCGGATCGCGCACCGCGAACACCAGCGCGACCGACTCAGCCACCAGCCGACGACTTACGAACCCAAGAGTCTCTGCGGACATCTGATCGAGCCACTGGGCGTCGTCGACAACACTCACCAGGGGACGCTCGGCAGCGGCGACAGCCAGCAGACTCAACGCGGCCAGCCCGACCAGAAAGCGGTCCGGAGCCGGGCCTGCCCGTAGACCGAAAGCCGTGCCGAGCGCATCATGCTGTGGCGCGGGAACGCGGTCCAGCCGATCCAGCAGCGGCGAACACAGCTGATGCAAGCCGGCGAAGGCCAGCTCCGCCTCCGCCTGCACGCCGGCCACCCGGATCACCCGGCAGTCGGAAGCCTCGGCCACCAGATACTCCAGCAACGCCGACTTGCCGATCCCGGCGTCACCGGAGATCACCAGGGACTGGCTGATGCCTCTTCGGACGTCGGCGAGGAGCTCGTCGATGTGCCGGCACTCGGTACGCCGATCAACCAACATGTTCGAAACGTAACCCCGTTCGACTCCGGGGCCAAGATACCCAAGCCACGTTCTTCAGGCGGCCCCGGGTGCGAAGCCCGGTGAGCCGGCCCCGTGCGTCCCGGGTGCGACGCATCACCATCCAACGGCACGCTGATCCGAACGGAAACGTCCACGAACGAACGGAAAGGAGGACGGGGCGACCGGGTTCCTCGCAGTACCGGCGCCCCTGCCCATCTATGAGCGTTCCACGTGTAGTGATCGTCGGAGCCGGATTCGCGGGCTACCACGCGGCCAGGGGTCTGCAGAAGTATGCGTCCAGCGCCGAGATAGTACTGATCAACCCGACCGACTACTTCCTCTACGTTCCCTTGCTGCCCGAGGTAGGTGCCGGGATCCTCGAGCCCCGCCGTATCTGCGTGTCCCTGCCGGACCGCCTCCCGAAGGTCAAGCTGGTGCTCGGCACCGTCTCGCACATCGACATCGACGGGCACCGGGTCGAATGGGTCAGCCCCGAGGGGCGGCGCAGCGCCATGGAGTTCGATCGTCTGGTGCTGGCAGCGGGGAGCGTGAACAAGCTGCTCCCGATTCCCGGCGTCGCCGAGTATGCGCACGGGTTCCGTGGCATCTCCGAAGCGTTGTATCTGCGCGACCACATCACCCGGCAACTGGAGCTCGCGGCCTCGACCGACGACCGTGACGAACGTGAGGCGAGGTGCACGTTCGTCGTCGTCGGAGCCGGCTACACGGGCACCGAAGTCGCCGCGCAGGGCCAGTTGTTCACAGCACGGCTGGTTCGTCAGCTCCCGGCCCTGCGGAACCAGCGGGTGCGCTGGCTGCTGGCCGACCTCGCCGAGCGGCTCCTTCCAGGACTCAGCCCGCGAATGTCGACGACCGCCGAGCGGGTACTGCGCCGGCGTGGGGTCGAGGTCTGCGTGGGGCAGTCCGTCGACCACGCGGGGCCGGAATGTCTGCGGATGACAACCGGTGAGGAGATCGCCACCCGATCGCTGATCTGGTGTGTCGGCGTGCGCCCGGACCCACTCGTGGAGGCGCTGTCGTTGCCGACGGACCGTGGGCGGGTCGAGGTGCACGAGACGCTCGTGGTGCGCGGCCGCGCGCACGTGTTCGCCTGTGGGGATTGCGCGGCGGTTCCCGATCTCACGCATCCGGGCTCGATCACCGGCATGACCGCGCAGCACGCCCAGCGGCAGGGCAAGCTCGTGGCCCGCAACGTCGCGGCCTCGCTGACGGGGCACGACCTCGAGCCCTACCGACATCACGACCTCGGCTTCCTGGTCGATCTCGGGGGCCGCAAGGCAGCCGCCAATCCGCTGCACATACCCCTGTCCGGCCTGGCCGCCAAGACCGTCACTCGCGGGTACCACCTCCTCTCGCTCCCCGGCAACCGGTCCCGCACCGCGGCAGACTGGGCCATCAACGCGATGATGCCTCCGCGAGCGGTACAGCTCGGTCTGGTCAGCGCAGACCAGGTGCGGCTGGAGTGCACCAGTCCGCTCGGATCCCGCACGGTTGTCGAGAGGCCGCAAGTGGCTTAGGGCCGGCGCAACCTTCGCTCTACACCTGCGGTAGAGCAGTCCACTCACAGAGACGAAAGGGGTGTCACATGTGCACCTACCGAGTTGTCGCGGGGACAACATGATCGGGTCCGATCGGAAGTATCACGCTGTACGGCTGTTTCAGCGTTTCGTCGTCGACCCTCCCGTGCGCCTGGTGTGGTGGCTGGGTCTGGCACCGCCTGGCGACGCCCAGCTCGAAACGATCGGGCGACACACAGGCAGCCGCATCGCACGCCGATCTGTAGCGGACTGGAAGGCACCACGTTCTGGCTGATCGCCCAGCACGGGCGGCGCACCGACTACGTTCGGAATATCGAAAGGAATATCGAAAGTGCCCCCCGGGTGCGAGTCCGCTTCAGCGCCGGCGGCAGGTGGATGACCGGGACGGCTCATATCGTCGACCGCGACGACCCGGGCGAGCGACGGCGAGAGCTCGGTCGGGACAACGGCCGGCGCCGGCTCTGCCTGAGCGCCTCCCACGTCATGAGCACGAACCCACTGACGGTCCGCATCGACCTCGGCTAGGTCCGTACCCGGCGCCTACCGCGTATGGGTGCCGGTCGTTATCGGACGCTACTGGGCACGCGGCCGAGCTCGTGGCGCGAGGTGATGCCGAGCTTGGCGAAGACGTTTCCCAGGTGATACTCGACGGTGCGCGGACTCAGGAACAGACGCGTGCCGATCTCGGGATTCGACAGACCGTCCCGCGCCAGCCGAGCGACCTGAGCCTCCCGGGCCGTGAGGTGATCGGTGGTGGTCACGGTGCGCTTGCGGGCCTTCTCCCCCGTGGCCACGAGTTCGCGGTGCGCGCGCTCGGAAAACGCCTCGGCTTCCATCGCGGTGAACATCTCGTGCGCCTCATGCAACTGTTCGCGCGCGTCCAAGCCGCGACCACGGCGACGCAGCCACTCGCCGTACAGGAGCTTGGCCCGGGCCAGCTCGGCGCGTACCCGCGTGCGGCTGAGCCGATCGATCGCCTCGCGGTAGAGCGGCTCGGCGCTGTCGTCGTCGCTGAGCAATGCGCGTGCCCGGGCGTCGACCCCCAGCGCCCACTCGGTGCCACTTGCAGTCGTCAACTCCGAGAGGCGCGCGAAGGCCTCGGCAGCGAGCTTGCCGTTACCGACACGGGCGGCCGCCTCGACCAACTCGGCAAGTCCCCAATTGGGTGCAGCTAGCTCCTGTGGCGACTCGCTGGCCAGTCGGCCTTCGTCCATTGCGCGTTCGTGGCGCCCGAGACCGTTGGAGAGCATGGCGCCGGCAGCTTGCGTGACCGTCAGGCCTATTCCCTCACCGCGGGCCAGGGCCTCGGCGGCCGCGGTTCTGATCAGCCGGACTGCTTCCTCTTCGCGGCCATGCCAGGCGGCGAGCCAGACGGCGCCATAGGGGACGATGCTGCCGGCGATCGTCTCAGTGACGACGCATGCTTCGTCGGTGAGGGTCCCCGCTGCCCTGAAGTGGCCGGCGAACAGCTCAAGGACGATCCGCGAGTTGAGCGCGAGGACGAGTTCGCCAAGTGCGCCGGCCTCCCGCGCCAGCCTGAGATGGCGGCTGGTCAGGACCTCCCAGCTCTCGTCGTCCCACAGGTCCGCCGCGATGGCTTCGGCCAGCCAAAGCCAGCGAAGTCCCTCCTCCGCGGTGATCTCGGTACTGCAGCACGCCCGTAGCGCTCGCTTTGCCAGTGGAGCCGCGGCCGCGTACCCGTCGGTGAAGAGCGTAGAGAGCGCTTCGAGGAGCCGTTCACCATTGTCTGGCTCACGCGAGCGGGGTGTCCGCCGTGCCGCCTGCGCGACCTCCACCACACCGACACCCGTGCGATCAGCCAGGCGCCCGGCGAACATGGCGGCGGAAAGCGCGTCCAGATAGGTATCACGAGCGAGTTTGCCGTCCAGCGATTCGAGTCGGCGCGCGGCGGCAAGTAACAGCGAGGGGGCCTCAGAACCGCGATTCGAGGCGAAGGCGGCTTCTGCCCGCAGCAATTCGATATGCGCCCGCTGGAGGTCGTCGAGCGGCCCCTCCTCGGCTACAGAGAGCATGGCCAGCGTCGATTCGACCGCACCGATCTGGAGCTTGGCTCGGGCGGCTGCGAGCGCGCGGTGCGCCTGTTGCGCGCGGCCCGGGGTGAGTTGCGTTGCTCGTTCGAGGAAGGCAGCGGCCGCGGCGAGTCCGCCCCGGGCCTGTGCCCGCCTTGCCGAGCGTTCCAGTTCGGCGGCGACGTCTTCGTCAGGCCCCTCAGTCGCGTGGGCGAGATGCCACGCGCGACGGTCGGCGTCGTGGACCGGATCGGTGGCTTCGGCGAGCGCACGGTGTGCTTCCCGGCGCTCGCCGGGCGAGGCCGCTCGATAGACAGCCGAACGGGCGAGTGGATGGTGGAAGGTCACCTGCGTGCCCCAGTGCAGCAGTCCCGCGAACGCGGTGAGATCGTGCCCGTCGACATCGATGCCGAGCCGCGACGCAGCGCGGTAGATCAGCGCCGGGTCGCCGGTCGGATCCGCACCTGCGACCAGCAGCAGCCGGCGTGTGTCGGGCGGCAGCGGCGCCAGTCGACGCTGGAAGCCGTCCTCGATCCGGTCCGAGAGCCCCTGGGCACCCGGCGGGCGAAACCCACCCGTCAGCTCGGCCGAGATCAGCTCTCGAGGAAGCTCCAGCAAGGCCAGCGGGTTTCCGCGGGTCTCGGCGATGATGCGGTCGCGCACCCGCTCGTCCAACGCTCCAGGAATCACCGCAGCCAGCAGTTCTCGCGCGTCCTGGGGAGGTAGGCCGCCCAGGACCAGCTGCGGCAGCCCGGCGAACGCCTGCTCGTCAGCCGGGTCCCGCATCGCGAACACCAACCCGACCGACTCCGCCACCAACCGACGCCCGACGAAGGCAAGAGTTTCCGCGGAGGTCCGATCCAGCCACTGCGCGTCGTCAGCCACACACACCAGAGGACGCTCAGCCGTGGCGGAAGCCATCAGGCTCAACACCGCCAGCCCCACCAGGAATCTGTCCGGCGCGAGGCCGTTCTGCAAGCCGAGGGCCGTGCCAAGCGCCTCACGCTGCGGCGCGGGGAGACGGTCGAGCTGGTCCAGCAGCGGCGAACACAGCTGGTGCAGCCCAGCGAAGGCGAGTTCCGCTTCGACCTGTACGCCGACCACCCGGATCACGCGGCAGCCGGAGGCCTCGGCCACCAGGTAGTCCAGCAACGCCGACTTGCCGATCCCGGCCTCACCGGAGATCACCAAGGCCTGGCTCTTACCGTGGCGGGCGGCGTCGACCAGCAGCTCGAGCTGCCGGCACTCGGCCTGCCGTCCGCGCAAGAGAGGCGCGATGGTGCTCAACAGTCGACTTTGCTTGCGTGTCGGGTCGTTCCGTCGACGTCGTCCACGAGTCTGATCGCCAATTCGCTGGCCATCTCGGCCTCCGTTCGCCACCTGCACGGCGCGACGGCAGGAGCAGTACCGCTGCGCTCGCTAATGCATTTGCCGCCGTCGGTCGGGCCCTTGACGGCTGCCTTCAAGTCTTGCCCGGAAGCTCCGTGTCAGCAATGGGGCCGCTGGGTTCATCGGGATCTGATCCCGGGGCGGACACCGAAATCACCCGGGACTCACGGATACGAACGTATAGCAGACAGCGGCACGCTGGTCACGCTTCTCACGGAGCTCACGATCACTGACAGGGAGAGGAAAGCAGCCATGCCCTACGTCACCGTCGGACTGGAGAACGCCACCGGAACACCGCTGTCGCTGCGTCACCCGTCGGGGCGATCGACTGTGTGGCCACCTGGCACACCGACTTCCGGGCCGACCTGCCGAAGATCGACGTACCGGTCCTGGTCATGCATGGCAGCTGGCGTTTCTGTCCAAGTAGCGCGCCCCCTCACCTCGGACCCAACATCGTCTTGAAAGGAAGGCAATCATGGCCGTTTACACGAAGTCTGAGGCGCTCGGAGTCATTCGCCGTGCGTTCGGTCCCGACATCGCCGAGTCGGTGGCCGGCCGACTGCCCGATCGGATCAACCCGGACAATGCCACGGACGCCGAGTTGCTGTTCGAACTCGGCCTGAGCCGGGACCGCCTGCTCGATGCGCTCGGCGGCGAGTCGTGAACTATTCGGTCGGTCACGGCCCGGGGTCCACCGCGGCCGGTGTGCTGCGGTGATGCGATCCATGCGCCTGGCCGAGATTGTGTTTCCCGACAGTCCGGTGTGTGTGAACTCTGTCGACGTGGCGACGACCTACTGTTCGCCCGCGCTGCTGAACCACTCGATCCGGGCGTATGTGTGGGCGGCAGCCCTCGGGACGGCGCGCGGTGTCACCTTCGATGCCGAACTGCTCTTCGTCGCGTCGCTGCTGCATGACCTCGGGCTGGTCGACGAGTTCGACAACCACATGGTGCCGTTCGAAGTGGCCGGCGGCAGCGTGGCGTGGGTATTCGCAGCGGGCGCCGGGTGGCCGGTCCCGCGACGCGCGCGTCTGTCGGAGGTGATCGTCCGGCACATGTGGGCCGAGGTGGATCCAGGCGAGGACCCGGAGGGTTTCCTGCTGGCCAGGTCCACAGCTGTCGACATCGCGGGGCGCAACCTCGACGACTTCCCTGTCAGCTTCCGGACCGAGGTGCTGGAGCGGTATCCGCGGCTGAGCCTGGCCGACGAGTTCGTCCGGTGTTTCCAGGACCAGGCGAGACGCAAACCGGACAGTTCGGCCGCCGCCGCGATGCGCAACGATCTCGCCGCCAGGACCGCAGCGAACCCACTGGAGCGGCGCGAGTAGAGCTGTCGGGCGGCCGAAGACTGTGACAGCCGGGCTCGCAGCTTCAGAGAGTTCGAAACCGCCGTGGGCGGACCGTTGCCGTCCCAAGCAAAAGGAGCACTGGTCAGATGACCACACCATGCACGCCGTCAGAGCACATGCCAGGGGTGGGCCGGCGCCGTCAGTACGGACCAGGACCGGGGTGCCGTGGCGGTGGGCGTCGGGGACCTGCGCCAACGCGTCGTCCAGCACAGCCATGTGATCGGTGGCGGTGTTCGCGCCGGCGTTGCCTGGCCGCAATCGACCCGCCAGGGCCTCGCCGGTGTTGTCCAGCCAGCACAGCAACGGGTGATAGCCAAACCCGCCCTTGAGCCAAGTCCGGCTTCGGCATCTGGGCCAACGAACTCCCCGAACCCGGCGAAGGGCCAGCCGCCGGCACCGCCACCTTCAACAACCTGACCCTCACCAACAACGCGGTAGACATCCGCAACACGACAACGACGTTCACGATCGTCCGCAACTAACCACGGAGCACAGAACGGCCGCCGAGGTCCAACCCCTCGGCGGCGGTTTCTCTGCGCAAGACCCCGCTCGACCACCGTCCGGTGAGCTGCCGAGCCCACTTGCAAGCGACTCCTGTCCCAAGGCATCAGCAAATCTACCGCCGCTGCACCTGCTCAGCCAGGCCTTTCAGAATCTGCCCCGCACTGCCCCAGACTGCCCCGGCTAGCTGGCCCAATCCTCAAGAAAACAAGGCCTTCGGTGTGCAAGGGTCGACCTTTGCAGTCCGCACCGCTGGGGGGAATGAGCCATGCCAGTCCACGTATTCGTCGACGAGACGAAGACTCGCGGTCTGCTGATGGCGGCCGCGCGGTGTGCCGCCGATGACGTCGCGGTGAATCGCAAGGCGTTGCGGGGGCTGCTGCTATCCGGGCAGGAACGGCTACATTTCAACCATGAGCGGGGTCGTCGCCGCAAGGAGATCATCCGTCTGATCACCGAGTTGCACCTATTGGTGGACCTCTATCAGGCCGACCGGGACAACGCGCAGACCAGACAGCGCTGTCTGGAGGCCATCGTCCGGGACAACGCGACTACGGCTGAGCGTCTGGTCGTGGAGCGGGAGGAGTCGACCTACCACCGCGACGGGAGGACGCTGAACGCAGCAACGCATCGGTTCGGGTGCCACGGTCTGCTCAGGTGGGACCTGCTGGCGCCGAAGGAGGATCCGTTGCTCTGGGTGCCTGATGCAGTCGCGTGGTGCTGGATGCGGGGCGGGCAATGGCGCCGGTCTGTTCAGGCCTTCAGCCAGGTGAAAGACCTCTGAACAGCGCGAAACCCGGCTCGTCCACCGTCCGGTAGGCTGCCGGGTTCACTTCCGAAGGACTCTTGTCCCAGGCGTTGCCTACTTTACCGCTTCCAGCACGCAGTGTCTTTCGGCTATCCGGGGCAAATTGATCTGCCCCTAGATGCCCCGGATTCCGGCGAGCTCCGTAGCTGGTGGGATGCGTTAGAGGCCGTCGGCCAGTTTTGACAGGACTGCGCCGGCGGACAGGACCAGTGAGCGCTCTTCGGGGGTCAGGCGGCCGAGGAGCTTGGCGAGGTCTTCGGCCGCGTGTTGGCCGGCGGCGCTCACCATCTCCGCGCCCGCCGGCGTCAGCACGACCACGGTGGCCCGTCCGTCGAGGGTGTCCTGTTCCCGGTGTACCAGGCCGGCCGTCTCCAGCGCGGCGACGGTCGTCGTGGCGGTCGGCTGGGAACACGGCACCCGCGCGGCGATCGTGCCGATCCGGATGGGCTGCTCGTCGGCGATCAGCAGCAGCGCGATGAACTGGGTCGGGTGCAGGGCGGTGGCCGTGCCGTTGCGGCGGAGGTGTCGCACGACCCGGTGCATGCCGACCAGCAGTTGCAGCGTTTCCTGCTCGATCCTGACCATCTCCCTCCACCCCGGATGGGCAATCCTGGCACACCATCCGGCATGGAAGGAGATCTCGCCGCTATGCGCCCAGGATGTCCGGCCTGCGGATACGGGCTCTTCTTGCGTTCGGCAACGGACTCCGGCAGTACGTCGCGGGTGGCCGCGCAGAGCAGGCACTTCTCTGTGCCGGCGAAGGTCTTCAGCGACCACGGCGTGTTGTAGATGTACAACAGGCCACCGAGTGATCAAGCTCATTCAGGAGCGATACCTAGGAGGGCCTGGTGGTGCCGCGGTTCGTCGATCTCGTCGATCAGGGCGAGCGCGAGGTCGGCGTATGAGATCCGACTGTCGGCGGACGCAGGTACGACGCGATAGGTCCCCGTACGCTCGGGGTTCTCGTGCTCGAAGTCGCCGGCCGGGGCGATCGACACCCAGTCCAGTTCGGAGTTCGCGAACACCTCGACCGCCGCCGCGTGGGCAAGGAAGAAGCCCCGGTACTCCTGGGGATAGCCCGGCGTATCCATCAGCGGTGTTCCGTCCTCGGTGGCGACGAGCGAGGCCAGGCCCACCCAGACCAGCCGGGACACTCCTGCCTTGGCGAGGCCGTTCGCCAACGCCGTGGCCGCCTTCGGGTAAACTCCGCCGGATCCGCGCCGCCGTCGTACACGGCCGCGATGACGGCGTCCTGCCCGGCGGCGAGTTCGGCGATCCGCTCGGCATCCGTGATGTCAGCGGCGACGCCGGCCAGATCGGCGTACTTGCTGGGGTTTCGCATCGCAGCCGTCACCTCGTGGCCGCGGCGTTTCGCCTCCTCGACAGCCGCTCGGCCTGCTCGCCCACCTGCGCCGAACACCAGTACCCTGCCCATCTCTCATCCCCTTCGGTTGGTTGTTGCGGCCGAAGGTAGGCGGAGACCTGGTTACCACCCGGATACTCACTACCCTGGCGGGATGGAACCGTTGCGGCCGGACCTGTTCGACGAGATCTGCCCGTCCTCGCTGAACCCGATCCGCTTCGGCGGTGACAAGTGGGCCGGCCTGGTGATCCGCTGCCTGGAAGACGGCCCCCGCCGGTACTCCGAACTCCGGGTGCCGCTGCACCGGGTCACCCCGAAGGTGCTGACGCAGTCCCTGCGCTCGCTGGAGCGGGATGGACTCGTCCGGCGCACGGAGTACGCCGTACCGGTGCGGCGCGTTGTCTATGAGCTGACGCCGCTCGGGCGGAGCATGCTCGAACCGATGCGGATCGCCTGCGAGTGGGCCGCCGACCACTGGGACGAACTCCTCGACGCCCGCGAAGCCTGATCGTGGGGGTGGCCAACGGATGGCTAGACTCGCGGAGTGGTGGATGACGAACTGGCCCCGAGCGCGCTGCTGAAGACGCCGAGCTGGCTGCTCACGCAGAGCGCGATGCACGCCCAGCGGATCGTGGGAGAGGCGTTCGCCGCGGGGAACGCCCGCGGATACCACTACCGGCTGCTGGCGACCCTTGCTGAGTTCGGACCCGCGAGCCAGGCGTCACTCGGCCGCCGTACCGGCATCGACCGCAGCGACGTAGTGGCCGCGATCAACGAACTCGCGACGGACGGCTACGTCGAACGCTCCCCCGACCCCGGAGACGGCCGCCGCAACATCATCACCATCACCGCCGCCGGCCGCCGTCAACACAGCCGGCTCGACGACCTCGTCCAAGAAGCCCAATCCGCCATCTTCGCCCCGCTCTCTTCCGCGGAACGCGACCAACTGACAGCTCTCCTGGCGAAGGTCCTGGGCCACCATACGGGAAGCTGAGTCGATCCGATCGCTAGCAAGTCTCTTGGGAACGCTCCTCAGTAAATCCGATCTTAGGAAAGATCTTAAGAACGGATAATCAAGTATCCGATGCTAAGCTAGCTCTATGGCATCGGAAGAGAGCAGCGAAAGATGGCCGCGGCTCGGCTGGGAGACCTATCCCTGGGTCTCAAAGATCCCCGATGACCTTGTCTCTCGCTCTGTCCGCGCACGGCATGCGGGACCGTACACGGCTGCGATCACCCCAAAGATCGCCGAACTCGAGATAGATCTGCCAGGCAGGACACTGGCGCTCGCCGACGAAGCTTCGTCCGACATCGCCCGCTTCGACGCCGAACTGGGGAACGAAGTCGCACCCTTCGCCGCGATCCTGCTGCGATCCGAGTCCGCTTCTTCGTCGAAGATCGAGAACCTGACCTCCAGCGCACGATCGATCGCCTTGGCCGAGCTCGGCAGTGACAAGCGGCAGAACTCGGCCGAGATCGTGGCCAACGTGCATGCCATGAAGGCTGCGATCGAGCTCGCCGATCGGATCGACGAGCAAGCGATCCTCGCCATGCACACCGCATTGATGATCGAGCAACGGCCTGAGATCACCGGCAGGTGGCGAACCGACCAGGTCTGGATCGGGGGTAGCGACTACGGGCCGCACCAGGCCGACTTCGTGCCACCACATGCGGACAGAGTGCCGGAAGCCATGGCCGACCTGATCGCCTTCGCGCAACGGGACGACCTGCCTGCCCTGGTCCATGCAGCCTTGGTCCATGCGCAGTTCGAGACCATCCATCCGTTCCCGGACGGCAACGGACGCACGGGGCGGGCCCTGGTGCATTCCCTCCTCCGGCGAAAGGGTGTCACGCGCAACGTGACAGTGCCGGTCTCGGCCGGCCTGCTGACCGACACGACTGGCTATTTCGATGCCCTGACCGCCTTCCGGGCCGGCGATCCGGACGTCATCGTCACCCTGATGGCCGAAGCAAGTTTCTCGGCGATCACGAACGGCCGCGAACTGGTGGCCGACCTCAGTGACGCTCGGGAACGCTGGATCGAAAAGATCACTGCCCGACGGGACGCCGCCGTCTGGGGGATTCTCGAACTCATCCTCAGACAGCCTGTCGTGGACTCGTCGCTGGTTCAGCGGGAGCTCGGAGTCAGCGGCCCCAACGCCAACCTCGCTCTCCGGCAACTCGAGGACGCGGGTGTGATCAAGGAGTTCAGTGACAGGAAGCGGAATCGGCTGTGGCAGGTGCCTGAGGTGTTGTCCGCTCTGGACGGGTTCGCTGCCAGGGCCGGCCGGCGAGGCTAGACCGAGTCACCACGCGGTGGGGAGTTGAGCGCGGAGAGACCGCTGGGTACGGCGGACGCGGCGTTCGCGGGCATGGACGCGGCGGCGGGCGGCGCGGGAGATCTTGCGGGGCGCCTCGGCCTGGTCCGTCGGGGTGGACGGGTACTGCGCGGTCGCGGCGTGCATCACGAGTTCTCCTCTGTCTCGCTGGCGGACAAGTGCTCCGATGCGGCGCAGGGCGGCCTGGTTCCCGCTGTGATCCTGTTCACGAAGGGGGCCGTTCGGCGCAGATCGGGGGCGGCTGGGCGATGCACCAGTACCGCGGCTGGTCCGGCGTTGGTAGAAAGGTGACCGGAGCGCCCCTGGTGTTCCGCTGTCTTGCAGCTCTCAACGAGGAGTCCGCGACGTGACCAGTTCCGAGTCCAACCAGTCCGATGCGCTGTCGAACCTGATGCACGAGGAGCGCCGGTTCGAGCCGCCCGCCGAGCTCGCGGCGAACGCGAACGTGAAGGCGGACGCGTACGAGGCGGCCGAGGCAGATTTCGAGGGCTTCTGGGCGGAGCAGGCGAAGCGGCTCAGTTGGGCCGTCGAGCCCACCCAGACACTGGACTGGAGCAACCCGCCCTTCGCCAAGTGGTACGCCGACGGCAAGCTGAACGCGGCGTACAACTGCGTCGACCGGCACGTGGAGAACGGCCTCGGCGACAAGGTCGCGTACTACTTCGAGGGCGAGCCCGGCGACACCCGCGAGATCACCTACGCGCAACTGAAGGACGAGGTCAGCAAAGCGGCCAACGCGCTGCTCGAGCTGAACGTCCAGGCCGGTGACGTGGTCGCCATCTACATGCCGATGATCCCCGAGACCGTGGTCGCGATGCTCGCCTGCGCCCGGATCGGTGCCCCGCACACGGTCATCTTCGGCGGTTTCTCCGCGGACGCGCTCAAGGGCCGCATCCTGGACTGCGACGCCCGCGTCGTGATCACCTCCGACGGCGGCTACCGCCGAGGCGCTCCGGCCGCGTTGAAGCCAGCCGTCGATGCCGCGCTGGTCGACTGCCCAGATGTGCGCAACGTGCTTGTGGTGAAGCGCACCGGCCAGGAGACTGCGATGGTCGAGGGCCGCGACCTGTGGTGGGATGACTTCGTCGGCAAGCAGTCGCCCGAGCACACGCCTGAGGCGTTCGACGCCGAGCACCCGCTGTACGTCATGTACACGTCCGGCAGCACGGGCAAGCCGAAGGGCATCCTGCACACGACCGGCGGCTACCTGGTGGGTACGGCGTACACGCAGTGGGCCGTCTTCGACCTCAAGGCCGACACCGACATCTACTGGACCGCCGCCGACATCGGCTGGGTCACCGGCCACAGCTACATCGTGTACGGCGCGCTCGCCAACGCCACCACCTCCGTGCTCTACGAAGGCACCCCGGACACCCCGCACCAGGGCCGCTGGTGGGAGATCATCCAGAAGTACAAGGTCTCCATCCTGTACTGCGCTCCGACCGCGATCCGCACCTTCATGAAGTGGGGCAAGGAGATCCCGGAGAAGTTCGACCTGTCGACGCTGCGGGTGATCGGGTCGGTCGGCGAGCCGATCAACCCCGAGGCCTACATCTGGTACCGGGAGAACATCGGCGGTAACAAGGCGCCGGTGGTCGACACCTGGTGGCAGACCGAGACCGGTATGCACATGATCTCCCCGCTGCCCGGCGTCACCGCCGGCAAGCCGGGCGCCGCGATGAAGGCGATCCCGGGCGTCTCGGCCGAGGTGGTCGACGACGCCGGCAAGCCGGTACCGAACGGCTCCGGCGGCTACCTGGTGCTGACCAAGCCGTGGCCGGCCATGCTGCGCACCCTGTGGGGCGACGACGAGCGCTTCAAGGAGACGTACTGGTCGCGCTTCCCCGGCCTGTACTTCGCGGGCGACGGCGCCAAGAAGGACGAGGACGGCGACCTGTGGCTGCTCGGCCGCGTCGACGACGTGATGAACGTGTCGGGCCACCGGCTGTCCACCACCGAGATCGAGTCGGCCCTGGTCTCCCACCCGAAGGTCGCCGAGGCCGCTGTCGTGGGCGCTTCGGACCCGACCACCGGCCAGGCGATCGCCGCCTTCGTCATCCTCCGTACCGAGGCCGGCGACGGCGGTCCGGACGTGGTCCAGGAACTCCGCAACCACGTCGCCAAGGAGATCGGCCCGATCGCCAAGCCCCGCCAGATCATGGTCGTCGCCGAACTCCCCAAGACCCGCTCCGGCAAGATCATGCGCCGCCTCCTCCGCGACGTGGCCGAGAACCGCGAGGTCGGCGACGTCACCACCCTCGCAGACTCCACCGTGATGGACCTGATCAAGTCCAACCTCGCCTCTGGCAAGGCCGACGAGGACTGACCCTTACCGCTAGGAACAGCCTGTACTCCGGCCCCGGAGTACAGGCTGTTTCGCGTTTCGAGACACGGTCGAGTGGCACTATCTGGGGATGACTGCCGTGATCGCGATCGTGCATGCCGGGCTCGCCGCTGCCTGGGTGGGCGGGATGGCGTACTCGCTCTTCGTCGTGCAGCCGAAGCTGCGGAAGTTCTTCGGCCCGGACGAGGACAGCCGCGAGGCACTCACCGCAGTCATTGCCTCCGGCAACAGATGGAAGGTCCTCGGCCTGATCGCGGTCATCGCCGCCACCGGCGGCATCCTCCTCCTGCTGGATCACCAGCACTGGTGGCTGCACGCCGTCAAAGCCGTCCTGTTGCTAACAGCAACCGCCATCTTCTGGTACGTCTCCTGGCGCCACTGGCCCCGCCGAGTCTTCGCCACCTCGACAGAACGCCCCACCCTCCAACGCCAACTAGTCATCCTGGCCACCACCATGCTCGCCCTATCCGGCACGGCCTTCGCCCTGGGTGTCGCATCCGTGTACCTCTGACTGGAGGTGTTCTACAGGGGATCGGCGGAGTAGCGTTCCCAAGCCTGTTAAGCCAGTAGGTTCGGGGTATGGGTGGAGCTGAGCGGTGGTCACGCCGCTGACCGAGCGCGGCGAGGCGCCCGACGTGCTGCGCAGCCTGAATGCGTGAGACGTACTGCGCAGCAGGTACGCGTGGATAGTTGATCACGGCATCTGCCCTGCGAAAACCCTCAGGTGGCGCGGTAGGCGATGGTTATGTCGTAGCGGTCGGAGCGGTAGACGGAGCGGCCGAACTCGATGACTTCGCCGGAGGCGGTGCGGGGCGCTGACGTGATGATGAGGCACGGGGTGGTGGCGTCGATGCCGAGGAGTTCGCAGTCGGACGCGTCCGGTGGGGCGGCGATGATCGAGGCGGAGACCATGCCGAGGGTTACGCCCCAGCGGGTGGAGAGCGAGTCGTACAGGGAGACCTCGCTCAGGTCGAGTTCGTCGAGGCCCGGGTAGCGCGACAGCGACAGGAACGTCCGCTCGATCGCCATCGGCTCGCCGTCGGCCGTGCGGAGGCGGACCAGGTGCAGAACCGGAGTACCGACTGGTTCTTCCAGCTCCGCGGCCAGTGCCTCGTCGGCCGTGCCGATGCGGTGCTCGAGCACTTTGCCGCCCGGCACGATGCCGCGGGCGCGCATGTCCTGGCTGAACGACGAGGTGAGCATCCGGGCCGGGCGTGGCTCGGCGACGAAGGTGCCGCCACCGGGGCGGCGGGCCGCGAGGCCTTCGGCAACGACCCGGTCCACCTCCTGGCGGACTGTCATCCGGGCGACCCCGAACCGCTCGGCCAGCACCCGCTCGGACGGCAGCACGGTGCCGGCGGACAGGTTGCGGGTGAGGGTCTGGAGGATCTCGCGGATCTGGTCACCCTTCGGCCGGTCGCTGCGGAGCTCGGTGGGGAGCTCGGCGAGGTCGCCGGGGTTGTTCCTTGGGCGGGCCATGGCGTCAGTATCCCTGGGAATGTGCCCGGCAAACCGGTTACCGGGGGTCGCGAGCCGACAAAAACGTGCTCCTGGTCGATCGAACTGAACCGTGAGCCCGACAGTACTGTCCGGCTCCCCAGCACGGCCAACAACCATCTAATCAAGGCTGAGTACTTTTGACGACATGAGCCGCGCAGAGGTCGTCGAAGAAAACGCTTCCACAGGTGAATGGGTACGCCAGGGCAACCGGTTCACCGACCGGATCAGCCGCGATTCCACCTCGTCTCCCGGCGAGGGGCCTGACGACGAGGGTCGTTGGCCGGTCGAACCGGGCCGGTACCGGCTGGTGGTGAGCCTCGCCTGCCCGTGGGCCCACCGCGCCCTGATCGTGCGCGGGTTGCTCGGCCTGGAGGACGCGATCAGCCTCGCGATCGTCGACCCGATCCGCGACGAGAAGGGCTGGCGGTTCACCCTCGACCCGAACGGCCAGGACCCGGTGCTCGGGATCAGCTACCTGTCCGAGGCCTACCTCGGCACCGACCCGGAGTATGTCGGGCGGGTGACGGTGCCGGCGATCGTGGACACCTTGACGGGGCTCGTCGTCACGAACGACTACCCGCAGATCACCCTGGACCTCTCGACCGAGTGGGTGAACCTCCATCGGCCGGACGCGCCCCGGCTGATCCCGGCCGAGCGCGACGAGCTGGACCAGTTGATCGCGGAGATCTACACGGACGTGAACAACGGCGTCTACAGGTGCGGCTTCGCGAAGAGCCAGGAGGCGTACGAGGCGGCGTACGACGCTCTGTTCACCCGGCTCGACGTGCTCGAGCAGCGGCTGGCGGATCGTGACTACCTGCTCGGGGACTCCCTCAGCGAGGTCGACATCCGGTTGTTCACCACGCTCGTCCGCTTCGACGCGGTCTACCACGGACACTTCAAGTGCAACCGGTCGAAGCTGACCGAGCTGCCGAATCTGTGGGCGTACGCGTGCCGGCTCTACCAGTCGCCCGGCTTCGGCGAGACGGTGGACTTCGACCAGATCAAACGGCACTACTACGGCACCCACGACACCATCAACCCGAACGGCATCATCCCCAAGGGCCCCGACCCGCGCGTGTGGACCGACTGACTCAGCGCTCGAACGACGCGAGCGCAGCCTGTACTCCGGTACGCAGCGTCGCCCGAGATGCCCCTGATCGAGAGCGAAGGTTGACGCCGTAGGCGAGCAGCGTGAGCAGCTCGGCCGTCGCGTCGAGGTCGGTCCCGGGCCTGAGCTGATCCTTGCCCCGAGCAACCTCCAGGGCGTGCGCAAAGGCCGCCCTCAGCCCTGCGTGATGCTGGTCCAGCACGGCCCGGGTGGCATCGGACGGCTCCTCGGTGTGCGCGTTCGAGACCAGGCAACCCCAGCCGGCGTGCTCGCCTGAGCAGCGCAGCCGGAGGAGGCGATCGAAGAAGTCCGCGATCGCCGGGAGACCCCGATCGTCCGCGAGCAGCCGGTCGAACATCGGCCGCGACCGCTGGTCGAGATACCGCTGGAGCGCGGCCAAGTAGAGGTCCTCCTTGCCACCGAAGGAGTTGTACAGACTCGAGCGGCTGAGCCCGGTCGCGCCGACGACGTCCTGGATCCCGGTCGCTGCCACCCCTTGCCGCCAGAACAACCGCTCCACCACGGCCAGCACCTCGGCCGTGTCGAAGTGTTTGACATCCGGCACCTGACACCCCTTATCTTGGAACGACTGGTTCAAGATAAGGGGTGTACCGCGATGACCGCAATCCGTCCCGAGGTTCTGGTGCTGGATGTGAACGAGACGCTGTCCGATATGGAGTCGTTGCGGACGCGCTTCGAGGGCGCCGGTCTGCCCGGCGACAGCCTGGACACCTGGTTCGCCGCCACCTTGCGGGACGGGTTCGCGCTGACGGCGGCCAGCTCGTACGGCGCCTTTCGCACGGTCGGCGCCGACGTCCTGCGATCGATGCTGGCCGGCGCGGGGCTCGCTTCGGACGAGGCGACGATCGGCGGCGTGCTCTCTGGATTCGGCGAACTGCAGGTCCACCCCGATGTCGCGTCCGGGCTGCAGCAGATCCACGACCTGGGTGTGCGGCTCGTCACCCTGACCAACGGGGCCGCGGCGATGTCCGAGCGGATGTTCGCCGATGCAGGCGTCCTACCGCTGCTCGAGCACCGCCTGGACGTCGAGTCCCCCGGCCGGTGGAAGCCACACCCCGCGGCGTACCAGTACGCCGCCGCGGTCTGCGGAGTCGAGGTGGAGCGGATGGCGCTGGTCGCGGTGCACCCGTGGGACATCGACGGAGCCCGGAGGGCCGGGTTGCAGGGGTTCTACCTGGACCGGCGCGCCACGCCGTACCCGGAGGCATTTCTTGCGCCTGATCTGGTGGTTCCGGATCTCCTGGCGCTCGCGAAGGCGTTGGAGGCTCGATAGACTCGCGGGCAGAGCCGGCCGCTGGGCGCGGGAGGCTTGGGGTGCCGGGAAGTCTGGTCGGCGGCTGGACCAAAGACGCCCGAGCGAAGGGGGCCGCCCGTGCGGTTGCTGCAGAAACGACGAGCCTTCCCACGCATTCTGGGGTCCGAGCGCGCCTTCCTCGCGGATACGCTGCGCGCCGAGACCACCGGTGGTCTGGTGCTCGTCGGCGCCGCGGTGATCGCATTGATCTGGGCGAACTCCCCCTGGCAAGACGCGTACCACCACCTCCGCGACGCGCAGCTCGGGCCGCTGACGGTCGAGCAGTGGGCGACGGACGGCGCGCTGACCCTGTTCTTCTACCTGGCCGGTGTGGAGCTCAAGCGCGAGATCGTCGTCGGCACGCTCTCGAAGATCAGCGAGGCCGTCGTTCCGGTGGTCGCGGCGATCTGCGGGATGGCGGTGCCGGCGCTGATCTATGCGGTGATCAACCTGACCGCGGAGGGCGGCAAGCCGCACGGCTGGGCGGTGCCGACGGCAACGGATATCGCGTTCGCCCTTGCGGTGCTGGCGATCGTGGGCTCTTCGTTGCCCAGCGCACTCAGGGCGTTCCTGCTCACCCTCGCGGTGGTCGACGACTTCGGCGCGATCCTGGTGATCGCGGTGTTCTTCTCGCACGGTCTCAATCTGCTCGCGCTGCTGGCGGCGCTGGCCCTGATCGCAGCGTTCGCCGTACTGCAGCGATTCCGGTTCCGTACTCCGTTCCTGTACGTGCCGGTTGTTCTCGGGGCCTGGTGGTTCATGCACGAGTCGGGCATCCACGCGACGATCGCCGGGGTGGCACTCGGGCTCGTCACCCGAGTGCTGCCGGACGAAGGTGAGGCGAGGTCCCCGGCCGAGCGGCTGGAGCATAGGTTGCGGCCGTGGTCGGCCGGGGTCGCAGTACCGGTGTTCGCGTTGTTCGCGGCCGGGGTCACCCTGAGCAGGGACGCGTTGCGGGAGATGCTGACGGACCCGGTCGCGATCGGAGTGGTCTGTGGGCTGCTGTTCGGCAAGATCATCGGGGTGTTCGGCGGGTCCTGGTTGACCGCGCGCTTCACCCGGGCGGAGCTGAACTCGGACCTCTCCTGGCGGGACGTCGGCGCGGTCTCGGTGCTGGCCGGGATCGGGTTCACCGTCGCGCTGCTGATCGCCCAGCTCGCCTTCGCCGACGACATCGCCCAGATCGAACGGGCCAAAGCAGCCGTCCTGATCGCGTCGCTGCTGGCCGCGCTGATCGCCGCGGTGCTGCTCTTCCACCGCAACCGCGCGTATGCCGACGATTGAGGCGTGGGGACAGGCTAGTGTCAGGTCACGGAACCGCGGAAGGAGTGCCATGTCGATGGGGCAGACCGAGGATGAGCCCACTGTCGGGCAACTCGTCGCCAATGCCAGCCGGGACCTGTCCAACCTGGTCCGCAGCGAGATCGAGCTGGCCAAGGCCGAGCTGAAGTCGACCGCCGTCGCGGCCGGCACCGGGGCGGGGATGTTCGGCGGCGCCGCGTTCCTAGCGCTGCTGGCGGTCATCCTGCTGTCCATCGCCGCGGCCTACGGGCTGACCGCGCTCGGGTTGCACCCGGCGCTGGCGTTCCTGATCATTGCCGTGGCCTACCTGTTGATCGCGGCCGCGCTGATCCTGATCGGCAGGCGGCAGCTCGGCAAGGCGAAGGGCCCGCAGCGCGCGATCGAGACCTCGAAGGAGTCGGTCGAGGCGCTCAAGGCGATCGGAAAGGGCGACTAGGACGTGTCGGTTCCTGACGCCCTAGTGGCTTGAGTCCCGCGGGGGTCTCCGACCTGCTCGTCGACGGACCTTGGTCGCACTCGCTCGTCGCGGCCAACGGAGCAAGGTTCCACGTCGCCGAGTGTGGAGCGGCGGACGATCCACTGGTTCTGTTCCTGCATGGGTTCCCTGAGTTCTGGTGGGCCTGGCGTCATCAGTTGCCCGTTGTCGCCGCGGCCGGCTATCGCGCTGTCGCGATGGACCTGCGCGGCTATGGCGCGAGCGACAAGACGCCTCGCGGGTACGACCCCTTCACCGCAGCCGCGGACATCTCCGGGGTCATCAGGTCACTCGGTGCCGGTGATGCGGTGATCGTCGGACATGGCTGGGGTGGGTTCGCCGCGTGGTCAGCGGCAGTGCTCGCACCCAAGCAGGTACGAGGCGTGGCCGCCGTGTCGGCACCACACCCGTTGATGCTGATGCGGTCGGGCCAGCTGAAGTCCGTGGCCCACGCGGGATGGTTCCAGCTGCCGATCCTGCCGGAGCGCCGGCTGCTCGCCCACGACGGCATCCACATCGAGCAGCTGCTCCGGGCCTGGTCTGCCCCGGGCGGCAGCTTCCCCGACGCCGAGGCCTCGCGCCGCTATCGGGCCGCCCTCCAGGTCTGGCCCGCGCCGCACTGCGCCTTGGAATACCACCGGTGGTTCGTGCGATCCCGCCTGCGCCCCGACGGCCGCCGGTACTCCGCTCGCATGCGGACGCCGATCGCAGTACCGGTGCTGCAAGTCCATGGAGCGGTGGACGGCGCCGTGAACGCGACGAGCATGACCACCCCGGCTGGGCTCGTCGAGGGGCCACTGCGCCACCAGGTGCTGACCGGTGCGGGGCACTTCCCGCACGAGGAGACACCTGAACTCCTCAACGCACTACTGCTGGACTGGCTTGCCTCCCTTGGGGAGTGAGCCGGTGTCGACCAGCCGGCGGGCGACCTCGCGCAGCTTGACGTTGTTGTCCTGCGAGTAGCGCTGCAGTACTGCGAAGGCGCGGTCGCCGTCGAGGCCGAACCGCTCCATCAGGATCCCCTGCGCCTGCCCGATCAGCTTGCGCGCGTCGATCGCCTGCCAGAGGGTCTCCTCCTGCCGGGCGGTCCCGACCGCGACGGACGCGTGCCGCGCCAGGATGTGGGCGACGGCGATGTCGTCCTCATCGAAGGCGAACGGCTCGCTGTTGAACAGTTCCAGCACCCCGACGGTCTTGTCGTGCGCCTGCAGCCGGACCGCCAGCACACTCCGCAGTCCGAGATCGGCGACCGCACCCGACCACAAGGGCCAGCGATCGTCTGCCGCCAGGTCCGCCACCATGATCACGGCCTCGCGGTCCGCCACGATCGTCGGGGCCGGCCCTTGGCCGAGCTCGAGTTGCAGCAGGTCGGCCTTCTCGACGGCCGGGTCGGTGGTCGCCCCGAGGTCGAGCCGGCCGCTCCGCCCCGCGAGCACGATGCCGGCCTGGGTGCAGTTGACCGCCTTGAGAGCGAACTGCGCGACGGCGTCGATCGTCTCCTCGACCCCGTCCTCCTGGTGCAGCTCCAAGGCCAACCGCGCGAACGTCGCAGCGGTCTCGACCGGGTACTCGGTCATGCTCGCGGCCACCTCCGGATCTCCGCTCGGTCCGCGCGGGGCGACGCGGATATCTACGATGACGAGGACAGGTTTTCAGCAGTGGTGCCTGCAGGAAAATTGTCGCTATAACTGCCCAATAGTCAAGCCACCAGCGCAAGGAATTCTCAGGACCGCGGGCAGACAACTGACAGTGAGCGACCGAGGCTCTTTCCTGCAACCTCCGTGCTCACCGCATCAGGAACGAGAGTCCCGGCGTCAGGTGCAGCTGCGGGTGGAGACTTCCTGGGTGGCCCGGGCGCCGGTGGCGGCGTCGTCGGCCACCTGCTCGGCGGTCAGCACGTAGCCGGTGCGGTTGTCCTCGACCGAGGCCGCGAAGACCACGCCGTAGACCTTGCCCTTCGACGAGAGCAACGGACCGCCGGAGTTGCCCGGGCGGACCTGGGCCCAGATCGAGAAGGCTCGCCGGGTCACCGTCTTGTCGCCGTAGATGTCCGGACCGCGGAGGCGTTCCTCGGACCGGATCCGGGCCGGCTCGGAGTCGAACGGGCCGTTCTCCGGGTAGCCGAGCACGACCGCTGCCGCATCCGCCTTGCCCTCCGGGTCGAAGCTCAGCGGCTTGGTGTTCAGCTCGGGCACGTAGAGCACGGCGACGTCCACGCTGGGGTCGAACAGCACGACGGTCCCGCTGTAGGAGCGGCCGTTGACCTGCACCTTGGGGTTGCTGACGCCGGCCACCACGTGCGCGTTCGTCATCACCCGCTGGGGTGCGTACACGAACCCGCTGCCCTCGAGGCCGCGGGAACAGTTGGCGACACCGGTGATCTTGGCGATCCGGCTGTACGCGTCACGGACCGCGGTCTGCCGGGCGATCGTGCTGTCTGGCGGCTGGGTCTCGCGGATCCGCTCCGGCACGAACGGATCGAGGAACCGCGGGAACAGGTCGGTGTTGACCACGTCGTTGAACGCCTGCAGCGCCCGGTCCGCACCACCCGGCAGCGCCTCGTCGACCTTCGCCAGCACCTGCGACCCGCGAACCGCCGAGGTGACACTCGGGATCCGGGCACCGCTCACCGCGACACCGAGCACCCACGACACGACCAGGACCGAGACCGCGGCCAGGGCGGCGCCACCCAGCGCGTCGACGGCCTTCACCGGTTTCCAGGAGATCCGGTTGCGCAACTTGGAGCCGAGCAGCGCCCCGACCGTCCGCCCGATCGACGCGAGCAGGACGACCAGGACCAGGGCGGCGAAGGACACCTCGACGCTGGGCGAGAAGTTGTCCAGCACCCGCGGTACGCCGTACACGCCGACCGCCGCACCCGCGAGCAGGCCGAGTGTCGCGCAGGCACCGAGGACGAACCCCTCGATGTACCCGGAGATCGCCACGAGTCCGGTGATCACCAGCAGCGCGATATCGAGACCGCTCACTCCACACCCTCCGGACGCCCCAGATCGTGCTCGATGGCCGTCAGCCGTCGCTCATCCTCCGACCGCCGGCCTTCACTCCGCCAGGCCGCCTCGACCAGTCGGTCGGGCAACGGTACGACGTTGGCCGGGTCCCAGTCCCGCGCCCAGCCGCCCAGCGTCAGCAATTTGTCGAGCAGACCGGCGGTGAAGCCCCAGATGTAGAGGTCACCGATGGTGAACGCGGGACCGGTGAAACCGGAGGGATGGAGGCAACTGATCCGGTTGGCCGGGTCGGTCAGCGCCGCGATGGACACCCGGTGCACCGAGGCCACCTCGGCGGGATCGACCACCGCGACAGGCGAGGGCTCGCGCCACCAGCCCAGCACCGGCGCGACGCCGAAGTTGCTCACCGGCACCCAGAGCGACGGCCAGACGGCGAACACCTCGACCCCGGCCGGATTCAGCCCGGTCTCCTCCTCCGCCTCGCGCAGCGCGGTCCGGACCATCCCGTCGACGCCGGTACCGTCGCCCTCGTCGGCCCGGCCGCCCGGGAACGCCATCTGCCCGGCGTGCGACCGCAACGTCCAGGATCGCTCGGTCAGCAACACGTCCGGGCCGTTGCCACCGGCATCATCATCATTGCCATCAGCAAGCAGGATCAGTACTGCGGACTGCCGGATCTCCGGGTCGTCCGGCGGGACGAAGCGGGACAGCTCCTCCGGGTCGACCTGCTTGGACGCCATCGCCAGCGGGTGCAGCCAGTCCGGCAGCTCGACGTCGAAGGTCGCGCTGGTCTTCACCAGGTCACCCCCAGCTTCTCCCGCACCAACTGGTCCAGCTGCTGCTGCGAGGTCAGCTCGCCGCGATGGATGTAAACGACAGCGCCGTCCTGGTCGACGAAAGCCGTCAGCGGCGGGCCGGCGATCTTGAGGGCCTGCTGGGTCGTCTTCTCGTCGTCGACGACGTGCGGGTAGTCCCACTGCTGCTCGGTCGCGAACTTCACCGCGAGCTCGGGCCGCGGATCGGCGTAGTCGATCCCGAGCAGCTGGATCTTGTCCCCGGCCTTCTTCTTCAGCTCGGCCAGATAGGGAGCCTCGTTGCGGCACGGACCGCACCACTGCGCCCACACGTTGACCACCATGGGTCCGCGCAGGGCCGACAACCGCACGTCCGGGCCTTTGCCGAGGCAGGGCAGGCTGATGTCGGGCAGCGCATTCGCCACTGGCGGCCGCGATGGAACACTCGGGCAGGCGGTCAGCTTGTCGGCGCCGGCGATGCTCCGGCTCTGCGACTCGCCGCCCGAGGGCTGGTCCCCAGCACCGGCCCCGCTCTGCCCCGGCCCACAGGCCGCCAGCAAACCCATCACAACCACCACCGCAAGCACCCACACCTGCGCTCCAGCACGCGCCTTCCAACGCGGCACCGCGGCTATGAGCGCGGCGCGGCGGAGCGCAGTGCGGGGCGATGGGAGGGTCACGCGGGGACCTTCACCAGCTTCGCGGCGAGCTCCGGGTCGGTCGGGCCGGTGCCGAAGGAGGGGCACCACTGGGCGATCGGGCAGGCACCGCAGGCGGGCTTCTTGGCGTGGCAGCGACGGCGGCCGTGGAAGATCAGCCGATGCGACAACATCGTCCAGTCCTTCTTCGGGAACAGGTCGCCGATGATGTGCTCGACCTTGACCGGGTCGGTCTCCTCGGTCCAGCCGAACCGGCGGACCAGCCGGCCGAAGTGGGTGTCGACGGTGATGCCGGGGACCCCGAAGGCGTTGCCGAGCACCACGTTCGCCGTCTTCCGGCCGGTGCCCGGGAGCTTGACGAGCTCCTCCAGCTTGGCCGGAACGATCCCGTCGTAGTCGTCGACCAGGGCCTGGCCGAGCTTCATCAGGCTGTTCGTCTTGGCCCGGAAGAACCCGGTGGGCTTGAGGATCGCCTCCAGCTCCTCGCGGTCGGCCTCCGCGTACGCCCTGGCGTCGGGATACCTCGCGAACAGGGTCGGGGTGATCTTGTTGACCGTCACGTCGGTGGTCTGGGCCGACAGGATGGTGGCGACCAGGAGCTCGAGCGGGGTGGTGAAGTCCAGCTCGGTGTGAGCGTCCGGATATGTCTCGGTGAGCACCTTGTGCATCTTCCGGGCCCGGCGGACGAGCTGGGTGTGAGTCTCGTCGGTGAAGACCGGGGCCTTCCGCGGCAGTTTCACCGGCACCGACGGGCTGGTTCCGAGGGACGCCTGGACGGGCGCCGCGACACGCTGGGTGGGCATGCAGGCCAGCCTACGTGGCGGTCCCGACACCCGAGGGGCTACGGTTTTGGGGCAACCGGGTGTAAACGGCCCGGTGCCGAGGGGGCTCGCAGCCCCTTCGAAGGCTTGTGGTCAAAGGTCCGAGGAGGCCCATTCGTGGACGCCGCAGTGCTCCGACAGGCACCGCTGTTCAGTCAGCTCGACGACGAGGCAGCCGAAGCGCTGACCGCCTCGATGACGGAGAGCAGGCTGCGCCGCGGCCAGGTGCTGTTCCACGAGGGCGACTCCGGCGACCGGCTGTTCGTCGTCGTCGAGGGCAAGGTCAAGCTCGGCCGCACCTCCGCGGACGGCCGGGAGAACCTGATCGCCGTGCTCGGCCCCGGCCAGATGTTCGGCGAGCTGTCCCTGTTCGATCCAGGACCGCGCTCCGCCACCGTCACGGCCGTCACCGACGCCTCGATGATGTCGCTGACCCACGACGAACTGCTCCGCTGGCTGGCCGGCCGTCCCGAGGTGGCCCGCGGCCTGCTCCTGCAGCTCGCGTCACGGCTCCGCAAGGTTTCCGACGTGGTGGCCGACCTGGTCTTCTCCGACGTACCGGGCCGCGTAGCCAAGGCCCTGCTCGACCTGGCCAGCCGCTTCGGCCGCACCGCCGACGACGGCGTCCACGTCCACCACGACCTCACCCAGGAGGAGCTCGCCCAACTGGTCGGCGCCTCCCGCGAAACCGTCAACAAGGCCCTCGCCGACTTCGCCTCCCGAGGCTGGGTCCGCCTAGAACCCCGCTCCGTAGTACTCCTGGACATAGAGCGCCTCCAACGCCGCGCCCGCTAGCCCTCGCCCGCTAACCCCCGCCAGCTGGCCCCGCCGGCTGGCCTCGACGGCGCTCCGCGAGGACTCCGGGCGGGTTAACCCCTGTTTGAAGAGTTAGCCCACTGTCAGAGCAGTGGGCTAACCCCGCGCTCAGGGGTGGACCCGCCTCATCCCCGCGCGCTCGGCCCGGGCGAAAGCCTGGCGGATTCGGTGCACCACACGCTCGGGCTGATCGAGGTCGTCCCAGGCCACCCGGACGACCAGGACACCCGCCGAGCGCAGCCGGTCCTCGCGATGCTTCTCGCGGACGACAGCGCCGACGGCGTCATCGCGGTACTTGAGCATCCCGTCGAACTCGACCACCACCTGATACTCCCGGAAGAAGAAGTCCACCCGGGCCAGTACCTCGTTCGGCCCGGTGCCGAACGGGACCTGCAGATCCGGTGCGGGCAGCCCGTGAGTATCCAGCAACACCCTGAGTCGGGTTTCACCGACGGACTCCAACCGCTCGTCGGCAAAGGCGACGGCCGCGAGCGGAGTACCGGTGCCGGGCCAGCCACTCATCTGGCCAAGCGTTTCCGTCAGATCGGTCCTCGTCACCAGACCGCTCCGCAATCCGCTGTCGCAGAGCACAACCGCCGCTTCGTACCGCGCCGCGCAGGAAGTCTCGATGATCGCCCTCGCGACCGTGGTCGCGGGCAAGCCCTCCGCCGAGGTGACCGCGCTCGCCGGCAACTCGCCCACATGGTGACTCGTGCCTGCGAGGATGCGTCCGTGCCCGCGATCCGTGCGGGTCACGTGAACGAGGTCCGGATCGAGCCCCCAAGACGACAGGCCGTGCAGAACCACTGCCGACTGATGGCTGATCACCACCGCACTACCGGCGAGTGCCCGCGCCGCAGCATGAACGGCGAGCCGGTGCGCCTCCGTCTCCCGCTCCCAGGGCGGTCTGTCGGTCGAGTCGGACCGCTCCGCATAGAAGCCCCTTCGAAGCAAGATCCAGCGGCCGTCCCGGAGACGCTCGCGGACCTGGCTGACTGTGTATCCGGACTCGACGGCATCCTGACGGGAGAAAGTACCGCCGTGCCGTGCAGCGCGGCGCCGAAGCTTTGGGTTCATACTCCAGAACTTGCCGCACTCCCAAGGCTTGTCCGCAGCCTTTCCAAACCCTGTGGACAACCACTCCGAACGCCGCAGACGGAGTACTTCGCTCTCCCGCCCCACGAGGTTCGCCCACCGGGCGCGGGGTTCGCCCAACGGGCGGGGGTTCGCCCCGGGGCGCGGGGTTCGCCCACCGGGCGGGGGGTTCGCCCACCGGCGCGGGGTTCGCCCCCGGGCGCGCGGTTCGCCCACCGGGCGGGGGGGTTCGCCCACCGGCGCGGGGTTCGCCCCCGGGCGCGCGGTTCGCCCACCGGGCGGGGGGGTTCGCCCACCGGCGCGGGGGGGTTCGCCCACCGGCGCGGGGTTCGCCCCCGGGCGCGCGGTTCGCCCAGTGGGCGCGGGGTTCGCCCAGTGGGCGCGGGGTTCGCCCCCGGGCGCGGGGTTTGCCCACCGGGCGGGCAGTGGGAGAACCCCGTCCGAAGGGGCTAACCCCGCCGAGCGGGGGGAGTGACCCCGATGAGGGGGCAGGTCGGCGTTGGGGGCTAGTGCGACTGGAGGTAGGCGAGTTGGGCTTGGACTGAGCGTTCGGCGGCGGGCCAGAGGGGGTGGGGGACGTCGGCGTAGACGTGCTCCACGATGGCTTCCGGGGTGGTGTGGCCGGCGGCGACGGCTTCGCGGACTTGGGTCAGGCGTTCGTGGCGGTGCTCTAGGTAGAAGGTGAGGACGGCGCTGGGGTCGTCGATGACCGGGCCGTGGCCTGGGAGTAGGCGGTCTACGCCGGCTGGGGAGTTGGCGAAGGCGCGGAGGCTTTCCAGCGACTCGAGGTAGGGGCCGAGGGCACCGTCCGGGTGGGCGACCACCGAGGTACCGCGGCCGAGCACGGTGTCGCCGGTCAGCAGGGAGCCGTCCTGCGGGAGCCAGAAGCAGACCGAGTCCATCGTGTGCCCGGGCGTCGGCAGTACTTCGATCCGCAACTCGCCGGAGGTGATCACGTCGCCCTCGGCGAGCCCGTGCGCGTGGTCGGTCGGAATCCGGAACGCCGGGTCCACCGACCGCACCGCGCTGTTGGCCCGCTGGGCGAACCACGCGGCGCCTTCGGAGTGGTCGAAGTGCCCGTGCGTCAGCAGCACCATCGACACAGTGCACCCGTACTGCGCGACTGCGTCGAGCACGGCGCGGAGGTGTTCCTCGAGCATCGGCCCGGGGTCCACCACGACGGCGGTGTCGGACTCGGGTGCCCGGAGGATCCAGGTGTTCGTGCCGTCCAGGGTCATCGGGCCGGGGTTGGCCGCGAGGACCCGGGACGCGTACGGGGTGACTGCCTCGACTGTCATGTGGTCTCCAGGTAGGCCTGGTCGTTCTCCACCCGGACGGTCGGGAGGATCGGCCGGACCTCGCGCTCGGTGGACGCCGCCAGCACGTCGGCGACAGCGTCGTACGGGATCAGGTCGCGGCAGCACAGGTACGTCGGCGGGAGCATCAGCATCTCGCCGGCCTCGACCGCCTGGACCGCGTCGGCCGGGTGGAGCCACGCGACCTGGTCGGACTCGCTCGTCACGTCGCGGGTCACCTGGCCCTCGGGGAGCGCGGCGACGAAGAACCGGGTGTCGTAGCGCCGCGGCTCGAACTCGGGGGTGATCCAGTGTGCCCAGACGCCGAGCAGGTCGGCCCGCAGTACGAGGCCACGTCGGTGCAGGAAGTCGGCGAAACCGAGCTCGCGGGACTCCAGCGCGACCCGGTCGGCCTCCCAGTCGTCGCCGGTGGTGTCGCCGACGACGGACTCGGTCGACGGGCCGGCCAGGAGTACGCCGGACTCCTCGAAGGTCTCCCGTACTGCGGCCGCGACGTACGCGGCGGCGGTCTCCGCGGAGCAACCGAGGCGCTCCCCGAACCACTCGGGCGACGGTCCGGACCACGAATCCGCGATCGACGAGTCGGTCGGATCCACCCGGCCGCCGGGGAACACGGTCATCCCCGCCGCGAACGCCATCGACTGCTGCCGCCGGAGCAGATAGAGCTCAGGGCCTTCGGAGGTGTCGCGCAGCAGGATCACCGTCGAAGCGGGGCGCGGCTCGGCCGCCTCCCGGCCTTCCCGCACGAACGACAACGCCTCCGCCGCCATCCGCCCGGACAGCAACTGCGCCTTCAGATCCCGAACCACCAAACCTCCAAATCGCTGAGCCGCTGCCCACCCACACGCTGCGCGCCCCTGGCACCCCGCCCTCCGGGCGGAGAACAAGAAGGAAGGGAGTGCCGGACGAGTGACCCGCCCGGAGTGCTCCCGCCTGGCGGGCGGGAGCGGGGGTCGGTCAGGCGACCTCGACGATCAGTTCGATTTCAACCGGGGCGTCCAGGGGGAGGACGGGGACGCCTACGGCGCTGCGGGCGTGTTGGCCGGCTTCGGCGAAGACGTGGCCGAGGAGCTCGGAGGCGCCGTTGGCGATCTGGGGCTGGCCGGTGAAGTCGGGGGTCGAGGCGATGAAGGCGACCACCTTGACGATCCGGGTGATGTTCGCCAGGTCGCCGATCTCGGACTTGATCGCGGCCAGGGCGTTGAGCGCGCACTGCTGGGCACACTCGACCGCCACCTCGGCGCTGACGCCGTCGCCGTTCTTGCCGGTGGCGATCAGGGCGCCCTCCCGCAGCGGCAGCTGGCCGGACGTGTAGACCAGGTTGCCGGTGCGCACCACGGGCACGTACGCGGCGACCGGCTTGGCGACCTCGGGCAGCTTCAGGCCGAGCTCGGCCAGCTTCTCCTCCGGGTGGCTCATGACTCGGTGATCTCCCGCTTCAGGTAGGCGACCAGCGTCTCCGGGTTCGGCCCCTGGATGACCTGGACCAGTTCCCAGCCGTCCTGCCCGAAGTTGTCGAGGATCTCCTTGGTCGAGTGGACCAGGAGTGGCGCGGTGAAGTACTCGAACTTCTTCATAGCTGGACTCTAACGGGCGGCACCCCCGGTGTGACGTGGCCTACGCCCTACGCTGGAGATCATGGCGAGGCTGCATGTGGTCACCGGCAAGGGCGGGACCGGCAAGACGACGGTGGCTGCTGCCATGGCGCTCGCGCTGGCCGACCAGGGCAAGCGGATCCTGCTGGTCGAGGTCGAGGGCCGGCAGGGACTCGCGCAGCTCTTCGACGTCCCGCCGCTCCCGTACGTCGAACGCCGGATCGCGGTGGGACCGGCCGGGGGCGAGGTGTTCGCGCTGGCGGTGGACGCCGAGGCGGCCCTGCTGGAGTACTTGGACATGTACTACCACCTCGGCCGGGCCGGAAAGGCGCTCGACAAGGTGGGCGCGGTCGACTTCGTCACCACGATCGCCCCGGGTCTGCGGGACGTGCTGCTGACCGGCAAGGTCTACGAGGCCACCCGGCGCAAGTCGCACGGCCGCCTCGCGTACGACGCCGTCGTCCTGGACGCGCCTCCCACCGGCCGGATCGGGCCGTTCCTGAACGTGAACCAGGAGGTGGCCGGCCTGGCCAAGGTCGGGCCGATCCGCAACCAGGCGGACGCCATCATGGGCATGCTCCGCTCCGATGTGACCCGAGTTCACCTGGTCACACTGCTGGAGGAGATGCCGGTCCAGGAGACGCTTGACGCGGTGGAACAGCTGGAGCAGCTGGACCTGCGGATCGGGTCGATCGTGGTGAACATGGTGCGCAACAGCCCGCTCGACGACGACGCGCTCGCCCTTGCGGTGAAGGAGAAACTCCCTGCCCCCGAGTTGACCCGCGGGCTCCGGGCGGCTGGTATCACCTACACCAAGGACATGGTCGCCACCTTGTCGAAGGAGGCCCGCGACCACGCCGTACGGGTCGGGCTGGAACGGGAGAACCGTGACCGGATCGATGCCCTGGGCAAGAAGGTGACCGAGGTGGCGTTGCTGCCGGACGGGATCGACCACGGCGCCCTGTTCGACCTGGCCGAGGAGCTGCGCTCGTGAGCACGCTGGACCTGGACGCGCTGATCGACGACCCCGGGACGCGCATCATCGTCACCTGCGGCGCCGGCGGCGTCGGCAAGACGACGACGGCCGCCGCCCTCGGCCTGCGAGCCGCCGAGCGCGGGCGCAAGGTTGTCGTACTGACCATCGATCCGGCCCGGAGGCTGGCCCAGTCGCTCGGCCTGACCGAGCTGGACAACACGCCTCGGGCCGTCGCCGACGTCGACCCGGCGAACGGCGGCCGGCTCGACGCGATGATGCTGGACATGAAGCGCACCTTCGACGAGGTGGTGCTCACCCACGCCACCCCGGAGAAGGCCGAGCAGATCCTGGCGAACCCGTTCTACGTCGCGCTGTCCTCGTCGTTCGCGGGGACGCAGGAGTACATGGCGATGGAGAAGCTCGGCCAGTTGCACAAACAGGCCGAGCGGACCGGCGACTGGGACCTGATCGTGGTCGACACCCCTCCATCGAGGTCGGCGCTGGACTTCCTGGACGCTCCGGAGCGGCTGGCCTCGCTGCTGGAAGGGCGGTTCCTGCGGCTGCTGCTAGCCCCCGCGCGGGGACCGCTGCGGCTGATGTCGGCCGGGGTGAACCTGGCGATGTCGGTGATGAACAAGGTGCTCGGCGCGCAGGTGCTCACCGATGTGCAGACGTTCGCGGCCGCCTTCGACACGCTGTTCGGCGGATTCCGGGAGCGGGCCGACAAGACGGTCGCGCTGCTGCGGGAGCCGCACACCGCCTTCCTGGTGGTCGCCGCGCCGCAGAACGACGCGCTGCGCGAGGCGTCGTACTTCACCGAGCGGTTGCGCGAGGAGCAGATGCCGCTGGCCGGCGTCGTGCTGAACCGGGTGACCACCACCCACGTCCCTGACCTGTCGGCCGAGCAGTCCCTGGCCGCGGCCGAGAAGCTCGAGGCCGCCGGCAAGTCCGAACTGACAGCGGCCGTCCTGCGGCTGCACGCCGACAAGATGCAGCAGGTGGTCAGCGACCGGAAACGCGCCGACCGGTTCCGCCGCGGCCACCGCGCGATCGCGACCGTCGACGTCCCGGCCCTGCCCGACGACGTCCACGACCTCACCGGCCTGCGTACCATCGGCGATCTCCTCACCGCCTGAAACCCGCGCTCGGTCACCGCTCGCCCACCGCTCCGTCACCACGACCTCACCGGCGGAAACCGGACGGTTCCAGGGTCTGTTTCACCGTCAGCGAACGCTCCGAAGGCCCGGGAATGACCTGATGAGGAGTGTGGTTGAGCCTGTCAGACTCAATCTTCAACAGAGGGTGTGACAGCGTGACAGAGACGTTGAACCTTCCCGTTCTCCCGCTAGACGACATCGTCGTACTGCCTGGAATGGTCGTACCGGTGCGCCTTGCGGACTCCGAGGCGCGCGCTGCCATCGACGCCGCGCAGGCTTCGGGCCAGGACCAGGTACTGCTGGTACCGCGCCTGGACGGGAAATATGCGAAGGCCGGAACGCTCGGTGAGATCGAGCAGATCGGCCGGTTGCCGGGCGGCGCCCAGGCAGCCGTGATCCGGGGTACCGCCCGGGTCCTGATCGGCGCGGGGACCACCGGTCCCGGCGCGGCCCTGTGGGTCGGCGCGACCGTGCTGGACGAATCCACTGACAACAAGTCCGCCGAGCTGGCTCGTGACTACAAGGCCCTGGTGACCACGGTGCTCGAGCGCCGGGAAGCCTGGCAGGTCATCGACTCGGTGAAGCAGGTGAACAACCCCGCGGAGCTGGCCGACCTGGCCGGTTACGCGTCGTACCTGAACAACGAGCAGAAGAGCTGGCTGCTGGAGACCCCTGACGTCTCCGAGCGGCTGACCAAGCTGATCGGCTGGGTGAAGGACCACCTCGCCGAGCTCGAGGTCTCCGAGACGATCCAGAAGGACGTCCAGGAGGGCATGGAGAAGCAGCAGCGGGAGTTCCTGCTGCGCCAGCAGATGGCCGCCATCCGCAAGGAACTGGCCGAGCTGGACGGCAAGGCCGAGTCCGAGGAAGAGGACTACCGCGCCCGCGTCGAGGCCGCTGACCTGCCCGAGCACGTCCAGAAGGCCGCGCTCGCCGAGGTCGACAAGCTGGAGCGTACGGCGGAGCAGTCCCCCGAGGTCGGCTGGATCCGGACCTGGCTGGACACCGTCCTGGAGCTGCCGTGGAACGAGCGGACCGAGGACGGCTACGACCTCCGTGAGGCACGGGCCATCCTGGACGCCGACCACGCGGGTCTGGACGACGTGAAGGAACGCATCACCGAGTACCTGGCCGTACGCCGCCGCAGGGCGGATCGTGGCCTTGGGGTGGTCGGCGGACGCCGCAGTGGCGCAGTACTGGCCCTGGTCGGTCCTCCTGGCGTCGGCAAGACCTCGCTGGGTGAGTCCGTTGCACGTGCGATGGGCCGGAAGTTCGTCCGGGTCGCCCTGGGTGGCGTCCGGGACGAGGCCGAGATCCGCGGTCACCGCCGCACGTACGTCGGGGCGCTGCCCGGGCGGATCGTGCGAGCGATCACCGAGGCGGGTTCGATGAACCCGGTGGTGCTGCTGGACGAGATCGACAAGGTGGGTGCGGACTACCGGGGTGACCCGACGGCCGCGCTGCTGGAGGTCCTCGACCCGGCGCAGAACCACACCTTCCGGGACCACTACCTGGAGGTCGAGCTGGACCTGTCCGACGTGGTCTTCCTGGCCACGGCGAACGTGCTCGACTCGATCCCGGCGCCGCTGCTGGACCGGATGGAACTGGTGCAGCTCGACGGCTACACCGAGGACGAGAAGGTCACCATCGCTCGCGACCACCTGCTCCCGCGTCAGCTGGACCGGGCCGGTCTGGCGGCCGAGGAGGTCACCATCGAGGACTCGGCGCTGCGGCTGCTGGCCGGCGAGTACACGCGAGAGGCCGGAGTACGGCAGCTCGAGCGTTCGATCGCCCGGGTGCTGCGCAAGGTCACCGCGAAGCTCGCCCTCGGCGAGACCTTCGAGGAGGGCGTGAAGATCGGCGCCGGGGAGCTGAAGAGCTACCTGGGTTCGCCGAAGTTCACGCCGGAGTCCGGCGAGCGTACTGCGCTGCCGGGTGTCGCGACGGGTCTGGCCGTGACGGGTGCCGGTGGTGACGTGCTCTTCATCGAGGCGTCGCTGGCGGACAAGGAGACCGGCCCGACCGGGGTCACGTTGACGGGGCAGCTCGGCGACGTGATGAAGGAGTCGGCGCAGATCGCCCTGTCGTACCTGCGGTCGCACGGTGCGGAACTGGGTCTGCCGGTGAGTGATCTCGCCGAGCGGAACACCCACATCCACGTACCGGCGGGCGCCGTTCCGAAGGATGGACCGTCGGCCGGTGTCACGATGACGACGGCGCTCGCGTCGCTGCTGTCGGGACGGCCGGTGCGCTCCGAGGTCGCGATGACCGGTGAGGTGTCGCTGACCGGCCGGGTGCTGCCGATCGGTGGGGTGAAGCAGAAGCTGCTCGCCGCCCACCGGGCCGGCCTGACCACCATCCTGATCCCGGCCCGGAACGAGCCGGACCTGGAGGATGTGCCCGAGTCGGTGCTGTCGGAGCTGACGGTTCACCCCGTGAGCGACGTCCGGCAGGTGCTCGAACTGGCCCTCGAACCGGCCCAGGTCGACGCCCGGCAGTTTGCCGCCTGACGCAGTAAGACGTAGTACCGGAAACGGCCGGACCACCCTCGCGGTGGTCCGGCCGTTTCGGCATTTCGGACCTTGAATAGACGTCCGGAACTACGCTCCGGTTGACGTGACATAAAACACATTCGAGGAGTTGGCGTGGCTCCCTGATCACGTAGGCTCTTGTCTCATGCGCGCAAGGGATAAGGGCGATCGGGGCGTCGTCCAGTCAGTGGTCCTGTTCCTGGGGGTGAGCGTTCTCTCGGGCGCTCTGGCAGCCGGCCTGGCGATTCCGTTCGCCGGCCTGGCAGGCTTCAGCACCGAGAAGACGGCAGAGACGCTGCAGGACCTGCCACAGGAGCTGAAAACCGTCCCACTGGCCCGGAACAGCAAGATCGTCGCCGCCGACGGCTCGCTGGTCGCCAACCTCTACGAGCAGAACCGGGTGCCGATCAAGCTCGCCCAGATCAACCCGATCATGCGCAAGGCGATCGTCGCGATCGAGGACGACCGGTTCTACGAGCACGGCGCGCTCGACGCGAAGGGCACGCTGCGAGCCCTGCTCCGCAACCAGACCGAGGGCGCGGTCCAGCAGGGTGGCTCCAGCATCACCCAGCAGTACGTGAAGCTGACCCTGATCGAGAAGGCGAACGCCGCCAACGACCCCGAGGCGATCCAGGCCGCGACGGCGGAGACCTACCAGCGCAAGGTCGCCGAGCTGCGGTACGCGGTCGCGGTCGAGAAGGAGTTCTCCAAGGACGAGATCCTGGAGAAGTACTTGAACCTCGCGAACTTCGGCGACGGCACGTACGGCGTCGAGGCCGCGGCCCGGCACTACTTCTCCACCAGCGCGGCGAAGCTGACCCTGCCGCAGGCCGCGATGCTCGCCGGTCTGGTGAAGAACCCCACCGGCTACGACCCGACGAACAACAAGAAGCGGGCCAAGGACCGGCGCGACGTCGTCCTGCGGCGCATGCAGGAACTGAACGTCATCTCCGCCAAGCAGGCCGCCGACGCGATCAAGACCCCGGTCATCAACCCGGCCAAGATCCAGCCGGTACCGAACGGCTGCGCCAACTCGAAGTACCCGTTCTACTGCGAGTACATCGTCTCCAAGCTGCTGGAGAACCCGGCCTTCGGCAAGACGACCAAGGCCCGCGACCACTACATCAAGACCGCCGGCATCCTGGTCAAGACCTCCCTCGACCCGAAGATCCAGGCCGCCGCGCAGAAGTCGATCAACGAGCACTCGAAGCCGACGGACCAGGCGATCGCGGCGGTCACGATGATCGAGCCGGGCACGGGTGTCGTCAAGGCGATGGCGCAGAGCCGGCCGTACGGCGCCGGCAAGAACCACACCGCGTACAACTACAACGTCGAGAAGTCCTACGCGGGCGGGTACGGCGGGTTCCAGAACGGTTCGACGATGAAGGCGTTCACCATCGCCGCCGCGATCCAGAAGGGCTTCCCGCTCAACCACCGGATCCAGTCCCCGCCGACGATCAACCTCAGCGGCAAGAAGTTCAGCACCTGCACCGGGACGACGTCGGACCCCGACTACAACCCGAGCAACTCGACCGAGGCCCACGGCGACCTGACCATGGTCGACGCCGCGCGCGCGTCGACCAACACCTACTTCCTGCAACTCTCGCAGCAGGTGGGTCTGTGCCCGATCGCGACGGTGGCGGCCGCTCTGGGCATGCATGACGCGCAGACCGGGCAGCCGCTCAAGCAGGTCGTGTCCATGACGCTCGGCGTCGACACGGTGACCCCGCTGATGCTCGCCAACGCCTACGCGACTTTCGCCGCTCGCGGCCTGTACTGCACGCCGCTGCTGATCACCTCGGTGACCAGCTACAACGGCAAGCCGATCAAGACGCCCCCGCCGAGCTGCAAGCAGGCGCTCGATCCCGCGGTCGCGGATGGCGTGAATGCCGTGCTGCACCAGGTGATGGAGCCGGGCGGCACCGGTGGACGGCTGAAGTTCGGCCCGAGCGACCTGGCCGGCAAGACCGGAACGATCAACGCCAACCTCGCCGTCTGGTTCGCGGGCTACTCCTCGAAGATGGCCGCCGCCTCGGTGGTGGCGGACGCGCAGCCGCCGTACAAGAACCTGATCGGCCAGACGCTCGACGGCAAGAAGATGAGCGACGCCTCGGGTTCCGGTACCGCCGGACCGGTCTGGCAGACCGCGATGGAAGGCGCTCTGAAGGGTCTGCCGACGACCCGCTTCACCGCACCGAGCGACAAGACCATGCGTGGTGACGTGAAGGATCTGCCGTTCGTGAACGGCAAGAGCCCGCAGGAGGCGGTCGGCATCCTGCAGCAGGCGGGCTTCCAGGCGGAGATCGCGCCGGGCCTGGTGGACTCGGAAGAGGCAGCAGGGACGGTGGCGTACACGAGCCCGCGGCAGCGTGACGGAGCCCCTGAGGGGACGAAGGTGCTGATCTACATCTCCAACGGGAGCAAGGGTGGGCAGCCGCCCAACCCGCCGAACACGCCTCCGACCATCGGCAAGCCGCCGCCACAGATCCCGAACTGTCCGCCTTGGCACCCGAAGTTCCCGAAGTGCGGTCGGTAGCCAAGTGAGAAGGGGCCTCGTCCAGTTGGACGAGGCCCCTTTCGCTTTCAGCCGGGGAGTGAGGTCAGGCGCCGAGTTGGCGCTTGACCTCCGCCGAGACGGTGCCGCCGTCGGCCTTGCCCTTGACCTTGGGCTGCAGGGCGCCCATCACCTTGCCGATGCCCCGCGGACCGAGCTCGGCGGCTCCGGTGGCGGCGATGGTCTCGGTCACGAGGGCGGTGATCTCCTCAGCGGTCAGCTGCTCCGGCAGGTACTCGGCGAGGATGTCCGCCTCCGCCTGCTCCTTGTCCGCCAGCTCTTCGCGGCCGGCCTCCCGGTACGCCGTGACGGACTCGCGGCGCTTCTTCGCCTCGGCTGTCAGCACGTCGAGGACCTCAGCGTCGGACAGCTCGCGGGCCTCCTTGCCGGCCACCTCCGCCTTCGTCACGGCCGTGAGCGCCATCCGCAGGGTCGACTTGCGGATCTCGTCGCGCGCCTTCAGGGCCGCGGTCATGTCGTCGTGCAGGCGCTGCTTCATCTCGGAGTTGGACATGCCCACGATTGTGGCAGGCTGGTGAAATGAGTTTCCGGGCGCTTGCCGCCACGACCTTGAAGACCGCTGCCGTCGTCACCGGCGTGGGCGCCGCCTGCGTCGCCTACGCCGCGGGCGTTGAGGTGCGGTGGTTCGCCCTGCGCAGGGTGACGGTGCCGGTGCTGCCGGTGGGCACCACCCCGGTCAAGGTGCTGCACCTGTCCGACCTGCACCTGATGCCGACCCAGGAGAAGAAGATCCGCTGGGTCCAGGAGCTCGCCGGGCTGGAGCCCGACCTGGTCGTGAACACCGGCGACAACCTCGCCCACCCCGACTCGGTGGCCCCGCTGCTGCGCGCGCACGGCGACCTGCTCGACCTGCCGGGCGTGTTCGTCTTCGGCTCCAACGACTACTGGAAGCCGCACTTCAAGAACCCGGGCAAGTACCTGCTGCCGGCCCACAAGCAGCGCCACAAGCCGCACGGCCCGGACCTCCCGTTCGAGAAGTTGCGCGCCGGCTTCACCCGGGCAGGTTGGCTCGACCTGAACAACGCGCGCTCGACCCTCAAGGTGAACGGCCTGCGGCTGGACTTCGCCGGCACCGACGACCCGCACATCAAGAAGGACCGGTACGGCGAGATCGCGGGCGAGGTGGACCCGGCGGCGGACCTGTCGATCGGAGTCACCCATGCGCCGTACCAGCGGGTGCTGAACGGCTTCACCGGCGACGGGTATCCGTTGATCCTTGCCGGGCACACCCATGGCGGACAGCTCGCCGTGCCGATCTACGGGGCGCTGGTGACGAACTGCGACCTGGACACCTCGCGGGTGAAGGGCCTGACCACCTGGGGCTACGACGGACGCCAGTCCGCGTTGCACGTCTCGGCCGGGCTCGGCACCTCGCCGTACGCGCCGGTGCGGTTCGCGTGCAGGCCGGAAGCGACGTTGCTCACACTCGTTCCGCGGGTCACCGACGTCGATGGATAACCCGATTTCGTCCCAGCGGTGGGCGCATGTAAGCTAACGCCGAATTCGGGCTGTGGCGCAGCTTGGTAGCGCGCGTCGTTCGGGACGACGAGGTCGCAGGTTCAAATCCTGTCAGCCCGACCACCGATCAGGGCCGGTCACTTTCGAGTGACCGGCCCTGATTGTTTCCGGCTCAGACCTGCCAGGTGGGACGCCACAGAGTGCGACCTAGGCTTGGCGACGTGAGCGTCTTGAAGCGGGTGGATCTCGGCGTGGTGGATTACGAGGTCGCGGGCAAGGACATGAAGACCTGGGTCGAGGAGCGGATCGCGGGTGAAGCCGAGGACAGGTTGTTCCTGCTGAGCCATCCGCCGGTGATCACGTACGGCCCAAGGACCTCCCTGGACGACTTGCCGGCCGAGACCGCGGCGATCCCGACGGTGGCGGTCGACCGGGGCGGCTTCGCGACGTACCACGGGCCCGGCCAGTTGGTCGGCTATCTGGTGATCGACCTGAAGCAGCGCGGCCCGGTGGACATCGTGCGCTGGGTCGAGAACGGCCTGATCGAGGCGCTCGGAACTCTCGGTTTCCCGCTGATCCGCCGGGACACTCCGAAGGGTGCGAGCAGCCTGGTCGGGGTGTGGACGGAGGACCACCGCAAGCTCTGCTCGATCGGGATGCGGATCCGCCGCGGCGTCACCAGTCATGGCTTCTCGATCAACCTCGACCCCGACATGAACGTCTTTCACACGTTCACTACGTGTGGACTGCACGACGTGACGATGGTCTCCCTTGCCGAACTGGCCACGGAGCTCGGCGTACCGGTGCCCACCGACGCCGTACTGCGGGATGCCGTGGCGGAGGCACTGGGCGCTTCCTGACGGACGGTGGCGCGGCTGTCGGTGGTTTGTCGGTAGCCTGCCGCAATGGGTGACGAGCGAGTCGAGGCCGAGGAGCCGGAGGGCGAGGTCGGTCCAGGCATGCCCGATGACCTGGAGGAGCTGCTCGAACAGGCCGACGAGGAAGCCGCGGAAGAGGCCGACGAAGGGCGTTTCGACGCCCCGCCGTTGCCGCCGCTGCTGATCCTCGCCGTGGTCGGACTGCTGGCCGGATTCGTCACGGTGGCGCTGGTCTGGCTGAGCGAGCGAGGCTGCGACCGGGTCCGGGACTCGCCGAACTGCGGCACAATGGGCTTCCCGCTGCTGGTGCTGACCGTGGTCGTGACGATCGTGCTGGCCGCTGTCACGCTGACCCGGCTGGCGATGCCACACCCGAAGCTGGTCGCCTTCCTCGGGGTCGCGTTCATGCTGCTGATCGTGCTCGCGTTCCTGTCGGACGACCTGTTCTCTACCTGGACCCTGCTCGTCGTCCCGGTGCTGACCGCTGTCACCTTTCTCGTCGCACACCTGATCGCCGGACGGTTGGAGCGAGCCGATGCCTGAACTCCCCCGCTACCAGTGCCACCGCGCCGGCACCACGCCGTCGCTCGACGGCACGCTGACGCACCCCGCCTGGGCCGATGCGCCCTGGACGGCCGACTTCGTCGACATCCGCGGCGACCAGCCCGCGCCCCGGTACCGGACCCGCGCGAAGCTGCTGTACGACGACGAATACCTGTACGTCGGCGCGCAACTGGAGGAACCGCACGTCTGGTCGACGATGGCGCAGCGCAACACCATGCTGTTCGAGGAGAACAACTTCGAGCTGTTCCTCGACCCGGACGGCGACGGCCTGAACTACTACGAGTTCGAGATCAACCCGCTCGGCACGATCTGGGAACTCACCCTGCCCATGCCGTATTCCGAGGGCGGCGTGGCGGTGGACCCGACGAACCTGCCGGGCCTGCGGACCGCGGTGCAGGTGGACGGGACGCTGAACGACCCGACGGACACAGACGGCGGTTGGTCGGTGGAATTCGCGCTGCCGTGGACCGACCTCGCGAGGTACAACAAGGGGCAGACGCCTCCGCGGCCCGGCGACGAGTGGCGGATGAACCTGATGCGGATCGAGTGGAACCACGAGGTCGTGGCCGGCGAGTACCGCAAGGGGAGCCAGCAGGACTTCTGGGTCTGGTCGCCGCAGTACCTGGTCGACATGCACAAGCCGGACCAGTGGGGCGTGCTCGAGTTCACCGCGTCCTGATCAGCCGGCTCGAGGGGTTCGTCCGCTCAGAGTGACCCCCGCCCGGGCGGCGATCCGGGGCGAGGTGACAATGAGTCATATGGCCGAGGATCTTCGCGCCCGGCGCGCGGCGCACCTGCTGGACCTGGTGCACCGCGCCGACCGGCGCCTGCGCGGGCCGGATCAGTTGCGCTGGGCAACATTGCTGCGGGCCGAGACCGGCGGCCTGGACTCGGCGATCCGCTGGTCCGCCGAGCACGATCCCCCGCTCGGCCTGCGGCTGGTCGCCGGACTGTCGACGTACTGGTGGATGCATGGTCTGCGCGGTGACGCAGCAAGGTCCGCGCGCTGCCTGCTGACGGCACTCGGGCCACAGGTGCCGGAAGGGCTCAGCGAGGAGTACCTGCTCGCGGTACTGCTGGCCACCGGTCAGCAGGATGACTCCGGGTTCGATCTGGCTGAGCACGTCGAGCAGGCTGCGTTGGTTGCGCAGAGCCTGGACGAGCCGTTCACGCACCCGGTGACCTTGCTGCTGTGGTCGATCGTGTTCGGGCCGTTCGTGGCGCCGGGGCAGGTCGCCGACGTGCTCGCGCGGAACACGACCAACCTCGACCCTTGGGCGCTGGCAGTGATCCAGCTGTGCGCCGGATACCCCCGGCTGACCGGCAGTGACCCTGACTTGTCCGAGAAGGCCCTGCAGGAGGCTCTGGCGCAGTTCCGGCTGATAGGAGACCGCTGGGGCATCTCACTGGCTCTGAGTGCCCTTGCGGAGCTCGCAGCCTGGTCCGGGCAGCAGGGGCTGTGCCAGGAGCTCACTGGCCAGGCTCTCGCCGTTACGGAGGAACTGGGTGCCGACGAGGACTCCTCGCTGCTGCTGTGCCGACGCGCGGACCTCCACCTGCGCCTGGGTGAACTACTTGCCGCCCGCAGGGACTACCAGCGCGCACTGCAACTAGCGAACGCGGCGGAGACCTGCGCGGCCGCTCGGATCGGCCTCGCCAGAGCAGCCCGGTACGGCGGGGATCTCCCGGCGGCCAGGGAGTTCGCGCTCGCGGCGCTGGAGGGGTGTCCCGACAACGGTGAGCTGGCCCGGACGGAGGCCCTCGGCGAACTGGAGGCGATCGCCACGGCCGAAGGTGACTCTGTGGCCCCGGCCACACCTGGCGACTCTCGCCGGATAACCGGGCGCTGGTTAGAGTCGGGCTGACCCAGCCCAGAGGTGCAACGGAGCAGCCTGATGGACAAGACGTACGACTCGCCGCAGGCCGCGGTCGACGACATCGGCGACGGCGCGAGCCTCGCGGTCGGCGGCTTCGGGCTGTGCGGAAACCCGATGCAGCTGATCAGCGCGATCCACGACAAGGGCGTGAGCGGGCTCAGCGTCGTCTCGAACAACTGCGGCGTCGACGACTGGGGTCTCGGCATCCTGCTCGCGGACAAGCGGATCGCCAAGATGACCTCGTCGTACGTCGGGGAGAACAAGGAGTTCGCCCGGCAGTTCCTGTCCGGCGAGCTGGAGGTCGAGCTGACCCCGCAGGGCACGCTGGCCGAGAAGCTCCGCGCCGGTGGCTGCGGGATCGCCGCCTTCTTCACGCTGGCGGGCGTCGGCACCCAGGTCGCGGACGGCGGGCTGCCGCAGAGGTACAACGAGGACGGCTCGGTCGCGAAGGCCTCGGAGCCGAAGGAGACCCGGGAGATCAACGGCACGACGTACGTGCTGGAGGAGTCGATCACCACCGACTTCGGCCTGGTGCACGCGCTGAAGGGCGACACCCACGGCAATCTGGTGTTCGACCGCAGCGCGCGGAACTTCAACCCGCTGGCCGCGATGGCCGGCCGGGTCACCATCGCGCAGGTCGAGGAGCTGGTCCAGCCTGGTGAGCTGAACCCCGACGAGATCCACCTGCCCGGCGTCTACGTCCAGCGCGTCGTTGCCGTCGGCAAGGACATCGAGAAGCGCATCGAGAAGCGCACGGTGCGACAATCAGTCCCCGCCCCACCGCCCCGGTCTGGCCAACCCCGCGAAGCCTACGAGGCTGCCCGCGAGAAGCTGGAGGCCTGAGATGCCACTCACCCGTGAGCAGATGGCAGCCCGCGCCGCCGCGGAGCTCGAGGACGGCTCGTACGTGAACCTGGGTATCGGCCTGCCGACCCTGGTACCGAACTACATCCCGGACGGCGTCACCGTCGTGCTGCAGAGCGAGAACGGCATCCTCGGCGTCGGGCCGTACCCGGTCGAGGGTGACGAGGACCCGGACCTGATCAACGCCGGCAAGGAGACCGTCACGACCTTGCCGGGCGCGTCCTTCTTCGACTCGTCGCTGTCCTTCGGGATGATCCGCGGCGGCGCCATCGACGCGGCCATCCTGGGTGCGATGCAGGTGTCGGCCACCGGCGACCTGTCGAACTGGATGATCCCCGGCAAGATGGTCAAGGGCATGGGCGGCGCGATGGACCTGGTGCACGGTGCCAAGAAGGTGATCGTGCTGATGGAGCACGTCGCCAAGGACGGCTCGCACAAGATCCTGCAGGAGTGCGACCTGCCCTACACCGGCCGCGGCGTGGTCGACCGGATCATCACCGACCTCGCGGTCCTCGACGTGACGGACGACGGCCTGCGGCTCGTCGAGCTCGCCGACGGGGTCACCTTCGACGAGCTCCAGGAGAAGACCGGAGCCCCGATCAAGCAGTGAGTCGCGCATCGTCCGGGCGCCTCTGCAAGTTCCTGCCGATCGCCCGGACGGTTCCACTTCTGACCGCGAACAGTGGTCGCGTCGTGACCATGTGTTGACTCTCCCGCCTGACCCCTTCCGCGCGGTGCCCTCGAAGGCCACCCTTGACCCCTGTCGGTTGTCGGCCTCGGTGAGGATGGAATGCATGGACCTGGATGTCTTCGTGATCGGCGGCGTGGGAATCGACACCATCGTGCGAGTGCCGGGGTTACCGCTGCCCGCCGAGGAGACGGTCCACGTCCAACCTGTTCAGTCCTACATCGGCCACACCGGCCACGGCGTCGTGCTCGGCTGTCACCAGCTCGGCCTGGCCACCGGACTCGCCGACGTGATCGGCGACGATCCCGAGGGCGCGCGGATCCGCTCGGCGTACGCAGAGCTCGGATTGCCGCTGGCGGTCGCTATCCACCCGAGCGGCACCCGGCGATCGGTCAACCTGGTCGGCCCGGACGGTCGCCGCCTCTCCCTGTACGACGGCCGGCAGCCGTGGGGGCTGCGGGTGGATCCGAACCTCTGGCGCGGCAACGTCGCGCGGGCCCGGCACGTGCACGTGTCGATCATGGACTTCGCGCGCTGGGCCCTGCCAGACGTGCTGGCCGCCGACTGCACGGTGTCCACCGACCTGCACGACTGGGACGGCGAGAACGAGTACCACCGGGACTTCGCGCAGACGGCGGACCTGGTCTTCGTGTCGACCAGTGCCCTGCAGGACAAGGCGATCGACTGGATCTTCGCGAGCGGCCGGGCCCAGGCGGTGATCGCGTTGGCCGGCTCCGAAGGCAGCTACCTCTACATCCGTGACGAGAAGGAGCCGGTGCACATTCCCGCAGTACAGATCCCAGGCCGTCCGGTCATCGACACGAACGGCGCCGGCGACGCCTATGTGTCTGCCTTCCTCACCACCTGGCTGGACGGAAGGAGCTACGAGGAAGCGGCCGAGGCAGGTTCCATCGCCGGCGCCTGGGCCTGCGGCTCCCCTGGCACCCACACCGACCTGATCACGGCCGAACAGCTGATGCTGCTGCGCGTCTAGCCGTCAGAGCTGTGCTGGGTCGATGGCCCTCGGAAACGATGCCGTCGACAACATCCGCTTGAAGCACGCGCAGCTTGCCGACGACCTGAACACCTGGGAGAAGCTCTCCCGTTCCACCGACCTCTGAGCCGGGTCAGCCGCGGGTCAGCGGTGGATGCAGGGTGGTGGCCGGGCCGCGGCGGAAGAGTTGCGCGGGCCGGCCACCGTCGCGTGTGGTGGTTGCGCCGAGGGGGGTGACGAAGCCGTCGGTCTTGGTGGCCTTGCGGTGGAAGTTGCGTGGGTCGAGCGGGACGCCCCAGACGGCCTCGTAGATCCCGCGTAACTCCGAGATGGTGAACTCGTCGGCGCAGAACGCGGTGGCCAGGGAGGAGTACTCCAGCTTGGCCCGGGCCCTTTCGACCGCGTCCGTGAGGATCCGGTGATGGTCGAACGCGAGCCGTTTCGTCGGGTCCTCCAGCACCTCGGCGACCGGCACCCACGAGGCCGACGCCGCATCCGTACCGGCCACCGGCGCGGGCAGGTCCGGGACGAGGGCCAGATAGGCGACGCTGATCACCCGGCCGCGCGGATCCCGGCCGGGTTCGCCGTACGTCGCGACCTGCTCGAGGTGGATCCGGTCGGAGAGCAGGCTGGTCTCCTCGCCCAGTTCGCGCCGGGCCGCCGCCTCCAGGTCCTCCTCGGGGCGGACGAATCCGCCCGGCAGCGCCCAGCGGCCCTTGTGCGGGGCGATCCCGCGGCGGATCAGCAACACCTCCAGCGAGCCGTCGCGAACGGTCAGGATGACCAGGTCGGCAGCCACGCCCAACGGCACGAAGTCCATGGTCGACCACTCTAATCGTCACCTTGACGAAAAGCGATCCAGGATCTTATCGTCAAGGTGACGACAATGGGATTCCCGAGCCGGCCGGGCAGATCCGGGCGGCGAGACAGGAGAACGACCGATGGCCGACATCACCCGGTTCCGCTTCATCAGCCACCTGCGGGCCAATCCGAGTACCCACGTGCGGCACCTGCGCAGCGGCAAGGTCGCGCACGACGGCGCCGGCCAGGCGTTCTGGTTCCGGGCGCTGAACTCGTCTCTGAGTGAGGTACCGATCGACGACCGCGAGCAGCCGCTGCTGTTCCACGGCCGGACGCTGGACTTCCAGGACGTGGTGGTGCAGGCGACCGTGACATACCGGGTGACCGACCCGGCGCTCGCCTCTACCCGGCTCGACTTCGGGATCGATCCGGACACCGGTCTGTGGCGGTCCACTCCGCTGGAGCAGCTCGGCGGCCTGTTGACCGAGCTCGCGCAGCAGACCGCGCTGGATCTGCTGGCCCGGCTGAACCTCACCCAGGCACTCTCCGAGGGGATGGCCTCGCTCCGGCTGGCGATGAGCACCGGGCTGCGTGAGGACCAGCGGCTCACCGGACTCGGGATCGGCGTGGAGGACGTCCGCGTGGTCGCAGTACGGGCCGAGAGCGACGTGGAACGCGCGCTGCAGACTCCCACCCGGGAGATGGTCCAGCAGGCCGCGGACAAGGCGACGTACGAGCGACGGGCGATGGCCGTCGAGCGGGAGCGGTCGATCGCCGAGAACGAACTGCAGAACCAGATCGAGCTGGCGCGGCGCGAGGAACAACTGGTCACCCAGAAGGGGCAGAACGAGCGTCAGCGCGCGACCGAGGCCGCCGCTGCCGGGCGGATCGAGACCGAGGCCGCGGCCGGTCGGCGACGGTCGCTGGCCGAGGCCGACGCCGACGCGAAGCGGGTGATCGGTTCGGCCGAGGCCGCGGCCGAGAAGGCGCTGCTGGAGGCCCACGCCGAGCTGGACCAGGGGATGATCCTCGCGATGGCCATCAAGCAGGGTGCGCTGCCGGAGATCGGCACGCTCAACCTGACGCCCGATCTGATCACCCCGCTGCTGACCAAGCTGACGGCTGGGGAACGGGCATGAGCCTGCCACCCCGGGCGGTCGTCGTACACCGGGCGACGGAGCTCACCGAGCTCGTCGCCCGGCACGGCACCCGTCAGCAGGCCGGCTTCTTCCTGTCCAGCCGGGGACGCGACCTGGCCGAGCTTGATGCGCGTCACCAGGCGCAGCAGGAGGCGCTGGCGACGGTGTCCGCCTCGATTCCGTTGGACTGGCGGCGGACCGTTGCTGAGCGCAACGACCTCGACCGTTTCGTCTTCGGTCCTGAGGATCTGGTGATCGCGGTCGGGCAGGACGGGCTGGTCGCGAACGTGGCGAAGTACCTCGACGGGCAGCCCGTGATCGGGATCAATCCGGAGCCCGGGCGCAACCCCGGAGTACTGGTGCCGCACGAGCCGGCCGCAGTACCGGAGTTGTTGCGCTCGAGCACCGTTGAGGAGCGGACGATGGTTGCCGCGAGCACCGATGACGGGCAGACGTTGCTTGCCTTGAACGAGGTGTATGTCGGGCACCGGAGCCACCAGTCGGCGCGGTACCGGCTGGCGTCACCCGAAGGGCTCGAGGAGAGGCAGTCGTCGAGCGGTCTGCTGGTCGGCACCGGAACAGGTTCCACGGGGTGGTGCCGGTCGGCGTGGCAGGAGCGGGGCAGCGGGCTGCGGTTGCCCTTGGCAACGGAGCGTGAGTTGTGCTGGTTCGTACGGGAGGCCTGGCCGTCGCCGGCGACCGGCACGAGCTGCACGGAAGGCCTGCTGTCGTTGGAAGATCGGCTCACCGTGACCGCCGAGGCCGACCTGGTCGTCTTCGGCGACGGCATCGAGTCGGACACGCTGACGATCACCTGGGGCCAGCGCCTCGACATCGCCGTAGCCGAGACCCGGCTCAGGTTGATGCGGTGAACCAGGCGAGCGGATCGTCCTCGACATCCGCTCCCAGGGCCGCGAGCGCGCCGACGACCAGGGTCCTACGGTAGGCGGCGTAGGTGAGGATGTGGGCGATCATTCCGGCCGCGGTGAAGATGTACGGCTCGCCGCCGGTGACGTCGACGAACGTCTCGTCGAAGCGGTCCTCGGCATCGATCCTTCGGACCGTCGCGACGAACGCCGGCCCGACCCGGTCCAACTGCTCGCGCAACTCCCCGAGTGTGCGCTCGCGCTCCTGCGTGACGTCGTACGGCTCGTTCGCCATCGCGCAGGTCCACATCTCCAACTGCCCGACCAACCGCGCGAGCACGGATCTGGGTGTGGGGTCGACATCGATGCTCATGACGGACAGTTCGATCGGCTTGTCCAGTTGAGGTTTGAGCTCCGATGGCAGTGCGCCTGCGGCGTCGAGCAACCGCCCGACCACGGCCGCGTGATGCTCGATCAGACCGGGGACGAAGTTCATCGACCTCACCTGCCTCCTTGCGGGCAGCCGCAGGCCGCCGGGTGGATAGAAATGCACGTCATTCGGAGCCGCCAGCAAGAACCCGGCCGCTGACCCCCGCCACACCGCAGGCGCAGTACCGAAGGCTCGCCGGAAGGCCCGAGTGAACGCCTCATGCGACGAGTAACCCGCCTCCACGGCTACATCCAGCACGCCGGCTTCAGTCGTCCTGAGCCGAAACGCGGCCCGCTCCAGCAACACCCGCCGCCGAAGCCGATCCGGAGCCTCCCCCGCGGCCGCACTGACCACTCGATCAAACTGAGCCCGCGACAGATGCAACCTGGCGGCGAGTTCGTCCCCAGCCACCTCCGGCTCATCAAGGCAGCCGGCCAGCACCTCGACAAACCTCCCGAACGCATCCTCCATGCCCCGATAGTGCCCGCTTCGCTTCCCTCGCGCTTGATCGATTTCCTCGCCCACCCTGGTGGACCAGGCAATGTCGGTGCTCGGGGCTAGCCTCTGCCTGGACCAAGGAGAGTGAAGCATCGATGGATCGACCGGTGAAGAACCGAATCGGCGGCAATTTCATCCCCGTTCGCGAGGTGGCGAAGGCGCATGACTGGTACCGCGGGCTGCTCGGGCTGCAGGCGGACGATCAGCCGCTGGACGGTCAGCACCTCAGTGTCATCCCGCTTCAGGGCGGCGGGGACCTGATTCTCGACGAGATGCCGATGTGGCGTGGCGACCGGCCGGACGCGCCACCGAGCTACCAGACTCCGGCGTTCATGTTCGACACCGACGACGTCCACGCGGCGCACGCCCATGTCCGGCACCACGGCGGCGACCTGGTCACCGACGTCCAGGAATCCGGCGAGCAGGGCTGGTTCGCCTTCCGCGATCTCGACGGCAACCTCCTGATGGTCTGCGGCGCCAACTCGCGCGGATCGAACGACGCCGAGACGGTTGCTTCAGGATCCTCAGAGCACGCGAGCGACGGCATTCGCCTGGTCGAATCCGATCCGATTCACGCCGTCGGGCTGGTGGCCACCTGCGCCGGCTCGGAGTTGAGCGTGGTGGTGCCGAGACTCTGGGGCCTGCTCCAAGATCGGCTGGGTGACATCGGCCAACGGTCTGAGCCGGGTCGGCAGCTGAGCATCTTCCTCGGCCGGCGAGGAGAGATCTTCACGGAGCTCGTCGGTGTCGCCGTTCGAGAAGCTGCACCGACACCCGCGGGCATGGTGCGGATCGATGTCCCCGCCGGCAGGTATGCGGCGATCCACCACCGGGGTCCGGACGTGCAGGCGTCATACCGCCGCGTCTTCGACTGGGCCGATCAACAGCACCTCGCAATCGCGCCGCACGAGCCCGCCTTCCACCACATCGAGCGGTACCCCGAGCCACCGCTGCAAGGCGAACTGTCCTACGAGATCTGGGTCCGCCTCCAGGCGACCACCTGACCGCGCGTGCCTGACCGTTGCTAAGGAGGGGCGAGCGGCGTACGGAACGACAGACACCCCAGGTGTTAAGGGTGTCAAGCGGCGGTGGTTTGGGTGCGGTGTGCCCAGGC
>NZ_JBHSKE010000062.1:0-163269 GCF_042657745.1 Kribbella qitaiheensis | reverse complement strand
CCCCCCAACACCTGAACCTCGAGCTGACCGCATCCCACGCCAGCCAACCAAAGAGCAACAGGCTCTCGAACAAGACATGACGTGTCCGAGGTCGTCGATCTGGTGTCCCAACCCCCGACAACTACCGCCGCCACTCGGTCGGGAGCGGCTCTTGGCGCGGCTTGTACGGCGATCGGGGCGGGTGGGGGACCTTCGGCTAGCCTCGACATTAGTTGAGGTTTCAGCGGAGGGATGACGAGTGGACATCGAGCCAGGTGAACTGACGGTCGGGCAGCTCGCGGACCGCAGCGGGGTGGCGATCTCCGCGCTGCACTTCTATGAGCGGCAGAACCTGATCATCAGCCGCCGTACGTCGGGCAACCAGCGCCGGTACAAGCGCGACACGCTCCGCCGGGTCGCCCTCATCCGGATCGCGCAGCGGGTCGGCATCCCGCTCGCCGAAGTGGCCGGGATCCTCGCGCTGCTGCCGGGGAACCGGACGCCGACGCGGCAGGACTGGGAGCACATCTCGGAGCGCTGGCAGGCCGAGCTCGATCGGCGGATCGTCCAGCTGGAACAACTCCGCGACGACTTCAAGGACTGCGTCGGCTGCGGCTGTCTCTCCCTCGATCGTTGCGGCCTGGCCAACCCCTACGACGTCCTGGCCAGGAAGGGCTCTGGCCCGCAACGCCTGATGGACGACTCAGGCAACCCGTGCCACCCGAGCGCCTGTGCCAGTTCGGCTGAGTTGTCCACAGGTGTCGAGTGCGGTTGAGCGGAGTGGGGGTACGGGCGTCTAGGGTCGTCGGCATGGGTGACATCAAGCTCTCGGAGGACCGGGCGACGACCGCGGCCGGAGTGATTCGCGCGATCGCCGGCGACGGCGCGCGTCTTCGCGACGACCAGGAGACCGCGGTAGCGGCGCTGTGCGAGCCGAACGCGAGAGTACTGGTGGTCCAGGCGACCGGCTGGGGCAAGTCGGCGGTCTACTGGGCGGCGACCGCGATCCGCCGGTCCGAGGGTGCGGGGCCGACCCTCGTGGTGTCACCGCTGCTCTCGCTGATGCGCGACCAGGTGGCCGCCGCCGCTCGCGCGGGCCTGCGCGCCGCGACGCTGAACTCGTCCAACGTCGACGAGTGGTCGAGCATCGAGAGCGACCTCCGCTCAGGCGCCATCGACGTCCTGCTCGTCTCGCCTGAGCGCCTGGCCAATCCCGGCTTCGGCCGTCGCGTGCTGGACGGGCTCGCCGGGCAGATCGGCCTGCTCGTGATCGACGAGGCCCACGCCGTGTCGGACTGGGGTCACGACTTCCGGCCCGACTACCGCCGCGTGTCCGACGTACTGCAGAAGCTCAATCCGCAGACCCCGGTGCTCGCGACGACGGCGACTGCCAACGCGCGAGTAACCGAGGACGTCGCGCGACAGCTGGGGGAGTCGACCCTGGTTCTGCGCGGACCACTTGCCCGGTCGAGTCTGCAGCTCGCTGTGGTGGACGCGCTCTCGCCGCTGGACCGCTTCGCCTGGGTGGTCGACCATCTGCCGAAGATGCCGGGCTCGGGCATCGTCTACACCCTGACGGTCTCAGACGCACAGCGACTGGCCGCCGCCATCCAGGAGGTGCACGGCCCAGCAGTACCCGTTGCGGCGTACACGGGTGGTCTCGAAGCGGGTGAACGCGAGCGGCTCGAGGATGCGTTGCGCAACAACGAGTTGAAGGCGTTGGTCGCGACCTCGGCGCTGGGGATGGGCTACGACAAGCCTGACCTCGGCTTCGTCGTACACGTCGGTTCGCCGCCTTCGCCGGTCTCGTACTACCAGCAGGTCGGGCGTGCCGGGCGTGGTATCGACCATGCGGTGGTGGCGTTGCTGCCGTCGGATGCAGACGCGGGAGTGTGGGACTACTTCGCGACCGCGACGATCCCGGTGCCTGAGCAGGTGAACCGGTTGCTCCAGGGCTTGGAGGCGTACGGGCCGGATCAACCCGCGACGGTGCCGTCGCTCGAAGCCGAGACCGGTCTGCGCCGAGGCCGGGTCGAGCTGATGCTGAAGCAGCTGGCGGTGGACGGTGCGGTCGAGCGGGTGGAACGCGGCTGGGTGCGCACGCCGGTCGAGTGGAGCTTCGACGCCGAGCACTACGACGGCATCGTGTCGGTACGGCGTCGCGAGGCCGACATCATGCGCGCCTACACCCGCGGCGAACGTTGCCTCATGCAACTTCTCCAGGAGTCGCTGGACGATCCCTCGGCCGAGCCGTGCGGACGCTGCTCGGTCTGCCTCGGGCTGCTGCCCGACCCGCTCAGCGCGAAGCCGGACCCAGAGACCGTGCAGGCGATCATCCGGTTGCTGCGCGGCGAGACCCACATCCTGGAGCCGCGCAAGATGTGGCCAGGCGGTGCTTTTGGCGCAAAGGGCAAGATCCCGCCCGGCCTGATGGCCGAGCCCGGCCGCACGATCGTGTACGCCGATGCGCCCGAGTGGCGCGAGGTGATTCGGTCGACGTTCAGCGCGGATCTCGAGGACCAGGCTGGTCTGGACGCGTTGAAGGCGGGCTGTGTGGCCGCCTTGTCGCGTTGGCGTGACGCGTGGTCCCGGCGTCCGGAGGTAGTGGTGACGCTGCCCGCGGCCGGCTACCGACGCTTGACCACCGAGATCGCCGACCACCTCGCCGAGATCGGTCGTCTGGAGCGGGCCGAGCTGACGGTCGACCCGAGCGCCTTCACCACCGACCTCTCCTCAGCCGAGGAAGCAAAAGTCTGGCGCGAAGGCATCACCATCGACGACCTGACTGCCCAGGCGATCACCGGGCGCTCGGTCCTGCTCATCGTCGACGCGTCCTCATCCCAATGGCCGATCACCGTAGCCGCCGCCAAACTCCGAGAAGCCGGCGCCGCCGCAGTCCTCCCCCTCCTACTCCACCGCCGCCCCTAGCCCGGACGCCACGGCTGCAGGTGCTTACTCGACCGGTGTGGCCAGTGGGCTTATGCGGGTGGCCAGGGCTGCGAGGGCTTGGGCGGTGGGGGTGTTGGGGGTGGCGTGGAAGATGACGAGGGTCAGGCCTTCGGTGCCGGCGATGTCCAGCTTTTCGCTGTTGAGGTCGAGCGGCCCTACGTCGGGGTGGTTCAGAAGGTTGATGCCGCCTTGTCGGGTGAGGATGTCGTGGCGGTTCCAGAGTTCGCGGAAGCGCTCGCTGCCGGCGGAGAGTTCGTCGACGAGTTCCAGCAGGTCGGGATCGTCGACGTTCGGGCCGGCCAGGGATCGGAGGCCGGCCACCCCGTCGGCGGTCAGTTGCTCCCACTCGCGTCGGAACTCCCGCTGCTCCGGGTCCAGAAAGACCGCCCGCAAGGGATTGCTGCCCGCTGCATATACCGGCGACAAGGCGGCCGCCAGTGCGTTCGAGGCGAGGATGTTCCACAAGCGGTCCTGCACATAGGCGGCTTCAGTCGTCCAACTGTTCATCAGTCGCAGCAAGCTGGCGGATATCTCGTCGGCTTTCCTCGCCATTCCCTGACCCTTGGCAGGCTGTGCCAACTGATGAAGATGCTCCGTGGCGTCTGCAGTCAGACCAAGCACCCGGGCCAGGGAATCGAGCACCTGCGCGGACGGATGCTGGTCACGCCCCTGCTCGAGGCGCATGTAGTAGTCGCTGCTGATGCCGGCCAGCAAGGCGAGTTCCTCCCGCCGCAACCCATGCACCCGCCGCCGCCCACCCGACGGCAACCCGACATCCTCCGGCCGAACGAGCTCCCGCCGAGCCCGCAAGTACTCGCCCAGCCGATTCCCACTAGCCACCCGCTCAACCTAACCGACCACCCCGGGCTAGGGGGTGGTTGCGGGAGTGGGGTTCAGGGCGGGGGAGGTTTCGGTGAACGACTTGAGGTCGGAGAGGAGGCGGGTCCAGCCGTCGCTGATCATTGCGCGGATCTCGCTGCCCGGTTCGAAGCCGGTGTGGATGACGGTGAGGCGGACCTGGTCGCCGTCCGGTTCGAGGTCGAAGCTGACCCGGGAGAGCGGTTCGCTGCTCGTCTTGGCCAGGAGTTCGTCACTCATCTCGACGGCTGCGGCGAACTCCGGGGTGATGGTGTGCCAGGTGAAGGCGAGCCGGCGGTACGGGTCGTGCTCGAGGACCTTCTGGCCCGGGCCGGCCATCGTGACGTCGCCCAGCTTCCATGCCATCGGGGAGCCGACCTTCCAGTCGGTCTCGTGCTGGACACCCCAGTACTGCTGGGTGAACTCGGGGTCGGTGAGGGCCTTCCACAGGCGCTCCGGGGTCGTCTTGATGTAGGTCGTGTAGACGAAGTCGTTGTCGCTCACGGTTTCCTGCTCCAATGCTGTCTTCAGGTCGGCGAACAGATACGCGCGCCGGCGGTCGTACTGGTTGATCCAGCGGTCGGCGATGGCGTTGATCGGCTCGGCGTTCAGGTAGTGCAACTTCTCCCGGCCCCGCCAGACGACGGTCACCAGGTTGGCGCCTTCGAGGACGGCCAGGTGCTTGCTGACCGACTGCCGGGTGATGTCCAGGTCGGCGCAGAGCTCCGTCAGCGTCTGCCCGTTCCGCTGGTTCAACCGGTCCAGAAGGAGCCGCCGACTGGGATCACCCAGCGCCCGGAACACCTCGTCATCCATCGCACTCCACTCATTCATGCAACCCATTGGCTGCATGAACACCATAGGCAGCCGTGCGGTTGCATGTCAACGGCGGGCCGCGAGACGTGTGGGGAAATGAGGCGGGCAGGGGAAGGACGGGCGGGAGGGGAAGGACGGGCGGGAGGGGAAGGACGGGGGCGTGCAGGGGAAGGACGGGCGGGCAGGGACGGGGGCATGCATAGGTTCGGCGTGTTCCGCGTTGGTTTCGCGGGTGTGGGGCACTGGAGCGGGTCTATGGACAACAAGTTGGTTCTAGTCACGGGTGTTACCGGGTACATCGGTGGGCGGCTGGTGCCTGAGCTCTTGAAGGCCGGCTACCGCGTGCGGGCGATGGCGAGGAATCCGCGGCGGCTACAGGACCGCGACTGGTACGACGACGTCGAGGTGGTCGAGGCCGACGCGGGGGACCGGCATCAACTGAACGAGGCGCTCGAAGGCGTGGACGTCGCCTACTACCTGATCCACGCCCTCGGTACCGGCAAGCGGTTCGAGTCGCGGGACCGGCACACCGCACTGACGTTCAGCGCGGCCGCGCGAGATGCCGGCGTCGGCCGGATCGTCTACCTCGGCGGGCTCTACCCCGCGGACGAGGAGTTGTCGCCGCACCTGGACTCCCGCCGCGAGGTCGGCGAGATCCTGCTCGCCTCCGGAGTGCCGACGACCGTACTGCGTGCGGCGGTGATCCTGGGCTCGGGATCGGCGTCGTTCGAGATGCTCCGCTACCTCACCGATCGCCTCCCGGTGATGGTGACTCCGCGCTGGCTCGACACCCGCATCCAGCCGATCGCCGTACGGGACGTCCTGCATTACCTGGTGGGCAGCGCCTCGATGCCACCCGAGGTCAGCCGAGGCTTCGACATCGGCGGGCCGGACGTGCTGACGTATCGCGACATGATGCAGCGGTACGCCGCGGCCGCGAACCTCAAGCCCCGCCGGATCGTCACGCTGCCGCTGCTGACCCCGTCGCTGTCGAGTCACTGGGTCGGTCTGGTGACGCCGGTACCGAGCAGCATCGCCCGGCCGCTGGTGGACAGCCTGATCCACGAGGTGGTCTGCAAGGAACACGACATCGCCCAGTACGTCGCTGATCCCCAGCCCGGGTTGATCGGCTTCGATCGTGCCGTCGAGCTGGCCCTCAAGCGAGTGCAGGACCTCGACGTCACCACGAGCTGGGCCTCGGCAGCAACACCGGGAGCACCAAGCGACCCGTTCCCGAGCGACCCCGACTGGTCCGGCGGCTCGCTCTACGTCGACGAACGGGAGAGCGCTGTCTCCACGACTCCCGAGCGACTCTGGTCGGTGATCGAGGGGATCGGCGGCGGCAATGGCTGGTACTCGTGGCGGCTGGGCTGGTGGGCCAGGGGAGTGCTCGACCGGGTCTTCGGCGGACCCGGACTGCGGCGCGGCCGGAGGAATCCGAACGACCTGTCGGTCGGTGATCCGCTGGACTGGTGGCGGGTCGAGGAGATCGAGGATCTCAAGCTGCTCCGCCTCCGCGCCGAGATGCGGCTGCCAGGCCTGGCGTGGCTGGAGCTCATCGTCGACCAGGACGACGAGATGCGCACGATCTTCCGGCAGAGAGCGCTCTTCCATCCGCACGGCCTGCCCGGGCAGCTGTACTGGTGGGCGATCAAGCCTTTCCACGGCGTGGTCTTCGGCGGCATGCAGCAGAACATCGCCGCGGCTGCCCAGCGTGACGACCCGTCGCGGTGGAAGCCGTCGCGCAAATCGCCTTGACGAACGCCTGACGATGGATGCGTGAACATCACCAGCCTCGGCTACCGGACCGACCTGATGCTCCTGCAGCTGAGCGGCAGCGAACTGACCGACAAGGGCGAGTACGTCGTCATCCGCACGCCGGCGAATCCGACCTTCTGGTGGGGCAACTACCTGCTGTACCGGACGCCGTTCGCGCCGGGTGCCCTGGTCGGTCGGCTGGAGGCCTTCCGGCAGGAGTTCCCGGAGGCGAAACATGGTGCCTTCGGCATCGACACCACCGATGGGGTGGTCGGCGCCGAGGAGGAGCTCACGGGCGCGGGGTTCGAGGCGGACCGGAGCACGGTGATGACGGCGAAGCAGGTCATGGAACCAGCTCGCCCCAACGTCGATTCGCAGTACCGGTTCTTGAGTGGTGACGACGACTGGGAGCAGCTCGTCGGGCTGAGCCTGGCCGTGAACTCGATGGACCTCGAGGGATATGAGGAGTTCAACCGGCGCAGGACCGAGGCGGAACGCAGTCTCGTCGAGGCCGGGCATGCACAGTGGTTCGGGGCCTTCGACGGGGAGCGGCTGCAGGCGTCGCTCGGCCTCGTCTCCGACGGCTCGGGGGTTGCCCGTTTCCAGAACGTGCAGACCCATGAGGACTACCGCGGGCGCGGGATCGCCGGCACGCTGGTCCACCAGGCGTCGCGGTACGGGCTGGACGAGATGGGGGCGCACACCTTGGTGATGGTGGCGGATCCGGAGTATCTCGCGATCCGCCTGTACCGCGCGCTCGGCTTCAGCGACGGCGAAGTCCAGGTCGGCCTGGGCAAGCGGCCGAGCTGACCAGTCGAGCCCATGGCAGGCTGAGCGCATGACTGAGGCTAGGACTGACCGCGTGACTGCGGGCGTGACTGGGACGGCAGCCAGGCGGGGGACCGCCTTGATCACTGGCGGGAGCCGGGGGATCGGCGCAGCGGCGGCGATCGCGCTGGCCGAGGACGGCTGGGACGTCGGGGTGAGCTACCGGACGCGCTCCGACGAGGCTGACCAGGTGGTCGCGGCTTGCGAGAAGCTCGGGCGGCGGGCGGTCGCAGTACAGGCCGATGTGGCAGAGGCGGACGACATCGAGCGGCTCTTCGACGCGGTGAGTGCGGAGCTCGGGCAGCTCGGTGCCGTGATCAACAATGCCGGCGTGGTGTCGCCGTCCGGCCGGGTCGCCGACTACGACGTCGCGCGGTTGGCGCAGGTGTTCCGGATCAACACGATCGGCGCGTTCCTGGTCGCGGGCGCCGCTGTACGGCGGATGTCGACCGAGCGCGGTGGGCACGGTGGGGTGATCGTCAACGTGTCGTCTCGCGGGGCGGTGCTCGGGTCTGCCGGCGAGTACGTCGACTACGCGAGCAGCAAGGCCGCGGTGGACACGTTGACCGTCGGTCTGGCGAACGAGGTCGCGAAGGAAGGCATCCGGGTGCTCGGGATCAGGCCCGGGCTGATCGAGACGGACATCCACGAGGAAGGCCGGCTGGACCGGATCGGCACCACCCCGCCGCTCGGACGGCCGGGCAAGGTCGAGGAGGTCGCGGCGCTGATCGTGTTCCTCGTCTCCGATCGCGCGTCCTATATGACGGGATCGATGGTCGACGTCGCGGGCGGCCGCTAGCACGATCGGTAGGGTCTCAACCGGTTGGTCAAAGTGCGACGAACCGGGAAGGGAGCTTCGTGGTGAGTCTGCGCCCGGTGGACCTGGCGAGGAAGGCGGGGGTGTCGACCCAGGCGGTCCGGAACTACGAGGCGGCGGGGATCCTGCCGGCCGCGCCGCGGACGGAGTCGGGGTACCGGCAGTATGACCGCGAGCATCTGCAGGCGCTGCTGACGTATCGCGCGTTGGCGCCAGGGTTCGGGGGTGAGGTTTCGACCGCGATCATGCGGGCCGCTCACGACGGGGACGAGGCGACGGCGCTTCGACTCATCGATGCGAGCCACGCAGGGTTGCACGAGCAGAGGCTTGCCACGGATGCGGCGAGTGAGGCGCTGGGAGCGGCTGCGGAGGAGTTCTTGGACGAGCCGCGGGCGGTGCCTGGGCCGGCGTTGCTCGTCGGTGAACTCGCTGCGCAGCTTGGGGTGAAGACGTCGACGCTGCGCGTGTGGGAGGCGGCTGAGTTGTTGTCGCCGGAGCGGGAGCCCGGGACGAAGTACAGGCGGTACGGTCCGTTACAGGTGCGGGACGCGCGGATCATCAACATGCTGCGGCAGGGGCGGTACGGCTTCGAGCAGATCCGTCCGGTGCTGGAAGGTTTGCGCCGGACCGGGAGCACCGAGGCGTTGCGGGCCGCAGTGGCTGAGCGTCGCGCCGCCCATGACCGCCGCGGCCGCGCGATGCTGCACGGAGCGGCATTGCTGGACGACTTCCTAGCCAGGCACGCCTAGCTGGACGGGGCCCCTCCTGGTGCCGACCGGATTTCCAAGTGGCGAGATGGGGCTTGGTGGGGCGATTACCTTGGTTGGGGTGGTGGGTCGGAGTCGATTGAGCGTGGTGGCTGTCCCGATGCTGGTCGCAGCCTGCCCCTCGATGCTCGCCGCCTGCTCGACCTCAGGCACGAGCACTGCGCCGTCCACCGAGCCACCAGCCTCGGGGCCGCCTTCCGCAGCCTCGCCGTCGTCGTCGGCGCCGAGTCCTGGACGGCCGACGACAGCCGCTCAGACCGAGCCTCTCGTCCTGGCGGTGAATGCGACGCGGGCGGCTCAGGACGTGGATCTGGCCGCTGCCCGCGCGCTCGCCTCAGGTGCCAAGTCGTGGCGAGGCTTCCAGGTGGTCGGTTCGCTGCGCCTGGTGGAGCGCAATCCCAACGCGCTCGCACTGGCTCCGGCATCGAAGGTCGGGCCAAGCGTCCGAGCCCTGACGGTGGCCGGAGTCGATCCCTTCAGCGCCCCGGACCGCTATGCACTCCGTACTGCGGGCCCGACTCCCGCCGCTCAGGTCATCGATCTGACTGTGGGTGGTGACGTCATGCTGGGCCGACGGGTGGCGACCGCAGCCGCGCGTACCGGCGACGTCTCCAGGCCGCTTCGCGCGATCGGCTCTCGCCTGGCCGCGGCGGACCTCACCGTGGTGAACCTCGAGAGCACGCTCTCCCGAGCAGGCACACCGCAACAGGGTGGCGATTCCTTCGCCGCTCCGCCCGGCGTGACCGCCGGGCTGCGCGCAGTCGGCGTCGACGTGCTGTCGCTGGCGAACAACCACACGGGCGACTTCGAGAACCAGGCTCTGCTCGACACGGTCCAGCGAGTTCGGGCGAGTGGCATCCAGCCGGTAGGTGCCGGACGCAACCTTTCCGAGGCGAGCCGCCCGGTCGTCGTGACTCGTGGTGGCGTGCGGTTCGGCTTCCTGGCCTTCAATGCCATCGGCGAGACCCCGCGCGCGACGGCGACGACACCGGGCGCGTTCTCGGTGCGGATGCCCCCGCGGACAGGACCGCTCAACCAGGCGGATCTGGGCGTTCTCACTCGCCAGATCAAGGCGCTACGAGCCTCGGCCGACGTCGTCGTCGTACTGCCGCACTGGGGCCAGCAGTACACACACAAGCCCGTCCCAGCCCAGCGCACTGTCGCCACAGCTCTCACCCAGGCCGGTGCCGACCTGGTGATCGGCGGCCACCCGCATTGGGTGCAAGCCGTCGAATACCCGCCGAACAAGCTGATCGCGCATTCGCTGGGCAACCTGGTCTTCGACATGGACTTCTCCCAGCAGACCCAGGAAGGCGTACTGCTCGAGCTCACCTACTGGGGCAAGACCCTCAAGGCCGCCCGCCTCACGCCGTACGTGATCGGTGCCGACTTCAGCCCGCGCATCGTCAGCGGGACCCGCGCTGAGCAGATCCTGGCCGACATCCGCAACGCCTAGCCCCGACCCCTGCCTAGCTCTGTAGCCAGCCGGCGAGCACCCGACCCATCCGGCCGAGCTGTGCAGCCTGTACTACGGGCGGCAGGTCCCGCGCGCTGTGGTACTCCGCGTACGGGGTGCTGCCCATCCTCACTCCGGGCATTCCCGAGCGGACGAACGACCAGTGATCACTGGACCTGTTGACGCAGGAGCGGGTCGGCACCCGGGCTCGGGCGGCCGCTGCACGCACCTCCCGCTGCAGAGTCACCTGCCCCGCTGTCGCCGTACAGACCGGCACTACCGAGCCCACGCCTACTCGATCGAGCGAGACCATGCCGCGCAGTGCCCTCCGTTGGGCGGCGGGCAGGGATGCCACATAGGCGCGTGAGCCGTAGTGGTGCCGGCTGTCGCCGTCGCCGCGTGGCTCCTCGGCTCCGAACGCGATGAACACCGTAGGCAGTCGGGGGGCGGGCATGCTTTCCGCAGTACCGAGGAGAACCGCGATGCCGGAGGCGTTGTCTTCGGCGCCCGGCGCCTGGGGCACGGTGTCCAGGTGAGCCCCGACGATCCGGTGCGGCGCGGTCGGGTCGAAGCCGGGCTTGGTGGCGATCAGGTTCCAGGTGGTGCCGGCTCGGACGGGAACGCCCCAGGAGATACCTGCAGGAACCTGCAATGCCTGCCGCTCGACCTGGTATCCGGCGGCCTCGAACCTGGTCTCCAACCACGCGAGGGCCCGGCGGTACGCAGTACTGGTGGCTTCGCGCGGGCCCAGTTCGCCGGCGAGGTAGCGGACGGTTGCTGTGGCGGCAGCGGCGTTGAAGGCTCGTGGAGGTGTAGGTGGGCGAGCCGTCGTCGGTGAAAGCGCAGTAGGCGTTGCACTGGAAGCGGAGGGCGTAGCGGCCGGGCTCGAAGTGGTCGGGCTGGGGGCAGGAGTGGAGGTGCTGCTGTCACAAGAGGCGGTTGCCAGCGCCAGCAGCACGGCCAGCGACAGTCCGGCGGCCCGCATGGCTCCATAGTGCCGGGCGAGCCAAAGGGTGAACCGGTTTGGCACGGTGCTGCCCGTGGCCCTAATCGGCCGCGTCATCGGCCGATTCGGTGGGTACTGTCCTCCGAACGACCTCATCCTCGGGAGCTTCTGTGACGCACGACCGCCACTCCTACGCCGAACCGGCGCTGGTCCGCACCACCCACCTCGAGCTCGAGCTCGACCTGGACTTCTCCGCCAAGGTGCTGGCGGGAACGGCCATCCATACGCTCGCCTGGAGTGGCCCGGGCGACCGCCTCGTGCTGGACACCCGGGACCTCACCGTCCTGGCCGTGGAGGGTGCTGCGGACGGCGACTGGGAGCCGTTGGAGTACAGCCTGTCCGTGCCGGACGACGAGCTCGGCTCGGCGCTGACCATCCGCACCCAGCAGCACGAGCGGGTGCGGGTCAGCTACCGGACCGCTCCGACCGCGACCGGCTTGCAGTGGCTGGAGCCGTCCATGACCGCCGGGGGCGTGCTGCCGTTCATGTTCAGCCAGTCCCAGGCGATCCACGCGCGGAGCTGGGTGCCGGTGCAGGACACCCCGAGCGTGCGGTTCAGCTACGCCGCGCACGTGACGGCTCCGCCCGAGCTGATGGTGCTGATGAGTGCCGACAACGGCACCACCTCGAGGCGCAGCGGCTCGTACGACGTCGTGATGCCCGAGCCGATCCCGTCGTACCTGCTGGCCATCGCGGCCGGTGATCTCGTCTTCGAGCGGATCGGCGACCGGTCGGGCGTCTGGGCCGAGCCGGAGATGGCCAAGCGGGCGGCTGCCGAGTTCGCCGACACCGAGCAGATGATGCGGGTCACCGAGGCGCTGTTCGGCCCGTACCGCTGGGGTCGCTACGACATCCTGGTGCTGCCGCCGTCCTTCCCGTACGGCGGGATGGAGAACCCGCGGATGACGTTCGCCACGCCGACCGTGGTGATCGGCGACAAGTCGCTGGTCAACGTGGTCGCGCACGAGCTGGCGCACAGCTGGTCGGGCAACCTGGTCACGCAGGACAGCTGGGACGACATCTGGCTGAACGAGGGTTTCACCTCCTACGTGGAGAACCGGATCGTGGAGGCGGTCTACGGCACCGAGCTGGCGGTGATGGAGACCGCGATCAAGCAGCACTCGACCGTGACCAAGTTGGACCCGCTCTCCCTGGCGGAGCAGGCGGTGGAGCTGCCTGGCCTCAACCACGGCACGGAGTACCGCGGGACCAGCGGGCTCGGTCCGCTCAAGGGCGCGTGGTTCCTGTCCTGGCTGGAGGAGCGCTTCACCCGCGAGGTGTTCGACCCGTTCCTGCGCGGGTACTTCGACCGGTTCGCGTTCCGGAGCATCAACTCGGAGGACTTCGCCGGACATCTGCAGGAGCAGCTGCTCGACCGCCATCCCGGGGTGGTGACGGCTGAGGAGATCGCTGCCTGGCTGGACCGGCCGGGGATCCCGCAGTTCGCGGAGCGGGCCGACTCGCTCCGCTTCCAGCTGGTCGACGAGCTCCGCCGGCGCTGGCTGACCACTGGTGAGCTGCCGGCCGGGGCCAAGCAGTGGACCACGCAGGAGTGGCTGCGCTTCCTGGACGCGGCGCCGGACGTGCTGACGGCCGAGCAACTGCAGCAGCTCGACCGCGAGTACGGACTCACCGGTACTGCGAACGGCGAGATCGCCCGCCGCTGGTACTCGATAGTTGCCGCCAGTTCCTACACCCCGGCGTACGAGGAGCTCGCGAGCTTCCTGACCCGAGTAGGCCGCATGAAGCTCGTACTACCCGTGTACCGCGCCCTGGCAGACACCCCCGCCGGCAAGGACTTCGCCCTCCAGGTCTTCACCTCAGCCCGCCCGGGCTACCACCCCATCACCACCGCCGCAGTACAGAAGATCCTCGGCACCTGAGGAGCTCAAACTGTGAGGTCGAGGTGGTAGCGGTGGACTTGGTGGGTCGGGCGGTAGCCGAGGGTGTTGTTGAGGTGGAGCATGGCTGTGTTTGTGTCGGCCATGTCGGTTAGTAGGCCGGCTAGGTCGGGGTAGTGGTCGCGCGCCTGGCGGATCGACTCGGACTTGATCCAGCGAGCCAGGCCGTGTCCGCGGTGCTCGGGCAGTACTGCGGTGCCGTAGTGCTGCGCGTCGCCTTTGCCGGTGCCTGGCACGACCAGCTCGGTGAAGCCCACCATCCGGCCGGTCGCCTCCTCGATGGCGGCCACCGTCCACAGGTGGTCGCCGCGCTCCTCGACGACCCGTGCGACGTACCGGGTCCGCTCGACGTCCCAGGTCTCGGCGCCGTAGTCGATGTCCCCGACGGGCGCGTCGTCCATCGCCGACCGCGCCTGCGCGAAGGTCTCCGCAAGCCGGTTAGGGACCACGCCGCGCCAGGACTCGAGCCTGTACCCCGGATGCTCCGCCTCGAGCGCGGACGCCAGTACTCCGTCGTCGATCTCGGCGACGGGCAACCTCGCGAAGTACAGGGTGAGTCCGACGGTGAAGCCGTGGCTCGCCAGGAAGTGGTCACCCGGAGTACCGGCGGTGGCGTCCGCGAGGACGGTGCGGGCGTCGTTGTCCCGGGCTGCCTCCGTCGCGGCATCGAGGAGCACGGAGCCGACGCCCTTGCGGCGCTCGGCCGGATGGACCGAAAGTTCGAGCTCGGTCAGGTGCTCCTGGGTCGCCTTGCTGATCAGCCGGAGGTACGCCGAACCGACCGGGTTGCCGTCGGCGTCCGAGGCGAGCCAGGCGACCCGTCGGCTGAACGGCCGATAGTCGGGATCGGTCAGCGGCGTGAGGTGGATGGACAAGCCCGCAACGTAGCCAACCCGGTCCGATCCGGGCAACCGGGTTTCCATCGATCGCGCCTCCGCGGCCGGGTAGTGTGCTGCGGAGCCGAGCGGTCCAGCGGTACCGGCGCGGTGCGGGGGCAGGTCAGTGAGAGGGGAGCTCGGGGTGGATCAGCAGTACGGGGGCGACCAGGCGCGGACGATCGGTGGTGATCACCTGGCGCTGCGAGATCAGGTCCTCAGTGAGCTGCGGCGACGCATCGTCGACGGGGACTACGCGCAGGGTGAGCGGCTGACGGAGAACAGGCTGGCCGAGGACTTCGGTGTGTCCCGCAACCCGGTGCGCGAGGCGCTGCGGGTGGTGGAGACCGAGGGGTTCGTGCAGATCCTGCCGCGCCGGGGTGCGGTGGTCGCGACGCTGGACGAGACGGCGATCCGGGACCTGTTCGCTGTGCGCCAGCAGTTGGAGACACTGGCGGCCGGGTTGGCTGCAGAGCGGGCAACGGAGCAGGACGTCGCGCGCTTGCGCCGGCTGCTCGAAGAGGCCAGCGCGGCGACGGCGGCACAGGACTTCGACCAGGTGGCCGAGTTGAACAGCGCACTCCACCTGGCCGTGATCGAGATCAGCGGCAACCGCTGGCTCGCGTCGCTGTCCGCCGCGATGTACCACCACGTGCACTGGGTGTTCCGGCTCGGTGCGGCCCAGCGGGCGCCGCACTCCTGGGAGGAGCACATCCGTGTCGTCGACGCGATCGCCGCCGGCGACAGGGAAGCCGCGGCCGAGGCGGCCCGCCTCCACGTAGAGGCAGCCGCCACGGCCGCGCTGCACTCGGACTGACCGCCAGCAGGCGGCCGCTAGCGGCCGGTCGCGTAGCCCTGCATGCCTCGAGGGTTCGCGCCGGCGGCCAGTACGCCGTCCGCCTCGCGGCTGACCGCGCAGAGCCGCCCGAGGCTCCAGGGATCCGCTTCGGTCACCACATGCCCACGCCGTACCAGGTCGTCCCGTACTGCAGTCCCCAGGCGGCTCTCCATCACGAGGCTGCCGGGCTCGACCGCGCGCGGGTAGAAGGACGACGGGAAGCCCGTGGTGTGCCAGGCGGGTGCGTCGATCGCTTCCTGCAGGTCCTGCCCGCCGACGAGGTTCCGCAGCAGGAAGAGCAGCTGCCACTGGTCCTGCTGGTCACCACCTGGCGAACCACACGCGAGTACGGGTGCTCCGTCGCGCAGTACCAACGTCGGCGTCAGCGTGGTCCGCGGCCGCCGCCCCGGCGCCAGCGAAGACGCGAGACCTTCCTCCAGCCAGAACATCTGCAACCGGCTGCCGAGGCAGAAGCCGAGCTCCGGGATCGTCGGGGACGACTGCAGCCAGCCACCGCTCGGGGTCGCTGAGATCACGTTGCCCCACTGATCCATGACGTCGACGTGACAAGTGTCGCCGCGGGTCACGCCGTCGGACGACACTGTCGGCTCACCGGTCGTCGCGTCACCCTGGTTGTTGCCAGAGGCAATGGATGGCAGGTGCGGCTGCCGCCCGTCCGGGCTGCCGGGACGCAGCTCGAAGGTGGCATCCGGACCGATCAGGCGAGCCCGCTGCCCGGCGTACGCCGGGGAGAGCAGGGTCTTCAGCGGCACGTCCGCGCCGTCGCCGTACCAGGCCTCGCGGTCGGCATACGAGAGCTTCGTGACCTCCGTGGTCGTGTGGACCGCCTCAGCGCTGGTGAGGTCCAGCGACGCCGGATCACCGAGCTCGGCCAGCACGGCCAGCGACTGGAGCAGCGCCGGGCCCTGGCCCCACGGTCCGGTCTTGGCGACGGTGTGCCCCTGCCAGTCGAGGGTCGCGGGCTCTTCCCAGCTCGCCTGGAACGACGCCATGTCGTCTCCGGTGATCAGGCCGGCGTGGTCCTCGCCACTGGAGTCCCGATGCGGCAGCCGCGCGAACTTGTCGACCGCCTCGGCGACGAAGCCTTCCCGCCAGGTGGTGCGAGCCCGCTCGACCTGCGCGACGCGATCCGGCCCGGCTCCTTCGGCCGTGGTCAGCAGCCGCTCGAGGGTCTCGGCGTACGCCGGGTTGCGGAACAGCTTGTTGGCATTCGGCGGCGTGCCTCCCTGCAACCACAGCTCGGCAGAGGTCTGCCAGTGATCGGTGAACAGGTCCTTGACGGTCCTGACCGTGTCCCCGACCCGTGCGACCAGCGGATGACCGTTGCGCGCGTAGCCGATGGCAGGCTCCAGCACAGTCCGCAGCGGCAGACTGCCGTGGTCACGCAGCAGCAACAACCACGCATCCACAGCCCCCGGTACAGCGGCCGCGAGCGGCCCGGAGCCCGGGATGAGCTCCAGTCCAAGGGAGCGGAAGTGCTCGATGGTGGCGCCGGCGGGAGCGACTCCCTGACCGCACAGCACGCGCGGCGTCGGGTCGGCCGCTGTCGCGATGATTGCCGGGACCTCGCCGCCAGGGCCGTTCAGGTGCGGCTCGACCACGTGCAGCACGAACCCCGCGGTCGCCGCGGCGTCGAAGGCGTTACCCCCGAGCTCGAGGATCCGCATCGCCGACTGGGACGCGAGCCAGTGCGTGGACGACACCATCCCGAACGTGCCGCGCAGGGTAGGCCGGGTCGTGAAGGTCATTGAACAGCTCCTCTTGCCGTGGTCACTTCAGTGGCTCCATCGGACTTCGGTTCTGGTGTTGCCGTATCGGTCGGAGAGGCAGTGGCAGTGGGTAGGTCACGGACGTCCGGGCCGGTGCCGTCGTCGTTCACCAGGTGACAGGCGACCCGGTGTCCGCCCTCGCCGATCACCCGGGACTCCGGCACCTCGGTCTTGCAGCGGTCCACGGCCACCGGGCAGCGGGTGTGAAACCGGCAGCCCGACGGCGGGTCGATGGCCGACGGCAGGTCGTCACCGAGCAGCACAGGTCGCCTGGAGCGCTGCGTCGACGGATCCGGTACCGGAGCGGCCGACAGCAACGCCTGCGTGTAGGGATGAGCCGGTACTCCGAAGATCCGCTCGCGCGGGCCTTGCTCGACCAGCTGGCCCAGGTACATCACCGCGACCTCGTCGGCCAGGTACTCGACGGCCGACAGGTCATGGGTGATGAACAGGCAGGCGAATCCGAGGTCCCGCTGCAGATCGGCCAGCAGGTTGAGCACGGACGCCTGCACGGACACGTCGAGCGCACTGGTCGGCTCGTCCGCGACCAGGAGTCGTGGGGACGAGATCAGCGCCCGAGCGATGCTGACTCGTTGCCGTTGACCACCGGACAGCTCGTGCGGTGACCGCTGGGCCACTTCCGGGCGCAGCCCCACCCGGCGGAGCGACTCGGCCACTGCCGACGGGATGTCCCGCTGCTCGGCGGGAAGGTCGCCGCGACGGCGCATCAGCCGCAGTGGTTCGCCGACGATGTCGCCCACGGTGAGGCGCGGGTCCAGCGAGCCGGCCGGGTCCTGGAAGACGATGGACACGTCCCGGCGGTGTGGGCGCAGCCTGCGGCGGTTGAGGTGGGTGATGTCGGCATCCGCGAGGCGGACCGTGCCCTCGGTCGGTTCCAGCAGTCGCACGATGCAGCGGCCGACAGTGGACTTGCCTGAGCCACTCTCGCCGACCAGGGCGACCACTGAGCCCTTGGGGATCTGCAGCGAGACGCCGTCGACGGCACGGACCGCGCCGAAGTGCATGACGAGGTTCTCGAGCTCGAGCGCGTACTCGGTCATCAGACCTCCACCGGTTCTCGCACGGGATTCCAGCAGGCCACTCGGTGACTTCCCGGCTCCAGAGCGGGTTGCTTTGCAGTACAGGTGTCCAGGGCTTGGGGGCAGCGGTCGGCGAACGTGCAGGCGTCGGGTTGTGAGGCCAGCACAGGGACCAAGCCAGGGATCTCGTTGAGCCGGTGGGTGCCCGCATGCCTGCCTGCTGACGGCGAAGCGGCCAGCAACCCGGACGTGTAGGGATGCTGGGGCCGGGCGAACAACTCGTGGACGTCGGCCGTCTCCACCACGCGACCGGCGTACATCACCGCCACCCTGTCGGCCAGGTCGGCGACCACGCCGAGGTCGTGGGTGATCAGTACGACGCTGGTGCCGAGCCGCTCGCGCAGCGCCCGCAGTACGTCGAGGATGCCGGCCTGGATCGTCACGTCGAGCGCGGTGGTCGGCTCGTCGGCGATGAGCACCTTCGGGTCGCAGGCGACGGCCATGGCGATCATGACCCGCTGCCGCATGCCACCGGAGAGCTGGTGTGGGTAGTCGTCGACCCGCCGCTCGGCCGACGGGATGCCGACCAGCTTGAGGAGTTCGACGGCCCGCCTGCGCGCTGCCTGCCGGGACAGGCCGATGTGGACCTGCAGTACTTCGCCGATCTGGCGGCCGACGGTGAAGACGGGGTTCAGCGACGTCATCGGCTCCTGGAAGATGTACGCCACCTCGCGGCCGCGGATCGACCGCAGGGTGCGTTTGTCCGCGCCGATGAGCTCGACTCCGTCCAACTGGACAGAGCCCTCGACAGTGGCCGACCGGGGGAGGAGGCCGGCCAGGCTCATCGCGGTGACGCTCTTGCCGCAGCCGGACTCGCCGACCACCGCGAGCACCTCGCCGTCGCCTACCTCCAGGCTCACCCGGTCCACCGCTGACAGGGGGCCGTCCTCGGTCCGGAACGTGACCGAGAGGTCGGTGACCTTCAGTACCGGTCCGCTGGTCATCGGCGGCTCGCTTTCGGGTCGAGGGCGTCGCGCAGGCTGTCGCCGACGATGTTGAAGGCCAGGGTGAGGAGCATGATCGCCAGACCCGGCATGACCGCTGCCCACGGTGCGCGAGCGGCGAACTGCTGCGCGTCGGACAGCATCGTGCCGAGACTGGGCGCGGGCGGCTGGATGCCGAGGCCGAGGAACGACAACACGGCCTCACCCAGGATCGCCGCCGGGATGGCGACGGTCGCCTGCACGATGATGACCGAGGCCGCGTTCGGCAGGATGTGCCGGCCGAGCACCCAGGGATCACCGGCGCCCTCGACGATCGCGGCCGAGACGAAGTCGAGCGACTTCAGCCGCAACGTCTCCGAGCGGACGATCCGGATCACGCCGGGGATCTGCGCGATGCCGATCGCGATCGCCGCGTTGCCGAGGCTCGCGCCGCGGATCGCGGCCAGCCCGACCGCGAGGATCAGGAACGGGAACGCCAGCACGAGGTCGGTGAACCGCGAGATCAGTGAGTCGATCGCGCGGAAGTACCCGGCCATCAGCCCGAGCGGTATGCCGACCACCAGCGAGGTGGCCACCGCGAGCAACCCGACGTGCAGGGATGCCCTGAGGCCGAACATGATCCGCGACAAGACATCGCGGCCCAGGTCGTCGGTGCCGAGCAGATGCCCCGGAGTACCGGGCGGCGCGAAGGCCAGGTCCAGGTGGGTCTCGGTTGGCTCGTGCGGCGCGATCCAGGGGGCGAACACCGCCAGCACAACCGCTATCCCGAGGACGACGAGCCCGGTGATCGCCAGCGGGTTCCGCAACATCCGGCGGAGCACCTTGCGCCGGCGTGAGGCCAGCGGCATACCGGTGGTGACAGTGACGTCTGCGATGGCCATCAGGCCTCACCTCGCACGCGGATCCGCGGATCGATCACCGAGTAGAGCAGGTCCACCAGCAGGTTGATCACGATGTACGCCGTGGCGGTGACCAGGACGACCGCCTGGATCACCGGGTAGTCCCGCTGAAACACCGCGTCGACGGTGAGCTTGCCGAAGCCCGGCAGCGCGAAGATCCGCTCGGTCACGACGGCCCCGGAGATCAGGGCACCGAGCTGCAGACCGACGATCGTGATCACCACGATCAGGCTGTTCCGCAACGCGTGCCGGCCGATCACCGCGCCCGTCGGCAGTCCCTTGGCCTCGGCGGTCCGGATGTAGTCCGCGGAGAGCGCGTCCAGCATCGACGACCGGGTCTGGCGCATGATCACCGCTGCGAGACCCGTGCCGAGGATCAGCGCCGGGAGGACCAGGTGGTGCAGGTTGTCGATCGGGTCGGTGAAGAACGGCACGAAGCCCGAGGCCGGGAACAGGCCCAGCGCCACCGACAGGTAGAGGATCGCCATCAGACCGAGCCAGAAGTTCGGTACCGACAGCCCGAGCAACGCCAGGGCGTTGGCGGCCCACTCGGCCGGGCGGCCGCGGCGTACGGCTGCCACCACGCCCGCGCCGACCCCGAGCACGCTGGCGACCAGGATCGCCAGCGCGGACAACTCCATCGTCACCGGGAGCGCGCTCTTGAGCATCGAGACAACGCTCTCGCCGGTTCTGATCGACACCCCGAGATCACCCCGGAGGGCGTGGCTGACGAACTGCCAGAACTGCACGATCAGCGAGTCGTCCAGCCCGTACTGCTCGCGGATCGCCCGCAGCGACTCCGGATCGCGGTCCTCCCCGGCCAGCGCGAGCGCTGGGTCGCCGGGCAGCGCCCGGACCCCGAGGAAGACCACGATCGTTGCCAGCAGCAACGTGACGAGCGACTGCCAGAGCCGGCTGAGCAGGTAACGATTCATGGCGCTGGCTGCCGGCGGTCAGCCGAGCCGCGTGCCGTCATGGGCGCCGTCATTTGGCGTAGCCGGCGAACGCGGTGCGGATCACGCCGTCCGGGTAGGTCTGCACGCCGAGCACCTTCTTCGAGACGCCGGTCAGGTTGCGCTGCCGGTACATGTAGATCAGCGGGTCGTCCTGCTGCAGCTTGGTGACCACGTCGCCGTACAGCTTGACCCGCTCGGCCTGGTCCTTCGACTGCCGGGCGTCGGTGAGCAGCTTGTCCACCTCGGGGCTGCTGTAGCCGGCCACGTTCTGGCTGCCCTCGCTGCCGACGAAGTTGAAGATGTTCGCGTCCGGGTCGACCCGGCCGGACCAGCCGAGCTGCAGCAGCTCGAAGTCACCGCGGTCCTGCTGGTCGAGCAGCGAGGCGTACTCGACCGGCTTGATCACCAGCTCGAACCCACCGTCCTTGACCATCGCCTGCAACGCCTGGGCCAGCCGCAGGCTGTCCGGGTTGTTCGAGGTGATCATCTCGACCTTGTACGGCGTGGTGACGCCTGCCTGGCCGAGGAGTTCCTTGGCCTTAGCCGGGTCGTGCGCGGGGCAGACCTGGGCGGCGTCGGAGGTGAACTCGCTCTTCGGCGAGATCGGCGAGCAGGCGACCGTGTTCAGCCCGTTGAAGATCGTCTTGACCAGTGCCTCCCGGTCGATCGACAGGTCGAGCGCCTGGCGGACCCGCGGGTCCTTCGCGATCGGGCTGTCGAGCTGCTTCTTCGGGGTGCCGACGCCGTTCGCGTTGCCGATGTTGATCGTCAGGCCCTGGTAGCCGAGCGACTGGGACTGCAGGACGGTCATGCTGGCGTCCTTCTGCAGCGCGGGCGCGTCCTGGGTCGACAGCGAGTCCGCGATCTGCGCGTCACCCGAGCGGAGGTTGGCCGAGCGGATGCTGGAGTCGGTGATGATCCGGTACTCGATCGCGTCCAAGTGCACCTTGGCGGCGTCGTAGTACAGCGGGTCCTTGACCACCTTGATCGAGTTCTGCGCGACTCTGCTGGCGAACTTGAACGGACCGACGCAGACCGGCGCGGTGGAGAAGTTGTCACCGAGCTTGCTGACCGCGGCCGGGCTGAGCACCATGCCGGCCCGGTCTGCCAGCGCCGCGGTGAGCGGGGCGAACGGCTTGGACAGCTTGATCACCACGGTCTTGGCGTCCGGCGTCTCGATCGAGGTGATCGGACCGAGCTCGCTCTTGCGGCCGGAGCCGGTGATGGTGAGACCCCGGTTGATCGACACCTTCACGGCGTTCGAGTCGAGCGTGCCGCCGTCGGCGAACTTCACGCCCTCGCGCAGCGGGATGGTCAGGCTGAGACCGTCGGAGGAGATGGTCGGCAGCGCGGTGGCGAGCTGCGGCACGATCTTGGCGTCCGGGCCGAGGTCGTAGAGCTTCTCGCACATCGTGTGGAACACGTACCGCGAGTAGAGGCTGCGCGACAGCGACGGGTCGAGCTTGTCCGGGTCCGCGGACAGGGCGACCGTCAACGTGCCGCCGTCCTTCACCTGCGCCGCGTCCGCCGGCTCGCCGAAGACATCCTGGTCCGCCGAGCTCTGCCCGCTCGGCTGTTCTCCGGCCGGCTCGACCGACGAGCACGCGGTACCGACGAGGGCCAGCACGACCACCGCGACCGCGGCGCCGACCGGGGCGGTTCTGAAGGAGCCAGTGCGCCCCGTACCGAGGCGGGGGAGCCGGCTGGAGCGGTTCAGTGACGAGGGAGTTCGACGGGGCATTTTCGGTCTCCTGAATGAGCGGTTCTGCAGACTGTTTCATGTATACAAGGCAGGCGCGCAAGTGATTCGGCGAGTTTGTCTCAACCTTTTCGCGGGGACACCTCCAGGAGAGGCCGCAACCACCGCCGTCGGCCGCCGCGAGGGCCGTCGGCGATTTCGTCGCGTCTGCGCGCGGGTCGGGCAGGGCCAGCTGATGAATGTTCCGATTGACGGAACAATCGTCCAGTAATCGGACGCGGAGCCTGGTGCTGAGCGTTATTAGACAGTTATCCAAGGGTGCCGCGAGGCAAGTGGACCGACAGCGCGATGCGGAGGACGTGCCCGGCGACCCGGGCGCTGCGCAGCTGGTGGGCTCGCTGATAGCCCGTGGCCGATGCCTGCCGGCGGGCTGGTTGCAGCCCTTCCGCCTCGGCGCTGACCCTTCTCTGGCACAGGGATGCTGAGGGCGGTTTGTATACGGAAGGCTGGTTCAGAGGCCCCAGGGTGGTGGGTAGTGCATCGTGCCGGACGGCACGGGAGTGTCGTCGAGGGGGAGCGCCATCAGGTGGGGGCCGCTCTCGAAGGTGGCGTCGATCCCGAAGGTCGAGGCAGGCCTGAAGCCGAAGCGTGGGTAGTACTCGAGATGACCTAGCAGCACGACGAGGTGCTCGCCCTGAGCCCGGGCCGCGGCCAGCGCGGTACGGATGACAGCACTGCCGACGCCTTGCTTCTGATACCTGGGGAGAACTGCGCAAGGTCCGAGTGCGAGCGCGGGCGTCTCGTCGATGCGGCAGCGGCTGAGCAGGACGTGGCCGACGACCTTGCTGTCGTCCGTGGTCGCGACGATCGACAATCCGGGCAACCACGACGCCGGATCGGCGCGCAGTTTCTCGACGACGTCCGGCTCGTAGTCATTGCCGAATGCTTGCAGGTTGACGTCACGGATCGCCGCCACATCGGCAGCAGTCTCCGCACGGGTGATCCAGGAGGTCACAGGCAACGGGAATCCCTTACTGGAGAGGGATTCCCGACAGTAGTCGCCTACACCTGCCGCCGCAGGCCATTTATCGTTGCCTCGGCCGGATCACCGGGGGTTCATTGCGCCATGACGAGGTCGGCGCGGTCCCACGCTCGGTGCAGGCCGACTGCCGTGAGGAGGTCGGTCGTGTAGGGCTTGGCGACTGCATCGCCGAGCACGATGCCTGGTGCCGTGGTGTCGATGCCGGCCGCCGTGAGCACCTGCTCGCCATCGCCCCAGGCGCCGATCACCTTGCAGTGACGGAAGAGTTCCCCGAGGAGGACGGTCAGCTTGATGTCCTTCAGCGATGGGCTGCCCGCGGCAACGATCAGCGCGTCGTACTCGATCGATCGGGTGGTCAGGAAGGTGCGCTCGACGACCTGGGTCGAGCGCCTCCTCTTGATGGTGCCACCCGAAGGAGCGAGCAATCGCAGTACGGCGCCTTGGGCCTCGACCGCGCGGCGCAGCTTGGTGATGCCGGCCAGATCGGAGCCGTTCGTCGCGACCACTCCGATCACCCGTCCTGCGATCGGTCCGGGAGTGGTGACGATCTGGGACAAGGCGGGGGAGGGCGTCGCCCCGGTGGCCGGTGTGCCCTTGGGTGCGGGCAACCCGAGTCCCTTGGCGACGGCTTCACACAGCCCGGTGTCGACCTGGGCGAGGACGGTCAGCATCCGCTCGCGAATTGGTTGCTCATAGCACTTACCCAGCTCGAAGGTGAACGCCTCGATGATGTGGACGCGTTCGATCTTGCTCATGCTCGCCCAGAACAAGGTGGCCTGGGAGAAGTGGTCCGCGAAGGACGCCGGGCTCTCCCGCACCTTGGGACCACTGACCTCGCGGGGAACGTGGACGAACGCGCCTTCCTCCGCGGGGACGGGGCCGTCCTCCCCGCCGAGGCTGTTGGGCAGGTACGGCGCCACGCCGCGGTGTACGGCCGTCTGGTGCATGCCGTCACGCAGGTTGTCGTTGACCGCCGCGTGCGGGCAGTTGATCGGCAACTGGGTGAAGTTCGGTCCGCCCAGGCGGGTCAGCTGGGTGTCGAGGTACGAGAACAACCGGGCCTGCATCAGTGGGTCGTCGGTCACCTCGATGCCCGGGACCAGGTTGCCGGTGTGGAAGGCGACCTGCTCGGTCTCGGCGAAGTAGTTCGTCGGGTTGCGGTCCAGGGTGAGCTTGCCGACCAGTTGGACCTCACACAGTTCCTCGGGCACGATCTTGGTCGGGTCGAGCAGGTCGATGCCCTCGAAGGTCTGGTCAGCGGAGTCGGGCATGATCTGGAGGCCGAGCTCGAACTCGAGCGGCGCGCCGGCGTCGATGGCGTCGGCCAGGTCGCGGCGGTGGAAGTCGGGGTCGGTTCCGGCCGCGAGCTGCGCCTCTTCCCAGACGAGCGAGTGGATGCCCGCCACAGGCTTCCAGTGGAACTTGACCAGGCAGGTCTCGCCCTTGCCGTTCACGAGCCGGAACGTATGGACGCCGAAGCCCTCCATGGTCCGGTACGAGCGGGGGATGCCGCGGTCGGACATCGCCCACATGACGTGGTGGGTGGCCTCGGTGTGCAGCGAGACGAAGTCCCAGAAGGTGTCGTGGGCGCTCTGGGCCTGGGGGATCTCCCGGTCCGGGTGCGGCTTGGCGGCGTGGATGATGTCGGGGAACTTGATGCCGTCCTGGATGAAGAACACCGGCATGTTGTTGCCGACGAGGTCGAAGTTGCCCTCCTCGGTGTAGAACTTCACCGCGAAGCCCCGCACGTCCCGGACGGTGTCGGCCGAGCCGCGGGAACCGAGCACGGTCGAGAAACGTACGAACACCGGCGTCTCCCGGCCGCGCTGGAGGAAGCCCGCCTTGGTCGCGGTACCAGCGTTGCCGTACGCCTTGAACGTGCCGTGGGCGGCCGCGCCGCGCGCGTGCACCACCCGCTCGGGAATGCGTTCGTGGTCGAAGTGGGTGATCTTCTCCCGCAGATGGAAGTCGTCCATCAGACTCGGTCCGCGCGGTCCGGCCTTCAGCGAGTGATCGGTATCCGGAAGCCGCACCCCTTGCGCCGTGGTGAGCAGCGGGCTGGTCTGCAGCCGTCCCTCGGCCACCTCGACCGGCTGTTCCCCGGTACTCCGCTGCGGTACGGCCGGCGTAGCGGTCGACCGTCGGGAAGCACTGGCAGCTTTGCGTTTCGGGGGCATGGGGTTTCCTTCGCATCCGTGAGCAGGTGGCTACCTGTACCCCGGGTCACACCCACGGGACGCGACAACTCGGAGAAGCGGGGGGTTGCGGTGGGGCGTACGCAGAGGTTCTGCGTCGGTCCGATGGCGGCGGGTACCGGGGGTTCGTCCACAACAAGCCACCCTCAGGAGGCATCCGGATGAGCAACATCACCCAGTCGATCGACGTCGACGTCCCGGTGACCACGGCGTACAACCAGTGGACGCCGTTCGAGTCGTTCCCGCAGTTCATGGACGGCGTCGAGGAGATCCGCCAGCTGGACGCCACCCACAACCACTGGGTCGTCAAGGTCGGCGGCGCGACGCGGGAGTTCGACGCCACCGTGACCGAGCAGCACCCGGACGAGCGGGTGGCGTGGACGTCGGACTCCGGTCCGCAGCACGCCGGCGTGGTGACGTTCCACAAGCTGACCGACACGAGCACGCGGGTGACCGCGCAGCTGGACATCGACCCGGACGGGTTCCTGGAGACCGTCGGCGACAAGCTCGGCGTGATCGAGGGCCGGGTCAAGGGCGACATGGAGCGCTTCAAGACCTTCATCGAGGAGCGCGGCGGCGAGACCGGCGCCTGGCGCGGCGACGTACCGCGCTGACGCGTCGGGTCGGCATGCTCCGCGCACGCTGACCACCCGAGAACACTCAGGGCCTGCCCGGGCGATCGACGGAGGGCGGGCCCTGAGGCATGTCCGGCCTCGCTCGACCTCCCCGTCGCTGCCCCGGAAGCGCCTGAAGACTGGCTCTTGGTTGCTTTAAGACTGGCTGAAGACCGGTGGAGACGCTGGTTCTGGCACTGCTCAGGGGGAGGGGTGCCGGACTCAGGGGGACGAAATGAGAACAGCAGCGGACGCGGTGGTGTGGGCGAAACAGAAGAAGGGCGACTTGGGCTGGCGGAGGCGCTGCCTGGTGTTCGTCCGGTCGGCGTGGGACCTGCCGGCCCAGGACGGGTCGGCCCAGCTGGAGTGGAACTCCATTCCGAAGAAGGGCCGGCACGCGGACAAGATGCCGCCGGTCGGGGCGCCGTGCTTCTGGCAGGGCCCGTCGGCCGAGGGACACGTGGCGATCGTGGTCGAGTACCGGGGCGGCGTACCGCAGATCGCCAGCAACGACATCGTCAAGCGGGACCGGATCGACATCGTGCCGCTGACCCGGATCACCGAGAGCTGGAGCAAGGCGCGCTGGCTGGGCTGGACGACGATCCTGCAGGGCCGGGACCTGCCGCTCGGCAAGGTGATGGTGGAGAACGACCTCGCCCAGCCGGACGGTAAGGCCTTCAAGCAGGGTGGCAAGGTGTTCAGGTCGAAGATGCATCTGGGGCAGCTGGACTCCGACAGCGTCTGGAATCTGCAGCGTGCGCTGATGAATCACGGCATCGGCATCCGCTCGCCCAAGCCAACCGGCGACTACATGCCGGGCACCAAGCAGGCGGTGCAGAAGTTCCAGCTCGCCCAGGGCTGGCGCGGCAAGGACGCCGACGGCATCGCGGGCAAGCAGACGGTCAAGCGCCTGGGCCTGATCTGGGTTCCTGAGTAGGCCCGTGTAGCGGTACCAGCTGGCTGAATGTCGCCAACGTCAAGCTGTCCACCAACGGCAGGTACGCCTTCGGCATCAAGCCCACCACCCGCGGCACCTTCACCTACCGAGTCGTCTGGTACGCCGACGCCGACCACCAGGGCACCCAGACCGTCTCGAAGGTCCTCAGCGTCAGCTGACCCGCCGCATAAGCCGTACTGTGGGTCGCAGTGCTCTGGTCGCACTTCGTCGTCCTGGTCGCGTCTCTGCCAGGACAGACGGAGCGGCCCGGGCTGACCTCGCTGCGAAATCGTGCGCGGCCAGCAGGGCGACCTGACCCGTTGCCGTCGGCACCAACGTGATCCGCTGGCCCGCGCCGTAGTTGCAGCCGATGATCGCTCCGGTACCACCGCAGTCGGTGATGTAACTGGTCTGGCACGAAACCGGTGTACGGCGACGTGACAAATAGTTTTCACTCGGGCACACGCTGTCAAGGGCTGATGTGGCGGCCTGGCTCGAACCTGCTTCACGGTATCGGCAGAGGCGATCATGATGATCGGAGACAATCGCTTTTCACGATCGGGCCTCGGGCCTAGCGTCGGTGGCATGCGTGAACTCCAAGTCAACGGTGCCGAGTTGTCAGTCGAGACCTTCGGGGATCCGGCCGATCCCGCGATCCTGCTCATCCAGGGCGCGGCCGCCTCGATGCTGTGGTGGGAGGAGGACCTGTGCACGCGGATCGCGGCCGGCGACCGGTTCGTGATCCGCTTCGACAACCGCGACACCGGTCGATCGACGACCTACCCGCCCGGGCGACCGGAGTACTCCTTCGGCGACCTCGCCCGGGACGCGGTCGGCATCCTCGACGCGCTCGGCATCGACCGTGCCCACGTCGTCGCTCAGTCGATGTTCGGGGGAGTCGCGCTGATCCTCGGTGTCGACCATCGCGACCGGGTCGCCTCGCTCACCTTCGTCTCCACCTCCACCGGCGCGGACGATCTCCCGCCGCCGACGGCCGCTTTCGACGTACCGGCTCCTGATTTCGCGGATCGTGCTTCGGTCGTCGAGTACGTCGTACGGTCTGCGGAACTCGAGGCGGGCGGTTCGCCGTACTTCGACGAGCAGGCGACCCGGCGGTTGGTGGACCACGATGTCGCCCGCGCGCGCAATTTCGAGTCGACCATGACGAACCACTTCCTGGCCAAGGTCGATGGACCTGACGGTGGTGGCTTCGGCGACATCACCGCGCCCGCGCTCGTGGTGCACGGCGACCTCGACCCGCTGCTCCCACTCGCTCACGGTGAAGCCCTGCGCGACGCGATCCCCGGGGCCGAACTGCTGGTCCTCGAAGGCGGCGGCCACGGCGTACCGCGCGGTCTCTGGGACATCTTCGTGCCGGCGCTGATCCGGCACACCTCACGAGGCTGAGATCGAGCGCAGAATGAGGTGTGGCTGGACGGTCGCCCGGGTACCGGCGGCCGTCCAACACCAGAGAGAGGATCAGTCATGGCAGATAGCAAGAAAGTCGCCATCCTGGTCAGCGACGAGGGGATCGAGCGAGTCGAGCTGACCGAACCCTGGAAGGCCGTCTCCGAGGCCGGTCACGAGCCGGTGCTGCTCAGCCCGAAGGCCGGCGAGGTGCAGACCTTCGACCACCTGACCGCGTCCGAAAGGTTCCCGGTCGACCTGCGCAACGCCGGGGCGACCTGGGTGGATCAGGAGGTCGTCACCGACGGCAACTTGACCACCAGCCGCAATCCCGACGACCTGCCCGCCTTCAACGAGGCGCTGCTCAAAGCGATCGGCTGATGTCCGGCGGCTCGGCCATGGACGTCGAGTTCGACGACCTCGCCGGGTGGACCGCGGACGCGGTCGAACAGGTCGGGCTCGACCACGCCATCCCAGCCGGCTGCCGCGGCAGCGCCAGCCCGACCGCCCTGGCCTGGTTGGCCGAGGCGTGCCAACTCACCTCCGGCACGCGGCTGCTGGATCTCGGCGCGGGAGTCGGCGGACCAGCCGCCTGGGCCAGCCGACGGTACGGCGTACGCCCGGTGCTGGTGGATCCGATGCCCGGCGCCTGCCGAGCGGCGGGGCGTCTGTTCAGGCTGCCGGCGGTGCTTGCCGATGGGCTGGCGATACCGCTGCGGAGCAGGTCCGTCGATGCTGCCTGGTCTCTGGGAGTGTTGTGCACGGTCGACCAGAAGTACGAGTTGCTGCGTGAGTTGCACCGCCTGCTGATCCCCGGAGGTCCGTTGGGGTTGCTCGTGCTCGTTGCGCAGACTGCGGACCCCGAGCCGGCTCCTGAGGGCAATTCGTTCCCGAGCCAGCAGGAGTTGCTCGCAGTACTGACGAAGGCGCAGTTCGAGGTGGTCGAGCAGATCACCGCTCCGGAGGACGTGCCGTCGTCGTGGACCGAGCGGGCGGAGCGGGTCGATCAGGTGATCCGCGAGTCTCACAGAGACGATCCGCGGTTCCAGGAAGCGGAGGAGCAGAACCGGCGGATGCGTGAGCTGTTCAGGACGGGCCAGGTGTCGACCCAGCTCGTCCATGCCCAGGCTTGGTGACCTGATCACGACGTTCGCAGGCGGCCCGCCGGGAGGCTGCGTCCGCAGACCATCAGGAGGAGGTCCTGAGCTGAGCCCGACACCGGACGGCCGGATCCGTAGGTCCAGTCGAGGTCGTCTGCGCGGAGTTCGGTTCCAGTCAGGTCCACGCCGAAGTACTTGAGGTGCTTGGGGGACAGCCCGCCCAGTACGACGCTCAGCTGTTCCGATGGCACCTTGCGGTCGAGACCCAGGCCGACGGTGATGTCGAGGCCGTGGATCACGTCGTGCGACAGGGCGCCTTCGAAGCCGCCGCCCGGTGGCTTCCACGGGTGGTTCACGTTGGCCTCCAACGTGGCAACCAGTTCGTCCGCCGTGAGAGCGGCCGCATCCTGGCGGGCGAGCCGGTCGGACATCGGGTTGAACCTGGCGCGGGACTTGGCGAGCTCGAACAGGAAGCGCGGTGTCGAGTAGCGGTACGGCATCGTCACGTGTGCGACGACCTCGCGGACCCGCCAGCCCTCGCACAGCGTCGGCGCGTCCCACTGGTCAGCAGGCAGGTCCCTCAGGAGTGCCGCCAGGTCGCTGCGCTCGGCGGCGATGAGTCGTCTGATGTCGGCCTCGGTCATAGTCCGTCCTTTCGTACGTGGTCACCCCACCGACGAACGGGGACGAGGCAGACGGACGGGTCAGGCAGAAGTTTCTCGAATCCGTCGCTGCAGGAACGAGCGCTCCCCGTCGGTACCGGCCTGGGCGAGCGCCTCCCGATAGGCGGTCACCGCCTCACTGTGCCGACCAGCCCGGCGAAGGAGATCCGCCCGCGTGGCGGCGAGCAGGTGGTACTCGGCGAGGTCACCCGAGGCGGCGAGGTCCTCGACAAGCAGCAATCCCGCCTCGGGACCTTCGGCCATCCCGATCGCCACGGCCCTGTTGAGAGCGACCACCGGGGTCGGCGCGATCCGGTAGAGCTGGTCGTACAGCCTGGCGATCTGCGCCCAATCGGTGTCGCCGGCCTGCTCGGCGACCGCGTGACAGGCCGCGATCGCCGCCTGGATCTGGTATGGCCCCGGCTCTCGTCGGCGCAGGGCTCCCTCGAGCAGCACCTCGGCTTCCGCGATCCTGACGCGATCCCAGCGACTCCTGTCCTGCTCCTCGAGTGGCACCAGCTCGCCGGAGGTGGTGAGTCGACCGTCGCTCCGGGCCTCGTGAAGCAGCATCAGCGCGAGCAGTCCGAACGCCTCGGGCTCGTCCGGCATGAGGGTCGCGAGGACCCGGGCCAGCCGAATCGCCTCAGCGCTGAGGCTCCGGCGTACGAGGTCTGCTCCAGCGCTCGCGGAGTACCCCTCGTTGAAGAGCAGGTAGAGCACGGCGAGCACCGCGGGAGTGCGCTCGGGGAGCAGATGCGCGGGCGGTACGCGGTACGGGATCGCGGCGTTCCGGATCTTCTGCTTGGCGCGCCCGAGGCGTCTAGCCATCGTCTGCTCGCTGACGAGGAACGCGCTGGCGATCTCCGCCGTACTGAGCCCTGCGAGCGTGCGAAGGGTGAGCGCCACCCGAGCCTCCGGCGCCAGCGCCGGATGGCAACAAGTGAACATCAACCGCAGCCGATCATCCGGTACGGCGTCGTCCGGTACGCCGCTGTCGTCGGCCGGTGCTGGTTCGTACGTCATCGCGGCAACCTCCTTGAGCTTGGCAGCACCCACCGCCTCGCGGCGCAGCCGGTCGATGGCGCGGTTGCGAGCCGTGGTGGTCAGCCAGGCGCCCGGCCGGTCGGGAATCCCGTCCCGCGGCCACCGCTCGAGCGCGGTCGCGAACGCGTCCTGGGCGCACTCCTCGGCCAGGTCCCAGTCACCGGTCACCCGGATCAGGGTGGCGACGACCTGGCCCCACTCGTCCCGGAAAGCCGCTGCGACGGCCTCCTCGATCACGACAGGTCAGGCGGCGGGCCTGCCCGCAGCGGACGGATCTCGATCGTGCCGTAGCGGGTCGCCGGATGCTTCGAGGCGATCTCGATCGCTTCGTCCAGGTCCTCGCAGTCGATCAGGCAGAAGCCGCCGACCTGCTCCTTGGTCTCGGCGAACGGGCCGTCGGTCAGCAGCACCTGGTGGTCACGAACGCGGACGGTGGTCGCATCACTCGGCGGCGCCAGCCCCGCACCACCCTCCACCACGCCCCGGCTCGTCATCTCCTCCGACCAGCCTTCACAGCCGTCGTTGGCGTGGACCGCCGCGGATTCGTCACCACAGATCAGCAGTAGGTACTTCACAGTTCCTCCTCACACCTGACCGACGAACGGCACAGGCGGATCAGGACACCCTCGACAAAGGCAATCTAGTGCCCTGCGTCGGATGTTCTTAGGTGCTTGCGGCGCAGGGCGCTAGTTCAGCTGGGCGAGGATGGCGGCGAGCTGCTCCTCCGCTTGCTGCGGCGGGGGACCGCTCGCGGCGATCAGGTCGAGGACCTGGGTGTAGGCGTCGAGGTCGTCGCGCTTGTCGAGGTACAGCGCGCTGGTCAGGTGCTCGAGGTAGACCACGTCCGGCAGGTCGGCCTGGGGGAACCGCAGGATGCTGAACGCTCCACCGGTCGCCGAGTGACCGGCACTGCCGAGCGGGATGATCTGCAAAGTGACGTTCGGGCGGTGGACCGCTTCGATCAGCGCACTGAGCTGGTCACGCAGCACCTGCTGGCCGCCGATGGGTCGCCAGAGCACCGATTCCTCGATGACCGCCCAGAGCTTCAGCGGCGGATCCCGCTCCAGCACGGCCTGACGCGTCTCCCGCAAGGCGGCGAACCGCTCGATCTCTGCCTCCGGCCGGTCGCCGCCCGGAGTCAGCCGCGCCACGGCTCGGGTGTACTGCGGGGTCTGGAGCAGGCCGGGCACGAATTGGATCTCGTACGTGCGGATGAGCTCCGCGGCGGCCTCCAACCCGAGGTAGGCGTCGAACCACTCGGGGGTGACGTCGTTGTAGCGATGCCACCAGCCTCGGTTGTTCGCGTCCATGGCCAGCTTCAGCAGGCGATCCCGCTCGCGCTGGTCGCGCACGTCGTACAGGCTGAGCAGGTCTTCGACGTCGCGTTGCTTGAAGCCGACCCGGCCGAGCTCCAGCCGGCTGATCTTCGACTCCGAGGCCCGGATCGCCCAGCCCGCGTCGGACCGGGTCACCCCGGCCTGCTCCCGCAGCCGCCGCAGGTGAGCTCCCAGCATGATCCGCAAAGCCGTGGGCCCAGCCTCAGTCCGCCCCGCCATACCTCCGATGATAACTCATTATCGAACATATGTTCTAACCGGGTTTCGAGGCATTCCTCAGGCACCGATCAGCCGTCAGGCGAAGGGCTCGCGGATCAGTCGCGGAGGTATTCGGCCCTCCAGCGGTAGAGGGTGGGATCGTTCGGGCTGGGGGATCGGTCCAGCTGGATCAGGCGCAGGTCGTCGATGGCGAAGGCATCGATTCCGGCCCGGGTGAGCGGCCACGGCGGCCCCTCGACCGCAGAGTCCGGCACCTCGTCGTCGCGGGCCGCCGCGATCACCAGCAGGGAGCCGCCGACCCGGACGAACTCGCCGACCCGCTTCGTTGCTTCGGCCTGCAGCGCGATCGGCAGGGCCTGCACCGTGTAGATCTCGACGACCAGGTCGAAGGCGCGATGCCAGTCGGCCGGCGGGTTCAGCAGGTCCGCGGTCTGATAGGTGGCCTTCGTGTTCGGGTGGGTGCGTTTGGCCGACTCGATGGCGGTGGGGGAGATGTCGAAGGCGATCGTCTCGTAGCCCAGGTCGGCCACCAGTTCCGCGTCCCAGCCGGTGCCCGCGCCGACCACGAGAGCCTGCTTGCCGGTGCCGTCCGGCTCAGCCGTCTGCACCCAGTCCGACAGCAGCGGGTGCGCCCCACCGCGGTCCCACGGGACTACGGCCCGGCCGTCCTCGGCGGACGAGTAGAGCTGCTCGAACCACCCGGTCGGGTCGTCCTTCTCCAGCGATTCGTGGGCGAACCGCCGGGCGGCCACGTCGGGGTCGACCGACTGCGGGTCCACCGCGGGAGAGGTGTCCTCGGGATCGCGGTCAGTCATCGGCAGGTCCTTCGCTGGGTTGGTGGATCGCTCGAACACTCTGCACGGTATCGACCTGCTGGGCCGTCTTGTCCTCGCGATACCGCAGCACCCGGGCGAAGCGCAGCGCCATCCCGCCGGGATACCTGGTCGAGGTCTGCACCCCGTCGAAGGCGATCTCGACCACGATCTCCGGGCGCAGGTAGACCGTGTAGTCGTCCCGGCTCACCTCGAGTTGCTGGAAGCGCTCGGTCTGCCAGCGCAGCAGCTCGTCAGTGAGGCCCTTGAACGTCTTCCCGAGCATCACGAACTCGCCGGTCGCCTCGTCCCGTGCGCCCAGATGGAGGTTCGACAGCCACCCGGTACGGCGGCCGTGGCCCCACTCCGCGGCGAGCACCACCAGGTCCAGCGTGTGCGTCTGCTTCACCTTGACCCAGCCGGAACCCCGGCGGCCGGCCTCGTACGGCACGGTCAGGGACTTCACCATCACGCCTTCGTGGCCGCGTTTGACCGCGTCGGTGAAGAAGGCCTCGCCCGCCTCGGAGTCCTCGGTCACGAATCGCGGGATCCGCCGCTCCTCAGGCACGACGCTACTCAGCCACTCGTGCCGCTCGGTGCTGTCGAGGCCGAGCAGGTCGTGCCCGTCGAGGTGGAGGATGTCGAAGAAGTACGGGGTCAGCGGCACCGTCTCGGGACCGGTCGCGGCGCGCGTCGCAGTACGGGAGCCGGTGACCTGGAAAGCCTCCGGGCGGCCGTCGGGGCGGAGCGCGATCAGCTCGCCGTCGAGGACGACCTTGTCGACCTTCAGCTCCAGTACGGCGGCGACCACCTCGGGCACTCGGCTGGTGATGTCGTCGAGCGTGCGGGTGTAGACGACCACCCGGTCGCCGTCGCGGTGGACCTGGATCCGGATCCCGTCGAGCTTCCACTCGATTGCCGCCGGCGTCCCGGTCTTGGCCATCGCCTCGGCGATGCTGGTCGCCGACTGTGCAAGCATCGGCTGCACGCCCCGTCCGACCTCGAGGCCGAATTGGTCGAGCCCCGCCTCACCCTCGGTCAGTACGGCGACGGCGACCGGGGCCGCCGCGCCGCGGAGCATCGTGGCGGCGCGGATCTTCTCCAGCGAGATGCCGGTGGCCTTGGCGACCGCATCGGCCATGACGCCGTCGAGCGCGCCCTGGCGCAGCTCGCCGCTCACCAGGAACCGGAGGAACTTCTGCTCCTCCCTGGTGGCCCGGCCGAACAGCGCGTCGACCCCCGCCCGCCGCTTGGCCTGCGATCCGGCTCCGGCGATCTCGGCCAGCTCGGCGAACGTCTGATCGACCTCCTCGATCGTCAGCGAGGGCGTCGTCGCCGGCTCGGGCGCCTCCGCCAGCGTCCGCCAGCCCACGCCCGTACGGCGCTGGCGCAGCTCGCCGGACAGGTACGTCACGACGATCTCCGTCTCCACCGGATCGGTCGCGGTGGTCAGCAGCGTCGCGATCAGGTCGGCCTTGGCGCGGCGCGACCGGGTCTGACTCAACGAGGTCGACGTGGCGACCACATCAGCGAGCAACATGACCCCAGTCTCGCCCACCCCACCGACATTTCGCCGTGGCCCGGGTCATCCGCCCGACCGCATAACTTTCCGCCCGCGGACCGCATCAAGTCTGGTATCTGCTCAACCAGCGAGAGGCTCGGCATGTCCAGTCGGCAGCGAAGTGCAGGAGTAGCGATGGCGGCTGCTCTGTTGGCAGCGGGAATCGTCCCCGGAGCCGCGGACGCTGCGACGACCCAGGCAGGCGCGGTCACCGCGGCCTGCCGGTTGACGGTGGGCTCTGTGACACCGGGCGGCGATCACAGGTTCAGGACAGTCGACGCTACGTCACCGATCACTGTGCAGAATCAGGCTCTGTACAGCGGCATCTACCCGGACGGCCAGGTACGGCTCAGTGGATCGGTGGCGGTCAACCCGGACCTCGTCCCCGCCTTCAATGCGTCGGTCAGTGGCTGGGTGGTGATGGGCGCGACGATGCACACCAGCGACTACCTCGTCGAACTGAGCGGTGAGGTCAAGCCGGAGAACAACCACTCCACGCGGGTCGGTGCCGGCTGGGGCGACATCACCGCCTTCGAGACGACCAGGTACTACCCGCCCAACCCGAACAACGTGAACGGCGTGACGAGTCAGTACGCCCTTCGTGCCGACGGCGTGCTTTCTCGCTGGGTGATGAAGTCCGCCACCGGCGGACCGACCTGGTCCAACAAGCAGTCCGCTCCGGGTTTCAGCGCCGTGAAGACCATGGCCCTGATCAGTCAGACCGCCAGCTACGACACCTTCCTGGCGACCACCAAGGGAGGAGCCCTCTACACGATCCGGATCCCGCGGACCTCGCCGATGAAGCCGGTGGTGAAGATCGTCCGCGGCTCCAGCTGGCAGGGGTTCGAGTCGCTCGTGATCGAGAAGTGCGGTGTCAACGGCACCATGCTGCTCGGCATCGACAAGGACTCCAAGTCCGGCTACCTGTACGCCATCGGACACGCCAACGGCACCGCCACGGTCATCAAGAGCCTCGGCAAGGTCCCGACGACCTTCGAGGACCCGGTGTACTTCAGGCGGGCGATCAGGCCAGGCGACGCGCCCATGCTCTTCGGCGAGTGACGCAACTTTCGCCGCGAAGGACGCATCAAGCTCAGTAGAAGCACACCTCTTGTGCGCGCCGACAGGCGCGCACAAGCCAAAAACCGGGGGGCAGAAATGCTGGCTAGGAAGGGCATTCGAGGTGGCTCCGCTGTTGCAGGACTAGTCCTACTGGCGGCGGCGCTGGCGCCAGGCTCGGCAGCTGCGGCATCGTTGGTCGCGGAGGGGTCGACCACAGCCGCAGCTGCCTGCGGCCTCGGCCTGGGGTCCGTTACGGCAGGCGGCGACCAGGTACGGCGGCAAGCCACCGCGACGGTGCCTCCGACGGTCGAGCCGTGGTGGGTTACCGCCGACGTGTACGCCGCGGCGCCTCGCCTCAGCAGCACCCTCGTCTACGAGCCGGACATCGCCAACACCCATGTCCACGGATGGGTCGTCATCGGCGATTCCATGTACCGCAGCAGCTACGACACCGGAACTGACTTCCAGCTCGAAGGAGCGCCCCGGCTCGAGCGAGTCGGGGGTGGTTGGGGCACCTTCGTCGCGTTCGAGGACGCGCAGTACTGGGTGCCGGGCGGCAGTTTCTACCGCCACAACGCGTACGGCTTGCGCAACGACGGGCGGCTGTTCCGCTGGACCGTCGACACCAAGGGTGTCTGGCACGCCTCCGGCTCGTACGCCGGCTTCTCGTCGGTGAAGTCGATGGCGCTGATCAGCAAGACCCGGACGTACGACACCTTCCTGATGAACCTGCGCGGCGGCGCGCTCTACACGGTCCGGATCCCGACCAGTTCGCCGATGAAGCCGGTGGTGAAGATCGTCCGCAGCGGGACCTGGCAGGGCTTCGAGAGTCTGATCGCCGAGAAGTGCGGGACCCAGGGGACCCTCCTGGTCGGTATCGATAAGGACACGCAGTCGGCCTACCTGTACGCCGTCGGCCACGCCAACGGAACCGCCACCGTGATCCAGAGCCGCGGGAAGCTCGCCGGCACCTTCGCGGACCCGACGTACTTCCGATGGGGCTGGGAACCTGACCAGCTGAATGGCGAATGACCCGCTCCGATCGGCGCGGGCGAAGCGCTCTTGTCCTTGCCCTGATCGGCGGCCTCGCGGTCGGACCGCTTCCGGGCACGGCCGAGGCTGCCGGCACCGCCGAGTTCTGCAGCATGCAACTCGGGTCGGTGACGGCTGCCGGCGAGCATCGCGGTCAGGGGATTCTCGCCACGTCGCCTCCGACCATGCTTGGGGACGCGGTCGGGCCGGGAGACATCTACGCCGGCGGAGTGCCGCGGCTGGTCGGGCCGATGGCACACGCGCCCGTTGCTCCGACGGGTGAGCTGCGAGGCGGCTGGCTGATCCTCGGGCCGTCGATGTACCTGAGCGGCTACACCACCGACTCCACCGGCCGCGCGACCGATAGCGTCAAGCTCCAGGAGGTCAGCGCCGGTTGGGAGGACATCACCGCCTTCCAGACCTCCTGGTACTACGAGGGTCCGAAGTACAGCCATCTCCGGATGAACCAGTACGCCCTCCGCAACGACGGGGTGATCCTGCGCTGGACCATCGACGGCGACACGTGGCGCGACCAGAGGCTGTACCGCGGGTTCGCCTCGGTCAAGACATTCACCTTGATCAGCCAGACCCGCAGCTACGACACGTTCCTCGCCAACACCTTCAACGGCGCGCTCTACACGATCCGCATCCCGATCGACCCGACCGCAAAACCAGTGGTCCGCGTACTGCGAGGTGCAAGCTGGGAGGACTTCGACACCCTGATCGCCGAGCGCTGCGGCCAGCACGGAACGATCCTGCTCGGCATCGTCCAGGACACCCACACCGGCCACCTCTACGCGCTCTCCCACGCCAACGGAGCCGTCACCACCATCCAGTCCCTCGGCGACCTCCCTGTCTCCCTGGACGATCCGGCCTACTTCCGCTGGTACCTCGACACCCCGCAAGCCAACAAGCTGCGCGGCGAGTAGGCCCACCCACTGCAGGCCCCTGGCGCATGCCCGCGTCAGGGGCCACAACTTTGTTCCGCCGGACGGCGTCAAAGCCCTTGAATCGTTCACATTCACTGGGGGTGCTTTGCGATGAGAAGAATGCAGGGGTACGGCGGCAGGGTGGTCGCCGGACGAAGGTCCGCGTCGAGGGCAGTAGGGATCGTGGCCGCCGGTCTGCTGGCCGCAGGGATGATCCCGGCCGGGGCGAACGGCGCGACCACGACGAACACCAGGGACACCACGACCGCGGCGAGCAGTGCGGCCAAGGCCTGTGGGATCTCGGCGGGATCGGTGACGGCGGCGGGTGACCACCGGATCCAGAGCTTCCTCGCCACCAAGCCGATCACCCGGACCGAGAACCGGTTCGTTGCCCGGGGCATCCATTCGGCCGGGCAGCCGCGGCTCACCAGCAGGTGGGAGTACGCGCCGGCCGAGGAGGGTGGCAGCGTCAGTCACGAGGGGGTGATCGCGCAGGGGAACGTGCTGTACGACAGCGGCTACCTGGTACCGCGCGGCGGCGGGACGCCGTACAAGTACCAGACCGTGATCGGCGGTGGGTGGACGTCGTTCACGGCTGTCGAGCACTCGGAGTACACGGTGGCCGGCAGACAGCTCCGAGTGACCGACTACGGCCTGCGCGCGGACGGGACCCTGTACCGCTGGAACGTCACCTCCACGGACGGACAGAAGGTCAGGCACCGGAGCGGCTGGGCGCAAGGTTTCGGCGCGGTCAAGTCCATGGCTCTGTTCAGCCAGACAGCGACGTACGATACCTTCCTGGTGAACCTTCGCGGCGGCGGGCTCTACACCGTCAGGATCCCGACCACGTCACCGATGAAGCCGATCGTGAAGAAGGTGCGGACCTCCACCTGGCAAGGGTTCGAGACGATGCTGACCGCCCGCTGCGGCAACTACGGCACACTGCTGCTCAGCATCGACAAGGACACCGACTCCGGTTACCTGTACGCCGTCGGCCACGCCACCGGTGCCTCCACGGTCATCCAGAGCCTCGGCAAGGTTCCCGGCACGTTCGCCGACCAGGTGAACTTCTCCTGGCACAGCTACTCCGACCCGCTGCTCTTCGGCGAGTAGCCGGTCCGACCGAGTGGTCGCGTTCCCTGGCGTCTGGTGGCGCCGGGGAACGCGGCACGTCAGGTGACCGGGGGAGTCAGGGCGCGGGTGGTAGGTCGTCGAGGAAGTCGGCGGTGGGGACGAAGAAGAGCGTGCCGGTGGTCGCGGTGGAGAAGTCGAGGATGCGGTCGTAGTTGCCCTCGGGCTCGCCAAGGAACATCCGCCGCAGCATCAGCTCGGTGATGCCCGGGTCCTTGGCGTAGGCGATGTAGTAGGTGCCGGACTCCTGCGTGCCGATGGTGCCGAACGGCATGTTGTCGCGCAGGATCTGCAGTTCGTTGCCGTCCTCGTCCTCGATCACGTTCAGCGCGATGTGCGAGTTGGACGGCTTCACGTCGTCCTGCAGCTCGATGTCGTCGAGCTTGGTCCGGCCGATCACCAGCTCCTGCTGCTCGGCGCTCAGCGCGTTCCACGCGGCCATGTCGTGCAGGTACTTCTGCACGATCACATAGCTGCCCCCCGCGAAGTCCGGGTCCTCGGCGCCGATCACGACCGCCTCGTTCGCCTCCTCGCCGGTCGGGTTCTCCGTCCCGTCGACGAACCCGAGCAGGTCGCGCATCTCGAAGTACTTGAAGCCGTGGACCTCGTCGATCACCGTGGCCGCGCTGCCGAGCTCGTTCATGATCTGCTGGCCCAGCTGGAAGCACATGTCGAGCTGACCGGCGCGGATGTGGAACAGCAGGTCGCCCGGGGTCGAGACCGCGCGGTGCTTGGCCCCTTCCAGCTCGATGAACGGGTGCAACTTCGCCGGCCGAGGGCCGCTGAAGAGGCGGTCGTACGCGTCGGAGCCGATGCTCGTGACGCACGACAGGGTGCCGGCCGGGATGCGGAAGCCGACCGAGCGGGTCAGCCCGGTGACGCGCTCGAGCAGCGCTCGGGTGGCCGCTTCGCCGCCCGGCTCGATCCGGACCACCAGGAAGATCGCCGCGCCGGTCAGCGGCATCAGGACCGACTGCGGCAGCGCACGCGTCGAAGCAGTCGGTCCGGGAGTCGGATCGGTCACCATCGAGATCTCCTTCGCGGGTCGTTCACAAGGTCACAGGTGGGGCGGAGGTGTCGTCAGCGACAGCATGCAGCAATTGCCCGCTTCGAGCCTCAGGCGGGTCTCATCAGCCGGTCGAGGAATGCGATCAGCAGCGCTTCGCGGAGCCGCGGGGGAGCGACGTCGAGGAGCGCGTTCACCGGCGCCATCCGCTCCGGCAGCGCCTCGCCCGTGCCGAGGCCGGCGATCGACAGCAACCCGTCGAACGCTGGGTCATCCAGGGTCGCCGGGTCGAGCGCACCGGCCGCCGCGGCCAACTCCGGGGCGACCTCAACCGGTCCGGCGGCTTGTGCGGCTGTGACCGCGGTTGTCAGCGCGCTGGTCAACTCATCCAACCGAGCCGCCGTCGCCGCGCTCACCGTGAGATGGAGCGACGCCGGCTGGTCCCTGAAGCTCAACTGCGGCTGTACGAACCACCCGAGCGCGGCCATCTCGTCGGCGATCGTGAATACGTCCGCCCGCTCATCGGACCGCAGAGCCACCAGAGTCGTCGCGGGAGCCCCGAGCACCATCAGCCCGTCGATCGAGGCAGCCACCTCGGCGAGGCGGACCGTAGCGTCGTACGAGGTGCGGGCGAGGCGCCGGTAGCCGTCGTCGCCGATGTGCTGGACGACCGCCCAGGCGGCTGCGAGGGGTGCGCCCGATTTGGTGGACTGCGTGGTCGAGTTGAGCATCGTGTACCCGGGCCAGTCGGCGTGCGCGAAGAACTGCGCGCGCCTGAGGTCCGCGGAGCGGTGCAGCAGGATCGACGCGCCCTTCGGCGTGTACGCGTACTTGTGCAGGTCGACCGAGATGCTCGTGACTCCAGGTACGGCGAAGTCGAACTCGGGCACCTTCACCCCATCGGCCCGCAGATACGGCAGCACCCAGCCGCCGATGCAGGCGTCCACATGGCACCGGATCCCGCGGGCTTCGGCGGCCTCCGCGATCTCGCGCACCGGGTCCACCACGCCATGCGCGTACGACGGGGCGCTCGCCACCACGAGCACGGTGGTGTCGTCGCAGGCCGCCGCCATCGCCTCGCCGTCGGCCCAGTAGGTATCGGGATCGACGTCGACGACAACCGCTCGCACGCCGAAGTAGTGCGCCGCCTTGTGGAACGCGGCATGCGCTGTCGAGGGCAGCACCATGCTCGGCGAGGTCACCCCAGGTGAAGCGTCGCGCGCGGTCTGGACGGCGAGCAGGATCGACTCGGTCCCGCCCGAGGTCACCGTCCCGACCGCGTCCGGGCCCTGCAGGAGCCGAGCCGCCCAGCCGACCAGGTCGTTCTCGAGAGTGCGCAGGCTGGGGAAGACGGTCGGGTCGAGCCCGTTCGTCGCGCCGTACAGCGCGAGCGCCTGGCGGCCGATCTCGTCCGCCTCGGCAAGGCCTGAGTCGTACACGTAGGCGAGGGTGCTGCCGCCATGCGTCGGCAGATCCCCCTGCTGCAGGGCGCGCAGCCGGGCCAGTACGTCGCTCATCTCGCCTCCAGTACTTCGTCCGCGGTCAGCCGGTACTTCTGCAACGTGAACAGGCTGACGGCGATCAGCAAAACAGGGACCACCGACAGCCCGACGACGATCGCCGTCACCGCCGAATCCGGCTGTACGGCGTCGCGGTTCGTCGACGAGACATACCCGCCGGCCGCGAGCACCAACGCGTACAGACCGGGTCCGAGGGCGAGGCCGAGCGTCTCACCGGCCGTCCAGATCCCGGTGAAGACGCCGGCCCGGCGGATGCCGCTGCGGGCGGCGTCCACGGCCGCGACGTCGGGCAGCATTGCCAGCGGGAACACCTGGGCGCCCGTGAACCCGATTCCGACTATCGCGATCGACAGGTAGACGCACCACACCGGCACCTGCTCGGCCGTGGTCAGCGCGAGTGCGCCGAGTCCGAGGATCACCGAGGCGGTGGTGAAGCCCGTCTTCTTGCCGAACTTGTTGCCGAAGGCAAGCCACAAGGGACTCACCAGCAGCGCCGGACCGACCACGCAGACGAAGCCGATCGACGCCGCGCCAGGATCCCGCAGTACGTAGCGGGCGAGGTAATCGATCCCGGCCAGCATCGAGCCGATCGCGAGCGCCTGCAGCATCAAAGTGCTCAGCAGCCAGCGGAAGTCCGCGACCTGGGCGACCACGCGGAGTTGCTCCTGGAGAGTCCCCGTCGGCTCGGCTGGGGGACCGACGTGCGCCTTGCGCGTTCCGTAGTACGCGCCGACGGTGCCGACCGCGAGCAGGAGCGCGATGGTCAGTCCCATCACGCGGTACCCCTCGCGGCCGCCGATCGCGTCGCGGATCGCGGGGGCGGTGCCGCCGCTGATCAGGATGGCGATCGTGAGGACCGCCACCCGCCACGTCATCAGCCGGGTCCGCTCGGCGTAGTCGTCGGTGATTTCGGCCGGCATGGCGATGTACGGCACCTGGAAGAACGCGTACGCCGTCGCGCAGCCGACGAACGCGACCAGCACCCAGGTGGCGTCGAGCACCTTCGAATCCAAATCTGGTGCTGCGAACAGCAACGCGAAACACACCGCGAGCGACAGGCCGCCGCGCAGGAGGAAAGGCCGGCGAGGTCCGAGCGGCGACTGGTGCCGGTCGGAGATCCGTCCCGCGACCGGGTTGAGCAGCACGTCCAGCGCCTTCGGCAGCAACACGATGCCGCCGGCGAGCACCGCCGCGATCCCGAGCGTGTCGGTCAGGTAGGGGAGCAGCAACAGCCCCGGCACCGTCGCGAACGACCCCGTCGCCACCGAGCCCAGCGAATATCCCACCCGCACAGAAGGTGACAACGGCGCTAGTGACATGGCGGAAGCATGCCAGCGATTCCCCTTTCGCAGGCGCAACGATGCGTCTACTTTTGCCCCGATCTCATAGAGTCACTTCATGGACCCGCACTCAGGCCCCCCACCCCACCCGGACTCACCTGAGCCTGCGCCCACCCCCGCCCAAGCCCCGGCAAACCAGGCCCCGGATTCCCCCGCCACCGAGCACGAGCCGGATGCCCAGAACGCGGATTCCCGCACCACCGAGAACCAGCCCGATCCGCACCAGTCACCTCCCGCTCCCTGGCAACCCCCAGGCGGCAACGCTTTCCCCAACCAGCCCCAGCCCCAACCCCGCCCCCAGGACCAGCCCAACCAGCCACACCGCGGCACAGCCGGGACGCCTCAGCACCCCCAGCCATATCCGCCTGCCCAGCCAGGGCCTTACCCGCCGGCGCAGCCGGGCGCATATCAGCAGGGTGGGCAGCCGGGGTTCTGGTCGGCTGAGCAGCCACCGCCGTGGGGTGGGCAGCAACCGCCGCCACAGACGCAGTCCGGGCAGAGCCAGCAGCCTTATGGCTTACCCAGCCAGCCGCCATCGCAGTACGGGCAGGGCCAGCCGCCGCCACCGATGCCGTACGGGCAGAGCCAGCCGTACGGCCCGCCCGGGCAGCCGCCGGCGCAGTACGGGCCGCAAGGACAACCGCCGTACGGACAGCAGCCGTCGTACGGGCAGCAGTACGGGCAGCAGCCGCAGTACGGGCCGCAGTACGGCGCGCCCCCGCAGTACGGGCCGCCGTATGGGCAGCCGGGGTATGGGCCGCCGTATGGGCAGCCGGGGTATGGGGTGCCGTTCTGGACGCGGGAGGTGGAGCCGGCGATTGTGGCGGCTCCGCCGGGGACGGCGTTCCATCGGCTGGCTCGGACGGCGAAGCACCGGTGGTGGCGGCCGCTGCTCGGTACTGCGTTCCTGGCGGCCGCCGCGTTCCTGGTGACGGCTGCCGTCGTGGTGTGCTGGGAGATCGCGCACGCGCTGATCACCGGCGACTTCTCCGAACCGGCAGGCGACCAACTCTTCCCCGGCGACACCGAGAACCTCGCGATCACGCTCACCATGCTCGGCGCCCTGATCCCGGTGGTGCCGTTCACCGCCTGGCTGATCCAGCGGCGCCCGGCCTGGAGCATCGCGTCGGTACTCAACCGGATCCGCTGGCGCTGGCTGCTCCTGTGCTGCCTGCCCGCACTCGGCTACATCGTGCTGTCGTACGTCCTCGGCATCCTCGTCGACGCGATCTTCCCGCCCACCGACAACGCCACGGACTCCGGCTCCTGGGTCGGCTTCAGCGCCTTCGTGGGACCGGCGCTGGTCATCCTGCTGCTGGTGCCGTTCCAGTCCGCGGCCGAGGAGTTCATCTTCCGCGGCTGGCTGATCCAGGCGGTCGGCGCCTACGGCCCGGACGACACCAACGGCACTGGTTTCGTCCGCCGGCTCAAGCTCGTACTGCGCACGCCGTGGCCGGCCTTGGTCGTCAGCAGCGGGCTGTTCGTCTCGGCACACGGGTACACCGGCTGGGCGATGGCCGACATCTTCCTGTTCGCAATGGTGATCGGCTGGCTGACCATTCGCACCGGCGGCCTGGAAGCGGCCATCACGCTGCACGCGCTCAACAACCTCGCCGCCTTCTTGTTGCCGGCGGCAACGGGTCAGCTGGACGGCTGGGCCGACCAGGGCGGAGCTCCGTGGACGCTGCTCGTCGTCGACATCCCGTGCCTCGCCTTCTACGCCTTCGCGGTCTCCTGGCTGGCCAAGCGCAGGCAGTTCCTGTCCGTCAGCTGACCGTACGGCGGCAGACCGCCGGCGGAAATCCGGAAGAGTTCTGTCGGTCGGATCTGGCAGGGTTGGCGTCGTGACGAACGTGAAGACTGAACCGATCGAGGCCGTCCTCTTCGACTGGGGCGGCACCCTGGCCACCTGGCACGACATCGACCTGTACTCCGTGTGGCGGTCCGTGGCGGAGCTCATCGACAAGGAGCGGGCGGACGACCTGGCCGCGCGGCTGGTGCAGGCCGAGGAGACCGCCTGGGCGCGATCGAGGGACGACCACCTCAGCAGCACGCTGGAAGACGTCTGCCTACTCGCCGAGGTGGTGATGACGCCGGCCGCCCTTGCGGAGTACGAGCGGCGTTGGCATCCGCACACCGAGCTCGAGCCGGACGCGATCCAGACCCTGAAGGAGCTGCGTGCACGCGGCCTGAAGGTCGGCGTCCTGTCGAACACCATCTGGTCCCGGCAACGCCACGAGGACATCTTCGCCCGCGACGGCGTGCTCGAACTGATCGACGGCGCCGTCTACACCAGCGAGGTCCCCTGGACCAAGCCGCACCCGGAGGCGTTCCTCGCCGCGATGCGAGCCGCCGGCGCCACGGACCCGGCCCGCTGCCTGTTCGTCGGCGACCGCCTCTTCGACGACGTCTGGGGCGCCCAGAACGTCGGCATGCGAGCCGCCCACATCCCCCACAGCGCCATCCCACCCCACCAGATAGGCCACACCGAAGGCACCCCCGACGCCACGATCACCCACCTAGCCGACCTCCCACCCCTGATAGACACCTGGAACACCCTCGCCTAACCCATCCACACTGCGTACGCCGCACGCTTGCAAGCCGACTACGTAGGCGCGGGTGTCCTGGGGTGGCGGGTCGCTAGCTCCGTAGGTGCTGGGTGGAGGCATGCAGAACCCCCGGGCCGGGGAAGGCTGCCGGGGGTTCTGGGGATACGAGCAGGACCCCCGGCCGGGAGGGCGGCTCGGGGGTCCTGGGTGGGGGTTTGCGTTGGCTGGCTGCTGGGCTCGGGTTAGGCGGCCAGGGTGGGGTCGGCGAGGAGGCGGAGCCGGCCGAGCGCTTCGCGCTCGATCTGGCGGACCCTCTCGGCCGAGATCCCGTGGACCGCGCCGATGTCGGCGAGCTTGGCCTGGCGGCCGTCGTGCAGCCCGTAGCGGCGTCGGATCACGTCCGCCGACCGCGGGTCGAGCTGGTCGACCAGGCTGAACAGGCCCGAGCGGTCCGACGCGTCGGCGACCAGCTGGTCGGGGCCCGGCGCGGTCTCGGCCGCGATCAGGTCGCCCAGCGAGGTCTCACCCTCGTCGTCGATCGGGTTGTCCAGGCTGATGTGGTCCCGGCCGATCCGGATCAGGTCGGTGACCCGCTCCACTTCCAGGTCCAGCTCTGCCGCGATCTCGTCGATCTCCGGCTCCCGCCCGAGCTTGCGCTCCAGCGTGCGCCGGGCCGATCCGATCTGGTTCAGCTGCTCCACCACGTGCACCGGCAGCCGGACCACCCGGGCCTGCTGCGCGATTCCTCGCGTGATGGCCTGACGCACCCACCAGGTGGCGTACGTCGAGAACTTGAATCCCTTGCGGTAGTCGAACTTCTCCACCGCGCGGATCAGGCCCGTGTTGCCCTCCTGGACCAGGTCCAGCAGCGGCATCTGGGAACGTCCGTAGCGGCGGGCGATCGATACCACCAGCCGGAGGTTGGCGGTCACGAACCGCTGCTGCGCGCGCTGGCCCTCTTCGGCCAGCCACTGCAGCTCTTCCTCCGTGGCATATTTGGGCGCCCCGCCCTTCTTGCGTCCAACCCGCCCCTCGGCCAGCAGTTGCTCCGCGAGGAGACCTGCCTCGACCGTCTCAGCGAGCTCGACTTCTTCTTCAGCGGTCAGCAAAGGAGTGCGAGCGATCTCTTCCAGGTAGAGACCGACGCTGTCCTTACCGTCGATACCGTCGTCCGTGGAACGGACACGAGCCATGCGAGCCACCGAAACTCCCTTCGTCGTTACATGGAGAGCAACGCTCGAGTGAGGTTCAAGATTCCACGATGAGTGTGTAAACAGCCTGAACGTTCCCTGAGATTTCCCGGCATCGCCGTCCATCGGCAAAACCAGCTTTGAATCCGCCGGTCGGACCGCTTCTGCGCGCTCTCCAGGCGGCGCGAGCACAATCGGCTTGATCTACGGGCTTTTCGCTGTCCAAAGGCCTCGACAACACTTCTCAGGCGGTTCATCCGAGCGGCGGGAATAGGCTTCCCACGCCGCCACCGTCCGCTACGGATTGTGTTGCAGGACACACCATCAATCCCACTCACCTCATGCAACGCACCAGGTACCCCGGACCTTCCCCGGCAAACGAGGCCCGCCACCTTGCGTCACCACGCAGTCGGTCCGCCGATTTGCGCAGGGCAACGTGTTCCGGAACCCGGCGACCAGAACCCCAGACAACGGCAGGACCCGCAGCACCGGGCTCACCGATCGGGAGAGCGCGGTACTGCGGGTCCAGGGTGCGTCCGACGAGGCCTCGAGGTGCGTCGGGGCGAGCCGGTGGTGGCTCAGACGAGGCCGAGGGTGTCGAGCTCCCAGGCGAGGGTGAAGGCGAGCTCACGCCAGGCGTCGTACCGGCCGCTGCGGCCGCCGTGGCCGGCTTCCATCTCGGTCTTCAGCAGCACGTCGACGTCGCCCGCCGCGGTGGCCCGGAGCTTCGCCACCCACTTGGCCGGCTCGACGTAGAAGACGCGGGTGTCGTTCAGGCTGGTGATCGCCAGGATCCGCGGGTACTCCTGCGCCGAGACGTTCTCGTACGGCGCGTAGGACTTCATGTACCGGTAGACCTCGGGGTCCTCCAGCGGGTTGCCCCACTCCTCCCACTCGATCACCGTCAGCGGCAGCGACGGGTCCAGGATCGTCGTCAGCGCGTCCACGAACGGCACCTCGGCCACGATCCCGCCGAAGGCCTGCGGTGCCAGGTTCGCCACCGCGCCCATCAGCAGGCCACCAGCGCTGCCGCCCTGGGCGACGATCCGCTCGGGACGGGTCCAGCCTTCCTTGACCAGGTGCTCGGCCGCCGCGATGAAGTCGGTGAAGGTGTTGCGTTTGGTCAGCATCTTGCCGTTGTCGTACCAGTGCCGGCCGAGCTCGCCGCCGCCGCGCACATGGGCGATTGCGAACACCACGCCCCGGTCGAGCAGCGACAGCCGCGCGATCGAGAACCACGGGTCCATCGAGCTCTCGTACGACCCGTAGCCGTAGAGCACGACCGGCGCGTTCCCGTCCTTCGCCACGTCCTTGCCCGCCACCATCGAGATCGGCACCTGGGTGCCGTCGGAAGCGGTCGCCCACTCCCGGTACTGCGTGTACGCGCCGAGGTCGACGCCACCCAGGACGGGTTGCTGCTTCAGCAGGCGGCGCTCACCCGTCGCGATGTCCACGTCGTACGTCGTCGAGGGGGTCACGAGCGAGGTGTAGCTGAACCGGTACCGGGTGTCCTGCCACTCGTCGTTGCGGCCGGGGGAGACGGCGTAGATCGGCTCGTCGAAGGCCAGCACCTCGGGAGAGCCGAAGGCAGCGCTCCCAGAGTCGCCCGACTCCCGCCGCATCACGGCGAGCTCGGTGAGCGCGTCCCGTCGGCGGAACAGGATCACGTGGTCCGCGAACGCGTCCACGCCGAGCAGCCGGCTCGACACGTCGCCCTCGATCATGGTGGTCCAGGCACCGGGGGAGTCCAGCGGCGCGGTCGCCAGCGAGAAGTTCGCGGCGTCCGCGTTGTGCACGATCAGCAGTTGGTCACCCGCGTGCTCGATTTCGTACTCGACGCCCTCGCGCCGGGGCGCCACGACGACGGGCTCGCCGGTCGGGTCCTGCGCGTCGAGCAGCCAGACCTCGCTGGTCAGCTTGCTACCGAGGGAGATCTGGATGGCTTGTTCGTTGCGGGTCAGGTCGACGCCGACCCAGAACCGCTCGTCGGTCTCCTCCATCACCAGCACGTCGTCGTCGGTACCGCTGCCGAGGGTGTGCCGCCAGACCTGGTACGGCCGCCAGGCGTCGTCGACCTTCGTGTAGAAGATCGTCGAGCCGTCGCCGGACCAGGCCGAGCCGTAGTGCACGCCCGGCAGTTCGTCGGGGAGCAGTTCGCCGGTGCTCAGATCCTTGATCCGCAAGGTGAACCGCTCGTCGCCGGTCAGGTCCACCGAGTAGGCGAGCAGCCGGCTGTCGGGGGAGACGTCGACGGTGCCGAGCGAGAAGAACTCGGAGTCACCGGCCACCTCGTTCCCGTCCAGCATCACCTCTTCGCCGGGGATCTCGCCGTCGGTCGCGGGCGGCTCGTCGCCGTCCACCTTCACCCGGCAGCTGATCGCATACTGCTTCCCCTCGACTGTGCGGGTGTAGTACCAGTACCCGCCGCGCCGGGCGGGCACACTCAGATCGGTCTGCAGGGTGCGGTCCGAGATCTCGGAAAAGATTGCCTCGCGCAACGACTCGAGGTGCGCGGTGCGCTTCTCGGTGTAGTCGTTCTCGGCGCGCAGGTAGTCGAGCACCTCGTCGCTCGACTTGTCCCGCAACCACTCGTAGTCATCGACGAAGACGTCTCCGTGGTGGGTGCGTTCGATCGGCTTACGGGCGGCAACAGGGGGATTCAACTCGGACATGCCGCGAGACTACCCGCGCCACCGTCCCGCCGTACTGCGGTATTCCACAGAGATCGACTGCGGTGGTCCTCAGAGCCGGTACGTCGCGACGACGGGGGCGTGGTCGCTCCAGCGTTCGGCGTACGTCGGGGCCCGGTGGATCTCGCAAGTGGTGGCGGAATCGGCGAGCTCGGGAGAGGCGATCTGGTAGTCGATCCGCCAGCCGGCGTCGTTGTCGAAGGCCTTGCCGCGCCAGGACCACCAGGAGTACGGACCCGGGCCCTCGCCACCGAAGCGGCGGCCGAGGTCGACCCAGCCGGCCTCGAACAGGCGATCCATCCAGGCGCGTTCCTCGGGCAGGAATCCGCTCTTCTTGCGGTTCGCCTTCCATGCCTTCAGGTCGACCTCGCGATGGGCGATGTTGAGGTCGCCGCACAGCAGGACGTGCCGGCCGTCGGCCCGCAGTTCGGTCAGGCGGGTGGTGATCGCGTCCAGGAACGCGTATTTCTCGGCCTGGCGCGGCGGCGTCTCGAACTCGCCGGTGAAGACGTAGGTGCTGACGGCCGTCAGGGTGGACCCGTCGTCGAGCACGACGTCCGCCTCGACCCAACGGCCCGACCCGGCGAAGCGCTCCGGACCGATCTCGGCGCGCTCCGCCTTGATCGGCCTCCGGCTCGCGACGGCGACGCCTGCGCGACCCTTGCTGCCCTCGATCGCCGGTTCCGCGTGGGCCAGGTGCCAGTCGCCACCCAGGTGGTCCCGGAGTACATCGTCGGTCGCGCGCACCTCCTGCATCAGCAGCAGGTCCGGATCGGTCTCCTCGAGCCACGCCGCCATCCCGCGACGATAGGCAGCTCGAACCCCGTTTACATTCACAGTCGCGACCTTCAACACGCGAGAACCCTAGCGTTCGCCGGCCGTCCGCACGGCGGGGACGTGCGAGCGGAGGACACGCAACGCGAGATAGCCGCCGACTGCTGGGACGAAGGAGAGCCACTTGGCCCTCGCCGGCGCGTTTGCTGCCGTCAGCGCGGTCACGACGGTCACCAGGTACGCCGTACCGTGCGTCGGGCCGAGCGCTGATGAAGCAGCCGGCCAGTGCACCGTCAGGAGGTTCGCGAAGAGCAGGGTGACGGTGACAGCTTCCGCGGCGGCCGCGACCTTGAGGACGGTCAGGTTGGTCATGTCAGGCTCCGGTGGTGGAGCCGGGGCGGACGATCATCAGCACGACCACGACGGCCCAGAGCAGGGCGAAGATCCCGGTGGTCATCGAGAGGGTCTTCGCTTGCGGGAGGGAATCGGCTCGCTGTTCCTGGGTGCCGGCGGCGGCCGCGAGGACCCGGCTCTGGCCGGGGAGCACGATGAAGGCGAGTACGCCGGCTGCCGCGAGCGTGAGCACCATCGAGATGATCAGCCAGTAGTCACCCAGTACTCCGAGTCCGGCGCCCACAGCGAGGCCGAAGACGGGCACCGTCAGACCGCCGATCGCGTACCCGCGGCTGATCCGGTGCAGCACGCGCAGGACCCCGACGCCCTCGGTCCCGCCCTCGGTTCCGACGCTCCGGGTCTCGGCGCCGTCGGTCCCGGAGCCCTCCGTGCCGGCGGTGAGGGAGCGGCGGGCGATCGGCGGGAACATGCTCGCGGCGACGATGACCGGGCCGACGAAGATGATCGCGGCGAGGACGTGCACGCTGAGAAGAACCTTGTTCATCAGAGTGAGCTCCAGCTCCTCCGGAGGGCAGTTTCAGTCAGACTCTAACTCCAGTTTCAGTCCAACTGAAACCGAGCCGCGCGAGCCTACTGGGATGATGAGCGCGTGACGGTGGAAGAGAACGCGGACTCCGACGCGGCGAACGGCAGGCCGGCGGCGATCAGTCCGGCGTTGCTTCTGATGATGCTCGGGCGTCAGGTGCGGGAGAAGACCGATGCCGAGCTGCGCAATCAAGGGTTGTCGCTGCGGCACCTGTCCGCGCTCGGGCATCTGGCGCACCAGCCCGGTCTGTCGTACAGCGAACTCGCGCGGCGCGATGGCATCACCGCCCAGAGCATGCAGTCCACGCTGCTCCAGTTGCAGGAAATCGGCGCCGTCGAGCGCCTGACGGCCCCCGGTCGCGGCCGGACGGCCGACCTCCAGGTGACCCCCTCCGGACAGGTTCTGCTCGACCGAGGCCGCGCAGTACTGAAGGCCGCCGACCAGCGACTGCTCGATGCCATCGGCAACGAAAACGCCGATCTGATCGCGCAGTTCGCGCTCCAGGCCCTCACTGCGATGAACGAGTGGGAGCCGGCTCAGGGCTAGCTGGGTCGAGCGGTGGTGAGGATGGCGTCGAGGGAGTGTTCGCAGAGGTGTTCCAGCTCGGCGGGGGAGACCGTGGGGTTGTCGATCCAGGTCAGCATCGTCTGCTCGACGTATCCCTGCCAGCCGTAGCAGGCGAGCTCGACCACCGGCGTGACCTCGATCCCGCGCTGCGCGACCGCGGCGATCACCCACCGGCTGAACACTTGCCGAAGCTCGGAATGCAGAGCCCGTACTGCGGGGTCGCCGGCCGCCGACATCAGCAGAGTCGCGCGATACAGCTGAGGTGCTTCCAGAACCGCGCGGACGAATGCCCTGATTCCACTGCGAAGTTGCTCGTCGGGCGGCAGCGACAGATCCGGCGCGGTCCGCAACATCACCTCGGCGGCGGCCGCCTCGATCACGGCGTACTGGAACTTCTTCTTGGAGCCAAAGTAGTGGAAGAGCAGTGCAGGGGACACGCCGGCCTCGGCGGCAACGAGCTCGACGCTCAGCTCCTGGTGCGGATCCGCCTCCAGCACCCGCCGCGCGGCCTGCAGGATCTGCGTCCGCCGCTCCTCCGGCCGCAACCGCCCCGCCCGCTGCCCACCGCCCACATCCACGGAGCCCGCGTCGACGGAGTCCGGGTCGCGGGGAACGGACGAGGCGTAGGTCATGGGGAGAGTCTATTGAGTGTCGGCTCAATAAGCACTTACTGTTGAGTACCCACTCAAGAGGCGGAGGTAGCGATGGCTGGCAAGGTCGTGCTCATTACCGGGGCGTCCCGGGGGATCGGGGCGGCTGTTGCCCGGCGGCTGGCGAGTGAGGGCGCCAGGCTGGCCCTGGTCGGGCTCGAACCCGACGAGCTGAAGAAGGTGGCCGAGGACTGCGGTCCGGAGGCCGGGTGGTGGGAGGCGGACGTCACCGACACCGACTCACTGCGCACAGCAGTCGAGGCGGTGATGGAGAAGTACGGGCGGATCGACGTCGTCGTCGCGAACGCCGGGATCGCCGCACCCGGCTTCAGCCGGAGCATGGACCCGGCCGTCTGGGAGCGCGTTCTCGACGTCGACCTGTACGGCGTCTGGCGCACGGTGCACGTGACGCTGCCGCACCTGCTGGAGAGCAAGGGATACCTCCTGCTGGTGTCGTCACTGGCAGCGGTCGTCCACATCCCGGGCCTCGCGTCCTACAACGTCGCCAAGGCCGGCGTCGAGGCAATGGGCAACAGCCTCCGTGCGGAACTGAAGCACCTCGGCGTGGATGTCGGTGTCGCGCACCTGACCTTCGTCGACACGGACATGGTCCGCGGTGTCGACGAGCACCCGGTCTTCGGCAAGATGCGCACCGGCGTACCGCTGGTAAGCCGCGTCTACCCGCTGGAACTCGCGGTCGACAAGTTCGATCAGGGCATCAGGAAGCGCTCTCGCGTCGTTCACGTGCCCGGCTGGATCGGCCCCCTCAAGATGTTCCGCGCGCTGCTGCCGCACCTGGTCGAGTTGGGCGCCCGGTTCAATGTGCCGAAGGCCGACCGCGCGGCCCTCGCGGACATCGAGGCCCGAGGCGCCGCCGCATCCTCCCGCGCTACTGGCGCAGGCGGCCTCGCCGACACCGAGAAGGCAGCCCAGCGATGACCGATGACGTCAAGAAGGACCGCCAGTACGACGTGGTGATCTTCGGCGCGACAGGCTTCACCGGCGCCCTCACCGCCGAGTACTTCGCCGAGCACGCGCCGGCTGAGCTCAGGTGGGCCCTGGCCGGCCGCAACAAGGCGAAGCTCGAAGCAGTACAGAAGAAGATCGGCGCCGACGTCGATCTCGTCCACGCAGACGTCGGGGACCCGGCATCGCTGAAAGCGGTCGCCGAGTCGGCCCGGATCGTCGTCACCACCGTCGGCCCGTATGTCCGGTACGGCGAACCGCTGGTCGCCGCGTGCGCGGAAGCCGGCACCGACTACCTCGACCTGACCGGCGAATCGGAGTTCGTCGACCGCATGTACGTCGCGTATCACGCCATGGCGGTCGCGACCGGCGCCCGGCTGATCCACTGCTGCGGCTTCGACTCGATCCCGTACGACCTGGGCGTCCAGTTCACCGTCGAGCAACTCCCGAGGAACGTCCCCATCCACGTCGACGGCATGATCCGCGCGGGCGGCAAGCCCTCGGGCGGCACGTTTGAAACCGCGATCACCGCCCTCTCGCGCGGCAAGCAGAATCTCGACGCGCACCGCGCGAGACGCCGGGCCCAGCCGCGCCCCGTGGGTCGCTCGGTCAAGCTGGCCGCCGGCAGGATCCGCCGCCTGCAAGGCTTCTGGGCGGTCCCACTTCCGACCGTCGACCCGCAGATCGTCGCGTACTCGGCTTCGTTGCTCGACGACTACGGCCCCGACTTCCGCTACTCGCACTATGCCGCCGTGAAGCGGTTGCCGATGGTCGCCGGAGGCATCGCCGGCCTCGGTCTGCTGGTGGTCGCCGCTCAGGTCCCGCCGGCCCGCAAGGCGCTCCTGAACCGGATCAAGGCGGGCGACGGTCCGTCCGAGGAGCGTCGGGCGAAGTCCTGGTTCAAGGCCCGCTTCATCGGTTCGGGTGGTGGCAAGCGGGTGATCACCGAGGTCGCCGGCGGGGACCCGGGCTACGACGAGACCGCCAAGATGCTCAGCGAGTGCGCGCTCTCCCTCGCTCTCGACGATCTCCCGAAGACCGCCGGCGAGGTCACCACGGCGGCCGCGATGGGACCGGCTCTCCGCAAGCGTCTGGTCGACGCCGGGATCACCTTCCGGACCATCGCCACCGAGGACTACTGACCGATGCCCCGACGGGTGAGATCGGCGGACGGAGCTGACTACCTGAACGGACTCAACCTGTACCGGGGCGAACGTCGTACCGAGGTTGCTGCGACCCGAGCCGCGGCACACCGACGTTCCGGTGCTGGCGGTGTCCTCGGACGGCGACGCGTTCGTGACCACCCCACTGCAGACCGATGTGGCGCGGTGGGCCCCAACGTCAGCGTGCAGGTGGTCAGGGGCGGGCACTGGTTGCCCCGGAATGATCCCGGACTCGTGGCCCGATTGACGGTGCAACACACCCGCCGGGTGGCACGCTGGCAGGTATGAGAACGATTCTGAACCTGATCTGGCTGGTGCTGGCCGGATTCTGGCTGGCCCTCGGGTACGTGCTGGCCGGGCTGATCTGCTGCATCCTCATCATCACCATCCCGTTCGGGATCGCATCGTTCCGGATCGCGAACTACGCGCTCTGGCCGTTCGGCCGGACGATGGTGGACAAGCCCAGTGCCGGCGCCGGCTCGGTGGTCGGCAACATCATCTGGGTGATCGTCGCGGGCTGGTGGCTGGCGCTAGGCCACCTGGTCACCGGGATCGCCCTGTGCGTCACCATCATCGGCATCCCGCTCGGCCTGGCGAACTTCAAGCTGATCCCGATCTCGCTGCTCCCGCTCGGTAAGGAGATCGTCCCCAGCGACGCACCCTTCGCCACCCGGTGACCGTGCCGGGGCGCACCAGAACGCTGACTGTCCTCGGCTCGTGTGGCGCTTGGCCCGAGCCCGGGAGAGCGTGTGCTGGTTTCCTGCTCGAGTACGACGGCTTCAAGGTGGTGCTCGATCTCGGGTACGCCGCGTTGCCGGCACTGCTGACTCATTGCCCCGAGGGTGAGGTCGACGCGGTGATCGTTACGCACCAGCACCCGGACCATTGCGTCGATGTCAGCGCGTTAGCTCGCGTCCGCTACTACCTCGCACCGGATGCCGCCCCGATACCGCTCTACTGCCCGCCCGGCGTTCTCGACGTACTGCGGGCGCTGGAGCCACGGCCCGATCCCGCGACGGTGTTCGACGTACGGGATCTGGCATCGGCGCGGCAGATCGGGCCATTCCGGCTGGAGACCGCTCTCTTGCCGCACTACGTGACCAACCTCGGGGTCAGGCTGAGTGCTCCGGAGCTCACGGTCGCCTACACGGGCGACTGTGGTCCGGGGTCGGAACTCGGGAAGCTCGCGGAGGGCGCCGACCTGTACATCTCTGACGCGACCCTGCAAGGTGCGTCGCCAACGACGACACCTCGCTTTGTGATGACGGCGACAGAAGCCGCGCGGGGTGCCGCCGGTGCGAGACGATTGCTGCTGACGCATTTCTGGCCCGGCTCGGATCGCGCTGTCTCTGTTGCCGAAGCTCGCGCGGTGTTCGACGGCGAAGTACTGGCCGCTGAGGAAGGGCTGACCATCACCCTGTGATGATCACTCCTCCGACGGTCGGTTCTTGACTCCGTCGCGGTCGTTGTCGGGTGGTGCTTCGTCCGGCAGGCGGGCGTGGCGGAACTCGGAGCGTTGCAGCAGGACCGATTTGACCGCCATACCGACGGCGACGAACCACAGCGCCCAGTGCGGGCCGAAGAAGTCCGCGATGAGTCCGCCGACCGGAGCGCCGATCACGATCGCGGCACGGTTCACCGACCGCATCGTCGCGTTCATCCGGCCGAGCAGGGCGGACGGGGTGATCGACTGGCGGTAGCCCATCTCGATCGGGCTGTCGATGCCGATCGAGAGACCGAACAGGAACTGCCCGGCACAGAGCAGGACCAGCCCGGTCGTGTCGCCGCCGGCGAGCGGGATCAGTAGATAGGCGGCCGGCGTCAGCCAGCCGGCCGCGATGATGGCCGGCCCCACCCCCAACCTGCGCCCCACCCAGCCGGACGCTGTCGCCCCGACCACCGAGCCGATCCCGCTCAAGGCATAGGTGACGCCGAAGAGGAAGGCGCTCATGTCCAGGGTCTTCAGCACATAGTTCACGTAGACCGCGGTGAAGGCGCCCTGGAAGAAGAACCACAGGTGGCTGGTCAGCGCCAGTGGTCCGAGCGTGCTGTTGCGGTAGACCCAGGCCAGGCCGTCGCGGATCTCCCGGCGCAGATTCCTCGGCTGATCGATGCTCGGGGCAACTTCAGGGTGGAGCGGCCGGACGGTCGCCAGCAGGATCCCCGAGACGAGATAGGACGCGGCATCGATCAGGATCGCGAGCGGTCCGCCGAGCAGCTTGACCAGAGCACCGGCGAGCACCGGCCCACCTGTCTGCGCCACAGCGCTCGACTGCTCGAGCCTGGCGTACGCCGAGGTCAGCAGCGGCGCCGGCACCAGCGACGGTGGGAACGACTGGTGCGCAGCGTCGTACACGAGGGACAACGCGCCGAAGACGAACACGATCACGAGCAGCAACGGCAGGCTGAGCAGGTCGAACTCGGCAGAGAGTGGGATCAGCACCAGAACCAACGCCCGGGCGAAATCCGTTCCGATCAGCAACGGTTGCCGTCGGCGCCGGTCCACGTAGACGCCGACGATCAGACCGAAGAGGAGATAAGGCAACCATCGGGCCGACTGGAGCAGACCGAGTTCGGTGTTGGTCGCGCCCAGGGTGAGGGCAGCGACAGTCTGCAGCGCGAGGACGGTGACGGCCGAGCCGACCATCGAGACCGCGTCCGCCAGCCAGAAGCGCACGTACGCCGGATAACCCAGCAACGGAAAGCGGCGGCGGCTCACTCACCAGACCCTATGTTCTGGTCGGACCAGGCAGAGAAGGCGACCCTCGCACAGAAGGCGACCCCGCCGCCTTGGGCACGGGCCAGCCGCACTGACGCCGATTCTGGCGACTGGCCCGTGCTCAAGGAAGCAGGGTCACAACTCCGGCAGGACTCAGGACTTCTTGCTTGCCTTTGCCTCCTTGACGATGCGGCGGACGTTCTCGATCCGGCCGCAGTCCTCGTCGATCAATCGGGCCCGCTCCGCCGCGAACTCCGCACCGAGCTGCTGGCGGACGTCCTCGTCGACGTCGGTCCTGGCCGGATTCAGCACATCTCGCTCTTCTTCGTCGAGGTGGTGGGAGAGCGCTTCCGAGAGCTCGTGCTCGTTCTCGCTGAACTCCTCGCTGTGCGGGTCGTCGACCTCCAGCAGCGCGAGCAGCGCTTCGTTGCCCTCGTCGTGCTCGTGTTCGGAGTGCTCGACCTCTTCCTCGTCGATCGCGTTCTTCTTCCGCAGCGCCGGGTAGACCTTGGACTCCTCGGCCTCGGCGTGCGCGATGAGCACGGTGGCCAGATCCGCGAGTACCGCGGGCCGGTCGGACGTTTCGTCACGCAGCTCCCGCAGCGCCTCCTCGAACCACCGGTGGTCGGCGAGGATGACCTCGACCACGTCACCGCCGGCGTGCTGCAGGATCTTCGGCATTTCTCATCCTTCAAAGTCGACCACGGCGCCCAGGGAAAGGTCGCCTGTGCCGCCGGTACCCGGCTGGCGGACGGCCAAAACCGGATAACCTGCGCTGATGACCACCGATCGCGCCCTGATCCGCCGCCCGAGCCCTCGCCTGGCCGAAGGCCTGATCACGCATATTGAGCGCGTTCCCGTCGAGGTGGAGCTCGCCGCGCGGCAATGGCAGCAGTATGTCGACGCCCTGGCCGAGGCCGGCTGGATCTGTGTGGAGGTGCCCCCGGTGGACGACTGCCCCGACGGGGTGTTCGTCGAGGACACGATGGTGGTCTTTCGCGACCTGGCCGTGATCGCCCGGGCCGGAGCGAACGAGCGCCGCCCCGAAGCAGCCGGGGCGGAACGCGCCGTCGCCGCACAGGGTTACCGCATCGCGAACATCACCGAGCCGGGCACGCTCGACGGCGGCGACATCCTGAAGGTCGGCAGCACCGTGTACGCCGGGCTCGGCGGCCGCACCAACCAGGCAGGGCTCGACCAGCTTCGCGGATTCCTGGAACCACTCGGGGCGGAGGTGATCGCAGTACCGGTGAGCAAGGTGCTGCACCTGAAGTCGGCGGTGACCGCGCTGCCGGACGGGACGGTGATCGGGTACGAGCCGCTCACGGACGACCCGGGCGCGTTCCCGAAGTTCCTCGCGGTGCCGGAGGAAGCCGGCGCTCACGTGGTGTTGCTGGGGGAGGGGCGGTTGCTGATGGCGGCCTCGGCGCCGAAGTCGGCGGAGCTGTTCCGCGAGCTCGGCTACACGCCGGTCGTCGTCGACATCAGCGAGTTCGAGAAGCTCGAAGGCTGCGTCACCTGCCTGTCCGTCCGCCTCCGCGGCTGATCTCAGAGCCAGCGGCGGCGCGCGCCGGCGGCGGCCTCGCGGTCCTTCCTGCTCTTGGAGTCCGCCAGCTCGCACGCTTCCTTCAGTGCGCCCCGCGCCACATTGGTGTCCGACTGATCGGCGCCGAAGGCGTCGATGCTGTCGGCAAGTGTCGTCTCGAGGAGCTGGATCGACGGTATGAGCTGTCCCGCGAACATCGTCGCCCGGCCGAGCGCGCCCCGCGTCCGCAGTACAGAAGGATTGGTCCGGCCGAGGGACGGCTCGAGCTTGGCGAGCCGGGCCGTCAGCAGCTTGATCTCGGCCCGCGGCCCGCCGACGATCGACTGCGCGCTGGTGATGCCCTCGATCGCGATCCGGGTCAGGTCGTGGCCCGCACCGAACACCCGGACCAACTGCGGGGTGATCAACCCGAACCAACCGATCGCCGCGCCGTAGTCGCCGGTCGCCAGCAGCGCCTGCGCCACCCGGAGCCGGACCTGCAACGTCGCCGGATCGTCTGCCTTCAGCGCCTTCTCACAGGCGGCCAGCGAAGTCTCATACAGCGGGAGCGCCCCAGCGGGGTCGTCCGCCGCCCAGCGTGCTTCCGCTTCCTTGTACGTCGCGTCGGCCAGTTCGGGGTGGTTCTCGAACTCCGACGGCGGCTGCTCCAGCGACACGGTGACCGGCACTGCGTGCTCCAGCAGCTTTCGGCCGACGTAGCTGTGGCCGCCGGTCCGGATGATGCGATAACGGCCGACTCGCGAGATCGGCACAAAGACAAAGGTGACGTACAACGTCCGCACCGAGGAACTGCAGCTCGGGCAGACGTCGCGGTGGCCGTAGAACTGCGTGCCGAGTCCCTTCATCCGGTTCGGGTCGGGAGCCCGCCAGGCCACGGACGACGCGGTGCAGGAGCGACAGAACGGGTACACCCCACCGCGGACCTCATTCATCTGGCCCATCCTGGCCGTTCGCCGCGTCTTTGTCGCCCCCGACTTCGTCCGGTGGTGGTTTCGTCGTCACCACCTTGGTCAGGGCGGGGTCGTCGATCGCGAAGGTGCGCACCGGCCCGGCCGGCGTCGAGGCCGTCTCGAACCGCACCGTGACCCGTCCGCGCCCCGACCCCCAGACCCAGCCCTGCCCGTACTCCGGATGGGCGACGTCCTGGCCCGGGTAGTAACCGACCTGCCGCTCCCGCGGGCGCTCCGGCAGGTCGACGAGCTCGAGCGGAGCCTCCGCGTGCTCGCTCTCGGTGAAGAGGTCGTCCTGGATCCAGTCGGCCAGCGAGGAGACTCCCACGCCTAGCAGCCGGATCCCGCCCGAGATGTCGCTGTCCTCGAGCAGCCGCCGGGCAACGCGAGCGATCACCCTGGGGTCGTCGGTCGGACCGGCCAGCGTCGACGACCGGGTGTGCGTGGTGAAGTCGTGCATCCGGGTCTTCACGGTGACCGTCCGGCCGGACAGCTGGGCCTTCTGCAGGCGTTCGGAAACGCGGTGCGCCATCCGGTCGCCGATTGCCGCCAGCAAGGACCGATCGATGATGTCGGTCTCGAAGGTGTCCTCGATGCTGATCGACTTGGTCTCCCGATCGCTCACCACCGGGCGGTCGTCCGAGGCCGTCGCCAGCCGGTGCAGGCTCGACCCGTGGGCCGACCCCACCTGCCGGATCAGCTCGTCCTCGTCGAGCTGCTGCAGGTCCCCGACGGTTCGCACGCCGGCCATGCTGAGCCGTTGTGCCGTCGCCGGACCGACGCCCGGGATCACCGTCACCTGCATCGGCGCGAGGAACTCCGCCTCGGTCCCCGCCGGCACCACGACGACGCCGTCTGGTTTGTCGAGGTCGCTGGCGATCTTCGCGATCAGCTTTGAGGTGCCCGCTCCGACCGAAGCGGTGAGGCCGCCGCTGGCCTCCTTGATCGCCGCCTTGAGGTCCTCCGAGATCGCCTGCACGTCCTCGACCGTCAGGTTGCTCAGCCCGGCGGCGGCCAGATCGACGAACGCCTCGTCCAGCGACAGCGGCTCGACCAGCGGGGACAGCGCACGCATCTGCGCCATCACGGCCTGACTCGTCTCTCGGTAGACCTCGAACCGCGTCCCCAGGTACGCCGCGTGCGGGCAGCGCGAGCGTGCCTCGGCCGTGGACATCGCCGAGCGCACGCCATACTTGCGGGCCTCGTACGACGCGGTCGACACGACGCCGCGCAGGCCGATCCCACCCACGACGACTGGCTTGCCGCGCAGGGAGGGCTTGTCCCGCTGCTCGACCGCCGCGAAGAACGCGTCCAGGTCGACGTGCAGGATGGATGGATCGGTACGCACTGTCACAGTCTCCCCGGCCGCACCGACAAATCCGCGCGGCCTGGCAGGATTCATGCCATGACCAGCTTCCCGGCGCACTGGGACGACGGCACCACGTCGACCACGCCCGACCATCAGGTGCACTGGTACGACGACCGGACGGCGATCATCCGCCAAGCCCTGCGCACGAATTTCGAGGGCCCGTTCATCTACCTGCTGCTCGGCTCCGAACGCGCACTCCTGCTCGACACCGGCACGGGTCATACCGACCTGCGCTCGGTGGTCGACGAGTTGCTGGCAGGCCGCGGCGTCGAACTCGTGGTCGCGCACACGCACGGTCACGGCGACCACGTCGGCGGCGACGACCAGTTCGACTCCGTCGTCGGGCGGACCGCCGAAGACGTCGCCGAGTTCTTCGGGATCACCTCCTGGCCGGAGCAGATCGTGCAGTTCGACCTCGGCGACCGGGTCCTCGACGTGATCCCGCTGCCCGGTCATCACCCGTCGCATCTGGCCTTCTACGACCGGGCGACGCGGTTGCTGCTGACGGGGGACTCGCTGTACCCGGGCCGGCTCTACGTCTTCGACTGGCCCGCGTTCCGGGCGAGCGTGGCGCGGCTGGCCGGGTTCGTTGCCGACGGCAATCCCGTCGAGCTGGTGCTCGGCACCCACATCGAGATGACCGGCCAGCCGGGCGTCGACTACGAGATGGGAGCCGACCGGCATCCCGGTGAGCACGAGCTGCAGCTGGATCCCGCGGTGCTGACGGAACTCGCCGAGGTGATGGCCGAGGCCGGTGACACCCCGGCGCGGATCGAGCGCGACCACTTCATCGTCTATCCCGTCGGCTGACCTGGTCGACCCCGTCGGCTGACCTGGTCGGCCCGCCGGATGACCTGCGCGCAGCTCACCGGCGTACCAGCAGGTAGGCCCGCGACGCGACCTAGGTCACACGAAGGGCATGGTTCAGGCACACTGAGGCCAGGTACCGGCAGGTAGCGCACCACAGGCAGGCGACAGGGGAGGCGCAATGGGCGAGGAAGTCGACCGGGTCGAGTTCACCCGGGCGGATCGGACCGCTTTCCGCAACCAGGTGCACCGCAATCTGGACGCGTTCGCGCGGATGCTGCGCGAGGCGCGCTTCGACGCGGAGCGGCCGATGACCGGGATCGAGATCGAGCTGAACCTGGTCGACGAGAACCACGACCCGGCGTTCAAGAACTCCGAGGTGCTGAGCGCGATCGAGGACGACGCGTTCCAGACCGAGCTGGGCCAGTTCAACATCGAGATCAACGTGCCGCCCGGCCAGATCGACGGCACCGGGCTGGACACGATGGAGGCCTCGATCCGCGACAGCCTGAACGCGGCCGAGGAGAAGGCGTCGCGGACCGGCTCGTCGATGGTGGTGGTCGGGATCCTGCCGACGCTGCTGACCGAGCACATCCACCGCGAGGCGCTGAGCACCAACCCGCGGTACGCGTTGCTCAACGACCAGATCTTCCAGGCCCGCGGCGAGGACGTGCAGATCGCCATCGACGGGATCGAGCGGCTGCAGGTCACTGCCGACAGCATCGTGCCCGAAGCCGCCTGTACGTCGACGCAGTTCCACCTGCAGGTGACCCCGGAGGCGTTCCCGCGCTACTGGAACGCGGCGCAGGCGATCTCCGGGGTGCAGCTCGCGATCGGGGCGAACTCGCCGTTCCTGTTCGGCAAGGAGCTGAACCGGGAGACCCGGATCGCGTTGTTCGAGCAAGCCGCGGACACCCGTACGCACGAGCTGAAGACGCAGGGCGTCCGGCCGCGGGTGTGGTTCGGTGAACGCTGGATCACCTCGATCTTCGACCTGTTCGAGGAGAATTCGCGCTACTACCCGGCGCTGCTCCCGGTCACCTCCGACGAGGATCCGATCGCGGTACTGGATCGTGGCGACACCCCAGCACTTTCGGAACTGCGGCTGCACAACGGGACGATCTATCGCTGGAACCGGCCCGTGTACGACGTTGTCCGGGAGAAGCCGCATCTGCGGGTGGAGAACCGGGTGCTGCCGGCCGGCCCGACCGTCGTCGACACGATGGCCAACGGCGCCTTCTACTTCGGCCTGGTGCGCGCCCTCGCCGACGACGAGCGCCCGATCTGGTCGCAGATGTCGTTCAGCGCGGCGGAGGAGAACTTCCACGAGGCGGCCCGGCAGGGGATCGACGCCGAGGTGTTCTGGCCTGGCCTCGGTACGGCCCGAGCGACCGAGCTGGTACTGCGGCGGCTGTTGCCGATGGCATCGCGGGGACTCGACGAATGGGGTGTCGACGCGGCCGTACGGGACCGGCTGTTGGGCATCATCGAGCAGCGCTGTCTGACCCACCGCAACGGCGCCTCCTGGCAGGCCGACGAGTTCCACCGGCTGTACACCAAGGGATCCCACAGCCGCCGGGACGCGCTGCGCGGGATGGTGCGGCGGTACTGCGAACACATGCACGAGAACACCCCGGTGCACGAGTGGCCCATCGATTAACCGAGTAAGTACCGCGCCGGCGGACCTCTGGCCGTCCGCCCGGGCTTTCCGCAGACAACGTAGGACAACGCCGGAACCGGGGTCAGCCGGGCGGAACACTTTCCCTTGCCTAGAGCAACATCCGGCGATCCCTGCGCTGGTTGGAACCTCGGCGTACCGGCTTCGGGCGCGTCCGGTGGCGCGTCGGCGGCCACCCTGCAAGGGTGTGAGCTCGCGAAGGTTAGAAGGTGTCTGCGCGGGTATTGAGTCGTGAACCGAAGTGCCCCTGACCGGTCGGTCCGGCCGCCCCGGCCCGGCTGTGTTGCGGGCACAACTGCCGGAGGGTCACGGTCGCGACACAGGTCGTGCTTTTCCACAGATGCCGGAGCGGGTTCAGGGCAGTATCGTTCGGAACGGGTCGACAGTGACACCCGGAGGTGAGGCAAGTCGATGACGACCATCGTCGTGGGTTATGTGCCGAAGGCCGAAGGGCGCGCGGCGCTCAGGCGGGCGGCAGAAGAGGCGACGCTTCGCGACGCCAAGCTGGTGGTGGTGAACTCGCACCGGGGCGGACGCAGCTTCGACAGCGACGAGGCAGCGGCGAGTGATGCCGCATTGACGGAGGTACGGGAGCAGCTCGACTCGACCGGTGTGCCCTACGAGGTGCGGCAGCTGGTGCGTGGACTCGATCCGGCGGAGGACCTGGTGGCCGTCGCCGAGCAGGTGCACGCGGAGTTCATCGTGATCGGCCTGCGGCGCAGGTCCCCGGTCGGCAAGCTCATCCTCGGCAGCAATGCCCAGCGGGTGCTGCTCGACGCTCCGTGTCCGGTGCTGGCCGTGAAGGCCGAGGAAGGGGAGGACTGAGGTGACTTCGACACGCAGCAAGAAGCTGTGCCTCGCACAGCAGCCCGACGCCGACGAGATGCTGAGCAGGGACCCGTTCGCACTGCTGATCGGCATGCTTCTCGATCAGCAGATCCCGATGGAACGCGCCTTCGCCGGTCCGGTTGCGATCGCGCAACGGATGGAAGGCCCCTTCGACCCGTCCACGGTCGCCACCTACGATCCGGACGGTTTCGTCGAGGTGGTGGCCGGCCCGCCGGCGATCCACCGCTTCCCGACCGCGATGGCCGCGCGGATCCAGACCCTGGCCAAGCACCTGGACGAGGAGTACGGCGGTAACGCCTCGGCGGTCTGGGCCGATGTGAAGTCTGGGGACGACCTGCTGGCCAGGCTGTCCGCACTGCCCGGGTTCGGTGCGCAGAAGGCGAAGATCTTCGTCGCACTGCTCGGCAAGCAGCTCAAGGTCAGGCCGCGTGGCTGGCGTGAGGCGTCCGAGCCGTACGGGGAGGACGGCGCGTACAAGTCGGTGGCCGACGTGATCGACGTGGCGTCGCTGGTGAAGGTGAGGCAGTTCAAACAGGAGCAACAGGTCGAGAAACGGGTGGTCGCCCGGCCGTTGCGGCAGACCAGGAACAGTTGAAGATTTGATCGTGGCGGCGCCGGTACCAGTCCCGACAACGGTCTGGTACCGGTGGTGGCACGCCGTTCCGGGGGTCGCGCGCCGATCGGCCTTGGGCCGCGGATTACAATGTAGTGTTGCCGCCGCCTGACCAGCGAGCAGCCGCAGACATCGAAGCACAATCCAGGCAAGAACGCAGCACCTCAGCACCAACGCACCGCAGTACCGCTGTACAGAACCCTGCAGACTGAATCGTCAGACGAGAGGTAATTCGTGTCGTCCAGCTCGTCCGAGAACCTTCCCGCCGAGTCCGTCCGGGCCGTGGCCGCCACCGCCCGCAGTACGGCCCCGAGGACCAGCGCCAGAGTGTCCGACCCTGCCGCCAAGAAGGCACCCGTGAAGAAGGCTGTCCCGACTGCGGCCAAGAAGGCTGCCGCTAGGTCCACCAAGGAGGACGGTATCCCCGCGAAGAAGGTCGCCGCGAAGAAGACGCCGGCGAAGAAGGCCGTGTCCGAGGCGGGTCTGTCCATCGACCCGAAGACCGGTAAGCCGCGCGCTCTGGACGAAGTCGACGAGGCGGACTTCTCGCCGGACGCGGTGAAGCCGCTGGAGAAGGAGCTCACCGAGGACCAGGGCTTCATCGTCTCCGAGGCCGACGAGACCGACGAGCCCGAGCAGCAGGTGATGGTCGCCGGTGCCACCGCCGACCCGGTGAAGGACTACCTGAAGCAGATCGGCAAGGTCCCGCTGCTGAACGCCGAGCAGGAGGTCGAGCTCGCCAAGCGGATCGAGGCCGGCCTGTTCGCCGAGGAGCAGATCGGCGACGAGGCGACCAAGCTGAAGGACAAGGTCAAGGACGAGTACGAGTGGATCTCGGAGGACGGCCGCCGGGCCAAGAACCACCTCCTCGAGGCCAACCTGCGACTCGTCGTCTCGCTGGCCAAGCGCTACACCGGCCGCGGCATGCTGTTCCTGGACCTGATCCAGGAGGGCAACCTCGGTCTGATCCGTGCGGTCGAGAAGTTCGACTACACCAAGGGCTACAAGTTCTCCACCTACGCGACCTGGTGGATCCGGCAGGCGATCACCCGCGCGATGGCCGACCAGGCCCGCACTATCCGGATCCCGGTGCACATGGTCGAGGTCATCAACAAACTGGCCCGCGTCCAGCGCCAGATGCTGCAGGACCTCGGCCGCGAACCCACTCCGGAAGAGCTCGCCAAGGAGCTCGACATGACCCCGGAGAAGGTCATCGAGGTGCAGAAGTACGGTCGCGAGCCGATCTCCCTGCACACTCCGCTGGGTGAGGACGGCGACTCTGAGTTCGGCGACCTGATCGAGGACTCCGAGGCGATCGTGCCAGCCGAGGCCGTCTCGTTCACCCTGCTGCAGGAGCAGTTGCACGCAGTACTTGACACGCTGTCCGAGCGGGAGGCCGGCGTGGTCTCGATGCGCTTCGGCCTGACCGACGGCCAACCGAAGACGCTGGACGAGATCGGCAAGGTCTACGGCGTGACCCGCGAGCGGATCCGCCAGATCGAGTCGAAGACGATGTCCAAGCTGCGGCACCCGTCCCGCTCGCAGGTGCTGCGGGACTACCTGGACTGATCGGGTCTTGATGGGCAGGGCACTCGCCGGCGTCTGGACGCTGGCGATCCCTGCCCTCGGGCCCGACTCCGGTCTGCTGGCCGTCGCCGTTCTCACGGCGGCGGCCGTTCTGTTCGCAGTACTCCAGGTCTCCCGTACGGCGGCGCAGCGTCCGCTCTCGTCGCCGCTGCCCGCGCGCGCCAGCGCCACCCGTGCCAACTCCCGCCGTACCGCGTATCTCTCCCTCCGCGATCCCGACGCCGCCGGCAGGCCGCGTCCACGAGCACCGGGAAGGTAGCCGGCTGCCGTCTCTTCGGCAGCCCCTCTCGCGCTACCCATCCCTTCTCACTCGTGGAGTTCTGTCATGCCTTCCTTCCTCGACGCGCCGATCAGTGGCGCCTACCACCTCGTCAACGGGATCGCCTCGGCGATCGAACCCCTCACCGGCCCGTACGCCGCCGCTGTGGCGATCGTGCTCTGTACGGTGGCCGTCCGTCTCCTCCTTCTCCCACTGAGCCTTGCCGCGGTCAGGGGAGAGCGGTCCCGGGCGGTGTTGCTGCCCGAGATCCGCAAGATCAACGAGCGGCACGGCAAGGACCCCGAACGGATCCAGCGGGAGATCGCCAAGCTGCAGTCGGAATCCGGCACGACCCTGCTCGCGGGATGCCTGCCGATGCTGGCCCAGCTGCCGTTCTTCTGGGTGATGTACACGCTGTTCACCACCGCGATCGTGGCGGGTCAGTCGAACCAGTTGCTGGCCGGGACGATCTTCGGCGCGCCGCTAGGGATCCATTGGCCCCTGTTCGCATCGACCCCGGCCTATCTGGGGCTCGCGGTGCTGCTGGCGGTCGTCGCCTACTTCTCGTCGCGCCGGCAGTTGCGTCAGCTGGATGAGACAGCCTCGCCGATGTCTCGCCGGATCGCCCGGCTGCTGCCGTTCGGCACTCTCGCAACAGCCGCCTTCATCCCGCTGGCAGCGGGCCTCTACCTGCTCACGACCACGACGTGGACGCTCGTGGAGCGCACGATCCTGCTGCGCTAGCGCTCGCGGCGAGACTCGAGACCATCGAGGACGCGGGCCAGGCCGTACTTGAAGTCGTCCTCGCTGCCTCCCACGATGTCGTGGCCGCGGTGGGCCGCGTAGAGCTCCTTCATCCTGGGGTAGTCCTGCGCGGCCTGCTCGGCGGCGGGCCAGACCTTCGTCATCCAGTCCTCGGCTGTCAGGCCGCTGCGAGCCAGCTTGGTCAGCGTGGCTGCCTCAGTGGATGCGACACCCAGGACGTAGGAGGCGACGGTCGTCGCGGCCTGGTTCGCCTCCAGCAGGCTGAAGCCACCGCCCTCATACAGGGCGAGCATGCGATCCGAGACGCGCATCATGTTCGGGCCGAGATAGGTCAGGCCGACTTCGGCGAGGGTCGATCCCATCCAGGGATGCTGAAGGATCACGCCGCGGAAGCTCTCGGCACACGCCTCGGCCGCGGCGCGCCACTCGTCCGGGCTGGTCACCTCCGGTACCTCGATCTCGCCGTAGACCTGGTCGACGACGAGCTCGATCAGCTCCTCCTTGTTGGCGACGTGCCAGTACACCGCGGTGGCAACCGCACCGAGTGCGGCGCCCAGCTTGCGCATGCTCAGCGCCTCGAGGCCCTCCGCGTCGAGCAGCTTGATCGCCTCCGCGACGATCTGCTCCTGGCTCAGCGCGGGCTGCTCCCGGCGCTTGCGCTTCGGCCGGGTCCAGACCGACGCGTACTCCTCGGCTGCCATGCCGCCTCCTTCGGATTCCACCTGCTGTGCCGTCACGCTAGCGCATTTCATGAACACTGTGCAGGAGTTGACCGCTGTTCAATTGCGATGCACACTGTTCAAGGCAACTGCACACCGTTCAATAAACTCCGAGGAGGTGCGAGATGACTGACCGTCATCCGCGTCGCTGGCTCATCCTGATCGTGCTCTGCCTGAGCACGCTCGTCCTGGTGCTCGACAACGGTGTGCTCACCGTCGCGATCCCGTCGCTGACCGAGGACCTGGGCGCCACCGCCCAGGACATCCAGTGGATCATCGCGAGTTACATCCTGGTCTTCGCCGGACTGCTGCTGACCGCGGGCAGCCTGTCCGACCGGTACGGCCGCAAGCGGGTGATGATCGTCGGCCTGGTGATCTTCGGCGCCGCGTCTTTGCTCGCCACCTTCGCCAACAGCCCGGAGACGCTGATCGCCGGCCGGGTGCTGATGGGCATCGGCGGGGCGGTCGTGATGCCGAGCACGCTGTCGATCCTGATCACCGTCTTCGCCGAGGAAGAGCGCCGGAAGGCGCTGTCGATCTGGAGCTCGGTGCTGATGGTCGGGCTGATCGGTGGCCCGATCCTGGGCGGCGCGCTGATCGCGCACTTCTGGTGGGGCTCGGTCTTCCTGATCAACGCGCCGGTGGCGGCGCTCGCGATCGCCGCGGCGATGATCTGGATGCCGGAATCGAAAGGTCCGTGGCGCAAGCCCGACCCGCTCGGTGCGATCCTCTCGATGGTGGGCCTGGTCTCGCTGGTCTGGGTGATCATCGAGGTCCCGAACCGAGGCATCGCCTGGCCGGCGCTCGTACTGGCCGTGGTCGGACTCGCCGGGTTCGTTGCCTGGGAGCTGCACACTCCGGTGCCGATGGTTCCGCTCAACCTGTTCCGCGATCGCAACTTCTCCGGCGGCAGTCTGTCGCTGGTCCTGGTCCAGATCGGCAACGGTGGCTTGGTTCTGGCGCTCACGCAGTACCTGCAGTTCGTGCTCGGCTACACCCCGACCAAGGCCGGTCTCGCGCTGGCGCCGATGGCTCTCGCGGTGATCCTGGTCAACGGGGTGGGTGCGACGCTCGGTCAGAAGATCGGCAACCGGCCGATGACCGCCGCGGGCCTGGTAGTACTCGCTGCCGGCTTCCTGTTCTTGTCGACACTCGGTGCCGACGACGGCTTCGGCATGGTGACCATCGCCCTGGTGCTCTTCGGCGTGGGTGGGGGCCTGGCGCAGCCCGCTGCCACGGCGGCGCTGATGGGTGCCGTCCCGCATGAGCATGCCGGTGTCGGCTCCGCTCTCAACGACACGCTCCAGCAGTCCGGCGCGGCGCTGGGGGTAGCGATCCTCGGCAGCATCCTGGCCGACAACTTCACGGCCGAGATGCCGGAGGGTGCGCCCGCCGAGGCCCGCCGGTCCATCGGCGAGGCGCTGGCCATCGCGACCAGCACGGGAGACACCGGGCTCGCGCACACCGCCCGAGTCGCCTTTGCCGAGGCCATGTCAAGCAGCTTCGTCGTCGCCGCGGTCGCCGTTCTCGGCTCCGCAGTACTGGCCTTCGTCCTTCTTCGCGACCGCAAGCCCGAGGCGCCTGCCGATCCGTCCAGCGAGGACGACGCCGTCATCGCCGCGCACTGACGGCAGACGATGCCCTCCCAGGTCACATTTGGCCGGTCTGTCTCGTCAGACCTGTGTACGCATCCGGATTTGTCCTGTGTGGAAGGAAGTCATGAGCTCAGCGCTTGAAACTCTTCGCCCCGACTTCGGCGGGGACATCATCGAACCGGGCGGAGCGGAGTACGAATCGGCCAGTCGGTCGGTCCTGGCTTCGGGTAGCCCGGCCTACGTTCTGCGTCCCAGGAGCGTCGGGGACGTGCAGGCAGGTGTCAGATTCGCCGCCGACGCGGGGCTCTTGCTGTCCGTGCGAGGCGGCGGCCATGGCTTCCCGGGCTTCGGCACCAACGACGGCGGCGTCGTGATCGACTTGAGCAAGCTCGCGACTGTGGAGGTCGTCGACAAGGAACGGCACCTCGTGCGGATCGGCGGCGGCGCCACCTGGGGTCAGGTCGCGACCGCCTTGGCTCCGCACAACCTGGCGATCTCCTCGGGCGACACCAAGAGCGTCGGTGTAGGTGGGCTGACGTTGACCGGTGGTATCGGCTGGAAAGTCAGGAAGTACGGTCTCGCCTTGGACAACGTGGTCGCCGTGGAGGTGGTCACTGCCAACGGAGAGGTCGTGCATGCGACCGAGGAGGAGAACCCGGAGCTGTTCTGGGCGATTCGTGGTGGCGGCGGCAACTTCGGCATCGTGACCGCCTTCGACTTCGCGGCGCACCCGACGACCGACGTCTTCTACGGCAAGGTCACCTTCCCGGCAGCGGAGCTGGCAACCGTGCTCCAGGGGTGGGCGGACTACCTCCGCACCGCGCCCGAAGAGCTCACCTCCATCGCGGATTTCGCCAATCCGTTCGCCGGCGGACGCGAGGCGCCGATCGAGATCCACGTCACCTATGACGGCGATGACCTGGAGCTCGCCGCGAAGGCGATCGACCCGATCCGCCGGCTCGGCACGGTACTCGAAGACGATGTCGCGCTGAAGCCGTACGCGGACACGCTCGTCGACGGCATGACGCCACCGCCAGGCATCCAGCTCGTGACCCGCAGCGCCTTTGTGGACAAGGATTCGGTGCCCGAGGTCCTTCGGATCCTTGCTGAGGTCGGGGCATCGGAACGGCCGCCGATCATCGCCGTCCGTAGCGTCGGCGGTGCGGTGTCTCGAGTCCCCGACGACGCGACCGCCTACGTGCATCGCCAAGCGGAGTTGATGTTCGTGACCAGCATCATTGGTCCGAAGCCGGCCATCGACGCAGCTCAGCCGGTTCTGGACGCGATCTGGGGGAGCCTCGCACCTCACGTCAACGGCGCCTACGCGAACTTCCTCACTGCTGACACCGCAGAGGATGTCGCGGCCGTCTATCCGGCTGAGACCTACCAGCGGCTCGCGGCGGTCAAGCGTCAGTACGACCCGGCCAATCTGTTCGCCGGCAACCACAACGTCCGGCCTCAGTGAGCGCAGACGGAGTCTCCAGCGGTAGGCGCTTCGGTGGGCTGTGTGTAGGTTGCTGCGGTGGGATGTGAGTCGCAGATCGAGCCTCTGCCCGGTTCACCGAGGCCGGCAACGGTCATGCCGTCGGCGTTGCGTGCCGCCGCCGAGAGCGCTCCGCTGATGCTCGACCTGGTGGAGTTCGCGACCGGGATCGTAGAGAGCGCTTCCCCACGAACCGATCACGAACACTGGCGTACTGCGGTGCTGGCCGGGCTGATCGACCCCAGCCCGGGCACACCGCGGTACGGGCCGACCATGCTGGCCTGGTCGCCGGAGGATGACCTCGTCACGCCGCAGCGGGTGGAGCCGTGGATCGAGGTCTTCCACGCTCTACTTGGCGACTCGCCTGAGCTCGTGCCGATACTGCTCGTCGCCTTCCGCGATGGCCAGGTGGCCGCCGCGAGTCCGCAAGGCTTCGACAGCCTCGAGCGGCTCGGCGCGCTGGTCGTCGACGGCATGCTGGTGCGGTTGACGCCGCTCGGTGTGCGCGGGTTGTTCGCGTGCGGTCGGTGGGCGGATCCGTCGTCCTGGCTGCTCGACCCGGGGGAGTGGTGGGCGAATCTCTCGACCGAGGATCTCGTCGCGTTCCTCCAAGCGGCGGCTCAACTGCGGCTGGTCGATCAGGCCGACACGGTTGAGCGGTGGTTCGAGCAGGCGTCGCCGCTGCAGTTCGCGTACCAGTTGGTGCATGCCGGGCCGAGCCTCCACGGCGGCGCGCTGGCCACAGCCTTCGGCTACCTGCTGCGGATCGGGCTGGACGCGGCGCCGGCCGTCGAGGAGTGGCTGGCCAACATCTCGCTCGCCTGCTGGGGTCTGCTGTGGTTCGACCTGATCGGCGCCCCACGAGCCGGTGCGCCGACCGAGCAGGAGCACGCTTGCCTGATCGCCGAGTCGAAGCGAGCAGTCGACGACTTGCGATCCCTGCTGGACCGTTCGGCGGTCGAGCCATCCCGACCCCCGTTGCCCGGAGCAACGATCGACCAACTCAGCCTCGCCATCCCGTACGGGCTCGCCACCCCGCGGGTCGGCGAACTCCTGCAGCGACTCCTGAACCCCGACGTCCCCGGCCGACCCGGCGATCGCGCCGAACTCGAACAGTTGCTCGCGGAGACCCGGTGACGTCTCACTGAGCTGTTGCCAAGGTGGCAACAAGGTTTGCCATCGCGCATCGTGGTGACGCACGATCGGATCATGACGACCGATGAGCTGTCCGAGGAAGAGTCCTGGAACAACCGCTACTCCGAGAGCGCCCAGATCTGGAGTGGCCGGCCGAACGTAGTACTGGTGCAGGAGACCGCCGATCTCACGCCGGGCCGCGCCCTGGATCTCGGCTGTGGGGAGGGCGCGGACGCGATCTGGCTGGCCGAGCAGGGCTGGCAGGTGACCGCCGTCGACATCTCCACCGTCGCCCTGGCCCGAGCAGCCGACCACGCCGCCGCGTCCGGCGACGCTGTGGCCGGGAGGATCGACTGGCAGCACTGCGACCTCAGCAAGACCTTCCCCGAGGGAAGCTACGACCTCGTCTCGGCCCAGTTCCTGCACTCGCTCGGCGACATGCCGCGCGAGGAGATCCTCCGCAAGGCAGCCGACGCGGTCGCCCCGGGCGGCATCCTGCTGATCGAGGGCCACCTGAGCTTCCCCTCCTGGGAGCACAACCATCACCCCGAGATCCACTTCCCGACTCCCGAGGAGGTGATCGCCGACCTCAAGCTCCCCGACGGCGAGTGGGAGATCCTGCTGAACCAGACCCACCCCCGCGAACACGCGTCACCGGACGGCCAACCCAGCACCCGGCCTGACGCCACCGTCAAGGTCCGACGCGTGCCGTCGTAGCACGGGGTCGATGTTCATCCGTGAGTCGCACCTCGTTCACCGCGGACCAGCCTGGTGAGGTGATTCTTGGGCGTTATGACCACCCCTGATCTGGTTCACGAGCTCGGCTTCCGCGTGCTGGACGAGGAGGACGACGACCCGGTGCTGCTGCGCGCCGACGGTACGCCGGTCGACACCTGGCGCGAGGGTTACCCGTACGGCGAACGCCTCGCGCGCGAGATCTACGACCGCGACAAGCGGCTGCTCCAGATCGAGCTGCTCAAGTTGCAGTACTGGGTGAAACGCTCGAAGCAGAAGCTCGTGATCGTCTTCGAGGGACGCGACGCGGCCGGCAAGGGCGGCACCATCAAGCGGTTCATGGAGCACCTGAACCCGCGTGGTGCCCGGATCGTCGCGCTGGAGAAGCCGACCGAGCGCGAGCAGACCCAGTGGTACTTCCAGCGGTATGTCGAGCACCTGCCGGCCGCCGGCGAGATGGTGCTGTTCGACCGGTCCTGGTACAACCGCGCCTGCGTCGAGCGGGTGATGGGTTTCTGCAGCGACGAGCAGTACGACGAGTTCATGCGGCAGGCGCCGGAGTTCGAGCGGATGCTGGTGCGCTCCGGGATCAAGCTGGTCAAGCTGTGGTTCTCGGTGTCGCAGGCGGGAGCAGCAGACGCGCTTCATGATCCGGCAGATCGACCCGGTCCGGCAGTGGAAGCTGTCGCCGACCGACCTCGCGTCGCTGGACAAGTGGAAGGACTATACCGAGGCCAAGGAGGCGATGTTCCACTACACGGACACGCCGCACGCGCCCTGGACCGTGGTGAAGAGCAACGACAAGAAGCGCGCCCGGCTCGAGGCCATGCGGCACGTGCTCAGCCTCTACGACTACGACAACAAGGACTTCGAACTGGCCGCCCACCCGGACGGCAAGGTCCTCGGCCCCGCCGCCCAGGTGCTCGAACACGGCGAGTCCGCCAACCGCGCCTTCCCCGCCCTCTGACCACCTGTACTGCGGCCCGCAGTACAGGTGATCGTCGGGCTGGGAGGCGTCAGCCCAGGGGAGTGAGGGGCAGGTGCACGGTGAAGGTGGCACCGCCCCCGGGCGTGTCGCTGGCGGTGACATTGCCGCTGTGGGCGGCGACCAGCGCGGCCACGATCGACAGGCCGAGGCCGGAGCCACCGGTGGCGCGAGTACGGGCGGAGTCGGCTCGGTAGAAACGCTCGAACACCCGCGCCTTCTGTTCCGCACTCAGCCCCGGCCCGGTATCAGCGACCTCGAGGATCGCCTCGCCGTCACGGGTTCCGACCGAGATGGTGATCGGAGCGTCGTGCGGCGTGTAATGCAGGGCGTTGCTCACCAGATTCCCCAGCACCTGCCGCAGCCGCGCCTCGTCGCCCTCGACCACGGGCGCACCTGAGTCGGGAAGGATCTGCAGCTTCACCGGACGCCCCGGCTGAACGGCCTGTACGTCGTGGACGGAGTCGCCCGCGAGCGTCAGCAGATCCACCGGCTGGTGCTGCAAGGGCCGTTGCTGGTCGAGCCGCGCGAGTAGCAGCAGGTCGTCGACGAGAAGGCCCATCCGCTTCGCCTCGTCCTCGATTCGCTTCATCGTGGCGGGATCGGCGGCGGCACCCCGCTGCCGGGTCAGTTCGGCGAACCCGCGGATCGACGTCAGCGGAGTACGGAGTTCGTGGCTGGCGTCCGCGATGAACCGCCGCATCCGCTCCTCTGACTGGCGCGCGTTGTCCTCCGAGCGCCGAGCCACCTCCTCGGACTGCTGGGCCACTTCGGCCGACCGCCGGGCCGCATCCTCCGACCGGCGCGCCGCGAACTCCGAAGCGGTCCGCTGCGCGAAGGCGGTCTCGATCTGCCCGAGCATCTGGTTCAGCGCGAGCGACAATCGCCCGACCTCGGTCCGAGGATCCCGCTGCGGCACTCGCCGGCTCAGATCACCACCGGCGATGGCCACCGCCGTGTGCTCCACGTCCTCCAGCCCTCGAAGACTCCGGCGGACGACCCAGGTGCCGACGCCCGCGAGCAGCACCAGCAGGATGATCCCGGCCGCGATCTGTACTCCGACGAGTCGCTGGATCGTCTGGTCCATGTCGCCGAGATTCTGCGCGACCATGATGTAGCCGTCCTGGTTCTGCAGCGGCGTGGCGATCACCCGGAATGTGCCGCTACCCGAGACGGCTCCCGTGTTGAACGGTTTGTCGCCCCGGGCAACCACCTGTGCCAGCGTCATCGTCGGGAGTTGGGGCTCGGCCTCGGTGGGCCGCAAAGGCTCCCGGAACCGCCCGTCGACCGACTTGGTGCCGTCCGCCTCGAAGGCCTGCAGGATGAACACGCTGGGCAGCCTCGGCCCGCGCTGGTTCGGCGGCGGCGGACCGTTCGGCCCGAACCCCTTCTGGGCAGAGATCATCTTGGCCGCGTCGCTCAACTGACTGTCCACGCGGTCCGTGAGGTACCCGCGCATGATCGTCGTTGCCACCAGGCCGGAAGCGAGCAGCGCCGCGGTCACCAGCGTCAGCAGAACGACGACGATGGTGATGCGGAGTGGGTACCGGTCGGCCAGCCGGCGGTGTGGCATCAGTTGGGGCCTCGCGGGGTTCGCAGAACGTAGCCGACGCCACGGACCGTGTGGAGGAGCTTCTGGTCGCCGGTGTCCACCTTGCGGCGCAGGTAGGACATGTAGGACTCGACCACCCCCGCGTCCCCGGCGAAGTCGTAGTTCCAGACCGCGGAGAGGATCTGGCCCTTCGACATCACCCGCTCGGCGTTCTCCAGCAGGCAGCGCAGCAACTTGAACTCGGTGAGCGACAACTGCACGGCCTCACCCGCCTTGAACACCTCGTAGCTGTCCTCGTTCAGCTCCAGGTCGGCATACCGCAGTACTGCGGGCTCGGTGGCGGCCTGCTCGCGGTGGCCGGAGCGGCGCAGCAGCGCGCGGACCCGGGCGACCAGCTCGTCCAGGCTGAACGGCTTGGTCACGTAGTCGTCGCCGCCGGTGTGCAGACCGAGCACCTTGTCCTCGACCGCGTCGCGCGCGGTGAGGAACAGCACGGGCACGTGCCGGTCCTCACCGCGCAGCCGGCGGACCACCTCGAAACCGTCGAGGCCGGGCATCATCACGTCCAGCACGACCAGGTCAGGCTCCACCTCCCGGGCCTTCCGGAGCGCCTCGGCCCCGTGGGTCGCCGTGGTCACCTCGTACCCGGCGAAGCGCAGACTCGCGGACAGCAGCTCGACGATGTTGGGCTCGTCGTCGACCACCAGCAGATGCGGGCTCATGCCCACAGTCTTACGCCCGCACCCGTGCGATTCCTGGAAGGTTCCTGGCAATCAGCTGTGAGTGTCAGCGGGGTCCGCGCTTGAAACCCCACTTCTCCCGGGCCGCGTCGCGGACCGTTCCGTCGTTCACGCTGGTCGCGGTGGCCTTGCCGTCAGCCACGATCGCGGACACCGAAACGGTGTTGCCGGTCTTGACGCTGGCGATCCCGTCACGTGCCGCGTTCACCAGGGTGTCGGCGGTGACGACGTAGTCCTTGCTGTACCCGTCGGCGCTCTTCACCGTGATCGAGTCCTTGCTGACCGCGGTGACCTGGCCGGTCTGGGTGGCCACGGTCTGGTAGCCGCCGCCCTCCTTCTCGACGACGAACTCGCCGTGCAGCGCGCCGCCCATCCCGAACTCGCCGTGCCGGCCGGGTCCCCGGTCAGGTTTGGCCGGGTTGGCCGAATTGGGTGCCGACGGCGAGGCAGACGGGCTGGGGGTCGGGTCCGCGTTGGTGGTTGCCCAGGCGACTCCGCCGGCCGTGGTGGTCGCCAGGACGGCGGCCACGGTGCCGGCCACCCGCCAGCGCTTGTCGGTGAGCTTCTGGTTCAACGCCATGCTTGCTTGCCTCCCGGTACTGCGTACCAGGTGGTCACCTGGTACTGGTCGTCCCAACATCGCTGGTGGACCTGAGACGACCCTTCGCCGAAGCTGGCAAAACCCTGGCATTCGCGAGCCAGGGAGCAAGTCGAGGCGGTGGCTCAGACGAGGAAGAGGACGGCGGTCAGCCAGACGGCGGCCGCCAGGGAGGTGCCGATCAGCTCGATCAGGATCGACAGCCCGGTGGCGCGCAGGGCGTGCTTGGTCGAGGTCCAGGCGTGAGCGTGCGCGCCGAGCCGCTGCCGCTCGGACACGTAGACGCCGAGCGGGAACCCGATGAACATGCCGACCACCGGGATCACGAAGAACCCGACGATGCCGAGCAGCACGCCGACCAGCATCGATCTTCGCGGTACGCCGGACTCCCGCAGCCGCCGCTCGGGCACGATGTACTTGACCACCTGGCTGGCTCCGATCAGCACGACCGCCGCCGAGAGCACGATCCAGCCGGTGGAACTCTGCTCCTCCAGCGCCCAGACCAGGATCGCCGCCAGGCTCAGGATCGCGCCGGGCAGGATCGGGATCACGATGCCGACGATGCCGACGAAGATCGCCACCCCGACCAGGAACGTCGCCACGCTGTTCACACCGCCACTCTGCCGCAAAACCGGTCGTCGTAGTGTCGGCACATGCCCTATCTGCATGATCTGGTCACCACGCTCGCCGCTCCCTGGGTGGTGTTGTCGCCCCGGTCGGGACAGTTGACAGGCGCCGGCGCCGAGGGTGTCTACGCCCGGGACCGCCGCATCCTGTCCCGCCTCCAGGTGTCCGTCGACGGCCGCGCCCCCGTGCCCGTCCAGGTCGACGAACGCTCGACCGCGACCACCCGGTACGACGCTGTGCTCGACGGCCTGGGCGATTCCGGCCACGACCCTACGGTGCTGCTCCGGCGTACCCGCGAGGTGTCCGGCGACGGCCTGACCGAGCGGATCACCCTGATCAACCGCTCCCACGTGACAGTCGACTGCGAGCTGGTGGTTGCCCTCGGCACGGACCTGGCCGGCACCGCCGCCGTCCGCAGTGAAGCCGCGGCAGACCTGCCCGCTCTTCCGCCGATCCCGGAATCGGACCGCCTGAACTGGGAGAACGCGTCCGGAACCCGGGTAACCGCTCTCTTCGATCCAGCCCCTGATGGCCAAGCTCCTGGTGGAGTGGAGGCTGCTGCCGAGCGAGGCTGGCAACTGAAGGTCGAAGCCGGGCAAGAGGTGAGCGTGACCATCCGGGTCAGCGCGACCTTCCCGGTCACCGACGGCTTCAGCATCGAGCCGCCTGCGAGCAGGCCCGGGTACGACGAGCTCGTGGTCGGGTGCGACGACACGAGGGTGGATCGCTGGTTGCGGCGGTCGTTGGACGACGTCGCGGGTCTGCAACTGGCAGCCGAGGAGGGAGAGCGCTATCTCGGCGCCGGACCGCCTTGGTACCTGACCTTGTTCGGCCGGGACTCCCTGATCTCCGCAGGCATGCTGATCCCGGTCGATCCGCAGCTCGCAGCGGGAACACTCCGTGCGCTGGCCCGCCACCAAGGCACGCGCGTCGATCCCGGTGCGGCCGAGCAGCCCGGCAAGATCCCGCACGAGCTCCGCGCGGAGGTGACCGACCACGGCCGCGGTCTCGTCCTGCCGGCCGCCTACTACGGCACCCACGACGCGACCCAGCTGTGGATCACCACGCTCCACAAGGCCTGGCGCTGGGGCATGCCCACGGACGAAGTACGGGAGTTGTTACCTGCCCTGCAGGGAGCGCTCGCGTGGATGAGGGACTACGCGGACCCGGACGGCGACGGATTCCTCGAGTACATCGACGAGTCCGGCCACGGCCTGGCGAACCAGGGCTGGAAGGACTCGAGCGACTCCGTGCAGTGGCCCGACGGCACGATCGCCACCGCACCCATCGCGCTCTGCGAGGTCCAGGGCTACGCCTACGCCGCCGCGATCGCGGGCGCGGAGCTCCTCACGTCTTTCGGCCTCGAAGGTGCCGACGAGTGGCGTGAGTGGGCGGCCAATCTCAGAGAGCGCTTCCGCGAGAGCTTCTGGGTCGACGGCTACCCGGCGATCGCATTGGACGGCGCCAAGCGACCCGTCGCCGGACCTGCCTCGAACATGGGTCACCTGCTCGGCACGGGCATCCTCGACCCGGCGGAAGAGGCCGCGGTCGCCGACCTGCTGGCGTCAGACGACCTCGACAGCGGCTTCGGGCTGAGAACGTTGTCGAAGGCAATGACTCACTTCAACCCGCTCGGCTATCACACCGGCAGCGTCTGGCCCCACGACACCGCGATGACCGTCCAGGGTCTGTATGCCGCCAGTCAGTCCGCTGCCGCTACATCCCTGGTGAACGGCCTGGTCAGGGCTGCCGAGGCTTTCGACTACCGGCTGCCCGAGCTCTACGGCGGAAGCGGTCTGCCGGAGGAGGACACCCCGACGCCGTACCCGTTGTCCTGCCGACCGCAGGCGTGGGCCGCGGCAGCTGCTGTCGCTGTTGTGATCGCCGCACTGGGGATCTCGCCAGACGTGCCGAACGGAACGCTGCGGATCGCGCCGGCCGAGCACTTCCCTTGGAAGAACCTCCAGCTCGCGGGGCTCCGGGTCGGATCGGGCGAGCTTTCGCTCGCGCTGACCGACGGCGAGCTCACGGTACGGAACTCGCCCCTCGAGGTGCAGTAATTCCAGAGGCTCAGTGCAGGGTGCCGAGGGCGGCGACGGTTGCGATGGTGAGGTAGATGCCTCCGACCAGGAGGCGTTGCGTCCGTCCGCCGCTCCGGCCCTGTGAGCGGAACCGCCGCCCGATCGCGTCCGCGCCGACCGCGTAGGCGAGATCCAGCAGCAGTCCGATCGCGAGGACGGCCAGGCCCAGCACCAGCATCTCGTTCCGCAGCTGGACCGGGCCCGCGCCACGACTGGTGAACTGCGGCAGGAACGCGAGGAAGAACAACGCGACCTTCGGGTTGAGCAGGTTCACCAGCACGCCCTCCCGGAACACCCGCCCGAGCGGCGCGGTGCGCACACCGCCGACTCCTTCACCAGCAGGCGCCCGCAGAGTCTTCAGACCCAGTACTGCGAGATAGGCCGCCCCGACCAGCGTGATCCCGGTGAAGATCGCGGGGGAGGCCCGGACCACAGCCACCAGTCCGAGAGCCGCGACCACGATGTAGACGAGTGTGCCGGTCTCGATGGCGAAGGCGGAGACCACCCCGGCGCGCCGGCCCTGGGCGAGGCTCCGGAGCGAGATGTAGATGTTGTTCGGCCCCGGCATCCCGACCAGCACGACCGTCGCTCCGACGAACCCGAGCGCCTGCGCGATCCCCATCTGCCTCACCCTCTCGAACTGGACTGCTGTCTGCCTCTAGCCTGGCGGGATTGGAAGCAGCCCACCCGAGCCAATGAGGGGTGAAGTGGACCGTTCTGGAGATCCGTCCGCACTCGCGGATCTGATCGGGCACCGCCTGACCGACCACTCCGGCGGCCTGTACCGCCGGCTGGCCGACGCGATCGCCGAGCTCATCGGTTCGTCCGAACTCCCCGTTGGCGCCCGCCTACCGGCCGAACGCCCGCTGGCCGAGGCCCTGGCGATCAGCCGCTCCACGGTCGTCGCGGCGTACGACGACCTGCGCGGGCGGGGCCTGGTGGAGAGCCGCCGAGGCAGCGGTACGACAGTGGCGCGCTCCGCCGGCCGCGGCCGCTCCGGCGCCGACAAACGCATGCCCAAGGGGTACGGCGAGTCACTGTTCCACCGGATCGCCGTCGGCCCGGGCGAGGTGATCGCGATGACCTACGCGGTCGACCCCGGGATTCCCGAACTGGCGGCCGAGGTGGAAGAACTGGCCCGCACCGAACTGCCGGTGCTCCTGGAAGGTGTCGGCTACCACCCGCGCGGACTCGAAGTACTGCGGGAGCGGATCGCGGAGCACTTCGACGAGTCGGGTCTGCCGACCAGCGCGGACCAGGTCGTTGTGACGAGCGGAGCCCATCAGGCGATCGCGCTGGTGACTCAGATGTACCTGCGGTCGGGCGCGGCCGTGGTGATCGAGCAACCGAGTTGGCCGGGGTGCTTCGACCTGTTCGGAGCCGCCGGCGGCCGGGTGGTCGGCGTACCACTGGATGACGCGGGGGTTCGGCCCGATCTGCTGGCTGCGGCGTTCGCCGAGCATCACCCGGCGATGCTGTTCGTGATGCCGACCTTCCACAATCCGACCGGGCGGCTGATGTCGCCGGCGCGACGGCGTCAGGTGGCTGAGTTGGCAGCCAAGCATGGGGTTGTTGTTGTCGAGGACAACGCGTATTCGACGTGGGACCCGACTGGTCCGGAGATTCCGCCGCCGCTGGCCGCCTTCGCGCCGGCGAACGCCGAGGTGCTGACGATCGGCTCGGTGTCGAAGGCGGTCTGGGGTGGTTTGCGGATCGGCTGGATCCGCGCGTCGCGGCCGCTCGCCGAGCGACTGGCCCGGCACAAGGCGCTGGCGGATCTCGGCAGCCCGGTGATCGACCAGGCACTCACCGCACGACTGCTACCCCGGCTGACGGAACTGACCGCGGCCAGGGCGACCGCCGCCACCGAACGAAAGCGGTGGATGGGGAGGCTGCTGACGGAGCGACTGCCAGAGTGGGCCTGGGAGGAGCCTGAAGGCGGCTCTGCGCTGTGGATCCGACTGCCGGACACCGATGCCCGGATCTTCGCGCAAGTCGCGCTGAGGCACGGTGTCGAGGTCGTGGCGGGTCGCGCGATGGATCCGACGGGGGAGCACGACGACTACCTCAGAGTGCCGTTCAGCTATCCCGCCGAAGTCATGGACGATGCGGTCGACCGGATGGCCCGGGCCTGGCAGGAACTGCGCCGCCACGGACCGCCGACCGCAGTACCGGTGATCGTCTGAGGGATTGTCCGGAACCGGCCGTGGCAGCAGTTACGCCGCAAGCTGAATGTGATGCACATAACGGATGGCGGCCACCCTTCCAGGTGACCGCCATCGGTGAAAGCTAGTAGGGGTAAGCGCCCTCGTTGGCGCTTCGAGGCCGGGTTACCGGTCGCCCTCCGCAGGGACCGACTCGGCGGGGGTGGCTTCGAGCCGGCCCGTCTCGTCGTGAATCGTGATCGCGATGTTGCGCAGCTTCTCCGCGTGCTCCCGGCCGTGGTGGGCGCAGAACAGGAGCTCCCCACCGCTGGTCAGGGTGACACGAACGTAGGCCTGCGCACCGCAGCGGTCACAACGGTCCGCAGCCGACAGGGTCGAACTCGGGGCGAGTGCTGTAGTCACTTGAGGCCTCATCTCATCTAGTTCCGTACTCACCAGATAGCAACATCCTGACATGCGGATCGCTTCCCGGTAGGTGCAGCGTGTCCGTATGTGAGACGAACCACCTGTTCCCTTATGACGCATATTGACGGGGAATCGTTTCGGATTCGGTCGATCTGGTGTTTCCGGCGAGTGTCGGGCGTGTCCTCTTTCACTGTGCGCCACGACCTGCTCACCGCGTGCGCACGATCGGAGTGTCGCGAGACCTCACAATCGAGTCCGGATCGATATCTGTCAGGACACCTTTCTTCCTGCGGCTTCGATGTCTGTGACGTACCCCGCACAGATCATGGATACACCAGCGCCACAAGGCGACCCTGCCAGGTTTTGGGGGTCGGGCTGCGTAGGCTGTCTGCGTGCGGTGGTTCCGGCTGCCGCGCGTTGTCTGCTTGTGAACCAGTGAAGGAGCCCAGTGGCCGCCCCGACGCCTCGCAGTACCGAGCTCGACCCGACGTACAACGCCCGCCACCTGCTCGTGCTCGAGGGGCTGGAGGCGGTCCGGAAGCGGCCGGGGATGTACATCGGCTCGACCGACAGCCGTGGGCTGATGCACTGCCTGTGGGAGATCATCGACAACGCGGTCGACGAGGCGCTGGCCGGGCACGGTGACCGGATCGACGTGGTGCTGCACCGGGACGGTTCCGTCGAGGTGCGGGACAAGGCCCGCGGCATCCCGGTCGACATCGAGCCGAAGACCAAGCTCAGCGGAGTCGAGGTCGTCTTCACCAAACTGCATGCCGGCGGCAAGTTCGGCGGCGGCTCGTACAACGCCTCCGGTGGTCTGCACGGTGTCGGCGCCTCCGTCGTGAACGCGCTGTCCGCGCGTCTCGACGTCGAGGTCGACCGTGGTGGCTCGATCTGGACGACCTCGTTCCGTCGCGGGGTCGCCGGTGAGTTCGACGGCGAGGGCGCGGCCGCGGGATTCACCGCGACCAAGGGATTGCGCAAGGCCGGCCGGGCCAAGAAGGGCGTCACCGGCACCCGGATCCGGTACTGGGCGGACCGGCAGATCTTCACCAAGGACGCCGCCTTCAACTACGACGAGCTGGTCACCCGGGCGCGGCAGACCTCGTTCCTGGTGCCGGGTCTCGAGCTGGTGGTGCGGGACGAGCGCGGCGACGAGCCCACCGAGGAGTCGTTCAAGCACGAGGGCGGGATCAGCGAGTTCTGCGAGTACCTGGCCACCGACCAGAAGGTGAGCGACGTCGTCCGGCTGACCGGCACCGGCCACTTCACCGAGACCGTGCCGATGCTCGACGATGCGGGTCACATGTCGCCGACCGACGTCGAGCGCGACCTCGAGGTCGACATCGCGGTCCGCTGGGGCGACGGCTACGAGACCGAGCTGCGGTCGTTCGTGAACATCGTCTCGACGCCCAAGGGCGGCACGCACGTGGCCGGCTTCGAGCGTGCGCTGCCGAAGGTGTTCACCAGCGCCCTGAACGGCACCCGCCTGCTGAAGAACGGCGAGGAGATCATCAAGGACGACGTGCTGGAGGGCATGACGTCCGTCGTCACGGTCCGGCTCTCCGAGCCCCAGTTCGACGGCCAGACGAAGGAAGTCCTCGGTACTCCGGCCGCGTCGCGGATCGTCGCGAAGGTGGTCCAGACCGAGCTCGAGAGCTTCCTCACCTCGACGAAGCGCGAGTACAAGGCGCAGGCCCGCGCAGTACTGGAGAAGGTGGTCGCGGCCTCGCGGACGCGGGTCGCCGCCAGGCAGCACCGGGAGTTGCAGCGGCGCAAGACGGCGCTGGAGTCGTCGGCGTTGCCGGCCAAGTTGGCGGACTGCCGCAGCAACGACGTGGACCGCTCCGAGCTGTTCATCGTCGAGGGTGACTCCGCGCTCGGCACCGCGAAGCTGGCGCGGAGCTCGGAGTTCCAGGCGCTGTTGCCGATCCGGGGCAAGATCCTGAACGTGCAGAAGGCGTCCGTCGGCGACATGCTGAAGAACGCCGAGTGCGCCTCGATCATCCAGGTGGTCGGCGCGGGCTCCGGGCGGACCTTCGACCTGGAGCAGGCGCGCTACGGCAAGATCATCTTCATGGCCGACGCCGACTCCGACGGCGCCCACATCCGCTGCCTGCTGGCGACCCTCTTCTTCCGGTACATGCGGCCCTTGGTCGACGCCGGGCGCGTCTACACCGCTGTGCCGCCGCTGCACCGCTTCGAGCTGACGAACCCGAAGAAGGGGCAGGACAAGTACATCTACACCTACAGCGACGCGGAGTACCAGCGGAAGTCGGCCGAGCTGATGAAGAAGGGCGTCCGCTGGAAAGAGCCCCCGCAGCGCTACAAGGGTCTCGGTGAGATGGACGCCGACCAGCTGGCGGAAACCACCATGGACCCGCGGCACCGGACCCTGCGCCGCATCACCGTCGACGACGGCGAGGCCGCCGCGGGCGTCTTCGACCTCCTGATGGGCAACGACGTGGCCCCCCGCAAGGAGTTCATCGTCCAGGGCGCCTACGAACTGGACGAGAACCGCATCGACGTATGACGGGCGGACCGGCGGGGCTGCCGCGGCTTGCTTGTTTCGATCTGGACAACACCTTGATCGATCGGGATGCGTCGTTCGTGGCGTGGGCCGAGTGGTGGGTTGCGCGGGAAGGGCTCGGCCGGGAGGTGGTCGAGTGGTTGCTGGCGAACGATGAGGGTGGATTTCGGGAGCGGGCCGAATTGTTCGCGGGAGTGAAGGAGCGGTTCGCGCTTGACGGTGACGTGGGTGCGATGGTCGAGGCGTATGACCGGGAGCATCCGTTGTTCACCTCGGCCGAGCCCGCCGTGCTCGACGGACTGACTTCCTTGCGTACTGCGGGATGGCGGGTGGCCGTGGTCACGAACGGTGGCACGCTCCAGCAGTCGATCAAGCTCGAGCACACCGGCATCGGGGCGGTTGTCGACTTCAAGTGCATCTCCGAGTCGGTGGGGGTGCGCAAGCCCGATCCCCGGATCTTCAAGATCGCGGCGGAGTACACCGGTGCGACGTTGGAGGGTGGCTGGATGGTCGGCGACCACCCGGCGTACGACATCGCCGGCGGGATAGCGGCCGGCCTCTCCACCATCCGGATCGGCAACCACCACCCGACGGCGGCGACTCCGGATCGGACGCCGACCCATCACTTCGCCTCCGTGCTCGAGGCCTTCCCGGTGATCCTCGCCAGTTGAGCTGTGGTCTTCCGCTGGTTCGCGGGGTCAGGATGGGCCTCACCCTGAGGAAGGCGCCGATCATGAGCGAGAAGGCCTATCTGCCGCCGGACGGCCAGGTGCTGACGCCGTACCTGTGCTGTCGTGAGGCCGCGAACGCGATCGAGTGGTACGGCGAGGTGTTCGGTGCTCGTTTGCGCGAGGATCCGTTCGTGGGGCCGGACGGGCGGATCGGGCATGCGGTCATCGAGATCGACGGCGCGCCCATCATGTTGTCCGACGGCTACACGGAGGCCGGAGTCGAGGCACCGGTGCAGGACCGCCTTCCGACCTACGCGATGAACTTGTACGTGCCCGACGTCGACGCCACCACCGCGGCCGCCGAGCGCGAGGGCGCTACGGTCGAGAGCCCGCCCGCGGACGCCTTCCACGGCGCCCGGGCTGCCACGATTCTCGACCCCTTCGGCATCCGCTGGATGCTGGCCACCCAGCAACGTCAGGTCAGCGACGCGGACTACCAAGCCGCCCGTGCAGACTTCGCCGGCAGTTGAACGTGGCGGTGAGGGCGCGGCCTTCTGCGTCCGGCCGATCAGCCGAGCTGGTCGGCTGATCTGGGTAGTACGGCGAGCACGTGGCCGTCTGGTCCGGGGTTCAGGCTGCGACCATCGACGGTGACCTGGTAGCGATCGGGTGCGATCACGATGTCGATCGTCCTGCCTCGGTAGACGAGGCCGCGGAGTTCGACGGTGCCGGCCGCAACAGGCTGTGGGCGGATCAACAGCGAGCCGTCGGGGCGGGGCTGCAGTCCGGCCAGGCCGGTCAGAATCGCCTCAGCCCCAGTGAGACCGGCGATGACGTTCGCTCGTCGGCCGGACGCCGGTGCGCCGGGCTTGTCGCAGTAGTGGTCCTGCGGGAAATAGGGATAGTGGTCACCCATCCACAGCACTCGGCGCAGCACGTCCCACGCGAGCTCGGACTCGCCGCGCTCCCACAAGGTCAACGCGAGCTGCGGAGCCTCGCCGGTGTAGGCACCGGCACCGGACCAGTCGATGTCACCAGTCTCGTAGTGTTGCTCGTCCTCGGCGCTGACACTGCTGACCCCGTAGTCGCCCAGGAACGCCCCGGGCCGGATCTGCTTGATCAGCGTCGCCGCGATCGCGGGTGGGCACGCACCTGCGCGAAGAGCATCGAAGGCCTGGATCGAGTACGCCAGCTCGGTGTGGCCGTCGGGATGGCGGCTGCGAAACCAGCCGGACTCGTCGTCCCAGAGTTGCCGGATCACCTCGTCGCGAATCCGCTGCGCTGATTCGCGAAGTTCCGCGACCGGCAACGAAGCACCCGAGGCCTCGGCCAGTTCGGCGAGCGTCTCCAACGACCAGGCCCGCTCGGCGTTGGGACTGGCGACCACGTGTTCCCAACCGGCGCCGCGCATCTCGAGCAGATTGTGCTGATCACCGTAGTCGCGCAGTACGCCAGTCTGGTGGTCCGGAGGAAACCGCTCGTCCAGTGAGAGTTGCGCGTCGTACATGCGCCGGATCAGCTTGCTGTCGAGCGGCCGCTCGGCGGCGGCCGCGCGGCAGAGGGCGACGAGTGACCAGCCACTGTAGGCGTAGGCGACGCCCAGGCCGGTTCCGTCCGGGGCGATGGCGTAGTGATCAGTCAGGTCGGCCTGCAGCATCGACTCGATCAGGTCGACCACCCGGTCGCCGAGCATCAGGCTTAGCAGGTTCGGCGCATAGCCGCCGGTGTCCCACGCGTAGGCGCAGAGCGCGCCGCCGTCCAGTCCCGAGGTGGCGATGAACGGCGTGGTGACGAAACTCGGATCGTCCCACCAGCAGACGAGTCCGCTCACGAGCGACCGCCGGTAGTACTGCTCGAGGCCGGGAATGTCGGTGCTCAGCACCGGCACCCGGCCGAGAGCCTGGGCGACTCTGTCCTCCCACTGGCGGGTGGTGTTCTCGCCGTCTGGCGCCGGGTCACCGATCTTGCCTTCGGCTTGGACGCCCAGGGTGACGGTGGCCTCGCCGCCCGGATCGAGCGTGGTCGACAGTCCGCTGTCGACCACGGTGACGGCGTCGCCGTCGGTGCCCGGCCCGGGCGGGACCCAGCCCCATTCGGACAGCGGTACGTGGCGGGTCCTGGTCGACGACAGTTCCGGATGCACCGTTAGCCGAAGTTGCCGGTCGGTGCGGTTGCGGACCGAGATGGCCAGAATGTAGCCGGGGCGACCATGCCGCGGCGTGAGCGTGCTGCGAACAGCGAGGGAGACCAGCTCGCCGTCGCCGTACTGGTGGTAGGTGCCGTCGCGAACCAAGCGATCAGGTCGCCAGCTGCCACCCGCGGCGAGGATCCCGCGATCACCGGCGCCCGGTGGTCCACCGTCGGTGATCCGCCGGCCGTCGACGTCGAGCGAGATCGTCAGTCGGCTGTCCGGCGCCGCGTACGGGGGAGCGAACCAGCCGCCGACTCCGCACACCGTGGCCGGCAGTGGCGCGACCGTGCCGGTGCCGCTGCCGACCCAGATCTCGGCCGGCGGTAAGGCGCGACGCAGGTCGAAGTCGAGGTCGGCGAGCGAGTACGGCGGCATGGGCGGCCTTCCTGCGAGCGGGATCGAGGGTGCTGGACCGGTCCGGCGCCTAGGTCCCTGCCTGTGCTGGACCGGTCCAACACTGCGGCCCGATGCTGACACGCGGCCGGGCAAAGCGCAACGGTGAGGACGATCCAAGCTGCCTAAACCTTGGATATTGACGTTGGACTGGTCCACTGTTACGTTCCCATGAACGCCGTTGGACCAGTCCAACGAGACCGACCAGGACGGGTCAAGGACGATCGACCCCGGCCGCGGACGGGGCGAACGAAGAAGGAGGTGGGCGGCATGGCGAAACTGACCATCCGCGACATCGCTGCGCTGTCCGGCCTGTCCAAGTCCACGGTCTCGCTGGTGCTGAACAACAGCCCGAAGGTCGATCCGGCCACCCGGCGGCACGTGCTCGCGGTGATCCGCCGGCACAACTACGTGCCGAGCTTCGCGGCGACGGCGCTGGCCAAGGGCAGCACCCGGCTGATCGGCATGATCGTGCCCGGCCTGTCCTGGCACATGGTTGCCTCGATCAACATCGGCGTGGCCGCGGTGACCGAGCGGACTGGCTTCGACATCATCCTCTACACCGCGACCAACGACCGGGACTACGGCCCATTGATCGACCGGATCCTCACCTCCAGCATGTCTTCAGGGCTGCTCGTCGTCACCCATGAGCAACCGTTGGAGCCGCTGGTCCAGCTGCACGAGGACGGCATGCCGGTGGTTCTGGTGAACACCCTCGGCACCGAGGTGGCCCTTCCATCGGTCACAGCCGACAACTACGAGGGTGCATCGGCGGCGATGGATTACCTGCTGCAACTGGGCCACGAGCGCATCGCCTGTGTGCAAGGGCGGATGCAGTACCAGTGCTGCCAGGACCGCTACCGGGCATATCTGGACGCCCTGCGGGCGGCCGGCATCCAGCCGGACCCGGAGCTGACCAAGCCCGGCGATTTCAACCCCGACCAGATCCGGGCCAGGTCGCGCGAACTGTTCGCGCTGCCCGTGGGCCGACGACCGACCGCTGTCTTCGCCCACTCCGACGTGACGGCGTACTCGGTGATGACGGCGGCCTCGGACGCGGGACTGCGAGTGCCGGAGGACGTGTCGGTGATCGGCTTCGACGACATCGAGTCCGCCGCCCAGATCAGGCCTCCGTTGACCACCATCCAGCAGCCGTTCGTGGAGATGGGCAAGCGAGCAGCCGACCTGCTGCTCACCGCCATCCGTGCGAATGACGAACGTGCGAATGACGAACGTTCGGGCGACCAGGACGGCGAGCAGGTCCCGGCCGGCCCAGTCCGCCTCTCGATGCCGACCAGCCTCATCGTCAGGTCGAGTTGCGGGCCCGTGCCCGTCACCCGGATCCGGCGGGGCCGGTCACAGACCGCCAAGGCCTGACCCGCACCCCGGGGTCGAGGTCCGCCCTCCCGACCGAGCAGACGACTTCCGGCGCCGCTGGCGCCGCCCATCACCGAGCACGCGGGCAGTCCGCCCAGAGCTCCGGCCACCCTCTTCATGGGCGGAGCCTGCCCTGCCGCGCGCCACCTGGAAGGGATCCGGAGCATGAGGCGCTCCCCGAGATTCACCCGCCGCCTGAGACTCACCAGGCGAACAGCTGTCGGCTCGATCCTGGCTGTCGTCGCCGCCGTGGCGATACAGGTGCCGGCCCAGGCCGACGCGACGCCGTTCGAGGTCCTGCCGGCCGATCCGCTGGCCAACTTCACGGAGTTCAAGAGCCTGCCGGCAGACTCGACCGAGCAGGTGGCGATCACCGGCAACCTGAACTTCAGCAAGGCGCTGCAGATCACCGTGCCGAACGGCCCGCAGAGCCCAGGGCTGGACGGCGAGTACGAGATCACGCTCGGCGTACCGACTTCTGCCACCGTGACCGCCGGCGATGCGCTGGTGGCGACTGTGTGGGCCCGGGCGATCGAACCTGTGGCAGGTGGCACGACCGGCAATGCCCACCTGGTCTTCGAGACCGACGGTAGCCCGTACAAGAAGTCCATGAACGCCGCGCTGCGGTACGGCTCGGCCTGGCAGAGGTTCGAGTTCCCGTTCCGGGCCGCGGTCACCTACACCGCGGGCACCGCGACGGCCGCGCACCTGAACCTCTGGCTCGGGTACGGCGCGCAGAAGTTCCAGATCGCCGGAGTCTCGGTGACGGACTGGGGCCCGGGGACGCCGGCCGGCTACCCACAGGTCACGTACGACGGACGCCAGGCGGATGCGGCGTGGCGCACGGCTGCCGATGCCCGGATCGACCAGTACCGCAAGGGAAACCTCGCCGTTTCGGTCGTGGACTCGACCGGTCATCCGATCAGCGGTGCGACCGTCTCGGCCGTCCAGCAGACCAGTGCGTTCAAGTTCGGCGCCGCGTCCGACGGCGCCCGGCTGATCGGCGATCCGTCCAGCGGTATCAGCGCGAGCGACCTGGCGCAGTACCAGAGCAAGTACTCCACGCTGTTCAATCAAGGGGCCCTCGGCAACAACTTGAAGTGGAACCACTGGGAGATTCAGAACGAGCGGGACACCGTCACCTACCCGGCCCTGCAGTGGATGCGCGAGCGCGACCTGACGATTCGCGGGCACAACCTGATCTGGCCGTCCTGGGGCGTGATGCCGCCCGACGTGCAGGCGCTGCAGTCCGACCCGGCCGCGCTGCGGGCCCGGATCGACCACCACATCACCGACGAGGCGTCCTCGCTGACCGGCCTCGTGGACGAGTGGGACGTGGTGAACGAGCCGTACTCCGAGCACTCGGTGCAGGACATCCTCGGGCCGAACGAGATCAACCGCTGGTTCCAGCTCGCCCACCAGGCCGATCCGGGCGCGCGGCTTGCGCTGAACGACTACGGCCTGCTCGAGAACAATGGCTGGGAAGACCGGCACCGTGATCACGTCTACGACATCGTCCAGTCGATGAAGGCGTCCGGTACGCCGATCGACCTGGTCGGGATGGAGAGCCACTTCAGCGGCCTCCAACTCACCCCGCCGGACCAGCTGCTGCCGATCGTCGACCAGTTCGCCGGGCTGGGGGTGAAGGTCGCGATCACGGAGTTCGACGTGGACACCGACGACCTCCAGCTGCAGGCCGACTACACCCGCGACTTCATGACCGCGATGTTCTCCGACCCGAACGTCACCGAGATCAGCAACTTCGGCATCTGGGCGAACAACATCTACAACCCCCGGGCCGCGCTCTACAACGCGGACTGGTCGCCGAAGCCGAACGGCCTGGTCTGGGAGGACCTGATCAAGCGGCAGTGGCACACCACCGCCTCGGGGCAGACTGATGCCGCAGGCAACTATGGAGTGCGCGGCTTCCTCGGCGACTACCTGGTGACCGTGACGGTGAACGGCATCTCCAAGCAGGTGAAGGTGCCGATGCCCACCACCGCCGGTGCCTCGGTGAGGATCGTGGCGGACGGCATCTCCACCGCGGTCCGGACGGAGATCGTCAATCCGATCGGCGACGGTGGCTTCGAGACCGGCACCCACGGCTGGACACCGCTGGGCACCGGCCCCTCCAGCACGACCGCCGCACACAGCGGCACTGGTGCACTGGCCCTCAGCCCGGGTGCCGGCGTCACCCAGAACCTCGGCGGCCTCACGCCGGGAACCAGCTACCTACTCTCCGGCTGGGCCAAGCTCACCGGTGCCGGCACTCAGTGCTATGTGGGCGTGCGTGGTGGAGCCGCCGCCGGTACGCCGTCCTTCCAGTACGAGCTGAGCTATGCCGACGAGCGCGCGTACACCCAGAAGGTGCTTGCGTTCACACCGCCGACCGGGACTACCTGGATGCAGACTTTCGTCTGGTCCAACCCGAACCCCACGACGGCCGAGTGCAATGCCGATGACCTTGCTGTGACCCCGACACAGGGGACAGCGCCTCCCGCGCAGGCTCCACCCGCAACCACGGCGTACCTGCCGGCTGTCTCGAGCTTGGGCAACGGGACTCTGGAAACGCACAACACCGCGGGTTGGTACTGCCTGGGGACCTGCACGCTGAGGAACTCGTCCGCGACTCCGCACACGGGTGTCGGTGACCTGGCGGCAACGGCACGAGGCGCCGCCTGGGCGGGTCCGGCTCAAGGAGTCTCGGTCGCCAACGGGCAGTTGTACGACTCCTCGGCCTGGGTGCGGCTGGCCAGTGCCGGTACCGACACAGCGTCGGTCAGCCTCAAGGTGACTACGTCGACCGGTTCGGCAACTTTCCGGCTGGGTTCGGCGAGCGTAACCGGCAACGGCTGGACCCGGATCTCGGCCAGCAACGTGAAGGTGGCCTGGACCGGCAGCTTGACCAAGGCGGAGTGGTGGATCAGCACCGGCGCCGGCACTGAGGACCTGCTGGTGGACGACGCATCCTTTGCTCCACTGGCGACGCAGGTGGCTGGTCGGGATCTGTTGATCAACGGAGATGTCGAGCAGGGCGCGAGCAACTGGTACTGCTTCTCGCCGTGCACCGCCCAGGCGGTCATCGATCAGGTCCACGGTGGTGGCACCGCCTTGCGGGCGGCCGGGAGGACGTACAACTACACCGGGCCTGCTCAAGGCGTTTCGGTGACCAACGGCGCGTCGTACAAGACATCGGCGTGGATCCGGCTGGCTGCTGGTGCGCCTGACGACACCGCGCAGATCCGGTTGAAGCTCACGAAGTCTGACAACACCTCGATCACCATCCCGATGGCCTCCGGCACGGTGTCGGCCTCGGGCTGGACCCGGCTGGCCGCCAACGATGTGCCGGTCAGCTGGACGGGCACGCTCGCCAAGGCGGAGTGGTGGGTCAGCACCACGACCAATGCGGACGACTTCACCCTCGACGATGCGGCCCTGCAGCCGGCCGGCGTCGAGGAGACAGCATTCAACCAGGTGCAGCCGACGGCGGCGTGCGTGGTGCACAACACCCCTGACAACAGCTACACCGCGTACTTCGGCTACTCGAATGCGAACAACTACTACATCCCGGTGCCGGTCGGCAGTGACAACGCCTTCAGTCCTGGGCCGGCCGATCGTGGCCAGACCGTCTCCTTCCTTCCCTACCAGCGACCGCGGCGCGTCGCGGTCACCTGGAACGGGAGCCCGCTCACCTGGCGACTCGACGGGTCCACCCAGACCGCATCGTCCGGCTCGCCCATCTGCACTTCAGCAGCTCGTAGCTCTCACCGGAGGTAAGTCATGTCATCCGCCATCTCACGACGGTCGTTGTTACGCGGCGCGGCAGCCCTGGCCGGCGCAGGCGCGTTCGGCGGCGCACTCACCGGCTGTTCCGACGATTCCAGTCCCTCGGGCTCGAAGGCCGACGTCACCTTGACCTACTGGGACTGGTACGCCAGCCAGGCCGGCTGGGTGGACAACGAGATCAAGTTGTTCCAGCAGGCCAATCCTGGCATCGCCATCAAGAAGACCACCCAGGTGAGCGACAAGTACGCCGATCTGGTCTCGCTGGCGTACCGCAGCGAGAACCCGCCGGACATCCTGATGGTTCCCAAGAGCCCGCAGCTGAGCCAGCAGGTGTCGCAGGACTGGCTGCTGCCGCTGGACAAGTGGGCGACCACGTCCTGGCAGTCCCGCTTCCCGCAGAACAGCTTCGTCGAGGGCGTCGACGTCTTCGACAGCAAGGTCTACACGGCGCCGTTCGCGGCCCCGGCGCCGTCGCTGCAGCTCTACATCCACCACGGCGTCTTCAAGGACGCCGGGCTGACCAACTCCGACGGCAGCGTGCAGTTGCCGAAGACCTGGGACGACGTCAGCCGCGCGGCTGAGGCCATTACCTCCAAGAGCGGCGGCAAGGTCTCGGCCTTCGGCTTCGGCAACTCGACCAACACCTCGCTGGCCTGGTGGCTGGACCTGTTCGTCCGCGGTGCGGGCTCGCCCGGCGGCGCGGCCGTGGGTGGCATCGACGGGATGGATTACCGCGTCGGCAAGTGGACGTTCGGCACCGACCGGAACTACGCCGACGTGATCACCATGCTGATGGAGTGGAAGAGCAAGAACTGGTTCTACCCGAACTCGATGAGCATCTCCGACGAGCAGGCCCGCGCCTTCTTCGAGCGCGGCCGCTTCGGCATGACGATCGGCGGGGTCTGGAACCAGCCGGAGTGGACTGAGCACAAGTTCACCGAGTACAGCCTGGTCACGCTGCCTTCGCCGAGCGGCACCCCGAAGGCGCTCTTCTACGGCCCGCCCGGTGGCAAGTTCGTGGCGGTGTCGTCGAAGTCGAAGCACGCCGACGAGGCCTGGGCCTGGTTCGACTGGCTGTACAGCCAGGACGCCGGCAAGCGCTGGGTCGAGCAGGGTCAGGGCCTGTCGGTCTACTCGCAGAACAACGACCCGAAGGGGGTCACCTTCGCCCCCTTCGCCCAGTACGTCGCGATGGCGGGCACCGCGGTGGTCGGCCCGCAGCCGACCATCCGCAACCCCGCGCTGACCAAGCTGGAGCTGCCCGCGGTCAAGCCGGACATCAACGACGTCCTGTCCGGCGTCTACACCGGCCAGATCAAGGATGTGCAGGGCGCCCTGAACTCGTTGACGGACCGGATGAACCAGGCGCTGGCCGACGGGGTCAAGAAGGTCGGAGCAGGCGCGAAGCCGACGGACTTCGCCTTCCCGGACTGGGATCTGACCAAGGCCTACAGCACCAAGCCGGCCTCCTGATGGTGATGACCACGAGCGTCCGCGACGAGCTCGCGACCGGGGATCCGCCCCGGTCGCGCCGCCCGGTCACCCGGTCCCGGGCCCGTCGACGGACGTACCTGTGGTCCTACCTGTACCTCGCGCCGATGGTGGCGTTGCTGCTGGTCTTCGTGGTGTACCCGATCGGCGCGTCGCTCGGATACACCTTCTACAAGTGGAACGGGATCGGGGACCCGTCCGACTTCGTCGGCCTGGACAATTTCCGGCAGATCGTCCACGACAGCATCTTCTGGCGCTCACTCGGCCACACCTTCGTGTACGCCGTGATCGTGGTGCCGGTCCAGCTCGTCCTGGCGCTGGCGCTGGCCCTGGTGCTGAACAACCGGCGGCTGCGGTTCGCCTCGTTCTACCGGACGCTGTTCTTCCTGCCCGTGGTCACCTCGGCCGCGGTGATCGGCGTGGTCATCCAGCTGCTGGTGTCGAACTTCGGCGACTCGATCAACTCGATACTGTTGAAGCTGCACCTGATCGACCGGCACATCGACTGGCTCGGTGACCCGCACTTCGCGCTGGCGATCATCATCCTGGTCGGGATCTGGCACAGCTTCGGGTACAACCTGGTGTACTTCCTGGCCGGTCTGCAGACCATCCCGGAGGAGCTCTACGAGGCCGCCCGGCTGGACGGGGCCGGCAAGATCGCCACCTTCCGCTACATCACCATCCCGATGCTGCGAGCCGTCGGTGTGGTGATCGTGGTGCTCGCGGTGATCGGCACCTTCCAGATCTTCGACCTGGTGCAGGTCCTCACCAGCGGTGGGCCGTACTTCTCCACCGAGGTGGTCAACACCTACATCTACCACCTCGCGTTCGGTGGCAGTAACGCCAATGCGGTGCAGCCGGACATCGGTCTGGCCTCGGCGGCGTCGTTCTTCTACGGCGTACTGCTCATCGTCTTCTCGGTCGTCCAGGTGCTCGTGCTCCGCTCGCTGGCCAAGCGCCGCGGCACCGCCGGACGACAAGGCTAGGAGGCCGCAAGTGTCAACCATCTCTGTCGGCTACCGGAACCGCCGCCGAGCGGTCACGGTGATGACCCATGGGGCCCTGCTGATCGGCGGACTGGCCTGGTTGTACCCGTTGTTCTGGGCGCTGGGCAGTTCGCTGAAGAGCGAGGACGAGTTCTTCGGCCGCGGACTCAGCCCGTTGCCGTCACACTTCATCTGGGCCAACTACCTCGACGCCTGGCGGGAGGCGTCGTTCGGCCGGTACTTCCTGAACACGCTGCTGATCACGATCGGGACGGTCCTCGTCACCCTGGTGGTGACCTCGATGGCCGGCTACGTGCTCGCACGGACTCGGTTCCCGGGCCGCGGCCTCTGCCTCGGACTGGTCTCGGCGACGCTGTTTCTGCCGCACGGGTACACGATCATCCCGGTCTTCGACCTGATGCAGCGCTTGAACCTGTTGAACAGCCTCTGGTCGATCATCATCGTGCAGGCGTCGGGCGGCGTGGTGTTCGGCACCTTCCTGTTCATGGGTTACTTCATGGCGATCGACCGGGAGCTCGAGGACGCGGCCCAAGTGGACGGCGCCAACTTCCACCAGACGTTCGCCCGGATCATGCTGCCGCTGTCCGGGCCGATGATCGCGACGGTCGGGCTGTTCACCGCGATCACCGCCTGGAACAGCTTCTTCATCCCGCTGGTCTTCACCCTTGGCCGGCCGGAGCTGCGCACGCTGGCGATCGGCATGTACGCGTTCATCGGCGAGAACTCCACCGAGTGGACGCTGCTCTGCGCGGGCACCGTCATCACCCTGGCCCCGATCATCGCGCTCTTCCTGCTGCTGCAGCGTTTCTTCGTCAACGGCCTGGCCGGCGCGGTCAAGCAATAACCACTCTGGAGGAAATGGATGTCCACCCCCGTCCGCGCCGCGATCGTCGGTACCGGCAACCGCGCCCAGCTGTTCACCGAGGGCCTCGCGAAGCGCGACGCCTACCAGGTAGTGGCACTGTGCGACCCGAACCCGGTCAGGATGGCCTTCCACAACAGGATGCTGGTCTCCGCCGGGCGCCCGGCCGCCACGACATGGCCGGCCACGCAGTACGACGAGATGCTTCGGGCTGAGCGGGTCGAACTGGTGGTGGTGACGAGCGTCGACGCCACTCACAACACCTACATCGAGGCGGCCCTGCGGTCCGGCGTACGGGTGATCAGCGAGAAGCCGATGACCACCGACGCGGTGAAGGCGCAGGGAATCCTCGACACCGTGCGGGAGACCGGTGGCGAGCTGTCAGTGGCCTACAACTACCGGTTCAACCCGGTGCACCGCAGGGTCCGCGAACTGTTGGCCGAGGGTGCGATCGGCTCTGTCCACTCGGTGCACTTCGAGTGGCTGCTCGACGTGTCGCACGGCGCGGACTACTTCCGGCGCTGGCACCGGGACAAGGCGAACTCGGGTGGTCTGATGGTGCACAAGGCGAGCCACCATTTCGACCTGGTGAACTGGTGGCTCGGTGCTGAGCCGGAGGTGGTCTACGGGCACGGGCAATTGTCGTTCTACGGGCCCGAAGCCGGTCTGCGCCACGGATACGCCCGGGACTACGAGCGTGCCTACGGCGCGGCGGAGGCGGCGGACGATCCCTTCGCGCTGCACCTGGCAGACAACGCGACACTGCGCGAGCTGTATCTGGACGCGGAGGGCGAGGACGGGTACTACCGCGACCGCAACGTATTCGCCCCGGGTGTCTCGATCGAGGACGACATGGCCCTGCTCGTCGGGTACGACACCGGCGCCTCGATGAGCTACCACCTCACGGCGTACTCGCCGGCCGAGGGCTACCGGGTGATGTTCAACGGGGACCGCGGTCGGCTGGAGCTCGAAGTCGAGGAATCGACCTGGGCGATGCCGCGCCGGCGGGTCGAGTCGAGCAGGGGGGCGCTCCACGGCGATCTGGCCGCGCCGACGGCAGGCCGGACGAGCATCACGTTGCGGCCGTTGTGGGCGCCGCCCATCGACCACACGGTCGACCACGACCACGCCGGCCACGGCGGCGCTGATGCGAGGGTGCTGGCCGCCTTGCTCGACCATGACCCCACGCACCGCGCCGACGTGGCCGATGCCAGGCAGGCAGCACTGGCGCTGGTTACCGGCCTGGCCGCAAATCGATCCCTCGTCACGGGTCAGCCGGTCCGCACGGCCGACGTACTGGACCTGGGCCGCGACTGATCAGCCGAGGGCGTTGCGCAGGATTGCGTGGGCGCCGGCCACGATGGCGTCGCGGTTGGCCTCGTACGTCGGGTCGGTGATGGCAGTGGTATTCGCTGGGTCGAACTGCAGGACGGGTACGTGGAGGTGGCCGGCCGGCATGGTCGGGTCGAGTAGGTCGCGTTGCAGGGTGTTCCGGTAGGCGACCTCGTTCGACAGGTAGCCGCCACCGGCGCCTTCGGAGGCGATGGAGCCGGGCGTCGGCCCGAGCGGACGCCGTACCGGGAGGGTTTCGCCGGCGGGGATCTCCAGGACCGAGGTGTTGATCCGCGTGCGGAAGGGCGCCACGTCCGTGGCTGCCATCGCGGTGGTCGGGAGACTCGTCGTCAGCCACTCCGGTCCGGCGGGCATGCTGGGCGATACGACCGGGGCGTTGACAGTCCCGCCGCCCCACAGGTTGTTGTTGTCGCCGATGGAACTGACCGAGCGGCGGCGCCCGTTGAACACCTCGAGGTCGAAGATGCCCACCCGGCCCTGGCTCGCGGTCATCACCAGATCTGCGTGCTGAGCACCCGGGCGGTAGTGCGGCGTGAGCGCGTCCTCAACCATGTTCTCGTCGAAGTCGGGGTAGCGGACCGGGAATACCACGGTCTGGATCTCGTACGTCTTCCCGTTCACCTTCCACCGCTGCCCGTCGAGGCTGAGTGCGTTCGCCCCGGACGGGTTGCCGATCCGGATGTCCGCGTCCAGCGTGAACGGGTCGAACCCGGTCACCAGGACCTTCTGTACCCCAGAGCCCTGTACCCCAGAGCCCTGTACTCCGGAGCTGAACCGGCTGCTGGTGATCCCGCGCGACGAGTACTCGAGGCTCCGGATCAGCGCGGCGCGTTCCACAGTACTGAGGCTGAAGCGGGGTTCCCACTGGCGGAGCGCGTGGGCCATGGAGATGCGGGCCCAGTAGAGGCCGCGGTCGTCGGTCGAGGGGAGTGCGGGTGCGGTCTGCGGGTGCTGCGCGCGGTAGGTAGCGGTCTTCCACAGCACCTCGCCCTGGACGCGGACGAGGATCGAGGCGGCGGCGCGGCTCGGCACCGCGCAGAGCAGGTGACCGAACAGGGCTACCTGCTTGTCGAAGCCGGAGCGGGCCAGGATCTCGGCGGGCACGGACAGGCCGCCGCCGATGCCGTTGTCGAGGCGCTGCTCCTCGACCGTCCCGCCGACGGCCTCATCGGAACAGGTCTTCACCGGGCGGGCAGTGGCGGAGGCGGTGGCGGTGGCTGGCGGGGCGGCGGTGAGAGCGGTGCTGAGCACGAGCGCACCGGCCACCGCGGCACGAGAGAAAGAGCTTGGGCGGAGTCTCATAACGGCTGTCTATCAGATCCGCCCGGGTCAGCCGAGAGATCGGAACAGGCTTGACTATGGCAGACAGTATGCAAGGGATTACCTTCTGAAGTGTGGCGTCGCCCAGCGCCGCAGCTCGTGAGGAGACCCGTCTGTGACCACGCCCGCCCCATCACGCCGCCGCTTCCTGACCACGACGCTGAGGAGCACGCTCGGCGCCGGCCTCGGAGTCGCGACCCTGACCGCCTGCGGCTCCAGCGACCAGTCCGCTGCCTCGGCGGGTTCCGGTACCCAGCCACCCACGTCTACACAGCCGCCTGCTTCGGTGCGGCCGGCCGGTGGTGAGGGGCCTGAGCTCGAGCCACCTGTTGCCAACGGCAATGAAGCGCTGCAACGGTTGATCGAGGGCAACCGACGGTTCGCCGAGAACCACGCCCAGCACCTCGATGAGGGTGCCGAACGCAGGATCGCCGTCAGCAAGGCACAGCACCCGTTCGCGACGGTGCTCGGCTGCGTGGACTCGCGGGTTCCGATCGAGCTGGTATTCGATCGCGGCCTCGGCGACCTGGTCGTGGTCCGCAGCGCCGGAGAGGTGCTGGACCACTCGGTGACCGGCAGCCTGGAGTTCGGCGTCGCCGAGCTCGGTACTCCGCTGTTGATGGTGCTCGGCCACCAGCGCTGCGGCGCGCTCGACGCCACCATCAAGGCGCTCGACGCCAAACACACCGGGGCCGAGGTCGAGATCGGCTACCTCGTCGAAGCACTGATACCGGCGGTACGCCAGGTCGTTGGCAAGCCGGGAGACCGCCTGGCCAACGCCGTACAGGCCAACGTGGGCCTGACCCTCGCGCAGCTCCGCAAGTCCCCGGTCCTGGGACCGCTCGAGAAGTCGGGCAAGGTCAAGTTGGTCGGCGCGTACTACGACCTCGACACCGGCAAGGTCGCCATCAGCTGACCGTCCACGGCAACTCCGTCACCCGCAGTGTGGTGCAGCCGTAGGGAATGAGCACAAGCTCCTCCACCTCGGCTGACGACTCCACCGGACTGGGTGGCGGTGCTGCCGCGGCACCGTGTTCGAGAGCCCAGGGGATCCGCCGACCGCGCACTCGCAGCTGGATCGGCGCGGTCGAGGGGGAGAAGGGCCGCTCAGCGATCGACCGCCGATCCAGCTCCACGTACTGCGGCACGTCGTGCGGGTCGATCGCGAGCGCGTAGTTCCACCGCGAAGTCGGGTGGACCTCCCAGGTGGCATGAGGATCTTCGCCGCCGATCCGCCGCCAGTCCTCGGTCAACGCCAGGGCGTAGACCAGAGGCCCGCGCTCGACGGTGATCGCGCCGCTGGGGCGGGAGACTGCCTGGATCGTCGCGCCGAGCTGCAGACGCAGGATGTGGTCACCAGTCCAGTCCCGCTTGACCTCGTGGACGGAACCCGCGGTGACCGCGATCGGCGTCTCGCCGTCCACCGCGAGGGATGCTTCGGACGCCCAGGCCGGGATGCGGAGCCGGAGCGGAACCGCCTCCGAGCCATGGACGCTGATCGTGACGTCGTCCTCGAACGGGTAGCCGCCGGAGACCCGCACGCTCAGGGAGTCCAGCTCGAAGGAGCAGGGCGCGTACGACAGGGCGGTGAGACCTCCGTCGGCCGACCGCATCCAGAGATGGGTGGTGAACCGGGGCCAGCCCTGGTGGCGGTTCGCGGTACAGCAGCCGAAGTGGGGTTCGAGGCCGAAGATGTTCGCGTCGGGTCCGTTGTTCGTGTAGATCCGGTCCTCGGTGATGTGACACACGACCTGATTGGCCTGGTGCACGTACTGGTGGGTCCACTCGTCCGGCGAGACGCTCGCCGGCAACGCGTTGAAGGCGAGGCGCTCGAAGCGCTCCGCGATCGGCTCGACCGCACCCCACGACTCCAGCGCCACCTCGAGCGAGGCGAGGTACTCGACGACGGTGCAGGTCTCCGTCCCCTGGCTCGGATGCAGCCCGGCCAGGTGCTCGTCGCAGCTGAACAGCCCGTTCGCCTGCCCGTGGTGCTTGTCCAGGGAAGCGATCATCCCCAGCAGCCGGGTCTCCTCGTCATCTGAGGGGGCTTGCCGCCACCAGACCGGCATCGCCTTCAACCCCATCGCGACGTTGACGCCGTGCGAGGAGAGGTGGCCGTCGTTCATCCAGTTGCCGCCGGCCTTCTCCTGAAACGCCAGCAATGTTGCTTCCGGCACCTTCTCGGTGAACGGCAACCGGTCGGCGTAGGAGAACCAGTCGAACCCCTGCGCCCGGCACTTCGCTGCCAACGGCAACAACCGGTCCTCGCCGGTCAGGTCGTGGAACTGGTGGATGACCCAGACCACGTCCGTCCAGCGCGAGCGGGCCCATTCGCGCAGCGGCCACTCGTCCAGCAGACCGTCGAGCAGCTCGCAGAAGCGCAGGGACGCCGGGATCACCCGGGGATCTCCGGTCGCATCGAAGTGCTGCAACAATGCCTTGAGCACGATGATCCGCGGCCAGACATCGTGATCCGCGTACGTCGCTTCGCCGGAGCGCGGGCCGAACCAGCCGTCCGGGTGCTGGTGCTCGAGGATGTAGCCGACCCAGTGGTCGACCTTCGCCTTCAGCCGGTCGTCGTCCAGCAGGTAGGCGATCCCGACGATCCCGTCCAGCCAGTACGGGCCGCGCTCCCAGCCCTCGGCGTCTCCACCGATCCAACCGCTACGGGCCACGTCCGGCCAAAACTCGTCGAGATGGCCGGCCATGCCGTCGGCCTGCTGACGCAACCGCTCGAGCAGCCAGCCCTCCGGGCGCAGGGTTCCGAGCGGAAGCGGCCGCAACTCGGGTGCGGCGAGCCACGACTCTTCGGGAGACGGTGCTGAGTCGTCCAGCCCCGGCATCAGCTGATCTGCCTCAGCCTGCCGGTGTCCACGTCGTACATGAAGCCGCCGACCAGTACGTCGTTGCCGATCAGCGGGTGTTCGCGCACCGCGGCGACATCGCGGCGCAACGCCTCCAACTGGTCGGGCACCACGTTCAGCGGCAGGTAGCCGGCGGGCTTGCCGGCCGCGAGCTCCACCTTCTCGCGCAGCTGGTCCTCGGTCATCGCGGCCATCGCGCAGCGGGTGTGCGGGATCACCATGATCCGGCGGACCCCGAGCAGTTGGACGCCGAGCACCAGGCCGGTCATCGTCAACTCGGTGACCCGGCCGCCGGCGCTGCGCAGTACCTTCGCGTCACCGGGCTTGAGCCCGAGCATCTCCAGCGGCGGGATCCGGGAGTCCATACAGGTCACCACGCCGATGCCGGCGTGGGCGATACCGTCGAAGCCGCTGTAGGCGAAGCTCGCCGCGTACTCCGAGTTCGCCGCGAGCAGGTCCTCGAACCCGGTCAGGGGGGTGTTCTGCCCGGACCCTTCACTGCTGACGGCGGCTTCGGCACTGGTCGGCGGTTCGGCCTTCATCGGGGGAGTCCCGGGGTGATGGTTCCGGCACGCAGGATCGGCATGGCGAACGGTTCCTTTCCGCAGGATTCCGGGCGGGGTGGATCGGCGGTCTCGCTGGTGACCTCGACGGTCCAGGCCCGCCCGTCGGCGTGTCCCACCGTGACGGCCTCCAGGTCCTCCGCGATGACGCTGATCGCGTCCAGCGCAGCCTCGCCGATGAGGGTGCGGACGGCGATCTCAGCGACCTGCCCGCTCTTGGTCCAGGTGGACCGGCCGCGCAGGTTGTCCAGCACCATCTCGCCGCGGTCGGCCGCGGTCAGGATGGCTTCGGCCGTCTCGAGATCGAGGTGGCCGTACATCGTCCCTGCCGGAAGCAGGGTGGCGGTGGGGGCGAAGCGGTGCCCACCGAGGTGGTTCGACTCCCAGACCCGTCCTGGCGCAAGGGCCGCCATCGCCGTGACGATCGGGCGGCCGAGCAGAGCACAGCACTCGTCCCGCTTGCCGTTGGTGCAGACCAGGAGCACCGGCTCGTTCACCGGAGACAACTCGGGCAGTGACGCCACCACCGAGTCGAGGTCACCCCGGCTGACGGCATCGAGGTCGAGCGCGTCGAGCTGTTCCGGGTCGCTGACGGAGCCACCGAGCAACCACGTCCTGCCCTGCAGGGTGCAGGCGACGTACACCTGGTGAGCCCGCGGTACCGCGTCCGCGTGCTTGCCAGGTCTGCGGATCAGCCCGAAGCGGAGGTCGGCCTTCTTGGCGGCGGCGTCGATCCTGGCGCCGAAGTCTGGATCCAGGTGGCTCTGGGTCGGCGCCTTCGCACCCCACGGCCCGGGCTGCTCCACGACGAGCCAGCCGGCGGCGACGATCGCCGACCCCGGCAGAGGTTCCTTGAGCTGCCGGCAGATGGCCGAGCAGAGGCTCGGTGCGCCGGTCGCGTCGATACGTGCACTCACAACCGTTACGGTACGCGAGCTGAGACGGTCTCCCGCATGATGATCATCACCTGTGGACAACCCGCCGCCGCCCGAGCAGCAGGACCGCCAGTACCGCGGCCACGAACGCGCAGACGGCTGCCCCGGCGAAGATCGTGTGCACTTGTGAAATGGCCGCCTCGCGGAGTGCATCGATGAAAGGACGGCAGGTTCCGGGGTTCGCCGGGCAGAGCTCGTTGGGTGACGGGATGTCATCCACCAGCGTGTAGTAGCGGCGTAGCCCGATCGCAGTCAGGGCCGAAACGCCTACGAGCATCCCGACCATCCGGGCGACCACCACCAGAGCGCTGACCAGTCCATGGCTGTCAGGCCGGGTCGCAGCGAGCATGGCGGTGTTGACGGGGGAGAGAGCCAGCCCGAAGCCGAACCCGCACAGCAGCAACGCGATGGTCGCCAATGCGTGGTCGAGCGCGTCCCGCTCCCAGAAGGCCATCAGTACGAACATGGCGCCGGCCAGAGCGAGTCCGGCCCCAGTGATCAGTCCCAGCCCGTAGCGACGGGTCAGCCAGCCTCCGACGACCGCACCGACAGGCAGGGCGACGAGGAACCTCAGCAGTACAAGGGCTGCCGCCAGTTGGCCGCCACCCTGCGTAGTACGGGCGAAGACAGGCACGTCGACCAATGCGGCGATCAGTGCGGCTCCCACCAGGAAGCTGACCAGGAGAGATCCCCAGGCCGCCTTGGAGCCGAGCAACCCCGGCGGAACGATCGCCTGCGCAGTACGGCGTTGCCACAGGGCGAAGGCAATCGCGAAGACGGCGGCGGCAACCAGCAGCCAAGGCCCCGCCGGTGCCATGACCTCACGCTCGGGATTAGCCGTCGCGAACGCCAGAACGATTCCTGCCAGCGCCAGCGCAAGCAGTGTCGCTCCGAGCAGGTCCACCTGCTTCAGGAGACCGCGGAGACTCGAGCGGTTCTTCACCAGAACCAGCGCGAGCCACACGACCGCGAGTACGAGCGTGACAAGGCCGATCGGGGTGAGGAGCCGTGACTCGCCTGTGAACGGGACGAAGGGGAGCCCGAGAGTCACGCCGTTCGCCAGCCGGTCTGGCGCCGTCAGAGTGAGTCCGAGCGCTATGCACGCGAGCAACCCCACCGCAGCGGAGATCGGAGGTCGATGTCGGCCGCGGAGCAGCAGAGCCAGAACGACTGCGACTACGAGGTTCAGCCAGAAGATGTAGCGCCAATCGGCGATCGCCAGGACAACGGCACCCAGCAGTGGACCTAGTACCGAGCCGAGCTCCTGGACCGCGCCGACGACGCCGAGGGGGAGTCCGCGCTTCTCTGGTGGCCAGAGATCGGCAACCAGGGCAAGGGTTGCGGGGACTAGTCCACCTCCGCCTACTCCTTGGAGGAACCGCCCGGTGACCACGAGCGAGAGATCGTAGGCGCAGGCCGTGATCAGGGAGCCCACTGCGAACAGGAGCAGCGCCCCGACCAGTACCGGTGTCCTGCCGACGACGTCCGCGATGCGGCCGATCAGAGGCAGCACGGCGATGTAACCGAGTAGGAAGCCGGACACGATCGGCGCGGCCCGCTGCAACTGGTCCGCGGACAGGCCGACGCCGGCCATCATGTCCGGCAACGCCAGAACGACTACATAGGTGTCCGCCGCGGCGAACGCGACCGCGATCGAGGCAAGCGTCAGCCGCGCCCGCGACCCAGTCGCCACCTGACTATCCACTGGTCACGGCTTGGTGATGGTGACTTGCTCGCCGTACTTGTCCAGGGTCACGTCGTAGCTGCTGGTGGCGCCGTCGTAGAACGGCCCGGTGATCGTTGCCGACACCAACTGCTTGGTGTCCTTGTCGATCTTGAACGTGCTCGGGAAGTCCTGGTCGGCCGGCGCCTTCGGGAAGATGCCCTGCAGGTTCTTGCCCTGGACCGAGCCGGTGACCTCGGTGAGCACCCTCGCGCCGTCCCGCGTCTCGCCCTTGATCACGGGGTCCTTGAGGGTCGGCAGGACCGAGGTGAGGCCCTTCTCCGGGTCCAGCAGGACCGCCGGGTCGGGCGCACCCAGCCCGGCCAGTTGCGACGGCGGGAGTTCGATGAACTTCGGGGTGAACGGAAGCTTGGCGTAGACCTTGCTGCCCACCGCGACCACCTCGGCGTCGATCGGCGCGCCGGCCGCGCGAACGGTCAGCTTCCCCTTGAACGCGGGGGCGTGCGTCGCCACGCCATCGCCACTGGCCAGCGTCTGCCCGCCGTCCGGGAGGTCCCGGCCGGTCAGCACGATGTGCACGCTGGCCGCCTCGTCGATGGTCTTCTTGACCTCGGTCAGCAGGGCGACCGGATCGTCGCCCGTCTTGGCCGCGGCATCGTCCTTCTTGTCGCTGCAACCGGCCAGCGTCACCGTCAGCACCAGCGCCGCGCCGAGCGCGACCAGTCTCTTCATGTGCTCAGCCTGCCAGGTCCGCGGCTACCGCGGCGATCGGCTGAGCCACTGGTACGCCGGAGCCGTCGCGGCGGGCGTCCAGCGGGGGCAGGTCGACCGGTGCGCCGCTGTTCGCGCTGGCCCGGACCGGTGATGCTCCCGCGAAGGCGAGCAGGAGCCCGTCCTCGCCCTTGAGCAGCCGGTGGCACCGGACACCGCCGGTCCCTCGTCCCTTGCCCGGATACTCGCTGAACGGCGTCACCTTGACCGCTCCGACCTCGGTGCCCGGCAGGGCGGACGAGGACCCGGAGATGGTCACGACGAAGTTGTCCTTGGCCAGGTCGACCGCGCCGAAGAAGGTCACCTTCGCGCCACCGGTGAGTCGCACCCCGGCCATGCCACCCGCGGTACGGCCCTGGGGCCGGACCACGGAAGCGCTGTAGTGCAGGAGTTGCGCGTCGCTGGTGATGAAGCAGAGCTCCTCGTCACCCGTGGTCAGCTCGACCGCGCCGACCACCTCGTCGCCGTCGCTCAGGCGGATGATCTCCCACGAGTCGCGGTTGCTCAGGTGATCCGGCACGACCCGTTTCACCACGCCGGTCGCGGTACCGAGGGCGACGCCCACCGAATCGGGGTCCATCGTGGTCAGCGCGAGCGCCTTCTCACCGGGCTCCAGAGAGGCGAACTCGGCGACCGGCGCTCCACCCTGCAGGTTCGGCGCGTTGGCCGTCGTCGGTACGGCGGGCAGGTCGAGCGACTCCAGCCGGATCAGTCGGCCGGTGCTGGTGATCAGCCCGTACTGGCCGCGGGCGGTGCTCTTCACCGCGGACACGATCGCGTCGTGCTTGGCCCGGCCGTCGCCGGTGCCGAAGGGCTCGACGCCGTTCGTCCTGGCCAGCAGGCCGGTCGAGCTCATCAGCACCCAGCACGGGTCGTCGGTGACCTCGAGGGGGACGGCCGCGGTCTTGGTCGCGCCGGACGACTCCAGCAGCACCGTACGCCGAGGGGTGCCGTAGGTCTTCGCGACCTCGGCGAGCTCCTCGGAGACGATCTTCTTCAGCAGCGTCTCGTCGTCGAGGATCGCGGTCAGCTTCTCGATCTCGCGTTCGAGCTCGCCCTTCTCGGTCTCCAGCTCGAGCTTGGAGAACTTGGTCAGCCGGCGCAGCGGCATGTCGAGGATGTAGTTGGTCTGCACCTCGGTCAGGTCGTAGATGTCCATCAGCCGGGTCCGCGCGGCGGCCGCGTCGTCGCTGGTCCGGATGATCTGGATCACCTCGTCGATGTCCAGGATCGCGACCAGCAGACCGTCGACAATGTGCAGCCGGTCCTGCGCCTTCTTCCGGCGGAACTCGCTGCGTCGCCGGGTGACGTCGTAGCGGTGGCCGAGGTAGACGTCGAGCAGTTCTCTCAGGCCGAGCGTGCGGGGCTGGCCGTCGACCAGGCAGACCGCGTTGACGTGGAACGAGTCCTCCAACGGGGTCAGCCGGTAGAGCTGCTCCAGCAGCGCCTCGGGGACGAATCCGTTCTTCACCTCGATCACCAGCTGGGTGCCGTGGCTGCGGTCGGTCAGGTCCTTGACGTCGGCGATGCCCTGCAGCTTCTTGGCCTGCACCAGCGTCTTGATCTTCTCGATCACCTTCTCGGGGCCGACCGTGTACGGCAGCTCGGTGACCACGATGCCCTTGCGCCGCGGGGTGACGTTCTCGATCCGGGCGGTGGCGCGCATCTTGAAGCTGCCGCGGCCGGTCAGATAGGCGTCCTTGATGCCTTCCAGGCCGACGATCTTGGCGCCGGTCGGCAGGTCCGGGCCCGGGATGAAGCGCATCAGGTCGTCGAGGTCGGCGCCCGGTGTCTTGATCAGGTGCCGCAGTGCCTGGATCACCTCGACCAGGTTGTGCGGGGCCATGTTCGTGGCCATCCCGACCGCGATCCCGGCTGCGCCGTTGACGAGCAGGTTCGGGAAGGCGGCCGGCAGGACCGACGGCTCTTCCTCACGGCCGTCGTAGTTCGGTTTGAAGTCGACGACGTTCTCGTCCAGGCCGTTGGTCATCGCGACGGCGGGCGGCGCCATCCGGCACTCCGTGTAACGCATCGCCGCCGGACCGTCGTCCAGGGATCCGAAGTTCCCGTGGCCGTCGATCAGCGGGACCCGCATCGACCAGGGCTGCGCGGTACGGACCAGGGCGTCGTAGATCGCACCGTCGCCGTGCGGGTGGTACTTACCCATGACCTCACCGACGACGCGGGCGCTCTTCACGTGGCCGCGGTCGGGGCGGATGTTGTTCTCGGCCATCGAGAACAGGATCCGGCGCTGGACCGGTTTGAGCCCGTCGCGGGCGTCCGGCAGCGCCCGAGAGTAGATCACCGAGTAGGCGTACTCCAGGTAGCTGCTACGCATCTCGTCGGAGACGTCGACGTCGAGGATGTGCTCCTCGAAGTCCTCGGGTTCGGCGGTGGTGTTGGTACGGCGTGCCATACGGGTCTACGTGCTCCTCGGTGCCAGCAACTCTTGCGAGCGCGCCGCGGCGGTCCGGCGGCAGCGCCATTGTCCCTGGTGAGCCCCAGGAACCGCGGCAGCGACCCGGCCTCCACGACGATTCGCCGCCAACCGTACGCCCACCCGCCGTCCAAAGCCGGTACTCAGCCTCCACAGGCCGGGGTGGAATTGATTCTGGTCTATTCCATTGCGGCGCCGGGGTGGGATCGGCGCAGGATGAACGCCGTGGGGACCAGCGCGGAGCCGATGGCCAGCACCAGGCAGAGGCCGGCGATCCCGAGCAGGATGGTCCACGGCACGGTCGCGGGCACGTCGCTCATCCCGTCCGTCATGGCGCGGCGGATCAGCACGCCGACCGTGACGGTGATCGCAGTTCCCAGACTGAGGGCGACCGCGCCGACCAGCGACGACTCCCACAGCACCATCCGCCGGATCTGAGCGGGCGTCGCACCGAGCAACCGTGACGTGACGAACTCATGCCGCCGCTGCAGGCTCCCCATCAGCAACGTGTTGGCGATCGCGATCGCGCTGTAGAGCGCGGCGGGCCCGAGCAGCAGGATCAGCCCGAACCGATTCCCCTGCCGCAGCCCCTCGCCCTGAGCCTCCTCCCACTCGACAGCCGGTACTGCGCTCGCCCCGGTGCCGGTGAGTCGTTCGTTCAGAGCCGTCACGAGTGCTCCGGGGTCGACACCTTCCGCGGGCAGGACGAACCACTGGCTCGGCGTGGCCTCCGGCGCGTGCTGACGAGCCAGCTCGGGTGGGAGCACCATCGAGGCGGTGACCCCCGCCGCGTCCGGGAGGATCGCGACCACCCGCAGCCGGTCCGCCGTACGGTCGAGAAAGGTGACGGTGATCTCGTCGCCGACGTGGTAGCTCTCGAAGCCGGACAGTTCCTTGCTGATGGCAACTGTTCTGCCGGTCAGCTCGGCCAGGTCGCCGGAGATCGGGGAGAGGGCCCGGGTGCGAGTGGCCGCGGCGAGATCGATGCCTTCGGCGGTCTCGACTTCGGCGGAGTCGCCGTCGGTCCGGATCAGGTCGATCGGGGTCGCGCCGTCGGCCGCGGCGATGCCGGGGGTCCCGAGAATGCGCTCTCTCACGGCCGCTCCGTGCTCCGGCGCGGTGACGACGATGGGCGCGCGCAGGGTGTCCCGGATGGTCGCGGCGGCCGCATCCGCGGCGAAGGACAAGGTGAGCACCATCGACCCGGCGATCGCCGAGATGCTGAGGATCGGTGCCGCCAGGGATGCACTGCGGCGAGGCGCGGCCACCACGTTGCTGCGGGCCAGGCGCCCGGAGACTCTCGTCCAGGCGACCAGCGGTAGCGCCCACAACCGGCCGATCCACGGCACGACCAGCGGCGCCAGCAGCGTCAGAGCGATGACGAGCAACATCGGCGTGAACATGGAGAGCGGTATCACGGCCTCTCCGGTGCCAGGCCGGATCAGGGCAAGCAAGACGATCGAGCCGGCCAGGAAGAGCAGCCCGAAGCCGATCCGCACGACCCCTATCCGCGTCGACTCCAGCTCCGCCTCGCGGAGTGCGTCGACGGGGCCCACCTTGGCGGCGCGACGAGCGGCCGACCGAGCACCGAGCATGGCGACCACCAACCCGGCCGAGATGGCGATCAGCAGCGGCACCCACGGGCTCGCCGGTTCGAGCTTCACCGGTGCGAGTTCGGTGTACGACGCCTTGTCGAGTAGCAGGGGAGTCGCCAGTTGAGCCAGTACCGCGCCCGCGATGGCCGCGGCAAGCGCCACCACCAGCGCCTCGCCGAGCACCATCCGGCGGACCTGCCGGGGTGTCGCGCCGATCAGCCGCAGCAGGCCGACCTCACGGCGCCGTGAGGCCACCGCGAAGGCGAAGGTGCTAGCGATGACGAAGATCGTGATGAACCCGCTGATCACCGCGACCATGCTGAGTACGACCTGCAGGCCGGAGACGTCCGCGCCGGAGAGCGGTACCCGGACCTGCTGCGGCGGATCTGCCTGCGGCAGGTCGACGGTGATGCTGGCGGCGGCCGGCCCGTCGTACGCGACAGTGGCGGCGGTTGCGGTGGCGGCGAGGCCGAGCAGGAAGACGCCGACCGCCAGGGCCACGAAGGATCCCGCATAGAGAGAGCGGTGCCGGCGGACCGTCTGACGACTGAGGAAGAACATCAGCCCTCCAGGTCGCTCATGGCGGCCGCGATCCGGGCCGCGTCGCCATGGTCGAGAGAGCCGGCGACCAGACCGTCGGACAGGAACAGCACCCGGTCGGCGAAGGCGGCCGCGACCGGGTCGTGGGTGACCATCACCACGGTCTGGCCGGCCCGGTCGGTTGCCTCGCGCAACAAGGTGAGGATCTGCCGGCTGGTGCTGCTGTCCAGGGCGCCGGTCGGTTCGTCCGCGAAGAAGACGGCCGGTCCGGTGATCAGCGCCCGGGCGATCGCGACGCGTTGCTGCTGCCCGCCGGACAACTCGGCCGGACGGCGCCTGGCCTTGCCCTCCAGTCCCACCTGCTCGAGGACGCGATGTACCTCCTCGCGGCGCGGGCGGCGCCCGGTCAGCCGGAGCGGCAGAGCGACGTTGTCGTAGACGGTGAGCGAGCCGAGCAGGTTGTAGGCCTGGAACACGAACCCCATCTGTTCGCGCCGCAGCTTCGTGAGCGCGACCTCGTCGAGGCCGCCCAGCTCGACACCGCCGAGCATGACCATGCCCTTGGTCGGCCGGTCGAGCCCCGCCGCACACTGCAGCAAGGTGGACTTCCCCGAGCCGGATGCACCCATCACCGCGGTGAACGAGCCGCGGGTGAACTGGTAGGTGACCCCGCGCAGCGCGTCGACCGCGCCGGCCTTGGAGCGGTAGGTCTTGGTGATTGCGTCGAGCAGCAGAGCAGGCGATTCGCTCTGGACGACTGAGGGGCGCGTCGGCGCGGTGCTGGTCATGGTTCCAGCAAAGCCGGATCGGCGCCGCCGATCGCTGGCCTGCGAGAGAGACCAGGGGTAGCGCTGACGCTACCGACGACGGCCCGCCCGCGGCCCTACTGTTGGGCGCGTGGAGAGACCGGACGCCGCGTGGGGAGCGCTGGCCTCGAGGCGGTACCTCGTCTCGGCCTGGCCGTGGCGCAGCTATGCCTACCTGCTCAGCTCGGTCCCAGTGGGCGTCCTGACGATCGCCGCGCTGCTGGTGTCCGTGGTGGTCAGCATTGTGCTGAGCCCGATCGTGGTCGGCGTCCTGCTGATGGCCTCCATCCCGCTCTACGGGGTACTGATCGGCATCGTCGAGCGCTGGCGTGCCCGGCTGGTCGTCCCAGCGGGGATCGCGAGCCCACACGCGGCGATTCCCTCGACCTACTCCCGGCGGCAGCGGCAGACCTTCCGTCGACGGGAACGCGCCTCGATGCGGGCCCTCGGGTACGGCCTGCTGCTCGGCGTGTTCCTGTGGCCGCTCAACGCTCTGATCGCCGGCATTTGCGGTACGACGCTGCTCCTCACGCTGGGGGCGCCGGTCATCGCGGCCTACGACCAGATGGGCATGGGGCCGTGGGTCCTCGACAACCCGCGCGAGGGCTTCATCTTCCTGGTGTCCTTCGGACCGGTGTGGTTCGTCGTCAGCTCGTACGTCGTCGGCGCCCTCGCCGCGGCGGAGTCCGAACTGGCGAAGGCGTTGCTCGGAGCGCGGGAGGAGGAACTCCGCCGCAACCTCGCCGAGCTCCGCCGGTCCAGGCTCGATCTGGTGGACGCGTTCGAGACCGAGCGAGCCCGGATCGAACGGCACCTGCACGACGGGGTCCAGCAGCGACTGGTCGGGCTGACGATGACGCTGGGCCTGGCCGAGCTCGACCTGCCGGAAGGGGAGGGACGCCGATTGGTCGTGAAGGCACATGGTGAGGCCGAGGCTGCGCTGGCGGATCTGCGGGAGGCGGTCCGGGGGATTCATCCGCGGGTCCTGGTCGACCACGGGCTCGAGGCCGCCGTACGGGAGGTGGCGGATCGGAGTCCGCTGCCGGTGACCGTGCGGATGTCGCTGCCGAACAGGTTGCCGGCGCCGATCGAGGCGGCGGCGTACTTCGTCGTCAGCGAGGCGCTCGGCAACGTGGCCAAGCACGCCGCGGCGACGCGGTGCGAGGTGGAGGGCTGGATCGCCGGGGATCGGCTGGTCGTCACGATCACCGACGACGGCATCGGCGGCGCGGGGCCGGTCGGCGGTGCGGGGTCGGCGGGTGGGACGGGGCTGGCCGGGTTGGTGACGCGGTTGGACGCGTTGGGCGGGACACTCGAGCTGACCAGCCCACCGGGTGGGCCGACCCGACTGAGGATGGAGTGCCCGTGCCGGCTCGACGACTGAGCATCGTGCTGGCGGAAGACTCGCTGCTGCTGCGCGAGGGTCTCGCGAGCATCCTGGATCGCGCCGGCCACGAAGTACAGGACGCCGTCGGCGACGGGGACACGCTGTTGGCCGTCGTCCGCAAGCAGCCGCCGGACGTGGTGATCACCGACGTCCGGATGCCGCCCAGGCACAGTGACGAGGGCCTGCGCGCCGCGGCCGCGATCCGCGCGGAGTTCCCCGCCATCGGCATCCTGGTGCTGTCCCAGTACGTCGCCGACGCCTATCTCTCGTCATTGCTCGAGACAACGACCGGCGGGATCGGCTACCTGCTGAAGGACCGCGTCGGGCACGTGACCGAGTTCCTCGCCTCGCTGGATCGGGTGGCGGACGGTGGCACGGTCGTCGACCCCGAGGTGGTCCGGCAGTTGCTCGCCCGCCGCCGCGATGACGGGCCGCTCGCGGCGCTGACCCCGCGCGAGCTCGAAGTACTCGCCTTGATGGCCGAAGGGCGGGTCAACGCCTCGATCGCCGAGCAACTCGTGGTGAGCGAGGCCGCCGTCCGCAAGCACGTCGGCAATATCTTCGCCAAGCTCCACCTGGACGACGGGCTGGACCGCCGCGTCTCCGCCGTACTGACCTACCTGCGCGGCTGACCAATCTGCGCGGGTTGACCTGTCTGGGCGGCGGATCCCTTGGGCGGTGGGGGAGGATCGCGGTATGACGTGGGCTGATGAGAGTGACATCCGCAAGGTGCTCGCCGACTGCCAGACCTGGGCAGTCGTCGGGCTGTCGAACAACACCAGCCGGGCGGCGTACGGCGTGGCGCGGTTCCTGCAGGGGCACGGCAAGCGGATCGTGCCGGTGCATCCGTCCGCCGAGAGTGTGCACGGCGAGCAGGGCTACGCGTCCCTGGCCGACATCCCGTTCGAGGTGGACTGCGTGGACGTGTTCGTCCGGTCGGACCTGGCCGGCGCGATCGCGGACGAGGCGGTGGGAATCAACGCGAAGGCGGTCTGGTTCCAGCTGGATGTAGTGGATCCGGACGCCTACACGCGCACGACGGCGGCCGGGCTGACGATGGTGATGAACCGTTGCCCGGCGATCGAGTGGGGGCGGCTGGGTCCGTCCTGACCGAACGGCCCGACACGGATCGAAGGATTCAGATGATCACGATCGACACCTCCACCGGCTTCGGCACCCGCATCACCCGGCAACTGGCCGATGAGTTGGTGCTGTGGCTGACCACCGTCGGCAAGTCCGGTACGCCGGCGCCGAACCCGGTGTGGTTCCTCTGGAACGGCGAGCAGATCCTCGTCTTCAGCCAGGCCGACAAGGCGAAGCTGCACAACATCGCGAACAACCCGCGGGTGTCGCTGAACTTCAACGCCACCCACACCGGTGGCGACGTCGGCGTGCTGTCCGGCGACGCGGTGATCGACGACAAGTCGGCCACCGACGAGGAGCTCGCCGCCTACGCCTCGAAGTACGCCGAAGGTCTGGCAGGGCTGAGCATGACCCCGGAGCAGTTCCACCGGGAGTACCCGGTGCTGGTGCGGATCACCCCGGACAAGCTGCGCGGGTTCTGACCCCTGGCAGTTACGTGCAGAGCAGCGACTCTGCGCGATCGGCCGACCACACGCTGGATGCGGTGCTACACCTGGCCCGGGTTCGCCCGTCCTCGCGGCGGGCGAACCCGGTGGTGGGTTCAGTTGATGTAGCCCTCGACCACGTCGGCCGAGCGGGCCTGCGCGGACTCCGGGTCCTCGCCGAACTCCCTCTTGGCGCGGCGCTGGCGGAGCAGATCCCAGCACTGGTCCAGCTCGACCTCGAGGGCGCGCAGGCGGGTCCGCTCGTCCTGGTCGTCGTTGCCGCCGGAGGCGTGCTTGGTGCGGAGTTCGTGTTCCTCGGCAACGAGCTCGTCGATGCGGTGGAGGAGGCTCTTGTCGTCGGTCATGGGGAAACGGTACGCCCGTCCGGCAGCGAGGCCCGAGCCAGCAACTCGGTCATCATCAGGATCGCCAGCGACTCCGCCGCGAGCAGCCCGATCAGTACTACGAGCTGCAGCGCCGCGGCCGCGGTCGGTGAGGCGCCACCGAGCACCATCCCGACGAAGGCGCCGGGCAGCGTCACCAGGCCGACCGTGCGGGTCTGGTCGAGCGCCGGCAGCAGGGCGTCCCCCGCCGTCGGACCAGCGACCAGCTTGAACGCGTCCGGCGGCATCAGCCCGATCGACAGCCCGGCCTCGTACTCCCCGAAGCGCCCGCCGTACTCCGACAGCAGCCGCCGCCCGGCCAGGGTGGTCGCGTTCATCGCGCCGCCGATGATGATGCCGCCCATCGGCAGCAGCGTCTCCGGGTTGCGCGGTACCACCCCGGGTAGCACGAGCAGCATCAGGACGACGATGGCGCCGCCCCCGATTGCGATCGCACAGAACGCATACTGCCCCGGGACGACCGCGGTGGACCGGACCCGCCGGGCGCTCGTGAAGGTCGCGACCGTCAGCATGACCGTGATGAACGCGAGCGCGCCCAGCGTCGACTGCAGCGCGAAACCGACCACCAGGCCGACTACGGCGAGCTGGACGACCGCCCGCAGGGCCGCCGTGACGATGCCCTTGTCGTGCCGCAACGACGCGAACCGCGAGCTGGCCACGGCGATCGCGATCAGCAGCGGCAGGACCACCACCGCCGCGATCCCGAGGCCGGTGTCATAGGACATCCGACCATTCCAGCACGGCGTACGGCCGAACGGCTGGAGCTCGGCCGGTCAGGCCTGCTTGAAGTCCGCCTCGTCGTAGGAGTGCTCGGTCCGCTCGCCGGCGTCGACCTTGGCCGCCTCGTCCGCGCGCAGCTCGACCCGGCGGATCTTGCCCGAGATCGTCTTCGGCAGCTCGGCGAACTCGATCCGCCGGATCCGCTTGTACGGCGCGAGGTGGTCCCGGCAGAACTGCAGGATCTCCCCGGCAAGCTCGCGCGACGGCTCGCGCCCGGCCACCAGTACGACGTACGCCTTGGGCACCGCGAGCCGGACCGGATCGGGCGACGGGACCACGGCGGCCTCGGCGACGGCGGGGTGCTCGATCAGGACGGACTCCAGCTCGAACGGGGAGATCCGGTAGTCGCTCGCTTTGAAGACGTCGTCGGAGCGGCCGACATAGGTGATGTAGCCGTCCTCGTCCCGGCTCGCGACGTCGCCGGTGTGGTAGAAACCGCCGCGCATCGACTCCTCGGTGAGCTCTTTCGCGTCGCGGTAGCCGCGCATCAACGGCACCGGCGGGGGAGCGAGCTCGATGCAGATCTCGCCGTCGTCGCCGACCTCGTCGGTGGTCGGGTCGACCAGGGCGATCGAGTACCCGGGCAGCGGCCGGCCCATCGAGCCGAGCTTGACCGGCTGCCCCGGCGTATTGCCGATCTGCGCGGTCGTCTCGGTCTGCCCGTAGCCGTCGCGGATCGTCACGTCCCAGGCGTTGCGGACCTGCTCGATCACCTCCGGGTTGAGCGGCTCGCCGGCCGAGATGCACTCGCGGATCTGGATCTCGACGGCCGACAGATCCGCCTGGATCAACATCCGCCAGACGGTCGGCGGCGCGCAGAACGTCGTCACGCCGTACGTCGCGAGCACCTGCAGCATCTTCTCCGCGTCGAAGCGCGTGTAGTTGTAGAGGAAGACGGTCGCGCCCGCGTTCCACGGCGCGAAGACGTTGCTCCACGAGTGCTTCGCCCAGCCCGGCGAGGACACGTTGAGGTGGACGTCGCCCGGCTGCAACCCGATCCAGTACATCGTCGAGAGATGCCCGACCGGGTAGCTCACCTGGGTGTGCTCGACCAGCTTCGACTGACTCGTCGTACCCGAGGTGAAGTAGAGCAGGAGCGAGTCGTCAGCAGCGGTGTCCACCTCGGGCACCGGCCCGTCGTACCCGCGAGAGTCCTCGTAGTCGAGCCAGCCGTCCACAGGTCCGCCGATGCCGACGCGGATGCAGTGATCGGCGATACCTTCATAGCGAGGCGACTCCGCGCTGCTCGTCACCACGGCCCGTACGCCGCCGCGGGTGATCCGGTCGGCGAGGTCCGCGTCGGTCAGCAGGGTGGTGGCCGGAATCATCACGGCGCCGGCGCGGATGCAAGCGAGCATCACCTCCCACAGGGGGATGGTGTTGCCGAGCACGATCAGGACCCGGTCGCCCGGCTGCAGCCCGGCCCCGGTCAGCCAGCCGGCCACCTGGCGCGAGCGCTCGGCCATCTCCGCGTAGGTCAGAGTGTTGACCTCGCCGTCCTCCTCCACGATGGTCAGCGCGGCGACCTGAGGTTGCTCGACCGCGAGCGCGTCGAACCAGTCACAGGCCCAGTTGAAGCGGTCGAACCGGGGCCAGTCGAAGTCGCGGTAGGCGGTCTCGTAGTCCTCGCGGTGCGCGAGCAGGAAATCGCGCGCTTCGCGAAAGGCGCGGGTGGGCTCGGACGTGCTCTGTTCCTCGCTCATGGTCCGCACTATTGCGGACCGCCCTGCGAACGGCAACGCGACATCCGGTTGGACTCTGTCGGCGGGAGTGACTACAGTCGAACACATGTTCGATTCCTGGTCTTCTCCGTGGGTCCGATGGCCTCGCCGCCACCGGACGGCCTCAACCTCAGCTGGAGGTCCGCCTTCCCCGTCAGCTGAGGTTGAGGGCCAGGATCGCGCCGGCCAGGACCAGCGGGGTCAGCACCAGGCCGCGCCAGAGGAAGGACCACCACGAGATGTGGACGCCGGCAGCGATGCAGCGATCCCGCCAGAGCAGGGTGGCCAGCGCCCCCCAGAGGGTGAGCAGGCAGCCGCAGTTCACCCCGATCAGCAGCAGCATCATCCGCCGGCCTTCCGTCGCGGCCACCGGTTCCATCGCGAGATACGCCGGCAGGTTGTCGACCGCGTTGGCGCCGAGTGCGCCGGTGCCGGTCAGGCGCAGGTCTGCGAGCAGGCCGCCGGGGGTGGTGCCCGCCACGTCGTCGAGTAGATTCTCCAGCCCGTGCGCCGTCAGCGCGGCGACGACCAGGAACAACCCGATGACCGTGACGACCAGTCGCCACGGCAGCAACGCCCAGGTCAGTTCGGACGGGCGGCGGACCGCGAAGAGCACGAGGAGCACGAGCGCGCCGGCGCTGGCCGGCCAGGCGACGTTGACACCCGTCACGAAGGCAGGTCCGAGGGCGAGGCAGACCCCGGCTGCTCCCCAGAACAGCACCTTGTCGTCGATGCCGGGCGTCGGCGGTACGACGTAGCTGCGGCGCAGGTCGCGGTGGAACATCACGGCCAGCACGACGACGGTGATCAGCACCGCCGCGACGGCTGGTCTCCAGCTCAGGCCTAGGTAGTCACGCAGTCCGAGGCCGAGTTGGTCGAAGCGGTGGAGAGCGAGGAGGTTCGTGAGGTTCGAGACGGGGAGCAGCAGCGATGCGGTACCGGCCAGCCAGACGGTGGTGAAGGCGAAGAGCTTGGGCGGGATGTCGAGTTGGCGTGCCATCGCCAGCACCACCGGGGTGAGCAGTACCGCGCAGGTGTCGAGGGACAACACGATGGTCAGCGCCGTGGCCAGGGTGACGACGAGCAGCCACAGACGCCAGGTCCGGCCGCGGCCGAGGTGGGCCGCCTCCCGGGCGGTGACCTCGAACACCTTGGCCGCGTCGGCGAGCCCGGCGATCACCGTGACGGCGACCAGGAAGACCAGGACGGGGCCGATGCGTTCGATCACGGCGACAGCATCGTCCGCTGCCAGCAGTCGGGTGAGAAGCGCCACGGCCCCGCCGAGCGCACTCAGCCACCACATGGAATTCCAGACCTCCGATGCCTCCGTTTGAGTACGCTGGCCGCGTGACAGCGCCGGAGCAGCCTCAGCGACCGGCCCAGTATGTCCCGGAGCACCCAGCGGGGTACCCCGTGGTGTACGAAGCCGACGTGGTGCTGCGGGACGGGGCGACCGCCCATCTGCGGCCGATCACCCCGGGCGACGCGGACCTGCTGGTGTCGTTCTACGCGCGGGTCTCGGAGCAGTCGAAGTACTACCGCTTCTTCGCGCCGTACCCGGAGTTGTCCGACCGGGATGTGGCGCGTTTCACCCAGGTCGACTACGTGGACCGGCTGGCGCTGATCGTCCTGGTCGGCGACGAGATGATCGGCGTCGGGCGGTATGAGCGAACCGGGCCGCACACGGCCGAGGTCGCGTTCCTGATCGAGGACGCGCACCAGGGCCGGGGTCTGGGACAGTTGCTGCTCGAGCACCTGGCCCAGGCGGCCCGCGAGCACCACATCGCCCGGTTCATCGCCGAGGTGCTGCCGGACAACCGCAAGATGATCACCGTCTTCACCGAGGCCGGGTACAAGGTCGCCCGGGAGTTCGAGGACGGCGTGATCATGGTCGAGTTCGACATCGCGCCCACCGACACCTCCTTCGGCGTGATGCAGTCTCGCGAACAGCGCTCCGAAGCCCTGTCGATCGCGCGGCTGCTGACCCCGGCGAGCGTGGCGGTGATCGGAGCCAGCCGGCGCGAGGGCACGATCGGCAACGCGCTGCTGCGGAACCTGCGCGACGGCTTCCCCGGCCGCCTGTACGCGGTGAACACCGACACCACCGAGGACCAGATCGACGGCGTACCGGCGTACCCGACGATCCGGGACGTCGACGGGACGGTCGACCTGGCGGTGGTCGCGGTCCGCGCCGAGATGGTCGCGGACGTCATCATCGACTGCGCGGCCAAGGGCGTGCGCGGCCTGGTCGTGGTGTCCAGCGGCTTCGCCGAGGTTGGTGACGAGGGGCGCAAGCTGCAGCGGCAACTGGTCGGCCTGGCCAGGTCGTACGGGATGCGCGTGATCGGACCAAACGCGCTGGGTGTGATCAACACCGCGCCCGGAGTCTCGCTGAACGCGACGCTGTCGCCGCTGATGCCGAGCCGGGGCCGGGTCGCGTTCTTCTGCCAGTCGGGCGCGCTCGGCGTCTCGATCCTGGCGGACATGGTCCGGCGTGGGCTCGGCCTGTCCACCTTCGTCTCCGCCGGCAACCGCGCGGACGTCTCCGGCAACGACCTGATGCAGTACTGGTACTCCGACGAGGCGACCGAGGTCGTCCTGCTCTACCTGGAGTCGCTCGGCAACCCGCGCAAGTTCAGCCGGGTCGCTCGGCGGCTGGCCTGCCGCAAGCCCGTGATCGCCTTGAAGAGCGGCCGGGCCACCCAGGGCGTCCCGCTCGGCCACACCGTCCGGCGCAGTCAGTTGCCCTCAGCAACTGTCGAGTCGCTGTTCCGGCAGAGCGGGCTGATCGGCGTCGACACGCCCGGCGAGATGTTCGACGTCGCCCAACTGGTCGCGCACCAGCCGCTGCCCAAGGGCCGCCGGGTCGCGATCGTGAGCAACTCCGACGCGTTGACGCTGCAGGCGCTCGACACTGTCGCCGGGTGTGGGCTGAAGGTCGCGGGGGAGCCGCGGACGCTCAACGCGGAGGCCACCGCCGACGAGTTCCGCGATGCTCTCGGTGAGGTCTTCGCCGATGACCAGGTCGATTCGGTTGTGGTGATCTTCACCCCGCCGGTCCTGTCGAACGGTGCCGAGGTCGCCCAGGTGCTCGCCGCGGCTGCCGCGGGCTCCGACAAGCCGGTGCTGTCGACGTTCCTCGCCTCGCGCAGCGTGCCCGAGCAACTCCGCGTCCCCGACGAGCACGGCGGCGCCGCCCGCGGCTCGATCCCGTCGTTCTCCTCCCCGCAGTACGCCGTGGGCGCCCTCGCCAAGGCCACCCAGTACGCCGAGTGGCGGCGTCGGGCGGACACCCGTATCCCCGAGCTGCCCGACATCGACTCGGCCGGCGCGGAGGACTTCGTCGCGGAGTTCCTGCAGCGGCATCCCAGCGGCGCCGACCTGAACGACGCGGATCGGCAGCGGTTGCTCAGCTTCTACGACATCAGCGTGCTGCCGGCTTTCCCGGTGCTGTCGGCGGACGAGGCGGTCGCCCGCGCGGCCGACCTCGGCTTCGAGGTGATCCTGAAGGCGACCGCCGAGCAGTGGCGGATGCGCCCGGACCTGGCCGACATCTGGCGTCACATCCACCACGAGGAGGACATGCGGGAGGCCTGGGAGGAGATGACCCAGACCTTCGGCGTGGCGTCGGACCCGGCCCGCGCGCAGTTCGTCGTACAGAAGATGGCGCCCCCCGGCGTACCGGTGGTGATCTCCGCGATCGAGGACGTGTCCTACGGCCCGGTGGTGTCGTTCGGCTTGTCGGGCGTGGCGACGGACCTGCTGGGGGACCGCTCGTACCGGATGCCACCGCTGACCACCGTCGACGCCGCCGAGATGGTCGGCGAGGTGCGCGCCGCACCCTTGCTTTACGGCTACCGCGGTTCGGACCCGGTCGACATCTCCGCCATCGAGAACCTTCTGCACCGGGTCTCGCGCCTGACCCTCGAGCTCGAGGAGGTCGTCCGGCTGGACCTCCGCTCAGTCCTCGTCGCCGCCCAAGGAGCCACTGTCTTGGACACCTCCATCCGGATAGCCCCCAACGAGAAACCCCGCCAGGACGCCCCCGCCCGCCGCCTCACGTGATGCAGGCGGGCGCGGCGGAGGTTTGTCGAACGGTTCGCACTGGGGACCGCGCAGGAGTTCGCGCCGGTCGCCCGCGGTGCGATGGGCGCGGTATGGAAGAGCCGATCGCCATGGCCGATGGCGACTATGTGATCGAGCATGATGGCGGCTGGTGTCGGTTGTACGAGTGGGTCGACGGCGAGGTGCCTGACAGAGCAGATGTCAGCGCGACCGATTGGCTGGCTGCCCAGATGGGCCGGATCCATTCGCTCGACTGGAACGGCTCAGCTCACGTGGAGCCCGACGTTGTGCCCTTCTACCACCGGGTCGACCTCGACTGGCCCGCGTTGGTGGACGCGGCGGAGCGTGCCGAAGTCAGCTGGGCGTCGACTTTGCGCTGGCTGGTGCCGAGGCTGTGCGAGCTGACGGATTTGGTGAACGGTGCGCCGACCGGCGAGTAGATCTGGTGTCATCGCGACCTGAAGAACACGGACGTTCTGCGGGCTGCTGCCGGCAAGGGTGACACGTCCGGCAGCACAGCCCCACTGGCTCGTCGACTGGGACAACGTCGGTCTCCTGACCCCGTGGCGGGAGCTCGGGTCTGTGCTTCTGCGGCATGTCGCCAACGAGAACAGCGTGCGGCAGATCGTCGACGCCTACCGCTCGACCGGCGGCGCCGCCCGGATCGACGGCCCGGAGAGTTTCGCCACCGGCCTGACGATCGCCCTCAACTTCCTCCACGGCCAGGCAAACTCGGCCATGAACGAAGAACTGGACGACGCCCATCGCCGATTCGCAGCAGCCCAGGTGCCCCCACTCCTGGAGTCCATCCCCCAACCTGCCCTCCCTTGAGCAAGGCATTCAGCCAACGCGCTGGTAGCCGGCGGCACGCCAGCCCCACCCAGCGTCCTGAGGCCGCAGCACGCCCAAGATGCCGTAGGGGCAGCTCCGCCATGATGCGGGGCAACTCCGTCCATGGTGTGGGGCAGGCGCCCGTGGTGCCGCGGGCGCCTGCGCCGAGACTTCGCGGCTGGCAGGCGGGAGTCCACCCCAAGGCCGCGGAGCGAGACGGGCGGCAGACTTATTGCTAGCAACGTTCCCTAGCGGCCCTGATCACGCCTGACCTGCCTTTCGCTGCTCGACGGTAAGGTGCGCGCCTCGCGCTCGGGACGCAAAAGTCGGCGATCCCTCGCGTCACCTGATCCCGCCCCCACTGGCCACCCCACCTCACCTCACCTCACCTCACCTCACCTCACCTCACCTCACCTCACCTCACCTCACCTCACCTCACCTCACCTCACCTCACCTCACCTCACCTCACCTCGTCTCGCTCGCCTCAGCCCGCCGACTCTCCTGACTCCCGCGTGACCTGCCACCGCATCGCGCTCTCCGGGCCTGTAGCCCGATCTGCCCAGCCTCTCGCTGGGTCCACAGGTTCGGTGGGGTTGTGGACAACCTGACCGGATTCGATGCCTGCGTCGAGTTTCGGTCAATCTTCGGAATCCCTTACAAATAAGGGCCTTCCGGACCAGAAACTGTCCGAGGCGCCATCTAGAGTCTCGGGTATGGAGATCCTGGGCGAGCGGCCGGCATGGTCGATGAGCGACAGCGAACAGCTGACGACTCTCGACGCGCTCCAGGCTGAGATCTCCCGGTTACAGACCTACCACCTGCAGGTTCTGGCCGCCTACGACGCCTCCGGTCACGCCGCCACCCTCGGCGCCGGCGACACCGCCCGGCTGCTCGCCTTCCGGCACCGCCTCGACCCGGGCGTGATCAAGCGTGACCTGGCCCTGGCCAAAGCCCTCCGGAAGTATCCCGCCGTGGCCGACGCGCTCCCAGCCACCGGCGTCGAGGATCCGGCCGACGCCAACGAGGACGAGCCGGGCAGCGAACTGGACGGTGAGCCGGGCGTGGAGGTCGAAGCCGATGCGGTGGTGTTGTCGCCGGCGCAGGCCGCGGCGATCGTGGCCGAACTGGAGGCCGTCCCGGACACGGTGCCGGTGGAGGACCTGGCCGTGGCCGAGGGACAACTCGTCGCGCTGGGGCGCCACTTCAACCCGTCGGAGCTGCGTAAGGCGGCGCGCCGGGTCCGGGACCTGCTGGATGCCGACGGGCCGGCGCCGGAGGAGGACAAGGCCTACGCGCGGGAGGAGTTGCGGGTGAGGACCGCGGACCGGGGGGTGAGGTTCAGCGGCTACCTGGCCAACGAGAACGCCGAACTGTTCCAGGCCCTCATCCTGGAGGGCTCGAAACCCCGCAAGACCGTCACCGGCGAGTTGGACCCGCGCGGCCCGGACAAGCGCCGCGCCGACGCCCTCACCGACGTCCTCAACGTCGCCTCCAACGCCATCACCACCGCAGCCGGCCCAGCCGATCCCGCCGATGCGGCCGGGGCGACCCTCGACAGTGCCGAGACCGCCGGATCGCCAAGCGGCACCGGCACTCCAGACGCGGCCGGTAACGCCGCCCCGACCGGTGCCGCCGCCAGTGGTGCCGCGACCGGTGCTGGGGCGGTGGCCGGGCACGGCCCGAAGGCACACATCACGATCACCATCGACCTCAAAGACCTCACCGACGCAGGCGCCCACGCGGTCGGGACCCTGGTCCACGGCGAGGGGCTGTCCGCGGGCGCGATCCGGCGGGTGGCGTGCGAGGCGCAGATCATCCCGATCGTGCTCGGCGCGAACTCCGAACCCCTCGACGTCGCCATGGCGCAGCGTTTCGTGAACCGGGCAATGCGCCGCGCCCTGAACGCCCGCGACAAGGGCTGCGTCGTGTGCAAGGCACCGCCGATCTTCTGCGACGCCCACCACTTGATCTCCTGGATCGACAACGGCCCCACCGCCCTGACCAACCTGGTGCTGCTGTGCCGGCGCCACCACATCGACACCCACCACGGCCACTGGCAGATCACCCTCCAAGGCGGCACGGTCACCGTCGCGAGACCTGCCTGGGCCGACCCGAGCCCCATCCGAACCCGCTACCGCACACCCACCACCAGCTACGGCGGCACCGCGGCGTTCGGCCATGCCCGAGTCCACGCCAACATCCCGGCACACACCACCACCACCGTGAATGGCGCCGCCACCGCGGACAACCCGGCCGCGCAGTTCGACCCGTGGGGCGACACCGACCCGCCCGAACCAGGCACCGGCAAGCACACCCATCCACCCGACGACCCAACCCCAGGTCGGTGGGACCAGCACCAAGCTCACGACGCGGCACGCACCGCCGTGAATGGCGCGGTCGCACGGTTCGACCCATGGGCAGATACCGAGGCGCCCGATCCAGGGTCTGGCAAATACTCGCATCCAGCCGAGGACCCGACCCCGGGTCAGAGGGCGCTGCACCACGCCAACAATCTGCCACCGGCTACCGGCGACCGGGACTGGCGCAACGCGAACCCATCTGGCACCGGCCACCACGCAGAACGACCATGCCCCCGAACGGACTGACCATCGCGCCCGCACTATCCCGCCTCGAGCTACTGCCGGACGTGGATGCCGGGCGAGCAGACGCCAATTTTAGGACCGGCTCATTGCGGTGTGGTGCAGCCGCCGTCGGCGCGGTCCGCCCGAATCACCGTTGCGCGCGATGGTCACAACTGCCTCCGGTCGCCCCGAGCACCCCCGTCGGCCAGGAAGTGTCGACCCCGCGGCAGTACGACCGGACGTGCGGCACTGCGACCGGACCCCGCGCATTACGACCGGCTCGGCGTGGTCACGCACGGAAGCAGGTGGGGTCTTGTCGATACTGCGAACCTCAGAGGAGCGGAGAGGCAGCTGGTCGATGCCCTAAACACGGCCTACCGACTTTGCTTCGGACGGTCAGAACGGCCGGCTAGAAGTGTCGGACCGGCGTCGGTAGCGGCGGTGACGACGCGAGCGGTACGGCGGGCGGCCGGGAGCACGGCAGTGATGGTGACGCCGGTGGCCGCGTACGGCCGGGAAGCGCACGTCGCCATAGCAATCGCGCCGAAGCGGTCGTCGGCGGTCCAGTCGGTTCGCTGTCGGTGCCCGGCGCAGACAGGTCCATCAAGATCTCTGGGCTTGGCATGTCGGCGATGAGAGGTCGTTCAGTTGGTGCGGTGGTAGATGCCGTTGGATCTGGTTAGGAGGCGGGCGTCCACGAGGAGGCGGCGGAGGGCGGCGTGGTCGGGGTGCCAGGTGTTGAGGATGGTGTTGACCTCGGCCTCGGGGTAGTCGCGGCCCGGCTCGAAGGAGTTGATCAGGTACTCGAGGACGATGCGCGTCTTGGCCGGCAAGGTCGGGAAGCCGGTCAGCCGGCCGTCGCGGATGAAGGCCTTCAGGATCGTGTCCCGGGCGGGATCCGGATCGAGGGGTTCGCGCTCGGGGCGGCTGGTGCGGATCGCCTCCTTGAAGACGTCTTCCTCGGCGTGCAGACCTTCGCGGTCGAAGCTGATCAGGCCGCTCTTGGTCAGTCGCTGCACCGCCTTCACCACCACCGCGGTGTCGAGTCCGGTGACTCCGGCGATCTGCTCCGGGTTGCGCGCGCCGAGGACGACCGCGGAGTACGTGCGCAGTCTCGACGGTTCGGCCAGTGATCCACAGAGCAGGTCGGTGTTCATGCCATCCAACGTAATGTCGGCGGCAACTGGATTTCCCAGAGATGCTAGACAGAACGCATGACGACCGAGCTGCCCGTCCCGGGTCCGCACAACGCCATCACCGACGTCCCGGGGGTGCTGGTCGGCCAGATCGAGCGCACGGATTCGCCGTACCTGACCGGTACGACGGTGGTGCACGTCCCGGCCGGGGCGGTCGCGGGCGTCGACGTGCGCGGCGGTGCGCCGGGGACGCGCGAGACCGACCTCCTCGACCCGGTGAACTCGAACCCGGGTGCGAACGCGATCGTCCTCACCGGTGGCAGCGCCTTCGGCCTCGACGCGGTCGCGGGCGCGATGTCCTGGCTCGAGGACCACGGGCAAGGCGTGCGCGTCGGACCTGGCGACAACGACGTGGTACCGATCGTCCCGGCCGCGGTGATCTTCGACCTCGGCCGCGGCGGCGCGTTCCAGGCACGCCCCGACCGCGGTTGGGCGCTCGCGGCGATCGAGGCCGCCAGTGAGGATTCCGTTGCTCAGGGCAACTATGGAGCCGGGGCCGGAGCCAGGGTAGGCGGACTCAAGGGCGGTGTCGGCTCGGCCAGTGTCCGGTTGCCTGACGGTACGACGGTCGGCGCGCTGGTGATCGTGAACGCTGTCGGCTCGGCCGTCGACAGCCAAGGTCGCCTGTACGCCGAGCGGTACGGGCTGCCGGGGGAGTTCCCCGTACTCCGGACGCCGGTCGAGCCACCACCGGCACCGCAGGGCTCTGCTCCAGGCATGAACACGGTGATTGCCGTGGTCGCCACCGACGCCCCACTCGACAAGGCGGCGACCAAGCGGATGGCGATGGTCGCCCACGACGGCCTTGCCCGAGCCATCGACCCCGTCCACACCCTCCTCGACGGCGACACCATCTTCGCCCTGTCCACCGGCAACCCCCCACCCAAACCTCGCCCCGCACCGAACCAGCCCTCGGCTGAGCAGCCCCCGCAGGGGCAGGCTGCAGCGGCGGAGGCTCAGGCGGGGGAGGCTGCAGCGGCGGAGGCTCAGGCGGGGGAGGCTGCAGCGGGGCAGGCTCAGGCGGGGGAGGCTGCAGCGGGGCAGGGTCCGGTGGAGGAGGCCTCGGCGTGGCAACCTGCGGCGGGTGAGGCTCTGGTGGGCGAGACCCTGGCGGGGCAGACCCTGGCGGGGCAGGCTCCAGCGGGGGAGGCTTCGGTTGGGGAGGCTTCCGCATCGGCTGTGGCGGCTTCGGCCTCCGCCGCCAGTGCTCCGGCCGGGCCTGGGGCGCCTGCGGCGGCTGGGGTGCCTGCGGTGTTGAGGGTGACTGATCCGGCGGCGTTGGGGCGGTTGGAAGGGGTGTTCGCGGCGGGGGCCAGTACGTTGGCGCGGGCGGTTGGGCATGCCGTGCTGGCGGCAGAGTCGGTGGAGACGCCGGAGGGAAGATTGCCGAGTTATCGGGACGCCTATCCGTCGGCGTTCTCGAACGACTAGGCCGACGTAGTTCTCGAACGGCTAAAGCAGCGTCGTTGTCGAACGGCTAGGGCGGCGTCGTTGTTGAACGACTAGGCCGGCGTACGACCAGGGGACTACGCCGGTCGGTCCGAAGGCGACCAAAGGTGTGCGGAAGACCGGTCCCGGGGCCGACGCTCCAGAACGCCGTTCGCGAAAGCCTTCCGGCATGAGCTTCCAGAGTCCCCGCACCACGCAGCCCTCGCCCAAGGCACCCCAGAACCAGTCACAGCCGTTCCACCAGCAGGATCCGCAAGCCCAGCCGATCCACTCGCAGCATCCGCAAGCCCAGCAGTTCCCGGGTCAGCCACAACAGGTCAACCCGCAGCATCCGCAAGCCCAGCAGTTCCAAACCCAGCAGTTCCAAAGCCAGCAGTTCCCGGGGCAGGCACGACAGCCCAACCCGCAAAGCTTTCAGCAACAGGGGATCGTGCTGAGTGGTCGGGGGCTGGTGAAGTACTACGGCGACGTGGTGGGGCTGGCCGGTGTCGATGTCTCCGTGCACGCGGGGGAGGCGCTGGCGGTGATGGGGCCCAGCGGCAACGGCAAGACCACGCTGCTCCACGTCCTGGCAGGCATCCTGACTCCCGACCAAGGCGAGGTCTGGCTCGGTGGTGAGCGGGTTGACCAGCTCGGCGACGCAGCCCGGACCGTACTGCGACGTCAGCGGCTCGGGTTCGTCTTCCAGGACAACCAACTGCTCGCGGAGCTCCCCGCGGACGAGAACGTGGCGCTGCCGTTGATGGTGGACGGTGTCTCGCGCCGCGAGGCGATCGGCCGGGCGCGGAACATGCTCGCCCAGGTCGGCCTGTCCGCCGAGGTCAGCCGTCGCCCCGGCGAGCTCTCCGGCGGCCAGGCCCAACGAGTCGCCATCGCCAGAGCCCTCGTCGGCGAACCCCAGGCCGTCTTCGCGGATGAGCCGACCGGTGCGCTCGACGCCGCTACCGGCGCGCAGGTGATCGACCTGCTCGTCGGCGCGGCCACCCATCGCGGCGCGGCGGTTGTCGTCGTCACCCACGACGATGCGGTGGCGGCACGCTGCCACCGCATCGTACGGATCGTCGACGGTCGGGTGAGCGAGCGATGAACCCGATGACCGACCTGGGCCTGCGATTCGTACGCCGCCCGGGACCCGGTGGCCGCGCGGCGAACCTCGCGGCCCTGGGCGCGACCGCGATCGTGGCGCTGCTCGTCAGCTTTCTGATCGCGGGTTCGCTCGGCCTAACCCACCGGTCCGACCGGATCGGCTGGTGCAACACCGACGACGGTGAGCCCAAGACCGCGGTCGGTGTCGTCAATGAGGTGCACGACATGGTCGCCGGCGACCCTGTGAACCGTGTGGACCTGGCCATCAACAACCCGAAGCGCGACGCGGAACTGCAGCCGCCTCCCGGCCTTCCGCACGCACCCAAACCAGGCGAGGCCTTCGTCTCGCCTGAGCTCGCCAAACGCTGGTCGGAGGACCTGCGCACGCGGTACAAACTCGAGCAGCCGACCGGGATCATCTCCGATGCTGGCTTGTCCTCGCCGGATGAGCTGATCGTCATCCGCGGCGTCGCGAAGGACTCACCAGGCGTCGCCCAGTCGGATCACCCGCGGTACCTCGACACCTGGCGCGGCAATGCCATGGACAGCCGCATGGCGATGCTCCTGGCCTTGGTGGCGTTCGGCATTGCTCTGGTCCTCTTCCCCCTCCTGAGCCTGGTCGGCCAAGCAGCAGGCGTCGCAGCCAAGCGCCGAGAGCACCGCCTGGCCGCGCTGCGACTGGCCGGTGCAACCAGGAGCCAGGTGCTCTGGCTGAGCGCCGTAGAGCAAGCCGTGCTCGGATTCCTCGGTGCGATCGCGGGCCTGATCGGCTACGTCGTGCTCAGCCCGCTGATCGCGCGGATCCCGCTCGGCGGCGGCCGGTGGTACCTGCACGATCTGACGCCGAGTTGGTGGGTCGCCCTCATAGTGCTCGTCGCCGTACCGGTGTTGTCGGTGGTCAGTGCGCTGATCGGGCTCGGCCGGGTCAGCATCACCCCGCTCGGCGTTGTCCGCGGCCAGACCCGGAAGTCCACCAGCGCGCTCCGGCTCGTCCTGCTGGTGATCGGCCCGATCATGCTCGCTGTGCTCGGCACCGGAGGCGCAGTACTGCCTCTGGTGATCGGCATCGGCATGGCCGCCCTCGCAGTCCGAGTGGTCGGCCCATGGGCGGTGCAGGTCATCGGCAAGTTCCTGGCCCGTACTGCGAAGGGCCCGGTGGTTCTCCTGGCCGGCAGGCGACTCGCCGACGACCCGAAGGCCGCGTTCCGGCCGGTGGCCGCGCTGGTGCTGAGCGGCTTCGTCACCGGCTTCCTCGCGCTGTTCATGCCCTACGGACTCTCCCAGGACGGCAAGGACGTCTCCTTCCAGCTCTCCACGAACCAGGGCCAGACGGCGGTCGTCGCCGAGGACGCGAGGAAGCGGCTCTCCGAGGCCGGGTTCAAAGGCGAGGTCACGACAGGCGACCAGACCGTGAACATCTCCGTCTCGACCACCGAGCGCGAGAGGCTCAGGACAGTCCTGTACGACGTGGTCCCGAGCCAGGTACCCCTGACGGACGCGGAGCGGGACAAGCAGGACGCGGGGGTCTTCCAGGACATGCGTCTCGGCGTTGCTCTGCTGCTCGGCCTGGTCTTCGTGACAGGCGCGGCCTCCACCGCCGCGGGCGCCGTAGGGACAGCCCTCGACCAGGCGGCTCCGGCCAAGGCCCTGCGCAGATCCGGCGTTCCACTGCAGGTGATCGAGCGCTCCGCCCGGCTCGCGGCCGTCGTACCGGTAGTGGCGGTCGGACTCCCGGTGGTCGGGTTCGGCGCGCTCTGCGGATTGGCGCTGAGCGGTGGACAGGTCATCACCCAGGGCAGCTCCGGCGTGATCCTGCTCCTCGGCCAGGTCGTCGTCGGCCTGGTGCTGGTCGCGGTGGCCGGCGCTGCGGGCGCACCGGTACTCCGGAAGGCCAGCGTCGGGTAGTTACCCACAGCACCGATCGGGCTCCGGGCCCGGCGCATGCAAGGATGAGGTCATGCGTGACCTGAATGCGCCGGTCCCGGAGCTCGTGGATGCCTCGTCCGAACTACGCGACGCGATCGACCGGTGCGGCTACTACCCAGACGTCGTGACGGACTCGCTCGCGATCGCCGTCGCCAAGGAACCGATCCGGGCGTTCGTGCTGCAGCACGAGCCGACGTTCGACCGCGACGAGGTGCGGCGCCACATCACCATCCTGGCGCTGACCCCGACCCGGCTGATCGTCGGGCACACCGACGAGCACGCCGCGGACGACCTGATCCGGGCGCCCTACGCGTCCACCTCGACCGAGGCGATCCCGCTCAACCGGGTGAACGCCGTGGTGGTGAACCGCGTCGTGCCGAACCCGGCCGGCTACGCCTCCAAGGCCTCCGGCGGCAAGGCCGACCCCGCGGCGGGTGGTGAGGTCGTGCTCACTATCGGCTGGGGCATGGTGAACCGGATCGACCTCGAGCCCGCGGTCTGCGCCGACCCCAACTGCGAGGCCGACCACGGCTACACCGGGTCCGTCGCCGCCGACGACATCTCCCTGCGGATCAGTGCCGCCGCCGACGGCCCCGCAGGCATCCAGCAGGTGCTCGACTTCGCGGCAGCGCTGTCCTTCGCGACCAGTAGGTAGGGCCGATGTCCGACCCCACGCCGGTCCTGCCTGCTTATGGCGGCGGGTCGCTCGCGGACGTGCTGCCGTCGGTCGCCGGCGCCCTGTCCGTGCCGAACGAGCTGAACCTGCTCGGCCTGCCACCAGCACCCCGGTACGCCGTACTGCTGCTCGACGGGCTCGGGTGGAATCTCCTGCGCCGCAACGCCGAGCTCGCGCCGTACCTGTCCTCGCTGACCGGCAGGAGCCTGACAGCGGGCGTGCCGTCGACCACCGCAGCGAGTCTGAGCAGTCTGGGCACCGGTCTTCCGCCAGGGGCGCACGGGATCGTCGGCTACACCTCGATCGTGCCGGAGACGGGTGCACTGCTGAACGCGCTCGCCTGGGATGCTCCGGTCGATCCGCGGAAGTGGCAGCCACACCGGACCGTGTTCGAGCGGGTCGCCGCGGCCGGTGTTGCCACCCGCAACGTCAGCAAGGCCCGCTTCGACACGTCGGGACTCACAGCGGCCGCCTTCCGCGGAAGTGCCCATCGCGGCGCGGACACCGTGGAGGATCGCCTCGACGCCACCAGGTTCGCGAGTCGCGAAGGCAAGTCGTCGCTGGTCTACGTGTACGACTCGCAGCTCGACTACACCGGTCATGGCCAGGGGAGTGAGTCCTGGCAGTGGCGCAAGGAGTTGGCCGCTGCCGACGCGTTCGCATCCCAGGTCCGCTCCGCTCTGCCGCGGGACGCCGTGCTCGTAGTGGTCGCCGATCACGGCATGATCGATGTGGCACCGGAGAACCGGATCGACCTCGACGCGGAGCCTGCGCTCACGGAGGGCCTGCAGTTGATCGGTGGCGAGTCCAGGTTCCGTCACCTGTACTGCGTGGACGGCGCGGCGGACGACGTACTGGCGACGTACCGCGAGCGGCTGGGCGACAAGGGGCTGGTGGTGAGCCGTGACGACGCCGTCGCCCGCGGGTGGTTCGGGCCAGTCGAGGAGCGGGTCGCGCCGCGGCTCGGTGACGTCATCGTCGCCTCGCTGGGCCCAGTCGCGCTGGTGGCCTCACGGCGTTATCCGCAGGAGGCCGGGCTGATCGGCCTGCACGGCTCGCTCACCGAGGACGAGATGGCGATCCCGCTCCTCGTCGACGCGGGCTAGAAGCTCCAGACGTTCCAGAAGAAGCTCGTCTGCGCGGTCTTCGCCTCGGCGTCCCGTGCGGTCACGGTCACCTTGTAGCGACCTGCCCCGGGAGTCAGGACGCCGGTGATCCAGCCGCGCTCGTGATCGATGGTCAGGCCGGGCGGCAGACCGGTCGCGGTGTAGCTCATCTCGCCGGTGCTGCTCAGGCCCTTGATCAGCAACGGGATTGCCGGAAGTCCGCCGAATCCCAATTGGTCCGACGGCTTCGTGATGCTGACTCCGACCCGGGGAGCCTGATCGACGGCGCCGACCGCCTCGGCCGCGTCGACGAGCCCCTCGCCGTAGTACGAGTTGTTCGCGTCGGAGCCCGTGCATTCGCCACCCGAGGCGACAGGACACGGCAGGTCGTTCGCCTGCGCTCCCAACCGAGCCCGGACCTCCTGAGCCGTCATTTTCGGATTCGTACTGCGCACGAGCGCCGCGACACCCGCCACGTGCGGCGAGGCCATCGACGTACCCTGCAAGGTCTGGTAGCCGCCACCCGGGACGGTCGAGTAGACGTTCTCGCCGGGCGCGGCGATCGTGATCTTGTTCGAGCCGTAGTTCGAGAAGTTCGACTTGACGCTGGTCGAGGGGTTGATCGAGGCCACCTCGACCACGTTCGGCAGCTCGCCCGGGAGGTTGAGGCAGTCGTTGGAGACCTGCCGCAGCGCCGGCTCCGAGTCGTTGGGGCTGCTCTCGTCGAGAGATTTCGCGGCGAGGTTGTAGTCCTCGTTGCCCGCGGCCGAGACGTTCACGACGCCCTTGGAGTCCGCGTAGGCGACCGAGCGCCGGACTGCTTCCAGGATCGCGTCCTGGTCGGGATCGTTCGGGCAGACGAACATCCACGGGTCGGTGTAGTAGCTGTTGTTCGTGACCGAGACACCCTTGTCGGCCGCGAAGACGAAGGCGCAGACCGTGTTCTCCGGGAAGAACAACGTGCTGCCCGCCTCCGCCACCCGGATCGAAGACACCTTCACGCCCGGCGCGACACCGGTCATGCCCTTGCCGTCCTTGGCGGCGGCGATCGTCCCGGCGACGTGCGTGCCGTGTTCGTTGACCGGCCGCCACGAGCCTGGCCGTTCATCGACCTTGCCGTAGGCGCAGGACGCGGATTTGGACGCGTCGAAGTTCGCTTTCAGGTCTGGGTGCTGGTCGTCGACTCCGGTGTCGAGCACGCCGACGGTGATCGCCTGGGAGCCAGGGTTCACGGCCCAGGCCTTGTCCGCGCCGATCGCGGTCATGTCCGGGCGGGGGACCTCCGGGGTGGTGTCGGGGACCTCGTTCAAGGCCGGCGGGATCGCCGGGTTCGCGACGGCAGCCGGCAGGTCCGAGGTCCGCGTCGCGCCGACCTTCTGGACTCCGCTCACCGTGCGCATCTCGGTGGCGAACTCCGGGTTGGCCGAGTGGACCACCAGCACGCCGATCGGGTCGTACGCGGCGTACACCGAGCCGGCGTTGGTACCGACGGCTCCGACCACGGAGCCGGTCTGGTTCGGTTCGGTGATGACGAAGTACGCGCGCAGTCCGGCCTCGCTCCGCGTCGGTGCCGCCACGGACGGCAGCGCGGCGGCCGTCAGCAGCAGGCTGAGCGAGAGAGCAAGACAGATCAGGGCTTTGCGCACGATCAAGTAGAACCCGCAGAAGGTCCAGAACAAAGCCGACGGTCCACGACTGCGATCACGGCTCCGTGTCCCCCCGGTGTCGTCGACGGCTCGACGACTTGGCAGGATGTGCGCCCGTGGCTGACCTGCTCTACTTCACCGGGACCATGGACTGCGGCAAGTCCACGCTGGCGCTGCAGATGGATCACAACCACGCGGCCCGCGGCCGACTGGGCAGGATCTTCACCAGCAACGACCGGGCCGGCGAGGCGACGCTGTCGTCGCGGCTCGGCCTCGAGGCGGACGCGATCGAGGTCAAGCCGGACTTCGACTTCTGGCAGTACGTGGTCGACGAGCTCACCCAGGGTGGCCGGATCGACTACGTGGTCTGCGACGAGGCGCAGTTCTACCAGGCCGAGCAGATCGAGCAGCTGGCGCGGCTGGTGGACGAGTTGCAGATCGACGTCTTCTGCTTCGGCATCCTGACCGACTTCCGCGCGCGGATGTTCCCCGGCTCGGCCCGGCTGGTAGAGCTCGCCGACCGGATGGAACTCCTCCAGGTCGAGGCACTGTGCTGGTGCGGTGAACGCGCTACCCACAATGCCCGGACCGTAGGCGGCGAGATGGTCACCGAAGGCGAGCAACTGGTCGTCGGCGACATGGTCACGAACGCGGCCGACGTGGCGTACGAGGTGCTCTGCCGACGCCACCACCGGCGCCGCCTGACCGCCGCGCGCGCCCGCGCCACCCTGTCACCTGAGGTACTCCCGTTCGGAGGCGCCGTATGAACCCGCTGATCTCTGCCGACTCCTTGGCGGCCGAGTTGCGGTCGGCCACCGACCGCCCCGTCGTCTTCGACGCCACCTGGAACCTGGCCGGCCCGCCCGGCCGCGAGGCCTACGACGCCGGCCACCTGCCCGGGGCGTACTTCGTCGACCTGGACACCGAGCTCGCCGGTCCGCCCGGTGCCGGTGGCCGCCACCCGTTGCCTGAGGCAAGCGTCGTAGAGGCCGCGCTGCGCCGGGCCGGGGTCGATGCCGGCACCCCGGTGGTCGTGTACGACGCGGCGAACTCGACGGCGGCGGCTCGTGCCTGGTGGATCTTCCGGTACTTCGGCGTCCGCGACGTCCACGTGCTCGACGGCGGTCTTGCCGGGTGGCAAGAGGCCGGGGGAGAGGTGACCACCGCGGTTCCCTCGGACGGCAACGGGTCCTTCGTCGCGTCACCTGGGCAGGTCCCGATGCTCGACGCGGAAGGTGCCGCCGCGGTGGCGGAGTCGGGCGTACTGCTGGACGCCCGGGCGCCGGAGCGGTTCGCCGGCGAGGTCGAGCCGATGGACAAGGTCGCCGGACACATCCCGGGCGCGGTCAACGCCCCGACCACCGCCAACGTCGATGCCACCGGCCACTTCCTCCCCGCCGAGGAACTCCGCGCACGCTTCGCCGGACTCGGCGTCTCCTCGGAGGGCGAGACCGGCGTGTACTGCGGGTCCGGGGTGACTGCGGCGCACGAGGCACTCGCGCTCGAGGTCGCCGGAGTACAGGCACCCGTCTATGTCGGCTCGTGGTCCGAGTGGATCACCGACCCGGCACGGCCGATCGCCACCGGCAAGGACTGACCTTTCCTTCCTGAAGGCCTCGGTCGGCGCCGGCGCGCTGCTCGCCGTACCGGGAGCCGCCGCGGCGGCCACCCGCGGAACCCAGGCCGTGGTCACCAACAAGGTGGCCGATCTGGCCGTACCGCGTCATGCAGTTCCGCGTCCGCGGCTTCGGCTGAGTGGCTCGAACCCTGCGCGGTCGGACAGCTCGCGCAGGGTTCGAACCGCCGTACGGTCAGGCGGGCCCGGCGACGCCGATGAGGTTGCCTTCGGGGTCGGTGAACTGCCCGACGATCAGCTTGCCCGGGACGCCTTCGGGACCCATCAAACGAGTGCCGCCCAGGGACTCCGCCTTCTGGAGGGCTTCCTCGACGTTGGGCACGCCGACGTAGAAGAGCGCCTTCGGCGAGTGGTTCTTGCCGCCGCCGACTCCGCCGTTCAAACCGTTGCCGTCACCCGTGGTGGTGCCGTTGACGAAGCCGTAGTTGCCGGGCTCCGACACCGCCTCGGTCACCGCGTCGTCGGTGCTGTACTCCCACCCGAACAACTCGCCGTAGTAGTTCCTCAGTCCAGCCGGGTCGCTACCGATGATCTCGAAGTGCACTACCGCGTCGGCCATCTGTTTCCTCCTGCTCAGAGCGTTCGTTGTCACCCGGTACGTCGTACCCCCGAGCGGCCTTTTCGACATTCCGTACCCTCTGACACGGACGAAGACCGGCGACGGAAGGTTGTGCGGCATGGGCGAGTACGTGGACGCGGGCGGCGTCCGGATGTACTACGAAGTACACGGCGAAGGTGATCCGGTGCTGTTGCTGCACGGCGGCGGTGGGACCGCCGACAGCTGGCTCGCCCAGGTGCGCGGCCTGGCCGGCCAGTACCGCGTGTACGTGCCCGAGCGCAGGGGACACGGCAGGTCACCCGATGTCGAGGGCCCGGTGACGATGGAGCTGATGGCGGCGGATACCGCCGCGTTCATGGCGGCTCTCGGGATCGGGTCCGCGTCTGTGATCGGCTGGAGCGACGGCGGCAAGGTGGCTGCCCGTCTGGCGCTGAGCCGGCCGGAGTTGGTGCGGAAGCTCGTCCTGATCGGGACCGAGCTCACCCGGGACGGCGCCACGCCCGCGGGAGACGCGCTCTTCACGGACGAGGGCCTAGCGGAGTTGGCCTCCCTCTTCCGGCCGCAGTACGAGCCGTTGTCGCCGGACGGGCCGGTGCACTTCCCGGTCGTGTTCGACAAGTGGGCGCGGATGTGGCTGACGATGCCCGACCTCGACCTGGCCGACCTGAAGGCGCTGACGATGCCGGTGCTGGTGATGCAGGGCGATGACGACGGGGTCCGGATCGAGCACAGCGTGGCCGTGGCGAAGGCGATTCCCGACGCCCAACTGGCCGTCGTACCGGGCACGTCGCACGCGCTGCCGATCGAGAAGCCGGGGCTGGTGAACCAGTTGCTGGTGGACTTCCTCAGCGACCAGCAGAAGCCGAAGTACATGCCGATGGGGGCGCTTGACCAGTAGGCGCGGAGCGCGCGGACAGCCGCCGCGGCGAACGGTTTCCCCGCGGCGGCGGACGGACTCGAGAGGTGTTCGAACCGTGACCGAACTGGCCATTGATAAAGTAACACGCATGGTTTAACTTACTCGGAAATTGGGCTTCTGTGGCCCAGACCACACCCCTGAACCGCCCGCTGGTGGGGGGCGGAAACCTGAGGAGTTCCGATGACGAGAACGGCAAGGCTGGTCGTGGCACTGACCTCGGCAGCCGCGCTGCTGACTGCGGCAGCCTGTGCGGACGGAAGCACCCCCGCGGCGACCACTAGCGGATCGGTCGACGAGAACGCTCCCGTCACGATCACGGTCGGGAACCGGCCGAAGCCGGACAAGCCGGCCGACGTCGCCACGTTCGACCGCAACGTGAAGAAGTTCACCGACGCGCACCCGAACATCACCGTGAAGTCGACCGAGACGGAGTGGGACGCGCAGACCTTCCAGGCCCAGGTGGCCGGCGGATCGTTGCCGACGGTGATGAGCATCAGCTTCACCGAGCCGCTGAACATGATCCCGAACAAGCAACTGCCCGACATCACCGACGAGCTGAAGCTGGTCGACCTGACCAAGGATCTCAACCCCGAGACGCTCAAGCTGGTCTCCGACGACAAGGGCCGGATCTACGGCGTGCCGTTCGAGGCCTTCTCCGTCGGACTCGCCTACAACCGGGCGTTGTTCAAGCAGGCCGGCCTGGACCCGGACAAGCCGCCGACGAACTGGGAGGAGGTCCGGCAGTACGCCAAGCAGATCACCGAGAAGACCGGCAAGGCCGGCTACGCGCAGCTGACCAAGGACAACACCGGTGGCTGGATGCTCACCACGATGACCTACAGCATGGGCGGCACCGTCCAGAGTGACGACGGCAAGAAGAGCACCTTCAACGACGCGCCGACCAAGAAGGCGCTGCAGTTGCTGAAGGACATGCGCTGGACCGACAACACGATGGGCACCAACTTCCTCTACAACCAGGAAGAGGCCCGGCAGGACTTCGCCGCCGGCAAGATCGGCATGATCATGCAGGCGCCGGACGCCTACGACATGTGCGTGAAGAACTTCGACATGTTGCCGGCCGACTTCGGCGAGGGCGCGCTGCCGCAGGACGGCGGCCCGTTCGGCACGCTGACCGGTGGCTCGATCAAGATGATCAACCCGAAGTCGAGCAAGAACGAGATCGTCGCCGCGCTGAAGTGGATCAAGTCGCAGGAGTTCGACAAGTACACCGACCAGACGGTGGCGATCCAGAACGCCAAGGACGCCATCGCGGACAAGGGCTTCGTCGGACGGCCGGGCGTCACGCCGCTGAGCCAGGAGACCTACGACCAGTACAACAAGTGGCGCGAGCCCTACAACAACGTGCCGGTCGAACAGTTCAAGGGCTACGTCGAGTCGACCAAGTCGCTCAAGCTGCTGCCGGAGCCGTCGAACAAGGGACAAGAGGTCTACGCGCTGCTCGACCCGGTCGTGCAGCAGGTGCTGACCAAGAAGGACGCGGACATCGACAAGTTACTCTCCGACGCCGCTTCGAAGATCGACGCCCGCCTGGCGCGGTAGTCCGATGGCTGTCCTCACCCGCAACCCTGCTTCTCAGTCCGGCCGGAGCCTTTCCACCTGGTTCCGCTCCGGCGGGCTGAGCAGTATCGTCTTCGCGCTGCCCCTGGTGCTGACCTTCCTGTACTTCTCCTGGGGCCCGATCGTGCGTGGGCTGGTGCTCAGTTTCCAGAAGAACAACCTCGTCACCACACCGGAGTGGGTCGGCTGGTCGAACTTCAGCTATGTGCTGACCGACCCGCAGCTCCCGCAGGCGACCCAGAACACCCTGTACTTCGCTGTGCTCGCGCTGATCTTCGGCTTTCCGGTGCCGTTGTTCCTGGCGGTGTTCATCAGCGAGCTGCGCAGTACCGGCTGGCTCTACAACGTGCTCTCCTACCTGCCGGCGGTGGTACCGCCGGTGGTCGCGATCCTGCTCTGGAAGATCTTCTACGACCCCGGCACGTCGGGGCTGTTCAACACGGTCCTCGGCTGGTTCGGGATCGGGCCGTTCGCCTGGCTGAACTCGCCCGACCTGGCGATGCCGGCGATCGTGCTGGAGGCGACCTGGGCCGGTGCGGGCGCCACCGCGATCATCTACCTGGCCGCGCTGACCGGAGTACGGACCGAGTTGTACGAGGCGGCCGAGCTGGACGGCGCCGGGATCTGGCGGCGGGTCTGGCACGTCACCATTCCGCAGATCCGCGGAATCATCCTGATCATGATGCTGCTGCAGCTGATCGGCACGTTCCAGGTGTTCACCGAGCCGTTCCTGTTCACCGGCGGCGGTCCGGACAACGCGACCACCACCATCCTGCTGCTGATCTACCGGTATGCGTTCATCAACGGCGACTTCGGTGCCGCCACCGCGCTCAGCGTGCTGCTCGCGCTGGTGCTGTGCGTGCTGTCGGTCGTGTACCACTTCCTCACCCGGCGTTGGAGCACGACATGACGAGTCTCCCGATCACCGAAGAACAGGTCGCCACCACGCCGGAGGAGGCGACCCCGGCCACCACACGCAAACGCCGTACGGCGGAACCGCAGGAGCGCGGGATCATCTCGCACGCCGACCGGCGCCGATCGCTGGTCCAGTACGGGTTGCCGGTCATCCAGGTGCTGCTGTTCGTCGGCGTCGTGATCGCCGGTGTGGGGCCGTTGCTCTGGCTGCTGAAGTCCGGCTTGTCGACCAGCCAGGACATCCTCCGCGGCCCGCTTGAGCTGTGGCCGTCCGGTATCCAGTGGCAGAACATCCCGAACGCGTGGAACCAGGTGCAGATCGGCTCGTACCTGGGCAACACGGCGATCATCGCGATCGGCTCGCTGATCTCGACGTTGTTCGTCTGTACGACGGGTGCCTTCGTGCTGAGCGTGCTCCGGCCCAAGTGGGGGCCGGTGATCACGGGCGCGGTGCTCGCCACGCTCTTCCTGCCCGGCGTGATCTCGCTGGTCCCGCTCTATCTGACCATCCTCAAGATGCCTGTGCTCGGGGTGAACCTGCAGAACACTTTCTGGGCGGTGTGGCTGCCGCAGGCGGCGGGTGCGTTCAACATCCTGGTGATGAAGCGGTACTTCGACGCGATCCCGCGGGAGCTGATCGAGGCGGCGCGGATCGACGGCGCGAGCAACCTGAGGCTCTTCACGGCCCTGATCCTGCCGATGTCGAAGCCGATCATCGGGGTGGTCGCGCTGCTCACCGTGATCGGATCGTGGAAGGACTACCTCTGGCCGCTGCTGGTGCTGCCGGACCCGAAGATGCAACCGATCTCGGTGGCGCTGCCGCGAGTGGCGCAGACCACGGAACTCTCCCTGCAGATGAGCGCGTTGTTCCTGGCGGTCCTGATCCCTGTGGTGCTCTTCTTGGTATTCCAGAAGCAGTTCCTCAGAGGTGTCGGGATGTCGGGAGGTATCAAGGAGTGAACTCTCCATTGGCAGGGCGCCGGGTGCTGGTGACGGGCGCTGCGGGGCGGATCGGTTCCGTCACGACGCGTCACCTGAGCGAGCTGGGCGCCCTGGTGACGGCCTTGACGATCGTCGAGGATCCCGAGCTCAAGGCCGACCGGGTGGTCGTCGGCGACACCAGGTCGGAGGGCGATGTCGCGGCCGCGCTCGCGGACGTGGATCTCGTGGTGCACCTCGCCGCTCTCGCGCACCCGTCGGCCGGTACGCCGTACGACGTCTACAGCACCAACGTCGTGTCGACCTTCAACGTGCTCGCCCAGGCGGGCGCGCTCGGCGTCAAGCGCGCGGTGGTTGCCAGCAGCATCAACGCGTTCGGGGTGCCGTTCAACCCGCACGACATCCGGCCGGCCTACTACCCGCTGGACGAGAAGATCCCCTCCGACGTCGCCGACTGGTACTCGTTGTCGAAGCAGAACGACGAGAACACCTGCCGGATGGCCTGGCGGCAGTGGGGGATCGACGTCGTGTCGTTCCGCTTCCCGCACGTGAACTCCGCCGACGTGCTGCAGCGACTGGCCGACGGCCACGCGAAGAATCCGGCGGCCGGCGTCCGCGAGGGCTGGAGCTACCTCGACACCCGCGACGCCGCGCGCGCGATCGAGCTGGGGCTGACCGCATCGTTGTCCGGGGCGTACACGTTCTTCGTCGCCGCCGACACCACCAACGCACCGTACGAGACGGAGGCACTGCTGGACGCCTTCGCGCCGGGTGTGCCCCGGCTGCGGCGGTTCGTCGGGCGCGAGGTACCGATGGATCTGACCGCCGCACGTACCGTGCTCGGCTTCCAGGCGCAGTACGAGCTCGACCTTCCCACTCACAAACTGGAGATTTGATGCCGCACGAGACGCCCGCCACCTTCACCCAGCCCTGGCCGGTCCGCGACGAGGTCCGGATCCGCTCGGTCAAGGCGATCGTGACCGCGCCGGAGGGGATCCCGCTGGTGGTGGTGAAGATCGACACCACCGAGCCGGGGTTGTACGGCCTGGGCTGCGCCACCTTCACCCAGCGGTGGAAGGCGGTGCAGACGTTCGTCGACGAGCACCTGGCGCGGTTGCTGATCGGCCGCTACCCGGGCGACATCGGCGACCTCGTCCGGCTCGCCGGGTTCTCCGGCTACTGGCGGGGCGGCCCGGTGACGAACAACGCGATCTCGGGCATCGACCAGGCGCTGTGGGACATCGCCGGCAAGCGCGCGGGGATGCCGGTCTACGAACTGCTCGGTGGCAAGGTCCGGGCCGCGGCCGACACCTACATCCACGCCGGCGGCATCACCATCGACGAGACGATCGACCAGGCGAAGGAGTTCGTCGCGCAGGGCTGGCGCCACGTCCGCCTGCAGGTGTCCACCCCGGGCGGCGGCGGGTACGGCGCACCCCGGCTCGCCACGCTGTACCCGGACGCGCCGTACCGGAACGGCTGGAGCGCCCGCGACTACCTCCGTACGACGCCCGACCTGTTCGCCGCGGCCAGGCAGTCCCTGCCGGACAACGTCGAACTGCTCCACGACGTGCACTCCCGGCTGACTCCGAAGGAAGCTGTGCTGCTGGCTCGTTCGCTCGAGCCGTACCGGTTGTTCTTCCTCGAGGACGTGCTGGCGCCTGAGCACTGGGACCGGCTGCCGGAGGTGCGTGCGGCGTCGCCCGTGCCGTTGGCGGTCGGCGAGCTGACCACCTCGATGGGCGACGCAGTACGGCTGGTCCGCGATGGCGGGGTCGACTTCATCCGCTCCCACATCTCCGACATCGGCGGCCTGACCGCGGCCCGCAAGATCGCGGACCTCGCCGAGCTCTGCGGTGTCCGTACCGCGTGGCACGGTCCGGGTGACACCTCGCCGATCGGCGCCGCGGCCAACGTGGCGCTCGACGTGAGCTCGGTGGCGTTCGGCATCCAGGAGGGCCACATCTACAACGACGCCACCCAGGAGGTGTTCCCCGGGACACTGCGGATCGAGGACGGCTGGCTGCGGCCGAACGAGGCGCCGGGCTGGGGGATCGACGTCGATCTGGAGGCTGCCGCCCGTTATCCGGCGCAGTTGTCCGGCCACGACGAGTGGGCGGCCGGCGTACGGCGGATCGACGGAGCTTTGGAGGCTCCCTGACTTGTCGGCGCAGTTGAACGCCACAGGCGGTCGTGGTGGGTAGCATCGCGGCTAACCCGTGGGGGGCCACGGTGGGCACTGAGGATTTTCGTCAACGGGGAAAGTAAGAACAGGGAGGTGGGCGATGGTCACGCCTGACAGTGACTCGGCGGTGCTCGACGAGCCGACGCGTTCGGGTGCGAACCAGTACGACCTGGGCTCCTTCAACGAGGCCGTGATCATCGAGACGATCCGCCTGGCCGGCATCATCAGCCGGACGGAGATCTCCCGGCGGACCGGGCTCACCCAGCAGTCGGTGTCACGCATCCTGCGGATCCTGCTCCAGCAGGGCCTCCTGGTCGAGGAGGCGCAGGAGCGCGCCGAGCGGCTTGGCAAGCCGCGCACGCCGGTCCGGCTGCGGTCGAACGCGGCGCACGCCGTCGGCATCCACATCGACCCCGAACTGCTCACCGTCGCGGTCGTCGACCTGGACGGCACGATCGTACGGCGCGAGACCGTCGACCTGGCCGCCGATCTGGACGCGGTACGGCTGGTCGATCTCGCCGCCGCCACAGTCACCGCGGCCCTGAGCATCAGCCAGGTGGATGCCGCGTCGATGCTCGGCGTCGGCGTCGCGGTACCGGGGCCGATCAATGCCGACGGCACCCTTCTCGACCTGCCGCTGCAGCCGGCCTGGCGTGGTCTGGAGATCCGTCAACTGCTGCAGCAGAAGCTCAACCACCCGGTGCTGGTCGAGAAGGACGGCACGGCCGCCGCGATCGGTGAGCGGTGGATCGGCCGGTCGGCGCGCGCTCGCGACTTCGCCTACCTGTACCTCGGGACCGGCGTCGGCAGCGGGTTGATCCTGAACGGCTCGATCTACCGCGGCGGGACCGCGAATGCCGGCGAGTTCGGGCAGCTCTGCGCGTTGAAGATGGGGGAGTGGGACGAGCAGACCGGGCCGCGGATGATGGCCGAGTGCAACCCGACCGCCTCCCTGCCGGTCATCGCCGAGGGCTTCGGCTATGTGGAGACCGACAAGACCGCGACCGACGAGGCGAAACGGTACAAAGCCGTCTGCAAAGCCGCCGCGAGTGGTGACGAGGCAGCTCAACGGGCGGTCACCCAGGTCGCTTCGGTGATCGCACAGGGGGCCGTGGGACTGGTCGATCTGCTCGACATCGACCTGATCGTGCTGGGTGGGCCGGCGTTCGAGAAGGAGATCGCCGACGTGTTCCTCGCCGAGATCGATCGGGCGGTCAACTCCCACCCGATCGCGCGAGGCACCCGGACGGTCGCGGTGGAGGAGTCGATGCTGCAGGCCGACGCGGCCGCGGTCGGCGCCGCCTCGACGATCTTCCATGACGCCTTCACCCCTCGCGTAGGTGGATCGAGTCAGGCTCGTAGGCTGCCGAAGTGACTCTCGAACGCTCTCTCGCACCCGACGTCCTGCTCCGGGTGGCAACCTTGGACGACGCGGCAGGTTTTGCCGCCGCACAAGTGCGCAACCGTGACCACCTCGCACCGTGGGAACCGGTCCGCTCGGAAGCGTGGTTCACCGAGGCTGGTCAGAAGGAGCGGTTGCAGGCGCAGCTGGAGCGGTACAAGAACGGCCAGGTCGTGCCGTGGTTGATGATCTCGGGGGACCGCGTGGTCGGCGCGATGACGCTGACCGACATCGTGCCCGGCCCGTTCCGCAGTACCAGCCTCGGCTACTGGGTCGACGTGGAGCTGCTCGGTCGCGGGCTGGCTACCAAGGGGGTCCAGACGGTCGCCGAGCTCGCTGATACCGAGCTGCGGCTGCACCGGATCGAGGCGAGCACCCTGGTTGAGAACGTCGCCTCCCAGCGCGTGCTGGAGAAGTGCGGGTTCGTCCAGATCGGCAGCGCGGCGGACTACCTGCACATAGCCGGCGCCTGGCGCGACTGCCATCTCTTCCAGCGGATCCTCAACACCCGCGCCCCTGGTGAAGTCTGATCACAACCCCTGATCAAGCACCGTCAGCTCCAGGGTCTGCAGCCGCTCGAGGTCGTTGATGACCTCGATCTCGCGGATCTTCCGGCCGTCGATGGTGAAGCGGATCGCCCGCAGCAGCCGCCCAGCCGGAGCGACCAGGAAGCCGACCTTGCCGTCCACGAGGGCTGGGTACGCCGACGCGCCGGCCGCCGCGGAGACGCTGACAGCGCCACTTGCCACCGCGACTGCACCACGGATCTCGCGCGATACCCCGGCCTGGTCCGTGCGCACGACCACCTCGGGATCGAGCAGGGCGAGCAACGCCTCGAAGTCACCTCCGCGCGCGGCGGCCAGGAAGGCCTCGACCACCTCGCGCTGAACGACCTGGTCCGGCTCCACGACAGTGGTTCGCCCTTGCACCCGCCGGCGTGCCCGGCTGGCGAGCTGCCGCGCCGCGGCCGGAGTACGGTCGACGATCGGTGCGATCTCCTCGAACGGCACCGCGAACAGGTCGTGCAGCACGAACGCGAGACGCTCGGGCGGGGTCAGGGTCTCCAGTACTACGAGCAAGGCTGCGCCGACCGAGTCCGCAAGCAGCACCTCACGCTCCGGGTCGACCGGGCTGAGGACGGGCGGCGCCTCCTCGAGAGGCTCCTCGCTACGGTACCGCCGGCTCTGCAACTGGCTGAGGCAGATCCGGGCGACGACCGTGGTCAGCCAGCCGCCGAGGTTGTCGATCTCGGTCGCGTCGGAGCGGTTGAGCCGGAGCCACGCCTCCTGGACCGCGTCGTCGGCCTCGGCGGCCGAGCCGAGCATCCGGTAGGCGACGGCCCGTAGATGCGCACGCTTCTCCTCGAACCGCTCCGCCAGCCAGACACTTTCGTCGATCATCGCCATCCTCCGCGTTTGTCGGTCACTTGTCTGACTGACAGAACGGGGAAGATGTGACATGCCTCAGGCAGGTGATTCGCTGCTTTGACCGATCGGCCTAGGTGAATGTGACCGCACAACCGTCCGGGCCGCAGACGCCCTCGGCGCCGCCGATGACGGAGAGCTTGGGAGTGTGCTCGGCCCAGGCCTTCGTGACTGCCGCCATCAGGTCATCAGTGCCGATCGCGCCTGGGATCGCGTAGCGGTCGTCCAGCACGATGAACGGCATTCCCTGGGCGCCGAGGCGTTCGGCCTCCCGCTGGTCTGCCTGCACCTGGTCGCGATACCGCCGGCTGTCGAGGGCTTCGGCCGCTCCCTCGAGACCGACCTCGCCCGCGAACCGCAGTACGGCGTCAACCGTCCAGAGCGCGCGTGGTTCGCCGAAGTGGGCGCGGAACATGGCCGACCAGATCTCATTGCCGCGACCCTGGTCCGTCGCGTATGCGAGCAACTCGTGCGCGTAGTCCGTCGGTCCGAGCGTGCGGTCCAGAGCGTGGTAAGGCGTGAGTCCGTCGGCCTCGGCGGACTCCTCGATCCGGCGGATCGTGCGGACGCCGGCCTCGGTCGGCACCCCGGCCGCCGCGAACAGGTCGCGCTGGGTGATTCCCTCCCGTGGCAGGTCGGGATGCAGCTGGAAGGAACGGTGGACTATCTCCAGGTCGTGCTCGAACCGCTCCTGGACCTGGTGCAGCCGGTGGTCCATCAGCCCGCAGTACGGGCAGATGATGTCCGACCAGAACTCGATCTTCATGACGATGACCTCTCCAAAACTTACTTTGTGTTCGTAGCCCCATTGTGCGATAGTTTCGGAGGCGTACAAAAGGAACATTCATGTGCGTGGGGAGAGGTGGCACGGGTATGGCGGAGGTCCGGACGGCGCGGACGAATGTGCGCGCGAACGTCAAGCGGGTGCCGGGTCCGTGCTCGCACTGGGGCGACCTGGACGCCGACTTCATCCGGGAGGTGCTGGATCTGGTCGGCGACAAGTGGAGCGTGCTGATCATCGGGACTCTCGCCGACGGGCCGACCCGCTACTCGGAGTTGGCCGATGCCATCCCCGGCATCTCGCAACGGATGCTCACGCTCACCTTGAAGCAGTTGCGGCGGACGGGTCTGGTGGACCGGACCGCGTACGCCGAGGTGCCGCCGCGGGTCGAGTACTCGCTGACGGAGCTCGGCGGGTCACTCCTGTCCACCGTTCTCGCGCTGGCCGCCTGGTCCGCCGATCACCATGGGGAGATTCGCCGGCACCAGGCGACCTTCGACGCCGAGGGCTGAGTCAGGCCGGTGGGAGGCGGATGCCGCGGCTCACCTCGACGTCGTCGTACCGGCCCTCGAGCACGTCGATGAACTTGACCGGGCGTTGCAGGGTCGAGGCGATGTAGACCGCGCGGACGGTGGCGAGTGCCTCGATCGCGTCGTGCACGGTGATCCCGGGCTGCTCGCCGCTGTCGATGGCACTGAAGATGTCCTCGTACTGCGCGACGTGGCCACCCGGCTTCTCCGCCTCCACGGGCACCTTGTCTTTCGAGCCGTCCACGTTGAACCGCCGGAGCAGGTCGTCCTCGACCTCGGCACCTCCTTGCGTGCCGTGTACGGAGACCCGGGTGCGACCGCCGGGAAAGGCCGCCGTGGTCGCGTGGAGAGTGGCGACCGACCCGTTCTCGAAGGTCAGGGTGGCGACCACGGTGTCCTCGACCTCAATGGCGTGGTGCGCGGCGCGGAGGGCCTGCGCCTGGATGCTCACCGGGCGGCCCATGAACCACAGCAGCAGGTCGACGGTGTGCACGCCCTGGTTCATCAGCGCGCCACCTCCGTCCTGCGCCCAGGTGCCGCGCCAGCCGGCGGACGCGTAGTACTCGTCGCTGCGCCACCAGGCGACGGTCGCCACGGCCGAGGTGAGTTGGCCGAAACGCCCGTCCCGGATGGCTTGGGAGACGAGAGCGCTCCCCGGGTCGAACCGGTGCTGGCTGATCACCGAGGAGATCACACCGTGGTTCGCGGCCCGGGTGGCCGCCGCGCCGAGGCGGCGGGCCCGGATCAGGTCGACGTCGAGCGGCTTCTCGATGACGACATGCTTCTTCTCGTTCAGCGCCTGCTCGGCGAGGGCGGCGTGCGTGCCGCTCGGCGTGCAGATCGCGACGAGCGAGATGTCCGATCCCGACAGTGCCGCGGTCAGGTCGTCGTACACCTTCGGCTCCGGCTGCCCGGCCTCCTTCAGCCTGGCGGCCAGCGCCTCCCGGGCGGCGGCGTCACCGTCGACCAGGGCGGTCACGGTGGCGTCCGATCGCGCCGCGATGGTGTCGGCGTGGGTGCGCCCGATGATGCCGCAGCCCACGATGGCGACCTGGTGGTTGTTCGTCGAGTCAGACATCTCGCCCTTTCGTCGCTACTTCGCGGTGAAGTTCGCAGTCAGCACCTGGTCCGCGGTGACGGCGAAGGTGTACGACGCGTCGGCCGAAACCACCTCGCCGTTCACGGTCCAGTTCTGGAAAACGCTATCCGATCCAGGCGTGGCCGTCACGGTCACCTGCGCGCCGACTTCGTACGTGCCGGGTTCGGACTCGTTCCCCGCGATCTTCACCGTGCCGTTGCCGCCTGCCGTCACGGAGACGCTGCGCTGGACGACGTTGATCACCATCACGTTGTACAGGGTGACCGGCCCGGTGCTGGTGGCGCCGTTGTAGCGGGCCAGGTTGGTCGCCTCGACGTCGCCCTTGACCACCTTGACGGTGAAGCCGCCTTCGCCGAGGTTGTCGGTGCCCAGGTTGAAGGCGTCGACCTGGCCATCGTTGACCACCAGCCCGTCGTGGAAGCCGTAGGCGAAGACGTTGAACAGAGTCAGCCCAGTGGCCCCGTCGACGGTGACGATCTTGGCGGTCTTGCGCATGTACTTGTCGATCACGAGCTCGAAGATGCTGCCCTCGTTCATCCAGTTCGGCTGCTGGTAGCCGACCCGGGTGACCGCGTTGCCGTTGGACAGCACGCCCTCGATCCGCCCACCGGTACTGCGGCCGACGGCGATCGCGTGGTCGAAGAAGGCGCCGGCCACCTTCCGGACGATGGAGCCGTCGTTGCGGTAGGTGGTCAGGTCGATCCCGTTCCAGGCGTTCGGGAAGCCCGCGTTGATCACGTAGGTCTGCGCGCCCTTGCCGCGAACGGCGTACGGATAGGCGACGACACCTTCGGCGGATCCGGGGTTGTTCTCCGGGTAGAACACCCGCAGGCCGCGGAGCCCGGCCTTCTTGCCGTCGAGCGTCACGAGCGCCGTGGCGGTGTCAGGTGCAGTGGTGGCTCGTCCCTCGAACGCCTGGAGCACGGTGCCGCCGCTCGCGCCGCCCTGATCGCGGTTCGGTACTGCGGACGCGCCGCGCAGCTCGACGTTCGTGGGGACCCGGAGGTGGCTGGTGATCCGATACCACCCGGCGGGCAGGTAGACGATGCCGCCGCCGGCGCGGCCAGCCTCGTCGAGCACCTTCTGGATCGAGCCCGTCGCGTCAGCCGCGGGGAGATACCCGACGCCATGCGGCGCTGTCGCGACGTACAAGGCCTTCCGGGCCGGAGCGGGTAGCGGTTGCTGGGTGTAGGTCGGTGCCGCGCCGGACATCCGGTGGACGATGCCGGAGAGCGCTCCCTGGAGCTCTGTGCCGGTGATCTTCACATAGCCGCGTGAGTTGTTCTCGATCGCGGCCGCGCTGCCCTCCATCCGGCCGCCGGCCAGCGTCATACCCCACCGGTCGTCCATCACGTCGACCTTGAGAGCGACGTCGGTACGGCGTACGTCGGGCTGCAGGAAGCTGCCGGTGAACTGGGCCCGCTGACCCGCCACCACGTGGATGCCGACCTTGTAGTCGGAGAGCGTGATCTTGTGGAACTGGTCCCACTCGAGGTCGCCGAGCACGAGCCCGGTGCCGTTGGCGCGGGTCCACCCGTCGAGCGCCGCACGGGCCGGCGGCCGGTAGGTGCTCGGGGCCGAGGCCCAGTAGCTGTTGCTGAAGGTCACGTTCTCCCAGGTGCCGACGTCGGCGCCGTTGTAGGCCCGGGCGCCCTCGAAGAGAGCGGTACCCCGGATGTTCCGGATCGTCGACGACTCGTGCACCTGGCCGGAGCTCGGCGCGGAACCCCGGTCGTTCGGCATCGTGCTGATCCCGATACCGCGGTACGAGTTGAGCATCGTGATGTCGGAGACGGTGGCCATCATGTAGTTCTCGTTGCCGATCCAGGCGCCGCCGGGGATCTCGAAGGTGTAGTTGTAGGGGATCGGCTGGGTCGCGCTCTGCCGCGGGTAGTAGGTGGTCACGCCGATCACTCCGGCGGAACCGCCGATCCGGAACAGAGACGGCCCGTCGTTGCCCGAGGCAAGGTCGGCGATCACGACGGTGCCGTAGTCGCTGTGGTTCTTGCCTGCATCGGTCGTGTCCGGGTCACGACGGTCGCCGCGGAGGGTGCAGAAGGCATGCACCTCGATGGTGTCCTTGACCAGGTACTTACCGGCCGGGAGCCAGACCGTTCCACCGCCCGCGTCCTGGCACGCGTAGACCGCGTTCTGGATCGCCTTGGTGGAGTCCTCCCGCCCGCTGCGGTCAGCGCCGTACGTGGTGGCGTCGAAGTCCGCGACGGCACCGTCCTCGGTCGGGTTCACCGTGCTGACCAAGGTCGGGTTCGGCGTGACGACCGGGGACTCGCGGAGCTCGAGCTCCTTGACGACGAAGGTGTCGGCGCCGGTCATCGCCACCCTCACGTACCGCGACCTGGTGGTGGCGAAGCGAGTCTTACTGACCTGGTTGGCGCCGGGTGACCCGATCCGGCCGACCGCGGTGAAGTTGCGGCCGTCGTTGGACACTTGGACGGTGTAGTCGGGGGATGAGGTCTGGCCCCACTCCACCCGGACGTCGTTCACCGAGTGCGGCTTCTTCAGGTCGACCTGCAGCCAGGAATCGCCCGCGCCACTCGTCCACGCACTCTCGTGATCACCGTCGTTCGACTTGGCGGCGTCGCTCCCGCCGCTGGCGCTCGCAGTACCGGCGGTGGCGAAGTTGGTGTCGACCACGGACGCGGTGAACGCGTCGAGCTTCGACTGCAGCGTGGTGAGAGCCGCCTTGACCTGGACGTCCGTCACGCCCGGAGTCGCCGCGACTGCTCGGGCGTCCTCGATCGCCTGGAGGAAGCTCGCCCTGCTGCCGGCCGGGAACTGGCCGTCCCGCGTTCCCTCACGAGCCGCCTTCTGCACCCGCGCGGCCTCGTCGATCAGGTCGACCAGGCCTTCCGTCACGTCGAGGACCGTGGCCACCTTGGCGACCCGGACGGCCGCGACCTTGAGGTCGGCCGTGCCGTTGCCGATGTGGATCCGGAAGTCCGAGCCGTTCGAGCGGTTCGTCATCACCGCGTCGTTCAGCGCGAACGTGTACGTCTTCCACGTCTTGGTGTCGCCGTAGCTGACCACCTCGGAGTTCTTGAACTTCTCCGGGATCGTCTCGCCGGGAGAGTCGTAGTGCAGGCCGAACTGGCCGTTCCCCTCGTCGAAGTAGTCGACGCTGACGAGCACCAGGCTCCGGTTGTCGTACAGGTAGGTGTCGGACACGTTCATGTACATGAAGTTGGTGCCCGGCGCCGGCGCCGTCCGGTCGGTCTGCCAGTACGGCCGCCCGTCCTGTACTCCGGTGACGAGGTTTTCGGGGCGGTCGCCGGCCCGCGGGCTGATGCCGCTCTGGACCGGGTTCGCGCCGAGGTCGACGGATGCGCCCGCAGTACTGATGCGCAGTCCGGCGACGGTGATGTCGGCGCTGCCGGACAGGCGCAGATCCGCGCCGCCCAGGCGGTCGGTGAACCCGATGTCCGCCAGCGCGAAGGTCCCGGTCTGCCACAGGCCGGTGTTCTTCAGCTGCACGTCATCGGCTCGCGCGGCGGGATCGGCGGCCGCGTCGTACTGGAGCTTGAGCGTGCCCGTGCCGCTGTCGAGGTAGGTCACCGTGACCACGACGTCGTCGGTGCTCAGCTCCTCGACGTAGTCCCGGTCCACGTCGAACGAGAGGAAGTCGGTGTTCGCCGCCTGGTTGGTACGCCAGTATGTGCGGCCCTGCTCGGTGCCGGTCTGCAGTCCGGCCTGGTCTTCGCCAGCGGCCGGCTGGACGCCGAGAGTGGTGGGTGTCGGGCCGAGATCGGCGCCGACGCCGCTCGGATACATGGTGGCCGCGTGAGCTGCCGGAGCGGCGAGTACGCCGGTCAGCAGCAAGGCGGGAAGTAATCCCGCCAGCAGGCGTCGGGTCATTCGGGGGACCTCCAGGTGGCGGGCCGGAAGCAAGCGAGGGACCGCTGGGACGGCAGCCGGACGTGATCTGCCGCACACACAGCGGTAACGTGCGTGTAAGTTAAACCATGCGTGTTACTTATTCAAGAGCGTGGTGATCGCGGCATGACTCGGCCGCCTGGATAGGCTCACCCGGTGGCGAATGAAGGCTCGGCCGAGGTGCGGAACTGGTTGTCGGAGCACGCGTGGCCGTTGGCGGGGGTGGTCGCCGGAGCTCCGGTCGACGATCTCCGTCCGCTGGGGAAGGTGCTCGACGGAGTACGGGTGGTCGGGCTGGGGGAGGCGACCCACGGGACGAGGGAGTTCTTCCAGCTGAAGCACCGGCTGTTCGAGTATCTGGTGACCGAGCTCGGGTTCTCGATGCTCGTGATGGAGGCGAGCGAGTCCGCCGCGCCCGCGGTCGACGCGTACGTCCGTCACGGGATCGGCGACGCGGCGAGTGTCGTCGGCGGCCTGGGGTTCTGGACCTGGCGGACCGAGGAGGTCGTCGCGCTGGTCGAGTGGATGCGCTCCTACAACGAAGGCCGCCCGGCCGCCGAGCAGGTGGGATTCGCCGGCATCGATCCGCAGCGGTGCTCGATCTCGGTCGACCTGGTGAGAGCCGCGCTCGCCGACGCTGACTGGCTCGAGGAGTTCGACGCGAAGCTCGGCGTACTGCGTGACTCGTCGCCCGGGTCCGCACCGGATCCGGATCGGCAGGTGGTCCGGGACGCGGAGAAGTTGCTGGGATTCCTGCAGGGCGAGGGAGCCTCGGCGGAGGTCCTGTCGCACGCGGAGATCTTGGTGCGGGCTGCCGAACTGGTCGCTCGGCCACGTCAGCACGACAACCCGTCCGAGACAGTGTTCGCCGCGCGCGACGCATTCATGGCCGGCGCCGTCGGCCGGTTGATCGGTGACGACCCGTCCAAGCGCGTGGTGGTGTGGGCACACAACGGGCACCTGGCAACCAGCCGCGAGACCGCGGAGCTCCACCCGATGGGGTGGCACCTCCGGAAACGGTTCGGATCGGAGTACTACGCGCTGGCACTTGTCTTCGGCTCGGGCTTCTTCCGGGCGCAGAGGCTGTGGCCCGGTCCGTGGCCGGGCAAGCTGGACGGGCCGGTCGTCGCGAACGAGATCGAGCGCGGCGGCTTCAACTCGCTCGAAGGTCAGCTCGCCGCGGCCAACGCCGGCGACCACCTGCTCGACCTCCGCAGTACGACAGGCGCACCCGCGGCGGTCCGGCAGTGGCTCGAGGAACCGCACGTCTTCCGCAGCTACGGCGCCTTCGTCTCCCGCTGGACCTACAAGATGCAGTTCGCGCCCACCCACCTGACCCAGGAATACGACGGCCTCGCCTACATCGCGACCTCAACCCCCTCCCGCCCACTGGAGTAGGGGTGGGCGGCCGGTGTGGTGGGGCTAGGCCTACTTCGGCGCTGATCTGGCCAGTCGTGGGCATCAGGCGATGCAGAGTGGAGACATGCGACAAGCGACTTCGTGGGTGATGAGTGCCGGTGTGGGGTTCGTCCGGGCGTGCGTGCTGGTGGTCGTCAGCATGCTGGTGCCGGTCTTGTGGGCCGCGGCTGTGGTACTGGCGGTCTGGTGGGACTCGAACCCGTGGTCGTGGATCCCGTTGTTCGTACTGGCGGCTGTCGGCACTTTTGCCCTGTCGCGTCCGGTCTGCCGGTTCTTCCGCTTCCTCGTCGCGAGGTGGACCGGCACCGTCATCCCGCCCGGGTACCTGCAGGCCGCGCCGGTCGTTCAGTTGTCTACCGGGTTCTGGTGGAACGGCACCTCCTACTCGCGTACCAGCAAGGAAGCTCGGGAGGACCAGGAGTTGCGGCTCCGGTGGCGCGATCCAGCGACCTGGCGGGACCTGCGATTCATGGGGATCGCCGCGATCGCCGTGGGTGTGCCCGCAACCATCCCGCCGGCCGGTATCGCGGTGGCGGTCCTCGGGTTCAGCCGATCGACGCTCTCCCTGGTTCTGCTCGGCCTGGTCGTGGCCATCGCCACCGCCCCTTACGGCTGGCGGACCGCCGAGCCGGTCGTCGTCCGCTTCCTGGGCGCGTCGGCTGCGGTGCTCGCGGACCGGGTGGGTGAGTTGACGGCGCAGCGCGCGGACACGACGATCGCGCAGGCTGCCGAGATCCGCCGGATCGAGCGGGACCTGCACGACGGAGCGCAGGCCCGCCTGGTCGCACTCGGGCTCTCCTTGGCGACTGCCGAGAAGCTGATGGAGACCGACCCCGGGCAGGCCAGGGCGTTACTCCGAGACGCGCGAGCCGGAGCCGCCACGTCGTTGACCGAGCTACGTGAACTGGTGAAGGGAATCAGCCCTCCGGTACTGAATGAGCGAGGGCTCGTCGACGCCGTCCGCGCACTTGCCCTGGACAGCCCGCTCGACGTGACGATCGACGCCGACGTCCAGCTACACCTGGACCCGCCGATCGAGTCCGCCCTGTACTTCGGAGTCGCCGAGCTGGTGACCAACGTCGTCAAGCACGCCCGGGCGACCCGAGCACGGATCTCCATCGTCCGTGACGACGCCGACATCGTGGTCGAGGTCGAGGACAGCGGCCGGGGTGGGGCCGAGGCGCCGGCCGACGGTGGTCTCGCAGGGCTGCGCCGCCGCCTCGCGGTCTTCGACGGCACCCTGGAGGTCACCAGCCCGGTCGGTGGCCCGACCCGTGTGAAGATGGTGGTGCCATGCGAATCGTCGTAGCCGAGGACCTGTACTTGCTGCGCGACGGCATGGTCCGCCTCATCGAGGCTTACGGACACGAGGTGGTGGCGACGGCGACCACCGGACCCGAGACGCTCGAGGCGCTGCTGAAGTGGCGGCCGGATGTCTCCATCGTCGACGTCCGGATGCCGCCGACTCAGTCGGATGAGGGCCTGCGTGCGGCTCTGGCTGCCCGTGGCGAACTGCCCGGCCTGCCGATCCTGATCCTTTCCCAGCATGTCGAACAGTTGTATGCCCGCGAACTCCTCGCCGACGGGGCCGGTGCCATCGGCTATCTGCTGAAGGACAGCGTGTTCGATGCCGATCAGTTCATCGATGCGCTGGAACGCGTCGCCGCCGGCGGGACCGCCATGGATCCGGCCGTGATCGCCAAGCTGCTCTCCAGCGGGCCGTCGAACCGGCGACTCGAACGGCTCACCGAGCGCGAACACGACGTGCTCAGCCTGATGGCCGAAGGCTTGTCGAATCAGGCCATCGGCGGGCGGCTCTTCCTGAGCGAGAGCGCCATCAGCAAGCACACCACCTCTCTGTTCGGGAAGCTCGGCATCACCGATGACGACAACAACAACCGTCGCGTCCTGGCTGTCCTTGCTTACCTGAACGGCGTCTGACGAGCCTTCACCGCGCGATGGTGATCGCGGACGGCTGAGGTCAGGCGACGCCGACGAGGCTGCGGGTCTCCTCGGTCGCAGCGGCTGCGGCCTCGGTGGTGGTTGCCGTCAGTTCGTTGAGCAGGGTGAAGAAGTGGGTGGAGGCGTCGGGGAGGCGGAGGGCGCCGGCCTCGTGGTGCTGCCAGCCGAAGAGGAGCTCGCCGTCGAGAACGCGCTCGGCCACCGGTACGGCGTACTTGCTGAGCGTGACGCGGTTCGGGCCGGTCCGCGGGTGGTGGTCGCCGCAGCCGCACTCGGCGGCGATCACGATCGAGGTCAGCGCGTCAGGGGAGTACTGCCGCAGGCGCAGCGTGGTGCCGCGGGCGGTGAAGCGCGCGATCGTTGCGTCAGGCAACTGAACGAGGAGCTCGACCGGGACGGCGTGGGAGCTGGGCAGCAGGCGCAGCCCACGGGACGCGAGCAGGTCGGCGAAAGCAGAGAGGTTCATTGTGGCGAATCCGGAATCCTGTGTGTGCTGGTGTCGGCGGGCGGGCCTGGGATGGACAGGGCCTCGTGCGCCGAGACGGCGCGCGTCAGCTACAACAGCAGCGACAACACAGCGAGATACGCATGCGGAAGATGATGGCAGAGACCTCCCGCGCTGCCAAACACCGACCGCGATCTGAGACAACTGTCCGTGACGCGTCAACAGCCCCGTGCTACGTGGCTTCGTGAGCCCAGCCCGGGTGCCGTCGGTGAGCGGTTGCCCTCCCGGTACGCACCACGAACAGCACTGCCCGGCCTGCTGCTGGTGCGGCAGGCCGGGCAGTGGGTGCTCAGGTGATCAGTCGGCTTTCTTGCCGAACATGATCTCGTCCCAGCTGGGGACACTGGCGCGCTTGCTGGCCCGCTTGGCGGGCTTCTTCTTCGGCTCGGCAGCTGCCTCGGCCGCTTGCTCCGTCGCTTCCGCGGCCGCAGGCTCCTCGGCCGGGGTCTCCTCCGGACGGGCATCGCGACGCGGGTCGGCAGGCTTCGGTGCGAACTGGCGCGGATCTGCCGGACGGGGTGCGTCCCGCCTCGGATCGGTCGGCTTGGGAGCGCTCGGCAGAGCCTCAGCCTGACGCGCCTCAGCACCACGGTCCTCAGCACCACGAGCCTCAGCGCTACGAGCCTCAGCGCCGCGCGCTTCGGCTTTTCGCGCGTCGGCACCACGAGGTTCGCTGGAGCGTGCGGTCTCGCGCGGCTCCGGTGTGCGGGTCGGCTGCGAGGGCATGCGGCGCTCGGTGAAACGGTTCTCCGGTGCGGCAGCACGCTCCTCGGGCGGCGCACCTGCCGAGGCTTCCACCGGCAGCTGAGCCGGCCGCTCAACAGCCCGTACTGCGGGCCGAATCGCCGGCGGCTGCTCCACCGGTACGTCGATCAGCGTCGGCTCTTCGTCCGGACTCGGCACCGAGTGCACCCGGCGCGGCCCGCTGTCCCGCGACGCGTCACGACCATCCCGCGCCGACTCCCGCCCGTACTCACGTCCATGATCACGACCCGAGTCACGACCGGAGCCGCGGCCCGACTCACGTGCGAAGCCGCCGCCGGTTTCGGGAGCCTCCCGGCCGTACCCACGACCGGTGTCGCGGTTCGCGTCGCGATCTGCCTGCTGGCCGCGACCACGCGGGAGGCTGATGGTGTCCTCGAAGCCGGCCTCGTAGCTGTCCGCCCCGTGGTCCGGCGCCAGGCTGAGATCGAAGTCGGCCACCGCGGTCAGGCGGCGCTCGCTCGGCGGGGCGATCACCTGGACCTGCTCGCCGACGAGCCACCGCGCCTCGTCGTCGTCCGGTACCGCGTACCGCCCTGGGGCGTCGTACGCGAACATCGCGACCTTCTCGTCGTTCTCCTCGGCGAAGTAGGAGACGCGGACGGCCCAGCGGCCGTCGTCACGACGCCAGGCGTCCCACTCGGCCGAAGCCGGGTCGACGTGGCGGATCCGGAGGCGCTCGGTCACCCAGGCGCCGAGGTTGCGGGTCGGGGCGTCGCCGCCACCACGACGGCGGACGGACGCGCGCTGGGCGAGGCTCGCGACGTGGTCGCGCTCGGCCAGCACCGGACCGGCGAACGCCATCACGCGTTCCATCGGCATCTGGGCGACGGCAGCAACCGCCTCGGGACTTTCGCCGGCTCGGATCCGAGCCTGGATGTCTCGTGGGCGGAGCGCGCTCTCCATTTGAATCTCCAGCTGGCCGAGTCGGGCACGGTCGCCGCGCAGGGCCGCACGCAACCGGTCGTCGACCGGGATGGCGAACTCCTCACCCGTCTCTGCCATCGCCAGGATGATTTGCTTGCCATCCTGGCTCAGGCCAACGAGCCTCGCCTCGCGCATTGCCTTTGTTCTCCTGTGCGGTTCTCGACAGTCTCTCCCGATACGTGCGCCTCGACCAAGACCGGCGCGCCGTGCCCGGCGGTCATTGTGGAGGTTACGTCACAAAACCCCATCTTGCCTGCTCAGAAGGGTCCTTGTCGTCACACCAGTCACATTAGTCACAACCCGGTGTGACGGCGACTTCGAGGCCCTCGAGACCGGTCAGTTCCCGCCGTACGCGGCCCGGATCGCGAGGGCTCGCTTGAGGTCGTCGGCACGGTCGCCGACCGAGCGCCGGATCCCGGCCGAGACCGACTCGTCGGCGACAAGGTCGGCTGCGAACCGGGTCACCTGCTCGTCGATGTCGTAGACCGGGAAGGCCAGCGCCGCACTCTGGGCGACCACCCAGCCGGTGCGGAGCTTCTCGGTCCCGGCGATCTCGTCGAAGAACCGCTGCACGTACGGCGCGGTCAGCTCGACCTGGGTGGGATGCCAGAAGCCCTCGCAGGCGGCGTACAGCTCATAGTTCGCGAGGTCCTCGTCCGTCATGATCTGGGCCCAGGCGCGTTCCTTGGCCTCGGCGGTCGGCAGGGCCGCCCGGCAGCGGGTCGCGTGCACGATCCCCTCGGAGGAGTTGTCCCGCTCGAGCTCCGCGTCGATCTCGGCATCGCCGATCGCGCCGAGGCGAGCCAGCCGCAAGGTCATCAGCCAACGCAGGTCCGCGTCGATCGCGAGACCTTCCGGTACGTCGGCGCCGGCGAGCCAGCCCTTCAGCAGCTCCGCGTCGTCGGTCAGCCGGACGACGCTCCGAGCCACCGCGAGCTGCAGGCTGGTCCCTGAGGGAGTAGACCCGAGGCGCTCGGTGACCACCGCGGCCAGCTGTCCGCGGTACGGCTCGTACGGCAGGTAGATCCCGAGCAGGTGGGTGTGCGCCCAGCCGACCATCGTCGCCACGGCGATGTCGCTGGTCTCGTGCGCCAGCGCCGCCCGCAGTACGTCGAAGCCGAGACGCGGGTCGAGCTCCCCGTCGGAGACCGAGTCGCGGATGCTGTTCAGGACAACCGCCCGGGTGACGCCGTCCTCGATCTTCGGCAGCACCACCGACAGCTTGGCGAGGCTGTCCGCGTCGAGCCGGATCTTGGCCCAGGTGTCGTCCGCGGCATCCGGTACGACGACAGCCACGGACGGGTCGAGCGTCACCTCGACCTCGTCGGCGTCGAGCAGCACCGGTACGGAGACGCCGTGCCCGGACTCGTCGTACCCGCCGACTGTGAGCTGGTGCGGCCGGACGGCCGGGTGGGCGACGGGTGCCTTGCGGCGGAGCTTGATCCCGGTCGCGGTCCGCTCGGCGCTGATCGTGTCGACGCCCGGAGTGCGCAGCCAGTTCTGGGCCCAGGCCTCGAGACCGACGGCGCCGGCCTCGGTCCACTTCGCGACCAGGTCGGCGAAGGTGGCGTTGCCGAACTCGTTCGAGGTGATGTGCGCGCGGACGCCGGCCAGGAACACGTCGTCACCGAGGTAGGCGGCCAGTTGCTTGAGCACGGCCGCGCCCTTGGCGTAGGAGATGCCGTCGAAGTCGTCGAGCGAGGCGAGCGCGTCCTTCACCGCGTCGGCCGCGATCGGGTGCGTCGACGAGCGCTGGTCGGCCTGCAGGCCCCACCACTTGCGGATGAAGGCGAAGTCGATCCAGTTGTCGGTGTACTTCGTCGCGGTCGTCGAGACCCGGTGGGCCATGTACTCCGCGAAGGACTCGTTCAGCCACAGGTCGTTCCACCACTGCATGGTCACGGTGTCGCCGAACCACTGGTGCGCCATCTCGTGCACCACGGTCCGGGCCCGGCTGCTGCGTTCACCGTCGGTCACGGCGGAGCGGAACACCATCGAGTCGCGGAACGTCACGCAGCCCGGGTTCTCCATCGCGCCGGCGTTGAACTCGGGCACGAACGCCTGGTGGTACTCGCCGAACGGGTAGCGGTACCCGAACAGCCGGTGGAACTCGTCGAACGCCTGACCGGTGACGGTGAAGAGGTCCTCTGCCTCCCGGTCGAGCGCCTCCTTCAGCGACTGCCGCGAGACCAGACCGAGCGGGATGCCGTCGTGCTCGCCGAGGATCTGGTGGTAGGGCCCGGCCACCAGCGTCACGAAGTACGTCGAGAGCGGCTTGGTCGCGGCCAGCTCCCAGCGGCCGGGGAAGACCTGGGTGGCGGCGCCGTTGCCGAGCACGATCCACTCCTGCGGCGTGGTCACGCTGACCTTGTACGGCGCCTTTAGGTCCGGCTGGTCGAAGCAGGCGAAGATCCGGGGCGCGGCGTCGAGGAAGGACATCGCATACAGGTAGGTCAGCCCGTCGGCGGCGTCCACGCTGCGGTGCAGGCCTTCGCCGTCGTTCGAGTACAGCATCGACGCGACCACGACCAGGTCGTTCTCCGCGGCCAGGCCGGTCAGCGGCAGCCGGCCGTCGTCGAGCGCGGCGACGTCGACGGGTGTCCCGTTCAGCGTGACGGAGACCAGCTCGTCGGGTCTCACGTCCAGGAAGGTGCTCTGCGCGGCGGCGGAGAAGACGATCCTGGTGGTCGACCCGAACGTCCGGTCGCCCCGGGTCAGGTCGAGGTCGACGTCGTACGAGTGGACGGTGAGCGCGGCTGCCCTGGTGCGGGCGCCATCGACGGTGAGGCTCGGCATGCCGTGCACTCTATGCGGTCGCTCAACGGTCCGGCAGAGGCATCGATACAGTTTGCCCATGACCGACATGGAGTACCGCCAGCTGGGCGACTCCGGCCTGACCGTGAGTGTGGTCGGGCTGGGTTGCAACAACTTCGGGGGCCGCATCGATGCGGACCGGGCGGACACCGTGGTGAACGCGGCGGTCGACGCCGGCATCACCTTGTTCGACACCGCCGACGTGTACCGCGGCGAGCAGGGATCGAGCGAGGAGATCCTCGGCCGGTCGCTCGGCAAGCGCCGCGACGAGGTGGTGATCGCGACCAAGTTCGGTGGCGACATGAAGGGCGACAACGGCCCGGACTGGGGCGTGCGCGGTTCCCGGCGGTACATCCGCAAGGCGGTCGAGTCGAGCCTTCGCCGGCTCGGCACGGACTGGATCGACCTCTACCAGCTGCACGTGCCGGACCCGGTCACGCCGATCGAGGAGACCCTGGCCGCCCTCTCCGAACTGGTTGCCGAGGGCAAGGTGCGGTACATCGGCAGCTCGCAGTTCGCCGGCTGGCAGGTGGTCGACGCCGACTGGGCCGCCCGGACCGCCGGGCTGGAGCACTTCATCAGCGCGCAGAACCGGTACTCGCTGCTCGAGCGTGAGGTCGAGGACGAGCTGATCCCGGCCTGCGAGCATCTCGGGATCGGCGTGCTGCCGTTCTTCCCGCTCGCCTCCGGCCTGCTCACCGGCAAGTACAAGCGCGACCAGGGCGCTCCCGAGGGCACCCGGCTGGCGAAGATGCCGGACTGGCTCGCCCGTGCCGACTTCGACAGGATCGAGGCGCTGGAGACGTTCGCGGCCGAGCGCGACCTGACCCTGCTGGATGTCGCGATCGGCGGCCTCGCGGCACAGCCCGCGGTCGCGTCGGTGATCGCGGGAGCCACCATGATCGAGCAGATCGAGCAGAACGTCGCGGCCGGTCTGTGGGAGCCGAGCGTGGAGGACCTGGCCGCTCTGGACGACCTGACGTGACGCTGATCCTGCTGCCGCCTTCCGAGGGCAAGACCGGCCGTTCCCGCGGCCGCGCGGTGGATCTGCCGTCCCTGTCGTTCCCCGAGCTCAACGGCGTCCGCGAGACCGTGCTCGACTCGCTTGCCAAGGTGAGCGCTTCAGCCGACGCGTACGACGTACTGGGCGTCGGGGTATCGCTCAAGGACGAGGTCGAGCGGAACACGCGCTGGCGGACCGAGCCGGCCGTGCCCGTCTCCGAGTTGTACTCCGGCGTGCTGTACGACGCCCTCGGGTACTCCACGTTGTCCGCGGGGACGAAGCGCCGGGCCGGTGCTCGGCTGCTCGTGGTGTCAGCCGCCTGGGGTGCTCTGCGAATGGCCGACCGCGTCCCGCCGTACCGGCTCTCGATGGGTACGACGTTGCCGGGGCATGGGCCGCTCGCCTCGGTCTGGCGTGATCCGCTCGCGGCTGCACTCGAAGGTGCCGCGGGGAAGTCGGTCATCGTCGACTGCCGGTCCTCGACCTACGCGGCGGCTTGGCGGCCTGCCGGAGCAAACGCGGCGAAGTGGGTGTCGGTCTCGGTGGTCCGCGAGCGCGGCGGTGTCCGCTCGGTCGTCTCCCACAACGCTAAGCACACTCGCGGTCTCGTCGCCCGCTATCTGCTGGAATCCGGCAAGGACCCCGGAACCCCGAAGGCTCTCCACAGACTGATCTCCGACCGGTGGAACGCCGAGCTCGACCGCACCGCCACCGGCTGGACCCTCACCGTGGTGGAACACGACTGACGACCTTCAGGGCTTCCGGATCGTCGGCTTCAGGGTCGTAGTTGGAAAGGACCATTCACCTCGGATTCATTGGTGAGTGGTTTTCCTGGGGACGATCACGGGGAAGGGTTGGAGCAGCGCAGTTCGTCAGGGGGGCACCGCCCAACTCGGAGGCCTGAAGATGCGTCGTCTACTCACGTGTTCCATCACCGCTGTCGCCGCGACGACAGCCTGGGTCGTCGGCGCCGGTCCGGCGCTGGCCTACCCGCCCGACCCGCCGCCGGCCAGTACTGCGCAGACGCAGCTGGCGAGTCTCGCCGTGCAGGCCGAAGGCTCCAGCACGGCTACAGCCGGGACAAGTTCCCGCACTGGCACACGGTGTCCGGCACCTGCGACACCCGGGACGAAGTACTGAAGCGCGACGGCACGGGCGTCACCGTCGACAGCAACTGCGAGCCGACCGCCGGTAAGTGGTACAGCGTGGACGACGCCACCTACATCACCGACGACTCCGCGGTCGACATCGACCACATCGTGCCGCTGTCCGAGGCCTGGAAGTCCGGCGCGAGCTCCTGGACCACCGCGAAGCGCGAGGAGTTCGCGAACAACCTGTCCATCGCGCAGTTGATCGCAGTTTCGGCCTCGAGCAACCGCTCCAAGGGCGACAAGGACCCCGCCTCCTGGAAGCCGACCAACACCTCGGTCCACTGCATCTACGCCCGCGAGTGGATCTGGGTGAAGTACACCTACCAGCTCAAGCTCCAGTCGACGGAGAAGACCGCACTCCAGCAGATGCTCGCGGCCTGCTGAGACCGCAAGCACTCGCGGCTGAAGTGGGCGAGATCGGCGTCGTCCTGCCTCGGCCGCGAGCCCGGCCGGGGAGTTGCCCTGCCCGGACGTTCGCGGTGTTCCTTAGCCCGGAGGGCCCGCGGGACCCCCCGAAACCGGCACCTTGTGCACCACCTGAGCAGATCCCGGCGACCCGGACGCCCAACTGGCGCACAAGGTGGGGCCTCGGACACCCAGTCGGGATCTCGGGAGCCTGTTGCTCTTTGGTTG
>NZ_JBHSKE010000061.1:0-25712 GCF_042657745.1 Kribbella qitaiheensis | reverse complement strand
CAACCAAAGAGCAACAGGCTCCCGAGATCCCGACTGGGTGTCCGAGGCCCCACCTTGTGCGCCAGTTGAGCGTGCGGAGTGGCCGGGATGTGCTCAGGTGGTGCACCAAGTACCGGTTTCGGGTGGCCCGCTGGCCCCCTCCGGGCAAAGGAAGGTCTCGCCCGCTTCAGCTTCCAGAAACTTGCTGACGGCATGGGTCGGCGACGCCGTCGGGTACCGCGATCCGGGGTGTCATCGGCACATGGTGTCGTGGCGGCGGGCAGCGGGAGCGCGGATACTCGAGGCTTGGGCTGCCTCCGGGATCAGGAGCACACGATGAGATGGGTTCTGCGGGTCGTTCTCCTGCTCGGCGGCCTGGCTCTCTGCGTGATCGGCGTCAGCGCCGCCACCAAACTCTTCCGCGACACCCTCGACAGCCCCCGCGCCCTGATCGCAGTCCTTGCTCTCATCACCTTCGCGGGCGGCGCAGTAGTGATAGGCGCAGTGATCAACGACATTCGCCACGACCGCCCCAAGTGAAGGCCTGTACTACGGGTGCCGGGCGGAGTCGAGCCACTCGATGGGGTTCCAGGGGATGGGGGTAGCTCCTACCGGGGTGAGCACCAGGTCGGGGTCGTCGGATTGGACCAGGCAGAGCAGGCGGTGGCCGATCAGGAGGGCGTGGCGGGCCTGGACGGCGAAGATGTCCAGGAGATGGTGGGCGAGGGCCGGGTCCGCGGTCGCGAAGGAGTCGTAGTGCTCCAGGACCAGGACGAGGCCGGTGTCGTCGTCGGTCCAGCCCAGGTCGCCGGCGGCAACGTCGCTGAGGCTGTCGTTCAGCGCCGCGAGGTTGCGTCCGTAGTACTCGGGGAAGTCGAGGGCAAGGGACAACCCGTCGTGAAGGTCGTCGTCGCTCCGCCATCCGGAGGTGTCCACCCGGACGACTTGGTAGCCGTGCTTGGCCAGCCAGCCCGTCGTCTTGTTCAACACCTCCGGCTGCCAGAACAGAGTCACGGACCCGTTGGCCATCAGCTGATAGTCCAACGTCTGCTCTACCTGCACACTCCGCTCGAACACAGCCACCGGGAAACCGTAGCCGAGCCCTGGCCAGCAGGCAGGGGCGCGACCACCATGAGGCATGCAGACGACCGCAGTACTGCCTGAGGGTTTGACGGTTCGGGCGCCGGAGGTTGGTGATGCCGAGGCGATCTTCGGACTGGTCTCGGCGTACAACACGGGGCTGGTCGGGTTGCCGGACTGCACCCTGGCGCAGGTCGGAGAAGGCATCGCGGATCCTGGGTTCGACTGTGCGGTCGACGGGTGGTTGGTGCTCGCCGAGGATGGGGCGCCGGTCGGTTACGGGACGACGTACGGCCGGGTCGGTCGCCAGTCGATCGAGATCCAGCTGACCTCACCGGTGCCCGGAGTCTCGGCCTGGTTGTTCGATCGGACGATGCTGCGGGCCCACGAGATGGGGCGTGAGGCCGGGCATGCCGAGATCACCGTCGACACCTTCGTCTACCGCGACGACGAACGCTTGCGGGCCCTGCTGGAGGAACACGCCTTCACCACCGGTACGACGTACCACCGGATGCGGGTGGATCACACCGGACCGGTCGAGGCTCCGGAGCTACCGGACGGCGTCGTGGTCCGGCGGGGAGCGCCCGACGCGGCTACCCAATGGGTCGCGCACGAGCTCATCATCGACACTTTCCGCGGCCAGTACGGCTTCAGCCCTAGGCCGCACGACGAGTGGGTGGAGATGCGCGACGCCAGTTCCAGTTGGTCCCAGCTCACCTTGCTGGAGATCGACGGCCGCGCGGTCGCCGTCCGCGATTGCAGCGACAACTTCCTCGGCGAGAACTGCGGACACGTCGGCATGCTCGGCGTACTCGAGGAGTTCCGGGGCCGCGGCCTGGCGAAGTTCCTGCTGCGGGACGCCTTCGCCCTCGATGCGGCAGCCGGCCGCGACGGCACGATCCTGCTCGTCGACACCAACAACCCCACGCCGGCCCTGGACCTCTACCTCTCCGTCGGCTTCCGCCCGACCCTCATCTTCGAAGGCTGGCACCGGACCCTCCCCGTCAGCTGAGTTTGTCAGCGAGGTGGGGGTAGGTGAGGATGGGGCCCGCGTTCGTGGAGAGGGCGGTGGGATGCCTGAGGTCTGGGCGGCGGTACGTCGCTGGGTGGCGTCTGTGGGGCCCGACTTGTGGCCGGTTCTGGTGGCCGTGGCTGTAGTGGTCGGGAGCATGTCCCTTGCCATCACCCCGGCCGGCAAGGACATCGACCTGACCAGCACCGCCCTGCAGGGGAGCACCCTGCGTGACGTGCGACCCAGCCGGACCGGCGAGGTGAATCCCGCCCTCGCGGCGGCGGTGGATGCGAGTCTGGCGCGGCGGGGGATCGCGGTGCAGACGAACAACCTGCCGCTGTTCCTGCGGGACGTGACGCCGGCGTTGAAGGCCGAGCAGGCGCGGCTCTTCCAGAACCTGCAGGCCATCGGCATGAGCGTGATCTACCGCCGCGCCGAGCCCTGGAGCAACTACGAGGCCGTACGCCGGCACGGTCCCGCGACCGGCACGTTCCGCGTCACCATGCGGTACGTCCTGGCCGGGAGCAGGTTGCCGCAGGCCTCGACGGACCTCGGCTACACCTACACGCTGAAGCGCGGCCGTCTCTACCTGGTGGCCGACAACGACCTCGACCGGGCGATCGGGTCGAACCGGCAACCCTGGGACTTCGGCCGCATCCAAGTGGTCCGCCGGAGCAACGTCGTCGTCATCGTGGACCGCGGACAGCGCGCACTCGCCCTGAGGCTGGCCGAGGAGACCATCCGATCGGCGGGGCAGGTCCGCAAGTTGTGGCCGGGGCTCCTGCAGACCGTCCCGTACGTCGTCGCGATGCGGTCCCCGCAGGTGCTCACCGACCTCCCCGCTACCGCGACCGCGATCGCGACCACGACGACCGGGGGGAGCGAGCCGGCGACCGTCCGCCCGATGCCGAGTTCGCTGATCGGGAACGAGCGGCCTTCCGGCGGCTGGGTGGTGATCCGGCCGGGCGCGCAGCGAAACTTCGGCTCCGTCCAGATGGAGCACGTCCTGATGCACCTCGTCTCGGTCCGCCTCGGCGACGGCGCGCCGCGCTGGCTCGCGGAAGGCCTTGCCGAGTACGCCGAGAAGCTGGCACTGGTCAGAACGGGTGATTCCAGCGAAGTCGTCCGTGAGCGTCTGGAGCTCAGCACCAGGGTGCTCGGGGAGCTCACCAGATTGCCCACGGATCACGAGTTCACCGCTACGGACAGTTACGGGATCAGCTGGCTGGCGGTCGAACAACTGATCAAGCTGGTCGGCATCAAGCCCGTCACGGAGTACTACCGCCAGGTCGCCCGGCGCGGGTACAACGAGGCCGCGCGGGACCGCTTGATGGAGGAGTACACCGGCTTCACCGAGGCGCGGCTGGTGGAGTCACTGCGAAGCCTCGCGAGCTGAGCAAGTAGGCTTGCGCGGGCGCCGGTTTCGAGTGCCCTGAGAGTTGCACTGACAGAAGTTCCACCCGAACTCGCCGGGAACTCGAGGAGAAACCGCGTGACTTCCCACCGTCCTGCGGCGGTCATCATCATGGCCGCCGGTCAGGGGACCCGGATGAAATCCGCGACCCCCAAGGTTCTGCACGAGATCGGCGGGCGCAGCCTCGTCGGGCACGCGGTGGTCACCGCCCGTGCACTCGTCCCCGAGCACCTGGTCGTCGTGGTCGGCACCGGCCGGGAGCTGGTCGAGGCCCATCTGGCCGAGATCGACCCGGACGTGCGGACCGCCGTCCAGGAGCAGCAACTGGGCACAGGCGACGCCGTCCGCTCCGGGCTCACCGCCGTACCGGAAGGCTTCGAGGGGGCGGTCATCGTCACCTCGGGTGACGTCCCGCTGCTCCAGCCGGAGACGCTGCAGGAGCTCGTCGCGGAGCACGACCGCAGCGGCAACGCGGTCACCGTGCTGACCGCCCGCGTCCCGGACCCGACCGGCTACGGCCGGATCGTCCCGGCCGACGACGGCAGCGTGGCGGGCATCGTCGAGCACAAGGACGCGACGCCCGAGCAACGTCAGATCGACGAGATCAACGCCGGCATCTACGCCTTCGACGCGGCGACCCTGCGCGACGGCCTGAGCCGGATCACCACCGACAACGCGCAGGGTGAGCTGTACCTGACCGACGTGCTGGCGATCGCCCGGGGCGACGGCAAGCGGGTCGGCGCGTATGTCACCGAGGACGCGATGCAGACCGAGGGCGTGAACGACCGGGTCCAGCTCGCCACCCTCCGCGCCGAGCTGAACCGTCGCACGCTCGACCAGCTGATGCGCGACGGCGTCACGGTGGTCGACCCGAGCACCACCTGGGTCGACCAGACCGTCACCTTCGAGCGCGACGTCACGCTGCTGCCGAACACCCAGCTGCACGGTGCCACCACCGTCGCCACGGGCGCCCGGATCGGCCCGGACACGACGCTGACCGACGTACAGGTCGGCGTGGACGCGACCATCATCCGGTGCCACGGCTCGAGCTCGGTGATCGGCGCGGGCGCCTCCGTCGGCCCGTTCGCCTACCTCCGGCCCGGTACGTCGCTGGGCGTCGCCGCGAAGATCGGCACCTTCGTCGAGACCAAGAACACCTCGATCGCCGACGGCGCCAAGGTCCCGCACCTCACGTACGCCGGTGACGCCACCATCGGCGAGGGCGCGAACGTCGGCGCCGGCACCATCTTCGCCAACTACGACGGGGTCGCGAAGCACCGCAGCATCGTCGGGAAGCACTCCTTCATCGGCAGCAACTCGGTGCTGGTCGCGCCCGCGAACATCGCCGACGGCGCCTACATCGCGGCCGGCACGGCGCTCACCGAGGGCGTCGGCCCGGGTGAGATCGCCGTGGCGCGCGGCAAGCAGCGCAACATCGCCGGCTGGGTGGCTCGCAAGCGCGCCGGGACCAAGACCGCCAAGGCCGCCGAAGAAGCGCAAGCGGCTGCGCAGGACGCCTCGCCGGGTGACACTGGCGATAAGGCACAACGGGAGGCGCGGTCATGAGCGGCATGAAACGGACCACCGAGAAGAACCTGATGGTGTTCTCCGGGCGGGCCCACCCAGGCCTGGCCGAGGAGGTCGCCGAGCAATTGGGCTCCGGCCTGGTGCCGACGTCGGCGTACGACTTCGCCAACGGGGAGATCTACGTCCGGTTCGAGGAGTCGGTCCGGGGCAGCGACGCGTTCGTGATCCAGAGCCACACCTCGCCGATCAACGAGTGGATCATGGAGCAGCTGATCATGGTCGACGCGCTGAAGCGGGCGTCGGCCAAGCGGATCACCGTGGTGCTGCCGTTCTACGGGTACGCCCGGCAGGACAAGAAGCACCGCGGCCGGGAGCCGATCTCGGCCCGGCTGATGGCGGACCTGTTCAAGACCGCCGGCGCGAACCGGCTGATCTGCGTCGATCTGCACACCTCGCAGATCCAGGGCTTCTTCGACGGCCCGGTCGACCACCTGATGGCGCTGCCGATCCTGAGCGACTATGTCCGGGACAAGTACGGCGACCAGCAGCTGGCCGTGGTCTCGCCGGACGCCGGCCGGATCAAGGTGGCCGAGCAGTGGTCGGCCCGGCTGAACAACGCGCCGCTGGCCTTCATCCACAAGACCCGCGACATCGACCGGCCGAACGAGACCGTCGCGAACCGCGTCGTCGGTGAGGTCGAGGGCCGGGTCTGCATCCTGGTCGACGACATGATCGACACCGGTGGCACCATCTGCAAGGCCGCCGACGCGCTGATGGACGCGGGCGCCGCGGGGGTCGTGATCGCCGCGACCCACGCGATCCTGTCCGGGCCGGCGGTCGACCGGCTGAAGAACTGCCAGGCCAGCGAAGTGATCGTCACCAACACGCTGCCGATCCCGCCCGAGCGCCGGTTCGACAAGCTGAACATCCTGTCCATCGCCCCGCTGATCAGCCGGGCGATCCGCGAGGTCTTCGAGGACGGCTCCGTCACCAAGCTCTTCGACGGCCGGGCCTGACCCGAACTATCCAGATCGGCGCCACCGCCGGGTGCTCGCGGTACTGGCCTATCTTGGTCAGACCTAGTGGCTCGAGGATCGGATGTCCTGATGCGGATCGCTGTCTTCCACCCTGGTGCGATGGGGTCCCAGCTCGCGGCCCAGTTGGTTGCCGCCGGCCATGAGGTCCACTGGGTGCCGGAGGGTCGCAGTACGGCGTCCGTGGAGCGGGCGGAGGCCGCCGGCCTGATCGGTACGCCGTTCGCCGAGGCGGTGGAATCCGCCGAGGTCGTGCTCTGCTCGTGTGCTCCGCAGGGCGCGGTCGACGTCGCCAAGCAGGTGGGCGCCGCGGGGTTCGCCGGGCTCTACATCGAAGCCAACCCGTTGTCGCCGACCTCGCTCGAGGAGGCCCAGGCCGTTCTGCCCGACGCGACGTTCATCGACGCCGGCGTGGTCGGTCCGCCGCCCAAAGGTGGACCGAGCCCGACGCATCTGATGTTGTCGGGCTCCGCCGCGCAGCAGGCCGCGGACCTCTGGGCGGGGACCGCCGTAACTCCGATGGTCGTCGGGGATCAGGTAGGCGCCGCGAGCGCGGCCAAGTCGGCGTACGCGCTCTACAACAAGGGCAAGGCGGCTCTCGCCGTACTGGCCTTCGAGCTGGCGGCGAAGCATGGAGTGACCGAGGCGCTGACGGCCCAGCAGGTCCGTCAGGACGCCGCATCGCTGAAGGACCCCGCGCTGCCTGAGAACCTGACGAGTGTCGCCTGGCGCTGGGGGCCCGAGTTCGACGAACTCGCCGAGACCCTCGACGCCGCCGGTCTCGAGGGTGACGCTGCCCGCGGGCTACGTCAGGTCTGGACCAGGCTCAGCTGACCATGCGGCCGTAGTCGCGCAGTACGAACGGCGGGATCAGGTCGATCAGCCTGTTCATCGCCTCCAGCCGGGCCAGGGTGTCCGGCACGGTCCAGGAACCGGTGCCCCAGCTGACCAGCGCGTTGCCGGCGAACTGCCACTCCAGGCCAGGGTTGTAGAGCATCCACTCCATCATCCGGGGATGCAGCACGGCATGCGCGTACCGGTCGTCGGCGCAGCTGATTCGGAAGGTGTCGTTGAACGCCTTGCTCTCCAGTTCGAGGTCGCGGCCGCCGAACATCCGCTTGAACCCCGAGTCCTTCGTCAGCGTCAGCGGCGGCAGCGCCACTGGCAGATTGAGGGCGACGAGGTGGACCTGGTGGGTGGTCGTGGTGGTGGTCTCCCCGTTGCTGCTGGTCGTCGTGTACGTGTAGTCCAGCGCGCACATCCCGCGGCCGCGGAAGTCCCCGGCGACCATCTCGCCCGGCCTGCCCCGCTGGTACACCCGGCCGGCTACCTCGGACAGCCACGGGCTCGGCGGCACCTGGAACCAGCCGTACTGCGCGGCCGCGTGCGCCCGGGCCCTGAGGAAGTCCCGCCGCCGCCCGGCGGCCCAGAGGACCAAGCCGATGATCGCGGCGAACGGCACCCCGAAGAAGGCCAGCATCAGGAGAACGGACATCTGGCGAATTTAGCGGAGCCGCCGGGCCACTCCGGGGTCCACAGGTCCGTCGTGCAACAGCCCGGCAAGTGCCTCCACACCATCCACGAGCCGCGGCCCAGGCCTCGCGAAGCACCCGTTCGCATCCACAGCCCACACCGGTACGCCGCTGGGGAGTACGCCGCGATCGAGCAGATCCATGGTGAGTGAAGTGGCTCCCTCCAGGTCGAATCCGCAGGGCGCGGACACGATCACGTCGGGCCGCGCCCCTTCGATCGTGGGCCAGGTGGTCCGGACGGACCGCAGACCGGTGCTGCCGAGCACACTCACGCCGCCGGCGAGCTCGATCATCTCGGGGATCCAGTGCCCCGGCGCGAAGGGAGGGTCGGTCCATTCGAGGAGCATCACCCTGGTGTCCCCGTCGGTGCGGGCGGCGGCCAAGCGCCGGCGGAGCCCGTCGACCAGGGGACCGGCCGGACACTTGACGGCCTTCCCGATCAGCTCGATGGAGTCGAAGACCTCGTCCAGGTCGTGCGGGTCGGTCGTCAGTACCTCGGCGGTGCAGCCCAGGTAGGACAGCGCCTCCTCGACGTCGGCCACGTCGAGGGCGCAGACCGCGCAGAGGTCCTGGGTGATCACCAGGTCGGGATCGAGGTCGCGCAGGGCGTCGCGGTCGAGCTTGTAGAGGTCCTCGCCGGCCGCCACCCGGGCCCGGACCGCGGCGTCGATCCCGGCCGGGTCGAGGTTCTCGGGCAGGTTGCTGGTCGACACGATCCGGCGGGTCCGCGCCTCGGCCGGATAGTCGCACTCGAAGGTGACACCGCGGACGTCCGCACCGGCGCCGAGGGCGAAACAGGTCTCGGTCGCGGACGGCAGCAGCGAGACGATTCTCATGGTCAGACGGTATGCCCGCGGGCGGCGCTCGGTACGCCTGGTGATCGCAGGTGACCGGTGGGAGAACGGATTTCCTGTCTGAGGCCAAGCGTGGGTAGACTGTTTTGGTTGCCTCGGCGAGGGACGCCCCCCGGACAAAGTCGGTCATGACGCAGCTCGTGACGACCTGGCGGGAGCGGCTCCGTGATCGACGCGGTGGTTCGTTGCCTGACGCCTTACCGGAGTCAAGACGTGCCCGCTGAGGCCAGCAACCGACAACAGATCACCGCAACGCTTTTGAGGGAGTTCATCTCGTGGCCGAGGTCAAGATCCAAGCCGAGTCGCGCACGGAGTTCGGCAAGGGTGCTGCCCGCCGAATCCGCCGGGACCACAAGGTGCCCGCCGTTCTGTACGGCCACGGCACGGACCCGGTGCACATCACGCTGCCAGGTCACGACACCATGCTGGCGCTGAAGACCGCGAACGCCCTGCTGCTGATCGAGGTCGAGGGCAGCGAGAGCCTGCTGGCGCTGCCGAAGCAGGTCCAGCGCGACCCGATCAAGAACACCATCGAGCACGTCGACCTGGTGATCGTGAAGCGTGGCGAGAAGGTCCAGGTCGAGATCGCCGTGCACATCGAGGGTGACGCCGTCAGCGAGACCTTGGTCGTGGTCGAGAACCCGAACATCCTGGTCGAGGCCGAGGCCACCCACATCCCGGACGGCGTCGCCGTCTCCGTCGAGGGCCTGGACGTCGGCGCCCAGATCCACGCGTCCGACCTGAAGCTGCCCGCCGGCACGACGCTGGCCATCGACCCGGACACCTTGGTCGTCAACGTGACCGCGGCCCAGACCGCCGAGCAGGTCGACGCCGAGCTGGCCGACGCCGAGGCCGAGGCCGGCATCGAGCGCGACGAGCCGGAGGCTCCCGCCGAGGAGTCGGTCGCCGCCGCGGCCGAGTAAGTAGCTGCACCCATAGTTTCAACAGGAGGGCCGGGATCCGTGGCGGACGACGTGTGGTTGGTCGTCGGGCTGGGGAATCCCGGCCCTTCCTATGCCAAGACCAGGCACAACGTCGGCCAGATGGTGGCCGACGAGCTGGTCGCCCGGGTCGGCGGCCGCTGGAAGCAGCACAAGCAGGCCAAGGCCGAGGTGGTCGAGGCCCGGATCAGCGGGATCCGGGCGGTGCTGGCCAAGCCCCGGTCCTACATGAACGAGTCCGGCGGCCCGGTCTCCGGGCTGCTGAAGTTCTTCAAGGTCGAGCCGGCCGGGCTGGTCGTGATCCACGACGAGCTCGACCTCGACTTCGGCACCCTGCGGGCCAAGTCCGGCGGTGGTGACAACGGGCACAACGGGCTGAAGTCGATCCGTAAATCGCTTGGTACCGGTGACTACTATCGAATCCGGTTCGGCGTGGGGCGTCCGTCCGGCCGGCAGAACCCCGCCGACTTCGTGCTGAACGAGTTCTCCTCGACCGAACGCAAGGATCTGCCGTTCGCGGTGGACCGGACCGCCGACGCGGTCGAATCACTCCTGACCGATGGTCTCGAGGTCACCCAAAGCAAGTACAACTCGTGAGGTTGGACAACTCGTGAAACTGGCCGGTCTGGTCGACACCCTGATCACCGATCCGGTGGTGTCCGAGGCCGTTCGTGATGCCCGGGCTGATGGCGTCACGACGCTCGACCTGAGCGCTCCCGGGCCGATCCGCCCGGTGCTGATGGCTGCCCTGGCGGCCCAGCAGGGCGCGGACCGCCCGATCCTGGCGGTGACTGCCACTTTCCGCGAGGCCGAGGAGCTCACCGAGGCGCTGCAGTGCCTGGTCGAGCCCGGCACGGTCGCCTACTACCCGGCCTGGGAGACCCTGCCGCACGAGCGCCTGTCGCCCCGGTCGGACACGGTCGGCCGCCGTCTCGCCGTACTGCGGCGCCTGGTGCACCCGGATCCGTCGGACGAGACCACCGGGCCGATCAAGATCCTGGTGGCTCCGGTCCGGTCGGTGCTGCAGCCGCAGGTGGCCGGGCTGGCGGACCTGCGCCCGGTCCAGTTGCACGTCGGTGACTCGATGGAGCTCGAGGACGTCGTCGAGCGGCTTGCCGGGGCGGCGTACCACCGGGTCGACCTGGTCGAGCGGCGCGGCGAGTTCGCGGTTCGCGGCGGCATCATCGACGTCTTCCCGCCGACCGAGGAGCACCCGCTGCGGGTGGACTTCTTCGGCGACGACGTGGAGGAGATCCGGTACTTCGCGGTCGCCGACCAGCGGTCCCTGGAGATCGCCGAGCACGGCCTGTGGGCCCCGCCCTGCCGCGAGTTGCTGCTCACCGACGAGGTGCGCGCCCGGGCCGCGGTGCTGGCCAAGGAGCACCCGGAGCTGTCCGAGCTGTTCGAGAAGCTCGCCGAGGGCCACGCGGTCGAGGGGATGGAGTCGCTCGCGCCCGTCCTCGTCGACGAGATGGAACTGCTGGTCGACCTGATGCCCGCGGGCACCCACGTGGTGGTCAGCGACCCCGAGCGGGTCCGTGCCCGCGCGCACGACCTGGTCGCCACCAGCCAGGAGTTCCTGGAGGCGTCCTGGGCCGCTGCCGCGGGTGGTGGCGACGCGCCGATCGACCTCGGCGCGGCGGCGTACATGTCGCTGGCCGACGTCCGGTCGCACGCGCTCGGCAAGGGTCTGGCCTGGTGGAGCATGTCGCCCTTCTCGGCGGCACCGACGGACGCGCCGGAGCTGCGGGACTCGATGGGGGAGCGGGTCACCTTCGACATCGACCCGGACGCCGGTGCGGTGCGCAGTCGGGCGATCGCGGCGCACGAGGTCGACCCGTACCGCGGTGAGACCGCCGCCGCCGTCGAGGACGTCCGGGCCTGGCTGCGGGACGGCTGGCGGGTCGTCTGCGTGACCGAGGGCCACGGCCCCGCCCAGCGTCTCGCTGAAGTGTTCTCCGAAGCCGAACTGCCCGCGCGCACCGTGGACAGCATCGACGTCATCCCGGACCCGGGCGTCGTGCAGATCTCGCAAGGCCAGCTCGAGCGCGGCTTCATTGCCGAGGGCATCAAGTTCGCGGTGCTCACCGAGAACGACCTGGCCGGCCAGCGCAGCGCGGCCGAACGGCGTTCGCAGCAACGGATGCCGAGCCGCCGGAAGAAGGCCGTCGACCCGCTGGAGCTCGCCGGCGGCGACTACGTCGTGCACGAGCAGCACGGTGTCGGCCGCTACGTCGAGATGATGCAGCGGACCGTCGGCACCGGCGCGCAGAAGGCCACCCGCGAGTACATCGTGATCGAGTTCGCGCCGAGCAAGCGGGGCCAGCCCGGCGACCGGCTGTACGTGCCGACCGACCAGCTCGACCAGGTCACCCGGTACGTCGGCGGCGAGCAGCCCTCCCTCGACAAGATGGGTGGCGGCGACTGGGCCAAGCGCAAGGGCCGCGCCCGCAAGGCGGTCCGCCAGATCGCCGGCGAGCTGATCAAGCTGTACGCCGCGCGCCAGGCGACCAAGGGGCACGCGTTCGCCAAGGACACCCCCTGGCAGCGTGAGCTGGAGGACGCGTTCCCGTTCGTGGAGACGCCCGACCAGCTGGCCACCATCGACGACGTGAAGCACGACATGGAACTCGTCACGCCGATGGACCGGATCGTCTGCGGTGACGTCGGCTACGGCAAGACCGAGATCGCCGTACGGGCTGCCTTCAAGGCGGCCCAGGACGGCAAGCAGGTCGCGGTACTGGTGCCGACCACCCTGCTGGTGCAGCAGCACTACGCGACCTTCTCCGAGCGCTACGCGGCGTTCCCGGTTAACGTGGCGCCGCTGTCCCGCTTCCAGACCGACAAGGAGGCCAAGGCGACCCTGGACGGTCTGGCCGACGGCACGGTCGACGTGGTGATCGGTACGCACCGGCTGCTCAGCGGCGAGGTCCAGTTCAAGGATCTCGGCCTGGTGATCGTCGACGAGGAGCAGCGCTTCGGTGTCGAGCACAAGGAGCAGCTGAAGCAGTTGCGGACCGCTGTCGACGTGCTGACCATGTCCGCGACGCCGATCCCGCGCACCCTGGAGATGTCGATCACCGGCATCCGGGAGATGTCCACCATCGCCACCCCGCCGGAGGAGCGGCACCCGGTGCTGACCTTCGTCGGCGCCTACGAAGAGGGCCAAGTGACCGCCGCGATCCGGCGCGAGCTGCTCCGCGAGGGTCAGGTCTTCTTCGTCCACAACCGGGTGAACACGATCGAGAAGGCGGCCGCCAGGATCCGCCAGCTCGTCCCGGAGGCCCGGGTCTCGGTGGCCCACGGCCAGATGCCCGAGCACCAGCTCGAGCAGGTCATCCAGGGCTTCTGGGAGAAGGAGTCCGACGTCATCGTCTGTACGACGATCGTCGAGTCCGGCATCGACATCTCGAACGCGAACACGCTGATCGTCGAGCGGTCCGACCTGCTCGGCCTGTCCCAGCTGCACCAGCTCCGCGGCCGGGTCGGTCGCGGTCGCGAGCGCGCCTACGCGTACTTCTTCTTCCCGCCGGAGAAGCCGCTCACCGAGACCGCGCACGACCGGCTTGCCACCATCGCGCAGCACGCCGACCTCGGCGCCGGCATGCAGGTCGCGATGAAGGACCTGGAGATCCGCGGCGCCGGCAACCTGCTCGGTGGCGAGCAGTCCGGCCACATCGCCGACGTCGGGTTCGACCTGTACGTCCGGCTGGTCGGCGAGGCCGTCGCGGAGTACCGCGGCGACACCCAGGCCGAGGAGCCCGAGGTCAAGATCGAGCTGCCGATCGACGCGCACCTGCCGCACGACTACGTGCCCTCGCAACGCCTCCGGCTGGAGATGTACCAGCGGCTCGCCGCGGTCCGGGACGCCGACGGCATCGCCGAGCTGGTCGAGGAGCTGCACGACCGGTACGGCGACATCCCGCAGCCGGTGCTCAACCTGATCGAGGTCGCCAGGTTCCGCGACCACGCCCGCGAGGCCGGTCTGCACGACGTCACCCTGCAGGGCAATCTGATCCGGTTCGGCCCGGTCGAGTTGCCGGACTCGAAGGTGCTCCGGCTGAACAGGCTGTACCCGAAGAGTCTGGTCAAGCCGCAACTGCGTACGATCCTGGTGCCGAGACCTGCCACCCGGCCGGTCGCCGGTCAGCCGCTCCGCGACCAGGAGCTGCTGCAGTGGTGCACCCGGTTGATCGACGACGTGATCGCCGAGCCGGTCGCGGTAGGAACCTGACACGAGCATGATGATGAACAGGAACGCTGGAGGAGATTCGGTGAGCACATCGCGACGGCTTCAGGCGGTCGGTGCAGGGCTGGCGTCGGTGCTGCTGCTCGGCGGTTGCGCTGCGGGCACGCACCCGGGTGCGGCGGCCGTGGTCGGCGACACCGAGATCTCGGTGGGTGACGTCGACAAGACCTCGACCGCGGTCAGCAACGCGCTCGGTCAGCCCTTCACAGCCAGCCTCACCCTGGGCGAGCTGGTGAACAGCGCGCTGGTCGAGCAGATCGCCGCGCAGCGCTCGATCACCGTCTCCGACGCCGAGGTGACGCCCGCGATGAAGGCCGTGGTCGGCGACCAGGCCACCTACGACAAGTTCGCCAAGGACCCGGTCGCGCACGACTTCCTGCGCCAGGTCGCCACCGCGGCCGTCGGCACCATCAAGCTCGGCGGCGGCACCGGCATCACCGACCCGAACGTCCAGCAGGCCCAGCAGGCCGGCCAGACCGCGGTCAAGGACGCCTCGAAGAACATCACCGTCGACATCGCGCCGCGTTTCGGCAAGTGGGCCGACGGCACCATCAGCCAGGCGTCGGGCTCGCTGTCCGAGGAGTCCGCCCAGGCCAAGGCGAAGCGCGAGGCCGACGAGAAGGCGCAGCAGCAGCAACAGCAGCAGCCGCAGCCGGAGCCGCAAGGCTGATCGCGGCCGCTGTGACGGATCCCTCGAGCGGCTGGATCAAGGTCGTTCTCACCAGTCCGCGGGTGGCGCCCGGGTTACTCACCCGGGCCGCCTGGCAGGTGTTCGGCGACGCCTCGGCGATCGGCGCCTCCGCCGGCCCGGAACGCCCCGACGTACAGGCGCTCGTCGGCTCCGGACTGGTCGTGCAGCAGGTGCTCGGCGACGCCCGCGAGCAGTGGTCCTGGCTCACCGACACCGCCGCCTCCGGTGGTCAGGTCGCCTGGCTGGTCGGCGAGGACGGTGAACCCGCCCTGCTGCGCGTGATCGCGGACGAACTGAACCGCGAGCCGCGCCCGGAGTACGAGGTCGAGATCGTGCACGGCTCGTACGACGTACCGGGTGCGCGGCTGATCGACCTGGTCCGGGTGATGGACCGGCTCCGGCGGAACTGCCCGTGGGACCAGGAGCAGACCCACGAGAGCCTGGCGCGCTACCTGCTCGAGGAGACCTACGAGACCCTCGAGGCGATCGACACCGGCGACTATGACCACCTCCGCGAGGAACTCGGCGACCTCCTCCTCCAGATCGCCTTCCACTCCCGCATCGCCGAGGAAACCCCCGACGAGGGCTTCTCCATCGACGACGTAGCCGCCGACATCGTGGAAAAACTGGTCCGCCGCCATCCCCACGTCTTCGGCGACGTCACTGCGGCGGACGCGGCCGAGGTCGAGGCGAACTGGGAGACCATCAAGGCTGCGGAGAAGCAGCGCACCTCTGTACTGGAAGGCATTCCGCTCGCTTTGCCGGCCCTGGCTCTCGCCGACAAGGTCCTCGGCCGGGCTGCGAAGGTGCTGCCGGCTGATGCAGACTCCGCTGCAGCGTCGGCGGTTGATGCGCCGGCGTCCGACGACGAGCGCATCGGTGCCGCGTTGCTGGATCTCGTCCGCCAGGCTCGCGCGGTGGGCGTCGACCCGGAGCAGGCTCTGCGCCAGGCGACGCACCGCCTCGCCGACGACGTCCGCAGTACCGAATCCGGTTCCTGACCTACTCCGACGCCGGCGGTCCGTTGAGCAGGGCTCGGAGGGCGTCTCGGTGGGCGGTGTAGGCCTTCTGGCCGAGGCGGGTCATTTTGTACGTCGTGGTCGCGCCGCGGCCGCGGCCGTCCTTCGAGGAGCTGACGTAGCCGGCGGCTTCGAGGGCGGACATGTGCTTGGACAGATCGGAGTCGCTGATCTCGAGGTAGTCCTTGAGGAACCGGAACGACGCGGTGCTGGAGTTCGCGAGCACCGCCATCGCCGCGAGTCGCTTGGGTGCGTGGATGACGGAGTCGAGACCGCTGATCACGCGAGCCGCTCCCGCACCTTCGCCGCGGCGACCGCGTAGCGGCGTTCGTAGTACGCGAGGCCGGCGGTGATCACCACGAAGGCGGTGACGGCGGCGACCGGTACGCCGCCCAGCCACCAGGCGATCGCGATCAGCCCTGCGACCACCGGCAGAGCCAGGAAGTAGCCACGCCAGACGCGGCCGATCTCCGCCGGGGGAGTGCCGCGGCCCGGCATCGGGAGAGCGCCGTGCCGCCGCTGGATCCAGGCGATGAAGGCGCCCTCCAGCGCGATCAGGATCGCCAGACTGGCCGCGAACAGTGCGGTGCTCTCGCGCCACCAGGTGAAGGCGCCGATCATGGCCGCGGCCCAGAGCCCGACGAGCGGCGAGTACCACCACGGCGTCGCCGGGTAGTTCACGTACGGCGCGGCCGCCGCGCGCTCGATGATCTGCAACTGCTCCCGCGCATCACTTTCCATACCGGAAACCTTAGGGAGTACTTTCCACTTTCGCAAGTAGAAAGTAGTCCGGCAACCTCAAAGGCCTGAACGACGCCCGCCGCGGCCTGGGCTGCTGACGGGGTTCGCCAGGGTCCGGCGAATCGCGGCCTCTGCCGAGGGCCAGTCCGGCGTGTGAACAAGGTCAGCCGGCGTACTGCGCTGCGGCCCGAACAGGTAGCGATGAGGGACCAGGCCGCGCAAGGCTTCGTGGACATCGGCTTTGTCGTCGATGAAGTGGGTGATGCCGAGTTCGGCGCAGTGGATCGCCTTGTCCGGGCGGCGGAGGCAGAAGCGGACGTTGTCCGTGGGGATTCCGGTCAGTTCGAAGAAGCGGTGATGGTGCAACCAGTCGAGGGAACGCTGCTGGATCCGCGGGCCGCACTTGGAGACCAGCCAGGCGTTGCCCTCGAACAACTCGACCAGCCGGGGGATGACCTCGAAAGCGCCCGGGACGAAGGGCGTTCGCAGTACGCTCGCGTGGTCGCCGTGGAAGAAGGCGGTGTCCTCGCCGGGTGGGCTGTCGATGATCACCCGGCCGATGTCTATTCCCAATCGGTTCATGCCTCGATCCTGCGGCAGGCAACCATCTCAGCAGAACTATTGTTCGAGTCGATAGCTATAGTCTGAGCTGATGATTCTGGATCGCCTGGTCGCCGAGGATCTGGAGGCGTTCGCGGTCTTCGCCAAGCACCGCAACTTCACCCACGCCGCGGACGAGTTGCACGTCAGTCAGCCCGCCCTGCACGCCAGGATCCGCAAGCTCGAGCAGACGCTCGGTCATCAGTTGTACGAACGCCAGGGCCGCGCTCTGCTGCTCACCCAGACCGGCGAGCACCTGGCCGCCTTCGCCAACGACACCCGTACCCGCGCGGCCGCGTTCCTCGAAGGACTGGACGCGTTGCCGCCGCCACCACTCGTGCTGGCCGCCGGCTCCGGGGCCTACCTGTACGTCATCGGCGACGTGCTCCGCCGCTATCTCGATCGCAAACTCGGCCTGCGCCTGATGACCACCGACTCCGACGCCACCGTCGCGGCGGTTCGGGACGGAACAGCCGATGTCGGGGTCACCGCCCTCACGATTCCGCCCGACGACCTCGAATGCGAGCTGCTGACGCAGTACTCGCAGGTGCTGGCGGTTCGTCCCGACCATCGGCTGGCGGACCGGCGTACGGTCCGGCTGAAGGATCTCCAGGGGGAGGCCCTGGTCGTGCCGCCTAAGACTCGGCCGCACCGCCGGCAACTGGAGCGCAGCCTGCTGGACGCCGGGGTCGACTGGTCCGTCGCGGTGGAGGCGGAGGGCTGGGTTCTGCTGGTCCACTTCGTCCGGATGGGGATCGCTCCCGCGGTGGTGAACGGCTTCGTCCGTACTCCGGCCACGGTGCGGACCATCCCGATCAAGGATCTGCCGCCGATCCGTTACTACCTCGTCACCCGCCGGAACCGGCCAGCCGACAACCGGCTCGACACGTTGCGGACCCTGCTGACACGCTTCGTGGTGTGAGCCAGGCCAGCCGACAGTTGTCCCGACTGCTCCGGCACACCGCCGGTGAGTGCGGACTCGCGATGACTCCCGACGGCTGGGCCCTGATCGAGGACGTCTGCGAGCTGCTCCGGATGGACCGTACTGCGCTCGCCGCCGCGGTCGAGCAGAACGACAAGTCGCGGCTGCAGGTGGACGGCGACCGGATTCGCGCTTGCCAGGGTCATTCCGCCGCCGGGATGCCGGTCACCCGTGAAGCTTTGGAGAACAGTTGGCGACGGGTGATTCCCGCAGATCTGCTGTGGCACGGCACGAACACGGCGGCGCTGGAGGCGATCACCCGGGAGGGGTTGCGGCCGGGACGACGTACGCATGTGCACCTGGCGCCGGCCCGAAACAGCCATGTGGGCAGGCGATCCGCGGTCGACGTGCTGCTCGGCATCGACCCCGCCAAGCTCGGCCAGCCGGTTTTCGAAGCGCCGAACGGGGTCCTGCTGGTCCGCTCGGTTCCTTCCGAAGCGATCCGCCTTATCCAAAAGGCCGACGCGGTCCACTAGGTCGGCTGGTCTGGCCGTTATTGTCGGCACTGACATCAGGTGTGAAACAGAGGAGTAGATGTGGCCACCATCGAGGCCGTCGGCGCCCGCGAGATTCTTGACTCGCGAGGCAACCCCACTGTCGAGGTCGAGGTTCTCCTCGACGACGACACCGTAGCCCGGGCGGCGGTGCCCTCCGGTGCTTCCACCGGCCAGTTCGAGGCCGTCGAGCTGCGTGACGGGGACAAGTCCCGCTACGGCGGCAAGGGTGTCCAGAAGGCCGTCACGGCCATCCTGGAGGACATCGACAAGGAGATCGTCGGCTACGACGTCCACGAGCAGCGGCTGATCGACCAGGCCCTGATCGACCTGGACGGTACGCCGAACAAGGCCAAGCTGGGCGCGAACGCCATCCTCGGCGTCAGCCTCGCGGTGGCCAAGGCCGCCGCCGAGAGCGCCGGTCTGGACCTGTACCGCTACGTCGGCGGCCCGAACGCGCACGTGCTCCCGGTGCCGATGATGAACATCCTCAACGGCGGCGCGCACGCGGACAGCAACGTCGACGTGCAGGAGTTCATGATCGCCCCGATCGGCGCGTCGACGTACTCCGACGCCCTGATGCAGGGCGCGACCGTCTACCACGCGCTGAAGGCGGTGCTGAAGGAGAAGGGCCTGTCCACCGGTCTCGGTGACGAGGGCGGCTTCGCCCCGAACCTGCCGAGCAACCGCGACGCGCTGGACCTGATCCTGGTCGCGATCGAGCGGGCCGGCCTGAAGCCGGGTGAGGACATCGCGCTGGCGATGGACGTGGCCGCGAGCGAGTTCCACACCGACGGCGTGTACGCCTTCGAGGGCGGCAAGAAGTCGGCCGACGAGATGATCGCGTACTACGCCGACCTGGTCGCGTCCTACCCGATCGTGTCGATCGAGGACCCGCTGAACGAGGAGGACTGGGACGGCTGGAAGAGCATCACCGCCCAGCTCGGTGACAAGACCCAGCTCGTCGGCGACGACCTGTTCGTCACCCAGGTCGAGCGGCTGCAGCGCGGCATCACCGAGAAGGCGGCGAACTCGCTGCTGGTCAAGGTGAACCAGATCGGCTCACTGACCGAGACGCTGGACGCCGTGGACCTGGCCCACCGCAGCGGCTTCACCTGCATGATGAGCCACCGCTCCGGTGAGACCGAGGACACCACGATCGCCGACCTCGCCGTCGCCACCAACTGCGGCCAGATCAAGTCCGGCGCCCCGGCCCGGTCCGACCGCACCGCGAAGTACAACCAGCTGCTCCGGATCGAGGAGGAGCTCGACGACGCGGCCCGCTACGCCGGTCGCTCGGCCTTCCCGCGATTCAAGGGCTGACCGGGCTAAGGTTTTTGGATGTCCTCCCGCCGGGATCCAGGTGCACGTCCAGGCTCGCGACCGACGAGTCGCAGCCAGTCACGTCCACCTGCCCGCCGGGACGGCAACCAGCCCAAACGCCGTACGACGGGGACCCCGGCCGGGCCGGCCCGGACCCGGGGCTCCCGCAACCTCACCGGCCGGGCAGCCGTCGTGCTGCTCGTGCTCGGTGCGCTGATCGTGTCGTACGCGCAGAGCCTGCGGGTGTGGTTCGACCAGCACCAGCAGATCAGCACGCTGCAGCAGGAGATCCGGGACCGGGAGAAGCGGGTCGGCCAGCTGGACGACGAGATCGCCCGCTGGAACGATGACGCGTACGTCCGGGCCCAGGCCAGGCAGCGCCTCGGCTGGGTGATGCCCGGCGAGATCGGGTACCGGGTGATCGGCGCCGACGGCAAGCCCGTCGGAGCGCCGCCCGAGCCGGCCGGACCGGCTGATCCGCAGGCCGACACCCAGAAGCCGACCTGGTACACCAAACTCTGGGGGAGCGTCGAGGGCGCCGGCAAACCGGCCCAGTCGGCCACGCCGACGCCGCCGAAACCGACGCCCAAGCCCGTTCTGACCGCACCACCGAAGGGCAGCAGGTGACAGTAACGCCTGAGGACGAGACGGCAGTCAGCGCACAGCTGGGCCGGACCGCCCGCGGGATCCGATCGATCGCGCACCGTTGTACGTGCGGTCTGCCCGACGTGGTGGAGACCGAGCCGCGGCTGCCGGACGGGACGCCGTTCCCGACCACGTACTACGTCACCTGCCCGCGGCTCGCGTCGGCGATCGGTCGGCTCGAGGCCGAGGGCGTGATGAAGGAGATGACGGACCGCCTCGCCACCGACGAGGATCTGGCCGCGCAGTACCGGGCTGCCCACGAGGACTACCTGGCCCGGCGCGAACTGCTGGGCGACGTCCCCGAGGTCAGGGGAATCAGCGCCGGCGGGATGCCGACCCGGGTGAAGTGCCTGCACGTCCTGGTCGGTCATTCGCTCGCAGCCGGCCCGGGTGTGAACCCGCTCGGCGACGAAGCGCTGGAGATGCTCCCCGACTGGGGCCGTCGGGGCCCTTGTGTCTGATTCCGGTACTGCGGCCGCCCCCGTCCGCGTCGCTGCGGTGGACTGCGGGACGAACTCGATCCGCCTGCTGATCGCCGACTACGCGGACGGCGGACTGATGGAGATCGACCGGCGGATGCAGATCGTCCGCCTCGGCCAGGGGGTCGACTCGACCGGCGCGTTCGCTCACGACGCCTTGCTGCGGACCTTCGCGGCCTGCGCCGAGTACGCCGAAGCTGTCCGCGCGGCCGGGGTCGAGCGGTTGCGGTTCGTCGCGACCTCGGCGGCTCGCGATGTCAGCAACCGCGACGAGTTCTTCGCCGGAGTCTTCGCCCGCTTCGGAGTGGAGCCGGACATCATCTCCGGGGCCGAGGAAGCCGCACTGAGTTTCCGCGGCGCGACCAGCGGACTCGCCGCTCTCGAGCTGCCGGGGCCGTACCTCGTGACCGACATCGGCGGGGGCTCGACGGAACTGGTCCTGGGCGACGAATCCGGCGTCATCGCGGCGGAGTCGCTCGATATGGGCTCCGTCCGGATGACCGAGCGGCACCTGCCGTCCGATCCGCACTCGGTCGAGGAGATGGCCGCCGCGACCAAGGACGTGGACGAGTTGCTCGACTCCACCGTCGTTCCGCTGTCCGAGGCGCGCTGCCTGATCGGAGTGGCCGGCACGGTGACCACTGTTGCCGCGGTTGCGCTGGGGCTGAAGGAGTACGACCGGGACGCGGTCCACCACTCGCGGATCCCGGCCGACGTGCTGCTCGACACCACCTCGTGGCTGATGGGGTCGACCCGGATGGCGCGGTCCGCAGTACGGGCGATTCATCCTGGGCGGGTGGACGTGATCGGCGCCGGGGCGCTGATCCTGCAGCGGATCCATGACCGGGTCGCCGAGGGCCTCGCCTACGACGAGGTCGTGGTGTCCGAGCACGACATCCTCGACGGGGTCGCGCTGGCTCTGGGGGAGTCGGCCTAGCGCGCTCGGACGCCGTCCAGGGCGATCGCCAGGACGCGCTCGCGCTGCTCGTCGTCGACAAACCCGGCGGCGGTGAGGCCGCTGACCATCCGCAGTACGTCGTCGAAGGTGATATCGGTGCGGGCCTCGCCGGCCTCCTGCGCGCGGATCAGCAGCGGTTCTCCCGCCTCGTACATCGCTTCGCGTGCGGATTTGAACATCTCGGAGTCGCGGTTGAGCGACTCGTAGATCGCGCGTTTGGTGGCGGCGTACCCGACGAAGCGGCGCAGCCAGGTGGTCAGCGCCTCCCAGGGCGGCAGGTCGGCGACGTCGTCCGCGGCGTCGCAGAGTTCCTCGACCTCGCCGAAGTAGACGCTGTCGAAGAGGTGCTGGCGGGTCGGGAAATTGCGGTAGAGCGTCCCGATGCCCACGCCCGCCCGGCGGGCGATCTCCTCCAGCGACGCGCCGGTGCCCTGCTCGGCGAAGGCGTCCCGGGCGGCGGCGAGCAGAGCGTCGAAGTTGCGGCGTGCGTCGGCGCGGGCCGGCCGCTGCACCGCTGCCCGAAGACTCGTGCGTGTCTTGTCTGTCACCTCGTTCACCCTAACGACTAGAACCGGAGGCATACCTCCGCTATAGTGGAGGTATGCCTCGACTTTACCACTGAGGCCTCTCTCACGCCCGCGCCGCCGAACGCCGCGGTCGCCGTGAGCTCATCAACCTCGAAGGACTTCGTCATGCCTGGAAACGCGTCCTCCCCGCGGATCACCCTGCTGGTACTGGCCTCGGCCACCGCGGCCTTCTCGATGCTGCAGTCGCTGGTCAGCCCGGCGTTACCCATCATTCAGCGCGACCTGCACACCAGTCAGGGGACCGTCACCTGGGTCCTCACCGCCTGGCTGCTCGCGGCCTCGGTGGCGACCCCACTGCTTGGCCGGATCGGCGACATGATCGGTAAGAAGCGCACCCTGCTGATCGCCCTCGGCGCGGTCGCCGCCGGGTGTCTGATCGCCGCGCTCGCCCCGACGGCCGGAGTACTGATCATCGGGCGGGTGGTGCAGGGGCTCGGCGGAGCCATCTTCCCGCTGTCGTTCGGGATCATCCGCGACGAGTTCCCACGCGAGCGGGTGCCGTCGCTGGTCGGCATCGTGTCGGCCGTCATCGCGGCCGGCGGCGGTCTGGGGATCGTGCTGGCCGGGCCTGTCATCGAGGCCCTGAACTGGCGCTGGCTGTTCTGGATCCCCTTCCTGGTCGTCGTTCTGGCCGCATTCACTGCTTTCCGATACGTGCCGGAGTCACCGTCCCGGGCACCTGGCCGGATCGACTGGCTGGCCGCAGTACTGCTGTCAGGGTGGTTGATCGCGCTGCTTCTGCCGCTCAGCAAGGCCGCGGCGTGGGGCTGGGCCTCGGTACAGACGATCGGTCTGCTGGTCCTGGCCGTGGTGCTGGTGGCGGGCTGGATCACCGTTGAACTCCGGTCGCGCAATCCGCTGATCGACATGCGCATGATGCGGCGGCCAGCGGTCTGGACCACCAACCTGGTGGCGCTGCTGTTCGGCGCCGGGATGTTCGCCGCCTATGCGTTCGTGCCCCAGTTCATGCAGATCCCGACGCTTGCCGGGTACGGGTTCGGCGCCACGGTGACTCGGGCCGGACTGCTGATGCTGCCGATGCTGGTGGCGATGGCGGTCGCCGGGTCGCTGAGCGGGCCGATCGCTCCGCGCTTCGACGTGAAGACACAGTTGGTGCTCGGGTCGGTGTTCAGCCTGATCGCATGCGTGGCCTTCGCCGGGTTCCATGACGAGGCGTGGCAGGTCGCTCTCGCGGGTGCATCCTTCGGGCTCGGTATTGGGCTGGCGTACGCCTCGATGACCAGTCTGATCGTGCAGAACGTGCCGATGAGCCAGACCGGGGCCGCGAGTGGGATGAACGCGAACATCCGCACCATCGGCGGCGCGATCGGTACCGCGGTCGTCAGTTCGATCGTGACGAGCCACCTGCAGGCCAACGGGCTGCCGTTCGAGTCCGGCTACACGGACGCGTTCGCGCTGCTGGCGGTCATCGCGGCGGTCGCCGTCGTCGTCGCACTGCTCGTACCCACCGCGCGCCGCCGGGCCGCCGCCCACCCGGAGCCGGTACTGGCGGGAGCCTCAGCGGCGCCGGGCGAGTAACGAGAAGGTGTTCGGCAGGCGGCCCTGCCAGGCGGCCGCGTCGACACCCGCTGGTTGCCAGAAGGGCTCGGGATACTCCTCCACCGAGGAGATCTCGAGCCCGGCCGCGTAGACGAACAACTGTCCGCCTGGTTTCAGCAGCCGCGCCACGTCAGCAGCCCACGCCTCGATGTCCCGCATCCAGATCAGCGCGCCTTTGCCGGTGTAGACCAGCTCGGCGCAACCATCTCGCAGCCAGCAGCTTCGCCTCGGACGCCGCAGCCAGCAGTTCGCCGTACTCCCGGACGTGCTTCTGGGAAGCGATCTCCCAGGCAGCTCTGTTGCCGGCAACCTCGGCATCCATCGCGCGCCCCTCACCTGATCCGTTCAACGGCGTCCAGGATCTCCCGCCAAGGCAACTCCCGGCCACCGCTTTCCACGCGCGGTTCGAGGGGGTGCCACTCGATCAGCGCTGCACCCGCTGCGCGCAACGTGCTCAGATGTCCCGCCCATGCGGGATGCCGCACGTGCGCCGCGTTGACGCGCGGGAAGACGACCATCGGCGTGGTGCCGAGGGCCTCGGACAGGACCGTGAGCGCTTGGTTGTCGCCGATGCCCAGCGCCAGCTTGGCCACAGAGTTGGCGCTCAGCGGCGCTCCCACGAAGACATCGATCGGTGGATGCGGGCGCTCCTCGCCGGGCATTCTCGGGTGGGATCGCACCGGCAGGCCGGTGAGCTTCGCCAGATCGCTTAGCTCGTGCGGATCGAACCAGCTCGCGGCTGTTGGGGTTAGCGTGACCGCGACCTGGTGGCCCCGCTGGATGAGCGGCTGGACGAGGCCCTCGCGGAGTTGTTCGACGCCGCCGACTGCTGCCGCGACGACACCGATCACTGTCATCCGGACACCCTAAGGTGGCTCGTATGCGATTGCCGCACCCGTTGACGGGGGAGTTGTTCGAGAGCCCGGTACCGCCGGGGACTGGGTGGCCCGAGGACCCTGCGGTACGGCGTACTCCGGTGGCTCGGAGCCCGGCGGAGGTCGTCAAGCTGGCGCAGACCGACGAGCTGGCGGAGCTGGACGCGCGAGTGTCCGTGTGCCGGGCGTGCCCGCGGTTGGTGGAGTGGCGCGAAGAAGTTGCCCTGAGCAAGCGAAAGTCGTTCGCGGACCAGCCGTACTGGGGCCGGCCGATCGCCGGCTGGGGAGATCCCGAACCGCGGGTGCTGATCGCCGGTCTCGCGCCGGCCGCGAACGGCGGGAATCGGACCGGCCGGGTCTTCACCGGCGACCGTTCGGGCGACTGGTTGTTCGCCTCGCTCTACCGGGTCGGCCTGGCCACGCAACCGACGAGCGAGCACGCGGGGGACGGGCTGAGGTTGCTCGGCGCCCGGATGATGGCGGCGGTCCGCTGCGCTCCACCCGCGAACAAGCCGACCCCGGAAGAACGCGATACCTGCTCCCCATGGTTCCGCCGGGAACTCGAACTGGTGCTCCCGTCCACCCAGGCGATCGTCTGCCTGGGCAAGTTCGGCTTCGACGCCCTCCTGAACGCCCTGCAGTCAGTAGGCGGCGCAGTACCCAAGCCCCGCCCGAAGTTCGGCCACGCAGTCGAGTACCCAATCCCCGGCCCGTACGGCGAGGTCGTGGTCCTCGGCTGCTTCCACCCCAGCCAACAAAACACCTTCACCGGCAAACTAACCGAACCAATGCTCGACGCCGTAATGACCCGAGCCAAAACCCTCGCCAAGCTCTGACCTTCGGTACGCGGCCCCGGCGCCAGGGGATCCGCCGCGCGAAGTAGCTCCACCGCCACAGGCCGGGCGGTTCCGCCAGCTTGAGCTGAGGTGATCCGCCGACTTCGGCAGAGGAGGTTTCCACCGGCTCGGGCGTGAGGTGGTCGCGTCCGGCGTAGGCGGAGGTGGTTGCGTCCCCGGGCTGCGTGATGGTGCTAGTCGGGGCGGTGTGCGTCAAGAGCGCTGCGCGTCCCTTCGGGATCGGAACAAGTTCCGACTCTTGATGCGATGAAGGAGCGGGGCCTCCGCTCCTCGTGGGTT
>NZ_JBHSKE010000060.1:0-96909 GCF_042657745.1 Kribbella qitaiheensis | reverse complement strand
CCCCCCAACACCTGAACCTCGAGCTGACCGCATCCCACGCCAGCCAACCAAAGAGCAACAGGCTCCCGCGATCCCCACAAGGTGTCCGAGGTCCCCACAACCACACGGCCACCGGCACCACGGCGGCCCGACCCGTCCGATGACGGGTTGTTCGGCCGCTGGCGCCATACAAGCCGCCAGCCGGCGAACGACCCGCCAGCGGTGCTCGCCGCCGCCCGCCCAGCCGCACCCCGCGCGCAAAACGAGAGGGGTTACCCGCTCCAGTTGTGGGTTACCCCTCCAACGCCCGAGGGCGCAACCCACAACAGCAGCAGGTAACCCGGTTGTGAAGAGGCCCATCCCGTCGACGGTCTGGTTGGTGCCGTTCGACGGGGTCGCGTGGTTGAGGTCGATCGCGCCCTGGTCGTCCGCGGTGAAGGTCGCCTGTCCGTGCCACTGCTTGCCGCTGACATCGATCCCCTGCGTTCCGACCTCGACGCTCTCGCCGGCTTTCAGCCCACTGACCTTGAGGTGCACGGCCTAGTCCGCTAGCGAGATCGTCCACCTCGGTGGTCGCGTGGTCGCTCGAGCCGGGGAAACAACCCGCCAGGACAAGGACAAGGGCAACGACGACGACCGGTCCGCGCACAGGCACCAGCACCCCATCGATCGCTTTCCGTTCTACCACCGCGACGGATCAGCGGCCGACGCATCACTGGTCAGTCGAGGAAGGCGGTCAGTACCCGGTGGCAGCGGATCGGATCCTCCGTCAGCCCGACGTTCAGCCCCCACAGCCAGTAGTCCACCGTGCGGAAGACGACCCAGTCGCGGGCGTACTCCCGATCGAGCACGGCCTCCGTCACGACGGTGTCGAAGTGGCCGACGATCTCGGCCGCATCCGCCATCTCGTCGACCCGGGTCCACAGGATCCGGGCCAGGTCGTGCTCGATGTCGCCTCGATAGAGCACTGGGTCGACCGCGAGCCACGCCTCGCGCGTGCCCCGGAGTACCTGGTCTGCGTGCAGGTCTCCGTTCACAGCCGAGTCCGCAGTACTGCGGGCCAGGGCGGGTGCCACCTCGAGTGCGGCGGCCAGGAAGTGCTGGTCGAACGGGCGCCCGAGGGCATTCCATTGGTCCTCGAGTTGGGCGCTCCGATTGGCGGCGATCTGGGCCGTGGAGTGCGCGTCCGCGGGGGCGGGAACGGCAAGCCGGCGCATCAGCCGACCCATCACCGCGACTGCCTCCCCGACGGGACGGGTGCTCAGCGGTTCGCCCAGTCGCTCGAGGAGCATCGCCCCGCGGCCGGCGTCCGCGTCGTACAGGCGGACCATTCCGCGCCCGTCCCACCATCGCAACGCACGGACCTGATCGAGCACCTCGGCACCCGGCGGCGACATGCGCAGGATGAGCGATTCGCCGTCCCGCTCGACCGGTACCGCGATCGCGTTGGAACCGTGTGCGAGCTCGCCGTCGACCTGCAGGTTCCACGCCTCACACTGAGCCTGTACGGCGGCGGGCAGTCCCTCGAGCCAGGCCTTGCCATCGGTCCACCAGCGAGGCATGTCGAGAAACGTCTGCGGCAGTTCGATCATGCCGCAGACGCAAAGGTGAGGATCACGGCTTCTTGGCGACGCCCACCCACAGGCTGCACATCACGTCGGTGAACTCGCCCTTCGCCACCAGGTCCTGGGTCTGCTGGTCCGGGTGCCACTGGAACGGCACGGACACTCCCGGCTCCACCAGCTCGAGACCGTCGAAGAACCTGGTGACTTCTTCCTTGCTCCGGACCTGGGCGTCGCCGCCGTCGGCCTTGTAGACCTGGATCGCTCGCTCCCACAGCTCGGGAGCGAAGTCCGGCGTGCAGTGCGAGAAGATCAGCAACGAGCCCGGAGCCAGCGGCTCGACCAGTTGCCTGACCAGGTCGTACGGCTTCAGCGCGTCGGGCAGGTAGTGGAACACGCCGACCAGGCTCAGCGCGACCGGCTTGCTGAGATCGAGAGTCTCCCGGACCTCGTCCGACTCCATGATCGAGCGCGGGTCGGTGACATCGGCCTCGAGGTATGCGGTCTTGCCCTCCGGGCCGCTGGTCAGCAGCGCCCGCGAGTGGCTCAGCACGATCGGGTCGTTGTCCGCGTAGACGACGCGTGCCTCGGGCGCCACCTCCTGCACGACCTCGTGCAGGTTCGGGCTGGTGGGGATGCCGGTGCCGATGTCGAGGAACTGCGTGATGCCCTGCTCGGCCGCGTACCGCGCGGCGCGGTGCATCCACATCCGGTTGGACAGCGCCGCCGTCCGGAACCCCGGGAAGGCCTCGAGCAGATGCTCGGCCGCCTGCCGGTCGATCGCGAAGTTGTCCTTGCCACCAAGGAAGTAGTCGTACACCCGGGCACCGTGCGGCCGATCCAGTTGCAGGCGTTCACGCGTGGCGGCGTCGTCGGTCATCGATGGCTCCATCCGAAGGGAAAACGGTCAGCGCGGCAGTCGTGATCGTAACCGATCTGCGACGCCAGGTGACGCCTGGTTCGGAGGATTTAACGAACCGGAGTGCCGGGCCTCCCCGTTCGGCGCGGTGCGGACGATGATGTGGTGCATGGGCGGAAAGCGAAGGACCGGGGAATGAGTAACTTGCAGTTCGATCCCGAGGTATCGCGACAGATCGAGTCGGTCTACACAACCCCTGACGTGATCGAACAGCGCCGGGTGGTGCGCACCGCGCTGGCACTCCGGCCCGGGGACCGCGTCCTCGACGTCGGCGTCGGGCCCGGGTTGCTCGCGGCCGAGATGGCGGCCGAGGTCGGGCCGCAGGGCCGGGTTTGTGGGATCGATATCAGCGACAGCATGCTGACGATCGCCCGCACCCGCGCTCAGGTGCCCGGCGGACCGGCGGTCGAGCTGGAACTGGCCGACGCCGGCCGTATCCCGCATGGCGGCGAGAGCTTCGACGTGGTCGTCTCCACCCAGGTCTTCGAGTACGTCGAGGACGTGGCGGGCGCGCTCGACGAGATCCGCCGCGTACTACGGCCCGCCGGCAGGGTGATCCTGCTGGACACCGACTGGGGGTCGACCGTCTGGCGGTCGAACGACGATGTCCGGATGCGCCGGGTGCTGGCCGCGTTCGAGCAGCACCTCGAGGACCCGCACCTGCCGCGCTCGCTCGGGGACTCGCTGGACAAGGCCGGCTTCACCCTCACCCATCTGCAGGTGGTCCCGATGCTGAACGTGGGGTTCGACCCACGGACGTACAGCGCGGGCCTGATCGACATCGTCGCGGGCTTCGTCCCCGGCCGGGCGGAGTTGACCGAGCAGGATGCCCAGGCCTGGGCGAACGACCTCCGCGGCCTCGGCGCGGGCTACTTCTTCAGCCTCAACCGCTACCTCTTCGTCGCGTCGGCCCTCTAGCTCACCGGAGCAGGCAGCGGCAGCAACCTGTCGACCGTCGCGCGGCCGATCTCCCGCATCGCCTCGGCCGTCATCTCGGTCTTCGTCAGGAACTGCAACCCCTGCTGGATCGTGAGCAGCAGCCGGCCGAGCTCGCGCGGATTCGTGTCCTCGGGCAGATCCCCGTCGGCGACCGCCTGCGCCACCGCGTGGGTGAAGCAGTCCTCCACCGCCTGGTACGTCGCCCGCGCGTGTCCCGTCACCTCGGGGTCCCGCGCGGCCAGCTCGGTGGAACTGTTCGCGAGGAAGCATCCCCGGCTGGCCGCCACCGGCCCGTGGTGCTCGGCGACTGCGTCCTGCGGACCCGGGACGAAGAAGCTGCGCAACACCTCGATCGCGCGATCGCCGCGGGCCACTGCTCCGCAGACGCCTTCCGCCGTCTCGTTGGCGTAGGAGCTCAGCACCTTGAGGAACAACTGGTGCTTGTCGCCGAACGCGCCGTACAGGCTGCCCTTGCCGAGCCCGGTCGCATTCATCAGGTCGTCCAGCGAGGTGGCCGCGTAGCCCTTCCGCCAGAACTCGTCACGCGCCGCCCGCAGTACCTGCTGCTCGTCGAACTTCCTCGGCCTGCCCATGACGGCCAGCATACCGACTTATTTGACCGATCGGTCCTGAAAGGCTTTACTGGACCGTATGGTCAATAACTCACTGCAAGGCAAGCGCGCACTCGTCACAGGCGGTACCCGCGGGATCGGCGCGGCGATCGTCGCCAAGCTCCTGGCGGGCGGCGCGTCCGTCGCCACCACTTCCCGCACCCCCGTCGACAACCTTCCCGAGGGCGTCCACTACATCCAGGCAGACCTCGGTACTGCGGACGGCGCGACCCGCCTCGCCGCGGAGACACTCCAGTACTTCGACGGCGGGCTCGACATCCTCGTCAACAACGCCGCCTCCGGTCAGGCGCACCCGAAGGGCACCGCCTCGATCCCCGACGAGGAGTGGCAGTCGGCGCTGAACTCGTCGTACCTGAGTGCGGTCTGGGTCACCTCACGGCTGCTGCCCGCGCTGCTCGACAGCAAGGGGGCGATCGTGAACATCTCCTCCGCGGTCACGCTCGACGTGGTTCCCGCGCTGGCGCACTACGCGGGCGCCAAGGCGGCGCTGGAGAAGTACAGCCAGACCCTCGCGGCCGAACTCGCGCCGCAGGGCGTCCGCCTCAACGTCGTCATCCCCGGCAACGTGGCGACCCCAGGGGCTGACAAGATCCGCCAGGACCTGGCCGACGCGGCCGGCATCCCGGTCGAGGCGATCACAGCCGGTACGCCGCTGGGCCGCGCAGGCATCCCCACCGATATCGCGGAAGCAGTCGGCTTCCTCGTCTCCGACCAGGCGCAGTGGATCACCGGCACCCAGCTCCTCGTAGACGGCGGCGCCTCGGTAGGCCTAGCCGCCTGACACTTCTGTCCACAGCCCTGCGGTCCAGTGGTCACGATGGGCGGCCAGGGGGCGGCCAGGGGGCGGGCGTACCGTGGGATACGCCCGCCGCCGTCGGTCGTTCTCCCGCCCCTCAGTGGGAGAACTCGCGGCTCGGTGAGCGCCACCCATGCCCGAATGGGGCCGACTGAACCGCGGGACTCTTATGTCGTACCCCACCATCGGGACCTCACACCCGGCCTGGCGAGAAAACTTGACCTTCCTCATACAAGTGCCCACTCTGCGTGGACGGATGAACCCGCAGACCCTACCCTGAAAGGCGATTCCGGTCGCCGGGGGAGGCGGCCGGACGTCAAGGGGGAAGGGGAATGGGCGATGTCGGACGTCTTCGACGAGATCCTCGACGATGAACTGACCGACGACGACCTGGATGAGCTGGAGGCTCTCGGCGCCGCGGAGGACGCGGACTTCCTGCTCGGGAAATCAGATGCCTGAGGCAAGGATCGTCTGGCGCGGGTTCGCGCTGAACAAGCGCACGGTGGCGATGGTCCAGGCGGCGGAGAAGCAGTACCGGTCGAAGTTCAAGATCATGCAGGGCTCCTACAACAAGGGTGGCGTCGAGGCCTCGGCCGGCACCCATGACGGCGGCGGCGCGGTCGACATCGACGTGGCCGAGCTCGCGCCCGCGCAGCGCAAGGCCGTCGTGCTCGCCCTCCGCCAGGTCGGGTTCGCCGCGTGGTTGCGGACACCCGCCCAGGGCCGCTGGCCGTACCACGTGCACGCGATCGCCTGCGGCGACAAGGACTTGTCCCGGGGCGCGGCGATCCAGGTCGCGGAGTACAGGCGCCGCCGGAACGGTCTGGCCAATCGCGGCAAGGACGACGGCCCGCCCGGCTGTTACGGGATGACCTGGGAGCTGTACCTGAAGGCACACCCGGCTCCCGTCCCGGTGGCTGTGCCGGACTCGACGATCTCGCTCGGCGCGATGTCGTACGCGAGCACCCACGACGCGATGAACGGCGTCTGGGGTGCCGACCGCGCCCGGGTGGTCGCCTGGGCCGCGCATCCGAAGGTCGGCGCGATCACCAGGGCCGAGACGATTCCGCCGGCCGGGGTTCCCTGGCACCTGCACTTCCAGCGGGTTCTGCGGAAGGTACAGGTGAAGTTCAAGCTGCCGGAGACCGGGAGCTTCACCGAGGGCGTCGCCGCGGTGATGAAGCGCTACGGCTACAAGATCACCGCCTGACCCGGCTGGTCGCAGTACCGCGAACACAACGACAAGGCCCCACCGGTAGCAGCCGGTGGGGCCTTGATTGGTCCACTACCGCCCGGCTTCCCGGTGCAGCTGTGGAGGTGGAGAGCGGAACCGACGCCGATGCAGGGGTCAAGACGTCAGCTCCGCTTGCTGAGGGGTTATCTCGTGTCGACCGCCCATGCCTGGGCTTGGTGGAACTCGAGGTGCTGCTGCATCGCGGCCGGCGTACCGACCGATCCGAGGTGCTGCAGCGTCGGTACGACGACCGCGCGCACATCCGTCCGCTTCACTTCGTCCAGCAGCGCGTTGAACGCGGCGGACTGGGCGGCGTCACGCTCCGTGTACACCGTGCCGAGGGTGTAGCCCTCGGCGTAGGCGAACTCGACGAGCGAGTCGGTCGCCGCGGCGAGCTCCTCGGCGCAGCTGAGCGCGTCGGCCCGGACGTAGCCGAGCAGCGTCGGGCGGGTGGTCATAGAGCCCGCTCCGGGGCGGTCGTGCTGCCGACGAGAACGGGCTCGCTGGTCACCCGGAGGGAGGCGAACCGGCGGCGCATGGCCTCTTCGTACTGCGCGGCCTGGTCCGCGTCGGCGGTGTGATCCGCGATCGGGTGAGCGCCGAACCAGACCCGCACACGGCGGTGCGAAGCGGTGGTCTCGAACGACTCGGTCATCAGCGGTCCTTCAGCTCTCAAGTAATATCCGGACGGCCCACACGTACGAAGATTCCGGCGGTGAGGTAGCCGGTGATCGATACTCACGGGTCCGCGTTGCTTAAGGAAAGAACACCTCAAAAAGTCGTCCCCCGGAATAGACTGGCAAGGACCTTTACAGAGGCCTTACGCGACCCGGCCGCAGCGGTGAAACCGCTGGTCAGAGCGGCCGGGAGCGGTTTCGGCCCAGCCGTCTGGCGCTGTCAAGAATGTTTGCAGTAATTTGCTCATAACGATTCGGGTAACGCCTTGCCTTATCGGCTCGAGGCGGAAATGTAGGGCTTCCTGCTAACGCTCGGCAGCCGACCGGACACACAAAGACAAATCGGCGCCCCACCGGTTCGGTAGGACGCCGATATTGCTCAGGCTGCCGGCTGTGGAGCGGGCCTTCTGGTCAGCCCTGGCAGTGCGGCGAGCAGGCCGAGAGCGGCAGCGACCAGCGGTACCAGCAGTGCCGAGCGGAAGCCCTCAACCGTCAGGTCGTCCGCCGCCGCGAGCACGGCGGCCACAACTGCCAGCCCCAGAGCCGACCCGAACTGGAAGGACGTCGTCAGCACTCCACTGGCCAGTCCGTGTTCCTCCTCGACGACTCCGTCAGTGGCGGCGATCGTCAGCGGTCCGTAGGCCAGGGAGAAGGCCAGCCCCAGGAGAATCAGCGTCGGCAGCATCGCTGCGTAACTCCAGTCCGCACCCAGCGGCAGGAACAGCGCGTACGCAACCGCGGCGAAGGTGAAGCCACCGAACACGATCCGGCCGTTCCCGAAGCGATTCACCAGCCACGGAGTCAGCGTCGGGGCCAGCACCGAGTCGATCCCGATCACCATCAACGCCAGACCGGTCTCGAGCTCGGACCAGTTCCGCAGTTCCTGCAGGTAGAGCACGGCGATGAACTGGAACCCGACGAACGAGCCGACGAGCAGGACCGCGCCGAGGTTCGCCCGCACCAGTGGGCCACTGCGCAGGATGCCCAGCCGGATCAGCGGCGACGCCACCCGCTGCTCGATCAGCACGAACAGCCCGAGCAACGCCAGGCCGGCCACGAGCGTCACGGCCGTCTGGCCGGCGGCGACGTCGGGTGCTCGTACGACGGTCGACACGAGCAGCAGCATCGACCCGGTCAACGTGAGCGCTCCGCCCAGGTCGAACCCGCCGGCAGTCTTGATGGGCGCGGCCTCCCGTGGGATCAGGGCGATCGCCGCGACGAGAATCACCGCCGCCAGGACCACCGGGGCGAAGAAGACCCAGCGCCAGTCGATGGCCGTGAGGAGACCACCCGCCACCATGCCGAGGGAGAACCCGCCGGCCGCGGTACCGGCGTACACGAGCAGGGCCTTGTTGCGTTGCGGGCCCTCCGGGTAGGTCGTCGGTGATGATGGACAGGCCGGCCGGCGTCATGAAGGCGGCGGCGATGCCGGTGACGAAGCGGGCCAGGATCAATACCCAGCCTTCGGTCGCGAAGCCGCCGAGCCCGGAGAAGGCCAGGAACACGACCAGCCAGCCGATGAACATCCGCCGCCTGCCAAGCAGGTCTGCCGCACGTCCGCCGAGCAGCACGAAGCCGCCGTAGCTGAGCACGTAGCCGCTGACGATCCACTGCAGTTCGCTGGTGGACAGACCGAGCTCGGCCCGGATGGAGGGCAGCGCGACGCCCATCATCGAGACGTCGATGCCCTCCAGGAAGATCGCGCCGCAGAGTACGAACAGGACGGCCCAGGCCCGGCCGGTCAGGCGGTCGTGGGCGGTGGTGGCTGGCACGTGGCTCTCCTCAGATCCTGGCGGTTCTCGCCGGTGTGGTCGGTTACCTCTTGTAACTGATCCCATCCTGAGGAACCATCAGGGATTGTGGAAGAAGGCACTTCAAAGGAACCGAGTCACTCCGAGTGCACCGAGGACGCGTTCCAGTGGGACACCCGCGAGGACTGCGACGTCCGGCAGATCCTGGACCGGATCGGCGACAAGTGGTCCCTGCTGGTGATCGCGCTGCTGGACAACCGCGTGCTGCGCTTCACCGAGTTGAAGAAGACGATCGACGGGATCAGCCAGCGCATGCTGACCGTCACGCTGCGCCAGTTGGAGCGCGACGGCCTGGTCCGGCGCACGGTCCACCCGGTGGTGCCGCCACGGGTGGTCTACGAGCTCACCCCGCTCGGCGTCACGCTGCACGACACGATCCAGGCGCTCGTCACCTGGACCGAGAAGCACCAGAACGAGATCGCCACCGCCCGCGCGACGTACGACTCCCGCGAAGCCTTGATCGGATGAGCGTGGGGTTGACGACCGACCGGCTGGATCTGGTCGCGCTGGACTTGGCGCGGGACCTCGGCGAGCTGCACGCGATGTTCGCCGAGTTCAGTCTGCGCCTATCCGAAGGCCACCTACTGACTACTCTGGTCCGACACTTCCCGATCGGCCCTTAGTCAGCTTCATCCGGGTCAGGTGCGCCGGATGAGACGGTACTGCGAACAGCGTCACAGGCGCGGCCAGTACTGCGAACGCAGCCAGCAGGTTGAGCGTCAGCGGTAGGCCGGCGAGTGTCGTCAGGGCGGGGGCGGCCAGGGCACCGATGACGACGGTGAGGGAATCGACGGCGAAGAAGAGTGCGCCGATCCGTCCGAGCAATTCGGTCGGCGAGATCCGCTGGACGGTGGTCTCGGCGGTGATCAGCAGCACGCTGCCGGGGAGTCCGATCAGAGCCGTGGCCACGATCGCCGACGGCAGGCTGGGCGCGTTCACCAGGGCGAAGAAGGCGCAGCCGGTGGCGATCTGGGTGGCGACCAGGAGGTCGCGGACTCCCAGCCAGGTAAGGGATCTCGAGCTGATCGCCGCGCCGAGGAGATACCCCACGCCTAGTCCCGAGATGAGGTAGCCGACGGCGTAACCCGGTGCGTTGAGGCGGTCGACCGTGAACGGGACGAGGAGCGCGGTCAACCCGGCGTTGGCGGTGAGGAAGACGCCGTTGGCCAGCAGGATTCCGCGGAGCACCTTGCTGCGTCCGACGTACCGGAGTCCTTGCTTGAGTTGGCTGAAGCCGTTGCCTGGTTGGGGTTCTGGCCTGACGCGGCGGCTGATGGTGGCGATGATTGCTGCGGACAACAAATAGCTGGCGATGTCGACTGCTACGACGAATTCGATGCCTGGGCCCGCGAGCAGTAGGGCACCGAGGGGTGGTGCGGTCAGGCGGATCACGCTGCCGGAGACGGCGGTGAGGGCGTTGGCGGCGGCGAGTTCCTTGCCGGTGCCAACGACTATCGGGGTCAGGGCGCGGGCGGCGGGGCGGAATACGGTGATGGCCAGATTCTCTGCCAGCACGGCGATGTAGACGAGCCAGACGCGTTCCGCCGAATCCGCGAACAGGATCAAGGCGACGGCCGCGGCGCTGGCGAGATCCGCGAGCCACATCGCGCGCGAGAGGTTCCAGCGATCGAGCAGTACGCCGGCCCACGGGCCGACGATCAAGGCGGGGAGTGCTTCCAGTGCGAGCGTCAGCCCGGTCGCGACGGCGGAACCGGTCAACTGGAAGACGTGGAACGGGATCGCCACGACCAGCAACCAGGAGCCGATCCCCGACACTCCGTTGCTGATCCAGAGCCGCCGGAAGTCACGATGCGCCAGGGTCCTCACGCGGTGAAACTATCTCCACAGAAGAATTCTTGGCAAGAGTATTTTCTCAGGATAGATTGTCGGCTGTGGACCTGAGCGCTGAACTGAGAGACCGCCGCAAGGCCGCCGGCCGCACGATCGCCTCTGTCGCGGTCGACGCCGGTCTCTCCGTCCCCTACATAGCCAACCTGGAGAACGGCCGCGGCAACCCCACGCTGTCAGCCCTAGCCCGCCTAGCCACAGCCCTAGGCGCCCACCTCCAGGTAACCCTCGAAGACGACCCCCCGCCATTCGTCGCCGCCACAGGAAGCTCAGTCGGAACCCCCGGCGGAGTTCCTGGCGGAACCTCCTCCGCGGCCTCGACTGAACTGCTGGCTGCCTCACCTCGGGCGACCAAGGTGATCGCAACCCTCGCCTCATCCCAGGGCCGCACCCGCCGCTCCGTCGAGCGCCAACTCCTCACCACCCTCGAAGCCCTCACCCCCCTCCTCTCAACCCCACCCACCGAATCCGACCTCAACCGCCTCCTAGACCTACTCCTCCTCGCCGACTGACCACCGCCGTGTGACTACTGCCGGAAAGGGTGCGCAGGTGGTTGGGGGCGCGGTTAGGGTTTTGGGGTGGAGATTGCCGCGCGGATCGCGTCCGCTCAATTGCAAGGGTTGGCTCGTTCGCGGCGGCAGATCGTGGCCGGTCCGCTGGTCGGGTTGCTGCACGACGAGGAGGTCTGGTTCCTCTCCGGCGCGGTGGCTGCCGACCCCGGCACGCCCTTCGACGCGACCGAAGTGCCGTGGGCGGTGGAGACGATCCGCAAGGCCTTCGCCGCGGAAGGACGCTGGTTGCACGTCGAACTGATCGACGAGGCCAACCCCGGCCTGGCAGAAGCCCTCGCAGCTGAAGGCATGACCATCGTGTCGCGTCCACCGCTGCTGGTCGTCGAGCCCGGCGATCTGCAACTGCCCGAGTTCCCCGAAGACGTCACCGCCTCGGTGGTGACCACGGCAGAGGAGCAGGACGCCGCGAACGCAGTAGCCGCAGACGCCTACGAGACGACGGACACCGACGCTCCGTTCCAGCCCGAGCCCGCGAACGGAGCCGCCGTACTCATCCGACTGGACGGCGTACCGGTGGCAACCGCGTCCTGGACGGCCGTCGCGGACGGCGTGACGGAGATCGCCGGCGTCGGCACGCTGCACTCGCACCAGCGGCGCGGCTTCGGCGCGCTGGCGACCGCCTACGCCACCCAGCAGGCGTTCGAGCTCGGCCGCGCGACCCTGGCCTGGCTGACTCCGGGTGACGACGGCGCCGACCGTATCTACCGCCGGATCGGCTACCAGCCCAAGGCCACAGCCGTCCACCTCGGCGACCCCGGCGGTCACCTGGAAGACCTGCGCTAGAACCTTCGTCCCCGGGATGGCGCGTTGTGGCCACTGCGGACACCAGTTGTCCGCAGTGCCCCAAGAGCCGGGGTCGATGACCACGACTGCCGGCCGGCAACCTGGGGGTTGCCGGCCGGGGTGGAGGTTGAGGGGTTAGCGAACGGTGAAGCCGGCTTTGCGGAAGGCGTCGGCTAGGGAGCCTTCGTCCATGGGGGTTTCGGCTTGCTTGCCGCCTTGGTTGCCGGTGTTCTGACCGCCGCGGTTGCCGCCAGAACCACGGCCCTGGCCACCGCTGCCGCCGGGACCACGACCGCCGCCACCGCCGGGGCCGCGACCCTGGCCTCCGCCGGGGACACGGCCCTGGCCTCCGCCCTGGCCTCCGCTCTGACCGCCGCGACCGCCGCCGGAGCGGGCGGAGCGGCCTTCGCCGCCGCGGCCGCCTGAGGTCGGGGCACCGGGCTCGTCGTCGAGCCGGAGGGTGAGGGAGATGCGCTGACGGGGGATGTCGACCTCGAGGACCTTGACCTTGACGATGTCGCCGGGCTTGACGACTTCGCGCGGGTCCTTGACGTAGTTCTTGGACAGCGCGGAGACGTGCGCCAGGCCGTCCTGGTGAACGCCGATGTCGATGAACGCGCCGAAGGCCGCCACGTTGGTGACCTGGCCCTCCAGCCGCATGCCCGGCTTCAGATCGGCGATCTTGTCGACGCCCTCGGCGAAGGTCGCGGTCTTGAACGCGGGCCGCGGGTCACGGCCGGGCTTCTCCAGCTCGGCCAGGATGTCCGTCACGGTCGGCAGACCGAACATGTCGTCCACGAAGTCGGCCGCCTTGAGCGACTTCAGCGCGGAGGACCCGATCAGCGACTTCAGCTCCTGACCCGTGGCGTCGAGCATGCGCCGGACCACCGGATACGCCTCGGGGTGAACGCTGGAGGAGTCCAGCGGGTCGGCGCCGTCGGGGATCCGGAGGAACCCGGCCGCCTGCTCGAACGCCTTCGGGCCGAGCCGCGGCACCTGCTTCAGCGCGGTCCGCGACTTGAACGGCCCGTTCTGGTCGCGGTGGACGACGATGTTCTCCGCCAGGCCCGGGGTGATACCGGAGACCCGGGTGAGCAGCGGCGCGGACGCGGTGTTCAGGTCGACGCCGACCGCGTTCACACAGTCCTCGACCACCGCGTCGAGGGACCGGGACAGCGAGTTCTCCGGGAGATCGTGCTGGTACTGCCCGACGCCGATCGACTTCGGGTCGATCTTCACCAGCTCGGCCAGCGGGTCCTGCAGCCGCCGCGCGATCGACACGGCGCCGCGGAGCGATACGTCCATGCCGGGAAGCTCTTGCGAGGCGAAGGCCGACGCCGAGTACACCGACGCGCCCGCCTCGGAGACGACCGCCTTCGTCAGCTTGAGCTCCGGGTGCTTCGCGATCAGCTCGGCGGCGAGCTTGTCCGTCTCCCGCGACGCCGTCCCGTTGCCGATGGCAATCAAGTCGACCTTGTGCGCGGCGGCCAGCGCGGCCAGCTGGGCGATCGACTTGTCCCACTGGTTCTGCGGGACGTGCGGGTAGATCACGCCGGTCGCGGTGACCTTGCCGGTGGCGTCCACGACCGCCACCTTGACGCCGGTCCGGAAGCCCGGGTCGAGCCCCATCGTGGCGCGTGTGCCGGCCGGGGCGGCGAGCAGGAGATCGCGCAGGTTGGCCGCGAACACCCGGACGGCCTCGTCCTCGGCGGTCTGCCGCAACCGGGTCCGCAGGTCGATGCCGAGATGCACGAGGATCTTCGTCCGCCAGGCCCAGCGGACCGTCTCGACCAGCCACTGGTCGGCCGGACGGCCCTGGTTCTCGACGCCGACCTTGCGCGCGATGGTCGCCTCGTACTCCGTCGGTCCGTCGACCTGCTCCTCGCCGGCCGGAGCGGGCTCCACGGTCAGCGAGAGCACCTCTTCCTTCTCGCCGCGGAACATCGCCAGGATCCGGTGCGACGGCATCTTCGTGAACGGCTCGTCGAAGTCGAAGTAGTCCGAGAACTTCGCGCCGTCGGTCTCCTTGCCGTCGCGGACCTTCGAGGCCAGCCGGCCGCGGGTCCACAGGCGCTCGCGCAGCCCGCCGATCAGGTCGGCGTCCTCGGCGAACCGCTCGACCAGGATCGCCCGGGCGCCGTCGAGGGCGGCCTGCGGGTCGGTCACCTCGTCGTTCACGAACACCGTCGCGGCGGCCAGCGGCGGCACCGACGGGTCGGCCAGCAGCCCGTCCGCCAGCGGCTCCAGCCCGGCCTCGCGGGCGATCATCGCCTTGGTCCGCCGCTTCGGCTTGAACGGCAGGTAGATGTCCTCCAGCCGCGACTTCGTCTCCGCGGCGAGGATCGAGGCCTTCAGCGCGTCGTCCAGCTTGCCCTGGCTCTCGATCGACTCGAGCACGGTCTGGCGGCGCTCCTCAAGCTCACGCAGATAGCGCAGGCGCTCCTCCAGGGTGCGCAGTTGCGCGTCGTCGAGCTCCCCGGTGACCTCTTTGCGGTACCGCGCGATGAACGGAACCGTCGAGCCCTCGTCCAGCAGGCCCACGGCGGCCCGAACCTGTCCCACGCCGACTTCCAGCTCCGCGGCGATCCTCTGCTCGACCGACTGCAACACCACTGTCCCGCATCCCCTCTACGTCCGATGACAGACGAGCATTCTGCCCCGCTCGCCGCACCGCACATCCTTCCCTATCCCCCGGACAGAAGACGACCTCCGCCTCCCACCCTGTGGACAACCATCCCGACACGCCAGTACTGCGGAACTCCCCGCGTGGGGCGTTCCGCAGTACTGGTGTTCGTCAGGCGGCGTCGAGGGTGAGCTCGTCGCCGGACTTCTCGACCGCGGAGGCCGAGGTCTCGGGCGCCGGGCGCATCACGGTGCAGGCGATCACCACGGCGGTCGCGACGATCACCGCGGCCACCGCGAACGAGAGGTGGAAGCCACTGGTCAGGGCCTCCAGCGCGGGCTTGCCGGCGGCCGCGAGGGTCTCGGTGCGAGTCGCGGACAGCGTGGCCAGCACGGCCAGTCCGAGCGCGGCGCCGACCTCGGCGGTGGTACCGACCAGACCGGACGCGAGTCCCGCGTCTTCGGGCTTCACGTCGGCCATCGACAGGCCCATCAGCGCCGGGAAGCAGATGCCGCCGCCCAGACCCAGCAGGACCAGCACCGGCAGCACGTGGACGAAGTAGTTGCCGCCGACGGGAGCCTGGGTGAACAGCGCCAGGCCGACCACGATCAGTGCCAGACCGGCGATCAGCGGGCGGCGTGCGCCGAACCGCATCACCAGCTTCTCCGAGTAGCGGACCGACAGCAGGCCCATCAGCACCGTGGTCGGCAGGAACGCCAGGCCGATCTCCAGGGCGTCGTAGCCGAGCACCCGCTGCAGGTAGAGCGAGCCGAGGAAGAAGATGCCGAACATGCCGGAGGCGGACAGCGCCTGGATCAGGTTGGCGCCGGTCAGGTTGCGGGACTTGAAGATCCGCAGCGGGACCAGCGGGTTGGCCGCGGTCGCCTCGCGGACGATGAAGCAGGCCAGCAGGGTCAGCGTCAGCAGGCCCAGGGCGATCGTCCGCGGTGCGGTCCAGCCGAGCTCGGCGCCCGGCTTGACGATGGTGAACACGCCGACCATCAGCGCGGCGGTGATCAGCACGGCCCCCGGTACGTCGGTGCCGCGGCCCATCCCGAGGCCCTTGTCCTTCTCGATCAGCTTGACCGCCAGGAGGCCGGTGACCAGGCCGATCGGCAGGTTCACGAAGAAGATCCAGTGCCAGTTGATCGCCTGGGTCAGCACGCCGCCGGCGAGCAGACCGATCGAACCGCCGGCGGACGCGACGAACGCGTAGACGCCGATCGCCTTGGCCTGCTCCCGCGGCTCCGGGAACAGCGTCACGATCATGCCGAGGATCACCGCGGAGGTCAGCGCGCCGCCGACGCCCTGGACGAAGCGGGCCGCGACCAGCATCTCCTGGGATCCGGCCAGGCCGCACCACACGGAGGCGACGGTGAAGACGGTCAGGCCGCTGACGAAGATGGTCCGCCGCCCGACCAGGTCGCCGAGCCGGCCGGCCAGCAGGAGCAGGCCGCCGAAGGCGATCAGGTACGCGTTCACCACCCACGCGAGGCTGGAACTGGTGAAGCCGAGGTCGTCCTGGATGGCCGGCAGCGCCACGTTCACCACGGTCACGTCGAGCACGATCATCAACATGCCGGCGCAGAGAACGTAGAGGGCCAGCCAGCGCGAGCGGCCGCCCTGCGCGGCCGGCGTCGTCGCCAGGGTTTCGGTCGTCGCGTACATCGGGGTTTCTCCTTCTGGTCCGGTGGGCCTTTCACTGACACGTCGAACCAGATGGGCTCAGATTGACACGTCCCCCGGATCTTTTTTCGGCCGAGTGGTTGTGGTGCGGGAGATCCAGTACGCGATCAGCGCCGGGACGAGGCCCGAACCGATGACGAACAGGGTCGGCAGTTTGGCCAGCAGCAGGAACCAGGTGGCGAGGCCGATCACGCCGCCCGCGACAGCGAGTGACCGCCTGAGCAGGAAGAGGTTGGCCGCGCGGAACAGGCTCTTCGCAGTACTGTCCTCCGGCTCGTCGGGGAGGACGGCGAGCGCGCTGAGGTAGAGCCCCACGATCATCCCGGTGAGCGGGACGAGCACCGCCAGCGCGAAGATCCGGACCGGGCCGTCCGTGGAGACCCAGAAGAGCAACCCGAACGCCAGGGCGATGCTGCCGACGTACAGGGCGAGGCCGGCCGCCCAGAAGCGGCGGAAGGCCCACTTGAACTCGCTCCAGAACCGCCTCATCAGCGACGGGTGCTCCTGGCCGATCGCGTACGGCAGCACCCGCTGCAGCGCGAAGGCGGCCGGGTAGAGCGTGACCACGCCGACGCTGCAGAGCAGGAACACCAGTTGCAGCATCAGCAGGTCGCCGATCAGCGAGAGCTTCGAGAGCACCGCGTTGGTCCGGCCGCCTCCGGCGGTGTCGCTCACAGGCCATCCCTCACGTCGGCAGTCCTCGCTTCGGCAGTCATGATCGTATGATCACAAACAATCACATCCGGATAACAGTCCCCGGGGGTCCCGCATGCTTGCACCGGAGCGCCACGAGCTGATCCTGCGCAGCCTGCGCCGCCACGGCCGGCTCCGGGTGGCCGAGCTGTCCGCGGAACTCGGCGTTTCCGCGATCACAGTACGCCGGGACCTCGCGGAGCTGGATTCTGCCGGACTGCTGCGCCGGGTGCACGGGGGCGCCATCGGCACGAGTCCCGCCGCCGGACCGAGCCAGGGCAGCCAGCTGACCATCGGCATCGTCGTACCGAGCTCCACGTTCTACTACACCGACGTGATCCGCGGCGCCGAGGCGATGGCCGACCGGTACGGCGCTCGCCTGGTGCTCGGGGTCTCCGGGTACGACGTGGCGGTGGAGCAGGAGCGGCTCGAGAAGGTCCTCGGCATCGGGGTCGCCGGGTTGCTCCTCAGCACGGCCCTCGGGGACGAGCGCGCCGCCGAGGTCGGGTCGAGGCTGGACGGAATCGACGTACCGGTGGTGCTGATGGAACGGGCGTTCGGCTTCCCGCACACGGAGCACGAGTACGACCACGTCCGCACGGATCACGCCTATGGAGCGATGCTCGCGCTGCGGCATTTCCGCTCGCTCGGCCACGCCCGGATCGGCATCAACCTCAACGCCAGCGTCACGGCGTACTGGCTGCGGCAGGGGATCGCGCAGGCGGCGGAAGCGCTCGGCGTCGACCTGCTGATCTCCCCGGTGGTGCTCCCGGCCCGCGGCGAGGACCCGGACACGATCGCGCAACTGGACGCGTTCCTCGACGAGTGCGAGTCGTACGGCGCCCGCGCCATGCTGGTGCACTCCGACGAGCACGCGGCCCGCCTGGTCGAACGCGCGATGGAGCGAGGCCTGCGGATCCCCGAGGACCTCTCGGTGATCGCCTATAACGACGAGACCGCCGCTCTGGCCGCCGTCCCCCTCACCGCCGTCTGCCCACCCAAGTTGATGATCGGCGAAACCGCCTGCGAACTCCTCCTCCGAAAACTCCGAGCCGCCCCCGGCCGTACCCCAGCCACCCAACACCTCTCCCTCCTCCCCACCCTGAAAACCCGAGTCTCCTGCGGCGCCCTCACCATCACAGCCAGGCCCTAGTCACGGGTTAGATTTGGACACCGACGATCACGGGGAGAGTCCGATGGACTACGAACAGTTCAAAGCGGAGTACAGGACGGTCTTCGACGCCTTGGACACCAACAAGCCCTCGGCAGACTTCGCTCCGGATGTAGCCCGCCTTAAAGACCTCGCGGCCGCCATCGAGAGCCCCCGCGACCGCCGCTCCGCCGAAAACCGGATCGCCGACCTCGAAGGCATCCTCGCCGAGGGGGGGCGCCGATCTCTCCGGCGATGATGGAGGCGATCCGGGTCCACGCCGCAGCCCGTGCGGCCGGCGGCACCCCGCAGGAGCGGATCGCGCGGGCGGAGGCTGGGATGGCCGAGATCGGCCGGATCGCGGAGGCGGCCGGACCAAGCGAGGAAGCGGCGATCATGAACCTGAACGAGTCGCTCTACATGCTCAGCACAGCCCTGCAGCCAACGGACGCCACCGCCCCAACCAGGAGCTCCTAATGGACTACGACCAGTTCGATGCGGAGTACCAGCGGGTCGTCGAGGCGGCGCAATCCGATCTGAGTACCGAGGCGCTGAGGGTAGAGGTCCAGCGACTGCGGCAACTATCCGCGCAGGTTGAGGATCCCGACGACCGCGAAGAGGCCGGCCACGCAGTCGCAATGCTCGAGAACGTTCTCTCCACCGACCCCGGCCCGCCGCCGTCCGAGGCGGTCCTCGCGGCCAACCAGGCGTACGCGGACGCCACGTCGAGCGACGGGACGCCGGCCGAACGCATCGCGCGTGCGGAGGCCGGCATCACGGAGATCGCTCGGATCGCACGAACCGCTGACCCCGAGGAAGAAAGCTCGATCCTGCAGTTCAATGAGTCGCTGCACATGTTGATCGGCGCGTTGGAGAACGCAGACTGAGGATGGCCAAGGTCAGCAGCTACAGGGAGCTGATGGCCGAGCAGGCCCGAGCGGCTGTTCGCGTCACCGGAGCCGACCACTCGTCCTGGAACGGAAAGCTCGGCCCTACCAATCCGAGCGAACCTGTCGACGGGTTGGCGGAGTGGGATCACACGATTCGCTACAGCGAAGCGAACGTGTCCGAACCACTGCGGGACATGTTCAGCAACGCGCGCGTCCACAATCAGGACCGAGCAACTCTGCGGAGCTACCGCAAGGCGCTGAAGACAGTCCTGCACGAGAACGTTCATGTGCTTGCAGACCGTGGGACTGATCACTTCCAGGGGCAGCAGGAGTACAACAAGCCGTCCGGTCGGCTGGCGGAGGAGAGCTTCACCGAGCTTTACAGCCTCAAGAAGCTCGATGACTACATCGATGACCTCGGACTGGAGGAGATCGCCCCCGGCATCAAGGACGTGCCGACCGCCGAGATCTACAAGCGCTATCTGCCGGGTGCCCAGGCATTCGCCGATCATGTCGGCAACCGGTCCGGTCTCGGCAGCGACGAAGTAGTCCGCCGGATGGCGGTCGCGAACGCGGAGCAGAAGTTCCCGGTTGCCGCGGCCGCTATCTACGACAACAGCAAGTTGCCGGGTTTGGTGCCTTCTGATCAGCGACAGGCATCGATCCAGCGAATCGCGGAGGCAATGAAACCTGCCTTCGCCGAGATCGAGAACGCGACGTCCAAGGATCCCGACACCCAACGCCGTCAGGCGGCCGTAGCCGGCGGCGCGGCAGCAGAAGCGGGCTATCAGGAAGTCCGCGCGATCCAGAAGGTCTGGGCTCAGCCGGCGCCGGAGACCAATCGCCACCTCGGTCCCGAGAAACAGCAAGCCCAGCAGGCTCAGCCCCAGCAGTCAGCGCAACAGACTGACGCCGGTCCAAGTGGCGCACCAGCCTCGCGGTCGGGGGATTTGCAGCAGGCGATGCGGGCTGGGCTTGGTGGGACGGCTCCGCTGTCTGCGGCCAAGGTGTTGAGTGCCGATCAGCAAGGTTCTCGTCGCTCCGGCCCGCAGGCCGGACAGCAGCGGCAGGGGCCTGAGCGCGAGAGTTGATTGGAACGGGATTGTCGGTGGAGTACCAGGAGTTCGAGATCGAGTTCTCGCGGGTGTTCGATGCTACGGGGAGTGGGCTCAGCACGGACGAGTTGCGGGCGGAGACTGAGAGGTTGCGGACACTGGTCGACAGGGCGGTGGCAGGCGATCGCGAGCGGGCCGGCTGGGATATCGCAATGCTTGACGATCTGCTCGAGCATGAAGACGGCCCCCTCCCTCGGCGGAGATGATCGAGGCCCTCAAGGCGTACTCAGCTGCCGTCTCGGACAAGGGCACCCTGGAGCAGCGGATCGCTCGAGCGGAGAAGGGGATCGAGGAGATCGACCGGATCGCGGACGAGGCAGACCCCGAGGAGCAGTTGTCGATCGGGAGCCTGAACGAGTCCTTGTACATGTTGGTCGGGGCGCTGAAAGGCGGCGGCTGAAACTACGCACGGTGAGGTGTGTGGTGGGTCCGGTGAATGGAACTTTGATCGTCGGAGTTCCGTTGTTGATCGAATTTGATCATTCGAGCGCTGGGGTATTGACGAGGAAAGCCCTTTCCCATACTTTCGCTGCACTCGGTGGTCTGGTCGTCACGATTTAGGCGCCGATCCGCTCGGCAGCGAAGGAGTTCCCCTGTGAGACGTGGCGCCCGGAGTGGACTGGTGGTGCTGGCCGCGATACTCGGCCTGGCCGCCAGCAGTTGTGGCAACGGGGTGATTGACAAGAGCACGGACGGTGTCCCGCCGGCTGAGGCGACCGGGACACTGCGCGTACTGCTCCCGTCGTTCCCGCCCAGTACCAAGGGCCGGGAGGAGTTCGACAAGGTCGTCGCGGACTTCCAGAAGGCCTATCCCAAGATGAAGGTCGAACCCGACTTCGCGACGTACAACAACCTGAACGAGAAGATGTCCACCTCGATCGCCGCGGGCATCCCGTACGACGTGATGGTCACTGGCGTCGGCTGGATCCAGCCGTTCGCGTCGAAGCGGATCTTCGCCGACCTGGCGGCGTACGGCGTGACTCCGGAGGTGATCAAGGAGAAGAGCGTTGAAGCGCTGATCGAGCCGGCGACGTACGAGGGCAAGCTGTACGGGTACCCGCTGGTTGCCGACGCCCGCGCCGTCGCGCTGCGCAAGAGCGCGTTCCGCGAGGCCGGCCTGGATCCGGACAAGCCGCCGACCTCGCTGGCCGAGATCAAGGCCGCGGCCGAGAAGCTGACCAAGCGCGACGAGGGTGGGTCGATCACTCGCAGCGGGTTCGATCTCGCCTCGGCGACCGGTTTCCGGCAGTCGTTCACCACCTTCCTGGCCTCCACTGGTACGCCGCTCTACGTGAACGGCGAGCCGAACTTCAGCAACCAGAAGGGCCTGGAGACGCTGGAGTGGATCAAGTCGATGATCAACAACGTCCAGCCGTACGGTCAGCAGAACGCCGCCCAGCAACCCCTCGTGCTCACTGGTGAGGCCGCGATGGGCATCGTCGGCGGCGCGGTCGACTGCTCGGACAAGGGCATCGGCCAGAAGAACTGTGACGACCTGAAGTTCTTCCGGTTCGACAGCGGCCAGCAGATCGAGTACGTCGGTGGCGACCTGGCGTCGATCGGGTCACGCAGCCGGCACAAGGACGCGGCCTGGGCCTTCATCCAGTCGCTGACCGTGCCGACGACGCTGGACGCGATCGCCAAGCTGAACAAGAAGCTGCCGGCCTACAAGGACGCCGGTAACTCGCCGCAGGCGAAGTCCAACCCGCTGAGCAAGTTCGTGGCCGACGGACTCGTGTACGCGGTGAATGAGAACAGCCCGCCGACCAACTGGCTCGAGATGCGCGGCAACTTCGACATCCAGCTCACCCAGGCGGTCCTCGGTCAGAAGGACCCCGCCAAGGTGCTGGCCAACCTGGCAGGACAGTCCCGATGAGCACCACTCTCGAACACCCCACGAAAACCGCCCCCGCACCGCGCGGTACCGCGCCGGCCAAGGAAAGCCGGGAGCTGATCCGCAGCCAGGTCCGCGCCGGCTGGATTCTGCTCAGCCCGGCTCTGCTGCACTCCGCGATCTTCATCGTGATCCCGGTGCTGGCCGTGCTCGTGCTCAGCCTGACCGACTACAGCTTCGGTGACTCCTGGGCCTGGGTCGGTTTCGGCAACTACGCCGACCTCTTCCGCGACGTCGACTTCCAGGCATCCCTGGTCAACACCGTCCTGTACGCCGTCGTGGTGATCCCGATCTCGATGGCGATCGCGCTGGCGGTCGCGGTCGGGCTGAACCAGAAGATCAAGGGCCTCGGCTTCTTCCGGACCGCTTTCTACATCCCGACGGTGACCGCGACGGTCGCGATCGCCACCATCTGGCTGTGGATCTACAACCCGGGCTCGGGCCTGGCGAACGGCTTCCTCAGCCTGTTCGGCTTCGCGCCGAACCGCTGGCTGGCCGACCCCGCGACCGCTTTGCCGTCGCTGATGGTGGTCGGTATCTGGCAGGGTCTGGGCACCAAGATCATCATCTACCTGGCCGCTTTGCAGGGGGTCTCGCGTGACCTGCTGGAGTCGGCCGACCTGGACGGCGCGAGCCGCTGGCAGAAGTTCGTCAACGTCACCCTGCCGGCCCTCAGCCCGGTGCAGTTCTTCGTCCTGATCACCTCGATCGTCGGGACCTTCCAGGTCTTCGACCTGGTCTACGTGATGACCAGAGGTGGGCCTGGCACCGAAACCCGGGTGCTTGTGCTGGACATCTACCAGAACGCGTTCCAGGACCTGAAACTCGGCTACGCGTCCGCCGAGACCGTGATCATGATGATCGTGATCGCGCTGTTCATCGGCGCCGGACGCCTGCTCCAGAAGGCGGATGTCAATGACTAGCGCAACGATCACCGGCCCCATCGTGAGCCAGAAGCCGTCCGGGTTCCGCATCGGCCGGATCCTCCTGTACGTCGCGCTCTGCGTCGGCGCGGTGCTGATGGTGACGCCGTTCCTGTGGATGGTGCTGACCGCGTTCAAGAACGACCTGGAGATCGCCACGTTCTCCTGGCTGCCGACCGAGCTGCGGTGGCGGAACTTCGTCGAGGCGATGCAGAGCGCGCCGTTCCTGCGGTACTTCCGCAACAGCCTGTTCATCGCCGTCGGCGAGACCGCATTCACCCTGGCGGTCTGTACGACGGCCGGGTACGCGCTGGCGAAGCTGCCGATCCGGGGCTCCAAGGCGCTGCTGAGCTACTTCATCCTGCTCCTGCTGGTGCCCTTCCAGATCATCCTGGTGCCGCTGTTCCTGATCGTGAAGTCGATCCCGCTGTTCGGCGGCAACAACATCCTTGGTCAGGGCGGCATCGGCTGGCTGAACTCCTGGTGGGGCCTGATCATCCCGCTCGGTGCCGCGCCGCTGTTCACCTTCCTGGCCCGGCAGTTCTACGTCTCGATCCCGAACGAGCTGGCGCAGGCGGCCCGAGTCGACGGGCTGGGTGAGTTCGGCATCTTCTGGCGGATCATGACGCCGCTGATCAAGCCGGCCCTGATCACCATCTGCGTGTTCCAGATCGAGGCGGCCTGGAACGGATTCCTCTGGCCGTTGATGATCACCACGTCGGACTCGATGCGTCCGCTGCAGCTCGGGCTGGCGATCTTCGCGCAGAATCCGGCGGAGATCCAGTGGCCCTACCTGATGGCCGGTACGGCGCTGGCGACGTTGCCGATGATCGTGATGTTCGTCTTCGCGCAGAAGCGCTTCGTCGAGGGAATGGCCAACGTCGGGATCAAAGGCTGAACCAGGCCGGTCGGACTCACGGCCGGGGATGTTCCCGTTCGCAGGTGCTCGCCCCGCCCCGGGCGAGCACCTGCTGGGGCCCCCTCCACAATCACCGGTGGTCCCGAAGAAACACCGGAGCGTCCACTTGCCCCCCTCAAGACCAGGCCGCTCGATCCATTTATCGTCACAACCTGAGGGGCGTTACAGCTTTGTGCGGCTTTCCGCCGACTTTCCGGATGATTTCTGCCGGGTCAGCTTTCCAAGCGTAATTCTGCTACCCGACGAGTGCACCTGTTGACTATCCGTAGCAGGAAATAGGGTAAGTCAGCGTTCCGGATTGTGCCGACGGTGGCGACTTGATCGCGGGGACCGGGTTGGCGGCTGCTGTGGAGATTCCCGGCCGTGGCGAGCAGTTGTTCGTAGTACCGACGACGCCGTGGCGGCCGGAACATGAAGCGGCGCGGGAGAAACAGGCACGCGACATCACCGATCTCGATGCGCGCCACCGCACTGCGTTGCCGACGATCGTTGCCGGAGGCTTCGATGCCGGACCTTCTTCGCCGAGCATCCGCTATCTCACCCGGTACTTCGACGACGCGTGGGCTGTGGCGGGCAACGGCCCCGGCTACACGTGGACTGTGGACAATCCAGTCGCCGCGGAGGAGCTCGCGAGGTTGCTGGGAGATCCGGACCGTCGCCGCCGCATCGACTACATCCTCACCCGATGCGCCGTCCGCTCGGTCGAACTCGTCGGCGACGATCCGGTGGAAGGCGTGTGGCTCAGCGACCACTTCGGAGTACTCGCCGAGCTTTAGGACAAGTGCGCGCGGACCAGCTTCGGTACCAGGTGTTCGACGCCGCCGTCCGGGTAGACCAGGTCCAGGGTGTGGGCGGCGCGCAGCGTGGCCAGGCCGTGCAGGTTGGTCCACAGGGCGATGGTCCGCTCGCGGGCGTCCTGCGGCGAGGCTGGATCACCACCAATTGGGCTGATCGTCAGGTAGGAAGGGGGTCTGACGATCAGCTCGAGGAGTTTCGATGCAACTCGGTGCGATGCAGGTGCACGCGATCAGCGACGGCACGTTCAGCGTGCACCCGAAGTACTTCGGTGCGGAGGTGCCGGATGACGCGCGCCCGGAATTCTTCGCGCGGGACGACAAGGCCTGGCTGCCGATCGGGTGCTTCCTGATCCGGTCGGACGACCGGGTGATCCTGGTCGACGCGGGCCTCGGTCCGGACCAGGACGATCTGCCGTACGGCATGCGGCTGGTCGGCGGGCAGCTCTTCGTGGGACTGGGCGGGCTCGGGGTCGGCGCCGGCGACATCACCGACGTCGTCATCACGCACTTCCACACCGACCACGTCGGCTGGCTGTTCGACCTCGCGGCCGAACCCGTCTTCCCGAACGCGATGATCTGGTACGGCGCCGCCGACTGGGACTACTTCGTCAACGGCCCGGGCGACATCCGCCTGCACATCCGCGACGGCTTCCTCACCAACGCCCCGCGCCAGCGCCCGCTGACGCACGACACCACCGTCGCGCCGGGCATCGACGCCATACTCACGCCGGGCCACACCCCAGGCCACCTCAGCGTCTCCCTCACCTCGGGCCCCGCCCGCCTCCTCCTGCTCGGCGACGCCATCACCTGCCCCATCCAACTGGCCGAACCCACCTGGCACTCCTTCGGCGACGTCAATCCCACCCTCGCCCACCAGACCCGCCACCGCCTCTGGTCCACCCTCCAAAACACCCCCGGCCTGGGTGCCCACTTCCCCACCCTCACCCCCGGCCAGGTAACCCCCACTCCCAGCCCTCATTGGACAACCGGCTAGGAGTGCGCCGGGTCGGTTGACGGTGATCCCAGTGGCGGCTGCCCTGCACCGCCACTAGGAGTCTGGTCTAAACCCTTGCCCGGGCGGCGCTCTCCCTCCAACGAGCCGCCCGGGCGTCACGGGTGCACCTATTGGGCGACTTTGAAGAGGTCGTTCAGTTGGCTGTTCAGTTTGGTGAGTGAGCTGACCGGTTCGCTGCCGATGTAGATCGCGTCGAAGCGGGGTGCCATCAGGGCCGCGATGTCGGCGGCGTTCGTCGTCACCGGGAAGAGGAACGTCGTCTTGTCCTTCACCTGCTGCGTGAACGGCGTGACGTCGAGCTTGCGTTCGTTCTTGTTGTAGGCGATGGCCAGGTCGGTACCGGTCGGGCGGGCCGGGAAGACGACGCCGGACTGGCCGATGATGTTCTGGCACTCCTCACCGGACAGGAACTTCACCCACTTCGCAGCGCTCTCGGGCTGCTTCGACAAGGTGGTGACGGAGTCGGCGAGACCGTTGAACATCGACGCCCGCTTGCCGCCCGGACCGATCGGGGTCGGCGCGAGCCCGATCTCGAGTTTCTTGCCGGCGGCATCGGTGAGCTTGGTGAAGGTCGAGATCATCCACGAGCCGCTGAGCCCCATCGCGGCCGTGCCGGACTGGATCTGCTTGTCCGTGCCGATCGCGTTGGCGCCACCGATCTCCTCGTAGCTGGCCATGTACCCCTTCTGCACGAGCCCGAAGTACCAGCTCAACGTGTCCTGCAGTTCGGGCTGGTCCAGGTTGAACTGGGTGCCCCAGGGGTTCTTGTCCGTGGCCTCCCAGCCCGCGCTGCCGGTGAACGCCGACCACTGGGTCTGACCCCAACCGCCGCCGCCCGAGCCTTCGGACGCCAGCCCGTGCGTCTTGACGCTGCTCTTGTCGAAGCCCGGCTCGTCACCGCGAACGCCCTTGGTGTCGATGGTGAGGTGCGCGACGAGTTTCTCGAAGGTGCCGCCGTCCTGGGCGTTCCAGGTCAGGCTCTGCAGGTCGGCGGGATCAACGCCCGCTGCCTTCAGGGCGGCAACGTCGTAGAACATGGCGATCGTGTCCCAGTCCTTCGGAGCGCCGTACCGCTTGCCGTCCTGGCCCTTCCACAGCTCGGCCAGGCCCTCCTGGTAGTCGCCGTCCTTGATGTCGCTGGTCGGCGCGAGGTCGTCGAGCGGCCGGAGCACCTTGAGATCGACGTACTGCGCGAACTTCGACAGGTGATCGGTGAAGACGTCGGGTGCCGTGTCCGCGATGAACCCGGCCGTGAGCTTGCTCCAGTAGGCGTCCCACCCGTACTGCGAGATGTGGATCTTCAGGTCGGGGTTCTGCTTCTCGAAGGCGTCCGCGCACTTCTGGTACCCCGGCTGCTGCGCGGAGTCCCACAGCCAGTACTCGATCGTCCCGTTCGCGCTGCCACCACTCGTACCGCCACAGGCGGCCAGGGCGGTGACGGTCACCAGGGCGACGGCCGCGGTACGGATCCTTTGCCGGAAGGTGATCATCGGTGCCTCCTCACTTGATCCCGCTGAAGCCGATGGAGTTGACGATGCGCTTCGCGAAGAGCATGAACAGCAGCAGCATCGGAATAGCGGCGACCAGGGTGGCCGCCATCAGGCCGGCCCAGTCCGGGCCGGTCTGCGGGGTCTGCGACTTGAACACCCCGAGCGCGACGGTGAGGACGCGAGACCTGTCGGTGTAGCTGACCATCAGCGCCCAGAAGTACTCGTTCCAGGCGGCGATGTAGGTGAGGATCGCCAGCGTCGTGATCGGCGCCACCGACATCGGCAGGATCAGCCGGAAGAACACCCGGACCTTGGAGGCGCCGTCCATCAGCGCGGCCTCCTCCACCTCGCGGGAGATGCCGAGGAAGAACTGGCGCAGGAAGAACACCGCGAACGGCGTCATGAACATCGTCGGCAGTGAGATCCCGAGCAGCGTGTCCACCAGGCCGAGCTGCTTGATCAGCACGAAGTTCGGCAGCAGCGTGAAGATCGCCGGAATCATCAGACCGCCGAGGAAGAAGGCGAAGACCTTCTCCCGGTGTTTCCACTGCAACCGCGCGAACGCGTACGCCGCCATCGCGGAGAAGAACACCTGGCCGACGGTGATGAGGGTGGCGACGACGACCGAGTTGAACAGGTAGCGCCAGAAGTTGATCGCCTGTCCGGCGCCACCGGCATCGATGGCCTCCTGCCCGGTCTGCAGGCCGAAGACCCGCTCGAACCCGCCGGCCGAGGGTTGCACCGGCAGCAGGCTGTCGGACCCGGCGTACAGGGCGTTGTTGCTGGAGAGCGCGGTACGAAGCATCCAGTAGAAGGGGAACAGGCTGACGAGGATCACCAGGATCATGAAGGTCCACGCCAGCGCGCGGCCGAAGTTGAAGCTCCGGCGCTCGGGCGGCGGCGCATCCCGCCGTACTGCGACGTCGGGCGCGACGGTGGCTACTGTCGCAGTGGTGTCGGTGGTCATGGTCGCCTCCTCAGGCCAGGTCGGACGACTCGGCCCGGCTGAGCCGGTACTGGACGAAGGTGATGATCACCAGGACGACGAGCAGCGCCACCGACATGGCCGACGCGTAGCCGAACTGGAAGCGGCTGAACGCGACCTCGTAGATGTAGTACTGCAGGACCCGGGAGGAGTCGACGGGTCCGCCGCGGGTCGCGATCGCGACGGTGTCGAAGACCTGGAACGAGCCGACCACGGTGATGATGAGGACGAGCGAGAGGATCGGCCGCAGCAGCGGGACAGTGATGCTGCGGAACATGCGTACTTCGCTCGCCCCGTCGATCCGCCCGGCCTCGTAGACGGTCTCCGGGATCATCTGGAGACCCGCGAAGATCAGCAGCGCGGTGTAGCCCACGTGCCGCCAGACGTTGATGAACGCGATCGTCGGGATCACCCAGGCTTCGGAGGACAGGAACGGGATCCGTTCCAGGCCGAGTCCGGCGATGATGTTGTTCGCGATGCCCAGCTGGTAGTCGAGAATCCAGAGGAAGACCATCGCGGCCACCACGTTCGAGACGAGGAACGGCGTGAGCACGATGCCGCGCAGCCAGGTCCGCTGGGTCAGCCGCTGCATCATCACGGCGATCACCAGGGCCAGGACGGTCTGGAATCCGATGTTGAGGATGACGTAGTAGAGCGTCACCTTCATCGCGTTCCAGAACACCGGGTCCTGGACCATCCGGATGTAGTTGTCCAGGCCGTTGAACTCCGGTGGAGTCAGCAGGTTGAACTTGGTGAAGCTGAGATAGATCCCGCGCAGCGTCGGCCAGACCAGGAAGACCAGGAAGCCGATGGTGGCCGGAAGGATGAACAGCAGGGCGAGTCGGGTGTCGTCGTGTGGACCGTTGCGGGCGCGGCGGAATCTCGCCGGCCGCGCGGGGATCGTGGTGGCCATCGTGGCTCCTTCACCGGGGAGTGCTGCCTGACAGCAGGTGCCGGTCGCTCACGACGGGGTCCAGTCGGAGTGGGACGGCGGGTGGTCCGAAACGTGGGTTGCTCCGAACCTCAGGTATTTACAGTCAGATTGAAAATAATGCATGCTGGCGAGTGTGACAAGGGTCACGCACGTATCCTTTGGCAGGTGGTAGTGGCGAGCACGTCCGTGAGGAGGGGAACCGGGGGAGAACTGTCCGCCGGCGAGCTCGCCGTGACCCGGCAACTGCTCATCCACGGACCAGCCACCCGCGGTGACCTGGGAGACCGGCTCAATCTGTCCTACGCGTCGATGTCCCGGCTGGCTCGCTCGCTGATCGGCGGGGGCATCGCCTCGGAGGATCTGGAGCCGCCATCCGCCGTCGGCCGGCCGCGGCAGATCCTGGCCGCCATACCCGGTGCTCGCCATGTCGTGGGGTGCAAGCTCACCTCGGACACGGCGTACGCCGTCGTGTGCGACATGTTCGGCGAGGTGAGCGCCACCGCGAGGGCGGCGCTACCGGCGGCGGTGGACGGCGTCGTACCGGTCGAGGCGACGGCCAAGGTCGTCGCGCAGCTCGCGACCAAGCTCGGCCGGAAGGTTCCCTCGCTCGACGGGATCGGGGTGACGGTCGGTGGGGTGGTGGTCGACCGGACCGTGGTGCAGGAGGGGACATTCCTCGGTTGGCGCGACGTCGACCTCGGTACGCCGTTGCGCGAGCGGACCGGGCTGCCGGTGATCGTCGCGAACGACGTGGCTGCGTTGGCTCGCGAGCAACTGTGGTTCGGCGCGGGACGGACTCACTCGACCTTCGGGATCATCACCGTCGGCGCCGGGCTGGGTTTCGGCGTCGTGCGTGAAGGTGTCGCCGTCGAGCAACTCATCGACAACGGCCACCTGCTGGCGCATGCTCCCATCGACACCCGCGGCCCTCGCTGCAGCCTCGGCCACCCTGGTTGCGTCGCCGCCTACTTGAACCGCGAAGACGTCGTGGCACAGGCCTCCGCCGCCGCAGGCCATCCAGTCACCTTCGACGACCTGGTCCGCGCTCGCGCCTCGGGCGATCCGGCGGCCACTGAGCGGCTGAACGCCGCGGCCCGGGCCTTGGGCCACCTGATCGTCACCTTCGCCGGCGCCCTGCAGACCACCTGCATCGTCCTGGCCGGCGAAGACCTGGCCGCCTTCACCGACTCGGCCCCCCTCAAGGAGGTCATCGACGACCGCCTCCGCCCAGGCCCCAACGAGTCCCAGCGCTGCACCCTGGACATCGTCACCACCCCGCTGACCTTCACCGATTGGGCCCGCGGCGCCGCCGTCACCGGCATCCAGAACGCCCTCGGCGCGCATTGACCTTCAACGCTGGACGCCGGGCCGGCTCCCCCCGAGCGGGAGCCGTCCCGGCGTCATAGTTCCTACGGCTGTTGGACCTTCAGGGTCAGTGACCAGGCGCGGCCGACGGGGTGATGTTCTGGTTGAGCCGGAACAGGTTGGTCGGATCGTAGCGGTCCTTCACCGCTACCAGCCGGGCGTAGGTGGACGACGGGTAGGACGCTCGTACGCTTTCCTCGCTTCCCTCCCCGGTGAAGTTCACGTACGACGCCGCGTCCGGTCCGAGCCCGGCGGATGCCGAGCGGGCCCACTGGGCGACCTCGTCGAAGCCGTTCCCATCGGGTGTCCGAGCCACGGCGTTGAGGATGAACTCGTGGTCGCGAGTGCCGAACGCCGTTGCGTCAGCCGGTACGCGGCCCATCGCGCCGCCGAGGTGGTGGACATGGAGCTCGGACACGCCGTTCGGCACCTGGTTGTGTGACGAGACGAGCGCGTCGACGGTCGATTCACCGAGCTCGGTGAAGAACGCCGACCGGAAGTAGTTCCACATGCCCCGCGGGAAGAGCGGATCGAGCAGCGTCTGCATCGCGTTGTACGGCATCGGACCGAACAGATCGGCAACCACCGGCGCCAACGTGCGGAACGGCCGCGTGGCCTCGTCACCGTCCTCGGTCTGCCCCGACCACATGCCCAGTACTGCGACGATCGGCTTCCCGTGCACTTCTTCCGGGAGGAAGGGCAACGGTGGCGCGGTGGTCAGGTTGACCGCCAGCGACAGCTCGTCGGGTGCGTTGGCTGCCGCCTCGCCGAAGCCACGCAGCACGCGGGCCGCATCGTCGCCGGGGTAGAAGACCAGGCCGGCGAAGACGGTGGGACCGACCTCGTGCGCCTGGAACTCGAACGACGTGACGACGCCGAAGTTGCCGCCACCGCCGCGCAGAGCCCAGAGAAGCTCCGGGTTCTCGTCCTCGCTGGCGTGCAGGTACTGCCCGTCCGCGGTGACGATGTCGGCTCCGACGAGGTTGTCGCAGGCGAGCCCGCACCGACGGACAAGCCAGCCGATTCCGCCACCGAGGGTGAAGCCGGCGACACCCGTCGTCGACACCAGGCCACCGGTGACAGCGAGCCCGAACGCCTGCGCCTCGGCGTCGACATCTCCCCAGACACAGCCGCCTTGCGCCACGATGCGCTGACGGTTCGGGTCGACCCGGACCGCGTTCATCGGCGACAGGTCGATCACCAGGCCGCCGTCGACCGTCGAGAAGCCGGGGATGCTGTGGCCGCCGCCCCGTACGGCCAGCGAAAGGCCTTCGCTGCGGGCGAATTCGACCGCCCGGACTACGTCGGCAACTCCGTGGCATCGCACCACGAGAGCCGGCTTCTTGTCATGCGCGGCGTTCCAGATCGACCGGGCTTCGTCGTACGAAGGGTCGGTCGGGCGGATCAACTCACCACGCAGTCCTTCGGCGAACTCGCCGAGCGTGGCCTCCCCCAGAGTGTCCTGCCGCGTTTCCGTCGTTGTCATTGCCTACTCCTACTCGTCGTACCCCCAAGGCGTTTCCTTGACCAGCACGACGCTAGGAAGGCGGCCTTCGCAGCGGCTTAGCGCGACTTAGCCGGTCGTGAGCGCCATCAAGGTTGGAGCTGCAGGGCGGCTGCTCGCGCCGTACCGATGCGGCAGCCGAGCCGGGCGAAGATCTCGGCCGCCGTACGCCCGTGCCTGACCAGTACTTCGTGGTCGCCGTCGTCGCGGGCGAGTTCGGCGGCCAGGAGCAGCGCCCAGGCCTCGAGCCGGACATATCCCTGCGGGTGGAACGCTTCCACCGCTTGCTCGGCAAGCGCACGGGCGGCATGACGCTGGCCGGCGAAGAGCTCGACGATGACGAGATCCAGCAGCGCCCCCGCCACCGCGGGTACGTCGTCGACCGCCTCGCCGCGGTCGAGGGCGATGCGGGTGAACCGTCGTCCCTCGCCAGGATCGCCGGCGGCCGCGGACAGCAGCCCGAGGTTGGCGAGGGTCAGGTTCTCGCCGCGACGATCTCCCAGTTGCTTGCGGATCCGCAGGGCCTCGCGCAGATGCTTCTCGGCCGGTTCGAACAGGCCCCGGTCGCGCTCGATGCACCCCAGATGGTTGAGTGCGTGGCCGAGCCCCACGGTGTCGTCGATGCCGGCGAACCCGTCGACGGAGCGGCGTACGGCCTCGAGGGCACTGTCGAGGTCTCCCGTGAGCCGATGTACGTCAGCGGATGCCGACAAGGCGTAGCCGTGCGCTTGTACTGCGCTGACGCGCCGGCCGAGCAGGAAGGTCTCCTCGAACACCGGAACCAACGTTCCATCCACTGGCATGAGCGGCAGGCAGATCGTCACGGCTGGGAAGAAGGGGACAGCAGCCGCGTCGATCAAACTCAACCGGCGAAGACATTCGTCGAACCGTTGCTGTGCCGGTTCCACATCTTCGCGGAACAACGAGACCATGGCGGCAAGCCCTTGGGCGGCAGCGGCCACCGGCGCCGCTCCGAGCGAGTCCGCATCGGCAATCGCTCCCGTGGCGGTCCGCTCGACCTCGTCGAGGTCTGTGCTGCTCAGCAGCAGGGTGCCGCGAAGTACCCGGGCGGCCACGACGTCGGAGGGGTCATCGGACTGCTCGGCGACAGCGACGCCCTCGTCTCCCAGGCCCGGGAGCCTCTCGCTCAAACCACTCCTCGCGTCCAGGGTCGCCAGCGCGAACACTGCTCGAGCCCGCGACCGTGAGGGCTTGACGGCCACCTCGAGAATGCGTTCGAGCCAGTCCGCTCCTTCGACGAAATGCCCTCGCGCCAGCCAGTACTGCGAAAGGCTCACTCCGAGCACCAACGCCTGGTCGGGGTCGTTCCGCAGCGCCCAGCCGAGGGCGGCGCGGAGGTTGTCGTGGTCGACGTCGAGCAGTTGCGGGCGTTCGAAGACGACGCTGACCCGCTCGGGATCCTGGTCGAGCGCGAGCTCCAGGAAATGCGCGCAGTGTGCGGCCTCCAGTGACTCCGCCTCTCCTGCTGCGACGAGTCGCTCCCGGGCGAACTGCCGGATGGTCTCCAGCAGGCGATAGCGCGAGCGGGGACCATCGTGGTCGACCAGTAAGAGGGACTTGTCGACCAGCCGGCCAAGGCAGTCCAGCACGTCCGGGCCGGGAACCCGCTCGTCCGCGCAGACCTGCTCGGCTGAGGGAAGCGAGAAGCTGCCGGAGAAGACCGCGAGGCGGCGCAACAGCACCTTCTCATCGTCGGAGAGCAAGGCGTGACTCCACTCGAGCGCGGCCCGCAGCGTCGCGTGCCGGGTGAGCTCGCCGCGCCGACCGAGCAGGGGAAGCGCCTCGCTCAGTCGCTCGGCGATCTCCGCCGACTCGAGGTGCGACATACGGGCCGCCGCCAGTTCCAGGGCGAGTGGAATGCCGTCGAGGCGACGGCAGATCTCCACGACGGACGCCGCATTGTCCAGGTCGAGGACGAAGCCGGGCCGCACGTCCTGCGCGCGGTCGACGAAGAGCCGTACCGAGGAGTGAGCCACGAGCCGGTCCGGGTCGCCGGCTTCCTCGGGCTCCGGCAGTTCGAGGGACGGCACCCGGAAGGTCACCTCACCCGGAACATGCAGAGGTTCACGGCTCGTCGCGAGCACGGTGACGCCGGGACAGTTGCGCCGTACGGCGTTGGCGAGTGCGGCACAGGCGGCGAGGAGGTGCTCGCAGCTGTCGAGCACGAGCAGGAGGTTGCGGGTTGTCAGGCGGGTGACCAGCGTTCGCAATGGGTCGGAGCCCGCGCCTGGATCCAGCCCAAGCGCGGCCGCGACGGTGTCGGCGACGAGGTGCGGGTCGGCCACAGGTACCAGGTCCGCGATCCAGACTCCGTCGGGGTAGGCGGGGAGCAACCTGCGAGCCGCCTCCTCGGCGAGCCGCGTCTTGCCAGCGCCGCCGACGCCTGTCAGGGTGACCAGCCCGCCTCGTTCCAGGAGGCGATGGACGTCGCTGATCTCCCGCTCCCGTCCGACGAAGCTGGTCAGCGCGGGGACGAGGTTGTGCCGTAATGGTTGCGTGGGCTCCTCGACCTCGATGCTGTCGGTGAGCAGGTCGTGGTAGACGCGTTGCGTCTCGGGGTCCGGGTCGGTGCCGTACGTCGCGACCAGATCGCCGCGCAGGCGCTCGTACAGGGCCAGGGCTTCCGATCGCCGGCCCATCGCCGCATGGCGGCGCATCAGGCTTCTGACCGCGCGCTCGTGCAGGGGGTCGATCGTCAGCGCGCGCTGCAGCGCTTCGAGCGCCTCGATCTCGTGCCCGGCGTTTGCTTGAGTGGCTGTGTCGGCGAGGTCGACGAGGAGGTCGCAGAAGGCGTGGCGAAGCTCCTCGCGCGGCTGGGTCGCCCAGTCTTCGAAGCGATCCTCGGGGAGCAGGTCGCCCATGTAGGCAGCCACCGCGGCACGGAGATCGGCGAGGTCTCCGGTGGCCCGTCCGTGCGCCGCCAGTTGCACGAAGCGTCGTACGTCGACGTCGACCACACCGTCGGCGGACAGCGCGACGACGTCGTCACGCAGTTCCAGCAACCCGCCGGTCGGCCCGTCGCCCGCGAGCACCCGGCGGGCGACATGCAGCGCCTGATGGAGGTTGTTGACGGCCGACATCGGAGTACGGTCCGGCCACAGCGCGTCGAGGAGGACGTCACGGTGCAAGCGCTGGTCACGCTGCAGTGCCAGCAGTTTGACGAGCGTGCGCGCCTTTCGCAGTCGCCACGCCCGGGCATCGACGGGCCGGCCGTCGTGATCGACGCCGAACCCACCGAGTAGCCGAATCTGCACCATCGAAATCCCCCTGTGGAAGAGTGACACATCGCGCCAGTCTCGGGCGGACCTTTTTCGGCGAGAGGTGCTCCGGGGCGGGGTGCCGCGGTGGGCATAATGACGCGCACTACAGTCGCGGTCTCGCCCTCGTCGGGGTGAGACGAGAGAGCGGGTTTTGTTGATGAGCGATGGACCGGGGTCGGCCAGGGTCGCCTGCATCATGTGTGCGACGAGCGGGCCGTTCCGCCCTCGCGCGGCGAAGGACGGCTACGGGATCGAGGAGTGTCCTGAGTGTGGGCTGGTGCAGCTCGTGCCCACCCCGACTCCCGAGACCTTGCGCGCCCTCTATGAAGAGGAGTCGTACTTCGGCGGAGATGGCGGCTCCGGCTACTCGCAGTACGAGAGTCAGGAGACCGAGTACCTGGCCACGTTCCGCGAGGATGTGCGGCGGATCGCCGAGTTCGTGCCGCAGGGGAGGATCCTCGAGGTCGGCTGCGGGTACGGGTACTTCCTCAAATGCGCGCTCGACGCCGGCTATGACGCCTACGGGATCGACCTCTCACCGGCCGCCGTCGAACGAGCCGCCCAGTTGTACCCCGGCCGCGTGTTCCAGGGGCTGCTCGAGGAGGCGCCCGAGATCGAGGGGCAGACCTTCGACGTCATCTTCGCCTCGCATCTGATCGAGCACATCACCGACCCGGCCGCCTTCCTTCGCACCGCGGCCCGTTTCCTCCGCCCAGGCGGCCTTGTCGTGATGGTCACCCCCAACATCAAGAGCCTCCTGGCCCGCGTCTCCGGCCGCCGCTGGGTCTCCTTCAAGATCCCCGAACACGTCAGCTACTACGACCCTCAAACCATCACCGACCTGCTGTCCCGCACCGGCTTCACGGTCCGCGCCGTCGACCCGGCGTACCAGTACTACGCCGTCCCGTTCGTCACCTCCCGAGTCCGCGAACTCCTCCACCCCGTGTCCCGCTTGGTGCCCCCGGTCGAACGCCTCTCGCTTCTCCGCGAGCGTCGCATCCGGGTCACCAGCGGATCCATGCGCGTCCTGGCGGCCCGCAACGCCGAGGCCTGAGTCTCGCGAGACCCCGAACGAAAGCTGGGCCGGTCGTCTGTGCGACCGGCCCAGCTTGTGTTTCGCGTCGTGCGTTCAGACCCGCCTGGACGTGTTCCTGCCGGTCAGAGTGGATGCGGCGACGACCAGAACGGCCGCGACCAGGATGGCGACGAGCCAGCGCACCCAGTCGATACCGGCGCTGCCGTTGCCCCCGAACGCGGTGTAGATGAACCATCCGATGATCACACCGCCGATGCCGCACAGGATCGTGAGCCAGATCGGGATGTTGTCCTTGTTGCCCGGAGCGACGAACTTGCCGAGCAGTCCGATGATGATGCCCGCGACGATTACACCGATGATCTCCATGTCCCTGTCTTCCTTGTACCTCAGCTGTGCGGCGCTGTGCCTCACAGCACAGCGAGGTACCCATGCCGCGAAACCGACAAACGGGTTGCCCGGGCTGCCGCCTGGGTGGCGGTAACTACTGGTCGGCGTATCGCTTCGAGGAGCGACCTGGACAGGCTTCGTCCTGCTCCTGGCGTCCCCGCTCCTCCTGTAGCGGACCGCGCCGCCAAGGCGAGGCGAGCAACGTTCTCGACCTCCCCTTGGACCCGCGTGGAAGGCTGGACTACGCCTATCAGAGAGCCGTAGATCCAGGGGTGAGCCGATGAGAACCCGCTTCAAGCCCGACCGTGGCCTGACCGGCCGGATGCTGGTCACTACCTTCCTGCTCGGGCTGCTCTATGTCGTCTTCGTCGCCTTGCTCATTGCCCTGACGAAGAGCGCGCTGGTGGCTGTCGTCATCGCCGGCGCGCTGCTGTTCTCGCAGTACTGGTTCTCCGACCGGATCGCGCTTTACGCGATGCACGGCCGCATCGTCACTCCGGAGGAAGCCCCGGAGCTGCACGGCGTGGTCGACCGGCTGTGCGCCCTTGCCGACATGCCCAAACCCACGGTGGCCATCGCCGACGTCGACATGCCCAACGCCTTCGCCACCGGGCGCAGCCCCAACAAGGCGGTCTTGTGCGTGACTACCGGGATCTTGCGTCGGCTGGACCCCAACGAGCTGGAGGGAGTGCTCGCGCACGAGCTGTCCCATATCGCGCATCGTGACGTTGCCGTGATGACCATCGCCTCCTTCCTCGGCGTACTCGCGGGGCTGACCACTCGCATCGGCCTCTGGGGTGGCTTCGGCCGGAGCCGCGACCAGAACGCCACGGTGGTGGTGCTGACCGTCGTGCTCGTGTCCGCGGTCGTCTATGCGCTCTCCTTCTTTCTCACCCGAGCGCTGTCCCGCTACCGGGAACTCTCCGCGGATCGCGCCGCGGCCATCCTGACCGGCCACCCCTCCGCGCTGGCCTCGGCGCTGACCAAGGTCAGTGGCGAGATCGCCCGTATCCCGTCCCGCGACCTGCGGCAGGCTGCGGCGTTCAACGCGTTCTACTTCGCCCCCGCGATCGCGCCGGGCCTCACCCTCTCCTCGCTGTTCGCCACCCACCCGCCGCTGGAGCGGCGTCTCGACCAGCTGGCCGGCATCGCCCGGGAGCTCGGGGAGCAGGGGTAGAGATGGGCCTCCTGGACATCCTGTTCGGCCGGACCAAACCCGTCCCCCCGAATCTCGACCAGCTCTTCGGACTGCCGGCCGCCGCGATCACCCTGCAGACCTCCACCGGGTACCGGCCGACCGGAACCGGCTCGGTGTGTTTCAAGGCCGCCGAGGGCGGCGGATTCGCCGCCCTGCGCGAGGAGGTCGACAGACTGCTCGCCCTGGATGACGGCAAGTACACCAGCCAGACCGACGCCTATGGCTACACGTGGCTGATCCGCCAGGTCGCGGACGACGACCTGGCGGGCCTGGCCACCGATCTGCACGGGGTGAACAGCGCCCTCGTCGACGCCGGCTTCGGGCCCGCGCTGCTCTGCACCCTGGTCGCCTTCACCGACGGCACCCACCCACTCGGGCTCGTCTACCTCTACAAGCAGGGCACCTGGTACCCCTTCGCCCCCACCGGCCCGAACCGCCGCGACAACACCGTCGAACTTCAGATCAGATCGACCCTCGAAACTGACCTGCGGATCGAGCCCGACCTCACCCGCTGGTTCCCGCTGTACGGCGCCCCCGGCCTGTGACCGAAGCTGGCAAACTGGGGCCATGCGTCCAGCCGCAGCACCACCGTCCGCCGGCGAGGCATTGTCACGGCACGCATGGGGGGACGCGTTCGCGATCCTGTCCGAAAGCGATCGGCACCAGCCGCTCGCTCCCGATGACCTGGAGCGGTTCGCGCTTGCCGCACACATGATCGGCAAGGATCCGGAGAGCGACGACCTGTTGACGCGAGCTCATCATGCGTGGCTGAGCGGCGGCGATGTGCCGCGGGCCGTCAGGTGTGCGTTCTGGCTGGGCGTCAACCTCGTGGTCAGTGGCCAGTCGGCGCGGAGCGCTGGCTGGTTGGCAAGAGGACGACGTCTGCTTCATGCCCAGCAACAGAGCCGCGTCGAGGCGGGGTACTTGCTTGCGCTGGAAGGGCTGCAGAGGTATCTCGCGGGGGACGCCGCTGATGCCAAGGCTGCCTCGGAAGAGGCGTTGACGTTCGCCACGCGGTTCAGGGACCACGACCTGCAGACCTTCGCCATGGTCACCGTAGGCGAGAGCCTGATCCGGCTCGGTGAGGCAGGCGAAGGTATCCGGCTCCTCGACGAGTCGATGATCGCGGTGACGGCGGGCGAGGTTTCACCGATCGTGTCCGGGCTCGCGTACTGCGCCGTGATTGCGGCCTGCCATGAAATCTTCGATCTGCGCCGGGCCCGCGAGTGGACCGCCGAGCTGTCGCGGTGGTGTGCAGCGCAGCAGGAGCAGGTGCCGCCATACCGTGGCGTGTGCCTGGCCCACCGCGTCGAGATCATGCGGATGCAAGGCGACTGGGCGGATGCTGTGGACGAGGCGAACCTGGCCTGCCAATGGCTGGGCTCGTTGCCGGTCGTCAGGTCAGCCGATGCCGCCTATTACCAGCTCGCTGAGCTGCACCGGTTGCGCGGGGAGTACAGCGAGGCGGAGCAGGCATACCGTAAGGCCAGCGGGTTTGGTCACACCGCGCAGCCGGGACTTGCGCTGCTGCTCCTGGCCGCCGGAGACACCGGTGCAGCCGAACGCGCGATCCGCACCGCACTCGACGGAGCCCGCGACCAGGGGTCGCGGTGCAGGATTCTGCCGGCATTTGTCGAGGTGATGTTAGCGGCGGGCTCGATCGAGGTCGCTCGGACTGCGGCGATGGAACTGGCCGCGGTCGCCGAGAGGCTGCATGCCCCGTTGCTGATCGCCATCAGCGAACACCTGACGGGGGCAGTGCTCTTGGCCGCGGGTGAAGCGCGCAGCGCCCAGGCGGCGCTCGGCCATGCGGTGGCGACGTTCCGCGACCTCGATGCGCCGTACGACGCCGCCCGCGCCCGTCTGCTGATCGGGCTGGCCTGCAGGGAGACGGGCGACGAGGTCACCGCGAGGCTGGAAATCGAGGCCGCCAAGTCGCTCTTCCGGGAGCTGGGGGCGGCACCGGACCTACTTCGCGCTGAGGAGTTGGCGCTCGAGGCCACGACCAGGACAGCGAGCCTGCTCACGGCCCGCGAGCTCGAGGTGCTGCGGCATGTCGCGGTAGGGAAGTCGAACCGGGCGGTCGCAGACGACCTGTTCCTGAGCGAGAAGACCGTTGCCCGTCACATCAGCAAGATCTTCATCAAGCTCGGCGTCACCTCACGTTCGGCGGCCACTGCGTACGCCCATCAGCACAAGCTGGTCTGACACCTGCGAAGAATTACCCACGTCCAGCTCGGGACATTCTGCCGACGCGGCGAACCCGGTCCGCTGTCTAGCGTTCACCGTACGAGTCACCAATCGATACGGACAGGCGGGAACGCGATGAACAGCACCAATGCGACCATCCCTTCAGCGCTGACTGATCGCGAGGTGACCTCGTGACGGACCAGGTCTACGACGCAATCGTCGTCGGGGCACGGTGCGCGGGCGCGCCAACCGCGATGCTCCTGGCCCGCCTCGGCTACCGGGTGCTGGTGGTCGATCGCGCGACGTTCCCGAGCGACACGATCTCCACGCATCTCATCCACCCGCCCGGCCTTGCCGCTCTGGACAGCTGGGGGCTGCTCTCCGAAGTGGTCGCGAGCGGCTGTCCGGCGATCGACACCTACTCCTTCGATTTCGGAGCCGTCACCATCGAGGGATCACCCGCAGGCGCCGGATTCCGAGTCTCGTACGCGCCACGCCGTACGGTCCTGGACAAGATCCTCATCGACGCGGACTCATTGGAATGGCGGTCCCCAACTTCTTCCGCAAACCGTACGGGCCCGGCTGGGCACTGGTCGGCGACGCCGGCTATCTCAAGGACTTCATCACCGCCCAGGGCATCCAAGACGCCTTCCGGGACGCAGAACTGTGCGTGCAGGCGCTCGACCAGACCTTCACTGGCAGCCGGACGTACGACGCGGCCATGAAGGAGTACCAGGACAATAGGGACGCTCAGGTCATGCCGATGTACGAGTTCACCGCCCAGCTCGCCGCGCTGGAGCCACCGCCCCCGGAGATGCAGCAACTGCTCGGTGCGGTGTCGCGAAGTCCTTCGGCCATGGGCGGCTTCGCGAGGGTGGCGGCGGGGGTCACTTCGCCTGCGGACTTCTTCTCGAGCCCAAGCCTGGTAGGGCCCATCCCTTAGCGTCCCAAGTGATCTACAAACCGCTATCCAGAGATTCTTGACGCCGGGGGGCTGAAAGAGTGAGCGAGTACGTCGAGCTGTCCATGAAGCGGAATCGTGGCTGGCCGTGGCCGGAGAAGTCGTGGGGCCTGATCCGACGTAGCCGCGGGCCAGTGGCCATCCCCTCCCCCCGGGCCCTGGCGGATTCAGTGGCCCGGGTCGAGATCGATCCGGATCGTCAGCGGGTCGGTGCTCATCGCGTACGAGGCGCTCAGACAAAGCCGCCGCCAGCCGTCGATCCGGCCGAGCTCCCGCCGCCGCGCGTCAGGATCGTCGCCGTCCAGGATGTGGGCGATCCCGGTTCTCCAGCCGGTCCGAGACCCGGTGCGGACCCGGACCCGGGGATCACGTGCCAGATTGCGGACGTAGTCGCTCCGCCGCCCGTGCTGCGCGATCACCCAGACCGTCGTACCGACCAGTCCGTCGCAGATCGGCGTACGGTGCGGTCGTCCGGTGTGTCGGCCGATCGTCTCCAGCTGTGCGTCACCCGGCGGCGCGAGTCCCAGGGACCAGGCCAACCGCACCGGCGGATTGACGACGTACTGCTGCAGCAGCCGCACCGCGCGGTACTTCCGATCTGATCCGTTCATCTCCGACTCCCGACAGGTCCCGGGTCCACCCGCAGGTGTGACTTCGGGCTCCCGTGCTCGATCGCCATCGACCAGGGGCGCGATGCCGTTATGGGTCCGAGATCCGCGGTGGGTCACGCTGGAAGAACGTAAGGGAAGTTGCTGTCCCGCAGATGCTCGGATACGGACGGCTTCAGCCCTGACGGTACTGCGGTGTTGGTGACGAGGGACAGCATTGCCTCGGGTGCGTTGTCGGCCTGCGTCCTGCCGTTGAAGGCGGCGAATCCGTAGGTCGCGGGCGTGCCAACCACGTAGGGCATGACGTCGGGGAACAGCCGCCGGGCCACGGTCTGGCCGTAGCCCTGGGGGTCATCGGAGGTCCCGCTGGCCGCCACGACGGCGGAGATCTGCTCGCCGATGTACTGGCCCATGGCGTTGAAGTCTTCGGACGGGTGCAGGGTGTTGGCGGGGTCGGAGAAGTCGGTGTCGTTGGGCCAGAAGATCGGCCACATCATGGGATGCCCAAAGCGGTTGATCTGCCGCCAGCCGCCCGCGTCGGTGGCAAGTTTGGTGGCGCACCACACGCTGGTGCGGGCGCCGGGTCGCAGCTGCGGGTGCTGGTGGGAGACTTCGAGGACGATGGAGTCGACGTGGGTGTTGGCGAAGCTGTTCTTCGCGTTCTCCGGCCGCCATGCCGACAGGTCAGGGGCGGTCCCGTTTGCCACCGCCCCGTTGACAATGGTGAGCAGCGACAGGTCGATGTAGAACGCGTCGCCGATGCGTCCGGCCCAGATCCGGGTGCCGCCCCCGCTGGCCGCCTCGCCGGTCTGGCCCTCCAGCACGAGTTCGCCATCTGCGGAGTCCTCGCGCGCCTGGTCGCCGGTGAGCGCGTGCAGCTGCAGGGCCTGTCGCCCGTCCGAGTCGGCTTCACCGAACGAGACCCGGTAGGTGAGGGCTTCGAAGTCCGCTCCGTCGAAGTGCACCTTGAACTCATAGCGCGCCTCCGGATGGAACCCAGGCTCGGAGTGCAGGCCGTTGACGTTGGAGTTGACGTCCATGATGAACACCGTGTTGCCCTCGCTGTCGAAGACATACAGATCATCGATGTAGAGCTGGCCGGTCTGACTTGCGAGCGGGGTGTCGAGGTGATGGGACATGCCGAGTTCCTCCTAGTTTGGACCACAGGCGCGCCGCTGAGCGCCGGTAGCCCCACTCTGCTCCGTCCTTCTTGCAGCCGCCAGATCGGTGCGAGCGGGTGCCGGGTCTGGGGTCGGCGTAGCCGATCGCATGCGACGCGACCGCAGGGCCTAGACGTGGCGACCGAGAGCGGGACAATCGGCAGCCGAGGAGACGGCAGCGCGCCTTAGAGCGCTGGAACACAGTGGCAATCGGTGAGCGATTGTCTGGGTTCTGTCGGTGTGGTCCTGAGTTCGATCGCCGTACGTCGCAGGCACAGCTGATCATCGGGTCACTTGCATTAAGTGCAGGCGGGAGTGGTGCCGACGGGCGTGTCGCGCTGATCCCTGCGTGTGGCGGCGTGGTTCGCGACGACCGCGGTTGCGGTGCCGGTGGCCGCGAAGAGTGTGCCGAGCGCGATCCAACCTGGCGTGCCGTGGTCGATCGCGGTTGTGGTGACGACGGCGGGGCCGAGCATCAGGGCGAGTGCGTTGCCGGTTTGGCTGAGGCCTTGGTAGGCGCCGGCGCGAGTGGGGTCGGCGAGTTCGAAGGCCATGCCCCAGCCTCCTGCTTCGCCTTGCGTCTCGGCTGCGGAGGAGGCGAGGGCGGCGAGGAACAGGACGGCGATTGCTGCCGCGGCGCCGAGATGGCCTGCTAAGGCGAAGAGCAGGCAGGCGGTGAGCAGGAGCAGGCCCGCTCGGCGTACTGACCGCCCAGCGGTGCGCAAATTCTGTGTGCCGCGGGAGGCACGGACTTGGAAGAGCGCTACGTAGGCGGTGTTGACGAGCAGGAGCGCGGATACGGCGATGGTCGGGGCATCGGTGTGGTCTGCCACCCACAGCGGGATCCCGACCGTTGTCAGCCCGAAGTGGATCGCGAGTACGGCGTTGAGGACTGTCGAGGCGACGTACGTGCGATCCCGTAGGGGGGAGCGTCCGCGTGACGCCTCGGCGCTACCGGAGGCGTCCATCCGTGCAGCCAGCCCGGCGACCCTGCGGCGCAGGCCAATCAGTGGGACCGTGCCGAGGATCGTGAACGCGCCGACGAGTACCACCGTCAGGCGGTATGCCTTTGTGGTGTCGGCCATCAGAGCCAGTCCCGCGAGCAGGGTGCCGATGCCGATAAGGACGTTCATCACCACCCGCAGCCGGGCGCGGACAGCGACCCGCTCCGGGCCGACGTACCAACGGGCGAGCATCGTCATCTGGGCGGTGCTCTGCAGGCCGCGGGTGGCGGAGACGCAAGCCGCGACCAGGACGAAGCTGACGACGTTGCCGGCGAGGGCGTACGCCAGGAGCGAGGCTCCGTTCGCGGCCAGCGCCCACTGCTGGAGCCGATCGGCACCCCATCGGTCGCTCAGTCGCCCACCGGCGTACGACGCCAGGACGCCGACCCCTCCGGCGAGGGTAAGACCGATCCCGACGACGGCGGGAGACAGGCCGACTCCGCGGGTGAAGTACAGGGCGCTGACGGCGAAGAACATTCCACGGGACAGCGACATCGCGGCCACGGCGGAGGCGAGTGCGCGCTCGAGGGGATCGCGGAGGAGTTCAGGCACCTGACAGTTGTGGCATCCGGAGGTCTTCCGGTACCAGCGATGTAGCGTATTGCTTCATGATCGAGTACGAGCTCGCGGGCAACGACCTCGGCGAAGTGCGTTTCGCGATCTCGCCGCTGAACGAGTTGGTCCTCTCCCTGCGGACCCTGCGCGACCCCGGCCGATTCCCGCTTCAACTGCCCTGGCTGCGGGCCACCGGGCCGGCGCGTGCCGGGCTCGACCTGGAACTGCTCGGCGCGTTGACGAACGAGTCGCTGTGGACGCCGGACTTCCTCACTCCGCGGCCTTACACACCGCTTGGCAGGATCGACGACGAGTTGGCGGCGCTCACGGGCACACCGGCCGGCGTCGTACGCGCGGATCTGGCGGAGATCCATCCGGCCATGCTCCCGCCGGTACTTCGGGGTCGGCCGGACAAGGTGCTCGACCGTGTGCTGGCAGCGCTGCGGGACTACTGGGAGGCCTGTTTCGAGCCGTACTGGGCGCGTATGCGGACAGTGCTCGAGGCCGACGTCGTCTACCGCGGCCGGGTCATGGCGCAAGCCGGCCTCGCGGCGATGTTCGCAGGAATCGACCCACATGTACGCCTCGACGACACCGTCCTCCGGGTACGTCTGCGCAGCGACTACTCCTACCGCACCTCGACCGCCGGTCGCGGCCTGACGCTCACTCCCTCGCTCTTCAGCCGGCGCGGATCGGTGCCGATCTCTCCCGAGGAGCCGCCGCACATCTTGTACCCGGCACGCGGTCTCGGAACGCTGTGGGAGACCAAGACGACCACGCCGCCGACCGCCCTAGTGGGCCTCGTCGGCCGTGTCCGTGCCCAGCTGCTGAGGCTGCTCGAGACGCCGACGTCGTCGACCGAGCTCGCCGTGCGCCTCGACGTCACGCCGAGCGCGGTCAACCAGCACCTGCGCGCACTGCGCGCGGCCGGCCTGCTCATCTCGGCTCGGCACGGCCGCTCAATCCTCTACCGCCGCTCGGACCTCGGCGACCGGGTCCTCCGCGGGGCGTAGATCATGTTTCGGCACGCCTGGCCGGTCGCTGATGCAACCACGGCCGACACGGTGCGGCCCACCTGCCGCACTGGTCACGCTGGCGACGCCGCCACCAAGCCCGAGCACGCGACTGCCACCACCGCCGTCAAACAGCCCAACTCGCCTGATCACGAACTACGGCTGGAACTCTAGGAGATCACCTGCGGGCCGACCGTGCCCGTGATCTGCCAATCGGCGCCGGCGCGTTCGAGGCGGTAGGTGAGCCAGTGCGCGCCGGCGCATCCGATCCACTGGCTGACGCGGACATCCAGCCGGTTGCCTCCCGCTGGGTGGATCTCGCCGAGGGTGACGATCGCGCCGCCGTCCAGAACCTGACCACAGGCGGTACCGCCCTGCTTGGCCGCGTTCGGTTTGCTGACCCAGCGGACCGGCGCGACCTCGCGAATCTCCGCCGCGATCTGCTGCTGGATCGCGGGCGCGATCGGCGCCAGCGGCTCGTCGGTGAAGGTACCGTCGGCCGCGTTTGCCCGTGGGGCGTCCAGTACGAACAGCACCGGCCAACCCGCGCCCGGACGGTCCATGACGGTGATCGCCTTCATCACGGCGCCGTAGATCTTCGCGTCGGCGACGACGTGCCCGGACATCGTCCCGCCGGTCGGCCCAGTGCCCGGCCCACCGCCCGGCGCTGTGGCCGGTGTCTGGTTGGTCGTGGTGACAGTCGACCCGCCGATCGGCTCGTCCGGCCCCGGGCCACCGAGCAGGGTGGCCGAGATGGCGACCGCTGCGACCGAGGCAGCGGCCGCGATCGCGAGCCAGCGACCGCGGCGCGGCGTGCCGGGCATCGCCGGCAGCCGATGCTGGTCGGTCGCCTGGCGCTCGGCGTCGGCAAAGGTCTCCCGCAGCAGTTGCACCAGGTCGTCGTCGTCGGTCTTCGTCATGGCAATGCCTCCGTGTCAGTATCAAGGCCCGGTACGCCGCTGCGCAGGCTCGCCAGCGCCCGGGCGGCGTTCGAGCGGACCGTGCTCGGCGAGCAACCCAGCAGCGCGGCGATCTCGGCGTCCGGCAGATCTTCGTAGTAACGCAGCACCAAGACAGCCCGCTGCTGCCGCGGCAGCAGCGCCAGCAACCGCCACATCGCGTCACGCTGGGCCTGCCGAGTGCTGGCGTCCTCGACGCCAGGAACATCGCCCAACTCCGCGACCGGGACCTCCCGGCTGGTCATCCGCCGACGCCAGCTGAGGAACTCGTTGACGACCATCCGCCGCAGGTACGCCTCCGGCCGGTCGGCAGCCGCGACGCGGTCCCAGTGCCGATACGCCCGCACCAGCACGGTCTGGACCAGATCCTCGGCCGTGTGCAGGCTGCCCGACAGCATCAGCGCAAGCCGCAGCAACCTGCGCCCACTAGACGCCACCAGGTCATCGAACGAGACCGGCTCCACAGCCGCCTCCGGTACGAGGTTCATACCCTGACGACGCTCCAGCCTGCCCGATCTGCTGCATCACGCCGAGACAGCTACCGAAATACGGAGAGGTTAAGCGGTATCACAACGCGGCACTGGCGGCCGGATCACCCACCATCCCGCCAAGCTCAAGCCCTGGACGATGAACTGATCCTTCTCCAGCGTCGCCGCGCCATCGGGTCTGTGTCGCACCGTCGTCGCCCCCAACATCACGAAGTGCGGCTGCCGTACTAGGGACAACTGAGACGGAAACTGAGACGGAACGACTCCGGGGCGGCTCCCAGATGTGGGAGCCGCCCCGGCTTTGTCGTTCCTCTCAGAGAGTCAAACCGCGCTCTGACCTGCGGTCTCTGCCTCTCGGGGAGTGGCGGAGGATACGAGATTCGAACTCGTGAGGGGTGCCCCCAACACGCTTTCCGCAATTCGACGTTCGGGGAGGATCGAGCGCTAGTGCTGAGCCCTGACCGTGAGTGCACTGAACGCTCGCGAACGCTCCGGAACGCTGGCGGATGAGACCCACTTTGAGACCCGCCGGCCGCGGCTGGCGGCCATGCCCGTGTGTTCCAGCCGTCGCTAAGTGCGGGTGCTGGAACACAGGACAGGCGCTGGGCGGGCACCCGTCAGTCGGCTCACCATGACGGATCGCGCCCCGCCTGGCCGTCGCCACCCAGCTAGTCGGTATCGCTGTGAGCTAGCCCTCGGAGAGCGCTTCGATCACGTCCTTGGAATGGGTCAGTGGCACCCTGCTGCCCTCGAGCTCGATCCGCGAGTTGCTCTCGGGATGGATCAGCTCGAGCACCCTCACGTTCACTCGCTTGTGGACCTTCACCTCCAGCCCCGCCCTCGCGGCCTTGAAGACCATCGCGCCGGGTTCCTTGCTGCGCGACCGGCCCTCGAAGCCGTAAACCCCGTCGGCGGTCACTCCGACCAACATGAACTGGGGCATCCCGTGGGCGGCCGCGTTCGCGCGCATGCCTCCGATCACGCCCGCGAAGTCACCGACGGCCTCACCTACCGAGCCACCGACTTCGCCCAAGCTGCCGCCCACCAAACCGCCGGCGAAGAGCGAGCCGGTCTGGCCGCGGGGGTTGAACTGCCCTGCAGCGATCACCTCATCGGCGATCCCCTCGCGAGCCAGAGCCTGCTGAACCGCCCGCTCCATCTTTTCCTCGGACATCGCTCCTCCAGGCGCTCGAGGTTGATGAGCTGTAGCGGTCCCAGGCTTGCATGTATGGCTCCGGGTTGACAGGACGCCCGTTGACGTGAACCTCGAAGTGGAGGTGGCAACCCGCCGTCCGGGCATTCCCTGTCTTGCCGACGTACCCGACGATCTGACCGACGTGGACGAGGCTCTCCTTCTGAAAGGTCGAGGGATGGACCATGTGCGCATACCAGTACTTCCGCTTCTCCCCCAGCCCCCGGATGACGACGTAGTTGCCGTCGAGGCGGGAGTCGTGGGCGCGCTTGACGACGGTGCCGGTCACGGCGGCGGCAAGTAGAGTCCCGCAGCGGGCGAGGACGTCGAAGCCCTTGTGCACTCGGCCGTCGTTGCGCGGTGCGCCGAAATCGCCCACAGCGCCTCGTTGCGATGAGGAGCGCGGACCGGGAAGAAGTGGCGTTGGGGCTCGATGCTGCCCGCGTCCTTCTGGTTCCCGCCGGTTACTGCGACCACGACCCGATATGTACCGTCGCCCAGCGGCCGGCCGCTGTTGGTGAGCCCGTCCCAGCGCTCGACGCGGTCCTTGCCGGGCGGCGCCTGCGGCACGTCGATGGTCCGGACCTTCCCCCGCGAGCCCGAGATCCTGATCGCGACGTCAGCGGCGGAGCCGCTCAGCCGGTAGTCGATCCGAACGCCCCCGAGCGAGTCCGTGAACCCTCGCGCCGGGGATGCGCTGTTGAGACCCTGAACGAGAAGAAGGCCGATCGCGGATGCGACCGGCCTTCTTCCTCGCTCATCCCTGTAGAGCCCGAAACCATGCTCTGACCTGCGGTTTCTTGACTCCGGGGGAGTGGCGGAGGATACGAGATTCGAACTCGTGAGGGGTTGCCCCCAACACGCTTTCCAAGACCGCGACGCAACGTTCAGGGGATCGCGTGGCCAGTTCCGAGTCTGCGCCATGGTCCGTACGAACGATCCTGAACGCCCCCGAACCGTGGCGATTGAGACCCCTTCTGAGACCTTCGATGGCACGCCTAGGTCTCCTGGCCGTCACGCCCTGGGGCGGATCGGCGTCGGCTGCCCGACCAGGGACAGCGATGCGCTAACGCAGCCGGAGGCCCGATCTTGTGTCACCGTTCGCGGTGGACTTCTTCGCGTACCCGCTCAGATCGGTCAACGGCGCACCCGATAGCGCAGGTGAAGCACCCGGTTGCCCTGAATCACCACGTCAGGATCCTCCAACAGGTGCTGCGCGTGGACCGACCCGAAGTAGCGCTTGCCGGACCCGAACACGACGGGTACGACGTCCATGCGCACCTCGTCGACCAGACCTGCGGCAAGCGCCTGGCCACCGACGTCGCCGGCGGCGACCTCGACCAGGCGGTCACCGGCAAGCTCCTGCGCCTTGGCCACGGCTGCCTCGACGCCGTCGACGAAGTGAAACGGCGCCTCGGGGTCCCAGCCCTCGGGCTTCGGTCGGTGTGTCACGACGACCACGTGGTCGATCCCGCCCGGAGGCTTCCCGTCCCAGCCGTCGGTCATGTCGAAGACGTGGCGGCCGGCGATTGTCGCCCCGATCTGGTCCCAGTACGCCCGGGTGTAGTCGTAGGACACCTGTGACACCTTGAGCACGCCGCTGTCGTCCAACGGGACGTCACCGCTGGTCAACCAGTCGAACAGCGGTCCGGGCTGGTCGTTCTCGTCCGCGATGAAGCCGTTCACCGACACCGAGCTGTACATGACCACCTTGCCCACGGGGCTCTCCTCTGCTTTGGGGTGCCCCCAAATTAGCGTGTCGTGAGCTGTCGCTCTTGTAAGAAATCAATCAGCCGGCAGCGGCCAGCCGTCCAGCACGTGGCCGGGATGTTCGCGCAGGAACCGCCGCCGGACTTCGACGTACCGGGTCGGCGTGAGCCCGGTGAACGCACGGAACTCGTGGCCGAAGTGGGCCTGGTCGAAGTAGCCTGCGCCACCGGCGACGTCGCCCCAGTCGATCGGTCCGGCGGGGTTGATCGCTAACACGGTGGCGGCGAAGCGGTAGGTGCGGGCCAGCCGCTTCGGCGTGACTCCGATGAGCTCCTTGAACCGCTGTGCCAGATGAGTGCTGCTGACACCGGCTGCCACCCTCAGGTCGCCGATCGCCACCGCCCCGCTGGTCGCCGCGATGACACTGCTCGTATGGCGGACCAGCCCCAGGCCGGCGGTCTCGCACAGCCGTCGCATCAGCTCCTCCTCGAGCAGCGTCAGCATCTCGTGCGGTCCGTCGGCTGTGGCCAGCCGGTCTCGCAGCTCAGCAACGGCGGGCCGGCCCCAAACCTGCTCTACCGTCACCGGCCGGTCACACAGCTCGGCCGCGGGCATCGGCAGGAACGGCGCCGGCCCCCACGGCTTGAAGTGCACGCCGACGGACCGGGTCCGGGGTGGGTAGCCGAACTCCAACGCGCGGGTGGGCATGGTGACCACGCAGCCGTCGGCGTACTCGGCCGTCTCGATGTCGGTGCCGGCGCGGATGCGGAACGGCGCCCCGAGGTTGACGATGAGCAACGCCGCCGGACTTGCCGGCAGCGTCAGCCGGGCGTACGGCGGCGCACCCTCCAGGTAGTAGAGGTCGTCGATCAGCCCGTCCAGCGGCGGCCGCGGCACTCTGGACACGTACTCCATGCCCACAGCATCGCCGACGCCCCGCCGGCATCGCGCGCCGGGATGGTCCAGTCGCGCTGCCGCCGGCATCGAGCCGGCGCCGATCCCGGACGAGCGCCCGGCCGCGGACATTTGCGTGGGTTACGCGTGCTGCGTGAGCGATGGAGGATTCTCGGCCCTCCAGTGTCGCCCTGCATGGGGGAGGCGCTAGACCAACCCTCTGCTGCGTTACCGTGCCCTGCTACGCGGCCGCGGGCTGTTCGCCGCCAAAGTCGACCTCGTCCAGTGCGGGGTCGAACACGTCCGGCGGGATGTGGAGTTCGTCGGTTGCGTAGGCGCCGAACCGGAGGATGTGGGAGGTCAGGTAGGGCGAGAGCTGGGCCAGATCGTCAGCGGTCACCTGTCACCCCTCGGCAACCAGCTGCCGGATGACCTCCATCATGTCGATCGCGGTGTGGAACACGATCAGGTGGCACAGCAGCGAGTTCCATTTGACCCGACTTTTCCTGCTCGGCCGGGTCGTTCTCGGCGATCACGCCCTGGTTGCTGAACCGGGGTCCAAGCGGAGAACCCGTTGTAGGCCTCGGCCTTGTTGGTGGCCGCGGTCACCCGTGCCCGCAGCCCCGAGTCGGCGAGGAACCGCAGCAGCGCCACGGTCCGCATCACGCGTTCGACCTCCTGGAACGCCTTGTAGATCTGGTTTTTGCGCGAGTTCGACCACAATCGGCGCATCAGCGTCACCGAAGACACTTTGCATTGTGAAGAGCCGACAATGTCTGAAGCCACCCGGCGGGGTTCTGGGACAGTGAGACAGCCTGCAACGTGACGTCTGAGGGGTTAGCACGGCGTCAACCCCGTGGTTTCAGGCCAACTGGGCAACGCGCCAGAGGTGAGTGCATATCTGGACGGCTCCGGCTCAGGTACGGATGGTCTAGTCCGGCGTGTGCACATCTGTCAGGAGTCGCGCTCCGGAAGTCGACTTCCCCTGCGGTGTGGGGGACGATCGGATAGTGGCCAGTCGTGGTCGAGTACGTCACCTCGAGAGATGGCAAGCAGTTCTCGTGGCTTCAATTGGAGCAGCTGCGACGATTGCCGCTGCAATCATCGGTGTGGCTGCATCGCTTGGCGGAAACGATTCCCAGACGAATGAGGATTCAAGCCAACGCGTCACTGTAGATGGCAGCAGCGGCAATCCTCAGACAGAAAGGGAGGCGGAACTCCCTACGGTGACTTCAGTGTCGGTCTCTGTGCTGGAGACCGGTTGGCAGATTGAGGTCCGAGGGACTTATAGGCGCGCTTCCACCGACGCGCGCTTCCTTTTCGCCATCGCGAGACCGGCGCGCATCTCTGAGGGCACGGCTGAATGGTTCGTCTCGGAGCCAGTCGAGCCGGATGAAGGAGGGCGCTGGGTCGCACATATCCTCGTCGGTATACAGCGGCAGCCCATGACCGTGATGGCGATTCTCGCGGACGCATGCCCGCTCAACAGCGAGTGCCTGTTGGATTCTAATGCGGGTGAGGTAATCCGGCGGGAGCTGGGGGCGAGAGGGCCGGGAGTGGCAGATCCGCAGGGCAGGCCAGACCGTGGGACCTATATCGCACCACCCGTGGATGTGAGGCCACCGCCCTTCCGCTGAGTTGGGCCCGGCGCCGACCGATCAGAACCGGCCAGAGGTCGGCTCTGCCGGGTCTCTAGTGTCGGCTTGACAGGGTCGTTGAGACCCTGACTGAGAGGAAGGCCGGTCGCTGAGGCGACCGGCCTTCCTCTGTGTTCGTCCCTCCGGAGGCCGAAGCCACGCTCTGACCTGCCGAAACGTGGTTCTGTTTGCCTCTCGGAGAGTGGCGGAGGATACGAGATTCGAACTCGTGAGGGGTTGCCCCCAACACGCTTTCCAAGCGTGCGCCCTAGGCCTCTAGGCGAATCCTCCAAGGCGAGAGGATACGCGAGACCGGGGTAGGGGGTGAAATCGGGCCCCGGAGACCGGAGGCGTGAGGTAAATAGGGCGCAGGTGGGTGGGCGGGGGTTCTAGGGTCGGGGGATGGCGATGGGGCCTGATCCGAGGGTGTTGCGGCCGATGGCTGGGGTTGAGCGGGTGGTGTTGCTCAAGCCGCTGGTCCAGTCGGAGTTGGTTGAGGTGGGGGAGTTCACGTACTACGACGATCCCGTGGCGCCGGAGGCGTTCGGGGTGGAGAACGTGCTGTACCACTACGGGCCGGAGAAGCTGCGGATCGGGAAGTACTGCGCGCTGGGGACGGGGACGACGACCATCATGAACGGGGCCAACCACCGGATGGACGGGCCGTCGACGTTCCCCGTTCCCGATCATGGGTGGTGCGTGGGCGGAGCACTTCGACCCGATCACCGGATTGCCCGGGCGCGGGGACACCGTGGTGGGGAACGACGTCTGGTTCGGGTACCGCGCCATGGTGATGCCGGGCGTGCGGATCGGGCACGGCGCGATCGTGGCGTCGGGGGCTGTGGTGGTCGACGACGTACCGGACTACGCGATCGTCGGCGGCAACCCCGCCAAGGTGATCCGCAAACGCTTAAGCGACGAGGAGATCGCCCGCTTGCTCGCGGTCGCCTGGTGGGACTGGGCGCCGGAGAAGGTGACCAGGAACGTCCGCAAAATCATGGCCGGCAGTGTCACCGAACTGGAGGAGGCGGAGTGAGGCTGCGGGAGATCACGCCAGACGAGGTCGACGAACTCCAGGAATTGATCGAGTCCGACCCGGGCTACACCGAGCGGATCACGGGCTATCCGCCAGGCCCGGCGGATGCGCAGAGCCTTCTGATGATGCGACCCGAGGGACTGCCCGAGGAAGCGAAGGTAGTGCTCGGAGCCTGGGAAGGGGATCAACTCGTCGCGGTGATCGACCTGCTCAAGGGATACCCGGACGAGCGTACGGCGTTCATCGGGCTGCTGGAGGTCCACAAGAACTACCAGGGCCGCGGAGCGGGCGCGGCGGCGTACAGGCTGCTCGAGGAGTACCTCGGGAGCGAGTGGTGGAAGCTCAGGTTGGCGGTGGTGGATACCAATGCCGAACAGGCCGCGGGCTTCTGGAGCAGGCAGGGGTTCGAGCCGACCGGCGAGGTGACGCCGTACACGTACGACAAGCTCGAGAGCACGGTGCGGCTGTACGAGAAGCCGGTCACCTGGTCGCATCCGGGTCTCGAGGTACGCCGGTCCGGGATCGCCGGGCAGGGGTTGTTCGCCACCAAGGCGATCAGCAAGGGTGAGGTGGTCTCCCGGCTGGCTGGGCGGAAGGTGAGCACGGCCGAGCTTCGCGAACTGCTGAAGAGTCCGCCAGTGGACACGATCACCCTGGCCGACGACGAGCATCTGGTTCTTCCCAACGATCCGCGGCCAGTAATTGCCTATGGCAACCACAGCTGTGATCCGAACCTCTGGTGGATCGACGCCGTCACCCTCGAGGCCCGCTGGGACATTGCGCCGGGCGACGAGATCACCAGCGACTACGGCACGAGCACGGGGACCGACTTCGAGATGGTGTGCAACTGCGGGTCATCGCTCTGCCGGGGGAAGGTGACGGGCGAGGACTGGCAGCGCGACGAGCTGCGGGAACGGTACGGCGACCACTGGATCCCTGCGCTGCTCAACAGGATCAAAGGCTAGGAGAGTACGGCGTCCGCCAGAGCGCGCCACTGGTCGATCGGTTGGGGGCCGGTGACGCCGGTGATCACGTTGATGGCGACGTGGTCGGCGCCGGCGTCGAGGTGTTCGGTCAGCTTCGCGGCGATGTCGGCCGGGGTACCCCACGCGGCGAGCGAATCGACGACGTGATCGGGCAGTTCGGCGATCTCCTCGTCGCTGAATCCCTGCCGCTTCAGCGAGGCGAGGTAGCCAGGGATCCGCGGGAAGAAACTGATCGTTCCCCGTGCGATCGCCCGGGCGCGGTCGGGATCGGTCTCCACGACGGCGAGGTGGGATACCGCGAGCAGCTTGTCCGGGCCGAGCGTCTGGCGGGCCTCTGCCGTGTACTCGGAGCGGATGAGGAAGGGATAGGCGCCGGCCGTGCGATCGCGGGCCAGTTCGAGCATCCGCGGGCCGAGCGCAGCCAGTACGCGGTGGTCGGTCGGTACTGCGGTCAGCTGGTCGAGGTAGTTGTTCAGAGTGCCGAGTGGTCGTGGCCCGTGCGCTCCGCCGAGGCCGACGGTGAAACGTCCAGGCGCAGACGCCTCCAGCTGCTCGTACGTCGCGCTGACGTCGGCAGCGCTGAATCTGTCGACGGCGAGGATCCCGCTGACGAATCTGATCGTCTCGGTCGCCTGGATCAGGTCGACGATGGTCTGTAGCCCGGGCAACGGGCCGCCGGACAGCCAGATCGCTGGATAGCCGAGCTCCTCCGCGGCAGCCGCTGCCGCCAGTGACTCGGGGCTGCTGTCCAGCCCGGTGGTGATCCCGAAGCGGCCGAAGTCGAGGGTTCCCATACAACCGGCAACTCGCGGCGGAGCTGCTCTATTCCGGTACTGCGGGCTGCCTGGCGGGGGTTCGCTGTGGCCGGTTGACCCGGTTTGCTGGATGGGGCCCTCGATCCCGTACACTCTTCGATGGTTCCCCGCGTGGCGGTATCTCGCCCAACTCCCCCAGGGCCGGAAGGCAGCAAGGGTAAGTGAGCTCTTCCGGGTGCGCGGGGAATCCTTATGTCCGGCGACCCCCGGACGGCTCCCGGATCCGGAGAAATAGGCTGGTCTCGTCTGTCCGCACCGACGAGGGAGTCCGATGAGCGAGCTCGACCGCCAGTACCTGCAGGAGCTGATCGTCGCCGAGCTCGGCGTGACCCCGTCGTTCGACCCGGACCTCGAGATCGAGCGCCGCCTCAACTTCCTGACGGACCAGCTCCGCCTCAGCGGCGCCTCGACGTACGTGCTGGGCATCAGCGGCGGCGTCGACTCCAGTACTGCGGGGCGTCTCTGCCAGCTCGCGGTCGAGCGGGTCCGCGCGGGTGGCGGGAACGCCACCTTCGTCGCGATGCGCCTCCCGTACGGCGTACAGGCCGACGAGGTGGACGCCCAGCGGGCGCTCGAGTTCATCCGCCCGGACGAGACGCTCACGGTCGACGTGAAACCCGCCACGGACGCGATGGTGGAGTCGGTCAAGCACTCGGATCTCGGCGACCGGGCGGACTACCACACCGGCAACATCAAGGCGCGCCAGCGGATGATCGCGCAGTACGTCGTGGCCGGCGCGCGCGGCGGGCTGGTGGTCGGTACGGATCACGCGGCGGAGGCGGTGATGGGGTTCTTCACCAAGTACGGCGACGGCGCGTGCGACCTGACTCCGCTCGCCGGGCTGACCAAGCGGCGGGTGCGGGCGATCGGATCACGCCTGGGCGCGATCGACGAGATCACCGGCAAGATCCCGACGGCGGACCTGGAGACCAACAACCCGGGCCTGCCCGACGAGGTCGCGCTGGGTGTCACCTACGACCAGATCGACGACTTCCTCGAAGGCAAGCCGGTCGACGAGCAGGCCGCCGACACGATCATCGCGTTCCACCGCCGCACCATCCACAAGCGCTCCGTCCCCACCGCTCCCTGAGGCGCGGACGTCCACCACTCACCAAACCCTCGGTGCCCGCAGGCTGCAGGCTCAAGCCGAGCCGCAGCCTGAGATCCCGCGCCCTTGGTGAGTGGTGGCGGTCCGGTGAACGCGTACTGCGAATCTCCATCGACATGTGTTGCGGCGTAGATCGGCCTACGGTGGTTGAACACCGTGATCGATGGAGGGCTGATGGTCGACTTCTCGCTCAGTGAGGAACAGCGGGCGATTCGCGAGACGACGCGCGAGTTCGTGCGCAGGGAGCTGATGCCGCTGGAGAACGAGGTGCTCAAGCGGGAGCGGGAGGGGTTGCCCGGGCTGGAGCCGGACGTCGTGAACGAGCTCCGGCAGAAGGCGAAGTCGTTCGGCTTCTGGGGGCTGAGCACGCCCGAGGAGTACGGCGGGATGGACCTGTCGTCGGTCGACCAGGCGCTGATCACCAGCGAGCTGGCCCGGAGCTTCGTGCCGTTCTCGTTCGGCGGCGAGGCCGACAACATTCTCTTCGAGAGTAATGAGGAGCAGCGCAAGGAGTACCTGCTGCCGACCATCTCCGGCGAGCGGCGGTCCTGCTTCGCGATCACCGAGCCCGGCGCCGGCTCCGACACCCGCGCGATCCGCACCACCGCGCGCCGCGACGGTGACGACTGGGTGATCCGCGGCGAGAAGACCTTCATCACCGGAGGTAACGAAGCAGACTTCGCCATCGTGATCGCGGTGACGGATGCGGAGAAGGGCTCGAAGGGCGGCTTCACCGCGTTTCTGGTCGATCGGGACCGCGGTTGGACCTCCGACGAGATTGTCACGATGGGCCAGGCGGTCCCGGCGACGCTGAACTTCGACGACGTCCGGGTGCCCCAGGATCACGTGCTCGGCGAGATCGGCCAGGGCTACGAGCTGGCGATGCGCTGGATCATGAAGGGCCGGTTCATCATCCCGGCCCGCGGGATCGGCGTCTGCGAACGCCTTCTGCAGTTGGCGATCGAGCACGCCAACACCCGCCAGACCTTCGGCAGCCCGATCGCCGACAACCAGGCGATCCAGTGGATGATCGCCGACTCCGAGGTCGAGCTGGAGGCGGCCCGCTGGCTGGTCCTGTACGCCGCCTGGACCGTCGACCAGGGCCGGCATCCCCAGCACGACAGCGCGATCGCCAAGCTCTACGGCACGAACACGGTGAACCGCGTCGCCGATCGGGTGCTTCAGATCCACGGCGGCATGGGCTACACCAAGGAACTCCCGATCGAACGCTGGTTCCGCGAGGTCCGTCTCTGGCGCATCTTCGAGGGCACGGACGAGATGCAGCGCCTGATCATCTCCCGGGACCTCCTCCGCGGCTACCGCAAACCCGGCGCGCACTTCCAATGACTACAACGTGGAGAGGCTGAGCACCCGCTCGCGCAACCGCTCCAGCCGTACTGCGGCGATCCCGCGATAGGCAGAACGCAGTACTGCGGCCAGCGGGCCGGCGTGCTCAAACGAATGGGTGACTCGGCCGTCCTCGATCAACCAGACACCGTGCTCGTGGAAACCCGGGACCTGCCAGGTGAGCTCCACGCGGTCGCTGGTGATCGCCGTGTACTCGAGCCAGCCGCTGAGACCCGGGCGGACACGTAGCGTGTAGCGGGTGCCGACGGCAGGGACAGCCGGACCGTCGATGTGCAGGAAAGCCTCGTTCCACAAGGGAAGTGCGAGGGGATCGAGCAGAACGTCGACGGGTGATCCGGGGATGGTCAGAGTCGCTTGTTCCATGGGGGTTCAGTCCTCCTCGGCGGCGCGGCGGCGGGCCAGGGCTTCTCCGGCGGGAAAGGCCCCGGCCAGCGCGCGCAGCGTGGTGATGGTCTCGTCCACCGGTTGTCCGGCGACGAGTTGTTCGATGCCGTTGTGCAGCACTTCCTCGGCCGCGACGATCCGCTTGCTGAGGGCCTTCCCTTCAGCGGTCAGGCTCAGCGCGAGGTAGCGGCGGTCGTCCGGATCCGTGTCGCGCTGGACGAGTCCCTGCGTGACGAGCCGTTCGACCAGCCGGCTCGGGCTGTTCCCCGTCTCGCAGACAAGCAACCCGCCCAGGGCGTTCAACGTGAGCGGCCCGTGGTCGCGCAGTACGCGCAGCACCTCGGCCTGTGACGGCGTCACGCCCAACGGCCGGAGCTCCGCCGCCAGCAGCCGGTTCCCCTCGCGCTGGATCGCTAGGATCAGGTAGCGCAATTCCTCCGCGACCTTCACGAGCCCACTCCCTGCGCTGAACCATCAGCTGGTACGACGAGGCGCCCGGCCGCGGCGGGATCGTGGGCGGCCAGAACCACCAGGCCGGGGTACTGCCCGCGCAACTCGTTGACCTTGGCAACGGACTGCCGGAGTTCCGACTTCTTCCCGACTCCAGGGACCTCCCCGGCCGCGAGGAGCTCGGCGTCGTACGTGAGGTCGCCGACCATGAGCAGCGGCGGCCTGCCGGGGCGGCGTACGAGCATCGACAGCGAGCCCGGCGTGTGGCCGGGAGTCGGCAGGAGCACCAGGCTGCCGTCGCCGAAGAGGTCGTGGCCGGTGGTGAACGGACCGGTTTCCAGCGGCTCGAGGTGAATCCGCTCCCAGCGGAGATCGGGGCGGTCGATGTGCTGCCGCAGGTAGCCGCGCGCGGCCGCGAGCGGGCGGCGCATCGACTTCCACTCGTCGTCCGCGATCACGATGCGGGCGTGGCTGAGCTCGGGGAGGCCGCCGATGTGGTCCTGGTGCAGGTGCGAGAGGACGGCGGTGTGCACGTCGCGGATGTCGTACCCGTTGGCGGCGAGCAGGCGGGTCAACGTCTGCTCGGGACCGATGTCGAAGGTGGCGAGCCGGTCGTAGATCAGGCCGTTGAGCCCGCCCGGGAAGTAGTCGGGCTCGGTCACCGAGGCGCGGTCCTGGCCGGTGTCGAACAACACCAGACCCTCCCGGTGCTCGACGACGTAGACGTTGATCGGTCGCGGCGGGGTCCAACTGCGCGAGGTGGCGAGCCAGACGTACAGGTGCTTGTCCGTGGGGCCGACATGTTCGGGCCGGATCCGGACGGTGCCGGTGCTGAGCGCACTCACTCTGCTGATGTCCATGACCAATAGATTACACGACACGTATGTCGTGTCAACTAATCTTTGAGCGGAGGCGGCGGGGGGAGAATGCTCCGGCGGGGACGGAACGATGAAGGGGCGACATGGCGACACTTCCACAAGACAACGCCAGGCCGGGGCGGTACGGGATCGTCGGGAGCGGCTGGCGCACCGGCTTCTTCCACCGACTGGCGGAAGCGATGCCGGAAAGGTTCACAGTCAGCGGAGTCGTCACCCGTACCGCGGAACGCGGCCAGGAGGTGGAACGCGAGTGGCGCGTCCCCACCTACCGCTCGGTGGGCGAGTTGGCGGCGGACAAGCCGGACTTCGTGATCGTCTCCGTGCCGTGGGACGTCACTCCGCGCGTGACCAGGGAACTCGTTGCCCTCGGCATCCCGGTACTGAGCGAGACTCCGCCCGCGCCGGATCTCGACGGTTTGCACCGGCTCTGGTCGGACGTCGGCGCGACCGGGCTCGTCCAGGTGGCCGAGCAGAATCCGTTCCTGTCGTCACATGCTGCGCAGGCGGCGCTGATCGACTCGGGAGCGCTCGGCCAGGTCACGTCGGTCCAGTTGTCGTCCACGCACCTTTACCACGCGCTGGCAGTCGTCCGCCGACTGCTCGACGCGGGGCGCGGGCCGGCCACGGTCCACGCCAGCAAGTTCGTCGCGCCGCTGGCCGACCCGATGGTTCGTGACGGCTGGTCGGGCAACGACGAGCCGAAGGAGGCCACCACCACGCTGGCGACGATCGACTTCGGAGACGGCCGGACGGCGCTCTACGACTTCACCGACAACCAGTGGCACAACCCGCTCCGCCAGAACCGCATCGTGATCCGCGGCAGCCGGGGTGAACTGGTCGACGACCGCCTCATTCGCCTCGCCGACGCCACCACGGTTGTGGAGTCACGCCTGTTCCGCCGCCAGACCGGCATCGACCTCAACCTGGAAGGTTTCGCTCTGGACCACCTGTCGCTCGACGGGCAGGTGCTCTATCGCAACCCCTTCCCGGACGTGCGACTGGCCGACGAGGACATTTCGATCGCGACCCTGCTCGACCGGATGACGGCCTTCGCCCGCGGCGACGGACCGCCGCCGTACCCACTGGCCGAGGCCTCCCAGGACCACCTCCTCGCCCTGGCCATCGAGGAGTCCGCCCGCACTGGCCAACCGGTAGCAACAAAAGCCGAGCCGTGGTCGGGGTGATCTCAGGAACCGCGGCGGTCAGGAGTTGGGAATAGCGGCATCCACCAGAGCGGCGGCCACCGTGCGAGCGGTGTTGTCCGCTGTTCTGTCGTTGTCGAGCCAGGCGCTGATACCCGAACCGTCATAGAGCAGTACCAACTGCTGGGCGAGCAGTCTGGGGTCCTTGGCGCCGGCCTCGGTCGCGAGATCCAGGAACAGGCTGTGCACCCAGTCCCGGTAGTTGTGTGATGCCTCCTCGACCGCCGGGATGTTCGGCGCGTCCGCGTTGGCGCTGATGAACGCACACCCGCGGAACGCCGGATCGGCGAACGACAACCCCTGTACTTCGAAGACGCCGACGAGTCGCTCCTTGGCGGTCGCGTACCGCGCCTCGAGTTCCCGGCTCATCCCGTTGCTGGTCGCGTCGTGCCGCGCCTGCAGGTAGGCCCGGATCAGGCCCTCCTTGTTGCCGAATGCGCTGTAGAGCGTGGCCTTCGCCACCCCGGCGTGCTCGATCACCCGGTCGATGCCGACCGCCTGGATGCCCTCGGCGTAGAACAACTCGTTCGCCGCGGCCAGCAATCGCGCCTTGGCCGCCGCGCTCCGCTCCTTGGGAGACGGCGCCTTCGCAGCCGGGGATTGCGCCTTCGCGCCCGGCGCGGTCGCCTTCGCGCCCGGGCTCTTCGCGGCCCGGTCTTTCGTGGGCTGCGTCTCGGCGGCTGGTGACTTGGCAGACATGTCTTTGACTTTAGCAGACAGGTCTGTCTAGTATCCAAATCATACAGACAGACCTGTCTGCCTTACAAAGGAGAAGCTCATGGCAGAGACCGCACTCGTCACCGGTGCCACCTCCGGGATCGGCCGGGCGATCGCGCTCCGGCTGGGAGCCGCTGGGATGGAAGTGCTGGTCCACGGGCGGGATGCCGCCCGTGGCGCCGAGACCGTGAAGACGATCGCCGACGCCGGCGGCAAGGCGCGTTTCGTCGCCGCGGATCTCACCGACGCCGCCGCCGTCCAGCGGCTCGCGGAAGAGACCGGTGAGGTGGACGTGCTGGTCAACAACGGCGGGTTCTCCCTCTTCGGTCCGACGGCCGAGCTCACGGCCGATCGCGTCGACTCGCTGTTCGCCGCCAACGTGCGCGCGCCGTACCTGCTGGTCGGGGCGTTCGCGCCGGGCATGGCGGCTCGCGGTACCGGGAGCATCGTGAACATCGGCAGCATGGCCGGCCAGGTCGGGCTGCCGGGTGGTGCCGCGTACGGCGCGACCAAGGCGGCGCTGTCGTCGATGACGCGGGCCTGGGCGGCCGAGTTCAGCCCGCGCAACGTCCGGGTCAATCTCGTTGCCCCCGGCCCGGTTTACACCGACGGCGGGGACGCCGACTTCATCAAGTCCCTCGGCAGCACGACCGCGATGGACCGTGCCGCCGAGCCCCGGGAGATCGCCGAGGTCGTCGCCTTCCTCGCCTCGCCCGCCGCCAGTTACGTCACCGGAGCCACCGTCCCGGTCGACGGCGGCCGCACCGCTATCTGACCGCCTTTATCCCCTCAGGAAAGGGAAGTATCGCCATGAGTACGAGTTCCGTGATCGGGCTGAGCATCGACACTGCCGACGTCGGCAAGCTGGCGGCGTTCTGGGCTGAGACGCTCGGATCGAGCGTCAACCCCGGCGCGACGGCCGAGTTCGCCGCCGTCGACGGCTCACCCCGACTGACCTTCCATCAGGTGCCAGAAGGTAAGCAGGTGAAGAACCGGCTGCACCTGGACCTGCTGAGTAAGGAGTTCGACGCAGAGCTCGACCGGCTGCTCGGACTCGGCGCGGCCCAGGTCAACGAAGTACGGCAGGGCGGCGCGCACTGGATCACCCTCGCCGACCCCGAGGGCAACGAGTTCGACCTGATCGAAGGCTAGGCCGTCGGCCATGCTCTCGCGCCGCGCGGGAGCATGGCCAAGCCGACAGCGGGGCTGGCAGAGTGTGGTCATGAAAGGTCTGATGCAGGACTTCCCGTTGTCGCTGGACTCGATCTTCCGGCGGGCTGAGCAGCATTTCCCGGACAAGACCGTGCATACCGGCGGACCCGCGCCCACCACGACGACGTACGCCGAGTGGGCGGCGCGGACCAGGCGGCTGGGCGGGGTGCTCGACACACTCGGCATCAGTGCGGACGGGCGCGTCGGGACGTTCGCCTGGAACTCCGGACGCCACCTCGAGCTGTACTTCGCCGCGCCGTGCACCGGGCGGGTCCTGCACACCCTGAACATCAGGCTGTTCCCCGACCAGGTCGTCTACATCGCGAACCACGCCGAGGACGAGGTCGTCTTCGTCGACCGGTCGCTGCTCGGGCTGTTCCTCCCGCTGCTCGACCGGTTGCCGCTGGTCCGGCAGGTCGTGGTGATGGACGACCTGCCGGCCGGAGCCCCGGGAGTGGAGGTGCCGGACGACCAGCGGTTCCACGACTACGAGGAGCTCCTCGCGGCGGCCGAGCCGGTCGAGTTCCACGTCGAGGACGAGAACCAGGCCGCGGCGATGTGCTACACGAGCGGTACGACGGGCAACCCCAAGGGCGTCGTGTACTCGCACCGCTCGACCTGGCTGCACTCGATCGGCGTCCTCACCAACGCCGGGATCGGGCTGACCGAGACCGACACGGTGATGCCGGTGGTGCCGATGTTCCACGCGAACGCCTGGGGTCTCGCGCACGCGGCTCCGATGGCCGGCGCCAACCTCGTGTTCCCGGGGCCGGACATGACTCCACAGGGGATCCTCAAGCTGCTGCAGGAGCAGGAGGTGACCCTGGCCGCGGGCGTTCCGACCATCTGGCAGGGGTTGCTGCCGCTGCTCGACGGAGTGGAGCTGCCGAAGCTGCGGCGAGTCCCGTGCGGCGGTTCCGCAGTACCGCAGGCGCTGTCGGAGGCGTTTCGGGAGAAGCTCGGGAAGCCGATCCTGCAGGCGTGGGGGATGACCGAGACGAGCCCGGTCGCCACTGCGGCGCACGTTCCGGCTCGCTTCGACGACCTGCCAGAGGACAAGAAGGCCCGGCTCCGTGCCCGGCAAGGCCAGCCGCTACCGGGTGTCGAAGTACGGATCGTCGAGCCTGGGTCGATCACGCCGCTGCCGTGGAATGACGAGGCGACTGGTGAGCTGCAGGTGCGGGGTCCCTGGATCGCGGCCGAGTACTACCGGCCCGACGAAGGTGTCGAGCTGAACACCGAGGACGGCTGGATGAAGACGGGCGACGTCGCGGCGATCGACCAATTCGGCTCGGTGCGGCTGGTCGACCGGACGAAGGACCTGGTGAAGTCCGGTGGCGAGTGGATCAGCTCGGTGGAGCTGGAGAACCTGCTGATGGCGCACCCGGCGATCAAGGAGGCGGCCGTCATCGGCGTACGGCACCCGAAGTGGGACGAGCGGCCGTTGGCATGCGTGGTACTGCAGGAGGGCGAGACCGCGACGTCGGCGGAGATCCTGGCCTACCTCGAGCCGCTGGTGGCGAAGTGGTGGCTGCCGGACGCGGTCGAGTTCATCGACGAGGTCCCGAAGACAAGCGTCGGCAAGTTCTCCAAGAAGGACCTCCGCACCCGCTTCGCCGACTACCACCTGGAGAGCTAGAAGTACTCGGCCTGGACGTTGGCGACGTTCCGGCCGAGCGATCGCAGCGGTGGTGAGGGTTGAGACACCAAGACGGGACTTCGATCGGAGGAGCGCGGCGGTATTGTCGCCGGAATGCGAGGGATCATCCTGGCCGGCGGTGACGGGACGCGGCTGCACCCGTTGACGATGGGGCTCAGCAAGCAGTTGTTGCCGGTGTACGACAAGCCGATGATCTACTACCCGTTGTCGACGCTGATCCTGGCGAACATCCGCGAGGTGCTGGTGATCACCCGGCCCGAGGACACCGCGCAGTTCCAGCGGTTGCTCGGCGACGGTTCGCAGTTCGGGATGGAGCTCTCGTACGCCGAACAGCCGGCGCCCGAGGGGCTCGCCCAGGCGTTCCTGATCGGGGAGTCGTTCATCGGGTCCGAGTCGGTCGCGCTCGCGCTCGGCGACAACATCTTCTACGGACCCGGCCTCGGGTTGCACCTGCAGCGGTTCAACGAGGTGGACGGCGGGGTGATCTTCGCGTACCGGGTGGCGGACCCGTCGGCGTACGGCGTGGTCGAGTTCGACGACGACGGGCGGGCGCTGAGCCTCGAGGAGAAACCCGACCGACCGAAGAGCAAGTACGCCGTACCGGGGCTGTACTTCTACTCCAGCGATGTCGTCGAGATCGCCAAGGAGATCAAGCCGTCGGATCGTGGCGAGCTGGAGATCACGGCGATCAACGCGAGCTACCTGGAGCAGAAGAGGCTGCAGGTCGAAGTACTTCCGCGCGGTACTGCGTGGCTCGACACCGGGACGTTCGACGCGTTGATGGCGGCCGGCGAGTTCGTCCGCGCGGTGGAGACGCGGCAGGGCCAGAAGATCAGCTGCCCTGAGGAGATCGCCTGGCGCCGGGGCTTCATCGACGACGCCGGCCTGCAGCGCTGCGCCGACAACCACACCAAGTCCGGCTACGGCGACTACCTCCTCTCAGTCCTGGAGGAAGGCCGCCGCTCAGCCCCATGACGGACGAGGGCTGGAATGACGACCTGTTGCCGTGCTTGCCAGGAGCAGTACTGCTACCGCCTGAGCCACCTTGCGGCGCTTGGCTGCGGGTTCCGCTCGTACCGTCCGAATACCTGACCTTTCATGGTCCACCCCCGGTTGTCAGTCCCCAGCGCCCTTTCGATGTCCCGGATCGCGCAGAAGTTCAGGGCGCCGTACGGGGGGTGAGGGCGTGGGGAGGAAATGTCGGGGGTCGGCGCTAGGGTTGCCGTCGTGGAAGCACCCCTAGCGTTGTACCGCCGGTATCGCCCGGAGAACTTCTCCGAGGTGATCGGGCAGGACCATGTCACCGTTCCGCTGCGGAACGCGCTGAGCAACAACCGGGTGAACCACGCCTACCTGTTCTCCGGCCCACGCGGCTGCGGCAAGACCACCAGCGCCCGGATCCTGGCCCGCGCGATCAACTGCGAGAAGGGTCCGATCGCCGAGCCGTGCGGGGTCTGCAAGTCCTGTACCGACCTGGCCCGCGGCGGCCCCGGCTCCATCGACGTGATCGAGATCGACGCCGCCTCGCACGGCGGCGTCGACGACGCGCGCGACCTGCGCGAGCGGGCCTTCTTCTCGCCGGTCGAGAGCCGCTACAAGATCTACATCATCGACGAGGCCCACATGGTCTCCACGCAGGGCTTCAACGCCCTGCTGAAGCTGGTCGAGGAGCCCCCGCCGCACCTGAAGTTCATCTTCGCGACGACCGAGCCGGACAAGGTGATCGGGACGATCCGGTCCCGGACCCACCACTACCCGTTCCGCCTGTTGCCGCCGAAGCTGCTCGCCGACTACATGGCGACCCTGTGCGAGGCCGAGGGCGTCACGATCGCGCCGGCCGTGCTGCCGCTGGTGGTCCGGGCCGGTGCCGGCTCGGTGCGTGACTCGCTGAGCGTGCTGGACCAGTTGATCGGCGGTGCCGACTCGGACGGCGTCACGTATCAGCTGGCCGTGCAGTTGCTCGGGTTCACGCCGGACTCGCTGCTCGACGCCTGTGTCGACGGATTCGCCGCGCATGACAGCAAGGCCGTCTTCGAGACGATCGAGAAGGTCATCGAGACCGGGCAGGACCCGAAGCGTTTCGCCGAGGACCTGCTCCGCCGGCTGCGCGACCTGGTGATCCTGTCGGCTGTTCCGAACGCGGTCGCCTCCGGGCTGATCGAAGCCGCCGAGGACCAGGGCGAGCGCCTCCAGACCCAGGCAGCCGGAATTGGCCCCGCCGAACTGACTCGAGCCGCCGACATCGTCGCCGCCGGCCTCCTGGAGATGCGCGGAGCCACCGCCCCACGCCTCCAACTGGAACTGATCTGCGCCAAGGTCCTCCTCCCAGGCGCCGACGACTCCACCAACGGCATCCAGGCCCGCCTGGACCGGATGGAGCGCCGCCTGACCATCAGCGGTGCCCCAGCCGGTACTGCGCCGGCGGCTCCTTCGCCTCAGCCGCAGGCGACTCCGCAGGCGCAGACACCCCCGGCTTCTCAGCCATCGGCTCCGGCGCGGCCACAAACGCCGGACCTGTCACACGCGCCGGACCAGTCACAGGCACCGAGCCAGCCCCAGGCAGCGGGCCGGCAACAGGCACCGGCGGGTGGTCGGTCCCAGAGCGCCTCGCAATCCGCGCCCCCCGCTGCCCAGGCACCGGTCGACAACTCCGGATCGCGCTCCGGGGCGTGGGGAGACGAACCCGCGCCCAGCTCCGCACAGTCGTCCGGGCGGTCGACCGCTTCAGCTCCGAGCACTCCCGCCGCAAGCGCTCCCGCTCCGTCTGCTCCCAGTGCCCCTGCTCCCAGTGCCCCTGCTCCCAGTGCCGTGCCGGCATCATCGGGGTCGGTGGGGTTGGCTGACGTGCGGCGGCTCTGGCCGGAGATTCTCGAGGCGGTCAAGGCCAAGCGCCGGTTCGCCTGGATCATGCTGAGCCAGAACGCGCAGGTCATCGCGATCGACGAGCAGACCCTCACGCTGGGGCTGGTGAACGCCGGTGCTCGGGAGAGTTTCGCGCGGTCCGGCAGCGACGAGATCCTGCGGCAGGCGATGATCGACACCATCGGTCTGAATCGCCGGGTCGAGGCTGTCGTCGACCCGTCCAGTGATCCCGGTGCGGCCCCGCCCGCGGCGCCGCCACCGCCGAGTTCGCCACCCTCCTCCTGGGATGCGGCGCCTCCGGCCGGTCCGCCTGCCGGTGGATCCGGCAGCACTGCTCCCGTCGGCGGCTCGGATGCGCCCACGAACAACGGGTCAGGTGCAGGTCCCGCTGGCAACCACTCGCAAGCCGGTACTGCGGACGCTCCCGCCGCGGGTGCTGCTGTTGATGGCGCGGCTGCCACCGCGGTGCAGTCGCCGGTGGCGACAGGCGCGCAGGCGGCGGGCGCGGGCACGCAGGCGGTCGCCGTACAGGATGCTCCGGCGGTGAACGATGAGGCCGGGCTTCCGTCGGATCAGCAGGCTGGGGGACCGCCGGCACCGTCAGCCAATCCGGAACAGCTCACCGCAGACCGCCGGGAACAAGCCGCCAGCAAGCGTCGCGCAGCCGAGGCGGCCGTTGCGGCCGAGCAGAGTCGGCGCGCCGCTCAGGTCGAGGTCGAGGAAGCTCCCCTCACCCCCGAGGAAGAAGCCGAGGCGATCGGGGAGGACGACGTGGTCCTCGAAGAGGACTCCCGCAGCCACACCGACCTGCTCCGCGAGACCCTCGGCGCCCAGATCATCACCGAAGAACCCAACTGACCCTTCAGCCCACGACCGCGTCGCGCCCCGCGCCGGATGCCTGGAGAAGAGCTTCGGTGTGAACTTCTGCTGAATTCACAGGTTCTCGGTGTTCATCCACAGTATGAACGGAAGCCGGGGATCAAACGGCAGGCGGAAAGGGCGACGGCGCGCGACCAGTCATCCACAACCTGTGGATAAAGGTGTCCACAAGTTGTGGACAAGCCTTGGGAGACTTATCGGTTTCCGGGTCCGGGTGACCGGCGGGCGGGGTTGTCCGGGCGACCGGCTAGGCTCGGGGAGCAAGTGGAACTGGGAAGCAGTTCGGACGGGAGATCGCGGTGTTCGACGGTGGCGGTTCGCAGGGCGCTGGTGGCTTCGACATGTCCGACCTGCTGGCTCAGGCGCAGGCGATGCAGAACCAGTTGATGGAGGCCCAGGCCAACCTGGAGAGCCAGGAGATCGAGGGCTCCGCGGGTGGTGGGCTGGTGACCGCGTTGGTGTCCGGCACGGGCGAGCTGCTCAGCCTGACGATCCACCCCCAGGCGGTCGACCCCGACGATACCGAGACCCTGGCCGACCTGATCGTCGCCGCGGTCCGGGACGCCTCGGAGAACGCCAAGGAGGTCGCGGCCCGGGCGATGGGCCCGCTGGCCGGCGGTCTTGGTGGCGGTCTGCCCGGCCTCGGCGGCCCGGCGGATGACGACGCGGCCGAAGGTGGCCGTCCGGGGATCGGGTTCACGAACCCCGGTGGCACGACCGGTCTGCCCGGTCAGAACCCGGGCTGACGTGTACGAAGGGGCCGTCCAGGACCTCATCGACGAGCTCGGCCGGCTCCCCGGCGTCGGTCCGAAGTCCGCACAGCGCATCGCGTTCCACCTGCTCTCCGCCGACGAGACCGACGTACGGCGTCTCGCGCACGTGCTCGTGCAGGTGAAGGAGAGGGTCAAGTTCTGTGAGATCTGCGGCAACGTCTCGGAGGAGACGCTGTGCCGGATCTGCCGCGACCCGCGTCGCGACCTCGCGCTGATCTGCGTGGTCGAGGAGGCCAAGGACGTCGTGGCGATCGAGCGGACCCGCGAGTTCCGCGGCCGCTACCACGTCCTCGGCGGCGCGATCTCGCCGATCGAGGGGATCGGACCGGACGAGCTGCGGATCAGGGAATTGATGCAGCGGCTCGCCAGCGGAGAGGTGACCGAGATCATCCTGGCCACCGATCCGAACCTGGAGGGTGAGGCGACAGCCACCTACCTGAGCCGGTTGCTCCGGCCCATGGGGTTGCGCGTCACCCGTTTGGCTAGTGGACTTCCAGTAGGCGGTGATCTCGAGTACGCCGACGAGGTCACACTCGGACGGGCGTTTGAAGGGCGACGATCGATCGATGACTGAATCAACCGATAGTCCGGTGGACATCGCGGACCGGGCGCTCGCGACGGACAGCGAGGACCTGCTCGATTTCGCCGAGCAGATCGCTGACCAGGTCCAGAGCTTCCTGATCTCCGTGCGGGACATCGCCGCGCAGCCCGATGAGGACGGTATCGACGAGGGTCTCGCCTCGCTGCCGTACCTGCTGCTCGAGGTGAGCCAGTTGCTGCTCGCCGGCGGCCGGCTCGGCGCGTTCGAGGACTTCGTGCCGGAGGAGCGGTTCGAGAGCGACGCGGGCCCGGACCCGGACCTCGACGCGATGCGCGACCGCCTCGCGATCCTCTTCGAAGGCCTGGACGAGTACGCCGAGGTCTTCGACCCGTACGCCGCGCCGCCGGAGATCACCGTCAACCGGCTCTCCGACGATCTCACCGCGATCGCCACCGATCTGGTGCACGGCCTCGCCCACTACGAAGAGGGCCGGGTCGTCGAGGCGTTGTGGTGGTGGCAGTTCTCGTACGTCTCCACCTGGGGCGCGGCCGCGAGCGCAGTACTGCGGGCTATTCAGTCGCTGATCGCGCACGACCGGCTGGAGCCGGCCCACGACCCGGAGACCGAGGCGACCGACCGCGAGCTCGTCGAGGTCGCCGAAGAAGCCGTCCAGCGCCGCTGACCAGCGCGATCGAGCGAACCGCGGCCCACCCGATCACGAGGGTGGACCGCGGCGAGAGGCACGGTTATCCACAGCCGACTGCGCGGATAATCCCGGGAAGCGCTTGAATGTCCAGGTGTCCGTCTACGAAGTGATCAACCGGCTGCCGGAGATCGACAAGGTGCGCAGGCTGAGTCGTGCGCTGGCGATGCTCGACGCGGTGCTGAGTCCCGAACCCGAGTTCCGGTGCTACAGCTTCGACTCGCGCTGGTCACCCACCGAGGAGACGGCGTTGATGCGGAACGGATCGGGCGACGAGTACTCGATCGTGTTCTCACCCGAGGGTGCGATTGCGCAGGGCTTCGACCACGAGTCGCCGATGTCGCCCTGGCAGCACCCTTCGATGCAGTCGTGGCCCGGCTTGTTCATCGGTGTTCCGGACGAACTGGCGCCGGCCTTGGACGAGCCGGCCTTCCCGGACGAGCAGGGCAACCGCTCGGTGACCGTCTGCTTCTGGCGCACCCCCGTGGACGACCGGTGGCACTGCGGCCCGGTCGAGAACGCCGCCAAGGACGGCGCCGACTGGCTGTTCAACCTGCTGGCCGACGGCCGCCCCGAGGCCTATCTGTCGTTCGCCGAGGACTACTACGAGGTCCCGCTCGAGCTCGACGCCGTCCATCACGTCTACGCGCAGATGCCACTCACGGAAGAGATCGTCACCGCGCTGAACCCGGAGGTCCTGCTCAAGGACCTGAAGGACGATATCGCCGAGATCGGCTACCCGCGCCTCTGAATCCACTCGTCGACCCCGGCGAGGCCCGTCTCGATCAACGAAGCCGGCGCATCGCTGGTGGCGAGTGAGGTGCGGGCAATCTCGGCCAACTGTTCGTCTGACAGCCCGAGGGCGGATCGCGCGAGCTCGTACTCGTCGAACAGGCCGACGCTGAACATCAGCGGGTCATCAGCCCCGAGTGAGCACCGTACTCCGGCCGCGAGCAGCCGCGGCAACGGGTGCTCGGCGATCGAAGGCACCACCCCGAGCAGCAGGTTCGAGGTCAAACACACGTCGAGCGAGACTCCGCGCGAGGCCAAGAACTCCAGTACCAGGGGATCTTCGGCCGCGCGAACCCCGTGCGCGACGCGAGTGGCGCCAAGCTCCTCCACGGCAGCACGCACACTCTCCGGTCCGGCCAACTCGCCCGCGTGAGGTGCACAGGTCAACCCCGCATCCCGCGCGATCGCAAACGCCTTCGAGAACAACTCGGCCGGAGCGACCGTGTCATTGCCGGTCAACCCGAGCGCGTGAACACCACGACCGACATAGCGTGCCGCGTACCGGGCAAGATCCTCGGCGACCTCCGCGTCGGTGTGCCGCTGGGCCCCCATCGTCAACCCGAAGCCCACGCCGTATTCGAGGCCGGCGGCGAACCCCTCGTCCAGCACGAGCTCCATCACCTCATCAGGCGTTCCGAGCGGCGTGAAGACATGCGGATCGAAGTGCGGCTGCACCCAGACGACACCGTCGGCGGCCGCGTCCGCCACCACTTCACGAACCAACCGGCGCATGTTCTCCGGCCGCGCGGTGCACAACTGGAAGGATGCCAGGAAGCACTTCTGGAACCCGTCGAACCCCGTGAAGACGCGCGGATCCGGAACCGAAATCCCTTCCTGGGCTGAGAGTTCAGCCAACGTCGTCTGCCGCATCGCGCCCAGCAGATGGGTGTGCAATTCCGCCTTCGGCAACGCTCTCAGATCCCTCACCTCGGCACCCTATCCGGCGTCAGAGCCACCCTCAGTCCGGGAGCATCGGCATGGTCAGGCCCTGGTCCCGGCCAAGCAGGATCCCGCGGGTGACGGAGTTGACGCCGAACTTGTCCCGGACGTGATCGAGGGCGGAATCCAGTTCGTCGTTCGCGGCCTTGTCGAACGGCAGAGCCAGCTGAACGGTGCCCTCGTTCTCCAGGTTGGCGACCGAGATGCCGACCATCGTGATGCCCTGTTTCTCGATCAGGGGCCGCGCGGCCGCCAGCAGCGCGCGTGCGGTGATCAGGATGGCCCGGGTCTGACCAGTTGCCTGAGGCAACGTATGCGACCGGGTCGCCCGGCTGAAGTCGTCGAAGCGCAGCCGGAGCGTGACGGTTCGCCCGGCCCGCCCCGCCGACCGCATCCGTCGGGTCACCCGATCGACCAACCCGGCCAGTACTGCGTCCAGGGTCTCCGGTGACTTGGGGGATCGCCCGAGGGCGCGTTGCGAGCCGATCGAGCGCCGCCGCCGGCCGACCTCGATCGGCCGTGGGTCCCGGTTGTGCGCAAGCGCGTGCAGCTGCCGCCCCGAGGCCCGGCCGAGCATCGCGACCAGCGCCGCCTCCGGCAGGATCGCAACATCCCCGACCGTGGTCAGCCCCCGGTTGCGCAACTTCTCCGCGGTCACCTCGCCGACACCCCAGAGTCGCTCGACCGCCAACGGATGCAGGAATTCCAGCTCCTGGTCCGGCGGCACCACCAGTAGCCCGTCGGGCTTGGCGACTCCACTGGCCACCTTGGCGAGGAACTTCGTCCGGGCCACCCCAACCGTGATCGGCAGCCCCACCTGGGCCAGGACGTCGGAACGAAGGCGCCGGGCGATCTCGACCGGCGTACCGGCGATCTTGCGCAGGCCGCCGACGTCGAGGAAGGCCTCGTCGATCGACAACCCCTCCACCAGCGGGGTGGTGTTCTCGAAGACCTTGAAGACCGCCTTGCTCGCCTCGGAGTACGCCGACATACGGGGTTGCACGACGATCGCCTGCGGGCAGCGCCGGAACGCCTGGCCGCCGTTCATCGCGGTCCGCACGCCGTACGCCTTCGCCTCGTAACTGCAGGCCAGCACCACTCCGGCGCCGACGATCACCGGCCGGCCGCGCAGGCGTGGGTCGTCCCGCTGCTCGACCGACGCGTAGAACGCGTCCAGATCGGCATGCAGGATGTTCGCCTCGCCGCCCGACACGAACATATGTTCGCATACTCGTGGCCTGCAGAGATAGGGAGAAATCCCGAGGCGCCGAGTTGCACCGACAGGACAGAATGCGCGTTATGGACCTGTCGGCATACCGTGCGCTCTGGCAGACGCGAGGGGTCTTCGCCTTGCTGGCGTCGGCGCTGCTCGCCCGGCTCCCGGTGATGGCGGCCCTGGTGCCGGTCTCCTTCCTGGCGAAAGATGCGGCGGGCAACTTCGGCTGGGCCGGTGTGGTCGCGGGCGCCTACTCGGTCGGCATGGCCGTGGGCGGACCGATCTGGTCCCGGCTGGCCGACCGCCGCGGCGGCCGACGGGTGGTGATCGGCACGGGAATGGCGTGGGGCGTGGCAATTGCCGTGCTCGCCTTGCTGCCCGACGAGTGGTACCGCTTGATGCCGCTGGTGTCCGCGCTGGCGGGAGCGGTCGTCTCGCCCGTCACGTCGACACTGCGAGCCGCCTGGCCGCGACTGGTGCAGGGATCCCGGCTGCGCGCGGTGTACGCGCTGGATGCGACGGCGCAGGAAGTGCTGTTCTCGATCGGGCCGTTGCTCGGCGCGGTGATCGTCAGCTTCGCCAGCCCGCGGGCCGGCGTACTGGTAGCGGCGGCGTCCGCGGCGGTCTCGATCTGGTGGTTCGGACTCCGCCAACCCCCGGCGCTGAAGCACGACGAGTCGGCCGGCGCCCGGCTGACCGCGCCGCAGTTGCTCTGGCACCGGTACCGGCTGCCGCTGATAGTCGCGTTCGGCCTCTTCGTCACGGCCTTCGCATCCATCTCGCTCGGCATCGTCGCCTTCGCGGACGACCACGGCAACCGCCTGATCGCGGGAGTGCTCGAGACGGTCTGGGCCATCGGCAGCCTGATCGGTGGTGTGGTTGTCGGCGCACTCCCCGGGCGGCGCAAGTCGTACGTCTGGCGACGGGCCCTGCTGGTCTCGATCGGCATGCTGGTCTGCGTGTTCGCGACCTGGTCTCCCGTCTCGCTGGCGATCGCCCTGCTGCTGTCGGGCTGTGCGCTGGCGCCGACGGTCGGGGCGCTCTACGAGCGGCTGGGTGCGCTGACGCCTGACTCGGTGCGGACGGAGGTGTTCGGCTGGATGGGCAGTGGCGCGATGATCGGCGGCGCGGTCGGATCGAGCGTGGCCGGGCTCGTGGTCGAGACCTTCGGTGTCCGCTACGTCTGGCTGATGGCCTCGATCCTGGCCCTGCTCGCGACGCTCGCGGTCCTGCACGTGCCGCCGCACCGGCCGGAAGAGAACGAGGCCGAGGAGGAAGTCCCCAGCCTCGCTGTCACCACCTGATCAGTTCCTGGTCGCCGCATCCCGCGGTGGCGGATCGTTTCCGTCCTCCGCAGCCTGGTACGCGGCGATCTTCCAGTCGATCAGCTCGAGATCGGCCACGAGCTGGGCGAGGTCCATCGCCACGCGTTCACGGTGGGCCCGCAGCAGGGCGAGCCGGCCGGCGCGCTGCTTGTCCCCGGCTCGGATCTGCTCGGCGAACTCCTTCACCTGCTCGACGGGCATCCCGGTCCGGCGGAGCCGCAGCAGGACGTCGAGCAGGCCGAGCGAGTCCGCGGTGAACCGCCGCCGGCCCCCGGTGTCCCGGGGCAGGTCACCGAAGAACCCCTCGCGGTCGTAGTACCGCAGTGTCTCCACCGGCAGGCCCGACACCCGCGAGGCCTCGCCGATGGTGACACCTTGATCCTCAACACGCTCCTCAACAAGCCTCATCTCCGCAGCATGCAACCTGGAGTGGGCTCCAGGTCAAGCCGCGCGGTACACGGAGTGCAGTACGCCGGTGCTGAAGGCGGTGCTGGAGATCAGCCCGAGCGGCAGCGGCTCCTCGTCCTCGACGAACAGCTTGGCGCCGTGCCCGACCGCGATCGGGTGGACCAGCAGGTGCAGCTCGTCGAGCAGCTTCGACCGGAGCAGGGACCGGACCAGCGTCACGCTGCCGACCACGCTGAGGTCCTTGCCGTCCGTCTCCTTGATCGCGGCCAGCGTCTCGGCCGGGTCGCCCGCCAGGATCTCGGAGTTCTGCCACGCACTGACATCGGTCAGCGTGGTGGAGATGACCAGCTTGCGGGTGTCGTTCATGTGAGCCGCCAGCTCGACGTCGTCGGTCGCGTTCGGCCAGTAGCCGGAGAACATCTGCCACGTGTTCCGGCCCAGCAGCATGGTGTCCGCGGCGGCGGCCAGCGAGCCGACGACACCTCCCATCTCTTCGTTGAAGTACGGGAAGTGCCAGGTCTCCGGCGCCTCGATGACGCCGTCGAGCGAGATGAACAGGCCTGCGGTGATCTTCCTCATGGTGGTACTCCCATCGGTGTCAGCTGGTTGCTTTCACCGACGCGTCGACCGGTCCGCGGCCCGATCGACATTTCGGCTCAAGGATTTTTCGCGGCTGCTTCCCAGTGGGGTTTGAGCTGCTCCTCGGCGTCGGACCACGAGACGCCCGCCGGGTCGCGTCCCGCGAGGAACTCGTGCAGCCGGTTGAGGAAGTCCTCCCACCCGCACCCGTAGTCGACCGCCGTCTTCTCGGTCACCAGGGAGTGCCGCAGGGTGAGCGCGGTAGCGTCCCCCTCCGCGTCGAGCACTACCTCGACGCGCGACTCCTCCTCGCCCGGGAACGACCAGGTCACGGCCAGCCGGTGGGGTTCCTCGCACGTTTCGATCCGCAGTACCGCAGTGTCTTCAGGCCCCATCGTGAGCCGGACTTCCGCACCGATCACCCGGTCGCCGGCGAGCTCGCCGATCCAGCGAGCGAGCCGCTCGGGCTCTGTCCACGCGGACCACAGCTCCGCCGGCGTCGCGTCGTACGAGCGTCGCATCGTGACGGTACGTCGCTCGCCGGAGCGCATGATCGTCCGCTCGGTCGGTCCGAAGAAGGTAAGCAGGTCAGGCATCGGGGGTGTCCTTCCTCGCGGCGCGGCGGCCGCGGCGGAGCTCCGTGTCGAGGGCGTCGAGGCGGTTCGTCCAGAACTTGCGGTACTTGTCCAGCCAGGCGTCGATCTCCTGCAGCGGGCCGGTGTCGACCGCGTAGAGGCGGCGGGTGCCGTCGACGGTGACGGTGGCGAAGCCGTTGTCGCGGAGCACCCGCAGGTGCTGCGAGACGGCCGGCTGGCTGATGCCGAACTCCGCGCCGATGGTGGTGGCGATGCTGCCGGCCGGCAGTTCGCCGTCGGCCAGCAGTTCCAGGATCCGGCGCCGGACCGGGTCGCCGAGAATGTCGAAGGCGTGCATGGGTCCGAGTATTTCAGTGATGACTTATATAAGCAAGTGGTCTGTTCAACCGGAAGGTCTGCGGCCGGATCGGGGCCCGGCGAAGGAACCTGCAGGCGTCGCCGGTCGGCGCCGAACGGATCGACCAGGTGGTGGTCGGCCCGCAGACAAGCGGGCGTACACGGCTAGAATGAGCGCGAACAACACGCCTGGTGCAGCGCCGCACGGCGTACCGCAACCAGTGTTGCCGCTGGGGATTCAAGCTATGAGGAGACACAAGCTGTGGGACGCGTCGTGCACAAGTACGGCGGTTCTTCGGTCGCTGACGCCGAAAGCATCAAGCGTGTGGCCCAACGGATCGTCGCGACGAAGAAGGCCGGGAACGACGTGGTGGTGGTCATCTCCGCCATGGGGGACACCACCGACGAACTGATGGACCTGGCCCAGCAGGTCTCGCCGCTACCGCCCCCGCGTGAGCTGGACATGCTGCTCACCTCGGGTGAGCGGATCTCGGCCGCGCTGCTGGCGATGGCGATCGCGAACCTGGGCTACGAGGCCCGTTCCTTCACCGGCTCGCAGGCCGGGGTGATCACCACCTCCCGGCACGGGAACGCGCGCATCATCGACATCACGCCGGGCCGGATCGAGGAGGCGCTGGGCGAGGGGCACGTCGCAATCGTGGCCGGCTTCCAGGGCGTCGCGCAGGACACCAAGGACATCACCACGCTGGGCCGCGGCGCGTCCGACACCACGGCGGTCGCGCTGGCCGCCGCGCTGGAGGCGGACTACTGCGAGATCTACACCGACGTCGACGGCATCTTCACCGCGGACCCGCGGATCGTGCCGGCGGCGAAGCAGATCCCGATGATCTCCTACGAGGAGATGCTCGAGATGGCCGCCTGCGGCGCGAAGGTGCTGCACCTGCGTTGCGTCGAGTACGCGCGGCGCTACAACGTCCCCGTCCACGTGCGCTCCTCCTTCTCGCAGAAGGAAGGCACCTGGGTCGTCGATGCGAAGGAACTGAAGAACATGGAACAGGCGATCATCTCCGGCGTGGCCCACGACCGCAGCGAGGCCAAGATCACCGTGGTCGGCGTGCCCGACAAGCCGGGTGAGGCCGCGCGCATCTTCGAGACGGTCGCCGGCGCCGAGACGAACATCGACATGATCGTCCAGAACGTCTCCGCGGTCGCCACCAACCGGACCGACATCTCCTTCACGCTGCCGCGCTCCGACGGCTCCCGCGCGATGTCCGCGCTGGCGAGGATGAAGGACGAGGTCGGCTACGAGCAGTTGCTGTACGACGACCAGATCGGCAAGGTCTCGGTGATCGGCGTCGGCATGCGCTCGCACCCTGGCGTTTCGGCGAAGTTCTTCTCCGCGCTCGCCGATGCCGGCGTCAACATCGAGATGATCTCCACGTCCGAGATCCGGATCTCGGTGGTCGTCGACGAGAACCTGGTGGACGCGGCGGTCACCGCGGCGCACACTGCATTCGACCTGGACGACGAGCACACCCAAGCTGTCGTGTACGGAGGAACTGGACGGTGACACCTGTGAGCGCTTCGTTTGATCAGACCGAAGATCGGACTGGCCTTCCCTCTCTGGCGGTGGTCGGCGCGACGGGCGCCGTTGGCACGGTGATGCTCACCCTGCTGTCCACCCGGGAGAACGTCTGGGGCGAGATCCGGCTGATCGCGTCCGAGCGCTCCGCAGGCAAGCGGCTCAAGGTCCGCGGCGAGGAGGTCGAGGTGATCGCGCTCAGTGCGGACGCCTTCGACGGCATCGACGTGGCGATGTTCGACGTACCGGACGAGGTGTCCGCGCACTGGGCGCCGATCGCCGCCTCCAAGGGCGCCGTCGTGGTGGACAACTCCGGCGCCTTCCGGATGGACCCGGACGTGCCGCTGGTGGTGCCCGAGGTGAACGCCGAGGCTGCCCGCACCCGGCCCAAGGGGATCATCTCGAACCCCAACTGCACGACGCTGTCGATGATCGTCGCGTTGGGCGCGCTGCACCACCGGTACGAGCTCGAGCAGCTCGTCGTCGCGTCGTACCAGGCGGCCTCCGGGGCCGGGCAGGAAGGCATCGACGCGCTCTACGACCAGCTGATGAAGGTGGCCGGCAACCGCGAGCTGGGCACGACTCCGGGCGATGTCCGCCGGGTGATCGGCAACGCGCTCGGCCCGTTCCCGGCGCCGCTGGCGATGAACGTGGTGCCCTGGGCCGGTTCGCTCAAGGACGACGGCTGGTCGTCGGAGGAGCTGAAGGTCCGCAACGAGTCCCGCAAGATCCTGAACCTGCCCGACCTGAAGGTCTCCGCGACCTGTGTCCGCGTGCCGGTGATCACCACCCACTCGCTCTCGGTGCACGCCCGCTTCGGCCGCGAGGTCGACGTCGACGAGGCCCGCGAGGTACTGCGGGACGCGCCCGGCGTGCTCGTCTTCGACAACCCGGCCGAGGCGGAGTTCCCGACCCCGGCGGACGTCGTCGGCACCGACCCGACGTGGGTCGGCCGGATCCGCAAGTCGCTGGACGACCCGCAGGCGCTCGAGCTGTTCGTCTGCGGCGACAACCTGCGCAAGGGCGCGGCGCTGAACACCTCGCAGATCGCCGAGGTCGTCGCCAAGGAGTTCACCCCGGCCCAGTGATCGTCAACAAAACAAGGGCTCCGGGCGATTCGCCCGGAGCCCTTGTTGCTGTCTGCAACAGCTACAACCAGTTCTCCCGGGCGGCGTGCAGAGCCAGCTGGAACCGGGTGCTCGCGCCGGTCCGGTTCATCAGGCGCTCGAGGTAGCGGAAGAAGGTCCGGCGGCTGATGCCCAGCGTGCGGGCGATCGTGTCGTCGGCGGCACCGGTCGCCAGCAGCGCCAGCAGCCGCCGCTCGATCGGCTCCAGCCGGTCGTCCTCGGCGCCCACCGACGCGTGCAGCGGCAGGGCGTTGCGCCAGCAGAGCTCGAACATCCCGATCAGCGCGGTGAGCAGGCTGCTCGGCCGGATGATCAGCAGCGAGCGGTTCACGTCGGTGTCGCGCACCGACATCGAGACGAACGCGATCGAGGAGTCGATGATGGTCAGCTTCGCCGGTACGTCGGGCAGCACCCGCGCCTGCTCACCGGCCTCCACGCAGGGGAGGATGTTCTCGGTCAGGTAGCCCGGCACCTCGACGGACTCCGGCGAGTACACCACTCGGTAGGCGACCCCGCGCTTGAGCTGCTCGATCTCCTCCTGGTTCGGGCCGGCGCCGAGGTAGTACGGCGGGGAGTCGATGGCCAGGATCTCCCGCTGGGCGCTGCCCTTGATCTGGTGGATCCGCTCGACGATGGCGCTGCCGGTGACCACCTCGATCAGGTGCGTGGTCGACTCGTTGTGCACGGTCCGGCGGAACTCGTCGTACGCGTTCAGCACCTCGATCCGGGCCTGCTTCAGCTCGGACTCGCGGCGCAGCGTGAGCGCCTCCAGCCCCGCGTCGGGCGGCACCGGCAGGAACCTGGAGTGGTCGGAACCGGACCGGCGCGCCAGGCCCGCCTGGACCAGCCCGCCGAGCGTGTCGTCGATGCCGGCGTCCCGGTCGGGCACCGCCTCGTCCAGCTCGGTGACCGAGGACGGCCCGGTCCGGAGCAGGTGCTGGTACACCTTGATCTCGTCGTCGGTCAGGCCGAGCACCCGCAAATGGTCGGCACGCTCCGTGTCGGTCGAGCTCATGACTCTCCCCTCCTCCCGCGCGCGGTCACTGTGCGCTACCGCCACTCCAGCGTAGATCCATCAGCGAAACACCGGTGGCACTGTCCGTATCCCGGCGGCTGCGCCGAGCGATCTTTGTTGTTTCGTCAGCATTCTTGTGCCGTGTCACCATCTGGCCACCATTTCCGCGCAGTTGTGAGCGAGAATTGAGGTCCAGCAGCCCGGCGACGGACCACCTGAGCGCCGCCGGGCTGCTGTTCCAATTCTGGCCCCAGTTCGCTTTCCCGTCAGCGAACGCCGTTTCGGTTGGGTCTCGATCCCGGCGCATCGGTGCCCTCGCACTCCCGTGCCATCACCGGCTGTGCTGGAGGGTGTACAAACTGTGCATCTCCATCGTGAGGCCGATGAGGAGGGGACCCCCGTGCAGCAACCGGCGCGTCAGGTTCTGCCCAGACAGCACAGGGCCTTCGGCCTGGGTGCGATGACCGCCGCCCTGGTCATCGTGCCGTCCCACTCGGCGAGTGTCCGGACCACCTCCGCCCAAGGCGGGCCGGACCCCCGGGTCGCCGGTGGAACCCCTGCGGGAACATGCGAGATTCCGTGGATGGTGAGGCTGTCCACGGGAAGTGGTGCCACGACCGGCACCTCTCAGCGACCGCTGACCGCCCCGCCCCGCACGGGTTCCACCGGCCACGTAGCACCCGTTCCGACGTACCGGGTGACGCGGAACACCTTCTGATCAACGGCTCTCGTCGTCCCCCATCGCGACGCCAGTGAGGCCCCGGCCGACCCGCCGGGGCCTTACTGCATGGCGATTCGCTTCGCGAAGCTTGTCAAATGTATATTCGCGATAACGATCGGCAGGGGGGCGACTCTTTCGCTCGGGTCGCGACGTTTCGGTAGCCGTCTGTACGTCGCTGCTCACCCAGGAGGCACGCTGTGTCGTCGGCAACGACGCCAATCCGCTACTCTGCTTCCGGTTTGCGTGGCCCCGTCGTCGTAGACCGCGGCCGCCGCCGGACATCTTCGATCGAACGGTGGTCGACCGATTAGGCGAAGCGCGAATGACTACAGTTCGATCTTCGATGACTACGACCGTCCCCAGAGAGGCGTCGCCTGAATGAACGCGACTAGCGTCGACGAGGAGTTCAACCCGTCGGTGCATGTGTACGAGCCACACAAGGTGGGACTGCCGCCCCTGCGCCCCTACTTCAAGGCGCTGTGGGAGCGGCGGGAGTTCGCCGCCGAGATGTCCCGGACGGGGATCCGGGCGGCGAACACGAACACCTTCTTCGGCCAGGTCTGGCTGGTGCTGAACCCGCTGATGCTGGCCGGTGTCTACTACATCCTGGTGGAGATCATCTCCGGCGGCGGTAAGGGAGACGGGTCGGCCCGGTTCGCGCACATGTGTGGCGGCCTCTTCGCGTTCTACTACTTCTCCGGTGCGATGATGACGGCCGCCTCGAGCGTGGTCGGCGGCGGCAAGCTGCTGATGAACATGTCGTTCCCCCGGATGCTGCTCCCGCTGTCGGCACTGCGGACCGCGTTCTTCCGGTTCCTGCCGACCTTGATCGTGTATGGCGCCATCCACCTGCTGATGCGTCAGCCGCTGCACTGGGCGATGCTGCTGGCACCGGTCTTCCTGGTCCTGCTGACGATCTTCGCGGCCGGGATGGGGATGATCTTCGCCGCCCTCCAGGTCTACTTCCGCGACACCACCAGCTTCCTGCCGTACTTCGTCCGGATCTGGCTCTACCTGTCGCCGGTGCTGTGGTTCGCCGAGGACGCGCCGGAGCGTTTCCGCCGCTTCATCGTCTACAACCCGTTGTACTCGTTGATCGGGGGCTGGACCGACCTGCTGGTGCGGGGAAACATCCCGGAACCGAAGATGTGGGTCGGTGCGGCTCTGTGGGCGGTCGCCGCGGCTGTGGTCGGCGCGTTGTTCTTCATGTCGAGGGAGCGTGAGTTCGTTGTCCGTCTCTGAGGCCGAGAAGAAGGCGATGGAGAATAGCCAGCCGGTCCCGGCGGTCAAGGTCCAGGACGTGTCCATCACGTACCGGACCACGTTCGAGCGGGTCCCGACCTTCAAGAGCGCGCTGGTCCGGTTCGGCCGCGGTGAACGCGCCGTCCGCGAGGTCAAGGCGGTCCAGCACGTCTCGTTCGACGTGAACCACGGCACCACCATCGGCATCATCGGCGCCAACGGCGCCGGCAAGTCGACCCTGATGCGGGCGCTGGCCGGCATCCTGCCGCCGACCGAGGGCCGGATCGAGGTGCACGGCCGGGTCAGCACCCTGCTGTCGCTCGGCGTCGGCTTCAACGCGGCCCTGTCCGGTCGCGAGAACGTCGTGCTCGGTGGTCTGGCCGCGGGCCTGAGCCGCAAGGAGATCCAGGCCCGGTACGAGGAGATCGCCGCCTTCGCCGAGCTCGAGGAATTCATCGACATGCCGATGCGGACGTACTCGTCCGGCATGTTCAGCCGGCTGGCCTTCTCGGTCGCCGTGCACATGGATCCCGACATCCTGCTGATCGACGAGGCCCTGTCCGCCGGTGACGCGTCCTTCAAGCAGAAGGCCGCCGCGAAGATGAAGGAACTGGTCACCAACAGCCGGACCATGTTCCTGGTCAGCCACGCGATGAGCAGCGTCAAGGATCTGTGCAACGACTGCATCTGGCTGCACAAGGGCAAGGTGATGATGCGCGGCGAGCCGCACGAGGTGATCGCGGCATACACCAAGTTCCTCCAGGTCGGGGAACAGGACTCCGTCACTCTCGAGGACCTCTGACGATGCGATCCGCCCAGGCGCCGGACGTGGGCATCATCACGACCGGCCACGACGTCGCTGACGCACGGCTGCACAAGATCACCGCAGCCCTGCAGCAGCGGGGTCTGCACGTCGAGCTCTGGGGTCTGGGTGACCCGGCCGGCGGTCCCGCCGGGGCGGACGTGCACGCCCGGATCCGGGGCAGCCTGTGGCGGCGACTCGCCCAGACGGCGGTGTTGCCCTGGCGGACGAAGGCCAAGGTGGTGATGACCGTCGATCCGGACATGATCCCGATCACCCGGCTCGTCACCAGGCTGCGCGGCCGCAAGATGGTCGCGGACGTGCACGAGGACTACGGCCGGCTGCTGGCCGACCGTGCCTGGGCCAGAGGGCTGGTCGGCCTGCCGGCCCGCCTGATGGTGCTCGCGAGTTCCAAGCTGGCCGCGGGTGCCGACCTGACCGTGGTCGCGGACTCGTACCTGGCGCCACACCAGGCGAAGAAGCGCCTGGTGGTGACGAACCTGCCGGTCCCCGCCTTCCTGGCCCCCTCGTGCCCTTCCGGGGAGCCGAGGGCGGTCTACGTGGGCGACCTGCGGGAGAGCCGCGGGCTGTTCGACATGGTCGAGGCGATCGCGGCCGCCCCGGACTGGTCGCTGGACCTGGTGGGCCCGGTGGCCCCGGCCGACCGGGACCGGCTGGAGCACCGGATCGAGCGGACCGACCTGGCCGGCCGGGTGCGGCTGCACGGACGGCAGCCACCGGCCGCCGCCTGGAAGATCGCCGAGGGAGCCTGGGCCAGCATGGCGCTGTTGCAGGAGACCCCGGCGTTCGTCGAGGCGATGCCGTCCAAGATCTACGAGTACCTCGCCAGCGGGCTGCCGGTGATCTCCACCCGGCTGCCCCGCCAGACGAGGATCATCGAGGAGTCCGGCGGCGGTGTCCTGATCGACAACGTCGTCGAGGCGGCCGAGACGCTGCGCCGCTGGTCCGACGATCCCGGGGAGCTGGAGAAGCTGCGCCACTGCGCGCTCCAGTGGGCCACGGACCACCTGCCCAGCACCACGCCGTACGACGAACTGGCCGACGCAATTCAGGACCTGCTGCGAGGAAGTGCATGACCGACGCCCGCCCACACATGCTGTACGTCGCCTGGGGCTATCCGCCCTGCCGAGGCGGCGGTGTCTACCGCGCGCTGGCGACCGCGAACAGGTTCGCCGAGCAAGGCTGGCGCGTCACCGTGCTGACCGCGGACCGCGAGACGTTCCACCGGTTCACCGGCGCCGACCTGACGCTGGAGGAGCGGATCCACCCCGACGTCGAGGTCGTCCGGGTGCCGTTCGAGTGGCCGATCCTCGAAGCCGACCTGCGTCGCTGGTCCCGGTCCCGGGCCAAGAACCCCAAGCTGTGGGCGAAGATGCGGACCAGGCGCGACCAGATCCCCTTCCCGGAAACGGGATACGGGCCGTGGCGCAGCACGATCGAGAAGGCCGCCGAGCGGATCCACAAGGCGAACAAGGTGGACCTGACGGTCGCCACGGCCAACCCGCACGTCGCCTTCACCGCGGCGTACCACCTGCACCAGAAGTTCAAGGTGCAGTACGTGATGGACTACCGCGACGCCTGGCTGCTGGACGTCTTCAGCGGCGACCGGCTGCACGAGCCGAACAGCCGCGCGGCCCGCTGGGAGCGCAAGCTGGTGCAGTCCGCCCGGGAGGTCTGGTTCGTCAACGACCCGATCCTCGAGTGGCACCAGAAGCTCTACCCGGAGCACGCCGCCAAGATGCACACGGTTTCCAACGGGTTCGACCCCGACCTGGTGCCGGACACCGAGGACCGTGGCCCGGTCGCCGACAAGCCACTCGTCTTCGGGTACGTCGGTACCGTCTCGCCGAAGGTTCCGCTGGCGGACTTCGTCAAGGGCTGGCAGCTGGCCAAGGAGCAGTCCGAGGACCTGCGCGACGCCAAGGCGAAGATCCACGGCTACCTCGGGTACTACGCCCAGCCGCGCGCGGACATGCTCGCCACCATCGAGGCGGCCGCCGACGACGGGGTCAGCTACGAGGGCCCGGTGGGCAAAGCCGAGATCGCCCGTGCGTACGACGAGTTCGACGTCCAGCTGCTGATGCTGGGCAAGGGCCGCTACGTCACCAGCGGCAAGGTCTTCGAGTACCTGGCCACCGGGTTGCCGATCGTCTCGGCGCACGACCCGGTGAACGCGGCGTCCGACGTACTGCGCGGGCATCCGCTCTGGTTCCCGGTGAAGGATCTGGAACCCGAGTCGATCGCCGAGGCACTGGTGGAGGCGGCCCGCGCGGCGCGCACCGCCGACGAGGGCATCCGGGCGAAGGCCCGGGAGTTCGGCGCCGGCTACCGGCGCGACCTGCAGCTGGATCCGCGGATCAAGGCGCTCGGTGCGCTGGTAGGGGCGGTGGCCTGACATGAAGGTTGTCCTGCTCAGCACCCGCCGGCTCCCTCCGGCGTACTTCGACACCGTCCGCGCCGACCTGGGCGGTCGCCCGGACGTCGGCCTCGACGTGGTGGCGTGGGTTCCGCCGGCCGGGCCGGTCGACGGGCTGGTCGAGAGCTTCACGCTGATCGGCCCGGGCAAGATGCCGGTCGAGACCGTGCCGCCCGCCGTTCCGGCGGACAGCGTGTCCACGCCGGCCGCCGATGCCGAGGCCGTTCCCGCCGACGTCAGCGAGGCCGCCAAGGCTCCCGCCCCGGAGGCTGTCGCCGAGCCGAAGCCTGCGCCCGCGGCGGCGAAGCCGCGGCCGACCGGCGCCAAGCGGGTCGTCAAGGCTGTGCAGTGGCGGTACCGCCGCTTGCGCCGGGCCGGCGGCAAGGTGTTGCCCAAGGCCATCAAGAAGGCGGCACCGATCCGCAAGCTGAAGGCCAACCGGCGCGGCAACGACCTGTCCAAGAACTACTGGACCCGGGTGCAGAGCCGGCCGGACGTGATGAAGGTCGTCGACCAGGCCGACGTCGTGATCGCGCTGGACGCCGGCTCGATCTGGGCCGGCTGGCAGCTCGGCCAGCGCCAGACCGACACCCCGGTGGTGCTCGGGCTGCCCGCGGCTCGTCGTGAGCTGGACCGGCTCGTCGGGGCGGGGAATGGGTGAAGTCAGGTCAGCGCGGCGCGGTGCGGTGGCTGTGACCGCCACCCGCTCCCTTCGCGACCACCTGCCGGCCCCTGTCGCCCGGACCGCGGGTGCGGTCCGGCGACGGCTGGTGGGACTGCGCTACTCGTATGCGCAACTGCCTGCCTTCCCGCAGGTCTCGAACGACCCGGTCCGGCTGCTCGTCGGCCCGACCAACTCGGCCGGCCAGGGGTACGCCTGGGCCCGGTCGGCCCGCACCCTTCCCGAGGTGAACGCCGTGTCGTTCTCGGTACACCGCCGAGGGCAGTTCCAGTTCGCCGACGACTACGGCGTACCGCTGTCATGGTTCGGGCAGCCGCGGTGGCAGCGGGCCCAGGAGCAGCACGTCCTGGGCTCCTATACCCATGTCCTGATCGAGTCGCTGCGCCCGCTGTTCGGCGCGCGCGGCGTCCCGGACGCGTCCGGCGAGATCAACCGGCTGGTGGAGTCCGGGATCAACACCGGGCTTGTCTTCCACGGCTCCGACATCCGGCTGCCCAGCAGGCACGCGGAGCGCGAGCGCTGGTCGCCTTTCAAGCCGGGCGACGACCTGACCGACCGGCTGGAGGCGCAGGCCACCCGGTTCGCCGCGATTGTGGAGGACGCCGGGGTTCCGGTGTTCGTCTCCACGGTCGACCTGCTGGACGACGTACCGACCGCTCATTGGTTACCGGTGGCGATAGATCCGGAGCCATGGCAGCGGGCGGCTCGTCCTTTGTTCTCGGGCGACCGCCCGATCGTCGTTCACGTGCCGTCGAACCCGCAACTGAAGGGCACCGCGCGAATCGACGAGGTGCTGACCGGGCTTGCAGAGCAGGGCTTGGTCGACTACCGCCGGGTCAGCGGCGTCACTCACGAACAGATGCCGGCCGTGATCGGCGAGGCCGACATCGTGATCGACCAACTGCGGATGGGCCTGTACGGCGTGGCCGCCTGCGAGGCGCTGGCGGCGGGCCGGGTGGTGGTCTCGTACGTCGGTTCGGTGGTTCGCGACCGGGTGCGTAGTCTGACCGGGCGCGAGGTGCCGATCGTCGAGGCGGATCCCGATTCGCTCGGCGCGGTCCTCGCCGACCTGCTCTCCGACCGGGCCGCGGCCGCCGAGCGCGCCGCCGCGGGCCCCGGCTACGTGGCGGAACTGCACGACGGGCGGCGCTCCGCCCAGGCACTCACCGATTGGCTGACTTCGAAGGAGAACGTGTGACGTCCCGGATCGCAGCTTCGGCTGACGTCGACGAGACCGCCGTGATCGGCGACGGATCGTCTGTCTGGAACCTTTCCCAGATCCGCGAGAACGCGGTGCTCGGGACCAACTGCATCGTCGGCCGCGGCGCGTACGTCGGCACCGGGGTGCGGATCGGGAACAACTGCAAGATCCAGAACGACGCCCTGGTCTACGAGCCGGCCGTGCTCGAGGACGGCGTCTTCATCGGTCCGGCCGTGGTGCTGACCAACGACCAGTTCCCGCGCGCGATCAACCCGGACGGCAGTCTGAAGAGCGCTTCCGACTGGGAGGCCGTCGGCGTGACGCTGCGCCACGGCAGCGCGGTCGGCGCCCGCTCGGTCTGCGTGGCGCCGGTCACCATCGGCCGCTGGGCCACGGTCGCCGCGGGAGCGGTGGTCACCAAGGACGTGCCAGACTTCGCGCTGGTCGCCGGGGTCCCGGCCCGCCGGATCAAGTGGGTCGGCAAGGCAGGTGTCCCGTTGCTGGACGTGGGCGACGGCGAGTGGAAGTGCCCGAGCTCGGGCGAGATGTACATCGAAACCGATGGACGGCTGCGGCCGGCCGACGAAAACCTGGAGGAGAACTGATGGTGCAGCCGATTCCGGCCGCGAAGCCGATCATCGGGGAGGAGGAGCGGGAGGCAGTCGACCGTGTGATGCGCAGCGGAATGCTCGCCCAGGGTCCTGAGGTCGCTTCGTTCGAGCAGGAGTTCGGCGCAGCGCTGGCCGCCGGCCGGGCCTGCGTCGCGACCAACTCGGGCACCTCGGGTCTGCACCTCGGCCTGCTGGCCGCGGGCATCGGCCCCGGTGACGAGGTGATCGTCCCGTCCTTCACCTTCGCGGCGACCGCCAACAGCGTGGCCCTCACCGGCGCGACCCCGGTCTTCGCCGACATCGAGCCGACCCACTTCTGCCTCAGCCCGGCCGCCGTCGAGGCCGCCGTGACCGAGAAGACCAAGGCGATCATGCCGGTGCACCTGTTCGGCCACCCGGCGAACATGACCGAGCTGCAGGCCGTCGCGGACAAGCACGGCCTGATGATCTTCGAGGACGCCGCGCAGGCGCACGGCGCGACCTGGAACGGCGAGCAGGTCGGCACCTTCGGCGAGTTCGCCATGTTCAGCCTCTACCCGACCAAGAACATGACGTCCGGTGAGGGCGGCATGAACTCGGTCGCGAACGCCGACATCGAGCGCCGGATGCGCCTGCTGCGCAACCAGGGCATGCTCAAGCAGTACGAGAACGAACTGGTCGGCGTGAACAACCGGATGACGGACCTGCACGCCGCCATCGGCCGGGTGCAGCTCACCAAGGTGGTCGGCTGGACCAAGCAGCGGCAGGAGAATGCGACCTTCCTGGACGCGAACCTGCGCGGCGTGGCCGTGCCGACCGTGGCGCCCGAGGCGACGCACGTCTACCACCAGTACACGATCCGGGTGGCCGAGGACCGCGACGGCTTCGCCGACGCGCTCCGCAACGAGCACGGCGTCGGCTGCGGCGTCTACTACCCGATTCCGAACCACCGGCTGCCCTCGTTCAAGCGCGAGCTGGACCTGCCGGAGACCGAGAAGGCCGCGGCCGAGGTGCTCTCGCTGCCCGTCCACCCCTCGCTGTCCGAGGAAGACCTCGACCGCATCGTGACCGCGGTCGCGACTGTCGCGAAGGCTGGTGCCTGAGATGGCTAACCTGCGAGCCGGACTGATCGGTCTGGGCATGATGGGCCGGCACCACGCCCGCGTGCTCGGTTCCCTGGAAGGCGTCGACCTGGTCGCCGTCGCGGACCCGGGTGGCGACAAGCACGGCGTGGCCAACGGCCTGCCGGTGCACGAGAACGTCGAGCAGCTGATCGAGGCCGGCATCGACTACTGCATGGTCGCGGTGCCGACGCAGTACCACACCGAGATCGCCAAGACGCTCGCCGAGGCCGGCGTGCACGCGATGATCGAGAAGCCGCTGGCCGGCTCCTCGTCGGAGGCGGCGGAGATCGCCAAGGCCTTCGAGGCCGCCGGCGTGATCGGCGCGGTCGGCCACATCGAGCGGTACAACCCGGCGCTGCAGGCGCTGCGGGTGCGGCTGGAGGCCGGCGAGCTCGGGGAGATCTACCAGATCACCACCCGCCGCCAGGGCCCGTTCCCGGCCCGGATCGCCGACGTCGGCGTGGTGCTCGACCTGGCCACCCACGACATCGACCTGACCGCGTGGGTGACCCAGTCGCCGTTCGCCTCGGTGTCCGCGCAGAGCGCGCACAAGAGCGGCCGGCAGTACGAGGACCTGATCGCCGTCACCGGCATGCTGCAGGACGGCACCGTGTCCAGCCACCTGGTCAACTGGCTGTCCCCGATGAAGGAGCGCCTCACCGTCGTCACGGGTGAGCGCGGCGCCTTCATCGCCGACACCCTGCTCGCCGACCTGTCGTTCCACGCCAACGGCACCGTGCAGACCGCCTGGGACGACGTCGCGCACTTCCGCGGTGTCAGCGAGGGCGACATGATCCGCTACGCGATCGCCAAGCCCGAGCCGCTGAGGGCCGAGCACGAGGCGTTCCGCGACGCGATCCTGGGCAAGGAGACCGACATCGTCACCCTGCAGCAGGGTCTGGCCACGGTCGTCGTCGCCGAGGCCGTCATCCAGTCCGCGGCCGAGGACGGCAGGTCGATCCGGCTGAACGACGCACTGAACGGCGTGCTCGGCTCCGAGAGTGCTGGAGCCGCGCAGTCATGAAGGTCCTGAGCGTCGTCGGGGCGCGCCCGCAGTTCGTGAAGCTCGCCCCGGTCTCGGAGGCGTTCGCCGCCACCGAGCATCAGCACGTCATCGTGCACACAGGTCAGCACTACGACGCCAAGATGTCCGACGTCTTCTTCGCCGATCTGAAGATCCCCGCTCCCGACGTCCACCTGGGCGTCGGGTCGGGCAGTCACGGCGTCCAGACCGGCGCGATGCTGTCCGCGATGGACGCGGTGCTGGACGAGCACCGGCCGGACTGGGTGCTCGTCTACGGCGACACCAACTCCACCCTGGCCGGCACGCTGTCCGCGGTGAAGATGCACCTGCCGGTGGCTCACCTCGAGGCCGGCCTGCGCTCGTTCAACCGGTCGATGCCGGAGGAGCACAACCGGGTGCTCACCGACCACGCGGCGGACCTGCTGCTGGCACCGACCCAGGTCGCGATGGACCACCTGGCCAACGAGGGCCTGAAGGACCGCGCCCGGCTGGTCGGCGACGTCATGACCGATGTCTGCTTCCGGGTCCGCGACGCGGTCAAGGGCGAGCCGCTCGACCTGCCCGACGGGCTGAAGCGTGGCGAGTACCTGGTCTCCACCATCCACCGGGCCGACAACACCGACGACCCGGAGCAGCTGGCCGCGATCGTCGATGGGCTGGCCTCGCTCGACACCCCGGTGCTGCTGCTGGCCCACCCGCGGCTGGTCGCGCGCTGTGCCGAGTTCGGCATCAAGCTCGAGCGTCCGGGTGGTTCGCTGCACACCGCCGAGCCGCTGGCCTACCCGCAGATGGTCGCGGCGGTGCTCGGCTCGGTCGGCGTGGTGACGGACTCAGGCGGCCTGCAGAAGGAGGCCTTCCTGCTCGGCACCCCGTGTACGACGCTGCGCACGGAGACCGAGTGGACGGAGACGCTCGAGGACGGGTGGAACATCCTCACCACCGACCTGAGCAAGCTCCCCGAGGTGGCCGTCCGGCCGATGCCCACTGCCGAGCAGGCCGCGCCGTACGGCGACGGCCAGGCGGCGGGTCGCGTCGTCTCCGCCCTCGCGGGGTAGCGACATGACGAAGGCCGCTGAGGAGAAGGAAGCGGGACAGGTCCGGGCCGCACCCGCGCCGCTGGCTCATGACGAGCCGCCGGCGACGGTGCCGGCGGATCCTGCCGCCCCGCCGACCACCCGGAAGCGGTTGCCGAGGGTCGAGTCGCTCACCGGTCTGCGCTGGTGGGCGGCGTTCTTCGTGTTCACGCACCACATGACGAACCTGGCGCCGCTGCCGATCTACAAGTTCCTCAAGTTCGGCACCTCCGGCGTGACCTTCTTCTTCGTCCTCTCCGGCTTCGTGCTGACCTGGTCGGCGCAGCCCGGGACGAAGGTCCGGACCTTCTACCGGCGCCGGTTCGCCCGGATCTGGCCGGCGCATGCCGTCGCCCTGCTGGCGGCGGTGTTCGTCTTCTACCGGATCCACCCGGACCCGGCGATGAGCTGGATCAAGCCTTTCGACATCAGCATCCTGCTGCTCTCGGTGGTGCTGCTGCACGGCTGGTCGAACGACCCGACGATCCTGTACTCCGGCAACCCGGCGTCGTGGACGCTGTCGGTGGAGGCCTTCTTCTACGCCTTCTTCCCCTTCCTCCAGCGGGCCACGGTCCGGCTGAAGACGGCCGGCGGCCTGGTCATGTGCGTCGTGGTGGTGGCGCTCGGCGGCGCCTACCGGCTGGCGTTGTACAAGTGGCCGGACACCGTGCCGGTGCTGCCGCAGCCGGTGCTGCACTCGGTCGCGTTCATCTTCGGCATCGGCCTGGCCATCGCGCTGCGGTCGGGCTGGCGGCCGCGCTTCCCGTTCTGGCTGGCGTTCGCGATCTTTGCCGTCGGCATCTACACCCTGTACTACTCCGGCGAGCACCGGACGGTCCCGTTCGCCACCACCATGGCGCTGACCCAGAAGGAGATCCTGACCGTCCTGTACGGCCTGATGATCCTCGCGGTCGCGTCCCGGGACATGCGCGGCGGCAGGTCGTTGCTACGCAGCCGCCCGCTGGTCGCGCTCGGTCAGTGGTCCTACTCCTTCTACCTCGTGCACGCGACGATCCTCTACGCGATCCGTGAGTTCCACGGCCTCGCGGGTCCGGTCGGCTGGTCGAACCTGACCTGGTACGCCGGTGTTCTCGTGCTCTCGATATTCGCCTCCTGGCTGCTCTACAAGTTCGTCGAACACCCGCTGGAGCGGCGCCTCAGAGGTCCCCGATGATGACTGATCCATACCTAGTGGAGTTCCCGTGCGAGTAGCAGTAGTTGCCTTAGGCAAGATCGGACTGCCGTTGGCGGTCCAGTTCGCGGCCAAGGGCCACCAAGTGGTCGGCGTCGACATCAACCAGGCCACCGTCGACCAGGTCAACGCCGGACAGGAGCCGTTCCCGGGTGAGGCCCACCTGGCCGAGCTGCTGGCCGAGACGGTCGGCGACGGCCGGCTGCGGGCCACCACCGACTACGCGGACGCCATCCCCGGCAGCGACGCCGTCGTCATCGTCGTACCGCTGTTCGTGGACGAGCAGACCGGCGAGCCGGAGTTCGGCTGGATGGAGAGCGCCACCCGTTCGCTGGCCGAGAACCTGACCCCGGGCACCCTGGTCAGCTACGAGACCACGCTGCCGGTCGGCACCACCCGGAACCGCTGGAAGCCGCTGATCGAGGAGGTCTCCGGCCTGGTCGAGGGCCAGGACTTCCACCTGGTCTTCTCGCCGGAGCGCGTCCTGACCGGCCGCGTCTTCGCGGACCTGCGCAAGTACCCCAAGCTGGTCGGCGGTCTGTCCGAGGAAGGCGCCAAGCGGGCGATCTCCTTCTACGAGGCCGTGCTGGACTTCGACGAGCGGGCCGACCTCGAGCGCGGCAACGGCGTCTGGGACCTGGGTTCGGCCGAGGCGGCCGAGCTGGCCAAGCTGGCGGAGACCACCTACCGCGACGTCAACATCGGCCTGGCGAACCAGTTCGCCCGGTTCGCCGGCGCGAACGGCATCGACGTGCACCAGGTGATCGAGGCGTCGAACTCGCAGCCGTACAGCCACATCCACCGGCCCGGCATCGCCGTCGGCGGCCATTGCATCCCGGTCTACCCGCGGCTGTACCTGTGGACTGACCCGGAGGCGACCGTCGTCCGCGCCGCGCGTGAGGCGAACCTCGGCATGCCCGACTACACCATCGGTCTGCTCGAGGGCGCGTACGGCGACCTGGCCGGCGCCCGGGTGGTCGTACTCGGCGCGGCCTACCGTGGAGCTGTGAAGGAGACGGCTTTCTCAGGGGTCTTCCCGACCGTCGAGGCACTGCAGGCGCGCGGCGCCGAGGTGTTCGTGCACGACCCGATGTACACCGACGAGGAGTTGCAGCGCCTCGGCTTCGCCCCGTTCCACCTGGGTGAGGCGGTCGACGCCGCCGTGCTGCAGGCCGACCACCCGGAGTACAAGGAACTGACCCCGGCCGAGCTGACCGGTATCAAGGTCCTCGTCGACGGTCGCGACAGCACCGACCCAGCTCGCTGGGCGGGTGTCCGGCGGATCGTGATCGGAAGGTCGGTGCGTCTGTGACGAGGTCCCCGGGAGATCTGCGGGTGGTGATGCTCGTCGCGAACGAGGTCACCAACGACAGCCGGGTCCGTAAAGAGGCCGCAGCGCTGACCGAGGCCGGAGTACAGGTGACTGTGCTCGGGATCTCGACCGGTGAAGGGTCGCGGGAGATGCTCGACGGCGCGATGGTCGTCCGGGTGGCAGTCCCGTTCACCCTGCGCGAGGAAAGGATCTTCAAGCGCACCAGGCGGCGGAACTGGCGTCCGCCACTGGTCGGCTACCCGTCGCGCCGCGCCATGATGGCCCGGAGCCAGCGGGTGCAGGCCGGCCTGCGGGAGCTCAAGTCCGACTCCGGTCACGCGATGAAGGTCAAGCGGCCGGGTGCGGTCGGCGACCTTGCGTTCAAGGCCGGCGTTTTCGGTCGGTTGCTCCGCCGGGTCGGCTGGCAGACGGCACAGCAGGGCATCAAAGTCCGCAAGGGTGTCGGTCTGGGGCTGGACCGGCCGTTCCGGTTCGCCTGGCGGGCTTACGACGGTGTGAACCACCGGATCACCTGGCCGGCTCGCTGGCGCCGGGTACACCCGGAGGCGATCGACCTCGAGATCTCGTTCGGCGACCTGGTCGACCGGCTCGAGCCGGACGTGGTGCACGCGCACGACATGCACGTGATCGGGGTGGCCGCCCGCGCGGCCGGCCGCGCGAAGCTGCGTGGCAAGGACCTGAAGGTGATCTACGACGCGCACGAGTACGTGCCCGGCATCGCCCGGTACGGCGCTCGCACGCGCAAGTACATCGCTGCCTGGGCGAACCACGAGCGGGAGTACATCGGTGCCGCCGACCGGGTGATCACCGTCAGCTCGGCGATCGCGGACCGGCTGCAGAGCGAGCACAAGCTGCCGCGCAAGCCCGAGGTCATCCTCAATACGCCGGACCTCCCCGAGACGGTCGAGATCGAGCGGGACATCCGGGCCAAGGTCCGGCTGCCCGCCGACGTGCCGCTGCTGGTCTACAGCGGCGGGATCACTCCGGTCCGGGGGATCGAGACCGCGATCGGCGCGCTGCGGGACATGCCGGGGGTCCACCTGGCCGTGGTCTGCGTGCCGTCCACGATCCAGCCGGTCGTCGACACTCTGCGCGACCTCGCGGCCGAGCTCGAGGTCGAGGACCGGGTGCACTACCTCAACCCGGTCGCGCCGCAGAACGTGAGCGCGTTCCTGGCCACGGCGGACGCCGGCCTCATCCCGATGTTGCGCGCCCCCAACCACGAGATGGCGATGCCGAACAAGCTGTTCGAGTACAGCCTGGGCGGTCTGCCGGTGCTAGTCAGCGACATGGCCAGCATGAAGGAGTTCGTCACCCGGACCGGGATCGGCGAGGTCTTCCAGGCCGGGAACAGCGCGGATCTGGCCAAGCAGGCGAAGCTGCTGCTGAGCCGGCCCGACACGTACCGCGAACGGCTCGCCGACCCGGTGTTCCAGCGCGAGGCGGCGTGGAGTGGGCAGGCCGACAAGCTGCGCACGCTTTACACCGAGATGCTGGGCCGTGATCTCGAGCCGACTCCGGACACGACTCCGGACGCGGTCGGGCGGCGGCTGCTGATCGGGCCGGTCAACAGCGCCGGGCAGGCCTACCTGTGGACCACCGCGCTGACTCGCGAAGTGCCGGAGATCGCGGCCGAGTCGCTGACCACCGGTAGCGGCACGTACGACTTCAAGGTGCACCGCACCGGGACGTACGAGCAGTACCGCAGCGACCTGCGCTGGCAGCTCGAGACGACCTCCTGGGTCCTGCAGAACGTGACCCACGTGCTGTTCGAGGCAGGCCGGCCGATGTTCGGTCAGCTGCCCGGCCAGCTCTGGGCGCAGGACGTGGCGATGCTCGACGCGTCCAACATCAAGCACGGCCTGATCTTCCACGGCTCCGAGGTCCGCGACCCGGCCCGGCACCGCGCGAAGTACCAGTTCTCGCCGTTCGCGGATCGGACCGACGAGCTGACCATCAGGCTGCAGGCGGCCAACGACCTGCTCCGCCAGCATCTGGTCGGCTACGAGGGCAGCCGCTTCGTCACCACGCCGGACCTCCTCGAGTACGTCGAGGACAGCGTGTGGCTGCCGGTCGTGGTGGACCCGGACCAGCTGGCGTCGACGGCGCCGGTGCTGGATCGGGAGGTGCCGGTGGTGCTGCACGCGCCGTCGGCGAGCGCGCTGAAGGGTTCGGCGTTCGTCGACCCGGTGCTGACCGCGCTCGATGCCAAGGGCGTGATCAAGTACGAGCGGGTCCAGGGTGTTCCGCACACGGAGCTGGTCGAGTTGATCAAGAACGTCGACATCGTGGTCGACCAGCTGCTGCTCGGTTCGTACGGCGTCTTCGCGTGCGAGTCGATGGCGGCGGGCCGGGTCACGGTCGGGCACGTCGCGGACCACGTCCGGGACCTGCTGCCGACGGAGCTGCCGATCGTCGAGGCGAACCCGGACGACCTGGCTGAGGTGATCGAGCGGCTGATCGACGAGCGCGAGGAAGCCCGCAAGCTCGCCGACGCCGGACCGCGGTACATCCGGGAAGTGCACGACGGCGGCAAGTCGGTCGAGGCGCTTTTGCCCTTCCTCGGTGGCCGATGAAGCAGGCTGGGTGGCCGACGAGTCTCGGCGGATGGTGAGATGCGGATCCTGATGCTGGCGCAGTCCCCGATCGCCGGGGACTCGCGCATCCTGCGGGAGGCGGCGGCGCTGACCGCGGCCGGCCACACGGTGCACGTGGTCGGTCGCGATGTGCCGGACGCTTTCCTGGCCGATCACAGTGAGCTGGGAGCCGGCGCGAGCGTCGAGTCCGTTTCGCGTTCAGCCGGCCTCCGGGGCGGCGGGACCGGGCCGGCGGTCGGACACGGACGGCGGGGGATCAAGGTGCTCGGCCAGCGGATGGTCAGGTGGCTGCTGCTGCCCGAGCATCGGCTGCGCACCGAGAAGCAGTGGCGTACCGCGGCCGCGGCCAAGCTGGCCACGTTCGAGCCGTTCGAGGTCGTTCACGCGCACGACTTCAACACCCTCGAACTGGCCGCGGAGTACGCCGGGAAGTGGTCGGCGAAGCTCGTCTACGACAGCCACGAACTCTGGTTCGACCGGGCTCTTCCCGGCCGGCCGACTCCGCTCTGGCGGATCCGTGGTCGTCGCTTCGAGACCGCGCTCGCCCAGCAGGCCGTGGTCGTCTTCACCGTCAGCGACGGGATCGCGCAGCGGCTGCGGGAGCGAGGGCTGTCCGACGTCCGCGTCATCCGGAACACCTTCCCGCGGGCCGAGGCACCGGCCGAACTGCCTGACACACCGGCTGGTCTGCTCTACGCGGGACGGGTCGGGGCCGGGCGTGATCTGCCGACTGTCGTCGGAGCTGCTCGCCTGCTGGCGCCGTTCCGCACCCTGCTGATGGGATCTGTCGACCCGAACTACCGGCTCGACCTGGGTGGCGTCGAGAAGGTGCCGGAGACCTCGATCGACGAGGTGGACCGGGTCCTGCAGGAGTCCGGGATCTCGCTGGTCACCCTGACCAACACCTGCGAGAACCACCGGCTGGCCCTGCCGAACAAGCTCTTCCACGCGGTCCGGGCCGGTGTCCCCGTAGTCGCCGCCGATCTGCCCGAGCTGCGGGCCATGATCACGAAGTACCACCTCGGCACCTTGTACGAGCCGGGCAACGCGGAGTCCCTGGCGGCGGCGGTTCGTGCTGTCATCGCGGACTACCCGGGGTACGTGAGCGCAGTACGGGCGGCCGGTGACGAGCTGAACTGGGATCGCGACGCCGACCAGCTGGTCACCGCCTACGCGGCCCTGGCGAAGCCACCTGCGAACGCCTCCAACTGACCGTCCAGGGGAAAGGCCCCGGCTCTCCAGAACCCGCCGGGAGCCGGGGCCTCCGGCTGACCCAGCCGGGTCGCCGTACCGCTGTACCGAACGACAGGTAGATGTCGCTCGCCACGTCAACCTCCACACCTACCTAGACGCTAGAGCCGCACGGAGAACGCAGTACTACCTAATGGGTGTTATCGGGTCGGTCGCTGGCAGACTCGGTGCCTGTAGCCGCT
>NZ_JBHSKE010000059.1:0-118475 GCF_042657745.1 Kribbella qitaiheensis | reverse complement strand
ATACACAAACAACGTCAACAACATGTCCGGGTCGTAACCCCGCCGGCCCACCCCACCCAGCCTCGCCCCCGCATGAAACCGCGCCGTGTCCAACCGCTCCACCGCCGCGATCACGAACCACACCAGATGATCATCGCCAAGCCAGTCCACCATCGACGGCGGCAGCAAAAACTCCTGCGCACGATCCACCGGCCGATACGTCTTCGCCATCCCCAGATCTTTCCAACACCACCCGACCCCAGCCAGGACCTACCCAGGCGCGTCACCCAAAAAGCAACAGGCTCTCGAACACGACATGAGCTGTCCCAGGTCCCCACTTCTTGTCCGAGGTCCCCACAACAACACCGCCACCGACCGTCACGCACCCCCAGAAGGTGTCCGCGATCCCCGCAAACCCACCACCACGGGCTGCCGCACCCCCAGAAGGTGTCCGCGGTCCGCATCGCCCCACCCGGTCGGCCCCCAGGCCGGCGATCGGCCTTCCGATGACGGGTTGTGCGGCCGCTGGCGCCCAGCAAGTCGCCAGCCAGCGAACAACCGGCCAGCGGAGCCACGAGCCACCGACCAAACCCGCCAGCCGGCCTGGGCGGTGGCAGCGGGCATCCTCATGGCGAACAACCCGCCAGTGGTCGAACAACCTGCCCGTGGTCGAACAACCTGCCGGGGGTCGAGCAACTGGCCTGCGCCAGCCCCGAATTGGCATCACGACCACCCGCCCAGGCGAAATCCACCACCCACCGGGGCGAAACCCACCCCGAGGGCGCGCGGCGTACCGACGGACAGGAGGTAGTCGCCGCACACACCGCCCCGGCAGGCACTCCACGCCTGGGATGTCCGCGACGATCCCAGCACTCCCTGTTGCTCGGTACACCAGACCCCGAAAACATCGCCCCGACCCGGCTCAGACCTCTCCGCGGGATCCGCGTACCTCAGGTGTCTTCGAGGAGGCGGCGGCGCTGGGCGTGGATGCCGGCTTGGAAGCGGGTGCGGGCGCCGAGGGTCTCCATCAGTTCGGCGACCCGGCGGCCGACGGTCCGGCTGCTGAGCGCGAGCTGCCGCGCGATGGCGTCGTCCTTGAACCCGGCCGCGAGCAGCGTCATCAGGCGGGCATCCAGCGGATCCATCCTGGCCGGTACGACGGGAACCGCCTGATCCCAGAGCAGGAAGAACATCTCGATCAGCGCGTCCAGCAACGCACACGGGTGGACGACGAGCGCGCTGTCGACGAGCTGATCCACCGACAGCGGGAGCAGCGCGACCTTGCGGTCGAAGACGGCGAGCTTCATCGGCAGCTGCGGATGTACTCGCGACGTCTCGCCCGCATCGGCCGCGCTGTAGGCCTCGTCGATTCCCCCGGGAACGTCCAGCGAGTCGGGGGAATAGATGCCCTGCACGGTGACGCCCTCTCGGAGCAGCCCGCGCACCGTGGGGTCGGACTTCCCGGGCCTTGAGGCGTACGGCGGGCGGTCCAGCACCAGGAGCTGTTCCTGTGTGCCGCTGAGGAGCTGCGCGAACCTGGCGGCGATCGCCTCCTGCCCCACGATCACCTCAACCAGGTTCTCCGGGCGGTGCTGCTCCTGTGCTCGGAGCTCCGACAACATCACCCGCGCCTCCGCGCGGACTCGGTCGAGCTCGGCCCGGCGTACAGCGACGAGCGCGTCGACGGCCACATCCGGCCGGGTCGGCAGCAACCGGATCGGCTGGTCCGCGGTGGTGGTCAGCAGACCGAGCTGCTCGAGCCGCCCGACGGTCCCGGCCAGGTCGTCGAGGTCGCGGCCGAGGCGTTTGGCCAGGTCGACCAAGCAGCAGCCAGGCGCTGCCAGCAAGGCCCGGTACGCCTCTTCGTCCGCGGGCGTCACTCCGAGGGATTCGAGCACGCAACCTCCTGGCCTATTCCCGACATGTCCGGCATCCGTCACGCTATCTCGTAGCTCGGACAGCCTTGGATTCGATACCACTGCACAGTGACCCCGCCCAGAGTTCGTGCTCTCGTCAGTGCCACTGTCGTTTTGGCCTTGTCGGCTGCCCCTGCCCAAGCGCTTCCGATGCCTGAGGGCAGCAGCCCGGCGGCGACATCGCAGTACGGCACCGAAAGCACCGTCACGCTGCTGACCGGCGACAAGGTGACGCTCGGTGCCCCGGACGCCAAGGGCGATCCCGCGGTCCGGATCGAGCCGCGGACACCGGGCAGTGGCGCGTTCTCGGTACGCCGGGATGCGGGCCGGGTGAGCGTGATCCCGAAGGACGTCGAGCCGCTGGTCCCGTCGGTGCTGGACCCCGCGCTGTTCGACGTGACCGGTCTGGTGGAGATGGGGTACGACGACGCGCATCGGGCGGATCTCCCGGTCATCGTGCGAGCGGACGCCCGGTCCCTGGCTCCAGGCGCCGTCCGGATCGAGCGCGAGCTGCCTAGCCTCGGGGCGAGCGCGGGGGTGCTGCCGAAGGAGCGCGCGGCCGCACTCGGTGAACGACTTACGGGACGACAGGCGGGCACCGGTAGATTCTGGCTCGATCGGCGGCTGAGCGCGACCGCTTTATCCGGGGCCGCGGAAGCACCGCGGGACGCCTACCTTGATCAGGTGAAGGCGCCGGCCGCCTGGGAGCGCGGGCTGGGCGGGCGTGGGGTGAAGGTCGCGGTCCTCGATACCGGCGTCGACTCCGGTCACCCGGCACTGGCGGGCAAGGTGGACGCCGAGGCCGACTTCACCGGGAGCACGAGCCCGGCCGACGACAACGGTCACGGCACCCACGTGTCGTCGCTCATCGCGGGCAGCGGCGCCGGCTCGGACGGCGCGCGCCGGGGTATCGCTCCGGAGGTCGACCTGATCTCCGGGAAGGTGCTGGCCGGCGACGGTTTCGGTCAGGAATCCTGGGTGATCGCCGGGATGGAGTGGGCCGCCGCGCAGGACGCCGACGTGGTCAACCTCAGCCTCAGCTCGCCGCCCGCCGACGGCGACGACCTCGTCTCCGAGGCGCTCGACAGGCTCTCCGCGACGACCGGCACGCTGTTCGTCGCCGCTGCCGGGAACCGCGGCAACCTGGGGGCGAACCCGTACACGATCGGCAGCCCGGGCGTTGCCGCCTCGGCGCTCACGGTCGGCGCGGTCGATGCCGCGGGCAAGCAGGCGATCTTCTCCAGCGAGGGCCCGACCCGCGGCACCTACCGCCTCAAGCCCAATCTGTCAGCGCCCGGCGTCAACCTCCTCGGCGCGCGAGCAGGAGCCCGCGACGGCAACCTTTATGTGGCGATGTCCGGCACCTCCCAGGCGACTCCGCTGGTCGCCGGTGCGGCTGCGCTGATGCTGCAGCAGCACCCGGACCACACGTGGAAGCAATTGAAGGCCGACCTGACCACCCGGGCCGACGCCACGAAGGTCTTCAACGGCTGGACCAACGGCGGTGGAGTGCTCGACCTCCAGCAGGCCACCGCTGGCCAGGTGTCGGCCGATCTTGCGTCGCTCGACTTCGCCTACCTGCGCTATCCGGACAAGGCCGCGCGCAGTCAGGTGCTGACCCTGACGAACTCCAGCACGGCACCGGTGACGATCTCCCTCGTAGATGCCGAGAAGAGCGCCACCAACGTCGAGGCACCCGCTGACGCAGTACTGGCCGAGCCTGCCACGCTGACCATCCCGGCCGGCGGTACGGCGTCGTCGAGGGTGACCGTGGATCCAGGGCTGCTGCCTGACGGAACGTGGCAGGGGAGTGTTGAGGTGCTCGACGCGGATCAGCAGCGGCTGCTTCACCTGCCTTTCGGGGCGTACGACGAACCGGAACGCTACGACCTGTCCGTGCGAGTGCTCGACCGTTCCGGCGCTCCGTATGCCGGTGGCGTGGCTACGGTCTTCAACTACGACACCGGCGGCTCGATCAACCTCACGCTCGACGCCAACGGCGTGGCCAAGACCCGGCTCGATCCGGGGCGTCTGAGCATCCTCTCCGCCGTGGAGACGCCGGCCGATGGTGATCGACCGAAGACCTTTGCCCTGGCCGGCTCCTCGGAGATCCCGCTGGCCCGCGATACGTCGTACGTGATCGACGCGCGGAAGGCCCAGGTACTGCGGGCGCCCACTGTGGCCGGTCGGCAGACGACGCTGGCGGAGTCCGCGCTCGGTGTCTCGCGCCACAGCAAGAGCCGTGGGCTCAGCGACTTCTGGTTCTTCACTCCGGACCAGATCGCCGCGGGCACGATCTTCGTCCAGCCGACCACCACGGTGTCGCCCGCCGGCGCGTTCGAGGCGTCCAACCGGTGGCGGCTGGAGCCGGTCGGAACGGTCCGCGCGGGAGACCCGAACGTCTACGAACTGCTCTTTGTGAAGGACCGGTTCGAACTGCCGCTGTCCCCACGCCTCGAGCGCCGGGATCTGCAGAGGATGGCCCGGGTCGAGAACACCTTCGGCACCATCTCCGGGCCTGGCACGCAACGGGTGGAACGCGCCTGGTCGACCGCCGAGACCGGGGTCGGCTGGGTGAACCGCCGCACGGTCCGCGTCCCTTCGAAGCAGGTCGAACTTCTGACGGCCGACCCGGGCGCTGAGTGGAACCAGTGCCTCACGGTCACAGCCGCCAGTACGACGAACCTGTGCGACCGGGAGAATCTGCCGTTCCCTGCGGGTGCCCGGGTGGAACGGACCTTCGGGGTCGCGGTGCACCCGACGATCTTCGCGGCCTCGCACACTCCGACGTACCTGTTCGTCGACATCGGGGTGGCAGACGCCTTCCATCACGGGAAGCCCGTGGCGGCAGCGGTGAAGAACCGCCGGCTGGCGTTGTACCGCAACGGAGTACTCGTCAATGAGGTCGCCGCTGGTTCGAGCTACTTCGGTATTCCCAACGGGAGTGGGACTTTCAAGCTCGAGCAGAGCTGGGAGCTCGATCCAGCAGTGTTCCCGAGCTCGAGCAGTGCCAGGACGACGTGGAACTTCACCTCGGCACCGCCGCCCGATCCGACGAAGGCGACCGGACAGCCGCCGGCGTTGCTGGGCATCTCCTACGACGCGAAGGTCGATGGGTTGGGCAGGGCTGCCGCCTGGCGTCCGCTCCAGATCGACCTGGAGGTCGGGCATCTGCTGCGATCGACCGCGAGTCGAGTCACGGGTGCCACTCTCTGGTACTCCACGGACGATGGCGGTCGCTGGACCCGGGCCGTGACGGTGCCGACGAGGAACGGCTACACAGCGATCGTGCCGCCCTGGGCGGTGCTGCCCGGCACGGCGTTGTCACTGCGTGCCACCGCTTCGGACGCGTCCGGCGGTACCGTCGACCAGACGGTGATCCGGGCGATCCCGGTCCGCTGACGACGGTGTCGTGTTCGCGACATGTCCGGACTACGTCACCCCGGACCGTGGCCGGATTCCGTTGAATTGGGTACGACTGGACCACCGGGCGCGCGCGGACCGGACAGGGGACGCCCGGTCAAGCCTCAACGCGCGCGCCCGCCCCAGCTCGTCTCCTGGTTCCGTGCCGCAGGTAGAGCCGCCAGATCTGTCGCTGCAGGAGCAGGGTGATCACGCCGGCGATCGTCATCCCGACCAGGTTGATGCCGAGTTGCGCGGCCGATCCGGCGATCTGCTCCGGCGCCCAGACCGCGATCGACAGGGCGAGATCGCCGGCGGCCGGGACCGTGGTGACCGAGATGAACACACCGACCAGCGCGTTCGAGCGACCGGCCGTCTGCGACAGCACACCGGCGCAGCCCGCCAGGACCGCGACGACGGCCGACCAGCGGTCCGGCCGCCAGATGAACCCGGTCAACGGACGGGCAGCAGTCACGTCCGCCGTGTCGATCCAGCCGACCGCCCGGGCGAGCAGGGCGGCGAGAACAGTCAGGGCGATCGCCAGCAGAAAACCCTTGAACAGCAAGGCGATCGACCGCGCGCTCAGGTGGCCGGCCTTCAGCGCGATGCCGACCGCGAGCGCGGCGACCACGCCGAACTCCGGACCCACCACCATCGCGCCGACCACCAGGATGGCGGAATCGGTGATGACGGCAACGGCCGCGATCATCGTGGCGAGGGTGAGAAACGTGTAGTAAGACCATGATCCGGTCGTCTCGCTGTACGCCTGGTCGACCACCGCGTCCCAGATCACCGCGTCGTCCGGTGCGCCCGGAGCGGCCTTCTCGGTGGCCCTGGCGTTGCGGGACGGAGCCGCGCCGACCTCGGTCACCGCGACGGAGCCCTCGTCGTACAGTCCTTGCTTCTTCAACCAGGTCAGGATGTCCGAGGTCGCCTCGCGGGTGACATCGCACTCGATCACGTCGCCCGCCGGACGGTGCGCGGCACCCGGCAGCATCACGACGCTGGTCACCCGATCGTCGGCGACGAGCGCGTCCAGGACGCGGGTGGTGCGATCCGGTGGGACGATGAGACGTAGATGCATCACCCGGACATGGTGTCAGCCTTCTTCGGCGGGGCGCGGCGCAGGTCCGGGCCGGTGCTCCACGACTGTGATCGATTGCTGGTTCGACGATCCCGGGAGGCAGGATGAGCGACATCGCGGCCAAGACCACCGAAGACCGTCCTGAGCTGAAACGGGTGATGGGCCCGGGACTGCTCCTGCTCTTCGTGGTCGGCGACATCCTCGGCACCGGCGTCTACGCGCTGACCGGCAAGGTGGCGGGCGAGGTGGGTGGCGCTGTCTGGCTGCCGTTCCTGTGCGCCTTCATCGTGGCGATGCTGACGGCAACGAGTTACCTCGAGCTGGTGACGAAGTACCCGAAGGCCGGTGGCGCCGCGGTCTACACGCACAAGGCGTTCGGCATTCACTTCCTCACCTTCCTGCTCACCTTCGCGGTGATGTGCTCGGGCCTGACGTCGGCCTCCAGCGCCTCGAAGGCGTTCGCGGCGAACTTCTTCTCGGCGCTGAAGATCGACCCGGACCGCGGCTCGGTGCTGATGATCACCGCGCTGGCGTTCATGGCGTTGATTGCCCTGGTCAACCTTCGTGGTGTCGGCGAGAGCGTCAAGGCGAACGTCGTACTGACCCTGGTCGAGCTGACCGGTCTGCTGATCGTGATCGCGATCGGCGCCTGGGCGCTGTCCAACGGCGATGGCGACACCGCCCGGCTGACCGAGTTCAACACCCCGGACGGCGAGTCGCCGTTCGGTGCTGTCACCGCGGCGACCGCGCTCGCGTTCTTCGCGATGGTCGGCTTCGAGGACTCGGTCAACATGGCCGAGGAGACGAAGGACCCGGTCAAGATCTTCCCGAAGATCATGCTGATCGGCCTGACCATCACCGGCGTCATCTACGTGCTGGTCGCGATCTCGGCCGTCGCGCTCGTCTCGCCGGAGGAGCTGAACAAGGGCGCCACCCCGCTGCTGAAGGTGGTCGAGGCCGGGGCGCCGGACTTCCCGCTGCAGATCTTCGCGTGGATCACGATGTTCGCGGTGGCGAACTCGGCGCTGATCAACATGCTGATGGCCAGCCGCCTGCTCTACGGCATGTCGCACGAGAAGGTGCTGCCGGGTCCGCTCGGCCGCATCCTGCACAAGCGCCGTACTCCGTGGGTCGCGATCCTGTTCACCACGCTGCTGGCGTTCTTCCTGATCGGGTACGCCGACCTCACTGCCCTGGGTGGTACGACGGCCCTCCTGCTGCTGTGCGTGTTCGCGATCGTCAACGTCGCGGTGCTCGTCCTGCGCCGCGACAAGGTGGAGCACAAGCACTTCCACGCGCCGACCGCGTTGCCGATCCTGGGCTGCATCCTCTGCGTCTACCTGGCCAGCCCGCTGTCCGGCCGGGCCTCGGACGACTACAAGATCGCCGGCTGGCTGATGGTGATCGGCGTCGTCCTCTGGGCGATCACCTGGCTGCTGAACAAGTACGTCTTCAAGCGCAAGTCCGACTTCGACCCGAGCCACCTCGACCAGAGCGGCCCGGTCAACTGATCCTCGTGGGATGGGTCGTCGCCGTCCGGCGGAGCGGGAGCTGGGCGGCGAGGACGACGGTGCCGAGGGCAACCAGTCCGAGCGCCACGGCGATCCAGCCGAGCGCGCGGTAGCCGGCGCCGGCGTCGATGGCGAGGCCGCCGAGCCAGGGGCCGATGGTGATGCCGACGTTGAACGACGAGAAGTTGACCGCGGTCGCCAGCGTCGGCGCCTCCTCGGCCAGGCTGAACACCCGGGCGTTCAGCGCCGGGTTGGTGGCGAACCCGAAACCGCCGAGCAGGAAGATCGCGCCGATGGCGACCACCGGCACCGACGCCCAGATCGCCAGTACGGCCGAGAGGGCGACCACCCCGGTGATCCCGACCGACAACGTCCGGAACGGGGTCGCGTCGGCGTTCCGCCCGCCGATGGTGATCCCGATCAGCGAGCCCACGCCGTACAGGGCGAGGACGGCCGGGACCGCACCGGACGGGAGACCGGTCGTCTCGGTCAGCAGGGGAGCGAAGTAGCTGAAGATGACCAGGATCGCGGCGGTGACGAGGGCGGTGGTGCAGTACGACAACCACAGCCGGGGGTTCCACATCGCGCGGAGCTCGGAGAAAATCCGGGGCGCGGTCCCGGGATCAGGACGTCCGGGCGGGATCGTGGCGAGCACTCCCGCCATCGCCAGGACCGACATCAACGCCACTGCCCAGAACGCCGCTTGCCAGCCGAGGTGCTGACCGATCACCGTACCTGCTGGGAGGCCGACGATGGTCGCGATGGTCAGGCCGCTGGCGACCACGCTCATCGCCCGGGCCCGGCTGTTCGCCGGGACCAGCCCGACCGCGGTGACGGCCGCCACCGCCCAGAACCCGGCGTACACGAAGGCGCCGACCACACGGGTGGCGAGCAGTACGGCGTAGCTCGTCGTGAGCGCGCCCGCGACGTGGGTGAGCGCGAAGATCGCCAGGAACACGAGCAGCGAGGTACGCCGGGGCCAGCGCAGGGTGACCACGGCCAGGATCGGAGCGCCGAGCAGCATGCCGATCGCGAAGGCGGAGATCAGCAGGCCGGCGGCCGGGATCGACACCTCCAGGTCCGTCGCGAGCTCGGGCAGCAGGCCCGCGAGCATCAGCTCGGACGTGCCCTGGGCGAAGATGGCGAGCCCCAGGACATAGATGGCGATCGGCAACGCGAATCCCCCTCCGGAATTGCGATGTGTGAGCCGGGCGGTTTCGCGACCGGCCTCCCAGTGTGTCGGACGCAGGCCCGACACGCACGGCCACAGTGGCATCACTCACGGTCGTTGCAGCTATTGACATCGGTCCGGCCGCTTGACACGCCGCCGGGAAACGCCGGTCGGCCGGGGTCGTTTGGCCGGATCGGGCATGGTTGAGACATGAGTTCCTCGACTCCCGCGCGGCGCGGCGGCAGCAGCGTCGTGGACGGCGCGAAGATCAGCAGCGGCGTGAAGCTGCTGATCCTGCTCGTCGGGCTGATGTGGGTGAGCGAGGTCATCGACACCGCGCTGAACGGCGAACTCGATCAGTACGGGATCATCGCCCGCCAGCCGGACGGCCTGTTCGGCATCGTCACCGCGCCGTTCCTGCACATGGGCTTCGGGCACCTCATCTCGAACACGCTGCCGCTGGTCACCCTGGGCCTGCTGATCGCGGTCAGCGGGGCGAAGCGGCTGTTCGCCGTGACCGCCATCATCGTCACCCTCGGCGGCTTCGGCACCTGGCTGATCTCGCCGCCGAACACGATCACGATCGGCGCCAGCGGACTGGTCTTCGGGTACGCCGCCTACCTGATCACGCGGGGCATCTTCAACCGCCGGATCAGCCAGGTGCTGATCGGCGTGGTCGTCGTCCTGGTCTGGGGGAGCGCCCTGCTCAGCGGCTTGCTGCCGCAGGACGGCATCTCCTGGCAGGGCCACCTGTTCGGCGGCCTGGCCGGCATCTTCGCCGCTTGGGTCCTCGCCGACGACCGCCCGAAACACACCGCCACACCACGAGTTTGACTGACTAGAGTTGGTGTTGTTCGCTTGCGCGGTGCCGACTCTGCGGATCGAACAGCCGAGTGACGACGCCAGCCTCGAACAGTGGCGCCACGTCCACAACACGATCATCCCGACGGACCCGCTGTCCCTCGACGAGGTCCGCGAACGCGTCCGGCGCAACCGTCTGGCCGTCGCCTTCGCCGGCGACGAACTGGTCGGCTGCTCGACCGTCCGCCCGCCGAACGACGACACGACCGCGGCGACGGTGATCGTCCGGATCCTCCCCGCCCACCGCCGCCAGGGCCTCGGCGGGCAGTTCTACGAGCACGAGCTGGCCGAGGCGAGGAAGCTCGACGCCGACGGGATCGAGACCATCATCCTCGCGTCCAACACCGACGGGCTGCGGTTCGCCGAGTCGCACGGCTTCGTCGAGTTCGAGCGCTACGTCCTGCCGGGAGACACCATCCCATTCATCACGCTGCGTCTCAGCTGACCCAGGTCAGCCGAGCGTCGATGGATCTGTGTTCGCCCCACAGATGATTGCGACGACCCGCTCGCCGTCGGCCGGCTGGTAGGCGCCACTCAGCAACGCCGCATAGCTCACCGCCGCGCCGTGCTCGACCGCCAGGTGGTACTCGTGCCACAACTCGTTGCGCGCAGCAACGATGGCGTCCTCGTCGACGAGTACCGACTGGACGGAGTTGGCCTTGACCGCCTCGAACGCGAGCTCTCCCAGCCGGCGAGCACCCAGCGAGTCGGCCGCAAGCCCACCCACCTGTACGTCGACCCGTTCGCCGGCCGCCAGCGTCCGGGCCAGGGTGGGAGCCAGTTCGGGCTCGACAGCCACCACCCGTGCACGATCACCGATGGCGGTGGCGATCCCGGCGATCAGCCCGCCTCCACCGACGGCGACGAGCACCGTGTCGAAGTTGTCGAGATCCTCGAGCAGTTCCAGCCCGATCGTGCCCTGCCCGGCCACGACCTCAGGCTGGTCGAAGGCGTGCACCAGCAAGGCGCCGGACTCCTCGCACGCCACCGCCGCGGCCTCGTACGCCTCGGCGTATTCATTGCCGACCTGCACCACGTCCGCCTCGAGCGTCCGCAGCCGGGCCACCTTCGGGGCGGGCGCGTTCACCGGGACGAAGATCCGCGCCGGTACGCCGAGTTCGCGCGCGGCATAGGCGGCCGCGAGCCCGGCGTTGCCACCCGAAGCGGCGACGACGCCCTGGCCCGTGAGCAGGCCCTGCTCTTTGGCCGAGAGCAAACGGTTGAACGCGCCGCGCGGCTTGAACGACCCGACGTGCTGCAGGAGTTCCAGCTTGAGCGTCAGCGTCGGCGAAACCTGCAGCACGGGCGTACGCCGTACCCGGCCGGCGATCCGCGTGGCAGCGCGCTGCACATCGTCACGAGTCACAGTCATGCCTCAACCCTGCCACGCGCCTTACAGCCACCGTCCACCGGTGGCTCGGGGTGAATGCCGGTTCAGACCCGGGTGGCTCGCGTGGTGGGGCTGTTGCGGGGGTCGAGGATGGGTAAGACTGCCGGTGGCTTCATCGCGAGACGGAGGCAGGCAGATGGGTGCGTACGACGAGAGCTACCGCCGCAGCCTGGCGGATCCGGAGGGCTTCTGGCTGGAGGCGGCCGGCGCGATCTCCTGGACGCGACCACCGGCCCGGGCGCTGGACGATTCGGCCGCGCCGCTGTACCGGTGGTTCCCGGACGGCGAGCTCAACACGTCGTACAACGCGCTCGACCGGCACGTCGAGGCCGGCAACGGCGACCGTACGGCGCTGATCTACGACTCACCGGTCACTGGGACGACGCGCAGCTACACGTACCGCGAGCTGCTGAGCGAGGTCGCGCTCTTCGCGGGCGCGCTCAGGGAGTTGGGGGTCGGCAAGGGCGACCGGGTGATCGTGTACCTGCCGATGGTGCCCGAGGCCGTCATCACGATGCTCGCCTGCGCCCGGCTCGGGGCGATCCACTCGGTGGTGTTCGGCGGGTTCGCGCCGAAGGAACTGGCCGCCCGGATCGACGACGCGACGCCGAAGGTGATCGTGGCGGCGTCCTGTGGGATCGAGCCGACGCGGGTGGTCGAGTACAAGCCGATCATCGACGCTGCCCTCGAGCTCGCGACTCATCAGCCGGACCGCACCGTGCTGCTGCAGCGCGAGATCGCGCCCGGGAAACTCGGAGAGCGCGATCTCGACTGGCAAACCGCGATCTCCGGGGTGACGCCGGTCGAGCCGGAGCCCGTCGCCGCCACGGATCCGCTGTACATCCTCTACACCTCCGGCACGACCGGGAAGCCGAAGGGCGTCGTCCGCGACAACGGCGGCCACGCCGTCGCGCTGGCTTGGACGATGGGCGCGGTCTACGGCATCGGCCCGGGCGACGTCTGGTGGACCGCCTCCGACGTCGGCTGGGTCGTCGGCCACTCCTACATCGTCTACGCGCCCCTGCTCGTCGGCGCGACCACAGTTCTTTACGAAGGAAAGCCGGTCGGTACCCCGGACGCCGGCGCGTTCTGGCGGGTGATCTCGCAGCACGGCGTGAAAGCGCTCTTCACCGCTCCGACGGCGTTCCGCGCGATCAAGAAGGTCGATCCCGACGGCGGCGAAATCGCGAAGTACGACCTCGGCCGGTTCCAGACGCTCTTCCTGGCCGGAGAACGGCTCGACCCGGAGACGTACCACTGGGCGCACGACAAGCTCGGCGTACCGGTCGTCGACCACTGGTGGCAGACGGAGACCGGCTGGCCGATCGTCGCCAACCCGCGCGGGCTCGAGCCGCTGGCGGTGAAGCCCGGGTCGGCGACCGTGCCGCTGCCGGGGTGGGACGTGCAGATCCTCGACGCCGAGGGCGCTCAGCAGCCTGCGGGGGAGGAGGGGGCGATCGCGATCAAGCTGCCGCTGCCGCCGGGTGCGCTGCCGACGCTGTGGGGCGACGACCAGCGCTACATCGACAACTACCTGAGCCGGTACGACGGGTACTACCTGACGGGTGACTCCGGCTACATCGATGCCGACGGCTACGTCTTCGTGATGGGGCGGACCGACGACGTCATCAACGTCGCCGGCCACCGGCTGTCCACCGGGAGCATGGAGGCCGTGCTCGCCGCACATCCCGCGGTCGCGGAGTGCGCCGTGATCGGGGTCCACGACGCACTCAAGGGACAGCTGCCGCGCGGGCTCGTCGTACTGAAGGCCGGTGCCACCATCGACCCGGAGACCTTGCGGGAGGAACTGGTCGCCGCCGTACGCCGAGACATCGGCCCGGTAGCGGCCTTCCGCGAGGTCTCGGTCGTCGAGGCCCTGCCGAAGACCAGATCGGGCAAGATCCTCCGCAAGACCATGCGCGGTATCGCCGACGGCCGCGACGAACCCGTCCCCTCCACCATCGAGGACGCAACCGTGCTCGAGGCCCTACGCCCGATCCTGCGGCACTCCGGCGACTAGACCCTCACGATCGAACGCGTGGTGACCTAGGCTCGGGATCATGCGAGTCGTGATAGCTGGTGGACATGGACAGATCGCCCTGCGGCTGACGAAGATCCTGGCCGCTGACGGGCATGAGGTGGTCGGCCTGGTGCGGAACCCCGCGCACGAGGCCGACATTGCCGCGGCGGGCGGCCAGGCCGCAGTACTGGATCTCGAGAAGGCCGACCTCGACTCGGTCGTCGCGGTACTGTCCGGCGCTGACGTCGCGATCTTCTCCGCCGGCGCGGGCCCGGGCAGCGGGGTCGAGCGGAAGGAGACGGTCGACAAGGGCGCCGCTGTGCTGCTGGCGGAGGCGGCCGGGCAGGCCGGAGTACGGCGGCACCTGCAGGTGAGCTCGATGGGCGCGGACAACTTCGGCGACCTGGACCCGAACGACCAGTTCACGATCTACCTCCAGGCGAAGAAGGCGGCCGAGGACGATCTGCGGTCCCGGGACCTGGACTGGACGATCGTGCGGCCGGGTGGGCTCACCAACGACCCGGGTACGGGCAAGGTGCGGCTCGAGGACAAGACCGGCTACGGCCGGATCAGCCGCGACGACGTGGCGCTCGTGCTGGCCGGACTCTGCTCCAACCCCGCCTCGATCGGCCGCACGCTCGAACTGATCGCCGGCGACACCCCGGTCGACGAGGCCCTGAACAACCTCGCAAGCTGATCCTCTGAAGCTGACCCTTTACGTTGCCGATGGCAACAGATTGTGATGAACATGGGCGACGACTCTCTCCGCCAGGTGCAGTTCGAGCGCACGGCCAACAACAAGTACGAGGTGCGCAACGTGCGCGGCGGCAGCATCTCGGTGGGGTCCGGCAGTGACACCGACTTCACCCCGGTGGAGCTGTTCCTGGCCTCGATCGGCGTCTGCTCGGCGATCGACGTGGACACTGTGACCAGCCGCCGGGCTGAGCCGGCCGAGTTCCGCGCGGTGGTCCGCGGCGACAAGCTCCGCGACCCCGAGCAGGGCAACCGGATGGAGGACCTCGTGGTCGAGTTCACCATCCGCTTCCCCGAGGGCGAGGACGGCGACAAGGCGCGTGAGGCGCTGCCGCGGGCGTTGAAGATGTCGCACGACCGGCTCTGCACGGTCAGCCGCACGGTGGAGATCGGTACGCCGATCAGCGCCCGGCTGGTCGACAGGAAGGAGTGAGCATGCAGTTCCTGCTGCTGATCTGCGCCGACGTCTCGCTCGTCCCCGACGACGCCTTCGCGAACGGTTGCGAGGGCTGGACCGAGGAACTGCTCGAGCGCGGAGTCCTCAAGGACGGCGGCACCGGGTTGCACGCCCCCGCGAGCGCCCGGACCGTCCGGGTCCGGCCGATGGAGGAAGGCGACGAGGTATCGATCACCGACGGCCCGTTCGCCGAGACCAAGGAACTGATCGGCGGCACCTGCATCCTCGAGTGCGACACCCTGGACGAAGCCGTAGCCCACGCCGCCCGCCACCCCTCAGCCCGCTACGGCGCCATAGAAGTCCGCCCCATCTGGGACCCCACCACCCCCGCCCCCTGGACCTGACCCCACCCCCGCCACCCCCGGCGCTGACCCCCACGCTCTCCGGAGCTGGCTCCCGGCCACACGACCGGCCTGTAGATCACCGGCGCGATCGTCGGCGACACGGGTTCTCCGAGCATCACGATGCCGGGGTAGTTGAAGCTGGCTGCAGTGGTACGAGCGGTGACCCCGAACACCTAAGCGGGACCTGGAACAAGCTACTTCCTGTCCGAGGTCCCCGGATGGTGTCCAGACCCACCACGACGGCCCGCGAGACGGGCGCCCGCGCTGCTGCTCGCCTGGAGCCGCTGCTCCCTCGGTGCTCGCCGGGTGCTCGCGCGGTGCTCGTCCGGTGCTCGGACGTGGTGTCCGGACCGCCAGCACTCACCAACCGCGGCTCGCCCGGACCGTCAGGCGGCCCGCCCGGGCTGGTCAGGCGGCCGACCCCGTCGCGCGCCGTCTGGCGGAGGCCGACCGACGAACTGCCGGCGAGGTTACTGAGTGGTGGCCGTCCGCTTGAACGGCTGCACCGGACGACGCTGGAGCCTCAGCGGCTTCTCGCGGAGTCGAAGAACCGGGCCATCTTGGTGAACGCGTGTCCGCCAGGCGAGGTAGGCACGTCGTCGCAGCTAAACGGGTGGGGTGAGGAATTCTCGGACTCCTCGAAGCGGGGTTTTGAGGAGGCGTTGGGTTTTCGTGCTGTCCAGGCGGATGTCCGAGGGGTTCGAGCCGGTAGGGAGCTTCGTCGGATCGAGTCCTTCGTGGACTGCGATCAACTGGCCGAGCTCATGGCGGCTGACCGCGTCTGCTCCACCTACGTGCGCGATCCCGGCATGACCTGACTCGAGGAGTTCGAGCAGTGCGTTGGCGAGATCGTTGACGTGGATCGGGCACCGGATGTTGTCGGTGTAAAGCGCACCCGGCCCACCTTCGACGAGCGCTCGCACCTGTCGCTCGATCCGCCCGCCACCGAGGATCAGCGAAGTACGAGCGATCACCGCGCTCGGGTCGATCGCCTTCACCGCGGTCTCGGCGGCCGCCTTCGCAGCGCCGTACGGCGTGATCGGATCCGGGACCGCCTCCTCGTCATACGGGCTGTCCTTTCCGGAGAACAAGGCGTCACTCGACACGTGCACCAGCCGGATCCCACGCGCCGCGATCGCCACATTCGCGGCCCCGTCGGCCGTCGTCACCCAGTCGGACTGCAGATAGGCCGTATGGATGATCGCGTCCGGCCGCACCTCCCGAACAACAGCCTCCACCTCATCCCGCCGCCGCACATCAATCCGCACCCCACCCTCCACCGGCACACTGTTGTACCCAGCAACAACCTCGTGCCCCGCCACCCGCCGGATCTCCCGCCCCAACTCTCCGGACCCACCCGTCACCAAAATCCTCATCTGATGCCCACCCACCTCCGGAGTACAGGTTGGCCGGCGGACGCGAAGGTGACGGGCTCTCGGGCAGACATGGAGTGATCCTAGGGCGGGTGGTGTCAGGGGTGGAGGGTGTGGCGGGTTAGGTGCCAGCCGGGGGTGCGGGTGGAGCGGCGGACTTCGGGGGCGGTGCGGATCTTGCGCGGGGACGTCCAGGACTGGGACGGCTTGTGAAGGGTCCAGCCGGCGCCGATGGTGATCGCCGCGTGCTGGACCAGGCGGTTGTCGTCGCGCCAGACGAGGACAGTGCCCGGCACGTCGTCGCGCCCGCCGCGGGTGGTCCTGTCCGCCAGCCACTCGTCGAAGGGCTCCCGCTGCATCCAGGTGTCGGCGGCTCCTTCGACACCCGCGGCCGCCATCACCGTGCCGAAGCAGTTCGGCCCGCTGCCTCCGGCGAACGTGCCAGCCAGTTCGCGAGCACGCGGGACGAGCGATCCAGCCGACGCCCAAACAGACTCCGGTACTTCGCGGTGGCGGCTCGGGCCGAGATCCTCGCTCACGACACGAGGCAGTACGACAGCGGCCGAGTCGCGCAGCAGCGATTTCCACCAGACGAAGCGATGCCCGTCGGCCTGCAGGCGGATCTCCGGCCCGAACACTTCGCGCCACGCCCTGACAGTCGGCACACTCCCACGCTCATGGACGACCTGCGCTCGGATCAGACCGGCCCGGGTCTTGCGAGGCAGGTCCATGAAGGTCGACTCGTCCAGCCAGACAGACCTCAGTCGCCCATCGACTCCGTACGAGCGATAGGTGTCCCGCTGCTGACGGTCAGGCTCGGCGTCATCCTGCGTCAGACCCCACGACGCGATCTGCTTGGCGGTCAGGTAGAACGGCTGCCGATCCGGCGCGAGCCACTCGACCCACTGCTGAAGGAGTGCGGGGGAGACCTCGATGCCGAGGACCTCCATCAAAGCTCCGGCGGTGGCGCCTGCGGTCCGCGGTACGGCTGGGTCTCGCTGTAGACGAGGTTCGTCGTGGTGCTGCCGAACTCGGTCAGCTCGTTTACCAGGTGCTCCAGATGCGCCATCGACCCGGCGGCGACCTTCAGCGTGTAGCAGTCGTCGCCCGTGGTCCGCAGGCACTCGAGGATCTCGAACCGCTCTTCCAGCAGTTTGTGCAGCGGGCCGTGCTTGTTCCCCGGATACTTCAGCCGTACTACGGCCAGGACGGGGAATCCCACCTTCGTCAGGTCCACGTCCGCGCGGTACCCGCTGATCACGCCGATCGACTCCAGCCGCTTCACCCGCTCGGTGGTCGCCGAGGCGCTGAGGTTCACCCGGCGGCCGAGCTCGGTCAGCGAGATCCGGCCGTCGCGCTGGACCTCGACCAGGATGGCCCAGTCGGTCGGATCGAGAGTCTCGGTCATCCGGCCAAGATACCGGGGAATCCACGGCCGAACACCGGGTTTTCGGCGAGGAATCTCTTCAAGCTGGGTGTTCCGGCTGGATAGCCTGAGTGGCGTGGAAATCGGTGTGAACGTCCCCAACTTCGGCCCCGGAACCGACCCCGGCAGGCTCCGCGACTGGGCCCGCACGGTGGAGGGACTCGGCTACGACCTGCTGATGGTGTCCGACCATGTCGCGGTGACACTCGACGTGGCGGAGCAGTACCCGGCGCCTTTCTACGAGCCATTCACCACGTTGAGCTGGCTCGCCGGAGTCACCGGCACCATTCGCCTCGGGACCACCGTGCTCATCGCGCCGTACCGGCACCCGCTGCTGGTGGCCCGGATGGCGGCCAACCTCAATCAGCTGAGCGGCGGCCGGCTCGTGCTGGGTATGGGCGTCGGCTGGGCGCGGCAGGAGTTCGAGGCGCTCGGCGTCGATTTCACTCGCCGCGGGAAGCTCACCGACGAGCTTCTTCGCGACATCCGGAAGGCGTGGGAGAACGACGCCGACTACCGCAGCGGCGACATCCCGATCTGGGTCGGCGGACGCGGCGACGCTGGACTCCGCCGTACGGTCCGGTACGGCGACGCGTGGCATCCGTTGCGCGAGCGGGTCGACTGGATGCGCGGCGCGCTCGATCGGCTGAAGGCCCTCGCGGACGAGGAAGGCCGGCCGGTGCCGGGATTCGCGCCACGGATCCTGCTGCGCCTCACGGAGAGGCCGTTGGCTGACGACGTACGAGTCGCCGGTGAAGGTTCGATCGACCAGGTGATGGGGGACCTCGACGAACTGCGCCTGCTCGGCGCTGAGGCCGTCGTACTGGATCCCTTCGTTGGCGACCCGGACGAGACCGAACGACCCGAACATGCATGGCAGGCGCTCGCGACCGTCGCGGCCGCTTGGAAACACAGGAAACAGCAATGATGGGAGCAGCAGTGACAGCACGGGATGACCTCCTACGCCGAGCGATCGAGCTCGCGGCAACGGCCCGCAAATCCGGCAACCCGCCGTTCGGCTCACTACTCGCCGGCCCCGACGGCACGGTGATCGCCGAGGACCACAACACCTCGATCACGGACAACGACATCAGCGCCCATCCCGAGCTCAAGCTCGCCAAGTGGGCCGCGGCCAACCTGGACCCGGAGACGGCAGCCGGCACGACCATGTACACGAGCTGCCAGCCCTGCGGCATGTGCGCCGGCGCCATCGAACGCTCCGGCCTGGGCCACGTCGTCTACGCACTGTCCGGCGACCAGCTGAACGCCCTCAAGCCCGGCGGTCCCTTCCGCGCGGTCCCACAGGAAGGCCCGAACCTGTACGACGAGGCGCGCGTCCCGGTGGACGGCTACTACAACTAACCTCTCTCACCCGGTGGACCCCGCGGCGGGTGAACTCGCCCGGGGACCCGTGGGCTGGCAAGGTATGCCGCGGGCCGGGTGAGAGGAGGACCGCTGGTGCCAGACGTGTTCGCCGGGCGGTTCGAGCTGATCGACCCGATCGGTTCAGGCGGGACCGGTACTGTCTGGCGCGCGTGGGACCGCCGCCTGGAACGCCTCTGCGCCGCGAAGGTACTGCGCCAGCGCCACGCCGGTGCCCTCCTCCGTTTCGTCCGCGAGCAAGGACTGCGACTCGACCACCCGAACGTGCTGAGCCCGTACGCCTGGGCGGCCGACGACGACCAGGCGCTCCTCGCCATGGACCTCGTCGGTGGTGGTTCGGTGAGCAGCCTGGTCGCCGACTTCGGTGCCCTGCCCGAGCGCTACGCCGCCGAGCTTCTCGCCCAGCTCCTCCGCGCCCTCGAACAGGTCCACGCGGCCGGCCTCGTCCACCGCGACGTGAAACCCGCCAACCTGCTGCTCGAGACCAGCGGTACCGGCATTCCCGTACTCCGCCTCAGCGACTTCGGCATCGCGCTGTCCCTCGGGGAGCCACGCCTCACCCAGCACGGCGCTGTCGTGGGCACCCCCGGCTACGTAGCTCCCGAGGCCCTCGCAGGCGAACCTCCGTCCACGAAGCAGGACCTCTACGCAGCCGGGGTCACCGCCTGGCAACTCCTCACGGGCGAGGAGCCTCCGGCGACTGGCCCACTACCTTCGCGCTCGAACACGACCAGCACGGTCTGGGCTGTCGTCGAATCCCTGATCCAGTCCGATCCCGCCCGACGCCCGGACTCAGCCGAAGCCGCCCTCGAATCCCTGGCGCCTGTCCTCGCCACCGCGCTACAAATCCCAGCCCACACCCCAGACGGCGAACTGATCGAAGTCTTCGACCAACTCCCACCCCTCCCCGCGCCCCACACCAACCTGCCCACGCAACCCGCGGCAGCATCCGCAACACCACCCGCGGATCGTCTGACGCCCCCGCCGAGGCCGAGGCCGACGCCGCCGCAGTCCACGTCGCCGGGTGCGTCGCACGCGGCGGGGAGGCTGGCGCGGCGGCGCCTGGTGCTGGGTGGTGTCGGGCTTGTGGGGTTGGTTGTGGCTGGGGTTGTTGGGGTGTTGTTGCTCGATGGGGATGAGGAAGGCGGGGGATCGCCGTCGAAGGTGTCGCCTAGCGTGTCGGTCAGTGAGACGCCGTCGACCGTGCCGACCGGGCCTGTCACGCGCTCTCCGAATGCGCAGCTCAAGGTCCGGGATCCGTGTGGATGGCAAGAAGCGGGGGCGGAGGAAACGACTGCTGACGGCACCCGGGTCGAGTGCCGTCAGCAAGGTTCGTCCTATCTATGGATCAAGGCCTAGGACCAGCCCTGCCCCGGCCCGTTCTGCGGTCCGTTCGGACCAGGCCCGCTTTGCGGCGGCGGGTTGTAGCCCGGGCCGTTCGCCCCAGGTCCGTTGTAGCCAGGTCCGTTGTAGCCGGGCCCGTTCTGACCGGGACCGCCGTACCCGGGTCCGTTGACCGGCTGCAGCGCTGACGACTTGCGGCTGCGGATGATCAGGGCCGCTGCGACGATCGCGAGAGCGAGCACCAGGACGGCACCGCCGGCGATCCACGGCAGGGACGAGGAGGACTCGTCCGCAACCGGCTGGACCTTGTTGTCGTCGCCTTGGCCGCCGGCCTCGTTCGTGGTCGAACCCGACGGCGTCGGCTCTGACGAGGCACTTGGCGTCGGAGTGGAAGGCGTCTCGCCCGTCGACGTGCCGTACTCCGGTCCGGCCACCTTGTCACCCGCGACCGCCACGTCGATCGTCACCGGTACTCCGCCGGCCGGGGCGTCGCCGCTGGCCACTCCGAGCTTCGCGATGATGTAGTACCAGCCGTCGACGCTGGCCTTGCGGAAGTCGGAGTTGTTCGCGTTCCGGTTCAGGTAGACCGCCCGCGGAGTCGCGATCGGCTTCCCGCTGGAGGGCAGGATCTGCGTCGTCCCGGTGTAGGCGGTTGTGTCGAACTTGATCTCCGCCCGGACCGGGCTGAACAGGCCGGTGCGGATGTTCGTGGTCGCCCCGTCCGGCCGAGCGGCGAAGGTGACCCTGTACGCCAGACCCTGACCCCAGTCCAGCTTCACCCGGTAGAACAGCTCCTCGCCGTAGTAGATCGTCTCGCCGTACCGGCCGGAGCCGTCGAGAGTCGTCGCCTCGTTGAAGGAACCGCCACCGCGGACGGGCCGCACCGCACCCGCAGGCGGTTGCGCGAAGGTCACCAGGCTCGTCTGCGCCTGCTCACCTCTGCTCCCAGCCACAGGCGGCTCGACCCGCAACTGCAGCTCCACCGGCACTCGATCGGCCCCGCCACCACGCGCATCGCGAGTCACCCGAAAGGTGTACTTGCCGGGAACGCTGCAGCCCTTGGGCTTCGAGGAGCCGGCGACTGTCCCGTTCCAGCTCAGCATCGTGGTCAGCGAACCACCGTCCCTCGCGCGGGTGTTGAGCTCGCGCTGGAACTCGTAGCAGTCCGCGCCGTCGGGACCGGTGATCCTGATGTCGACCACCTCGAGGTCACGCGGGTTGCCCCGGGGGAAGACCGCCGTGGCCGCGAAGTACGCCGTGTCGCCGGTCTTCAGCTCGGCCGAGTAGAACCGCTCCTCCTCGGCGTTGAGGGTGTCGAGGTACTGCCCGGGCGTCATCGTCGGTGCCGTGAACGGGTCCGCAGTACCGGTGATCGGCTTGCCGGTCGGCTCGTAGTGTCGCAGCGCCCGCTCCGTCACCCGGCCCAGTACTCCGAGCAGCGAGTCCGCGTCCGAGGCGTCGTGATAGGTGCCGCCGGTGTTCTGTGCGATGCAGGCGAGCTGGGCGCGAGCCTTCGCGTCGACGCGGAAACCGATCGCGTGGACGTGGAGGTCGACACCCTGCTTGTGCAGCTCCTTCGCCACCTCGCAGGGTTGCGGGGGAGCGCAGGTGTCCTCGCCGTCGGAGACGAGCACGATCGACCGCTGCCCCTCCTTCGGCAGTTGGGCAGCCGCGACTCGCAGCGAATGGCCGATCGGGGTGTAGCCGCTGGCCTTCGCCGCGGTCACCGCTCTGGTCAGCACCGGCTTGTTGACGGTTGCCACCGGCTGGACGACGCGGACGTCCTTGCAGCCGGCCGCCTTCTCCGAGCCGCTCGAGCCCGTCCCGGCGCCGTAGATGGTCAGGCCGACCTGCGCCTGGTCGGGCAGCCCGGCGACCATCGAGGTGACGGCCCGCTTGGCCGCGTCCATCCGGGTGCCGCTGCCACCGGCGTCCCGCGCGGTCATCGAGCCGGACGAGTCCAGCACCACCATCACCGGCGAGAGCTCACCTTCCGCGGTGGCGGCGGGAGCGTTCGCGAATGAGAATGCGGCGGTCAGGGCGGATACCGCGGCCAGGGCGGCGAGGCGTCGTATCATGGCGTCTCCAGGAGCTTGAGGCTTCATTGCGACCAAACTAGCGTTTGCATGTGCAATTTGCAAACAGTAATCATGGAGGCGTTGTGACCGATGCGCACGCGCGGAACCTCGACCTGCAACTGCAGTGGTACGGCGAGCCGCTGGGCGACCGTTTCCGGCGCCTCCTGGGCCGGCTCGGCCTCTCGCAGGCGCAGCTCGCGGGGGTGCTCGGCCTGTCCGCGCCGATGCTGTCCCAACTGATGTCGGGGCAGCGGGCAAAGATCAGCAACCCGACAGTGCTGTCGAGGTTGCTCCAACTGGAAGCGATGGTGGGGGAGTCCGGCTGGGACGCCCTGCCGGCCGCCGAGCAGGAGCGCCGCCTGGAAGGCATCCGCGCCGCGCAGCGATCCACGCTCACCGTGGACCAGGGGAGTCCCGCCGAGCCGCCGGCTCCGGGGGACCCGGTCGTCGCCATCCAGTCGTTGCTCCGGGATGTCGCCTCGGCCGCCGACCTGCAAGGTGCCGCCGAGTTGCTTGAGGCGCAGTACCCCGATCTCGCCGAGGCATTGCGGGTGCTCGGCGCGGGCCGCACTCAAGAGGCCCGCGCCTACTACGCCCGAGTCACCGCCAACCGCTGAGCACCTTCCGGACCGGCTCATCCCGCGTCGGCCCGGAAGGTTGTGTCAGAGCGGGGTTGGCTCAGTTCGGTCCGAGGCAGAGCGTGTACCCCGACGAGCCGCGCGATTCGGTGTAGGCCACCGTGTAGCCGGGGAACTGCTCGCACTCGTCGGAGTTCGCCGTACTGCTGAGCTTGCCGAGGACCTTGAACTCCGCGTCGGTGGAACCGCAGTCGACCACCTTCACGTTGGGGTCGGCCACCGTGCCCTTGTTCTGGACGCAGTCACCGGCATCCGCTGACGACGGGTTGCCCAGGTTGCCGATCACGATCGCGGCGATCAGCGCGATCGGGAGCAGCAGACCGAGGACCACCGGGCGCTTGAACAGCGGTTTGCCTGGATCCATCGGCCGGCCGGGCGCACCCGGAGCCGGCTCCGGCAGGTTCTTGAACTTCGAGTACGTGCCGAGGTTCACCAGCATCATGATCGGGTTGACGATCATCGAGCCGATGCCCCACCAGCCCTGCCACATGCTCTTCGCGGTCATGTCGCGGATCGTGGCGACACCACAAGTGCGGCAGAACGGCCCTTCCAGCTTGAGGAAGCGCATCAGGATGATCAGGCCCTGGTGACCGCGGACGGTCGCCTGCACGGCCGGCATCCCACCACAGAACCGGCACTGAAGCGTGTCCTGGGCAACAGGCATGAACTGTCCCTGCGGGAACTGACCCTGCGCCGCGTGATCCTGAGGGAACGTGCCTTGCTGCTGGTACTGACCCTGCTGACCCGGCGCGAACTGCTGCCCAGGCTGCTGGAACTGCTGCTGCCCGCCGTACTGCGGGTCGGCGTACTGCTCACCGTAGTTGGGCTGCTGCTCGTGCGGTGGCCCGTACTGCGGGAACTGGCCGGGCTGGACCGGCGGGGGACCGTATCCCTCGGCGGGGGGCTGCGCCGGGTACGGGTTCTGGGGCGGTTGAGGGGGCGTAGTGGTCACGAAGACTTCCTGTTACTCGATCTGGGACACAACCGAACACCGCACCCTACTCACGCCGGAAGGCCATCCCCGGCGACTTTCCGGCCCGATCCCGCGGATCTCTCACCACCCGGACCCCCAGGCACCACCCGAACCCCAACCGTCATACGATCGCGTTGCCGTAGCGCTCGGCCAGTTCCCGGCCCAGGCGGGCGAGTTCGGCTCGGACCGACGGGGGACCGAGCACCTCGATCATGCCGCCCCAGCCGGCCAGGTGCCGGGCGATGTCGAGGGCGTTCGGCGCTGTCACGCGCAGTTCGACCCGGCCGTCGTCGGCTGAGCCGACCACCTCGCAATGGCGGCCGAGCCGGTCCTGCATCACCCAGACGAACCGTTCCTCCATCAGGACGGTTGCTGCCAGCAAGGAGCGGTTCTGCTCCATCTCGTCCACCACTCGGGCCCAAGCCGCGGAGAGGTCGAAATCCTTCGGTCGCTCGGCGGGAAGGTCGGTGAGCGTCGCCTCGGTGATTCGCTCGACCCGGAAGGTGCGCTGACCTTTCTCGGTGCCGGCGATCAGGTACCAGATGTCGTCCTTGTCGACGAGTCCTAAGGGATCGATCAGCCGCTCGCTGACCTGGCGCCCGCGGCCGGCGTACAGCAGCTGGACCTTGAGGCGTCGCACCACGGCGTCCTGCAGGATCCGCACCATCTCCGGCCGTTCCCTGACATGCTCACCCCAGCGCGCGGGATCGATGACGACAGCCTCGGCCGCGGCCTCGGCATCCGCCCGGAACGTGTCCGGCAACGCCCGTACGAGCTTCCGCAGCGCGGCTTTCGCCTCCGGCGCGACGGACGCGGCAGGTCCGACGAGCAGGAACAACGCCTGTGCCTCGGTCGCATTCAACCCGCTCAGATCGGTCCGCGCGCCACCGAGCAGCGACCAGCCACCGTTCCGACCCGGCTGTGGATAGACCGGGATACCGGCCGTCGACAACGCCTCGAGATCCCGCCGCGCCGTCGCCACCGAAATCTCCAGCTCAGCCGCCAACTCGGAAGCCGTCACCCGGCCCCGGGCCTGCATCAAAAGCAGAGTGGCAACCAGCCGGTCAGCGCGCATACCCCCATCCTCCCAAACAAACTGCTCACCACCTGAACACTTATGGCTATCCTGCTTCGGTGGCTTCCGGGATCGATCAGCTCAGTCAGCGGCAGAGGGAGCTTCTGGGGGAGTGGCTTCCGGGGGCCGAGGTCGTGAAGAACCACAGTTGGGGATTGGTGGGGACCACCGTTCTCGAGTTGCTGTATGACGGTGGTCGCTACGGGGCCAAGGCGGGGGACGAGAACGATCGCCACCTGGCGCGGGAGTTGCGCGCGCACCGCGAGTGGCTCCGGCCGTGGACGACGACGGGTCGGGCGCCGCGACTGGTGAACGGCGACGAGGACGCCAAGCTGATCGTCACGCATTTCCTGCCAGGGGAGTTGGTCGAGGGGAGTGACCACGAGTGGCGTCCGGACAGCTACCGCCAGGCAGGCGAGTTGCTGGCGTTGCTCCACGAGCAGCTCGCCGTCGAGGACGCCGATTTCGAAGCGCGAGAACGAGAGAGGACTCTCTGGTGGCTTGACCAACCGCACCGAATCGCACCGGACATCGCGGCACGGCTGCGTGCGGAGGTGGAGGCGTGGCCGACGCCGGCCACCACGCTCGTGCCGACCCACGGCGACTGGCAGCCGCGCAACTGGCTCGTGTACGACGGCGTGGTGAGCGTCATCGACTTCGGGCGGGCCGATCTACGGCCGGCCCTGACGGATTTCGCCCGGCTCAGTGCGCAACAGTTCCGCGCCGATCCAGAGCTCGAGCAGGCATTCCTGGACGGATACGGCGCAGACCCAAGGCAGCCCGAAGCGTGGCATCGCAACCGGATCCGCGAAGCGATCAGTACTGCGGCCTGGGCTTACCGGGTCCACGACGAATCGTTCGAACAGCAAGGCCACCGCATGATCGCCGAAGCCCTGGCGAACTGAGGCCAAAGTCAGTCGAGCCGACGTTGGGGGAGCGGCGCGGCCGGGCTAGCGGGGGTTCAACACGCAGAACTCATTGCCGTCGGGATCGGCCATCGCCACCCAACTGACCTCGCCCTGGCCGAGGTCGAGTCGAGTCGCCCCGAGAGAGACGAGACGGTCGACTTCCGCTTGCTGATCACCGTCGACACCGGGAGTGAGGTCGAAATGCAGCCGGTTCTTCCCGGTCCTCGGTCTCAGCGGCGGACCTCCCCAGCTGATCTTCGGACCGCCGTGCGGTGAGCGAATCGCGGTCTCCTGGTCCTGGTCCCAGACCAACGGCCACCCCAGCGCTTCGCTCCAGAAGTACCCGACCTGCTGCGATCCGTCGCTCGACAGCGCTCCGATGAATCCGCAGTCGGCAAGGAAGTTGTTGCCCGGCTCGATGACGCAGAACTCGTTGCCTTCGGGGTCGGCGAGCACCACCTGACCTTCCTCCGGAAGCTGACCGATGTCGATGTGCCGGCCACCGAGTTCGAGCGCCCTCGCCACCGTCTGCTCCTGGCCCTCCAGGGAAGCGCTCGTCAGATCGAAGTGCATCTGGTTCGGGCCGGACTTCTCCTCCTGGGTCGGAAGAAAGCGGATTCGGAACCCGGTGTCGTCGTTCGGCAGCAGCGCGATGGCATCGCCTCGGGGGTCGTCGGCCGTCTTCCAGCCCAGAACGCCGGCCCAGAAGCCCGCGAGACGGTGCGGGTCGTTCGCATCGAAGCACAGCGCGCTGAGGTTAGAAGTCATCAGGTTCCATCTCCGATTTGCCGGCTCACGGCCACAGACTCTCTGCCATGAGGTGAGCAACGCTAAGCGCACGGTGATTGCCACGCAACGCGATTAATCTGCACGACCTCGGATCGCGACGACGCCGAGTGGGCGGCACCCCGGTCAAGGGTCGAGAAGGCAGCCCACGAAGCCGGTTGCCACTAGGTGCACGAACCCAGCTGGTCGCGACGGCGTGTCAGGTAGGCGGTCTCGGCGGTGTTGCCCGCGAGCTCGATGGCCTTGTCGTACGCCGCCCGCGACTGCTGACTGCGACCAAGCCGGCGCAGCAGGTCGGCGCGTGTCGCATGGTAGGCGTGATAGCCGGCCAACCTGTCCTCAAGACGATCGACGGCCGCCAGCGCCACCTCCGGGCCGTCAAGCTCGGCGACCGCGATGGCCCGGTTGAGGGCGACGATCGGTGAGGGGTCGAGGCGGACGAGTTGGTTGTAGAGAGCGACGACCTGCGACCAGTCGGTGTCACGGATGTCGCGGGCGGAGGTGTGCACGGCGTTGATCGCTGCGAGGACCTGATAACGACCCGGAGCCACCCCGGTGGCCAGGCGCTCGCGCACCAGTCGATGGCCCTCGGCGACCAGTGCGGCGTCCCAGGCCCCACGGTCCTGCTCCTTGAGGGTGATCAGTTCGCCGCTCGCCGAGATCCGGGCGGCACGGCGGGCCTCGGTGAGGAGCATCAATGCCAGCAGCCCGGCCACCTCACCGTCCTCCGGCAGGAGGGCACGGATCAGGCGAGTGAGCCGGATCGCCTCGGCGGTGAGGTCGTGACGTACGGGATCGGTGTCGGGGCTGGTCGCCAGGTAGCCCTCGTTGAAGACGAGAAAGAGGACGGCGAGTACGCCAGAGACGCGGGCCGGCAGATCCTCCGCGGACGGCACCCGATAAGGGATGCGAGCAGCCTTGATCTTGGCCTTCGCGCGGGTGATCCGCTGGCCCATCGCGGTCTCCTGCACCAGGAACGCACGAGCGATCTCGGGCACGGTCAGACCGCCGACCATGCGCAGCGTCAGCGCCATCCGGGTCTCCATCGCGAGCGCCGGGTGACAGCAGGTGAAGATCAGCCGGAGCCGCTCGTCGTCGATGGCGCCCAGAGGCTCGGGCGGGTCGTCGTCGTACAGCATCCGAGCCTCCTTCTGCTTGTCGTCCCGCTTGTTCTCGCGCCGGAGCCGGTCGATGGCCTTGTGGTTGGCGGTGGTGGTCAGCCAGCCACCGGGATTGGGGGGTACGCCGTCGGCCGCCCACCGCTCGACGGCGGTGGCGAACGCCTCGGCCGTCGCGTCCTCGGCGATGTCGAGGTCACCGAAACGCCTGGTCACAGCGGCGACCACCCGCGCCCATTCCTCGCGGTGGGCCTGGGTGATCGCTTCCTGTACGTCGGTCAGTCGCCCAGGAATGGCCGCACCTCGACTTTCCGATTGCAGGCCTTCGACCCCTCGGCGGCGAGCTTGAGCGCCACGTCGAGGTCGGGAGCCTCCATCACCCAGAAGCCGGCGAGATACTCCTTCGACTCCACGAACGGCCCGTCGGTGAACACCGGCTCCCCACCCCGGTTGTCGATGACAGTGGCCGCGCTGGGCGAGGCGAGGCCGCCGGCGAAAACCCAGTGGCCCTCGGCCTCGATCCGGTCGTTGAACGCGTTGATGGCAACCATCTCGTCCGGGGTGCCGGAGTTGGTCTTGTCGTCGATCACGGAAACCAAGTACTGCATCTCAGCTCATCTCCTGTGGTTTGGGCCGCCGTCGTGGGCAGCCGCTCACCCCTTCTACGAACACCGTTGCCCCGATGCGACACCACCTCGCGGACTTCTTTCAAGAGGAGCAGGCGAGCCTAGCCAATATCACCTACGCGACGTCGGGCCGTGTCATCAGCGGTGACTGCAGATGTAACGCCAGTCTCGGGCCGGTCAGGGGCACGGTGCTCCACGTCGCCGCTGCTGTCCCCGCGTCGGCGTCGACCACCAGCCGGACCCGGTGCGGGGTGGTGATGACGTAAAGCTCGGCGACGAACGTGTCGCCCTGCCACGCTCCAGTCGCGACGACAGGGCGGCCGAGCGGCGAACTTTCCCGCCATTCGCCGTGGCCGACCTCGACGTTGAGGAACGACCCGAATCGCACGAGCCAGCCACCGTCCACGGGATCGACGATCACCGTGGTTCCGTCTGGCAGAGCCGAATCCTCGGCGGAGGCGTCGAGCATTGCCTTGACGGAACGCTCCGGGGCGGCCGAACCCGGCACCGGCGCGAATGACAGCCGCCGCAGCCGATCGGCGAGCATCTCGTCGTCCTGGGCGTTTCCCGCGTCATCGAGGCCGGGCAACAGGCAGTCCCAAAAAACACTGGGCAGTGCGTGCCCCTGATCGACGGCGGCGGTCACGACGACCACGAGATCGTGGGACGGGACGACCACGCATTGCTGGCCGAAGGCGCCGTTGCCGTGGTAACCGTGACGCGACATCCAGAATTGGTAGCCGTACCCGCAAAGAAAGTCGGGGCTAGCAGAGTCGTCCTCGAGCTGCAGGGTATCGACATGCCGTCTGGTCGCGAGCTCCACCCATTCACGCGGGATGAGCTGGCGGTCGCCCCAGACGCCTCCGCGCAGTAGCAACTCGCCGAAGGCGGCGACGGCCTCGGTCGTGAGGTGCAGCCCGTGGAATCCGAAGGCGGCACCGCTCGCCACCCGGTCCCATTCGGCGTGGTCGACGCCCATCGGCTTAACCAGACGCTCGTCGAGCAGCTCCGGCAGGCCGCGGCCCGTGACCCGTTCCACCATCCGCGCCAGGATGAAAGTGGTCGCATTGTCGTACGTGTGCCGGGTTCCCTCAGGTTCGGTGAACGGTACGCGCAGGAAGCCCTTCACCAGATCGTCCGGTTCCAGCTGCCAGGCCTCGGCGAGGCTGTCCGTGCTGTGCCCGGCCGTCATGGACAGCAGGTGGTGCACGGTGATGCGGTGTCCCTGCTCCGAGATGTCGGCCGGAACGTGGTCGGGCAACACGTCCACCACCCGATCGTCCAGCGAGAGCAGCCCGTCGGCGATCGCGAGCCCCACGGCGATCGAGGTGAACGATTTGGTCAGCGAGTAGAGAAGGTGCGGGCGTTCGGCCGAGTACGGCGCCCACCAGCCTTCGGCGACGACGTGACCGTGGCGTACGACCATGATGGAGTGACACTCGACGGATAGCGCTTCGAGCCGGTCCAGCAGCGCGGCAACCGCGCGGGACGACATCCCCGAGGCGGCCGGTGTCGACCGCGGCAGTAGGGGCGCTCAGAAGACATGCAGGCACCGTAACAAGACAGGACAATCGAATTACGAGAGACATCGCCGAGGATCGGCTGACTGCTGCTGTCCGACAATAGGCCTTCGACATTCCAGTGATCGAGTGTGCAGAACACCTGGTTGACGTGCGGGAGACACCGCAGTTGGCGCCGCGCCACTCGGAGCACATGTGAGCTGCGCGAGGTGCGACCTGCTAGTCCGGCGGTCGCTGTAGGAGCTGTCGGGACGACTCGAAGCCCAGCCGTTCGTACACCGGCACTGCCTTGCGACCAGAGTGGACCGTCACGCGAACGGAGCCGAGGTGTGTCGCATGCTCCGAAGCAGCCTGCACGAGCGCCGAGCCGATTCCCTGGCCTCGCTGCTTCGGCATGACGAAGACGCTCTGGATGTCTGCGGATAGCCGACTTGTCGCTCCAGGTCTCGGCACGCGAGGCACGAACGCTACCCAGGCCATGCCGACGATCTCCGGTCGGCGGAGTCGAGCGACGAACGCTCGGTGCGAGTCCTGGTGGCCGGCCCACCACTTCGCGAGCTCCGCTGCGAATGCGTCAACGGACCGCTGTGCTGGTTCCTCATCAAGGGTGTCGAGCCACAACAGCCGGGCCAAGTCTGCGACGTCGTCCGCATTCGCCTGACTGATCCTCACGAAGTGAGTTTGCCACCTGATTGACCGGAGGTACTGGCGCGGTTGGCCAGCCGCTACGACAAGCACGCCTTGGCCTACCGCGGCGGTGTCGTCCTCACCGCGATCCTCAGCTGGCCCACCAGACTCGTCAGACACGGCCTAGAGGCCACTGATGCGTCGGCCGGCGTAGCGCCACGGATGTTGGGCGCACTTCTTGGGTCGGGCAGCAGGGCGGTGAAAAACCATGTGCGCCGTCGCGGCGTGTGGAGTTGGATCGTCGCATGTCGATCACGCTGCAGACCGCGACTGTTGCCTCGTTGGACGAGGTCGCCGAGGCGGTAGCGTCCTGGCAGCAGGATGGCGGACAAGTCCAGCTTCATCCAGGTGACCTTGGGTGGAATTGGAGCCTGGGCGCGAAGGCGCTGGCCAGGGCTGTTCGGGTGTGGCGTCGTGATCGGCAGATCTTGGCCGTTGGCCTCGTGGACGATGCGGGGTTGATCCGTATGGGCATCGCACCAAGCGTCGATCGAGACGATCCGTTCGCCGCCCAGCTTCTGGCCGATCTATCGGACCCGGCGCGTGGGGTGCTGCCCGCCGGCAATGCGAATGTCGAGGCCCGGTCCGGCACTGCGTTTCGAGAACTCCTGCGCCAGAGCGGTTGGGTCGCGGACGAGCCGTGGACGCCGCTGCGCCGTGACCTCACGGACAAGGTGGAGGACTGCGACCTCCGGGTCGAGGTCGCCGACGCGCACACCGCCCCAGCACGGGTCGCCGTGCAGCAAGCGGTGTTCCCCAACTCGACGTTCACCCTCGAGCGCTGGCACACGATGGCCGCGGCCTCGCCGTACAGTCGGGCCCGGTGCCTGGTCGGTTACGACGCGCACGAGGCCGCGGTCGCCGTCGTGACGGTCTGGTCGGCCGGGCGCGGACGGCCGGGCCTGCTAGAACCATTGGGTGTCCACCGGGATCACCGCGGCCACGGGTACGGGACCGCCATCTCCCTGGCGGCGGCTGCCGCCCTGCGAGAGATGGGAGCGTCCAGCGCGACCGTGTGCACACCGAGCAGCAACGTCGGCGCCGTAGCGGCCTATGCCTCGGCCGGCTTCCGAAAGCTTCCGGACGTCACTGACTTCCGCCGGACCAGCTGACCTCGTCGGCCACCACCAAGCCCGGAAGGTAGGACGTGCGCGTGGCCGAGTGGCTACGGGCGATCTAGCGCGGCAGAGGGAAGGTCGAGCCCGACGCCTGGCGGCTCTACTTCGTGGTCGTCGTGGATGGGCACCCGGTCGGGATGCAGGACCTCATCGGGGTCAACTTCTCCACCTTCGGCACGGTCACGAGCTTCTCATGGCTGGTCGACGATCAGCGCGGCCGCGGGCTCGGACATGAGATGCGAGCAGCGATCCTGCACCTCGCGTTCGACGGGCTCGGGGCGAAGGAAGCGAGCAGCGACGCCTTCGTGGACAACCATGGCTCCAACGCGATCTCGCGAGATCTCGGCTACGAGCCCAATGGTTCAGACTGGGCCACACGGCAAGGCGAACCCGCCCTGCTGAACCGGTGGCGACTGACCAGGGACAACTGGGAACAGCGACGCAGAGACAACATCCGGCTCGACAACATCGAGGCGTGTCGGACGTCCTTGCCCCTTGTCGTGACGCGATCAGAGCGTCCGCAACTCGACATGAGCGGGCAGATAGGTACGGCGACCTTGACCAGCGGCTGGGCGTACAGCAGCAGGAGCATCCCGGCGACGCGGTAGGGGGAGTGACTCGCTGCTGCCGGTGAGGAGTTCATCGGGCTTTACTGGACAGCCTGCGTATCAAGTTCACTCGTATAGCGTTGGGCCGTGCACTAGATTCGCGCGCTCAGGTTCGCATGCTGCCTCGCTGCCCTCTCTCCTAGGAAAGGACCAAGAGAGTGAAGAAGTACATACTCTTCGATCATGATGGCGTTCTGGTGGATACCGAATTCTGGTATTACAAAGCTGGAGAACGCGCCCTGGTGGACATTGGTTTGACCTTGGACAAGGATCAATACCTCCGGGACATGAGCCAGGGATTGGGTACCTGGGCCCAGGCCAGGGCGGCAGGTATTGATGAACAGACCATCAGCAGGCGGCGTAAGGTTCGCAATGATTACTATCAGGAATATCTTAGAACAGAAGCCATTGAGATTGAGGGCGTCGTTGACGCTCTTGCTGAGCTGTCAAAATACGTCCGCATGGCCATCGTGACGACTGCAAAACGTGTGGATTTTGAAATTATCCACGAAAAGCGCCAAGTTAGACAATTCATGGATTTCGTCCTTGTTCGCGAAGACTACAAGCTCACCAAGCCGCACCCGGAACCATACCTGACCGGCTTAATGCGCCTCGGAGCCACCAAAGAAGAGACACTGGTTGTAGAGGATTCATCCAGAGGGTTGAACTCGGCGGTGGCGGCCGGTATTGACTGTGCCATTGTCTACAACGACTTCACAAAAGCGCAGGATTTCTCACGGGCTAGCTATCGAATCGAAACTCTGATTGAATTGAAGGATATCGTCCTCAATGTAACCTGAAGGAGAATTTGCCGGTGTGTCCCATACTCCTATGAAAGAGCGAAAGAGCATGGCTATCTCGCGCGCGCCAGGAGCGAACCCGGTGTTGGAGCCAATCGCAGGGCGTCCAGATGTATGTCCGCGAGCGATGGATCATGGCACGGTTGCGGGCGCCGAGGAGGTTGACGCCGAGGTCGCGGAGGCGATCCATGACCGTGTCGGATGAAGGTGCCGGCCTGCGACGGTGCTGGGGGAGAGCCACACGGACTGTCGGGTCCGGCGCCGGCGCCGAGGTTCGGCCGCGTGGCGAGGTGCTCGCGCACGAGAGAAGCCAACGGTTCGGGACGCAGACTAGTACTGGACAGCCTGCGAATTAGGTTCCGACGTAATGACCCCCAACCACGTGAGCGGCGTCGGGCGGTTGGGCAGGTTCAGGCCGGCTGGATCGTGCGGCGCATGACGGTGTTCTTCATCCCCTTGGAGCGAACGAACCCGAAGCCGGCTTGCTCGTACATCGTGCGTGTGCCGTTGTAGACGAACGAGTTGCTCATCCTCTTCTCACCGGTCTCGTGCGGGTATCCCTCGACCACACCGCCACCCTGCGCTGCAATCAGATCGAGCGCACCGGCCAGAGCCACCTTGGCGTAGCCCTGTCCGCGGTGACGCTTGTCGACGAAGACGCATGTGATGCGGTAGTCGGGAATGACGTCGGCCTCGGCGAGGTACTGCTTGCGGTGATGGATGGTCGGCAGCTCATCCGGAGTGCCGTACTCCGCCCACGCGATCGCCTCATCGCCAACCATCACCAGCGCCGCGTGAGCCTGTCCGGCCTCGACCAGCCGTTTCTTCAGCGCGCGGTTTCCCTCGTAACCCTGCCCCCGCTCGGCACAGTCGGGGTGGAAGTAGATGCACCAGCACCCACTGAAGATCCCGTTGTGCCGCTCCACCAGGCCGGCGAACGCGTTCCACGTGTGAGCAGTCAACGGCTGAATCGAGTAGCCATTTGTCATCATGCCGCCGATCGTAGGCACGTAATGCGGACGAATCTACGTCCGCATAGTCAGAGCTTGCCCAGATCGCTGCCAGGAATCGGCAACGGCGGCGGCGAGGACGAGCTGAGCGAAGCGCTGGAGGTTTCCGGCGAGGTCGGTGAAGTCGAGCTCGAGGCCGTGGGCGTCGTCCTCCCGCGGGCTAGTAGTTGACATAATGTCGCTTATCGGCCATTTGCACAGGAGGCGCTGAGAGGGGTGAACAGGCGTCAACCCAGCGGTGGAAACGTCCTGGCGATCGGTACGGATGCCAGCCAGGACTCGAGTTCCGGGCTGAGTTGTCCGTGCACCTGCAGGAGCGTCATCTTGGCGAACTCACCGATGCGGCTGAGCAGTTCCTCGCAGTGAGCGTTGTGAGCGAACGCCGCCGCCGAATCCGCGTATTCTTCGATGACGACGAACCGGACCGGATCGGCCTCGACGTACCAGTCGTATCTGAGCGTCCCCGGCTCGTCGTCCGTCGCGGCCGCCAGCGCCTTCGCCAGCGTGACGAACCCGTCCCGCGCGCCAGGAAGCGTCGTAAGCTCGGCCCGTACGAAGATCGTCATGGAAACTCTCAATCCGCCGCTGTGGATGCTTCTCCTGGAACGTGTCCCCCAGAGGGTCCGGCGTAGACTTCGCCGCCGAGAGCGGCCGGCGTTCTGTCATGCATAATCACCATTATGCAGCAGTTCTGACTCTTCGGCCGATGCAATAGTTGCCTTATGCAAATAAGGTACGCGGGGGAGTCAGACACCTCCGGAACTGTCGGTGGTGACCGGTAGAAGTTCCCCATGAAGGTTCTCGCAGCACAATCGGCGTTCTTCGCTGCCCGGCGTCCCCGCAAAGACTCCCCCCACACCACCGACGCCTATCGCCGCGACCTGGCCGGCATCACCGCGCTGCTGTCCGAGGACCCGGAGACCCTCGACGTCGAAGACCTGACCGCACCCGTACTGCGAGCCGCGTTCGGGGCCTTCGCCGACAACCACGCGAAGAGTTCGGTACTCCGGGCCTGGTCGACGTGGAACCAGTTCCTCACCTTCTGCGTATCCGATGGACTACTCGCGGGGAACCCGATGGGAGCGGTCGCCCGGCCCAAGACCCCTCCCCTCTCCCCCAAGCCTCTCCGTGGCGAGGACACTCCGGAGAAGCTCCTGCGTTCCGCGGCCGACGGCACCAGACAGGCGCGCGACCCTTGGCCCGAGCGCGACGTGCTGGTGATCGCGCTCGGGCTAGTCGCCGGATTGCGCTCGGCCGAGATGCGCACGCTGACGGCCGATTCGCTGGCCGGCCGCCCCGGCGAGATGCGGCTCCACATCCACGGCAAAGGCAGCCGCGACCGCTCGATCCCGGTCGAGCCGATCATGGAGAGGATCATCGAGTCGTACGTCCAATCCTGCGCGCGCCGCTTTCCCAGCAAGAGGTTCGGCCGGTCCACCAAGCTGCTACTGGACCGAACCGGTGAACCGATCGGCCGCGGCGGCCTCGAGTATCTGGTGAAGTCGTGCTACCGCTGGGCCGGGTTGCACGACCGCGTCCCGGTCGGCGCGAACCTGCACGCGCTCCGCCACACCTTCGCCACCAGGCTCGCCGAGGACGGCGCCACCGCGTCGGAGATCATGCGGCTGCTCGGCCACGCGAGTCTCGCCACCAGTCAGAACTACATCGAAGCCACCGGCCGGGAGCAACGAGCCGCCGCCGCGAGCAACCGCACCTACCTTTCCCTCACCGAGGTGATCACCCCGGACGCGTAGTGCCGCAGTGCAGGGAGCGCACTTTAATCGGGAGCCGTCGCGCGTGGTTGCGGACAGAATGTGGCGAGTCCAACGACAGGAGAAGCGATGTACCGCAGGCTGGTGCTCAAGTTGTCAGGCCAATCCATCGCCGGATCAGCCCAGTTCGGCTTCAACAGCGACAGCCTCACGCATCTCGCCCGGGAGGTGATCGCCGCGCGCGAAACCGGAGTACAGCTGGCGGTGGTGGTCGGCGGCGGGAACGTGTTCCGCGGCAACCAGTCCGAGGACTGGGGAATCGACCGGGTCGAGGCGGACAACATCGGCATGCTCGGCACGGTGATCAACGCCGTCCTGCTGCGCGGCCGGCTGGCGGCGATGGGTGAGAAGGAGGTGCGGCTGATGACCGCCATCCCGATCGACAACCTGGCCGAGCCGTACATCCGCCTGCGAGCCCTCCGGCACCTGGAGAAGGGTTCGATCGTCCTGCTCGGATGCGGGAACGGGCAGCCGTTCACGACGACCGACTACCCCGCCGTCCAGCGCGCGATCGAGCTCGGCGCCGACGCGTTGCTCGTCGCGAAGAACGGGGCCGACGGGGTGTATGACGCGGATCCGAACAAGGTCGCCGGCGCTCAGCGGTTCGACCGGCTCAGCTATCAGCAGGTCATCGACAAGGGCCTCGGTGTGATGGATCAGAGCGCGTTCATCCTCGCCCGCGACCACCGGCTCCCGCTGCACGTCTTCGACATCGACCGCCAGGGCGCGGCGGCCGCGATCAGCTCCGGCGAACACATCGGCACCCTCATCGACTGAGCCTCACGAGCGGCAGGTCCGCCTTGATCGCATTCAGGTGTGGCACGAACCAGTCGCCAGCGGCCTCGTGTTCCCAGTGCAAGGCCATCGCCGACCAGACGACCCGGTAGAAGGCAAGCGTCCACTCGAGCTCTGGGCTCCGCTCTATGCCGTAGCCGTTGAGCAAGGCAGCAGTCGCCGCCGAACCCGCCCGCGAGAAGCCCGACACTCCCCCGGTGAAGAAGCAATCCTCGGAGAACCCACGTCGTTGAACCCGAGTTCCTCCGCCAGCGCCGCTCCACGAGCCAGCTCCTCGGGCGGCGTCAGGCTCCCGAACACGACGCCGATCCGGCCACCCGCCAGACGATCCATCAGTTCCCTCCCGGGTCCCATCCACTATTCGGACCGTGGTCCACATACGAAACTACCGGACCCTAGTCCGACTCATCAACCCCTTCAATCCACCGCGACCGGGAGAAAACTGTTTGCTCGCGGTTCGTGCTCTCTGCTGTACTCGCGGACGGATCACCAGCAGGCCGAACCGGCCGTTCACGTTCTCAAGGAGCGCAGTCATGCGACCTCACTTCATGTCGACCCAGAAAGGCACATCCACCTGTTCAAGGGACATGAAGCTGCGTGAGAACACTGAACTTGGGGATCCTGGCGCATGTAGACGCCGGTAAAACCAGCCTGACCGAGCGGCTCCTCTTCGCCGCCGGGGTCATCGACGAGGTCGGCAGCGTCGATGACGGCAACACCCAGACCGACTCGCTGGCGCTGGAGCGGCAACGCGGAATCACGATCAAGTCCGCGGTCGTCTCGTTCGCCGTCGACGACATCACCGTCAACCTGATCGACACTCCCGGTCACCCGGATTTCATCGCCGAGGTGGAGCGGGCGCTCAGCGTGCTCGACGGCGCGGTGCTGGTCATCTCGGCGGTCGAGGGTGTCCAGGCGCAGACCCGGGTGCTCATGCGCACCCTGCAGCGCCTCGGTATCCCGACGCTGATCTTCGTGAACAAGCTCGACCGGGCCGGAGCGCAGTACTGCTCGTTGCTGACGAGCATCGCGGACCGGCTATCGGCCGCGGTCATCCCGATGGGGTCGACCGACGGACTCGGCACGCCCGGCGCCGCGTTCACGCCGTACGGGCGGGACGACGCGGGCTTCACCTTCGCCATGCTCAATCTGCTCGCTGAGCGGGACGACCAGATGCTGGCGACGTACGTGGAGAACGAGAAAGCGCTCTCGTACGACGTACTCCGGGCGCGGCTGGCGGAGCAGACCCAGCAGGCGCTGGTGCATCCGGTGTACTTCGGCTCGGCGATCACCGGTGCCGGGACGGACGCGCTGATCGCGGGGATCCGGGAACTGCTGCCGGCCGGGCAAGGCGATGTCGAGGGCCCGGTGGACGGGTCCGTCTTCAAGGTCGAGCGGGGTCCGGCGGGCGAGAAGATCGCGTTCGTCCGGATGTTCTCGGGCGCGATCCGGACCCGGGACCGGCTGCGGTTCCACGGCGGCAAGGAGGCCAAGGTCACCTCGGTCAGCGTCTTCGACAACGGCTCCGTGCTGACACGCCCCGAGGTGGTCGCCGGCGAGATCGGCAAGCTCTGGGGCCTCGGCGAGATCCGCATCGGCGACAAGCTCGGCGCGGCCGGCGAGCCAACCGACGCCGGCGTTGCCGGGAAGCCTGGGAACGGCGGGGCGGGGAAGGGTGAGGGCGGAGACAGAATCGGAGCGGGAGAGAGCGCGTACTTCGCTCCCCCGACTCTGGAGACGGTGATCACGCCGACTCGGCCGTCGGACAAGGGGAATCTGCAGGTCGCGCTCTCCCAGTTGGCCGAACAGGATCCGCTGATCAACCTGCGCCAGGACGACATCCGGCAGGAGACCTTCGTGTCGCTGTACGGCGAGGTGCAGAAGGAGGTCATCCAGACCACGCTCGCCGACGACTTCGGCATCGACGTCACCTTCCGCGAGACGACGACGATCTGCATCGAGCGGGTGGACGGCGTCGGCGCGGCGGTCGAGTTCAACAAGAAGGACGGGAACCCGTTCCTGGCCACGGTCGGCCTGCGGGTGGAGCCGGCTCCGGTGAACTCGGGCGTGAGTTTCAGCCTGGAGGTCGAGCTGGGCTCCATGCCGTACGCGTTCATCAAGGCGGTCGAGGAGACCGTGTACGAGACGCTCGAGCAAGGGATCCACGGTTGGCAGATTCCCGACGCGACCGTGGTGATGACGCACTCGGGCTACTCGGCGCGCCAGAGCCATGCGCACGCCGTCTTCGACAAGAGCATGTCGAGTACGGCCGGGGACTTCCGCAACCTCACCCCGCTGGTCCTGATGACGGCTCTCCAGCAGGCCGGTACGACCGTGTACGAGCCGATGCACCGCTTCGAGCTGGAGATCCCGACGGACACCGTCCGCGCGGTACTGGCGGCTCTGTCCCGGCTGCGCGCGATCCCGCAGGTTCCGGCGTTGGGCACCGAAACCTCTGTCCTGGAAGGAGAAATCCCCGCGGCCGCGGTCTACGAGCTGGAGCAGCAACTTCCCGCTCTGACCCGCGGCGAGGGCGTTCTCGAGTCGTCCTTCGAGCGCCACCAACCGGTCACCGGCCCAATCCCCGACCGGCCGCGCACAGACCACGACCCGCTGAACCGCCGCGACTACCTCCTCCACGTCCTCCGTCGCGTCTGATCAGCGCCGCTATCGGACGGAATCCCGGATGGCTTGGATCAAGGCGATGGTGGCGGGCGGGTCTGGCGGCTCGCCGTAGGTGACGGCGTAGATCTGTCGGCGGTAGTTGGGTATTTCGGTGGTGTGGACGTCGGGTAGGCGGTGGGCTTGGAGCGCAAGGCCGGGCAGGGTCGTGACGCCTACGCCGGCGGCGACGAGGGCTTGCACGACGACCATGTCGTCGCTGAGTGATCCGATGCGTGGGGTGAAGCCTGCTTGCCGGCACACGATGGTCAGCTCTTCCTGGCACCGCTCGCAACCGCCGATCCAGGCGGAGTCGCGATGGTTGGCAATGCTGTCGTCGGGTGTTCGACTGATGAGGTAGATCGGGTCGTCGCCGATGTGGACGAGGCGAAATCCCTCTTCCTCCACCGGGGCGTCGGCGTACCGGAAGATCAGTGCGACGTCGATCTCGCCGTGACGCAGCATCTGTAGCGCTTCGACCGGGTGCCGGTCGATCAGGCTCAGCTCGAGTCCTGGGTGTGCTTTGGCCAGCGTGGCGGCGGCCTTGGGCGCGATCGTGCTCAGCGCCGACGCGTTGGCGGCCAGGCGGACCCGCCCGGCCTGCAAGCCGACCTGCGCTTCCAGCTCGTTGGTCGCGGCTTCGACCCGTCCGATGATCTCGGTGGCCCGGTTGGCCAAGAGTTGCCCTTCCGGGGTCAATCGGATCCCACGACCGACCTTCTGAATGAGCTTGACGCCGGTCGCGGCTTCCAGGCGAGACAGGTGGTGACTCACCGACGACGTCATCTATCTGTCGATCCATGCTCTAGGTATCAAGGTTCCGCGGCCACAGCGGCCGCCTACTGAGGAGGCGCGATGAGCAAGCTGAGGTGTCATATCTCGATCTCGCTGGACGGTTTCGTCGCCGGCCCGAACCAGAGCGAGGAGAACCCGCTCGGCGAGGGCGGCGAGCGGCTCCACGACTGGGTGATTCCGCTGGCCGCCTGGCGCCAGTCCCACGGCGAGCAAGGGGGCGAGGTGAACGAGAGCGCACGGATAGTCGAGGAAGCACGCGAGAACATCGGCGCCGCGGTGATGGGCCGGAACATGTTCGGCCCTATCGGCGGCGGCGCCTGGGGTGACGAGCAGTGGACGGGCTGGTGGGGCGACAACCCGCCCTACCACTACCCCGTGTTCGTCGTCACCCATCACCCGCGTGATGCCGTGGAGATGGAAGGAGGGACCACGTTCCACTTCGTCACCGACGGAATCGAGTCCGCGCTCGAACAGGCAAAGGAGGCCGCCGGCGGAAAGGACGTCATGCTTTGGGGCGGCGGCCACATCGCTCAGCAGTACCTGGCAGCGGGACTGCTGGACGAGCTTGAACTCCACGTCGTTCCGGTGTTGCTCGGCGACGGTGCCCGCCTCTTTCCCAGCCGCGGGGACGCGGAGGTGCAACTCGAGCAGGTCCGTGCCGTCGAGGCGCCCGGCGTCACGCACCTCAAGTACCGCGTAGTGACATGAACCAGGTCGCCCACCTACCCGCGCGCGCCGGGGTGCCCGACTCCGACAGTCACGCGTCACTGAACCGAGGCCTGCCCTTCGGTGCCTCCGCCTACGGGATCTGGGGGCTGCTGCCGCTGTACTGGCGGCTGCTCGAGGGCGCCGGCGCGGTCGAGGTGCTCGCCCACCGGTTCGTGTGGGCGCTCGGGATCATCGCGCTGCTGCTTTGGGTCCGTCCGCGCGCCGGCTGGTGGCGCGCGCTGAGGCAGCGGCCCGCCGCGCTGCGGTTTCTCGCCGCGGCCGCGGTGGTCATCGCGGTCAACTGGTACTTCTACATCTGGGGCGTCAACCACGAGCGGGTGGTGGAGACGTCGCTCGGGTACTTCATCAGCCCGCTGGTCACGGTCGTGATCGGGGTGGTGCTCTTTCGCGAGCGGCTGCGGCGGCCGCAGAGACTCGCGCTCGGCCTGGCCGCGGTGGCGGTAGCTTGGCTGCCGGTCGCGCTGGGCTATCTGGTGTGGCTGGAGTTCATGGGCCGCGCGGCGTTCGGGCACGACGGTTGGTCGACGACTGTGCTCCTGATCGCCGCCGGTCCGGCCACGGCGGTTCCGCTCCTGTTCTTCGCCGGGGCGGCCACGCGGATCCCGCTGACGTACCTCGGGTTGTTGCAGTACCTCACGCCGTCGGTGCAGTTCATCCTCGGCGTGTTCGTGTTCGGCGAGCCGATGCCGCTCGAGCGCCTCGCCGGGTTCGCGCTCATCTGGGCCGCGTTGGCGATCTTCACCGGCGAGATCCTCTACCACCGGCGCAAGCTCGGCCGCGAAGCCCGCCGCCTCTCCGCGGAGTCCGCGCCGGGCGCAGGACGTCGCGGGTGAGCTTGAGGCGAGGACTCAAAGGTCCTTGTTGAGGATGATCGAGTTCGGAGTGAAGCCGCAGGAGTGGTAGAGGTGCAGGGCTGAATTGTTGGTGGCGTAGGCGGTGACATGGAGCCGGCCGGCGCCGCGGCCCTTGGCCCATTCGGTGAAGGCGTCGACCAGGCGGGTGCCGATGCCCTGGGTGCGGCGCGTCTCGCGGACGTACATGCTGACCAGTTCGGCGCGCGCCACGGTCCACATGTCCGAGGGCGCGGAGAACGTCCCGACCAGGTGGCCGACGACCGCTGGGTCGGAGGCAACGAACACCACCGCGTCCGGATCCTCCAGGAGATCCGCGACCCACTTCGCACCGTGGGCCGCGGGCCATTCAGCGTTGCGAAGCGGGTCGCGGGTGCCACTGTCTTCAGCGAAGAGCGCGGCGCTCGAGGCGACCACGCTCTCGAGGTCCTCGGCTGTCGCTGTCCTGATCTCCACGGCGTCCATAGAACGCACCGTAGTGAGCAGAAGGGTTCACGGGCAGGGCTTGCTGGCTATCACCACAGTTGCGTAGAGCTCGTCAGACGTAGTGATCCGCGCAGCAAGACCGTCGCCCTCGAAGATCGCCGCGGCGACCGGTGCCTGGCGTTCGCTGGTCTCCACCAGGACGTGACCGCCCGGAGCCAGCCAACCAGGCGCGGCAGCGCTGACGCGACGCAGTACGTCGAGACCGTCGGAGCCGCCGTCCAGCGTCACCAAAGGTTCGTGGAGGCGTGCTTCGGCGGGGAGCAGCCGTACTTCGTCGGTCGGCACGTAGGGGACGTTCGACAGGAGGATGTCGACGCGGCCTCGCAGGGCCGAGGGCAACGGATCGAAGAGGTCACCCTCGAAGACCTTGCCGCCGAGCGGCTCCACATTGCGCCGCGCACAATGAACCGCCGCCGGCTCGACGTCAGCGGAGTACAGCTCGACCTCCTGCGCAGAAGCGACAGCCACGCCCAGCGCGCCGGACCCGCAGCAGAGGTCCACCACGACAGAGCCCGGCCGACTCAGCGCGATGGCCTCGTCCACCAAGTACGACGTACGCCGCCGTGGCACGAAGACGCCCGGGTCGACCGCGATGCGGAGCCCATGGAACTCGGCCCACCCGACCACGTGCTCGATGGGCAGACCGGAGACGCGTTGCTCGACCATGGCGGCGAGCTCGGCTTCGTCACGTGCGGCGGTGATCAGGAGTTCGGCCTCGTCCTCGGCGAAGACACAGCCGGCGGCGCGGAGCGTGGTGACGATGCTGGAGGTGCTGAGAAGTGACACGGGAACCCTTCAACGAAACCTGTGGGCACTCCCGCGGTCGGCGTCGGTCAGCCGATGGGAGGTGGGAGCGCCCGACCTGTGCTGGCGGTAATCGGTCCCACCTCCTCGGCTCGTTCGACGACTGGTGCGGTCAGACTACCCGAACGCGTTCACGCCGGTGAGCTCGGCCGAGACGGTCCACAGCCGTGCCGCCGATGCCGGATCGACCGCGTACGGCCGGACTCCCGGGGCGTCGTCCGTGGACAGTTCGGCGACCTCGCAGTCCTCGAGGAACACGCCGCCTTCGCCTTCCAGCTGCGGTGAGGTCGCCGCCCAGACCTGCGTGGCCGCGCCCTGTTCGGGCGTCTTGAAGCCGGGGTTCAGCGGGTTGCCCTGCTCGTCGATCCAGCCGAACGCGACCATCTCCTCGCGCGGCAGGTGGCGCTGCAGCGGCGTCAGGATGCCGCCCGGATGCAACGTGAACGCGCGGACCCCGGCGTCCTTGCCCAAGGCATCCAACTGCACGGCGAACAGTGCGTTCGCGGTCTTGGCCTGGCCGTAGGCGGTCCACTTGTCGTAGCCCTGGGAGAACTGCAGGTCGTCCCACCGGATGTCCGAGCGGCGGTGTCCCGACGACGACACCGAGACGACCCGGGCGCCGCCGTCGACGATGGCCGGCCACAGCCGGTTCACCAGCGCGAAGTGGCCGAGGTGATTCGTCGCGAACTGAGCCTCCCAGCCCGGTCCGACCCGGGTCTCCGGGCAGGCCATCACGGCCGCGTTGTCGATCTGCAGATCGATCGTCCGCCCGCTGGCGAGAAACCGCTCGGAGAACGAGCGAACGCTCTCCAGGTCCGCCAGATCGAGCTCGTCCACCTCCACGTTGGCGATATCGGCCAGCGCTTCCTTGGCCGCCTCCGGCCGACGCGCCGGTACGACGACGTGGGCGCCGGCCTTCGCCAGGGCGCGGGTGGTCTCCAGGCCGAGGCCGGAGTAGCCGCCGGTGACGAGTGCGAGCTTGCCGGACAGGTCGATCCCCTGGAGGACGTCGTCCGCGGTGCTGTCATGGCCGAAGCCCGAACCGATCTTGTGTTGTGGGGTGCTCATACCAGCGACACTACGAGTTAGAGCTGGCTCTAGGTCAAGCGTCGAGGTGCGGGTTCAGCTTCAGGGAGTCGGCGAGGCGTTGAAGTGCCGGGTTCGGGCTGTCCGGACTCCAGCACGCGTGCAACGTCACCGAGTGCGCGTCGGCCGCGTCCAGCTCGCGGTAGCGGACTCCCTGCACGCCCATCGCCATGATCGAGCGCGGGATCAACGCACACCCGAGTCCGGCCCGGACCAGTGCGAGCATCGTCGGCACCTGCGACGCCAACTGACTCACGGCGTACCGGTTCATGCCGACCATCGCGGCACAGATGTCGTGCAGGTACTGCGAGCCCTCCGGGCTGTAGCCGATGTAGTCGTCGGTGACGTCCGCGAGTGACACCGGCCCTTCGCCATCGGCGAGCTTGTGATCAGCCGGTACTGCGAGCACCAGGTCCTCCGAGTGCACCAGCACCGAGTCGAACTGCTCGGGGATCGGCGGCCGGACGAGCCCGAGATCGATCTCCAGGTTCGCCAGCGCCTCGAACTGGTCCGGGCTCACGAGTTCGGTCAGCTCGGCCGTCACCGCCGGGGTCCGCTTGCTCACCATGGTCAGGAAGTCGGCCAGTACTGCGTAAGCCCCGATCGCGGTGAAGGCGATCCGCAGGGTGCCGGTCTGACCGTCGGCCGCGCGCCGGGTGGCCTCCGGGGCGATGTCGAGCAGGGCGAGCACTCGGCGGCAGTGCTCGAGGAACACGTCGCCGGCCGCCGTCAGTCGCACTCCCCTGCCGGTCCGGTCGAACAGGGAGACGCCCAGAGAGCGCTCCAGACCCTGGATCTGACGGGTCAGCGGCGGCTGGGTCAGGTTGAGCTGTTGGGCGGCGCGGCCGAAGTGCTGTTCCTCGGCGACCGCGACGAAGCCGCGGAGTTGCTGGAGCGAGAGGTCCATGCGATGCCCTCACGGTATCGGTCGATGCGGAAATGGGCTTGGACGAGCATAACGGAAAGCCCTTACCTTCGAGCACAAGGCAGTTCCACAACAGCCCGAGGAGTCAGGTTGTCCAAGCTTGCAGTGGTGATGACGCCCGAACGAGCCGCCGACGTGTGCAGCGCCGAGACCCGGGAACTGCTCGAGCAGCGGTTCGAGGTCACCTGGGCCGGCGACGACCTGGCTCCGGACGTGGTCGCCGGGCTGGCCGCCGGCAGCGACGTACTGCTGACGAGTTGGGGTACGCCGCACCTCGACAAGGCGATCTGGGCCGATGGGAACGGACCGAAGGTCGTCGCCCACGCGGCCGGCACGGTGAAGAAGCTGATCGACCCGGTCATCCTCGAACAGGGCGTTGCGGTCTTCTCGGCCGGGCCGCGGATCGCGTGGTCGGTCGGCGAGTACTGCCTGGCCTCGATGCTCACGCTGGCGCGACGGCTCCCCCAGTTCGACCAGGCGCTGCGTGCGGGTGGCTGGAAGCAGAGCCACCTTCGCGGTGGCGAGCTGGCCGGTCAGTCGGTCGGCATCCTCGGCGCGAGCTCCACCGCCCGCGCGCTGATCACTCTGCTCAAGCCCTTCGGCTGCGACGTCGTCGTCTACGACCCCTACCTCAGCGACGACCGGGCCGCCCAGCTCGGCGTACGGACGGTGGAGCTCGAGGAAGCTCTGCGGTGCCGTTTCATCTCGATCCATGTTCCCGACGTTCCGGAGACCCGCGGGCTGGTGACGCGCAAGCTGATCGAGCAACTGCCGGACCACGCGATCGTCGTCAACTCCTCCCGAGGGCCGGCCATCGATCAGCAGGCGCTGCTGGAGCACTGCCTCGACGGCCGGCTGTTCGCAGCGCTCGACGTGTACGACCCGGAGCCGCCGAAGTTCGGTCCGGACGTGCTGGCCGCGAGCAACCTGCTGCTGACCCCGCACGTAGCCGGCGACACGGTCGAGGGTCACCTCGCGCTGGCCGGCTACGTGGTCGGCGACGTCCTGAGGTGGCTCGACGACGGTGTCCGCGGCCCGAGCTTCGTCGACCCGGCCGTCTGGTCGATCGCGGCCTGAGCGGCCCGGAAGGTCTGGGAGGAGCAGGAATGTCGAGGATCAGATCGGTCGAGGTGTTCCCGGTCGCGGTGCCGTTCGCGCGGCGGTTCGTGCTGGGCAGCGGCTCTGTCGGTTCGCCCGACGAGGCGCCGGATCAAGCGGCAGCGGTCGTCTTCGTGAAGGTCACCACGGAGGACGGAGTAGTTGGCTGGGGAGAACAGAGAGCGCTCCCCAGCTGGAGCTACGAGACCGCCGAGACCATGGCGGTGGTGATCAAGAGGCACCTCGAGCCGATCCTGCTCGAGCTGACCCCGTTCGACGTCGAGTTGTTCCACAGCCGCGCGACCAAGCGGTTGAGCCCGTCGGTGTCGAACGGCTTCCCGTTCGCCCGGGCGGCGGTGGACCTGGCCATGCACGATGCCGCGGGCAAGCTGGCCGGAGTACCGGTGCATGCCTTGCTCGGCGGGAAGCTCTACGACGAGATCCCGCTCTGCTCGGCGATCGGGGTCGGCGCGCCCGACGTGGTCAGGGAGCACGCCCAGCAGTCGTCGGACTATGCGGCGTACAAGGTGAAGATCGGTGGAGACCTGGACTCCGACGCCGCCGCGATCGAGGCCGTGGCCGAGGTCGCCGGGGCCAAGCCGCTGTGGCTGGACGCGAACCAGTCGTATCGTCCGAGCGCGCTCAAGCAGCTGCTCGACCGGACCTCGCACGTCCGCACGATTCATTGCGTCGAGCAACCGGTTCCGAGCACCGACACGCTTGCGATGCACCGGTTGCGCGGCCTGATCGACCTGCCCATCGCGATCGACGAGGGCAGTTTCACCGCGCAGGACCTGGCCCGGGCGATCCAGCTCGAGGCGGCGGACCTGGTGGTCGTGAAGATCTGCAAGTCCGGCGGTCTGCGGAACGCGCTCAAGACCGCTCAGGTCGCGCTCTCCGGCGGCGTCGAGATTCTCGCCAGCGGTCTGACGGACTGCGGGATCGGGTTCGCCGCCGCACTGCACCTGTTCAGCCAGCTCGAGCTGGCACTGCCAGCCGAGCTGAACGGGCCGGAACTCCTGTCCGACCTCTATGTCGAGGGACTGACCATCACCAAGGCCGTCGCTACGGTCCCCACCGCGCCCGGTCTGGGCGTGCAGGTCGACGAGGAGCGGATCCGCGCCGAGTCGATCGACCTGCTCTTCAGCTGAGGAGTCGCCCATGACGGCGTCTGGAACCCTTCCCGCCCCACCGCCCCGATCAGAGCTTGATACCTTCCCGACCCCACCGCCCCAGTCAGGGCTGTCCCGCCGCAGCTTGCTGAAACTGACCGGCCTGGCCGGTCTCGCCGCGGCCTCACCCGCAGTACTGTCCGCCTGTTCGTCCACCCCGGCCGGCGCGGCCACCTGGTCGATGTGGTCGAGCAGCCCGGCCGAACGGAAGGTCTGGGACGACTTCAGCAAGTACGTCGAGAACGAGCTGAAGGTCGAGTCGGTCCCGACCCTGACCCCGTCCGGCCCGTACCCGACCAAGCTCGACCTGCAACTCGTCAGTGGTACGGCCGGCCTGGTGACCGCGCTGAACGGAACGCTGATCCCGACCTACGCGGCGCGCGGGGCGCACCGGCCGCTCGACGACCTGATCGCCGCCGATCCCGACTTCGAGCTCGACGACTTCTATCCCGCGATCCGGAAGATCTCGACCTTCAACGGCCAGACCTACGCGATCGGCTTCGACGTCGCGCCGACCGTCATGTACTACAACAAGACGCTGCTGACGAAGGCCGGCATCCCGCTGCCGTCGCGGACCGAGCCGATGTCGTGGGAGACCTTCCGGGGTCTGGCGAAGGAGCTGACGAAGCCGCCGGAGCAGTACGGCTTCACCTGCGCGCCCGCGATCGACGACCTGGTCTCGTGGATCTACTGCGCGGGCGGCAACGTGATGAACGACGAGGGCACGGTCAGCACGCTGAACCGTCCCGAAGCGCTGGAGGCGATCCAGTTCGTCATCGACCTGTTCGTCAAGGACCAGGTGACGCCGCCGATCAGCAACCTGGTCACCGAGAGCTCGATGGCCAACTTCATGGAGGGCAACGTCGCCTTCATGCAGAACGGCCCGTGGCAGGTCGTCAACGTCCGCAAGGCGAAGTTCGACTGGGACGTCGTCCCGTTCCCCGCCGGCGCGGCCGGGAGCACGCCGCGAGTGTCGGGCTCGTCCTTCGCGATTCCGTCCGCGGTGCACGGCGACGACCTGGACCTGGCGTGGAAGCTGCTCAAGACGCTGACCAGCACCGGTGCCCTGGACATCTACGCCAAGGCCGGCCGGAACAACCCGGCCCGGCTGGCGGCCGGCAGCGCGTTCAAGCCGCCGCCGGACAACCTCGGCGTGGTGCAGCAGATCCTGGCCGGCAAGGTCGCCGGCGGCCACCCGTTCGACGTCACGACGAACTGGAACCAGGTCAAGCAGTTGCTCGGTCAGGACCTGCCGCGCACGTTCCTCGGCCAGGTCACGGTGCCCGAGGTGATCGACGGCCTGACGCCGCGCCTCGACGTACTGATGAAGCAGCACCAGGACAACATCCGCCAAGCCGAAGCCAGGAAGGGGTGAGCACGAGATGGCTGTCGACACGCTGCCGGCGCGGACCGCTCCCCGCGCGACCACGGCGCCCGGTCCAACGCCTCGCTGGCGCAACAAGGAGACGAGGGCTGCCTGGCTGTTCATCCTGCCGAGCCTGATCGGGTTCCTGATCTTCACCGCGGGCCCGGTGGTCGCCGCGGGCGTCATTTCGCTGCTCAACTGGAATCTGTTCAGCGCTCCGACCTTCGCCGGGCTGAAGAACTTCGCGCGGCTCGGGCCGGACCCGACATTCTGGTCGGCGCTCGGCAACACGGCGTACTTCACCTTCGTGAGTGTGCCGCTGACGATCGCCGTCAGCCTCGGACTGGCGTTGCTGCTCAACCAGGGCGTACGCCGGATCGCGGTCTTCCGGTCGCTCTTGCTGTTGCCGTACGCAACGATCACGGTGGCGGTGGCGTTCGTCTGGATCTGGCTCTACATCCCGCACGACGGTCTGGTGAACGCCGTACTGGGTGTCTTCGGCATCAACGGCCCGGCCTGGCTGATCAGTGACAACTGGGCGATGCCGGCCTTGATCGCGATGAGCGTGTGGAAGAGCTTCGGCTTCGGGATGGTGGTGTTCCTGGCCGGGCTGCAGGCGATCCCGCAGCAGCTCTACGAGGCGGCGAAGGTGGACGGGAGCTCCGCCTGGCAGAGCTTCCGCAGTGTCACCCTGCCGATGTTGTCGCCGGCGCTGTTCTTCGTCGTGGTCACCTCGATCATCGGATCGTTCCAGGTCTTCGACCAGGCGCTGATCATGACGAACGGCGGGCCGGGATCGCGCACCACCACGCTCGTCATGTACATCTACCGCACCGGCTTCGAGAACTACGACCAGGGCTACGCGGCGGCGCAGTCGCTCGTCCTGTTCGCGTTCATCGTCGTCATCACCGCAGCCCAGTTCGTGTTGCAGCGGAGGCTCGTCCACTATGACAACTGACGTCGTCCCCTCACTCAAGAGCACTGCCCTGCTCAAGAACCCCGTCGCCACCCGCAAGCTGCTCGTCTTCGCCTGCTTCGTCGTCACCGCCCTGACGCTCGTCCCGGTCGTCATGATGGTGCTCGTGGCGTTCCAGTCCGACGCCGAGTCGATGGCCGCGCGGCCATCGTTCTGGCCGAGCAGCTGGCACCCGGAGAACCTCACCCGGGCCTTCGAGCTCGTGCCGCTGGGCCGCTACCTGCTGAACACGATCATCTTCGCCGGCGGTACGACGCTGCTGGAGACGGTGACCGCCGCGCTGGCGGCGTATGCCTTCGCCCGGCTGAACTTCCCCGGCCGGTCCTGGTTGTTCGGCATCTACCTGGCCACGCTGATGATCCCGTCGCAGGTGACACTGATCCCACAGTTCGTCCTGGTGGCGAAGCTGCACGGGATCGACACGTGGCCGGGGATGATCCTGCCGCACGCGTTCACCGCGCTCGGAGTCTTCCTGCTGCGGCAGTTCTTCATGGGCATCCCGAAGGACTATGAGGAGGCCGCTCGCCTGGATGGCGCGAACCGCTGGCAGGCGTTCACCCGGGTGATCGTGCCACTCGCAGTACCGGCGATCGCAACGCTGGCCGTGTTCAAGTTCATCGGCCAGTGGAACAACCTGCTCTGGCCGCTGGTGATCTCCAACAGCGACGCCACCCGTACTGCGGCCGTTGGGCTGCAGGTGTTCCAGGACACCAACGGCACCCAGTGGAACCTGCTGCTGATGGCCGCCACGATCACCACCGTGCCGTTGATCGTGCTCTTCTTCCTGACCCAACGCTGGTTCGTCAGAGGCATCACCATGAGCGGGCTCGGAGGCCGCTGAACAGTGTCTGATTCTTTCCCCACCCCACCACCCCGGTCGACCTACACCTGGTCCGTCTTCACCAAGCCTTGGTCGGGACTCCCCGGTGACGAGCTCGGCAAGCTCGTCACCGGCCTCGGCTTCACGGGTGCCGAGATCCCGGTCCGGGACACGGCCTACGTCACGCCCACCACTGCCGAGTCCGAACTGCCGAGGTTCACCGACCGGCTTCGCGCCGAGGGAGTCGAGCCGATCAGCATCGCCAGTGATCTGTCCGAGAGCGCGTTCTCGGCGTGCGCCAAGGCGGGCGTACCGATGATCCGGATCATGGCGCCGGTCGGCGTGGACGGTTATGCCGCCTCGGTCCGGCGGACCAGGCAACAGCTGGAGGATGCAGTCGCGCTCGTGAAGCGGTACGGCGTACAGGTCGGGGTGCAGCCGCATCACGGGAAGTTCGTCACATCGTCGTTGGGTGTTCTGCAGTTGCTGGACGGGCTGCCCGGCGAGTTCAAGGTCGTCTGGGACGCCGCCCACGACGCGCTCGCCGGCGATGATCCCGCGGTCACGCTCGACCTGGTCAAGGACCGCCTCGGCATCGTCAACCTCAAGAACGCCAAGTACGTCCAGGCCGACGGCGGATGGAAGACGTGGTTCGGCCAGGCCGGCGAGGGACTGTCCGACTGGTTCGCCATCTTCCGTCAACTCCAAGCGCAGTCCTACACCGGTCCGATCTGCCTCTCCGGCCAGTACTCCGATCCGTCGGTGCCGGTCGAGGTCCGGTTGCAGGCCGATCTTCGATCCGCGGTCACATCCGCGCTCCCGGATCCGTCAGGGAAGTGACTGACCAAACGGATCAAATGGAGCACGGATGACTGCACGGATGAAGAACCCCGCGATGCTGCTGCCCGACGCGATGACGGGCATCCAGAATCTCTACAAAGCGGTGCAGAAGGGCGGAGTACCGGCCGAGACGCTGGAGCTGGTGCACCTGCGAGCCAGTCAGATCAACGGCTGCAGCGCTTGCGTCGACTTCGGGCTGCAGGCCGCCAGGAAGAACGGTGAGACCGACGCGCGGCTCTTCCAGGTGGTCGCCTGGCGCGAGTCGGACCTGTTCACCGACGCCGAGCGGGCGGCACTGAAGGTCACCGAGGCGGCGACCCGGCTGGCCGACCGGCCGGACGCCGTCACGGACGAGATCTGGGCCGAAGCGGCCGAGCAGTTCGACGAGCAGCAACTGGCCGCGATCGTGCTGATGATCGGCCTCACCAACCTGTTCAACCGGATCAACACCACGATCCGCCAACCGGCCGGCGGCAACGGATCCTGGGCCTGATCCCCGCGTCACCGCAGCACGGAAACCGCCTGGGTCCTGCGGGCCGGCCGCAAAGCCGCCCGCAGGGCGGGGGCAAGGATCCGCCGCACGTCGGCATCGCTCATCGTCGCGGTCGGCCGGAGCGGATTCAGGTAGCGGGTGAAGATCAGGCCACCGATGACAGCAACAGCCGCGGTGGCCCGGTCGGTGGCATCAGCCCCGCGAAGAAATTCAGCAATCCGCCCCAGCACCTCGCGTTCGAGGAACTCCTGCAGCACCTGCATCACGTCGGCGTCCTGCGGCGCCATCCGGGTGAGGTCGGCCAACGGCTGGGTGTCCGCCCACATCTCGAGCACCGCCTCGAGCAGCCGATCGGCGAACCCGTCCTGATCCCCCTGCAACGCCCGGGCCATCGCCGGCGATGTCCCGCACCGGAACTGCATCGCCTCACCGAACAGCCCCTGCTTCGACCCGAAGTGGTAGCTGATCAACGCGGAGTCCACCCCGGCCGCCGCAGCCACCTTGCGTACCGTCGTACCGCGGTAGCCGTGCTCCAGGAACAGGTCGTAGGCCACCTCGGTGATGCGCTCTTTGGTAGCCGGATTTCCTCTGGGCCGTCCTCGGGATTTATTCATCACCGTTGAATATCGTTGCCTCCCCCAGGCACTGTCAAGGACGTCACCGGATCGTCCGGGAACAGTGAGGGAGTGAGATGCGCATCGTCGTCTTCGGCGCGGCTGGTTCGACCGGCCGCGTTCTGGTCGGGCAGGCTCTGGCCGCCGGTCACCAGGTTGTTGCCGCGGCCCGGCGACCCGAGAGAGTTCAGCCGCGAGCAGGGCTGACCGTGGTCCAGGCAGAGGTCGGCGATGCCGACGCAGTCAGTACTGCGGTCGCCGGCAGCGACGCGGTCATCTCGGTTGTCGGCGGTACTCCGAGCCGGAAACCGGTAAGCGTCTACTCGACGGCCGCCAGGAGCATCATCGGTGCGATGCATGAGCGCGGGGTGAAGCGGCTGCTGGTCGTGAGCTCGGTGATTCTCGAGCCGGGGTGGCGTCCGAGCAACGCGTTCTTCTTCAACAACGTGCTCGACCCGCTGGTGAACCGGGTGATGGCCAGGACCACGCACGACGACATGCGGCGGATGGAGCGACTGGTGCGGGACAGCGGGCTCGACTGGACGATCGTGCGGCCGTCGGGGTTGTTCGACAACCACGCGCCCACCGCGTACGAAGTACAGGAGGATCAGGCGGACGGGTTGTTCACGGCTCGGGAGGATCTTGCGGCGAGCATGCTGGCGCAGGTGGACCGCGACGCGTTCGTGCGGCGGGCCATGGCCGTGATCACCACGCAGGTGCGGCCGAATATCGCCAAGCTGATCTGGCGGGAGGCCATCATGGCGAAGAAGTGACGAGGTGTGTCGAGGTGGGGTGGGGCGCTCCGACGTCACAGGTGTCAGACCCGACAGAGGAGACCGGATGAAGTACATGTTGCTGATCTACGGGAACGCCGACACCTGGAAGGCGTTGGCGGCCGACGGGATGGAGGCCGTGTATGCGGCCCACCGGGCAGTGCTGGACGAGACACGCGCGAGCGGGGAGCTGCTCGGCTCCTCGGGGTTGACCACGGAGAAGGCGCGGGTCGTGCAGGTCCGCGACGGGGTGCCGGCGGTGACGGACGGGCCGTTCACCGAATCCAAGGAGGTGCTCGCCGGGTACTACCTGTTCGAGTGCAGCCTGGAGCGCGCGACGGAGCTGGCCTCGCGACTGCCCGAGGCCCCGTACTCCCCGATCGAGGTCCGCGCGCTGGCGGACCCGATCCCGGAGTCATGAGTGCGGTGGCGATCCAGGAGCTTGCCGGTCTCAGCTCGGCGTTTGACCTGAGACCGGCGAGCCACTGATTCAGCCGGGTGTACAGCCGGTGCGCTACCGCCGGTTGTTCAGCTCGGGAAGCTCGGCGCGAGGGTGACCCCACCTGAGGCGGGCTGATCGCCCATCCCCCGGCCACCCCGGACGAACACTGTCGCGCCCCGGTCCGGCGCCTGAACGCCGTCTCCCAGACGCAGTGTGGTGGTCAGACCGTTGCTCAGTCTCAGGACCGCCACGCGACGCGGCTGACCGGACGGGATCGACGAGCTCACCTCGTGGATGCCGGTACAGACCGCTGGTTGGATCGAAGCCCGACCGAGCCGCGAGGTGCCGTGACTCCTCACACCACGGCACTGCTCGGCGAGCCTTTGCATCGATGACACAGATCCCCCTTTCCCTTTCGTTCCCCCGAGGAACGGTTGGTTTGCTGCACAACTGCCAGTACGGCGCAACGACCTCGCTGCGCCGGACCAGGTGGCAATCACATCACCCCGTACTCCTCACTGCTACGGAGTGATCACAGCAGCCTCGCTCAGAGTAACGACGTTTTCAAGGGATCGTAGGGGGAATCCCGCCTGCCGGAACTGTTGTCCGCTCCGCTACTGCCCACCGAAACCGGTAGTCGCGATGCCCTTGACGATCTGCCTTTGGAAAAGGAGGAAAACGAGCGCCGTCCACTCGCGCGGCGTCCTCGAGCTCGATCGGAATCTGGCTGAATCTTGTGGGATTCGGTGGTCTAGCGAGCGGTGCTGGCGCGAGAGATGATCCGGTGCGGTACGACGACCCGGCGGGGCTTCGCGTCCTTGTCGGCCATCCGTTCGGCCAGCAGGTCCAGCGCCGCCTCGACGAAGTGGCGCCGGTCGAAATCGATCGTGGTCAGCGGCGGCACGGTGAACCGGCTGTCCACGATGTTGTCGAACCCCGCGACCGCACACTGCCGCGGTACTGCGACCTCGGCCGACCACAGCGCCGACAGCGCGCCGAAGGCGATCGTGTCGGTGAAGCAGAAGAGCGCGTCGGGAGGTTCGTGGGTCTCCAGATACCGGCCGACCACGATGGCGGCGCCCTCCGGACTCCACCGGTCCAGCGCGATCTCGAGGTCCGGGTCGTGCGGGACGCCCGCAGCCTCGAGCGCTTCGCGGTACCCGATCGTGCGCAGCCGTGCGGCCGCAGTACCGGCGGCGTCGGTGGAGCCGCCGACGCGACCCCTGCCGCTCGATCCGCACGGGATCTCCGGGGTACCGACGACCGCGATCCGGCGGAAACCCTGGTCGAGCAGGTGCTTCGTCATCTCGCGCGCCGCGCCGACGTTGTCGATCGCGACCTGGCTGACCCGGTCCTGGTCGACGTCGCCGATCAGGACCACGGCCGGCAATGGTCCGGCGGTGGTCACCGCGCTGTCGTCGAGGTTCACCGGGTTCAGGATCAGGCCGTCCACGAGGTTGGCGCGTGCCTTCGAGAGCAATTCGAACTCGCGGTCCGGCTGGGCGGCGGTCTGCTCGATCTGGACACCCCATCCGCGTTGGTGGGCGAGTTCGACGACCAAGTGCGTGATCTCCGCCGAGTACGGCCGCAGCAGGTCGGGCAGTGCCAGGCCGATCATCCCGGAGCGGCCGTTGCGCAGTCCGCGGGCGCTCAGGTTCGGGACGTAGTCCAGCTCCTGCACCGCCTGCTCGACCCGTTCCCGGGTCTCCGGCCGGACGAAGACGGCCCCGTTGATGACATTCGACACCGTCTTCGGGGACACCCCGGCCAACTTGGCGACGTCCTTGACGGTGGCACGCATGGGGCCATTCTCACCGAAGCCGGTCGGAGCCGACGCAGACCCACGTTGTCAACGCGCTCGTCTATCGGGTGGTGAGGGCGCCTCCGTTGACGTGCAGGACCTGGGCCGTGATGTGGCTGGCGGCCGGCGAGGCGAGGAAGTGGATCGCCGCGGCGATGTCGGCGGGCTCACCTTCCCGCCTGGTCATCGTTGCCTCCAGCAACCTCTGCCGCCGCTCTCCCGACAACCTGCCCTGGAAGAACTCGGTCTCGGCGGTGAACCCCGGCGCGACCACGTTCGAGGTGATCCCGCGAGCGCCAAGGTCGGCGGCGATGTCCTGGTTCCAGGTGGCGAGCGCTGCTTTCGCCGCACCGTAGGACCCCGCTCCCCTCGCCCCCGCGATGGAGCCCAGGTGCACGACCGCCCCATTCGCAGCGAGCCTTGGCGCAAGGGCGGTCGTCGTCAACACTGCGGTGAGCACGTTGGCGTCGAAGTTGGCTCGCCAGTTGTCCTTGAGCCGTCCCAGATCGCCCTCGGCGTCGGGAGAAGCGAAGTCGGTGTTGCCTCCGGCACTGTTCACCAGCACGTCGACAGAGTCGGGGAGTTCACGCAACAACGCCTCCACCTGCACAGGATCCGCGGCGTCGCCCACCACCGCTCGCGCCCCGATCTCCGCCGCAGCCTTCTCGAGTACTTCGGGTCGCCGGCCGGTGATCACGACGGTCTCGCCGTCGGCACGGAACCGCTCGGCCACGGCCCGGCCGATCCCCGTCGCGCCACCGGTCACCACGATCGTTCTGGACACGCCGTACTCCTCGTTTAGGTCTAAATGTTTAGCTCTAAACGTAGCATGGGTCCCGTGCCAGCCAAGAAGCCGACCAAGAAGCCGGCCACGCGGCCGACTGGGAAGCCGGCCGATGCGTATCCCCTGGATGCGCCCAGTCCTTATCCCGCCGCGGAGATCGCCAGTGCCTGGCAGCGGGAGCGCCCGGGCACGCCGACGGACTCGATCGGCATCGTCACTCCCCTGTGGCGGCTGGCCAAGCTCTTCGCCGACGACAGGCGCCGCCTGCTCACCGAGCTCGGCGTGGACCCCGCCACCTTGGACCTGCTGAGTGTGCTGCGCCGCGCCGGTACGCCGTACGAGCTGAGCACGAGGAAGCTCGCCGAGCGCACGCTGGTCACCGCCGGAGCGATCTCCCAGCGGGTGGCCCGTGCCGAACAAGCCGGACTGGTCGTTCGGCGTACGGAGACCGACGGCTCGCGGGCGGTGGTCGTCTCCCTCACCGAGGCCGGGCACGAACTGGTCGAGAGGACGGTCGACCAGGTGCTCACCCGGGAGTCGGACCTCGTCTCGTCGCTGTCGCCCCGGGAACGCGATCTGCTGGCCGGGAAGCTGCAGTCGCTGCTCGACGACGTTCGCGGACGCGTGCACCGCTAGCTTCAACCGCTAGTGAGACGTTTGGCGCGTCCCTCAGCCTGAGCAGCTCGGGCAAAGTCTCAACGCCGGTGTCAATGAGAAAATTGAACGTATGCCTGCCACGATTCTGCCGGACAATTCCGGCCACGAAGCCGCCGACAGTCACGACGTCATCCAGGTCCGGGGAGCCCGCGAGAACAACCTCAGCGGCGTCTCCCTCGACATCCCGAAGCGACGGTTGACGGTCTTCACCGGAGTCTCCGGCTCCGGCAAGTCGTCCCTCGTCTTCGACACCATCGCCGCAGAGTCGCAGCGGCTGATCAACGAGACCTACACCGCCTTCATCCAGAACTTCATGCCCAGCCTGGCCCGGCCGGACGTCGACTCGCTGCGCAACCTCAGCGCGGCGATCATCGTGGACCAGGAGCGGATCGGCGCGAACGCCCGCTCCACCGTGGGCACCGCGACCGACGCGTACACGATGCTGCGGATCCTCTTCAGCCGGATCGGTACGCCGTACGCCGGGCCGCCGTTCGCGTTCAGCTTCAACCGGGCCGAGGGCATGTGCCCGACTTGCGAGGGCCTCGGCAGGGCGACCGAGATCGACGTCGACGAACTCGTCGACCGGGACAGGTCGCTCAACCAGGACGCGATCAAGGTGCCCGGGTTCGGCGTCGACACGTGGTACTGGCAACTGATGGCGAAGTCCGGGTTGTTCGACCCGGACCTGCCGCTGACGGACTATCCGGCCGACCAGTGGGAGCAGTTCCTCAACCAGCCGGCCATGAAGGTGAGGATCGGCAGGAGCAACCTCACCTTCGAGGGACTCGTCACGAAGGTGAAGCGGCTATACCTTGCGAAGGATCGCGAGTCGATGCAGAGTCACATCCGAGCATTCGCGGATCGGGCGGTGAAGCTGACCGTCTGCCCGGAGTGCGACGGCGCGCGGCTCAACCAGGCGGCGCTGGCCGCACGGATCGACGGCTACGGCATCGCCGAGTGCTCGGGGATGCAGATCAGCGACCTGGCCGAGTTCATCCGCGGCCTGAAGGACGCGTCGGTCGGGCCGATGCTCGAAGGGCTGCGGGAGACTCTCGACTCGATGGTGGACATCGGGCTCGGCTACCTCAGCCTCGATCGGGAGTCGTCGACGCTGTCCGGGGGTGAGGCGCAGCGGGTCAAGCTGGTCCGGCACCTCGGCTCCTCGCTGACCGACGTCACCTACGTGTTCGACGAGCCCACGGTCGGACTCCACCCGCACGACATCCAGCGGATGAACGAACTGCTGCTGCAACTGCGCGACAAGGGCAACACCGTGCTCGTCGTGGAGCACAAGCCGGAGACGATCCGGATCGCCGACTACGTGGTCGACCTCGGGCCCGGTGCCGGGATGGCGGGTGGGCGGCTCTGCTATGTGGGCGATCTGAAGGGGTTGAAGAAGTCCGGCACTCTCACCGGGCGGTACCTCGATCACCGGGTGCGGCTGCGCGACGAGGTCAGGCAACCCATCGGCAGTCTGAGGATCGACGGTGCCACGTTGCACAATCTGCAGGACGTGAGTGTCGACGTTCCGCTCGGGGTGCTGACTGTCGTCACCGGTGTCGCCGGCTCGGGCAAGAGCTCGCTGATTCACGGATCGCTGGCCGGGCGTGAAGGAGTGATCGTCGCCGGGCAGGAGCCGATCCGCGGGTCACGGCGGAGCAACCCCGCGACGTACTCCGGGTTGCTGGATCCGATCCGGGCCGAGTTCGCGAAGGCGAACAAAGTGAAGCCGGGATTGTTCAGCGCCAACTCGGTCGGCGCGTGCTCGACTTGCAAGGGCCTCGGACTGATCTACACGGACCTGGCGATGATGGCCGAGGTGGCGTCGGTGTGCGAGGACTGCAACGGGGCACGGTTCACGTCGGAAGTGCTCGCGTATCGGTTGCGTGGCAAGAACATCAGCGAAGTACTGGGGCTGTCGGTGACGGAGGCGCGGGAGTTCTTCGCCAAAGGGCCGGCGCGGGCGACTCTCGATCGGTTGTCCGCGGTGGGATTGGGGTATCTCGGGCTCGGTCAGCCCGCTCACCACCTTGTCGGGTGGCGAGCGGCAGCGGTTGAAGCTGGCCATCCACATGGGCAAGAACGGGACCACCTACATCCTGGACGAGCCGACCACCGGACTGCATCTTGCCGACATCGACCAGCTGCTGGGTCTGCTGGACAAGCTCGTTGATGACGGCAACACGGTGATCGTGATCGAGCACCATCAAGCCGTGATGGCGCACGCGGACTGGCTGATCGACCTCGGCCCGGGCGCCGGCCACGACGGCGGCCAGATCGTCTTCACGGGCATCCCCGCTGACCTGGTCGAAAGCAGCGCCTCCCTGACCGCCGACCACCTCCGCCAGTACGTCGGTGCAGTAGCGGCCGACCAGTATGTCGGTTCAGTCGCCGCCGACGAGTAGGTCGGCGGCCAGCGATTCGATCAGGTCGCGCCACGCGGGCAGGTAGTCCTCGGCCGGACCCGTCTGGGTGACCACCAGGCGCGCTCCCCCGTTCCCATCACGAAGCCGCCAGGTGACCACACCGTGCTGCCACGGGTAACTCAACTCCACCTGCGCCTCAGCCGTCAGCACCCTCCCGGCTTCGATGCCTTCAGCAACGAATCCGGGAGGGGGTGGGTTGTCGACGAACCCCGCCGGAGTGGCGTCCGCCAGCTTTGCCCAGACGTCTTGTTTGGGGGCGACCAGTTGGCGTTCGTAGTGGATTGAGCCGTCGGGGTGGAGGGTGCCTTGGTCCAGGGAGTACTGCTTGATGAAGTGTTCGTGGAGGGCTGGGTAGGTCTCGCGTTGGATGGTGGCCCCGCCGAGGGCCTTGTCCAGCGCGTCGAGGCAGAGGATCCAGCCGCTGGTGAAGCTTGCCGAGCCCGGGCGGTCGTCGTACGTGGCGGTGAGGGTGAGGAGGCAGCCCCCGTCGGTCGGGGCGAGTTCCCAGCGCTGGATCTCGGCGCCCCAGGTGTATTCGAGCAGCCGGGGTGGGTCGTAGGCGCGGATCACGCCGCTGTTGTCGGGGTCCTCGACGAAGTCGTCCTCACCCTGCTCGAACGTGAACGAGATCTTCCCGTCGAGCCGCAGATCCAGCTCGACCGCGGTCGGGAACCACGCGGCCAGTTCGGACGGATCGGTCAGCGCCCGCCAGACCTTCTCCGGCGGATGTGTCAGCCGCCGCTCCATCCGCAGTACGGTCCGGCCGTGCTCGCTGGTCAGCGTTTCACTCATGGCTCCATATATACCGTTCTGAGCATATACGACGCAAGAACAAGGCCCGGCGGACCACTAACGGAAGCGGGCGAGATCCCTGAGCTCTGCCCCCAGTCCCTCCGGCTCAGCGGACTCGTCGAACAGCTCGACCTGTGCTCCATCGTGCTTCCACGAGCCGATCACGACGCCGCCGTGGATGACCGCGGGGCGCAACATGCCGCCGCCGGGATGGATGTGCTTGCGGTGTTCCTCGGCCAACGCGTAGTGCCGGTCCTTGTAGCCGAGCAGGTAAGCGTCGAACTCCCCTACCAGCCGGAGATCGTCGGAACCGGGCAGATCCTCGACCGCCGCCAGCGACTCTCCCTCCACCACGAACTCGGTGGTGGCCACCGCGTTCAGTGCCTTCCGGGCCGACGGGATCGGCAGACCGGACCAGGTCGCGAAGTCCTGAACAGTGGCAGGCCCGTACGCCGTGAGGTAGCGCCGGGCGAGGTCGTCCGCGGAGCCCTCGAGTGTCAGTGGTTCACCGAGCCAGTCCCGAACGGCGACCCAGGTCTCGTTGGCATCATGCCCGGGGCCGTAACAGACCTTCCCGAGCAACCCGGCGTGCCTGATGCACGCGTACACGGCCTGTCCGGTCGGCTCCTGGATCATCCCGGCCTCGACGAGTACTGCGCCGAGCCTGGCGCGGCCGGTCGGGCCGTTGTCCAGCAGGTAGGTCTCGAGCACCTCAGCCGCTCGATCGGGGAGATCCCCGGCCAGGCCGAGTTCGCCGTACCGGCGGTGGGTGTCCTTGATCAGTTTGGGGCTGAGGAGCCCTAGCAACGGACCGGCGTCCTCGGCGGCCACCAGTTGCAGGGTGCCGCGCATGAACCAGCCGCGCAGTACCGATCGATCTGTCTGCTGCGCGTGGATGACGTCGGACCAGGTGGTCGCGGTGGATCGCGCTCGGACGGCGTATGCGGCTCCGCGCCAGCTCTGCGCTTGGAGCCCCGCCGTCCGGCGTACGACGTCGGCCACCCCTCCGGGGCCGGCCTCGGACACCGGACGATCTAGGCCGTTGGCCTGGACCCGAGCCGCCAGAAGCCAGCGGACTGACCTGTGCGGCACCCCTGCATAACATCACGTTCAGGGGCGCCGCGCAGGTCGAAGGGGTCGAAATCCTCAGTTCAGGTGGTCGTCGACCAGATTCGCGAAGCCTTGCTGCCCAGTCGTGTTCGGGTGGTACGACTCTGTAACCGGGTTGGACAGACCGTTGATCCACTCCGGGCTGCCGCAGACCGCGTGCCCCGTGAAGGCCGAGGTCGGGTTGACGAAGGTGAAGCCGGCGGCGCTCGCCGAGGCCGCCACCTTCGCGTTGAGCAGGTCGGCGGTCTGGTTCAGCCGGGTCATCTCAGCGGCGCTGAAGAAGGTGCCCGCGTTGCAGTCGGTGCCGTTGAACAGCCGCGGGTAGCCGACCGTGACGACCTTCGCCACCGACGCGCGGCTTCTGATCGTCGCGTAGAGCCCGTTCAGGCGGCTGGGTAGCGTGTTGTTGATCGTCGCCTGGGCGGTGTTGATGGCGCCGTCGCAGTTGGCGAGCCAGGCGGGCTTGGCGCACTCGGTGATCACCGAGGAGAATCCGGCGTCGTTGCCGCCGACCTGGACGGTGACGAACTCGATCCCGCTGTTGAGTGGGCCGAGCTGGTTGGCCGTGACGTCCGCGACCCGGGCGCCGGAGCAGGCCACCGAGGTCAGGGTGGCGCCGATCCGGGCGGCGTCGAGGTACGGGTAGGACAGGGTCGAGCGCTTGCAGGAGCCGCTCGAGGTGATGTAGCTGCGGGTCCCGACGCCGGAGGCGTACGAGTCACCGAGCGCCACGTAGTCGGGCGCCGCGGCCTGGGCGATGGTCGGGCTGGTGAGGAGTGCGATCCCGAGGACCGCTGCGCTGATGATGCCGGCGATGGGTTTCATTTGGGCGGTACCGCCTTTGCACTGGTGGAGGGAACCGAGGCGCAGGGTGAACTGAGAGTCACCTTCGCTGACCAGCCAGTAACAAGCAAGACCCTGGTTGGGAATTCACCCCCAATTGCTGACCGAGGTCTTCAGCGTTCGGGTCCCGGCACCGAGAGCGGGTCGAAGCCGTAGGGGAGTTCGAGGCGGTGGGCGGACATCAGGTCGGCGTCGCCGAGGAGGTCCCGGGTGGAGCCGTCGGCGACGATCCGGCCGTCGTCCATCAGGAGACTCCGCTCGCACAGTTGCAGCGCGTACGGCAGGTCGTGCGTGATCATCAGCAGGGTCACATCGAGTCCGGAGAGGATGTCCGCCAACTCCCGCCGGCTCGCCGGATCGAGGTTGCTCGACGGCTCGTCCAGTACCAGTACTTCGGGCCGCATCGCGAGCACCGTGGCCACCGCGACCCGGCGGCGCTGGCCGTATGACAGGTGGTGCGGGGCGACATCAGCGTGGTCCTGCATGCCGACCTGGACCAGCGCCTCGTGCACCCGCCTTTCGAGATCGGTGCCGCGCAGGCCCAGGTTCGCCGGTCCGAAGGCGACGTCGTCGCGCACGGTCGGCATGAACAACTGGTCATCGGGGTCCTGGAACACCAGCCCGACTTTCCGGCGTACTTCGGGCAGGTGCTCGCGGTGCAGGTCCGACCCGCCGATCTGGATCCGGCCGCTCCCGCTCCCGCCGGCCACCGAGCCGAGGATGCCGTTGAGGTGCAGCACGAGCGTGGTCTTGCCGGCACCGTTCGGGCCGAGCAGCGCGACGCGTTCGCCGCGCTGGATGGTGAAGTCGACGCCGAACAGGGCCTGCCGGCCGTCGGGATAGGCGAAGACGAGACGCTCGACGTGGATCGATGGACCGCTCACAAGCCGACCACCCTAGCCGCGACCGCGATGACGACGGCCGCCAGGGAGATCACCAGGCCCTCGATCCATTGGACCCGGGCCGCTCCCGAATCCGACAGCAACGGCATCCGTCCGGTGTAGCCGCGGGACTGCATCGCCAGGTGCACCCGCTCGCCGCGCTCGAAACTCCGCACGAACAACGCCCCGACTCCCCCGGCGATCGCCTTCATATGACCCGCGCGGCCACCGCTGTACCCACGGGACTCGCGCGCGATCCGCATCCGGTGCAGGTCGTCCGACACCACACTCAGGTACCGGACCATGAACGACAGGATCGCCACCAGCGTCGACGGCAACCGCAACCGCTCGAGCCCGGCAAGCAAAGAGCGCGGAGCCGTCGTCGCCGACAACACGATCGCGGCAATCACGCCGAGCGTCCCCTTGGCCAGCACGTTCCACGAGCCGAGCACGCCCGACTCCGACAGCGAAACCCCCAGTACTTCGACCCGCGGGCCAGTCGCCACGAACGGCAGCACCAGCGCGAACACCACGAACGGCGTCTCCACCGCGAGGCGCCTCATCACCACCAGTGGCGGCAGCTTGGCGAGCACGACGCACCCGACGAGCAGCGCGGCGTACAGGGCGAAGGCCCAGAAGACTCCCGCCGGGGTGGACACCACGGCGAGCACGAAGACGAAGAGCGCGACGATCTTCACCTGCGCGGGCAACCGATGGATCCGGCTGTCCGCGACGACCAGCAGACCGTCGCCGGCGGAACCGGTCACGAGCGCATCAGGCAGCCTTGTCGGCGCGCGCGGACGACCGCAGCGACGCTACCTTGGCGATCGCCAGCCCGACCGCGATCGTCACCAGTACTCCGATGATGCCCGCGAGCGCGCCGGACACCTGGGCGTTGCCGATCCCACTGACCCCATAGTCCGCGAGCGGGCTGCCGGCCACTGCCGAGTCCTTGGCCGCGCCTTCGAACCCGAGCTTCGCGCCGACGAACTCCAGACCGTCCGGGTGCGCACTGGCGAACAGGCTGACGACTCCGGCGACCAGCAGGGTGGCGGCGACCCCCACCCCGAGGGTCCGGCCGGCGGGCTTCGCGGCGATCGGCCGGTCTGGCGACACCGTCGAGCTGTTGCCGTCGGCATCGACCAGGACGAGGTCCGGCTGCAGGTGGCGAGCGGCGTACACGAGGTCGGGGCGGGTCGCGACGACCGCGCTCAGCACCGCCGCGGTGATCACGGCCTCGCCGACGCCGACCAGGATGTGCCAGCCGACCATCGCGGTGGCGAGCTTGCCGAGCGGGATGTCGACCGCGCCGCCGATCGCGTAGAGACCGGTGAACGCGAGCGCGGCGACCGGGACCGAGACTAGGGCGCCGAGGGTGGTCGCGGGGACCACGCTGCCGACCCGCTTGGGCAGGACCTGCAGCACCGCGCGGATCACGAAGTACCCGACCAGGACGGTGATCAGGCCCATCAGGGTGATGTTCGTGCCGAGCGCGGTCAGGCCGCCGTCGGCGAAGAGCAGGCCCTGGACGAGCAGCACCGTCGACATCACCAGCACCGCCGTCCACGGGCCGACCAGGGCGGCCGCCAGCGCGCCACCCAGCAGGTGACCGCTGGTGCCGGCGCCGACCGGGAAGTTCACCATCTGGACGGCGAAGACGAAGGCCGCGGTCAGGCCGGCCAGCGCCGGGCCCGTCTCACGGATCTCCCGGTTGGCGCGCTGCAGGCTGAATCCGACTGCTCCCGCCGCGATCAGGCCGGTGGCGACGGAGGTGGGCGCGTCGAAGAACCCGTCAGGAACATGCATGCCGACATTCTTGATCTACTTGCGACCGAATCGCAACAAGGCGTTCAGAACGCCTTCAGTGCCTCGCCGATCGCGCGGTGGAAGGTCGGGTATGCGTAGATCATCTGTTGCAGAGAGTGAACCGGGACCGCGGCGTGTACCGCGACCGCCAGCGCCGCCATCACCTCACCGCCGGTCGGTCCCGAACTGGTCGCACCGACCAGCACGCCGCGTTCATTGTCCATGACGAGCTTGATGAATCCCTCGTTGCCCGCCTTGTGGATCCAGCCCCTGGTCGACGCCGGGATCTGGGTGATCCCGGTCCGCACGTCGAGGCCTTTGTCGCGGGCCTCCTTCTCGGTCATCCCGACCGCGCCGATCTCCGGGTCGGTGAAGGTGACCCGGGGCATCGCGTGATAGCTCGCCACCGGCGCTCCCTCCGCGCCGAGGATGTCGAGCACGGCCACGTTCGCCTGGTACATCGCGTTGTGGGTGAAGACGCCGACACCGGTGACGTCGCCGACCGCCCAGATGCCGTCGCCCGCGCGGACGTGCTCGTCCACCGCGATGGACCGCGCGTCGGGATCGAGACCCGCCTTCTCCAGTCCGAGACCCTTGATGTCCACCCGGCGTCCGGTTGCCACCAGCAACTTCTCGCCGGTGACCGTGCCGCCGTCGGCCAGCGTCATGGTGAAGGTGCTGCCGTCGTGCTGCACGGTGTTGGCGTGCGAGCCGAGCCGGAAGGTGACCCCGTCTCTCTCGAGCGCGGCCTGGGCCAGTTCGCTGGACTCCGGCTCCTCCATCGCGATCACCCGGTCGGCACCTTCGACCACGGTCACGTCCACGCCGAACCGCGCGAACACCTGAGTCAGCTCCAGCCCGACCGCGCCGCCGCCGAGCACGATCATGGTGGACGGCAGCGTGTCCGCCTCGATCGCCTCGCGGTTGGTCCAGTACGGCGTGCCGGCGAGGCCGTCGATCGGCGGGATCAGCGGGACCGTGCCGGTGGCGATGACGATGCCGCGGGACGCCTCGTACTCCTTGCCGCCCGCCCGCACGGTGCGCGGCCCGGTGATCGTGGCGTGGTCGCGGACGAAGGTGACGCCCTTGTTCACCAGGCGGTCGACCGCGACCTGGTCGTTCCAGTTGTCCGTCGCCTCCTCGCGGATCCGCTTGGCCACCGGAGTCCAGTCGGGCTCGACGGTCGACGTACCGGCGATGCCTTCGACGCGGCGGGTCTCGGCGATCAGGTTCCCGGCGCGGATCATCATCTTGCTCGGGATGCAGCCGTAGTACGGGCATTCGCCACCGACCAGCCGCGGCTCCACCCCGACGACGTTCAGGCCCGCCTCCGCGAGCCGCCCCGAGGTCTCCTCGCCACCGACGCCCAGCCCGACAACGACCACATCCACCTGTTCAGCCATGCCGCCAATCTCGCAGACGGACGGTCGCAGGCCAAGCCCTGCCGCGGCGCGTCAGCGGACAGTAAGTGCCGGCGCCGGATCGCGTCACCGTGAGGATTCAACCGCTGTTCACCGGCCGGTCGTGTGCGCTCCCTACGCTCGGCGCTCCTTCGATGAATGCTGTGGGGGCAATGAGTCTGGCAGTGGACTTCTCCGGCCTGGGGGACATCAATCTCGAGACGGTGATCGCGGCGATCGCGCTGATCGGCACCGTGATCGTCTGGCTGGTCGACAGGTACTTCCTGCGCCGCAAGCGGCTCGTCTACCGGGTCCAGGTCGACGCCCCGATCGGCGTCTTCCCCAGCTCGCACATGGTGGACGTCGAGGTCCGCTACCAGGGCGCGGTGGTGCCGGATCCGAGCATCGTGCTGCTGCGGGTGGACAACGCCGGCGGGATGGACATCGAGCCGCACCACATGCACGAGAAGGTGTCGTTCGCGTTCCCGGACCGCAAGATCGTCGGGCTCGAGGTGACCGAGGCCAAGCCCGAGGCGCTCGGCGAGATGCTGCAGCGCCAGCTCGACTCGGAGAACTTCATCGAGACGAGCAAGCTGATCCTGCCGCGGACCGCGATCAACCGCGGCGACAGCTTCAAGTTCCTGCTGGTGCTCAGCGGCCGTGGGGACGGCGTGACGCACTCGGGCTACCTCGCGGGCGGATCAGCGGGCGGTGGGGTCTACCACGAGCCGCGGCCGCGCGGTCCGGGTCGGCGAACGCTGATGTTCGGGGCGTTGTCGCTGCTGCTGGTGGGTGCGCTGGTGGCGCTCTTCGTCGTCGACGTGCTCCAGCCGCCGGACAACTGCGCGTCCGGTCGGCTCCAGATCATCGGCTCGACCGCGGTGGAGCCGACCATGAAGGAGCTCCGGAGTGCCTATGCGGCGGAGTGCACCCAGGCCGACATCACGATCGCCGCGAACGGCAGCCGCAGTGGGACCCGGGCGCTCAACGAGACCGGCACGCGGGATCCGGCGACCGCCGGACAGCTGATCGCCATGTCGGACGGACCGGCCGAAGACTCTCCCGACCTTCGCGGCCGGTCGATCGCGGTGGTCGTCTTCGCGGTCGTCCTGAACCGCTCGACGGATGTGACCGCGCTGACGGTGACCCAGTTGCGGGACATCTACGCGGGACGGCTGACCAACTGGAAGCAGCTCGGCGGGCGGGACCTGCCGATCCGGATGGTGAGCCGCGTCGGCCCCGACTCCGGCTCGCGCCGCACCTTCCGGGACAAGGTGCTGGCCGGCGACCAGGAGCTGGGCATCTCCTCCGACGACTGCCGCACCAAGGACGACCCGGTCGCCAAGCACCACCGCTGCGAGGTCGGTACGACGGAAGAGCTGCTGTCGCGGGTGAACGATATCGAGGGCGCGATCGGGTACGCCGAGCTGGGCGGCTCGCGGAAGTACCCGGCCGTCACGGTGGTGTCGATCGACGGGGTGGTCCCGGACGCGTCGAAGGTGGCGGACCGGTCGTACCGGTTCTGGGAGGTCGAGCACGCCTACACCTACAAGACACCCGGACAGGACTCGCTGCAGGAGGCGTTCCTGGACTACCTCGGGTCGATGCAGGCCCGCCCGATCCTGGCCCGCGACGGCCTGGTCCCCTGCCCCGAACTGCCTACCGCGTTCTGCGGCTGAACACTCGGCGTTAAACCCAGTATCCGGCGGAGGCCTGCTAACGGTAGGTTGTGGATCTACCGTTAGACCGCTGGAGGTTGCCGTGTTCGTGATCGCTCATCTCAGTGACCCGCATCTCGACGGGTCAGCGGACGCGCGGGACCGCCTGCGCCTCGTCACGACGTACCTGCGGGGGTTCTCGCGGCCGGTCGACGTCGTGCTCGTCACCGGGGATCTGGCCGACCACGGGTTGGAGTCGGAGTACGCCGAGGTCGCGGCCGAGCTGGAGCTCGACGTACCGGTGTTGATGCTGCCCGGGAACCACGACGTCAGCGGACCGCTGCGCGCCGGGCTCACGGCGTACGTCGAGTCGTCGGGTGACGGGCATCCCGTGCATCAGGTGCGGGATGTCGCGGGAGCCAGATTCGTGTTGCTCGACACGTCGGTGCCGGGTGAGGACCACGGGCTGTTGAGCGCGGAGTCACTCGAGTGGCTGTCCGCAGTACTGGCTGAGCCGGTGAGCGGGCCGTTGTTCGTGGCGTTCCACCATCCTCCGAACGAGCTCCAGCATCCGGTCCTCGACCAGTGGATCCTGCAGTCGCCGGACGGGTTCGAGGCGGTGCTCCGCGACAAGCCGATCACCGCACTGCTCGCCGGCCACGTCCACAACGGGGTGTCGACGACCTTCGCCGGGTTCCCGCTGTTGGTTGCTCCTGGCATCAGGTCCACCGCTCCCCTGCCGTTCGAACCGGCCGCCGCCGCGGGGCTGGTCGACGTGACCGCGCCACCCGGGCTGGCGCTGCACATCGCCGCGCCGGGTCAACCTCTTGTCACGGTTTACCGCCATCTGACGTCAAGCTGAACGTGAGCGCATACCTGCCTGACCCTCGACCTCAAGCTGAGACTGGAGCCGGCTGATGAGCGATGAACTGGTGGTCCGGCCGATCGGCCGGGTGGAGTCCGTGCTGACCGACAGGAAAGACGCGCCGCGTCAGGCCGACGAGGGAGCACCTGACGCTTGGCTGGTGTTCGACGAGGAGGTGCGCGCAGGGCTGGCCGACCTCGGAGTCGGCGACGAGCTCTTGTTGATCACCTGGTTCGATCGCGCCGACCGTGACGTCCTGGCGGTTCACCCGCGTGGAGACGAGGACCGTCCACTCACCGGCGTCTTCAGCACCCGGTCGCCCGACCGCCCGAACCCCGTCGGCCTCCACCGGGTGACGATCACCGCGGTTGCCGACCTGCGCCTCCAGGTCGGTCACCTCGAGGCACTCGACGGCACGCCCATCGTGGACGTCAAACCCGTCCTCGGCGAAGCCACCGAGCGCTGACCAACCTGCCCCGGCACCAGGCTCAGTCGAACAAGCGGAGCAGTTGGCCGCGATAGCGGGGATTCCACAGGACGTCTCTGAGTTGGTCGATGCCGCTGGCAGGCCAGCGTTCGGCGAGCTGCTTCACCACCGGGTCTTCGATCTCGGCACTGAGCGCGCCCGGGAAGTCTCCCCAGAAGACCTTGAAAGGCCGGTCCCACATTTGCAGCACCTCTGTCGAGACAGGTGGCGTGATCTGCAGTGCGTTGTGCATGGCGGCGACGACCTCGTACGCCGTCATCAGCGCCTCCTCCCGCTCCTGCCAGGTCTCGGCCTGGAGAACCTTTCGCAGGATCGGTGACAACTCGGCGCCGCAGGACAGCCGGGAGAAGGCCGTCCCGAACCACTTCGAGTACGGCGCGTACTGCCGTTCCATCAGGAAGCACAGCCCCATCAGGTCGTGCACCAGCCGCGACGCGATCACCGCCGAGCCGAGCTCATCGCCGACGAAACCGGCCCGGCCGACCAGGTTGACCTCCGGATGGATGCGCCACCAACCCGCCACCAGCACATAGAGCCAGACGTCGTGGGGGTAGTAGGCGAAGCGATCGCGGACGGCTTGCAGGCCGACCTCATCGTGGTAGACCGCGCCGGCCGTGATCATCCGGAGTCGCTGTTCCGGGAAGGTGAGCCAGTCGCGCGCCTCGATCTCGCGGTCGACATCGAAGTCCAAGTGATCCAGGAAGTAGCCGCGCACGGTGTGGATCGCGTACTTGGTCGCGCGGTCCGCGAACCGAGCTGGCACCTGCTGACGCAGGGTTTCCGCGATCGCCTCGCCCTGGCGGGCCTGGTCCTCATCCCGCACGAACAGCAGGACGCGTGGCTCCCAGTTGTGGTCCCCGGACATCTCGTCGTCGAAGCCCAGCACCTCCGAGCCGCGGCCGATCAGCGCCGCGCTGTGTGGCAAGGAAGGAAACTCCGCATCCAGGATCGGCCGCACCGCCTCCAGGTAGAACCGCCGACTCAGCTCCAGACCGGGAACGAACGCAGACACGAGGCGGACTCCTCAGTAGGCCAGTTGCCGAGAACCGGGCGTTAAGGTCGGCGGCATGGTTGTTCACCACCTCACCAAGGACGAGGCTCGCCGGATCGCGATACACGCGCAACTGCTCGATGCGCCGCGCCCGACCGATCTCGTCGCCGTCGTCGAGCGCCTCACCCTCCTGCAGATCGACCCCACCGCGGTCATCGCACCGAATGCCGACCTCGTCCTGTGGAGCCGGCTCGGCTCGACCTACGACCCTGCCGAGCTGACCAAGGCCATCGAACACGACCACTCACTCGTCGAGACCGTCGCCTACATCCGGTCGCCGCAAGACCTGCCGGCCGTGATCGCCGAGGTCCGGGACGCGGAGCCGCACCCCTTCACCGCCGCCTGGCTCGAGACGAACGAGCCCTTCCGCCGCGACATCCTCGCCCTGCTGGACAAAGAAGGCCCGCTGCTCTCGCGCGACATCCCCGACACGAGCATCGAGCCGTGGCCCTCGACGGGCTGGACCAACAACCGCAACCTCACGAGGATGCTAGAAGCACTCGCTCTCCGCGGCCACGTCGCGATCTCGGGACGCAAAGGCCGTCAGCGTTACTGGGACCTCCCTGAGCGCGTCTACCCGGCCGGCCTACCGACCGTCGACCTCGAGGCCGCCGTCCAGCACCGCAACGAACGCCGGCTCGCGGCGCTCGGCATCTCGCGATCCACCGGCACCCAGATACCAGGCGAACCGCCGTACGTCGGCGACGCCGGTGAGGAGGCGCACGTCGAGGGGGTCCCGGGCACGTGGCGCGTCCACCCGGCGTACGTCGGTCTGCCTTTCGAGGGGCGTACTGCGCTGCTCTCGCCGTTCGACCGGCTCATCCACGACCGCGTCCGCGCCGAGCGACTCTTCGGCTTCGAGTACATCCTCGAGATGTACAAGCCCAAGGACAAACGCCGCTGGGGCTACTTCGCCCTCCCCGTGCTGCACGGCGATCGCCTGATCGGCAAGCTCGACGCCACCGCCGACAGGAAGGCCGGCACGCTCGTCGTCAATGCGATCCACGAGGACATCCGCTTCACCAGGCCCATCACCGCCGCAGTCCGCGCCGAGATCAACGACCTGGCCACCTGGCTCGGGCTCAAGGTCACCCACCCCTGACGCCAGGGTCGGTGTCCGTCAGGCCGGGCCGAGGACGCAGAACTGGTTGCCTTCCAGGTCGGCCAGCACCTTCCACGGGACGTCGCCCTGGCCTACGTCGGCGTGCGTCGCGCCGAGGCCCTCAAGCCGGGCCACCTCCGCCGCTTGACCGTCAACGGGGTAGGGCAGCAGGTCGAGATGGACGTGGTTCCACCTGTCCTTCACATGGGGCGTGCGCAGGAACTCCAGATACGGGCCGACGCCCTTGGCGGAGCGCAGGAGCGCATGATCGTCGGTCACCTCGTGCAGGGTCCAGTCCATCGCCTCGCCCCAGAACCGGGCCATGGCCCGCGGATCCGCGCAGTCGACGACCACCGCGGCGATCGGCCCGGTGTCCCGGTAGCTCTCCCGAGGCTCCAGGATGCAGAACACGTTGCCCTCCGGGTCGGCCAGAACTGTCCACGGGAGGTCGCCTTGACCCACATCGACGGGCGTCGCGCCGAGCTCCTTCAGGCGCGCGACCAACTCCGCGTGATGGGCCGCGGAGGTGGTGGCGAGTTCGAGGTGCGCCCGGTCGTTCACCGTTTCGGGGTCCGGGACCGCGATGACATCGATGCAGACGGCGGCGGGGACCGGCCAGGCGGAACCCACCGGCCTGACGCTGGTCGCACCGGGTTCCCCGCTGGAAACACCCCAGTCGAGCGCCGCCGCCCAGAACCGGCCCAGCGCCGAGTCATCCCGGGCTTTGAAATTGAACTCAACAAGTTCCAGCGCCATGCCGCCAAACCCTATGCCCAACGCATGATCTAGAAGTTGATCATGTGACCTTCGAGGCCGTGGAAGGCTTCTTGAAGAGCCTCGCTGAGGGTGGGGTGGGCGTGCACGTTGCGGGCCAGTTCCTTGGTGGTCAGGTCCCACTTCTGGGCCAGGGTCAGCTCGGGCAGGAGCTCGGTGACCTCGGGGCCGATCAGGTGGGCGCCGAGCAGTTCGCCGTACTTGGCGTCGCTGATCACCTTGACGAAACCGGTCGGGTCGCCCAGGCCGTGCGCCTTGCCGTTGGCGGTGAAGGGGAACTTCGCGACCTTGACGTCGAAGCCCTCCAGCCGTGCCTGCTCCTCGGTCCAGCCGAAGCTGGCGATCTGGGGCTGGCAGAACGTCGCCCGCGGGATCATCACGTGGTCGAGCTCCATCGTCTCGACCCCGGCGATCGTCTCGGCCGCGACTACGCCCTGCGCCTCGGCCGCGTGGGCGAGCATCAGCTTCGCGTTCACGTCGCCGATGGCGAAGATGTTCGGCACGTTGGTGCGCATGAAGCCGTCGACGCCGATCGCGCCGCGCTCGGTCAGCTCGACGCCGATCTTGTCCAGGCCGTAGCCGTCGACGCGCGGCTGGAAGCCGATCGCCTGCAGCACCTTGTCGGTCTCCAGCGTCTGCTGGGCGCCGTCCTTGCCGGTGACGGTGACCTTCACCTTCTCGCCGGAGTCGTCGATCGAGTCGACCCGGGTGCCGGTGAGGACATCGACGCCGAGCTTCTTGTAGGCCTTCGCCAGTTCCTTGGAGACCTCGATATCCTCGAGCGGGACCATCCGGTCCAGGAACTCGACGATGGTCACCTTCACGCCGTAGTTGGCCAGCACGTAGGCGAACTCGACGCCGATCGCGCCGGCGCCGGCGATCACGATGCTGCCGGGGAGCTCCTCGGTGAGGATCTGCTCCTCGTACGTCACGACGCGCTCGCTCAGCTGGGTGCCCGGCAGCAGCTTGGTGGTGGCGCCGGTGGCGATGATGCAGTTGTCGAAGGTGACGGTCTCGGAGTTGCCGTCGTTGAGGCTGACGTCGAGGGTGTTCGCGTCGACGAAGGTGCCCCAGCCGTCGAGCTCGGTGATGTTGTTCTTCTTCATCAGGAAGTGCACGCCCTTGACGCGGCCGTCGGCCACCTTCCGGCTGCGCTGCACCGCGGTCGGGAAGTCGAAGCTGACCTCGCCGCTGATGCCGAAGGTCTTCGCCTCCTTGCGGAAGATGTGCGCCAGCTCGGCGTTGCGCAGCAGCGCCTTGGACGGGATGCAGCCCACGTTCAGGCAGACACCGCCCCAGTACTTCTTCTCGATGACGGCGGTCTTGAGTCCGAGCTGGGCGGCGCGGATCGCCGCGACGTACCCACCCGGACCCGCGCCGAGGACAACAACGTCAAAGTGCGAGGCCATGCCATGAACTTTAGTGGGTCGCACCAGCGGTTGAGACCACCGGGAGGCCGGCGTGACGGCGGTCACCTCCCAGCGGGCCATCACGCTCATTGTCACCGTCCGTGGCGGGCCGACGGTCACGGTCCGGCTGGGGGCGCGCGCAGCGGGGTATCGCCCGGACCGTAGGGCGCTTAGGCTGGGCAAGCGCGGGGGCCAGGTCCTTCCGCGTGCTCGGTGAGGCGAGTGATGGGGGCCGGATGGTGCTGGGGCTGGGTCTACTGCGAGAGGGTCGAGGGCTGCGGTTCGCCGCGCTCGGTACGCTGCTGGCGGTTTTCGCCGTGCCCGCGTACGCCGACGACCCGACGCCTCCCCCGCCGGCCTCGGTGACCGACATCAACCGGTCCCTCGAGCAGCTGCAGGCCGAGGCCGCCGCGATCCAGGCGGACTTCGCCAAGACGACCATCACGTACACCAACGCGCTGAAGACGGCCCAGACCGCTGAGGTCGCCGCCAAGCGGGCAGAGGCGTTCGCGGCCGCCTCCAAGACCAAGTCCGACGCCGAGCGCCGCCGCCTCGGCATCCTGACCGCCCAGGCCTACCAACTGGGCATCCCGACGGTGCTGGGAACCGAGTCGATGCTGTGGTCACTGGCGCCGGTCGCCGAGAACCTGCAGGAGATCGCGGACCGCCAGACCGCCATCAAGCAGCTCGGCAGCACCCAGGTCGCACAGTACAAGGCAGCGACGGCCGCTGAGTCGGCAGCCGGTACTGCGGCGTCGGACGCGGCGACCAAGCGGGCTGCAGCCGACAAGGCAGCCGAGACGGCGCAGCAGCTGAGCAAGGAAGTCCAGAGCAAGGCAGCGAGCGCGTCGATGGCCATGCAGGGCCAGCTCGCCGACCTGGCCGGTGCCACCCAGCTGTCCAAGCAACTGCAGACCACCCGCAACCAGCAGGCACTGTCCAACTGGCAGACCTACCTGACCGAGCTGGCCGCGACCAAGGTGACGCCGCCGGCCGCCAGCACGATCAAGAACCCTGCCAAGCTCCCGCGGGGTCTCCAGCCCCTCAAGGTGCGCGGGCGCCCCGTCGCGGGCGCGGCAGCTGTGGTCGATGGCGGACGCACTGTCCGGGTCCTCCCGGCCGAGACGATCCGCGCGGTCAACCGGGCCTTCGCCCTGCTCGGCAAGCCGTACGGCGTCGCCGCCACCGGCCCGGACAAGTACGGGTGCCTCGGCGCCGCCCGGGTCGCCTGGCAGCCGTACACGACGCTGCCGAACCTGATCGGCAAGGTCTACCCGAACTACCAGAAAGTGACCGCCGCCTCGGTCCAGCCCGGCGACCTCCTGGTGATGGGCAAGAAGTCGCTCGGCCTGTTCCACATCGGCATCGCCCTCGACAACGGCGAGATGATCGCCGCCGACGAGGCCAAGGGTTCCGTCGTCGTCACCTCCGTCCCGGACAGCCTGTACGCCGCCCTCCGCCCGACGCTCGGCCGACCCGCCAAGGCGCAGGTCGCCCCCGCCAGTACCTCCGGCGCGTACGCCTTCCGCTGCGGCAACACGACCACGACGTACGACGTCGGCACCGGCGAGTGGACCTGGCCGCTGGCCGAGGGCACCTACCAGATCGGTACCTCGTTCGGCCAGGCCGGGGCGGAGTGGGCCACCGGGTTCCACACCGGCCAGGACTTCCCGGCCGCGGTCGGTACTCCGGTCCGGGCTGCCACCGCCGGCACGGTGCGGATCGAGCACCCGGCGTGGGCCGGCAACCTGGTGCGCATCGACCACGGCAACGGCCTGGAGACGCTCTACGCGCACCTGGACTCGATCGACGTCGCCGACGGAGCACGGGTCTCGGCCGGCCAGCGGATCGGCGCCGTCGGCACCAAGGGCAACTCGACCGGCCCGCACCTGCACTTCGAGGTGCGCCTCGGTGGTGACGCGGTGAACCCGATGCCCTTCCTGGCGACCGGCAGCGCGAGTCTCGGCTGGGGTGGCTACAGCAACGGCCTGATCCCCGCGTCCAAGCTCTGCGGGATCACCTCTGGTCATGCGCTTCGCTGCGACGCGGCCGCGGCGTACCAGCAGTTGGCGAGTGCCTACAAGAAGGCCTTCGGCAAGACGCTGTGCATCACCGACTCCTACCGGTCCTACGCGTCCCAGGTCGACCTGTACGGCCGCAAGCCGTCCCTGGCCGCCCTGCCCGGTACGTCGAATCACGGCTGGGGTGTAGCCGTCGACCTCTGTGGTGGCATCGACCGCTTCGGCACAGCGCAGTACCGCTGGATGATGACCCACGCAGCCGCCTACGGCTGGGTCCACCCCGCCTGGGCCAGGCAAGGCGGCACCCGCGAAGAACCTTGGCACTGGGAATACGGCAACCCCGCCAGTGCCTGACCGCCCCCTCCGCTGGATCCACAAGCACCGATGGCTCTCCGGAGCCTGCACCGTCGTCCTCGTAGTCGTCCTCGGCGTTGCCGCGACTCCCTACCTGTCGGCCTTCGGCACCACCGACGGCTGGCAGGGCTACGGGAACGGCATGATGCCGGCCTCCAAGCTTTGCCGGATCGCCGGCGGTCACAAGCTCCGGTGTGACGCGGCTGCGGCGTACGGGGCGTTGGCGAAGGGTTACGAAGCGCACTTCGGGAAGGAGTTGTGCATCACCGACTCCTACCGGCCCTACCGTGCTCAGGTCGATCTGATCAGGCGGAAGCCGGGGCTGGGCGCCTTTCCCGGTACTTCGAACCACGGCTGGGGTGTCGCGGTGGATCTGTGTGACGGGATCAACGATTTCGGGACGCCGGAACACCTGTGGATGCAGGCGAACGCGGAGGCCTACGGCTGGGTGAATCCGGAGTGGGCGCGCGAAGGGGGCTCGCGGCAAGAACCGTGGCACTGGGAGTTCGTGCTGGGTGCCGGGCGGTAGACCGGCGACCACGTACGCTGGGAAGGTGGCCGAGAAGACCAGTCCCGACCGCACGGATCACAACATCACGCTGGACGCCCAGGACGATCGCTGGGAGTGGCGTCGCAAGATCCGAGCGGACCCGCGCAAGCACCTGATCTACCGGATGGGGGTCGGGGTGGTCGGTGGCCTGCTCCTCATCGCCGCGCCACTGACCGGGTGGCTGCCTGGACCAGGTGGCATCCCGTTGTTCATCGCGGGTCTGGCCGTGCTGTCGAGCGAATTCGAATGGGCGCAGCGGCTGCTCTACCGGGTGAAGGGCTGGGTCTACGAGTTCACCGCTTGGACCGGCAAGCAGCCGGCCTGGCTGAAGGCTCTCGGCACCGTCGCGCTGTTCCTCTGCGTGCTGGTGGCGATCTGGCTCTACCTGGCCGTGCTCGGTGTTCCCGGCTGGCTGCCGGACTCGTGGGAGTCCTTCCTCCACAAGCTGCCCCTGCTGGGGTAATCAGCTTGAGTCTCACATCAGTGTGAGGGTTTGAGAATGGCGGCATGAGCCGCCCGAACTCGTCCGCCGCGACCCTCGCCGTGCTGTCCGTCGCGCAGTTCCTGATCGCACTCGACTACTCGATCATCTACATCGCGTTGCCGAGCGTCGCCACGGACCTCAACCTCGATCCAGCCCTCGCCCAGTGGGTGATCAGCGCGTATGCCGTGCTGTTCGCCGGGTTCCTGGTGGTCGGCGGACGGCTCACGGACCGGCTCGGCGCCAAGCGGTTGTTCGTCACCGCGATCATCGGTTTCGGTCTCGCCAGCGCGGTCGGCGGTTTCGCCTCCGACGGCACAGTGCTCCTGATCGCGCGAGGCGCCCAAGGTCTCGGGGCAGCCTTGCTGCAGCCGGCGATCCTTGGCCTGATCGGCACCACCTTCACCGCCGGACCGGCCCGCAGCCGCGCTCTCGCCGTCTGGGGCTCGGTCGGCGCCTCCGGTCTTGCCGCCGGCGCGATCCTCGGCGGCGTACTGACCAGCGCGTCCTGGCGACTGACCTTCCTCGTCAACGTGCCGCTCACCCTGCTCGCGGCAGTGGGCGCGACCAGCTGGATCACCTCGAACTCCTCGAGAGTCGCCTCACGAGTGCCCTTTGTAGCCTCAGCCCTCGGTACCGCGACTGTCCTGGCGCTGGTGATCGGCCTGACCCTCGGCACCGCTCACCCCATGGCCGCGATCGTCAGCCTCGCGCTGGCAGCCGCCCTGTTCCTGGCGTTCGTCCGCAACGAGCGCAGGTCCACGAACGCCCTGATCGAGCGCGGACTACGCAGTACGGCTTCATTGAAAGCAGGCGCCGCCGCGACCGCGCTCTACATGGCCAGCGTCGGCTCGGAGTTCTACGTGCTGACGCTGCTTCTCCAATCCCAGAAGGGCTACACGCCCCTCCAAGCCGGCCTGGCGTTCCTCCCGCTCGCAGTACTCGTCACTGCCGGCAACACCGCCGCCGAACGCGCCGTACGCCGGTACGGCCCGGCTGTGGTTCTCGCCGCAGGCTTCGTGATCGCCGCTGTAGGGCTCCTGTGGCTAGCGCTCGCTCTGGACGGCACCTCGTACGCCGGGAGCCTGCTGCCCGGGTTGCTGCTCAGTGGATTCGGGCACGGGGTGATCTATACGTCCATGTTCATCATCGGAACTCACGACGTGGCTCCTGCCCAGCAGGGCACGGCTGGAGCCCTGCTGACGACGTCCCAGTACCTGGCCGGAGCCCTCACGATCGCCGTACTCACTCTGGTGCTCACCGCCTCCCCCGGGCCCGCCGAGTTCCGCACGGCCTTCCTGCTGACCACCGCGGCCGCAGCGGGTGGCGCAGTACTGGCACTGAGGCGGGCTGTGGTGAGCCAAGCGGTCACGCAGGAGTGCTGACGGCGTAGTCGCGGATCGGGAGTCCGCTGCTCCTCTTCTGGCCCATCCGGAGCATCTGGTTCAGCAGGAACGGGTTACCGAGCAGGCGGTTCCGCGCCGCTAGGCCGAAGCGAGTGCCCGGCGCCAGGAACTTGCCGGTGCGGTTGCCGCCGGACTGGCAAGCCTGAACAGGCTTGCGCAGTTGCCGTTCGTACGCCGCGAACGCGGCCGCGTGGTTGCCACCTGACATCTCCAACTCTCCCGCGAGCACGTAGGCCGCGACGATCGCGGTACCGGTTCCCATGCCGCCGACGGTTGCTCCGTAACCAGCGTCCCCCAGCAAGACGACCCGGCCGGACGACCAGCGGTCCACGTCGACGCGGCTGATCGAGTCGAAGTACAGCTCGGTGGAGTCGGCCAGACCGTCCAGGATCTGCGGCACGTGCCAGCCGAGTCCGCTGTAGGCCTCGCGGAGGATCGCGTGCTGCTGCGCCACGTCCCGCCGGTCGTAGGTCAGCTCAGGCGAGGCGAAGATGAACATCGCGCCCGCCCTGCCCGGATCCCGGTGGTCCACGCCGACGCTCGCGAGTCGGCCGGGCACGTTGTACATCAACGACTCTCCCTCGAGGCCGAAGGAGTTCGGCAGCTCCCACCCGGCGATGTAGTAGCCGAGGTGGCTGGCGTAGTCCCGCTCGGGCCCGAAGGCGAGTCGCCGTACGACGGAGTGCAGGCCATCGGCGCCGACGACCAGGTCGAAGGTCCGCGCGCTTCCGCTCTCGAAGGTGACGTCGACGCCGCCATCGTGCTGGTCGAGCGTGGCGATCGAGTCTCCGAAGATGTACTCCGCGTCGTGCTTGCTGTGGTCGTAGAGCACCTGGGAGAGATCCGAGCGCAGGACCTCCAGGTCTCCCCCGGCGAACTCCGGCGGCAGCCGCAGTACCTGCCGGCCGTTCTCGTCGACGAACCGCATCGCGCTACCGCCGGTCTGCCGGGCGCGGAGGTCGTCGAGCACGCCCATCCGTTCGAGGACGACCTTGTTCACATCGCCTCGGAAGTCGACCGCGTAACCGCCCTTGCGCAGCGCCGGAGCGAGCTCGACGACGGTCACCTCGTGGCCGTAACGCCCAAGCCAGTAAGCGATTGCGGGACCGGCGACACTCGCGCCGGAGATCAGGATCTTCATCGGAATCCTTCCTCGGACTAGAATTGTGTCCGGCGGACACAATAATGTGTATGGTAGACACAGTTGTTCGCCGACGCCAACCCGAGGAGCGAGGACCACCGCGATGACCGACCTGCTCTGGGGGCGTCAGCAGCCGCCGAGCCGCGGGCCGAAACCCGCGATGACGCTGGACGGCATCGCCCGCGCCGCGATCGCGATCGCCGACGCCGAAGGACTCGACGCCGTCTCCATGCAGCGCGTCGCCGGCGAACTGCCCTTCACCAAGATGGCCCTGTACCGCTACGTGCCGGGCAAGGCGGAACTCGTCGCCGTGATGACCGACCTCGCGATGGGCCTACCGCCCGAACACCCTGAACGGCCGTGGCGAGAGGCCCTCAAGACCTGGGCGCTCGACCTCTTCGCAGGCTTCGAGAAGCACCCCTGGCTACTTCTCTCGACGGTCGGCCGCCGCGCGCTCGGACCGAACGAGCTGACCTGGATGGACCGCGGAGTACAGGCTCTGGCCGGCAGCGGCCTGAGTGGCGGCGAGCAGCTCGACTCACTGGCGGTGATCGCCGGGCACGTGCGGACGATCGCCCAGCAGTCCCTGACGATGCCGGGCGGAACCGCGGGAACAACGGAAGAGGACATTACCGCCGCGCTCACGGAGGTCCTGAGCGCACACGCAGGCCGCTTCCCCAGCCTCGCGACGGCGATGCGAACGGCAGCCGGCTCGGAGAATCAGGGCCTGGAGTTCGGGCTCGATCGCATCCTCGACGGCATCGAGCTGCTGATCACCGCACGGAAGGGCTGAGCCTGGGCGCGTTGAAACGTTGCCGATAGGTGGACGCGCTCAACCCGTAGTGGGACTTGAACCGCCGGGCGAAGTAGTTCTGATCCGGCCAGCCCACCGACTCGCCGATCCGGCTGATCGGGTCGTCGGTGTGCAGCAGTCGATCGGCCGCGAGCTCGACCCGATGCCGGGACAGATAGGCCATCGGCGGCAGACCCGTGGCCGACTTGAAGAGACGCACCAGGTACCCCGGCGCCAGGTGCAGCTTGTCAGCCAACTCGGTGAGCGTCCACTGTCTGGCCGGATCGGCTTCCATCATCCGCATCGCGTCCAGCACGGCAGGATGTGTCTGGCCGCGAAGGTCGTCGCGCTCGCCGACCGTCCTCGCGACGCAACTCAGGTACAACGACAACCGGCCGACGATGTCGCCGCGATGCCGGCTGACCGGCCGGTCGCGCAACTGCCGCAGCCCGTCGAGGTGCTCGACACCCTCGGCGAAAGTGGCCGGATCGAGATGCGTGGTGAGGATGCCACGCCGCTGCGCCGAGAACGGTCCGGTCCACAACAGGTAACCCAGCAAGGGATCCTCGCGGGTCCAGGCCAGCTCACGCTGCACCAGGTCGGCCGAGAAGCAGCAGTTGTAGATCTCGAGCGCGCGGCATTCCTCGTACTCGTGCCAGACCCCCGGCCGGAGCAGAATCAGGTCGCCGACCGCGAGTTGCTGGCGTCCGGCGAGGCTGTGATGGACGCCTTCTCCCCCGGTAACCAGGGCGAGTTCGAAGAAGCTGTGCGTGTGCAGCGGATGCGATCCCTCGTGCACGTGCGGACCTGCGTGCACCAGCGTCCCGTCGACGAAGTGCAGCAGTGTCCCGGTGGTCCTGACGGGCTCGTCGGCCATGCCTCACGTTACCGCCCAAGGTGCATTTTGTGCTACCACGAGTGCACTGCGGGCTAGCCCCCGGCCGCCGTCGGCCGCAGGATCGTGGGACAGGCGAAACCTTCCCGCCACCAATCCGAAACAGAATCAAGCCCTTCGTCAGAGCAGTCACTGAATCGTTTCACTCGCCCCGGTTGGAGTCACATGTCGAACGTCGCCGCAGACAGCCCCCGCACCCCTGCCACCCCGCTCGCCGCTCCCTCCTCTCCCCGCTTCGAACACCGCACCGACGCCGGACCTGTGCTGGGCATCGGCACTGCCACTCCACGTCTGTCCTGGCAGGTCCCGGCCGCTGACGCCGGGTACGAGCAGACGGCGTACGAGGTCGAGATCCTCACCGGCGGCACGGCGCAGGTCCATCCGGTCGAGTCCGGCGAGCAGGTGCTGGTCGCTTGGCCGGGCGAGCCGTTGAGGTCGCGGGAGTCGGCGCAGGTCCGGGTACGGGTTCGGGGCGATGGTGACTGGAGCGAGTGGAGCGAGCCCGCGACGGTCGAGCCCGGACTGCTCAGTGGCGACGACTGGACAGCGCGGTTCGTGAGTCCGCGTGAGATCGGCGCCGTCGGTTCACCCGCTCCCGTGCTTGGCGGCGTACTGCAACTGCCTGAGGGGATCAGCAGCGCACGGCTGTACTCCACCGCGTACGGCATCTACCTGCCCGAGCTCAACGGCGAGCGAGTCGGCCAGGACGAGCTCGCGCCCGGCTGGACGGCGTACCAGCAGCGGCTTCGCTATCAGACGTACGACGTGACCGACCTCGTCCGCGCCGGCGAGAACCGGCTCGAGTTCCTGGTCGGCAACGGCTGGTACCGCGGTCGCCTCGGTTTCCACGGCAAGAAGTCCCTGTACGGCGACCGGCTGGCCGTCCTCGCGCAGCTCGAGGTCACCACCACCGACGGCGAGGTTCACGTCTTCGGCAGCGACGACACCTGGACCGCACACGAGAGCGCGATCATCGCCGACGACCTGTACGACGGCCAGAGCACCGACCTCCGCCGGGTCGCGGGCGAGGCCACCGCGGTCGACGTGCTCGACGCCGACCTCAACCTCCTCGTCGCGCCCGATGGCCCGCCGGTACGAGTCACCGACGTCCTGCCGGCCCTCGAGATCACCACCTCGCCGGCGGGCAAGACGTTGGTCGACTTCGGGCAGAACCTCGTCGGCCGGGTCCGGCTCAAGGTTCGTGGTGGATCCGCCGGCGACGAGGTCGTACTGCGGCACGCCGAGGTACTGGAGAACGGCGAGCTCGGCGTACGCCCGCTCCGCACGGCCAAGGCCACCGACACCTACATCCTCGCCGGGCCCGACGAGGTGACGCTCGACTCTCCGCTCACCTTCCACGGCTTCCGGTACGCCGAAGTCACCGGCGTCCCGGATCTTCGCAAGGAGGACCTCGAGGCCGTCGTGATCAACTCCGACCTGCGCCGGACCGGCTGGTTCGAGTCGTCGCACGAGCTGCTCAACCGCTTCCACGACAACGTGGTCTGGGGGATGCGCGGCAACTTCGTCGACGTACCGACGGACTGTCCCCAGCGCGACGAGCGGCTCGGCTGGACCGGCGACATCCAGGTCTTCTCCCCCACCGCGAGCTTCCTGTTCGACACCGCCGGGTTCCTCACCGGCTGGCTGGCCGATCTGGCCGCCGAGCAGCAGAAGGACGGCTCGGTGCCGTTCGTCGTACCGGACATCCTCCGGCAGGCCGGACCGGCGACCGCGGCCTGGGGTGACGCGGCAACGATCGTGCCCTGGGTGATCTACGAGCGGACCGGGGACGTCGGACTGCTGGCCCGTCAGCTGCCGAGCATGCGGGCGTGGGTGGACCGGATGGCCGACCTGGCCGGCAACGACCTGCTCTGGGCCGGCGGATTCCAGTTCGGCGACTGGCTCGATCCGACGGCGCCGCCGGAGAACCCCTTCCGTGCGAAGGCGGACCCCGACGTCATCGCCACCGCGCACCTCGCCCGCTCCGCCGAGGTGGTCGCTCAGGCGGCCGAGCTGGTCGGCGATGCGGAACTGGCGCGGGAGTACGCCGACCTGGCCGCGCGCGTCCGGCAGGCGTTCGCGGCGGAGTACACCACGGACGGCGGGCGCGTCCTGAGCGATGCCGCGACAACCTACGCCCTCGCGCTCCAGTGGGCCCTCCTGCCGACCGACGAACAGCGCCGTCGCGCCGGGGAACGCCTCGCGGATCTGGTCCGTACGGCGGGCTTCCGGATCAGCACCGGATTCGTCGGGACGCCGCTGATGGCCGACGCGTTGGCCGATTCCGGACATCCTGACCTCGCATACCGGCTTCTGCTGCAGACAGGCTGCCCCTCTTGGCTGTACGCAGTGACGATGGGCGCGACGACGGTCTGGGAACGCTGGGACAGCATGCTGCCGGACGGCAGCATCAACCCCGGCCAGATGACGTCGTTCAACCACTACGCGCTCGGCGCGGTGGCCGACTGGATGCACCGCCGGGTCGCCGGTCTCGCACCAGGCGATCCGGGCTACCGCACGATCGTCGTACGCCCGCTCCTCACCTCACAACTCACTAGTGCGGCGGCGAAGCACCTCACGCCGTACGGCGAGGCCGCCGTCTCGTGGAGCCGATCGGACGGACAGGTGCGGCTCAGCGTCACCGTGCCGGTTGGATCACGGGCAGAGGTCCACGTACCTGGCGAAAACGCACCGAGCAGCGTCGGTCACGGCACGCACGAGTGGACTGCCGACGACCCGTACGCCGTGGCTCCGCAACTGCCGGCCGATGCGAGCATCCGGCAACTGATGGACCACGAAGCCAGCTGGGACGCGGTCGCCACCGCGGCCCGGAACCACGAGATCGTCACCGATGACGCCGAGCTCGCCGCCCGGCTCGAGCGCTACCTCGACCAGCCGGCCGCTCAGCTGGTCGAAGCCATCAGCCCACGGGGCTTCTCGCCCACCGCCGAGGCCCTGCAGGCCGAGCTCGACGGTCTACTCCACCCCTGATGAACATCCCTTGGAGGTCATGATGACGTTCCGCCCACGCATGAGAGGACTTGCCGTCGTTGCGGCCGGCTCGCTTGCGCTGACCGCCTGCAGCGCGGGCAGTCTCGGCTCCAGTGACGATGCAGGCGGCGCCGCATCGGTCAGCATCACCTACCTGGCCGGCAATCTGGAGCAGGACGTCAAGGAGGCCAACCAGCTCATCAAGGACTTCAACGCCAAGAACCCCACCGTCACGGTCAAGCTCGAGACCCGGCCGGGCGGCAGCGAGGGTGACAACATCGTCAAGACCCGGCTGTCGACCGGCGACATGTCCGACGTGTTCGCCTACAACACCGGTTCGCTGTTCCAGGCGATCGCACCGGAGAAGAACCTCACGCCGATCAGCGACCAGCCCTACATCGGTGACCTGGACGAGAACTTCAAGAAGACGGTGACGGCCGGCGACAAGGTCTACGGGGTGCCGTCCGGCGGCTTCATGGGCGGCGCGGTCCTCTACAGCATCCCGGTCTACACCAGGCTCGGGCTGAAGGTCCCGGCGACGTGGGCCGAGTTCATGGCGAACAACGCCAAGATCAAGGCGGCGGGGATCGCGCCGGTGATCCAGACCTACGGCGAGACCTGGACGTCGCAGCTGTTCGTCCTCGGCGACTTCCACAATGTCGCGGCGGTCGAGCCGGACTTCGCCGACCGGTACACGAAGAACCAGGCGAAGTACGCCACCTCCCCGGCCGCCCTGAAGGGCTTCGAGCACACCCAACAGGTGCACGACTCCGGCTACGAGAACAAGGACTTCGCCTCGGCCAAGCTCCCCGACGGCCTCCGCATGCTTGCCCAGGGCAAGGGTGCGCACTACCCGATCCTGACCGGTGTGGTCAACGACATGGTCTCCACCTACCCCAACGCCGCCAAGGACGTCGGACTGTTCGCGCTGCCTGGTGACGACGCGAGCAAGAACGGCCTGACCGTGTGGACTCCCGGCGGCGTCTACATCCCGACCACCACGACCGGCGACAAGCTGGAGGCGGCGAAGAAGTTCCTCGCCTTCATCGCCAGCCCGGACGGCTGCAAGTCCCTGGCCACCACGGGCGTCCCGACCGGCCCGTACGCGGTCAAGGGATGCGAACTGCCGGCCGACGTACCGCAGTCGATCAAGGACATGCAGCCCTACCTCGACAAGTCTGGTGGCTCCAGCCTGGCGCTGGAGTTCGTGTCGCCGGTCAAGGGCCCGTCGCTGGAGCAGATCACCGTCGAGGTCGGCTCCGGCATCCAGAAGGCCAAGGACGGCGCCGCCCGGTACGACGAGGACGTCAAGAAGCAGGCGCAGCAGCTCGGGCTGGCGGGTTGGTGAGGTCTGTGACCGTCACCTCGATCCGCCCTCGCTCCCACGCTGACGCAACCCCGGCCGCACGTGCGGCCGGGGGGAAGATCTACACGCCGTACAAGTACTGGTTCTACCTGCCCGCCGCGGTGCTCTACGGGGTGCTGTTCGTCGTTCCGACCTTCGCCTCGTTCTACTACAGCCTGACCCGGTGGACCCTGTTCGATTCGAAGTTCATCGGCCTGGACAACTTCAGGCTGTTCTTCTCCGAGCCCCAGCTGGTCAAGGGCTTCACCAACACGCTGATCTACGCGTTCATCACCTCCGGGTCGAAGGTGGTCCTGGGCCTGCTGCTGGCCGTGCTGCTGACCTCCCGGATCGTCGGCCGGGCCTATCTCCGGTCGGTCGTCTTCTTCCCTGTGCTGGCCAGCACGATCGGCGTCGCCATCATGTTCACCGTGCTGATGAACCCCGAACGCGGGCTGATCAACGGCGCGCTGGGCCTGATCGGCATCGACGGGCCGGGCTGGCTGACAGACCCGAAGTACGCGTTGATGTCGGTCGCGCTGGTCGACGTGTGGAAGGGCGTCGGGCTGGCCACCCTGATCTACATCGCCGGCATCGTGTCGATCCCGCGCGAGTACATGGAGGCCGCCCGGGTCGACGGAGCCGGCGCCTGGGAGACGTTCCGCCGGATCGTGCTGCCGCTGTCCCGGCCGGCCACCGTCACCGTGATCATCCTGTCCCTGATCGGCGGCCTGCGGTCGTTCGAGCTGATCTGGGTGATGACACGCGGCGGTCCCGGCTTCACCTCGGACGTGATCGCCTCCGTCATCTACAAGCAGTACCAGGCCGGGTTCTACGGTCTGTCGACGGCCGGCAACGTGGTGCTGTTCCTCGTGGTCACCGCGATCATCCTGCCGCTGTCATGGTTCCTGAACCGCAAGGAGGTGGACATGTGAGCACCGCCGAACTCGTGAATCACAAGCCGGGCCGCAACTATCTGCTCAGCGCGGTCGCGATCCTGGCCTCGATCGTGGTGTTCGTCATCCCGTTCGCCTTCATCGTGCTGACCGCGATCAAGGACCGGCAGCAGTCCGCGCTGCTCGACTTCTCCTGGCCGCACCAGCTCCGCATCGTCCAGAACTTCGTCGAGGTCGTCCAGGCTCGCGACTACATGCTGGTGATCGCCTACATCAACAGCACGATCCTGACCGTGGCCAGCGTCACCGGCATGGTGGTGCTGGCGGCGATGGCCGGATTCGTGCTGCAGCGACGCCGGAGCCGGTGGAACCCGTTCATCAACTTCCTGGTGCTGTCCGGGCTGATCATCCCGCCGGCCGTCGTCCCGACGATCTGGGTGCTGCAGAGCCTCGGCCTGTTCCGGACCATGTCCGGGCTGATCCTGATCGAGATCGCGTTCGGGCTGTCGTTCTGCATCCTGCTCTTCCGGGCGTTCGTCGCGACGATCCCCCGCGAGCTCGACGAGGCGGCGATCATCGACGGCGCCGGACCGCTGCGGCTGTTCTTCCGGGTCATCTTCCCGCTGCTGAGATCGGTCATCGTGACGGTCGTCGTGGTCCAGTCGGTGGCGGTCTTCAACGACTTCGTGAATCCGCTGTACTTCCTGCCCGGCGACCAGAACGCGACCGTCCAGCTGACCCTCTACAACTTCCAGAGCCAGTTCAGCACCCAGTACAACCTGCTCTTCATGAACATCCTGCTGATCACCATCCCGCCCCTGATCATGTTCCTGTTCTTCAACCGCCAGATCGTCGCCGGCCTGACCTCAGGCGCGGTGAAGGGCTGATCCGTACGATGTCGCTATCGACATCGGAGGGTTTGCGATGGGGTTCTACGCCGAACGCGTCGTACCGCGGATCGTCAACGTCGCGTGCGGGGCGAAGTCAGCGGGTCCACTGCGGGAACGGGTCTGCGAAGGGCTGACGGGTGAGGTCGTCGAGATCGGGTTCGGCACGGGTCACAACGTTCCCTACTACCCGCTGACGGTGACGAGCGTGACCGCCGTCGAGCCGTCCGATCTCGGCTGGCGACTCGCGGCCGATCGGGTCGCGGCGGCCGGCGTCCCGGTGCAGCGAGCCGGGCTCGACGGTCAGTCGCTGCCGTTCGGCGACGACACCTTCGACGCGGCCCTGTCCACCTGGACGCTCTGCACGATCCCCGATGTGAACGCCGCCCTCCACGAAGTACGTCGGGTGCTCAAGCCTGGTGGGACCCTGCACTTCGTCGAGCACGGGCTGGCGCCGAAGGAAGACGAGTCGGTACGCCGGTGGCAGCGGCGCCTCGATCTACTGGAGCAGCGGCTCTTCGGCGGTTGCCATCTCGACCGCCCGATCGTCGAGCTGGTGACCGCGGCGGGGTTCACGATCACCGAGCTCGACGTCTTCTACGAGAAGGGTTCACCGAAGACTATCGGCGCCTTCTCCCTCGGAGTGGCGACTTCAGGCAGTGTTTCGGACGAGTAGGTAGGCCTCTACAGGTCCGCGTAGTACTGCTCGACGGCGTCGTAGTCGACTGAGCTGTCGGGCTTCATGCCGAGCGCGTCGTAGTGCTTGCGGCGGGCGCGCATGTCGGCCAACAGGATCGCCCGCGCGTGCGTGGCCACTTCCTGGGCCACCTCGGCCGGTACGACGATCACTCCGTCGTCGTCACAGCCGACCATGTCGCCCGGGCTCACCTGAGTACCTCCGCAGGCGATCGTGGACTGCGTCTCGACCACCTTGATCCGGCCCGGGATGATGGTGCGGCCGCGGTGCCGCGAGCAGATCGGCGTGCGCTGCGCGGTGATCTCGGCGGTGTCGCGGCAGTACCCGTCGGTGACGATGCCGGCCGCGCCGCGGGAGACCGCGCCCATCCCGTTCTCCGAGCCCCAGAAGCCGACCTCCTTGCCGCCGCCGGCGTCCATCACCACGACATGGCCGGGCTGCAGGTCGTCCGGCAGCTTGACGTTGCCGGTCTCCTCGAACCAGATCCGGTGCGCCTCGACGATGTCCTGGGTGTTGTCGAGCCGCCACATCGGCCGGTTCGACGGGACGGCCCGGATGGTCGCGGCCTGGCCCCAGAACTTCATCCCGAGCCACAGCGGCCGCACGTCCGGCGACATCAGGCCGATGTCGAAGTAGCCGATGCCGTCGAGCGCGTCGGCCACGTCCACCACCCGCAGGTGCCGGTACAGGCTGGACAGGTCGTTGGCGTCGGCGGTCTCGGTGGATTGGCTGGTGACAGTCATGGACAGACCTTTCAGTTGATCCGGTAGAAGTGCGCGGCGGTGCCTCCGAGGACCGCCGCTAGATCGTTCGGGTCGTCGAGCAGGTGCTCGACGGAACCGCGCAGGCTGCTCCACGCGGTCTGGTAGTCGGCCCGCAGCAGCACGACGGGCCAGTTGCTCGCGAGCATCAGCCGCTCTGCACCGAAGCAGTCGACGACCCACCTCAGGAAGGGATCCAGCTCGTCGTCAGGCCACCGCGGCAGCGCTGTGAGCAGATCGATGCCGAGGGATACCTTGAGCGCGATCCCGGGACACTCGGCCAACTGCCGCAACTGCCCGGCCCACGGCTCCCACCCGCCCGAGTCCAGGGGTGGCCGGCCAAGGTGATCCACGATGATCCGCAACTCCGGTACTGCGTGCGCCAGCTCCGTGACAGCCGCCGTCTGTGCCGCGGTGACCGGTACGACGTCCCAGCTCAACCCGGCCTCGGCGAGTTCCCTGAAGAGCTCGACCGAGTCAGGCTTGGTCAGCCAGTCCAGGGGATCCCGCGCGATCAGGCAGCGCACTCCCCTGAGGTAGGGATTCCGCTGTCGCGCGAGCTCGGCCCGGGCCGCGATGGGATCGGACAGCGGCAGCCAGCCGACAACCGCGTGGACGAACGACGCGTCGACGGCATACGCGGCCAGACGGTCGTTCTCGGCGGGCTCGTCGACGGACTGGATCAGCACGGTGCCGTCCACGCCCGCCGCGGCGAGCTCGGTGCGCAGATCGTCCGGGGTGTAGTCCCTCGCGATCGCCCCGTGCCGGTCGTCCCGCCAAGGTTGTTCCTGCGCGGCGACCCGCCAGAAGTGATGATGCGCGTCGATCACGGGCATCTCAGCGTCCTTCCCACTCGATCGTCCGGTGCTCCAGGAACGCGGCCACACCTGACTTGAAGTCCTGGCTGGAGTAGACGGACGCGAGTACGTCGTCCGCGTCGACGCCCGGGCCGTCCCGGTCGATCCGCCGCTCGACCTCCTTCAGGGCGGCCAGCGTCAGCGGAGCGTTCCCGCAGATCAGCTGCAGCAACTCGTCCACCTGCTGGTCAAGCGAGTCCCGTTCGATGATCTCCGTGACGAAGCCCGCCGTCAGCGCTTCCGTTGCCGGGAGCAACCGCGCGGTCAGCAGCATTGCCATCGTCCGGCCCGCTCCGAGCCGCTGCCGGAGCCTCGCCACCACGGCCGGCGGCAACGTGTTGCCCAGCGTTCGAGCCACTGGAGCTCCGAAGACCGCGTCAGGCGTGGCGACCACCAGATCGCAACAGGCGGCAAGTGCCAGCCCGGCGCCAACCGCAGGACCTTCGACGATCCCGACCACTGGTACGCGGATGTCCAGCAGGCTCGCGATCACTCGGCCGACCCGATGCTCGTATTCGACGCCTTGCTCGCCGGTCTCGAAGTCCGCGAACTGCCGGATATCAGTGCCCGCGGCAAACGCCTCGCCACCCGCGCCGCGCAGCGCGACGACCCGGATCCCGGGGTCCTCGGCCACGAGATCCCGCACCCGCAGCAGGCCGTCGTACATGGGCCAGGTGATCGCGTTGCGCCGCCCGGGGTTCGACAGCCACAGCCGCAGGATCGGGCCTTCGCGCTCGACCACCAGCTCGCCTGAGCTCATCGCGCCTGCTCTTCAGCCGCCGGCTCACCCTGTTCTTCGGCCGCGAGCTCACCCAGTACTTCGGCCGTGTGCTCACCGAGCAGGGGTGGGTGCCGCCGGATGCCGGCGGGAGTGCCGCTCAGCCGCACGGGTGAGCCGAGCACCCGGACCTTGCCCTCCACGGGGTGGTCGATCTCCTGGACCATCCCGCGCGCCCGGACGTGCGGATCTTCGTCGAGCACCTGCCGGTAGTCGCGGATCGGTCCCGCCGGTACGCCGGCCGCCAGCAACAGGGTGACCCATTCGTCCGTGGTCGCCGCGGCCAGCTTCTCCTCGAGGTCGGCCGCCAGCTCGTCGCGGTGTGCCATCCGGTCGGTATTCGTGAGGTAGCGCGGATCCGTCCGCAAGTGGGTGACCTCCAGGGCCGTGCACAGTCGTTGCCAGAGGCGCTCATTGTTGGCGCCGAGGGTCAGGTACCCATCCTTCGTCCGCAATGCCTGATATGGCGCCGACATCCGGTTGGCCGAGCCCAGCGGCTGCGGCACCTGGCCGGTCGCCCAGTACTCGGTCGACTCCCAGACCGACATCGCCAGCGCGGACTCGAACAGCGAAGTCTCCACATGCTGCCCCCGCCCGTTGCGGGTCCGCGCGTGCACCGCCGAGACGATGCCGAACGCACAGAACATGCCCGCGCCGAGATCCCCGACCGGCAGCCCGCACTTCACCGGTACTCCGCCCGGTGCACCGGTGATGCTCATGACGCCCGACATCGCCTGGGCGATCAGGTCGTACCCGGGCCGGTCGGCGTACGGGCCGGTCTGGCCGAAGCCGGAGACGCTCGCGTAGATCAGGCGTGGGTTGAGCTCGGCGAGGGTCTCGTAGTCGACGCTCAGCCGCTTCGTCACGCCGGGGCGGAAGTTCTCCACCACGATGTCGGCGGTCCGCACCAGCCGGTGGAAGTCCGCGAGGCCTTCGGGCGACTTGAGGTCGAGGCAGACGCTGCGCTTGTTCCGGTTCAGGGCAAGGAAGGCGCGGCTGTCCTCGCCGTGCACCGCGTATCCCCAGGACCGGCGGGTCTGGTCACCTGACTGCGGGTTCTCGATCTTGATCACGTCCGCGCCCAGGTCGGCCAGTAGCATCGTGCAGAACGGGCCCGCCATCACCTGGGTCAGATCCAGCACCCGCAGTCCGTCCAGGGCGCCTTCGGTCGACGCCTCGTCGCCGGTCCGCGGTGAGGTCTCGGGTGTGGTCTCCTGCGGCGTGCTCACTTCAGCCACCGAGCCCCGCATTCGCCTCCGTGAAGAAGGAGTCGGCGGCTTGCTGCACCGTCTTCTTGCCGAACGCGATCTCCTCGTAGGCCCGGGTGAAGGCGGACTCGAAGGTGGCCTGGTAGCCCGGCGGGTAGAGGATCGTCGGCGGCTTCTTGGCCACGATCTGCGCGTACAGCTCCAGCTCGTGCTTCTTCAGCGCCGGCAGCTCCGGGTCGTTGATCTGGGCGTCGAGCACCTTCTTGTTGGTGGCGGCACCGTTGTCGGACTTGAACACCTTGCCGGCCTCGAGGTCGTTGGTGAAGAAGTCGATGAACGCCGCTGCGGTCGGCACGTTGTCGCAGTTGGTCGGGATCGCGAAGCCGGAGGTGAACATCGCGTTGCCGGAGCCGCTCGGGCCGGACGGCATCGGGAACGTGTTCAGCTTCTGGCCGCCGGCCTTGCCCGCCAGGGTCGCGGAGGCGGGTGTCAGCGCGTTGCCCGGCATGGCGTCGGTCATCAGCCGGCCCTGGGCGATGAAGTTCTGCTCGGCGCCCTCCGGCTCGTCGGCCTGGGTGTCGGCGCTCATCGTGACCCCGGACTTGCGCAGCGTCTCCCACATCTCCCAGTACTCGACGAGCGACTCCTTGCTGAAACCGAGCTTGCCGTCGTCGGTGAACAACTGCTTGCCGTTGGCCAGTTGGTAGGCGATGAAGTAGTTCGGCAGACCGCCGCGCGCACCGGCCGCGAAGACACCGGCGGGCAGCTTGCCCTTCGCCTTGGCGATCCACTCGGTGTACTGCTTCCAGTCGTAGCCCTCGGGCGGCAGACCGATCCCGGCCTGCTTCGCGAGCGTCTCGTTCACGCCGACCGCGTCGTACGCCGCGCCGTACGGGAGGAAGTAGAGCTTGCCGTCCGGGCCGCGGCCGGTGTCGACGACCTCCTTGGGGATGTCGTCGACCTTGATCGCGCCGGACTCGATCATCGGGTCGAGCGGGAGCAGCACCTTGCGCTTGGTGTAGTCGTTCAGCTGCCTGCCCTGCAGCTGCATCACGCACGGCAGCGTCTTGCTGGATGCCTGGATGTTGAGCTTGTTGAAGTAGTTGCCGAAGTCCGCGTTCTGCCGGTCGATGGTGACGCCCGGGTGGGCCTTGACGAACATGTCCGTGACCGCGTTCGTCTTGGCGGCCCGGCTCGCGCCGCCCCAGAAGGTCAGCTGCAGGCTGCCGGTGATGTCGCCCTTGCCGTCCTGGCCGCCGGCCACGCTGTCGCTGCCGGTGTCACCGACCGAGGTTCCGTTGCAGCCGGCCACTGCCAGCAGGGCCGCGCACGCCACGGCCGCCGTACCGAGTCTTCTCATCAGAGTCTCCTAGTCACTTGAGTCCGGTGGTCGCGACGCCCTCGATCAGCAGCTTCTGGGCCCCCAGGAAGAAGCCGACGATCGGCGCCAGCGCGAGCGTCGACATGGCGAACAGCGAGCCGTAGGCCGACTCACCCGTCACGTCGAGGAAGGAGTTCAGGCCGAGCGAGACGGTCCACAGCTCGGGCCGGTTCAGGTAGAGCAGCGGACCGAGGAAGTCGTTCCAGCTGTTGATGAAGGTGAACAGCGCGGTGGTCCCGAGGGCCGGCAGCGCCAGCGGCATGATGATCCGGATGAACGTCTTCCAGTGCCCGCAGCCGTCGATCCGCGCCGCGTCGTCCAGCTCCCGCGGCAGCGTCCGGATGAACTGCACCATCAAGAAGATGAAGAACGCCTCGACCCCCAGCCACTTCGGCACCACCAGCGGCAGGTAGGTGTTCATCCAGGCGAGCTCGTTGAACAAGATGTACTGCGGTACCAGCGTGACGTGGTACGGCAGCAGCATCGTTGCCAGCAGCAACCCGAAGAGCACCCGCTTGAACGGGAACTCCAGCCGGGCGAAGGCGTAGGCGGTCAGCGAGCAGGAGAACAGGTTGCCCGCGATCGACAGCGCCGTGATCGCGATCGAGTTGAGGAAATAGCGGGAGAAGTCCAGCTGACCCGCGCTCCAGCCGTGCTTGTAGTTGTCCAGCGTGTAGTTCCGCGAGAACAACCCGAGGCTGTTCATCACCTCGGCCGACGGCCGGAACGACGCGGCCACCATCCAGACCACCGGGTACAGCATCACGATCAGCACGGCGATCAGCACCACGTGCCGGACCAGGCCGATGATCACGGGGTTGCGGCTGGCGCGCCGGCCGAACAGCGGGCGGGCCCCGATCGACACAGAAGTCATCGTTCGTCTCCGTAGTAGACCCAGCGCCGGGCAGTCAGGAAGAGGAACCCGGTGAACGCGGCGAGCACGATCACCAGCGCCCAGGCCATCGCGGAGGCGTAGCCCATCTTCAGCTCGGCGAATCCCTGCTGGTACAGGTAGAGCGTGTAGAACAAGGTCGAGTCGGCCGGTCCGCCGGAACCGCGGCTGACCACGAACGCGCCGGTGAACGCCTGGAACGCGTGGATCGTGTCGAGCAGCAGGTTGAAGAAGATCAGCGGCGTCATCAGCGGCAGGGTGACGCTGAAGAACCGCCTGATCGATCCGGCTCCGTCGACGGCGGCTGCCTCGTGCAGTTCCGCCGGGACCTGGCGCAGCCCCGCCAGGAAGATGATCATCGTGGCGCCGAACGCCCACAGGTTCAGGGTCACGATCGTCCACAACGCAGTGCCCGGATTGCCGACCCAGCTGCCATGGGTGATCCCGAACAGGCTCAGCACCTGGTTCACCAGCCCGGTGCTGCCGAAGATCTGCCGCCAGAGCACGGCGATCGCGACACTCGCGCCCATCAGCGACGGCAGGTAGAACAGCGCGCGGTAGCCGGAGAGGAAGTTGATCCCCTTGTTCAGCAGCAGCGCCAGCACCATCGAGACGATCAACAGCAGCGGCACCGACACCACGACGTACACGAGCGTCACACGGACCGAGGACAGGTACCGCGGGTCGGCGGTGAACATCCGCTCGAAGTTGTCCAGGCCGATCCACCGTGGCGGGCTCAGCAGGTCGTAACTGGTGAACGCGAGATAGGCGGAGTACAGCATCGGGCCGATCGTCAGCAGCAGGATGCCGATCAACCAGGGGCTCAGGAAGAGGTAGGCGGTCAGCCCTTCCCGCCCGGTCCGGGAGGTCTTCACGATCCCGCTCCCTTCCGTGCGCGGTCCTCCACCCGGTCGGCGAGGTGCTGTGCGAGAAGCCCGGCGACCGGGAGCGGTACAGAGCGCTCTCTCGCCGCGGCCACCACGTCCCAGAGGTCCTTGCTCCACGGCCGGTCCCGCACCGGCGTACCGGCCTGGTCGTAGGCGGCGGCGACGTCGTCGAAGAATCCCCAGTTGCGGGTGATCCACGACTCCCCCGTGCTGGTCGCGACCGCGTCGAGCACCACCTGCTCCGGGATGTCGTACGCGCCGGCCAGGTCGAGCGCCTCCTGCACCCCGGCGAGTGCGGAGAACATCATCAACTGGTTCGCGAGCTTCACCGCCGCGCCGGCACCGGCCGGTCCGGCGTGGATCACGTCGTCGGCCACCGAGTCGAGCACCGGCCGGACCCGTTCCAGCAATTCGGCACGGCCGCCGGCCATCACCGTCAGAGAGCCGGCGAGCGCTCTCTCGGCTCCCCCGCTCACGGGTACGTCGAGGAATCCGAGTCCGCGGTCTTCCAGCAGTCCGGCCAGCCTTCTCGCCGTACCGGGCAGGATCGTGCTGTGCACCAGGACGACTGATCCCGGCGTCAGTCTGGAGAGCAACTCGTCCACGATCTGGGTGACGGCGTCGTCGTCCGGAACGGCGAGGGCGATCACCGTGCAGTCGGCCAGTTCCGCCGGTCCCCCGACCGTCCGGGCATCCAGATCGGCGGCCCGCGCGGGATCGCGGTCGTACACCGACAGGTGCCAGCCGTCCCGCGCCAGGGCCTGGCTCATCGGCTTGCCGAGATTGCCCAGACCGACGAAGCCGAGCCGGTCCGAGCGGGTGACAACTGCGGGGATCTGGGCCACGGAACGCCTCCAGTTCACCTGATCGGGATGTCTATGAACTATTGTCTACAATAGATAGTCGACGCTGACAAGATCGGCGGCCACAATGGATCCGCGGACCCGCTACCTTGCGGGTCCGGGGATGGGTGACTAGGAGTCGGGTGGGTATGGGCGAGCCGCAGCAGGGTGCACTGGAGTCGCTGAGCCTGGTTCAGCTCGCGGCCAACGCGATCCGCCGGATGATCCTGGCGGGCGAGCTGGCCGAGGGCGAACGGCTGATCGAGGAACGGCTGACCGAGCAGCTCGGTATCAGTCGTCCCCCGCTGCGGGAGGCACTGCGGGTGCTGGAGCAGGAAGGGCTGATCGTGACCCGGCCGCGCCGCGGGTCCATGGTGGCCACCCTGACCGATCAGGACGTCTTCGAGATCCTGACGCTGCGGTCAGCCCTGGAGCGGCTGGCGATCGAGCTCGGAGTGCCGGTGCAGGTCCCGGAGCGGCTGAAGGTCGCCCAGGAGGCCCTGCTCGAGATGGAGCGCTGCGCCGAGGCGCAGGATCGCGGCAGCCTGGTGCAGGCCGGCTACCGGTTCCACTCGTCGCTGGTCGCGCTCGCTGGACACCGTCGGCTGGAAGAGGCCTACGCGTCCGTGCAGCAGCAACTCCTGCTCTGCATGGCCCGCAACCTCTACGCCAGGGAGCACTACCACGAGGGACTCCCCGAGCACGTGGCCCGGCACCGGTATCTTCTGGAGCTGGTCGAGGCCGGCAACCCGGCCGCAGTACTGGCCGAGCTCGCGGTGCACGGAGAGCGCTCCTTCAGCGAACTTCAGAGCAACGTCGGCAAGCGCTCGGCGAGCAGCTCGTAGTCCTTCGGGCCGTTGTAGGCGTGTGCTGACAGCCGGGTGAAGACCCGGCCGTCGAACGCGGTCAGCGTGATCTCGGCCTTCAGGTCGCGGGACACCCGGATCTTGAAGGCTTCCCCCGCCTCCGGGCTCGGCGCGCCGTCGAAGGGCAGTTCCACCAGGCGCATCGTCGCGGCCGGGTGGGCCACCTCCGCCACGCTCGTGCCGAGAGCCTTGGCGACGATCTTCGCGCCCTCGTCGATCATGCCGGACAGGTGCGTCCGGCGCCGGGGCCAGTCCAGCTCCTCGAGCACCCGCAGCGACTCGGGCGCCGCGATCCACGGGGCATAGTCGAACGTGCCCTGCATGTCGAAGCGCTCGGGCAGGCGTTCGTCGTACTCGGACCAGGAGACGATCAGCGGGAGGGTCGCCGCCCGCCACTTCTCCGCGACCACCAGGCCGGCGGTCGCACGGGGCGAGGCCGGCCACTTGTGGAAGTTGCCGGTCCAGAAGTCCGCGCCGTCCTCGGCCGGCGCGTCGATCAGGGCGGGCGCGTGGGCGCCGTCCACGATCGTCGGCACGTCCAGGGTCTTGCACAGCTCGACCAGTTGCCGGATCGGGAACACCATCGCCGTCGCCGAGCTGATCTGGTCGACGATCAGGGCCGCCGTCCGGTCGTCCACGGCGGCGCCGATCGCCGCGACCACCGTGGCGTCGTCGGCCTCCAGCGGTACGTCGACCACGATCACCTCGGCCTGGTTCGCCCGGGCGAACCGCTCGGCGGCGTACAGCACCGCGCCGTACGCGTGGTTGGTCAGCACGATCCGGCTGCCGGCCCGGATCGGCAGGGCGGCCAGCGCGGCGGTGACCCCGGCGCTCGCGTTCGGGACCAGGGCGAAGCCCGCCGGGTCCGTCCCCAGGAAGGCGGCCAGCTCGAGCCGGCTGGCGGTCAGCCGGTCCGCGACCGAGCGGAACCAGAGCATCGGGTTGGTCTCGGTCTCGGCGCGCAGTGCGGCCAGAACCTCCTGCGTGCGGCGCGGGACCGCGCCGTACGAGCCGTGGTTCAGGTGCAGGACGCCGGGGTCGAGGGACCACAGGTCGGGGCGGGGTGCGCTGAAGTCCGTCACCGTCCCAACGGTACTGAATCGCCCGGCGCCGCGAGCCGGGCGTCCCCTGGTCGGACATACTTCGGCGTGTGTATCCCTACCTCGACCACGACGGGCCGATCGCGATGGCCCACCGCGGCGGCGCGTTGCACCCGGACAACATCGGCTTCGAGAACTCCCTGCACGCCTTCGAGCAGGCAGTCGGCCTCGGCTACCGGTACCTCGAGACCGACCTGCACGCCACCAGCGACGGCGTCGTCGTGGCCTTCCACGACCACCGGCTCGACCGGGTCACCGACCGGACCGGGGTGGTCGCCCAGCTGCCCTGGTCGGAGGTGCGCAAGGCGAGGATCAACGGGCACGAGCCGATCCCGCTGCTCAGCGAGGTGCTCGAACGGTTCCCGGAGACCCGGCTCAATCTGGACATCAAGGCCGACAACGGGGTGCTGCCGACCGCGAAGGTGCTGCGCGACCTGAACGCGATCGACCGGGTGTGCGTCTCGTCGTTCTCGCAGGCCCGGGTTCGGCGGATCCGCCGGGAGGTGGGCGAACGGCTCGCCACCGGGTTCGGCGAGCAGGAGGTCGCCCGGCTGCGGTTCGCGCCGTTCCGCCTCTCCTCCCCCGGCGCCTGCCTGCAGATCCCCGAGTACCTCGGACCCCTGCGAGTGCTCACCCCGGGGCTGCTCCGCCGGGCCCATGCCCTCGGCAAGCAGGTGCACGTGTGGACGGTCGACGATCCCGCCCGGATGCACCGCCTGCTCGACGCCGGTGTGGACGGGCTGATCACGGACCGGACGGACCTGCTCCGCGACGTCCTGATCGACCGCGGCCAGTGGAAGTGACCGCATCCTCACCGCGAAACCTTGGCTACAAAGGGGTTCCGTCCAGTCACTGCCGCCGCAGGGAACTGACGAGTACGCCCTGGAAGCCGTAGGATTCCCACTCGATGGTCAGACAAACGAGGACACGGCTGTCCCGCCTGCTCGACGATCTCGGGCGCACGCTGCTCGATGTCGTCGCCTCCCCGCACGACCTGGACGGCGAGCTGACCGGGGTCGCGATCTATGACCCGCACGACGAACTCCACGTCGGCCGGGGCGAACTGGTGCTCGGAGTAGGTGTCCAGGACAACGATCTGATCGTGGACCTGCTGCACCGGCTCGGCGGCCGTCAGGCACTCGGGCTGATCGTCAAACACCCGGTCAAGGCCGACGCGGTGGTCGATGCCGCGGTCAAGGACAGCGGTGTCGCGCTGCTCGGGCTGAACCGGGCCGCGTCCTGGTCCCACGTCGGCAGCATCCTCCGCACCTTGCCGATGGCAACCGTCGACCTGTCCGGCGGTCCGGAGGACCTGGCCGGTGCTCCGGCCGGCGACCTGTTCGCCCTCGCGAACGCGGTGGGCGCGCTGCTGGACGCGCCGGTCACCATCGAGGACCGCGCGTCGCGGGTGCTCGCCTTCTCCGGGCACCAGGAGGAGGCCGATCCCGGCCGAGTGGAGACCATCCTCGGCCGGCAGGTGCCCGACAAGTACCAGCAGATGCTCGAGGAGCGCGGGGCGTTCCGGCAGGTCTTCCAGCGGGAATCGCCGGTCTACATCGACGCGCTGACCGACGAGATGCTGCCACGGGTCGCGATCGCGGTCCGGGCGGGTGACGAACTGCTCGGGTCCATGTGGGCAGCCGTCCGCGGTCCCCTGACCGACGAAAGGGCACGGGCCTTCGCCGACTCGGCCAAGGTGGTAGCGCTGCACATGCTCCGCGCGAGGGCCGGGGCCGATGTCGGGCGCCGGCTCAGTGCCGATCTGGTCGCGATGGTGCTGGAGGGCGGATCGCGGGCTGCCGAGGCGGCGAGTCGCCTGGGCCTGGCCGACGGACGGCTCTGCGTGATGGCCGCGCAGGTGGTCGCGCGCGACGCCGCCGGCACCGAAGCGGCCACTCAGCGACTCCGTGACGCCATCGCGCTGCACTTCGCCGCCGTCCATCCCCGCTCGGCAGCCGCACTCGTCGGAGGCGTCACCTACGTCGTGCTCTCCGTCAGCCCTGCGAGCAACGGGGACGACGGTACGGCGGCCGTGGTGCGACTGGCCGAGGACTTCCTGGCGCGGGTCGGTCCTCGCGCGGACGCGGTGATCGGGGTGGGGCGGGCCACGACCACGCTCGCCGACGTGGCCCACTCGCGGAAGGAAGCCGACCGGGCGCTCCGGGTGCTGCAGCAGGACCGGAACGGTCGCCGGATCGCCAGGTTCACCGAGGTCCAGATCGAGTCACTGCTGCTGCGCCTGAGCGATCTGGTCGCCGAGGACGGCGAGTTGCATCTCGGCGGCCTCAGCGCCCTGGTGGAGTACGACTGCAAGCACGACATCGGCTTCGTCGAGACACTGGTCGCCTACCTCGACGCCTTCGGCAACATCACCGACGCGGCCGCCGCGATCCACGTGCATCCCAACACCTTCCGGTACCGGCTGAAGCGCGTCTGCGAGATCACCGGGATCGACCTCGCCGACCCGGACGCCCGGCTGGCCGCGACCCTGCAACTCCGGCTGCACCGGATCGCCCGCAATCGGTGATCCGAGCCCGGAAGAAGCTCAGGAGAAGCGGATCCACTCGGTCGCGGTGGTGATCTCGGCGAGGAACTCCTGGTCGAGATCGACCCCGAGCCCGGGCCCGGTTGGTACGGCGACATGCCCCTTGTCGAGGACGAACGGCGTGGTGATGTCGCGGGCGTAGTACCGGGAGGACGCGCTGGTGTCGCCGGGCAGGGTGAAGCCGGGGAGCCCGGCCAGCGCGACGTTCGCGGCCCGGCCGATGCCGGTCTCGAGCATGCCGCCGCACCAGGCGGGGATGCCGTTGGCGAGACAGACGTCGTGGACGCGCCTCGCCTCCAGGTAGCCGCCGACCCGGCCCGGCTTGATGTTCACGATCGCGCAAGCACCCAGGGCGATCGCGTCGGCCGCCGACCGCGCCGAGGTGATCGACTCGTCCAGGCAGACCGGTGTCTTGATCAGCCCGGCCAGTACGGCGTGCCCGCGGACGTCGTCCTCGGGCAGCGGCTGCTCCATCAGGACGAGGTCGAACGGGTCCAGTTGAGCAAGGTGTCTCGCATCGCCGATCCGATAGGCCGTGTTGGCGTCCACCTGCAGCAGGAGATCGTCACCGAAACGCTCGCGCACGGCCCGGACCGGCTCGAGATCCCAGCCCGGCTTGATCTTCAGCTTGATCCGGACGTAGCCCTCGGCAACATATCCCTCGACGGCCGCGAGCAGCTCATCGATCGAGCGCATGATGCCGACCGAGACCCCCGCCGGCACGGACGGCACCACTGCGCCGAGGTAGCTGCCGAAGGACATGCCGGAGGCGCGCAACTCGGCGTCCAGCACGGCCATCTCCAGTGCGGCTTTTGCCATCGGGTGCCCGTGGTACGGCGCGAGTACCTGCGCGACCTGGGGCGCCTCGACCGGCCCGGCTGCGGCCAACGCCGGCACCAGGAAGCGGCGCAGTACATCGGCCGCGCCGTCGACGTACTCCGGGGAGTACACCGGCGCCGACATCGCCACGCACTCCCCCCAGCCCTCGCCGTCGGTGGTGACCACCCGGAGGAGCAGGATGTCCCGGTCGGTCTGGCTGCCGAACGATGTCTCGAACGGGGCGACCAGCGGCAGCCCCACCCGCCGTAGCTCCACGCCGGTGATCTTCATCGGGTCTCCCTGTCTGTCGTCGTTTCTGAGGTCAGCACGTACCAGCCGGCCCGTGTCATTCCGGTCACCCTGCCACCGTCGCCCAGCGCGGTCCGGAGCACCGCCCGTACTTCATGCCGCCAATCCTGGGCCAGCGCCGGATCCGAGCGCCGGAGCGCCTCGACGTCGTCCGGCACGCCGCAGAGGAAGGTCCCCCCAGCCTGCGGCGCGTGCCGCCGTGGCTTCCCGTCGGGGTCGGCGTCGAGCAGGACCACCCCCTTCGCCTCGGGCGGTGCCGGCGCCTCACCCGCGGCGGCGGCAACCACCTGGGCTGCACGCAGCGGCCATCGCACCAGGAGCCGGTCGCTGCCTTGTCCCGCGTTGACGCCGTCGGCCATCTCGCCGTAGAAGTCGACCAGGTACGACGAGACCCGCGCGCCGAGCTTGGTCAGGTTGAAGTAGGCGTTCCGGCGGACCAGCGGGTCGAAGGTCCAGCTGATCGCCTCGATCCCCCGCTCCAGTGCCCAGGCCCGCTGGTGCAGCTTCAGCGCGAAGCCGACCTGGCGGCCCTGCACCTGCGGTACGACGCCGGTGATGTGCGAGTGCAACTCGGCGCAGGGCACCTCGCCGGGGTGGTGGGCAAGGAATCCGGCCGCCACCCCGACGAGTTCTCCGTCGAGGAACGCGCCCGCGACGTACGCGCCGGCATGGGCGAAGGCCCGCATCAGGTCACCCGACACCGGCGGGCTGCCCGGATCGGTCCGCCAGATCAGGCTCAGCAACTGCTCAGCCTCACGATGCTCGACGGGTTCGGTCAGCAGCCGCACGGTCAGTCCGCGTGCCCGCGCAACCGTGTCCGCAGCCACGCGCGCCTCGAGCACCTCCGGACTGGTCATCGTCGGCTCCGTCATCCTCATCAGCCCGTCACCTCCCGATCGACGCCAGCCTGATCGGCGTCGGCCCGGTCGGCGTCGGCCCGGTCGGCGCCGGGCTGGTCCGAGACGATCCGGTCGACGAGAGCCGACACCAGCCGCGTCCGGTCGACCAGGGCGGCGACATCGGTCCACTCGTGCCGGGTGTGAGCGCCGTCGCCGACCGCGCCGAGGCCGTCCAGGGTGTCGATCCCCAGTCCCGCGGTGAAGTTCCCGTCCGAGCCGCCGCCCACGTGCGCGCTCTCCAGCGCCCGCAGACCGAGCTCCGTCGCCACCTCCTGCGCCAGGTCGAACAGCCGTGCGGACGAGTCCGGATCGAGCGGCGGACGATTGATCCCACCGACGACCTCAACACGAACGTCCGGCACCTCGCTCACGAGCGCCCGCATCGCCAGATCGACGCGCTCCTGCTCGGTCGAGGTCAGCGCTCTGACATCGACCAGCAGCGAGGCCCGATCGGGCACGGTGTTGGAAGTTGCCCCTGCTGAGGCGACCGTCGGCGTCACGGTCGTCCCCTCCGAAGCCAGCCCGGCGACCGCGATGACGGCATGAGCCATGGCCAGGCAGGCGTTGGCGCCCTTCTCGGGCTCCAAGCCGGCGTGGGCCGCACGTCCGGTGAACACCAACTCATAGTTCGAGACGCCCTTGCGCGCGGTCTTCAGCCGACCCGCACTGCTCGCCTCGAGGACGAGCACCGCCTTCGTCCCCAGAGCAGCCGCCTCGATGACGGAGCGACTCTCCGGTGAGCCGAGCTCTTCGTCGGAGGTGACGAGCAGTGCCACCTGGTCGCGGTACTCCGCTCCCGCCATCGCGTGCAACGCCTGCACCAGACCAGCTTTCATGTCGAAGACGCCAGGGCCGTACACCCGTCCCTCGTCGACCCGGTACGGCGCCTCGGCGAGCGTGCCGTGCGGGTGGACCGTGTCGAGGTGACCGAGCAGCAACACCGTCGGGTCAGCCGGGCCGAACCGCAGTACCGGCTTCCCTCCCGCCTCCGCCCGGACCGGCGCCGACCCGAGCCGCGCAGTACCGATGTCGGACAGGAGATCGGCACAGCGCCGCAGTGCTTCGGGATCCGATGACGGTGACTCGCAGCGGATCAGCTGTTCCAGGTCGGCCAGCATCAGCTCGGCCAGGGTCGGGTCCTCCACCACGGGCCTCACGAGCCGCTGAGCAGTCCCCACTGCTCAGTGTTGTAGGTGGGGAAGCCGAGGCTGTTCTCCCGGATGTTGCCGACCTTCGCGTTGTAGGCGAGGAAGGACCGGTTCTGGTAAAGCGGCAGGACCGCGTAGTCGGCAGAGACGATCTTGTCCGCCTTCTGCAGCAGCTGCGTGGCCGCCTCGGCGCTGGGCGCGGCCAGGGCCGAGTTCAGCAGCTTGTCGACCTCGGGGTTGCCGTAGTTGCCCAGGTTGAACCGGCAGAACGTCACGCCCGCCGGGCAGGCCAGGAAGTACGGGATGTTGCTGGTGGTCGAGAACGGCGACTGGGACACGGTGCCGACCGTGATCGCCCAGTTGCCTTCCTGGACGGCGTCGATCGTGTTGGAGACGGTGGCGACCTCGACGTTGATGCCCAGTGGCGCGACTGCGGCCTTGACCAACTGCGCCTCACTCGCCCGCAACTTGTCCCCCGCCTGTACTGCGAACCGCAGCGCCGGCAGCGGCTTCCCGTCCGGTGCCACCAGCTTCGACCCGACACCCTGGTAGCCGGCATCGGTCAAGGTCTTCTTGGCCTTCTCCGCGTCGCCGATGCCGTACTCGAACTCGCTCACGACGTCGGAGTAGCCGGGCGATCCCTTGATGAACATGTGGTCCTTCAGCGGCTCGGCCGTGTCGTCGAACTGGCCGATGGTCTTGTCGATCACCTGCTGCACGTTCACCGCCTGGAAGATCGCCTTGCGCAGCGCGACGTCCTTCATCACCGCGGCGTTCAGGTTCAGCCAGATCTGGTGCATCGACGCGCCGGGCGTCACCTGGTAGCGGACCCCGGGCAGTTCGTCGACCTGCTGGACGATGTCCACCTGCGGGTTCGGGTAGATGACGTCGACCTCGGAGTTGGCCAGCGAGGTCGGCTGCTGGGAGACGTCGGTGATGAGCCGGAAGATCAGCTTGTCCAGGTGCGCCGGCTCGCCGTACCACTTGTCGTTGCGCACCATCACGACCGAGCCGTCGCTGGTGACCTCGTCGATCTTGTACGGACCGCCGGAGTACTTCGGCACCGACTTGGCGAACCCTTCGTTGAAGCTCTTCGCCAGCCCGTCGGGCGTGTCCACCGACCCGTACGTCGCCGCCACGTGGGCCGGCAGGAACGGCGAGAAGAGCGCCTTCCAGTCGACGTAGGCCTGGTCGAACACCACGGTGACGGTCTTGCCGCCGTCCGAGCCGGTGACCGACTTGATCCGGTCGTAGCCGGCCGTGTTGGACGCCTGGCACTTCGGGCACTGCCGCGGGTCGAGGGCCTTCCAGGTGTAGCGGAAGTCGTCGGCCGACATCGGGGTGCCGTCCGACCAGACCGCCTTCGGGTCGATGGTGTACTTCACCGTCTGCGGCGAGTCCGAGATCTTCTCCGCGCTCGTCACCACCGGCGTGTTGACGGCGCTCGACCCGTCCGGCTTGATCAGGAACGCGCCGGGCAGCAGGGCGCTGGAGATGTCCAGCACCGAGTACGTCGCGCCGCCGGAGTTCAGCACGTTCCAGTTCGAGATCGGGTAGGTGATCGTGTAGGTGACGGTGCCACCTTGGCCGACCGCCGCGGTGTTGGCCGTGTTGAGGTCACCGGAGATCTTCCCGTCGCCGGTCGTCGTACCGGCGTTGCCGGCACACGCGCCGAGCAGCAGGGCTGACGCGCACAGCAGGCTGGTTCTCCAGGCCGGTGAGAATTTGTTGCGGAAGGCCATGATCGGCTCCAGGTGGGATCGGGTCGGAACGGTGGTGGGTCAGCGCTCGCCGCGGAGCTGGGCAACGGCCTGGGCAGCGGCCCAGCCGATCAGCGCATCCAGGTGCGGGGCGTTCGAAGCGGGATCGTCGGCGCGGGTGAAGACGCCGACGGCATAGCGGCCGCCGTCGGGGTACTCGAGGACGCCGACCTCGTTGCGGACCAGCGGCAGGGTGCCGGTCTTGCCGCTCACCTCGACCTCGTCGCCGGGGAAGCCGCTGGTGAGCCGGTGCGGCCAGACCTGGTGTCCCATCCAGTCGCGGACCAGCGCGCACGCCTCCGGCGAGGCGGCCTCGTCGCGCCAGATCCCGGCCAGCAGCCGGGTGATCTCCTCGGGAGTGGTCCGGCAGGTCTCCTCAGGCGCCAGCGCCCGCAGAGCCAGCAGCCGCTCGACCGGGATCTCGGCCAGCTCCCGCTCGTCGTCGCCGTAGTCGATGGCCAGGTCCTCGCCGATCGTGGCGAGGATCTCCAGGCAGTTCTGCGGTACGACGGTGCCGGTCAGCCCCAGGTCCGTCAGCAGCGCCGCGACCTTGTCCTTGCCGACCAGGTCGAGCACGAGATCGGTGGCCACGTTGTCGCTGATCACCATCATCAGCAGGGCCAGATCGCGGTAGGAGATGAGAGCGTGGTCCCGGTGCGCGGCCAGGCCGAACGGCGAGGCCACCAGGCTGTCGGCCACCTTGATCCGTTCGGTGAGATCGACCTCGCCGGTGGTGGACTGGCGGGCCAGCTCGAGGCTGACCGGCACCTTGAAGACCGAGGCGGTGACCACCGGGGTCGTCTCGTCGACGCCGACGGTCTTCCCGGTCTCGAGGTCGCGCGCATGCAGCCAGATGCTCGCGCCCAGCTCGTGGGCGCGGTCCCTGATCTCCTCGGACGTGGCCGCGGTGGCCGTCCGGAGCATCCGACCGGCGGCCAGGGTGTCGAAGGGCTCGACAGATCGCAGGTGGTCCACGGCGAGCCGGGCGACGGTCCCGATGCAGGCGTCGATCTCTGGCCGGCGATAGGTATGGTCGGCAGACCGCAGGAACACCGCAACGGCGAAGCGGCCGCCGTTGCCGTCCTCGACCACGCCGACCTCGTTGCGCCAGAAGCGCAGCGTCCCGGTCTTGGCGCTCACCTTCGCGCCGGGCTCGGTGAACCCGGTACGCAGCCGGTGCGGCCAGGCTTGCAGGCTGAGGATGCGGCGCATCTCGGCGCACATCTCGGGACTCGCCGCCTCGTCCCGCCAGATGGCGCTCAGCAGCCGGGTGATCTCGCGCGGCGAACCCGCCTGCAGCGAACGCTCAGGATCCACCGCGCGGGAGGCACGCAGCCGCTCGAGATCCACGTCCCCACCGTCGTCGCCCTGGGGTACGTCCTGGTAGATCGTCTGGTAGATGTCGTCGCAGGTGCCGTCGACCCTCGTCTCGGTCAGACCCAGCTCGCGCAGCGTCGCGTTGATCGCGTCGGTGCCGAGCAGCCGGACCAGGATGTCGGTCGCGGCGTTGTCGCTGACGCTCATCATCCAGTAGGCCAGGTCACGCAGGGACAGCTCGATCGGGTCGGCCATCACCGACAGGCCGGTCGGCCCGGCGGAACGCCCCTCGACCGGGACGTCGAGGCGCGAGGCCGGATCGAGCCTGCCGGCACCGAACCGGCGGAACAGCTCGACGAGCACGGGGATCTTGAAGACGCTGGCGAGCACCACCGGCGCGTCCTCGCCGTACCCGAGCTCGGTGCCGTGGTCCAGGTCGACGACGTGCATCCAGCCCTGGGTACCGACTGCCTCGAGGGCCTGGGCGACGGCTTGCTCGAACGTCTGCTGCTTCACTCGTTCCTCCGATCGGGTGCTTGACATCGGTCTGCTCTACTGCCCGCGCCGCAGCGCCCGGCCGGCCACCAGGCCGGTAGGGATGCCGTCGGCGAGCGCGGGTTCGCCGTTCACCACCACGTGCTTGACCCCGGTGGCGTACTGGTGCGGTTGCTCGTACGTCGCCCGGTCGCCGATCGTGTCCGGGTCGAACACGACCAGGTCCGCGAACTTGCCCGGGGCGATCACCCCGCGATCGCGCAGCCCGAGGTTCTCGGCCGGCAGGCTGGTCATCCGGCGGACCGCCTCGCCGAGGGACAGCAACGACTCCTCGCGCACGTACTTGCCGAGGATCCGGGCGAACGACCCGTACGTCCGCGGGTGCGTCGGCGTGTCGACGTACGGCGCCTCGGCCGCGATGGACTGGCCGTCGGAGCAGACCGAGACCCACGGATTGCGCAACGCGGTGCGCAGGACATCCTCGTCCATCATGAAGTACATCGAGTTGAGCGCCGGCTCCTGCTCGACGAGCTGCAGCAACATCTCCACCGGCTCGGTCCCGTTGCTGTCAGCAACCTCTTGCAGGCTGAGCCCGCGGTACTTCGCTGCCGGGCCGCTCGCGTCCGGCAGCAGCAGGACACCCTTGGCACCGCCCGCGGCAAGGTACAGGTTCTCCCAGCGGTCGGACGGGGTGACGACGGCCTCGCGGATCCGGGCTCGTTCAGCCGGGTCGCGCAGCCGGTCCGCGAGCGCCTCGTAGCCGCCCTCGTGGAAGTCCGGCGGGATCGAGGCACCCAGGCTGGTCTGGCCGGCGATGTAGGGGTAGATGTCGGCGGTCACCTTCTGGCCGGCCGCCCGGGCGGCCTCGACCCGCTCGACGGCGCGTTCCATCTTCGGCCAGTTGTGCCGGCCGGCCGCCTTGAGGTGGTAGATCTCGGCCGGCAGTCCGGCCCGCCGGCCGATCTCGATCAGCTCATCCACCGCGTCGAGGAAGTGGTCGCCCTCGCTGCGCATGTGCGAGATGTACATTCCGCCGTGCCGGGCGACGACCTCGGACAGCGCGACCAGTTCGTCGGTGGACGCGAAGGCTCCCGGCGGATAGATCAGGGCCGATCCCAGCCCGAGCGCACCGTCGGCCATCTCCTCGTCGAGGATGCCGCGGACCCGGTCGAGCTCGGCGGCGGTCATCGGCCGGTTCTCGGCGCCGGCGCCGATCATCCGCAGGTTGTGCGCGCCGACGAAGCTCGCGACGTTCTGCGCGACGCCCTTGCGCTCGAGGTGCCCGAGGAACTCGGGCAGACGATCCCAGGTGAGCTCCGGGTCACCGGGTTCCAGGCCCGGCGCCAGCAGGGCCTTGACCTCGGGTGTGAACGGCCCGATCGAGAATCCCTCGCCGAAGATCTCCGTGGTCACGCCCTGGTAGAGGTCGGACAGCCCACGGCCGTCGTTCTCCAGGCTGAAGTAGGCGTGGCTGAGCACGTTCACGAAGCCGGGCGCGACCACCATCCCGGTGGCGTCGAGCACGGGCGCGCCGGGATCACCGACTCCCGGCCCGACCGCGACGATCCGGTCACCCTCGACCAGTACGTCGGCGGGCCGGCCGGGGCCGCCGTTGCCGTCATGGACTGTTCCACCGCGAATCACCAGGGTCGTCGACATGCGAGCATCCTGGCCCCGCCACCGCCTCCGGCTGCTCGTCAGATCTCACGAACTCCGGGCCATTCTTATGTGACATCCGACGACGTCCCACGCCGCGCGAACGACTGCACTGGGCTGCTAGGTGCGGCACTACGACGCGGAGGTCGAAGATGGAGAACATCCCCACCAGGCGAACGCTGCTGAAGGCGTCGCTGGCCGGTGCGGCAGGAGCGGCGACGCTGACGGCCGGACCCGTCGGCGCCTGGGCGGCACCGGCCGGCTCCGAGCGGCACCAAGCCCCGTGGCTGCGGCGGATCGACGAGATCGTCGCCGCCATCACCGCGGTCGACGTCGGCATCACCGTTGCCGTCAGCAAGCGGGGCCGGACGTTCTTCGCCAAGGGCTACGGTCTGCGCGACCGCGGTCTGCCAGACGAGTTCACCGGTGAGGACTTCTTCAAGGTGGCGCAGCTCGACGACCGGCTCGGCCTGCGGCGCGGACGGAGCCGGCCGACGTTCGACACCATCTTCAACCTCGGCTCGATCAGCAAGGGCTTCACCGCGGCGGCCGTCTTCTGGCTGCACGAGCGGGGCAGACTCTCGATCCACGACCGGCTCGGCAAGTACCTGCCCGCCTACACCCGCGGCGCGGACATCACCTTGCTGCAGCTGATGCACCAGCAGAGCGGCATCCCCGACTACAACAACTTCCCGCTGTTCCAGCAGGCCTACGACGCGTTCGTCGCCTCCGGCGAACGGGACCACTCCGCGACCGTCGCCAAGCTCGAGTCGTTGCCGCTGACCTTCCCGCCCGGCTCGAAGTACGCCTACAGCAACAGCAACTTCCTGCTGCTGGCGCTGGTGGTGGAGAAGGTCACCAGGACCAGCTTCGGCCGCTTCGCGCAGCGCACCTTCTTCGACCCGTTGCGGATGCACGACACCACCCAGGGCTACCCCGCGCGGTACAGCACCGACGTCGCTCTCGGCTACCGCGCCGAGGACGACGGCGTACACCGCCAATACCAGTGGAGTCTCCCGTGGATGGTGGGCGCGGGTGGCCTGGTGGGCAGCGCCCGGGACCTCGCCCGGTGGCAGGCGGCGATGCTCCGGCCGGGGCTGCTCAACCGTGAGTCGCTGCGGACCATGTTCACGCCGGAGCTCGGCAGCTATGCCTGCGGTTGGGTCACCCAGACCCACCAGGACAAGCCCTACATATGGCACAACGGCGGCATGGGCGGATTCCGCACCGTGCACGGTCTGTTCCCCGACCAGGACATCTCCGTCAGCCTGCTGTCCAACGATGAGATCACCACCCCTGCGATCGAGCAGAGCGTGACCAAGGTCTTCGACGCGGTCAAGGAAGTCTGGTAGCCCCTGTGCTCACCTACACCCTCCGCCGGCTGCTGGCCTCCGTCCCGGTGATCGTGGCGTCGACCTTCGTCGTCTTCCTGCTGGTCACGCTGTCCGGTGATCCGCTCGCCAACTTCAAGGGCAAGAACCCACCGCCGTCCCCGCAGGTGGTGCAGGTCGAGGAACAGCGCTTGCACCTCGACGAACCCCTGCTGCACCGGTACTGGACCTGGATCACCGGGGTGTTGCACGGTGACTTCGGCCCCTCCGTGCGCACCAACCTGGACATCGGTCACGAGCTCACCACCCGGTTCGGGGTGACGATCCGCCTGATCGCCCTGGCCGTCGTACTGGCGCTGGTGCTCGCCGTCGTGGTCGGCGTCGTCAGCGCGGTCAAGCAGTACTCCGGGGTCGACTACGGCTTCACCTTCGCCGCGTTCCTGTTCCTGTCGATGCCGTCGTTCTGGTTCGCCGTACTGCTCAAGCAGGCGGGGATCTCGCTCAACAGCCTGCTCGGCGGCCAGGTCGTCTACACCATCGGAGAGAGCTCCGTGGTGGTCGAGGGCGGAGCCTGGGCCCATCTGGTCGACACCGCGGGCCACATGGTGCTGCCGACCATCTCGCTGGCGCTGATCTCGTTCGGTGCCTGGAGCCGGTTCCAGCGCGCGTCGATGCTGGACGTGCTGAACAGCGACTACGTGCTGTTCGCCCGGGCCAAGGGCCTGTCCAGACGCCGGGTCACCGTGCGGCACGCGCTGCGGACGGCGCTGATCCCGATGGTGACCGTGACCGCGCTCGACTTCGCGGCGCTGATCTCCGGTGCGGTGATCACCGAGACCGTCTTCCAGTGGCGTGGCCTCGGCGACTTTCTGGTCACCTCCGTCGAGCAGCGCGACGCGTACGCCGTACTGGGGTGGCTGCTCGTGGTCGCCGTCGCCGTCATCGTCTTCAACCTGATCGCCGACCTGCTCTACGCCCTACTCGACCCGAGGATCCGCTATGAGTGACCACACCGAGGTGCTGGCCGACCGTACGTCGGTGCCATCCGCGGCCGACCCTACCGGCGTACGGCAGCGCAGGCAGAGCGAGCTGGTGCTGCGCCGGTTCCTGCGGCACAAGGCCGCGGTGATCAGTCTGGTGCTGTTCGTCGCCATCATCCTGCTCGCGTTCGTCGGCGGAGCGGTCTGGCGCTACGACTACGCCGACATCTCGTCGCCCGCGTCGGTGCCACCCTCTTCCGCACATCCCTTCGGTACCGACAACCTCGGGCACGACACGTTCGCCCAGGTGCTGCGCGGAACCCAGCGGTCGCTGGAGATCGCCCTGTTGATCGCGTTGCTCGCCGGGCTGGTGGGCACTTTGTGGGGCGCGGTGGCCGGCTACTACCGCGGGGTCACCGACAGCGTGATGATGCGGATCGCGGACCTCGTGCTGACGCTGCCGCTGCTCGCCGTCGCCGCAGTACTGACCCGGGCGACCTCGGGCTCGTGGTGGTTCGTTGCCCTCGTCATCGCCGCGTTGCAGTGGGCCTACGTGTCACGTGTCGTACGGGGCGTGGTGCTGTCGCTGCGGGAGAAGGACTTCATCGAGGCCAGCCGGGCGCTCGGCGCCACCGACCGCTGGATCATCTTCCGGCACCTGATCCCGAACGCGCTCGGGCCGATCATCGTCAACGTCACCATCCTGGTCGCGGCCGCGATCCTGGTCGAGACGGCGCTGTCGTTCCTCGGGCTGGGCGTCCAGCCACCCGACACCTCACTCGGCCTGCTCGTGAGCGACGCCGACACGGCCGTCAGCACCCGGCCCTGGCTGTTCTACTTCCCCGGCGCCTTCATCGTGCTGATCGCTTTGACCATCAACTTCATCGGCGACGGGCTGCGCGACGCCTTCGACCCGACCCAGACGAAGGTGCGCGGATGACCGGCTCGGAGATCGTCCTCGAGGTCAAGGACCTGACCGTCTCGTTCCCGACCGAGGACGGCCTGGTCCGCGCCGTCCGCGGGGTCAGCTACGACCTGCGCCAGGGCGAGGTGCTCGGCATCGTCGGCGAGTCCGGCTCGGGCAAGTCGGTCACCTCGAAGGCAGTGATGGGATTGCTGCCCGGCTCAGCGAAGGTCGGCGGGTCTGTGCGGTTCCGCGGCCAGGAGTTGATCGGCGCGCCCGAGAAGGAACTGCAGGCCGTCCGGGGCGGCCGGATCGCGATGGTCTTCCAGGATCCGATGACCTCGCTGAACCCGGTGTACCCGGTCGGCGACCAGATCGCCGAGGCGGTCCTGGCGCACAACGACGTCAGCGTCGCCGCGGCCCGCGACCGGGCCGTCGAACTGCTCACCATGATGCAGATCCCGCGGGCCAGGGAGCGGGCCCGCGACTACCCGCACGAGTTCTCCGGCGGGATGCGGCAGCGGGTGGTGATCGCGACCGCGATGGCCAACGACCCGGACGTGATCATCGCCGACGAGCCGACCACCGCCCTCGACGTGACCGTGCAGGCGCAGGTCCTCGAAGCCCTCGAGACGGCCCGGTCCGCGACCAACGCGGCCATGGTGCTGATCACCCACGACCTCGGCGTCGTCGCCGGTACTGCGGACCGGGTGCTGGTCATGTACGCCGGCCGACCGGTCGAGCTCGGGGACGTCGACGACATCTACTACGAGGCCCGGATGCCTTACACCCTTGGGCTGATCGGCAGTCTCCCCCGACTGGACACCGCCCGGCGCGGCGACCGGCTCGTACCGATCACCGGCTCACCGCCCTCATTGCTCGACCTTCCGCCAGGCTGTCCGTTCGCGCCGCGCTGCCCCTTGCGCCGGGAGCAGTGCGACGAGCTCGAGCCGGATGTGCTGGCCACCTCGTCGCCAGACCACCTGGCTGCCTGTCACTTCTCCGCGGAGCTGGCCGGCCGGCGGCCCGAGGACGTCTTCGTCGCCACCTCGGCCGATCCCGAGACAGCTGGAGGAAGATCATGACCGGGACTGCCATCGAGCAGGTGCGGGAACCACTCCTGTCGGTCCGCGATCTCGTCAAGCACTATCCCGTCCGCGGCAAGGGCCTGCTCCGGCGGGCGACCGGCGACGTCCACGCCGTGTGCGGGGTCTCCTTCGACCTGCATCGCGGCGAGACCCTCGGCCTGGTCGGCGAGTCGGGCTGCGGCAAGTCCACCACCGGACGCGCAGTACTGAACCTGCAGCGGCCGACCTCCGGCCAGGTGCTGTTCCAGGGCCAGGATCTCGGGGCCACCAGCACCAAGGAACTGCGCCGGCTGCGGCAGCGGATGCAGATCGTCTTCCAGGACCCGTATGCCTCGCTGGATCCGCGAGCCACGGTCAGCAACGCGATCGCCGAACCCTTGCGCATCCACGGCACGTACGCCGACGGCGGACCCGAGCGGGTCCGGGAACTGCTGCGCACGGTCGGGCTCAATCCCGAGCACGGGAACAGGTATCCGCACGAGTTCTCCGGCGGCCAGCGCCAGCGGGTCGGAGTGGCTCGCGCGTTGGCGATGCGCCCGGACCTCGTCGTACTGGACGAGCCGGTGTCGGCGCTCGACGTGTCCATCCAGGCGGGTGTGGTCAACCTGCTCGAAGACCTGCAGGAGGAACTGGGACTCGCGTACCTGTTCGTCGCGCACGACCTGTCGGTGGTCCGGCACATCGCGCACCGGGTCGCGGTGATGTACCTCGGCCGGATCGTCGAGATCGGCGACCGCGACCAACTGTTCGACCGGCCCGCCCACCCGTACACGCAGGCGCTGATCTCAGCCATCCCGGTGCCCGACCCCCGGCGCGAACGGGCCCGCGCGAAACAGCGCATCGTGATCAGCGGCGACGTGCCCAGCCCGGTAACCCCGCCGACCGGTTGCCGCTTCCGGACCAGGTGCCCCAAGTTCGCCCAGCTCACCGAGGGCGAGCGAACCGCCTGCATCGAGCAGGTCCCCGAACTGGCCGACCGAGGCCAGGGCCACCCGTCCGCCTGCCACTACGCCGAGGTCGTCCCCGTCGTCTGACCGAAGTACCCGACCAGCAGGTCGACCAGGACGTCGAGATACCGGCCACCGCGCTCGGCGGTGGCCGGCCGGGCGTCGCCGAGGACGCCGACCTCACTGAGCGCCGTCGTGCCGAACTCGAAGAGCCTGGCCGCCATCTCAGCGTCGAGAGGCTTGTCGTAGCCGGCCACGGCCCGGTCCATCGCGACGAGCGCCGGGGTCAGAGCCAGCAGGATCGAGGTCTCGGCCTCCCCGGCGTGCGACTCGCTCACCTCGGCGGGCAGCCCGTCGGCGAGACCGACCTCGGACATCACCTCGACGAACCTCAGCAGATCCGTGTACGGGACGAAGCGCGCGCCACCGATCCGGCCGCCTGTCTCGGCCTCCAGTTCGCGCAACGGACCGAAGTTCCCACCGTGGCTCGGGATTACCAGCACCGTCTCGAACCCGTGCGCGCCGAGGCTGCCGACGTACTCCGTGACGATGCTCTTGAAGGTCTGCGGCGTCAGCGTGATCGTGCCCGGAACCCCATGTGGTGGGGAGAGACCCCCAGCGATCGTCCTGAGCTCAGAACTCTGCCTGGGCGGATGCCCTTCAGCTGGCGGTCTCCGCCCGGCGGTTCGGGGCCCAGAGGCTGTCCGCGTCGCCGGCTTCGAGGCGGCCGCGGTAGACGTCGATCTTGTGGTCGACGAGCTCGAGATTCTCCTCCAGCTCGGCGATCCGGGCCCTCACATCGGCGCGATGGGCTTCCATCAGAGCCAGCCGTTTGTCCTCGTTGCCGTGCCCGGCGGCCACCAGTTCGGCGTACCGGCGGATGGTCTTGATCGGCATGCCGGTGGCCCGCAGTCTCGTGCAGACGGTGATCCACTCGAGGTCGAGCTGGTGGTAGCGCCGGCTGCCTCCGGCGGTGCGGTCGACCGGTGTGACGACCAGGCCGGCGCGTTCGTAGTAGCGCAACGTATGCGCGGTGACCCCGGTGCGGCGAGCTGCCTCGGCGATGCTCAGGCCCGCTTGGTTGACTTCGAGCATGCTCTAAATCCTAGCGTCGCGAGCATGAGCACTTCCCTCCTTGCCACCCATCCGCCCGACCTCGGCCGACGCCGCCGCCTCCTCGTACTGGCCATCTGCTGCGCCAGCATCGTCGTCGTGGTGATGGACATTTCCATCGTGAACGTCGCGCTGCCGGCGATCCGCCGGGACCTTCACGCCACCGTCTCCGGCCTGCAATGGACGGTCGACGCGTACACCCTGGTACTGGCCGGCTTCCTGCTGCTGGCCGGGTCCACCGCCGACCGGGTCGGCCGCCGCCGGATCTTCCAGATCGGCCTCGCCGCCTTCGGGCTCGGCTCGCTGCTCTGCAGTCTGGCGCCGAGCATCGGCTGGTTGATCGCGGCGCGTGCGCTCCAGGCCGTCGGGGGCACGATGCTCAACCCGGTCGCGATGGCGATCGTCGCCACCACGTTCCCCGACCGGGCCGAACGGGCCAGGGCCATCGGGGTGTTCGGTGCGATGTCCGGGCTGGCGCTGGGGCTGGGCCCGATCCTCGGCGGCGCCCTGGTCGACGGCTTCGGCTGGCGCTCCGTCTTCTGGGTCAACGTGCCGATCGTGGTGGCCGCGATCATCTGCACCAGACTGTTCGTACCCGAGTCCCGCGCCACCCGCGCGCGCCGGTTCGACCCCGTGGGTCAGGCGCTGGTGATCCTGGTGCTGGGCAGCCTCGTCTACGCAATCATCGAGTCCAGGAAGCTCGGCTGGACCTCTCCGGTCATCCTTGCCCTGTTGGCCGTCGCGGTACTCGGCGTGGGCGGACTCCTTGCCTACGAACCGCGCCGTACGGACCCGCTGCTTGAGTTGCGCCTCTTCCGTAGCGTGCCGTTCAGCTCGGCGATCCTGATGGCGCTCTTCGCGTTGTGCGGGTTCAATGCCTTCCTGTTCGTCACCACCCAGTACCTGCAGGACGTGCGCGGTCTGTCGGCGCTCGCGGCTGGGCTGTGCCTGCTTCCGGTCGGGGTGCTCATCATCGTGCTCTCCCCGTTCACTGGCCGGCTGGTCGGCGCGCGAGGTCCCCGGCTGCCGCTGGTGGTTGCCGGTACTGCGCTGGCGCTGGGCGGCCTCGCGTCACTCTGGCTCGGACCGGACACACCACTGCCCGCGGTGCTCGCGATCTATCTGCTGTTCGGCATCGCCCTCGGCACGGTCAACCCGCCGATCACCAACACGGCGATCTCCGGTATGCCCACGTCGATGGCCGGCATGGCGGCTTCACTGGCCTCGGTCGGCCGACAGACCGGTACCACGCTCGGCGTCGCGATCTCCGGGGCAATGGTGGCGGCCGCCACGGCCCGCGGTGGGGCGGCGTTCACCCGCGCGGAGCACAGCGTGTGGTGGCTGGTGGCCGGGCTCGGCATCGGCGTACTGGTGCTGGGGTTGGTCAGCACCGGGCGCCGGGCCGCGGACACCGCTGCGCGGGCGGCGACACTGTTCAGGGGCGCGGACTGAAGTGTTATCGAAGAAGACACCGAGTCCGCCTCTCACCTGGGACACTCCTCCGCATGGGATTCCTCTCGGCGCCTGCCACCGTCGACAAGCGTGAGTACTGGGGCTTCAGCCTGTACGACTGGGCGAACTCCGGTTACGTCACCACCGTCGGCACGGTGCTCTTCGCGCCGTACCTCACCTCGGTCGCCGAGACCGCCGCCTGCGGCCGGGTCGGTACGACGGAAGACCCGTGCCACACGAACCTCCAGGTGCTCGGGCTCGGCGTCTCCCCCGGCTCGCTCGCGTTCTACGTCGTCACGGTGGCAACGCTGATCTCGGCGCTGTTCCTGCCGGTGGTCGGCGCGATCGCGGACCGGTCGCCCCGCAAGAAGCTGCTGATGTGCGGGTTCGCCTGGGTCGGGGCGCTCGCCGCCTGCAGCATGGTGTTCGTCACGGATGGCCGATGGGCGCTCGGTGCGCTGCTGCTGTTCATCGGCAACTTGTGCCTCGGGTCGTCCCTGGTCGTGTACGACTCGATCCTGATCGACATCGCCGGACCCGACGACCGCGACGACGTCTCCTCCCGGGCCTGGGCGTTCGGTTACCTGGGCGGCTTCATCCTGCTGGCGATCAACCTGGGCGTGGTCACCGCGCACGACGCGCTCGGCATGAGCCAGGCCACCGCGGTCCGGCTGAGCTTGCTCAGCGCGGGACTTTGGTGGGGCCTGTTCACGTTCATCCCGTACCTGCGGCTGCGCGACCGGCCGCCCGCGAGCGTCGTACCGGTCGGTGGCGGGAGCCTGATCCGGCAGAGCTTCGGGCAGCTGTTCGCGACCCTGCGGCACATCCGGACCTACCCGATGACGTTGCTGTTCCTGGTCGCTTACCTGTTCTTCAACGACGGGATCCAGACCGTCATCTCGGTCTCCTCGACCTACGGCGAGAAGCAGCTCGGGTTCGAGACCCAGGTGCTGATCATGACGATCCTGCTGGTCCAGTTCATCGCGTTCTTCGGCGCGCTCGCGTTCGGCCGGTTCGCCCGGCGGTTCGGCAGCCAGCGCACGATCATGGGCGGCCTGGTGATCTGGATGGTGATCGTGATCGCCGGGTTCCTGCTGCCGGCCGGGCAGATCGTGCCGTTCCTCGCGATGGGCGCGGCGATCGGCATCGTGCTCGGCGGCACCCAGGCGCTGTCCCGGTCCGCGTTCAGCCAGCTGATCCCGAAGGGCCGCGAGGCGGAGTACTTCAGCCTCTACCAGGCCGGCGAACGGGGCACCTCCTGGCTCGGCACCCTCGTCTTCGGCCTGGTCCACCAGATCACCGGCTCGTACCGCCCGGCGATCGTTGCCCTCGGCTTCTTCTTCGTCGTCGGCCTGGCCCTGCTGTCCCGGGTAGACATGCGCCGAGGCATCCGCGAGGCCGGCAACACCCAACCCACCCTCGTCTAACCCACCCACTCCACCCCAACACCGCTCCGAGGCCGCGGTCACCCGCCCCCACCCCCGCGAGTCACGCCGGGCTATACCACCGCATCCACACGCCACCGCGGTCAACCCGCGCCGCCGCCGCCGCGCAACCGTGGGGCCTACTACCGCCACCGCCTCCACCCGCACGCCGCCCCGGGCTTACGCCGCCTCCTGGCTGACGCCGCCCCCTCCACCCGCCATTGCGTCAGACCCACGCCAGCAGCGACGCCCGGGCCGGCGCCGCACCTTTAAGGGGTTGACCCTTCGGTTGTGGGTTCGCCCACCTGCATACCAGGGGGGTAACCCCATCCGAAGGGGTTAACCCCCGAAAGGCGTGGAGGTGGGGGTGGGTCAGCGGGGTGGGCGCGGAGGTAGCGGGGGCACAGGGACCGGGCTGGGACGTGGTGGAGCGACGCCGCTCCGAGTAGTCGAGGCCCACGCACCCGTGCCGCATGAGGGGTTAACCCCAAAGCCGGTTAGTTAGGTGGTTTGGTGCGTTGTTAAGGCGGTGGGTTGTGGATGTCGATGCTGATGG
>NZ_JBHSKE010000058.1:0-36852 GCF_042657745.1 Kribbella qitaiheensis | reverse complement strand
GAACAGCAGGGCATTCGCCTGTCACGACCCGCGCGACACCACCCTCACAGCGGTGGATCCGGGCTAAGCCATCCGTCCGCGATCGGATCCCTCACCGAGCCGTCGTGACCGGATCGTTCTCACATCTCGCGCGAACGACCCTGCGGCATGAGATGCCCTGTCATCGGCATGACCGGAATCTGTCAAGTGGCCGAGGCCATGTACGAGGCGAGGATGTAGTTGGGATGGCGGTCGAGGTTCTTGCGGGCGCGGTCGTAGCGCATGGTGGTTCGTGGGTCGGCGTGCCGGGCGGCGTTTTGTACATCACGCAGTCAACGCCGGCGTCGAGCATGGTGGTGACGAAGGTATGCCTGAGCATGTGCGGGTGGATCCGCGGCAGCCTGACCCCGGCGTGGTCGGCGAGGTGCCGCAACCGGCGGGTCACGCAGTGCCGGTCCATCCGCGTGCCTCGGGAGGTCAGCAGGATCGGTCCAACGGCCCGGTCGTCGATGGCCCGTTCGATGGCTCGGCCTACTGCTGGGGGCAGCGGTACCAGTACGATCTTGTTGCCCTTGCCGTGAACGCGGAGAACCCGGTGACCGTGTTCCTCGCCGAGGTCTTCGATGTCGCTGCCGGTGGCCTCGAAGATCCGCAGCCCGAGTAGACCCAACATCGTGACGAGGGCGAAGTCGCAGCTGTTGGATGACTGTCTCGCCGCGGTCAATACGGCCTCGAACTGCAGGTGTGTCAACCCGAGGGTCGGGGATTCGGCCGGCACGTGCGGGCGGCGCACATACTCGGTTGGGGAGTGCTCAAGGACACCGTCTATCACGCACGTCCGGTAGAAGCCCGCGACGACCGACATGCGTCGGGACACCGTCGATGGCCGGTACCGGCGCACTTCTTGTAGCCAGCGGATGTAGAGCTCAACGTGTGCCCGGATCGCGGTGAGGGGGTCCAGGTCGCGCTGCTCGCACCACACGAGATATCCCCGCAGGTCCGACTCGGTGTGGATGCGAGACTCGCCTGCGAAGCGAGCCAGGTAGGCGGCGACGGCTATCCGTAACACGCGAGACATGGTGACGACGACGCCGGAGACGGCCGGTCCCGGTTGTGAGATCTCCATGCGCCTAGTGCCCAGGGCACGGGCTATAGCGTCAATCGCCTCGCGAAGTTCACGTTGTGAAACAAGGTCCGTTGCCCGTGTCTGTGTCTGTGTCTGTGTGAGGGATCATCTCGTCATGCGCAGCGAGGATCCAACGGAGAGCGAGGCGCGGTTCTTTGAGGCGTTGTCCGCGAAGGTGCCAGACGTGCAGGACTGGTATCACCGGGATGCCGATGGGGCCTTGTGGATGATCGTGAGCTACGACGTGGTCGATGCGAACAACTGCGTGCGTGAGACGTGGCGCTGCGATTTCGACGGCGACCGGCTTAAGGCCGGAAGCAGCCCGGGCTTCCTAAACTGGGATGACGGGGTCAGAGCCGACGACGCGGGTATCGACCTCAACGCGCCCGAGGCTCTCGACGCCGGTGTCACGACACCCGAGAGGGCCGCGGAGGTAGCAGCTGCCTGGTTCCGCGCTCGAATCGCTGCCGCGGCGTAGTCGCCCCTTCGGACGGCGAGCGCTCACCGGCATGAGCGTGCTTCACTCTAGGCGGCAGATGAGTGCATCTTGGTCAGACCACAGAGGCTCGGTCGCTCTGCCAATACCTCAATCCGACCTCGTCGAAGCGCGACTCAAGGGCCTCAAGGCCCGAGGCGACCTTGAAGTCTCGCTCCGCGTCGGAGATCGGGAGGAGCCACAAGAACTCGACGTGCCGATCACCAACGTGGCACGTCTGCAACTCGGGACCGTAGGGGTATGGGAGGCTGATCAGCAGGTTGTCGCAACCTGACCCTGGGAGCCAGGGCTCACCGATGGGCAGCGTGTGCCCCAGTCCGAGCTTCCCTCCGCGGTTGTAGAAGACCGTCATTGCAAGCAGTTCCACAGCGCGGTCCTCGGCAGCGGCCGTGCAAATCAGGAACTCGAGGCCGAAATCTCTATCGGTTGCGGCCCAGCCGCCCACGGAGACGTACGTCCACACGTCGGCGGCGGTTGCTGGAGCGACGCGAAGAACCCTGAAGTGCGGATTCTGTTCGCGGATGGGTCCAGCCGGCCACGTGAACGAGTCGATGGTTCGGCCCGCGAAGTAGCGCCTGACGTGTTCCTCAAGGGCGCCGCAGACGTCATCGCAAGGCGGGAAGTCAGGCACTGGAGCACTCTATGCGGCTGACAAGCAAGAGGCCGCACCTCGGCATGAGCGCGCGGATCGCGGCAGATCCGTGCATCGCTGTCACGCGAAAGACTGCTGCGCGAAGCTGATCCCGCCGCGTTCGGCCGAAGTGAGGATCTGCCGGGAAACGTGTTGCGGCGGCATTCGAAGATTTTGGGTGTAGCCAGGGGCTCGGAGGCGGAGCTCGAAGTTCTGGCCCTCGATGTGCAACAGCGGCTCTGCGTTGCTGTCAGGCGGATCGAGCCGGTGGACGTCGGAGATCTCCCTGACCTCGTGGAGTGGCCCGAGTTGGCCAGTAATGTTCCAGGCCCGTTCGAACACGAGCGTTGCGGGTGCGATCCAGAAGGTGAATTGCCGCTTGCTTCGTTGAGGCTCCACCCACCGCACGATGTAGTCGAGGTCCAGCAGCAGCCTGGCGGGCGGAAGCGTGTCGTCTTCGTACTCCCCGATGCTGACGGCATGAACTCGGCAGTCGTGCCATCCCATGTCGGGGAAGTCGGCTTCCGTCCATGTGGCTTTGGACAGCCCTGAGGGATCGTGCGGCAAGGCAATCACCGGGTCAGTATCCAGGACGGGTGCACTGTCATCGGCATGATCGCGATTCACTATCAGCGGCAGATGAGCGCGCCTCGAGTATGCGGATGCGACTACTCGTCCTCGAAGAAGACCGACCGGTCTAGTACGACGCCGAGTGGCTCCAGTTCGACATGCGCGAAGCTATAGGTCGTTTCGCCGATGATGACCGCGTACTCCCATCCATTCGGACCTTGCGCTCGTCCGAGGACTGCACCGAGTCCAAGCGGCTTGTTGGGATCGACCCAGGTGCCCGGTCCACGGGTGCGCACCAGCGAGTAGAACGGCAAGGGTTCGACGGCGGTCACGCATGCAGTCTGCCAGGGCTGCCGCATCTGGCGCCCCTGAGTAGATCCGCGGATCTCGGCATCAGCGCCCTTCACTGTCGGCGGCATGAGCGTGCGTCCGGACAGCGGCATGAGCGTGCGTCTCTGAGCACGCGCAGTGCGGCATGGTCGCGTGCCCTATCCGATATGACCGTTTTGTGAGATTCCTGTCATGAACCGCCCACGCGGTTCGCCGCGCAATAGCGTCGTATGAGCCATGGACGAATCCCGGACCGACCACCGCAGTCCCGGGTTCGCCTTCAGTATGAGATCGTGGCTGCCGGATCACCCCACCAGCCCCGGTCGCGAGATCGGAGTTTCGTCATGCACAAGTCTCTTCGCGTTGCACTGGTCAGCGTGGCTGCCGCGATGCTGGCCGCCCTGCCGGCCTCGGCCGCCTTGGCGGCGCCGACGCACTCACCCACCGCGTTCGCCGGCACTGCGGACTGCGGAGCCGACGGCACGTTCGACTTCGTGGTGAACTCCGGACAAACGGAGGCCAACACCTGGAATCCCGCCTTCGTGACCCGAAGCGATGGCCGCACCGCACTGTTCATCCCCGCCAGCCTCGACCTGACGTTCACCTTCCCCGGAGGCAGTGACACCAGCACGACGGCAAAGCACCAGGCACCAGGACCGGTGAGCTGTGAAATCTCGGCCACCCCATTCCCGGGCGCCTCGCTCACCGGCACCGTGACGGGCAGGTTGGTCTGGACAGGCTGACCAGCGGCGAGACCCGGGCCAACATCCGCACATCGGCAGATCCGGACGTTGAGCGTCGGCCACATGACGCCAGTGTCCGGCGAGCGCTTCTCCGGATGATTTGCTTGTCGCGATCTCATGGAACATCGTCAGGGCGTGACAGAGACCCCGGATGGCCTGCTGTTTCCAGTAGCTGTGATGCCGGGCATTCCGAGCCTGCACGCGATCACGACTACGCCGCTGGGTGCGCGGGTGTTCGGGTTCACCGCGTCGGGCAATGACGCACTTGACTGGTGGCTGCGGCTGCGTGAGGCTCACGCCGCGACGGGCTATTGGCCGGTCCTGATGGGTCACGGAGATCCTGAGTATTTGGCCAACTCCTTCGAGTACGCCGACCCGGCCGGCAGCATCGCGCTGGCCGACACCTTGGACGGCACGAGCATCCTCACCACTCGAGGTGAGGACAGGTTGCGGATCTACGGGCCGGAGCTCGCGGCCACGACGCTCGCCGAACTGCGCGGGGACGGCGATTGGCCCGACCAGGCACGGCGGCCCGGTTTCCGCCTACCGTTCGGACCACATGGTGAACCGCGGACGGTGACCGTCGCGCTGGTGCCTGCGGCGGCCGGTTGGCAGGTCCCCGCAGTCCTGCACTGCGGAGGGTGGAACGAGTACCCCAACCCAGCGGAGCATGCCGCGATCCTGCGCACCTGGGAAAACCGGTATGGCGCAGAACTGGTCGTGCTCACCGGCGCAACCGCGGAGTTCGCGGTCGCTCGCCCACCACGCACCAAGCCCGAAGCTCTCGCTCTGGCATGGGAGTACTTCGTCTACAACGACGGCTATTACGACCTCTACGGCGCGGACAACCTCACCGAGCTCGCCGCCGGTCTCCTCGCCGGGCCAGTCTGGCTCGCCTGGTGGGATTGAACCCACACCGACCACTCCCTCGCGCTCATCACCCAATCACGGAAGCGTCCGGAACTCGGCATGACCGCGTCTTCCTATCTGCGGCAGATGAGTGCGCTTCGTCTGCCATGCTCGTGACATGGCCGAGCCTCTTGTCGTTACGACGTGGAGCAGGACCGTGGGATGAAGTGCTGGCTGCTCGAACTCGTAGGCGAAGTTCGGTCTCCCGCGGCACTACGGGTGCTGTCCAATGCCCTGACCGGCCAGGATCAACTACTTCGCGACTGGGCTCGACGTGGGCTGGAGCTGCTGAACACCAAGGAGGCGCGGACGCTCTTGTGGCAAGAGCAGCAAGACCAGCCACCTCACTGACGCACTCTCATGCCGAGATTCGTGCATCCACTGTCACAGATCACCTGGCGGACGCCGGCCAACGCACGCACATGCCGATGAGAGGATGCGTCCTACCGCCCAGATGGAACTCGACCAGGGTCGACCTTTGCGTTGCCGTCCGGGTACCGTGCCGAACGCATCAGCAACATCCGCACCGACGGTGTCGGGTGCACCGCCTAGGCGGCACCATCGTCTGGCCACCAAGGCCGGAAGCTACCTCCCCGGCAGCAGCAACTCCGAAACGAGAGCGAGCGGGTCGTGGCTGGTCGTCTGGGACGACCTCTTGCCGGAGTACCCGGCGGACGTGGCGGAGGCAGACGCTGCGATCGTCGCGGACGCGTTGGTCGCCTCCTACGGAGGCCGCCGGTCGGCCACCAGCGAACCGCCAGCCGATCCTGGGCGACTGGATCAAACGGCGATAACCCACGAGCCGAGGTGACCGAGGCCGACAACGTCGGCGTCCTGCACCCAGCGCCGCCCGGTGTGTCGTGGACCCGCTCGGCCGACAGGTGAGCGCCATGAATGCGACTCGCGCGAAGTACGACCTCGACGATCAGGAACTCGCTGACGTGGCCGTCCTTCTCGGCCGCCCCGTCACGCGGATCGCATGCGGCCTCCGGCCGTTCACCGCCCGCGCCCGCTCTCGGTGTCTTTCCTGAGCAACAGCAATCGCCTCCGGCGGGGCCTCACGACTCTCCAGGATGACGGGGGCGATTTGGTCGGCTAGGTCGGAGTGGGTCGGCACCCTCGTCTCGGCGCGGCCGGAGCGGGTGCAGATCGCCCGGGGGACTCTGCGCCGCCCCGTTGCGTCGCCTCGATGTCGGTTGTCTCAGCCACACTGTGATGGCTGCATATGTCGTCGACCAAGGGACTCCGTGTGGGCAAGAAGAAGGCCTGGACCGCTGCTGGCGCAGCCCGAGCCGCCCGTGAAAGCAGGATCTCAACCGCCGCCTTCATGCGCGAGGCAGAGGCGGCCCGGCTATGGCAGGCCGGCCGGTTCATGGAGGAGCACCAGGTGAAAACGCAGACGCTGGGGGATTCAGACGCAGCTGCACTGCTGCTGACGACCGGCCTGGGCTATCCCGAGGACTGGCGCCCGACCGATTGGATGCGGGCCACGGACACCATCCTCGGCGACCTCGCCGACATAATGGCCGACACCGACCTCTACGTCTTGAGCCCAGCCATGCGCGACGTCGTTGTCGCCGCGGCGCTGACCCTCACGCTCGACGACCTGGCTCTGTTCAGCCAGGACGACCTGCCGGCCTTGAAGGGCGTCCTGGTCCTACCCGACCCGCTGATCGTGACCACCCCTAACGGCCAGCTCGGCGACGATGTGGCCTTCATGTGGGACGGTACGGCGAACCTGTCGACGGTGGATGAGAACAGCCGGGGCCGGTCCCGGCGCTTGGGCTGGACTCGGGTACCCGCGGTCCAGGTGACGTCGTTCTCGGACTCTTACGGCCCGATCCAGCCGGACTCCTTCCGCGACTTCGTGTCGTATGCCGCCAGCGAGGGAACCCCGATCCCGCCGCTGATGATCGACGGCATCCGCTGTGTGCGCTATAACTGGGCGCCTACCGACGAGCAGCGCGCAGCCGTGAACAACCATCGTCGCGCCGCCTTGGAAGTACACGCTGCGGCCCGCACACAGGCCGAGGCGATCGGGTGGGATGAGGACCACGTCGAGGCCGACTACAGCCCGGGGTCGGAGATCGTCGACGTCGACGGGCTGTTCTCGGTCAAGTTTCTCTACGCATTCTGGCGGCTCTGTGCACAGGAGATCAGCGAGATCACCGAAGCCGATGTGAAGAACGCAACCCGCGCCGCAGCCGACCGCGCCGGGACTTCCCCCGAAGTACGAGTGACGCAGCTGCGTGCCCACCGGCCGCTCCAACCGTGAGAGCGAACCCGGGGCGCACTGGAATCACCGATGGGTCGTCCGGATGCACAAGGTCCGGCAGTGGTACCCGTCCGAGCAGCGCCACAAGGTGATCTACCGCGGTCCCTTCGTCAAGGGCCCGGAGGACAAGCCCCTGCTGGGCGGCGAGATTGTCCGGCATCTCGGCTAGAACAGGAACTCTCTCAGCTGACAGCACTGTGCCCTTCAGCGGCCGCTCTTCCGGTAGTGGGCGGTCACCCGACGGGCGAGGCTCGGTCCCGGCCACGCTGTCTGGCTGGCCGCGCGGGCGTGGTGCTAGACGTGGTGCGAAATCCTCGAAACTCATGGTGGAATTCGAGTGTGGTGCGGGCGATCGTGTTGCCAGAAGCGCTGCTAGAGGGTGGATGCGACGCTGAGCGTCCTCCTCGTAATGAGAAGGTCGTCGGTTCGATTCCGGCAGGCGGCTCCACCTCGCCCGACTGCGGGCGGACTCAACACGCGGTTCGAGACAGCGTTTGGGTGGCGCGAGGCGCTTGCCTAGGGCAACACTGGCAGGGTGGGCAAGCTGGCACCCGACCTGCTCGGGCCGGTCGGACTTGAGCTGGCCCGGGCCGTCGAACAGCTGCCCGGCCAGCACGCCATGCCTGGCGGATCCCGCTACGAATTGAAGTGGGATGGGTTCCTTCACTGAACTAGTCAAGCCCGGCTGCGCTGGCCCTGACCACGTCCACCTCACCGCCTCCGTCGGCCGCTACCTGCGCACTGACAGCTACGACCGCACCATCGTCCTGGACAGGCTGACGGCGAGCGGGCGGGCGCCGTCGACCACTCGGTCGCGATCAGGACATAGGCGACTACGAAGACGACAACGGCAATGACGGTCACGCGACCGCCCGCCTCAGGCTCAGTGCTGTGTGACCACCAGCTCCAGCAGCCGCGACGCGGTGATCGCGCCGACGATCTCCTCGTCCTTCATCACCGCGACCAGCGGGCACCGCAACCGGGCCATCATCGCAGCCACCTCCAGAACCGTGTCGTCGTGGTTGACGACCGGCAGCTCGGCTGGCTCGGATGGCAGCAGCCTGCGGACGGTCACGTTTGCCAATTTGTCCGCGACCTGGTCGGCCAGTGGTTCGTCGATCACCCTGGCCAGCGACGGATCGTCCTGCACGTAGCTCGGCACGAGGAACCGCACGACCTGCGATGCCGGCAGCACCGAGTGAGGACGGCCCTTCTCGTCCACGACGATCAGCCCCGGCAGCCGCCGCGCAGCGAGTAACTCGACGGCCTCGCTTGCATCCGTGTCCAGGCTGACCACCGGGAAGTCCTCGGCCATCTGCAGTCCGTGCACAAACGCACAATACGCCGCCGACGCGGTCACCACCCACTGTCGGCTGCTCGTCACCATGACGACAGCATCTGACCAGCGTCACATCGCCTCCGGGCTCGTCGACCAGCCCGCACCCCAGGTCAGGGACGGGCGCTGCCGACCAGACTTCCCGGCGCTCCGGACCCAAGCCTGCTCCATCGGAGCGGTCCGGTGCAAACACCATCCGATCCTGGGAGCCACTCGCGCGACGCCGGTCCAAGCACATTGCCGTCGGCAACACTCAGATGAGCCCGACTCCCGCCCACCTGCGAGACTTTCGTTCGCACTCGCAGATTGCATCGGCCGCGCGGTCCCTGATCAGTTCTGCGCGGTCCGCTCACCGACCGTCAGCAGCTGGTTCTCGGCCTCCTGCCGTCGCTGCCGCAGGTGCTTCAGCGACTCCTCCAGTGCAGCCACTTCGCCGAGCCAGGCCCGGTCCTGAGCCTCGGCCGGACGAGCCTCGGCGTTGCAGGTCATCGCCTCGATGCGCCGCAGCTGAGCCGTATCGACGCGCAGGAACCACCGGCTGCACGCCTGCTGGTGCACGCACGGCGTGCCGTAGGGAGCAGCGACACCCTTCGTGGCAGCGCCAAGTGGTGCGCCAGCTCATGCGCGAGGACCCCTTCGAGGTTGCGCTGCGGCAGTGGGTGGAGGCACGAACAACGGAGGACCTCGCTGCGGGCCGCTCAGGATGGTGCGATCCGGCGGTCCGAGCGGCCGCTAGCCGCGCACGACACCGCAGGTCACCCCGGAGTTCCGGGTGACCTGCGGAGCGTTTGTGGTCAGCGGGTGGCGCGGTCGGCCTGCTCGATGACCTTGGTGACGCGGCCGGGCTGGGTGATGAGGCCGAGGTGACCGGCCGGGATCCGGGTGATCTTGGAGCGGGCTCGGGTGGCCATGAACAGCTGGGCGGCCGGGGTGATGATCAGGTCACGGGTTCCGAGCACGTACCACGACGGGATGGTTGTGTACGCGGGCGGCCCCGAGGGGTCATTCCCCGCGCCGAACGCCCACGGGCGTTGCGACGGGTACAACTGCTCGGCCTTGCGGCGTGGGACGCCGGAGGCGAACGAGTTCACGAAGGTGTCGTGCTTCAGGTACAGGTCGACGTCACCGGCGGGCGCGCCCGGGTACGGGACGAAGTCGAAGACCGTGGCTGGGTCGACCGCCAGGGCGGAGCCCGCACCGGCCAAGGGGAAGATCGTTTCACCTTCCGCCGGAGCGAAGCCGTCGACGTACACGAGGGCCTTCACGTTCGGGTTTCCCGTGGCGGCGTTGGTGATGACGGCGCCGCCGTACGAGTGGCCGACCAGTACGATCGGGCCGGACAAGGTGGCAATGAACTCCCGGACCGTCGCAGAGTCAGTGGTGAGGCTGCGCAGTGGGTTCGGTGGTACGCGGACCGTGTAGCCGTCGTCCAGCAGCCGGTTGGTGACCTTCTGCCAGCTGGAGCCGTCGGCCCAGGAGCCGTGGACGAGAACGACGGTCGGTTTCGGTCCGTTCGGGTGCGAGGCCGCCGCAGGTGTCACCGCCGCGAACACCAACCCCAGTACGGCGACCAGCACAGTCAGCGCACGTGGAAGATTGCCGCGTGAGAGTTTGCTCTGCATGAACAGGTCCTTTCGTCATGCGACTGTCGCCGGGAGGGCGTGGAGCAGGGACGAAAGTCGTGCGGGAGTGCGGTACGGCGTACCGGGTACGCCGTACCGTCCGGAAGAATTCCGGAACGTCGGGCGAGCTACGACTGGATGAACTCGAGCAGGTCGGCGTTGACCACGTCAGGATGGGTGGTCGGGATACCGTGGGGGAGGTCCTTGTAGGTCTGGAGGACCTGATCCATGTCGTGACCACCGCCGGTCTGCGTCGACCGGCCCATGACCGCGGCGGGGTGTGCGCAACGACACGGTAGCCCTTCGACAGAGAAACGCAATTGGTTGTCCCGGTCGGCGGCCGACAGCGGCCAGCCGTGGCTGAACACAATCGCCTGTCCCTCGCCCCAGTCCTTGTAGAAGATCTCGGTGCCGTTCGCTGGTCGTAACGGCTCCCACTCTGGTGCCCCCTTGGCGCAGGCCATCCAGGCATGACTCAAGCAGACCTGGATACCCCCAGAACACCCCGGCCATCGGCTCCGGAACCGATCCTCGTCGTCCCGAAACCCTTTATCAGCAACGGGTTCAGTGGCCTTGCCACCCCCACGACACCTTAGCCCGACCGTGCCTATCTGGCGAGACGTTCGATGAAACTGCACCCAGTGGAGGACACAAGCTGGTCGCTACCTCCTTTGGGTTCAGGTATGGCCCCGCACCGATGCAGCGAATCATGACGCTGCTACAGCGGCGTGCTGCGATCAGTCGGCGAGATCGACACCGAGCGCCTGGCCGACTGCCTGGAGGAATTCGGACAGTAGGCGGACGTTTGCTCCGCGTCTGGGACAGACCAGGTTGCTGCAGTGACGGCTGGGCTTAACGCGTTCGCGATAGGCGGGACCCGGCCGGCCGCGTCGAGGTCACTGTATGCCGAGACTGGTACGTAATGCGCCGTGGTCGATGGTCGCGCCGATCGCCACTTCTCGGCGAATCGGCCTAGTGGCGGCTCCACCTCGCCCGACCGCGAACCGGACTCAACACGCGGGGTGAGACAGCGTGGGGTGGCGCGAAGCGCGTGCCTAGGGCAACACTGGGAGGGTGGGCAAGCTGGCACCCGACCTGCTCGGGCCGGTCGGACTGGAGCTGGCCCGGGCCGGTCGCTGGGTTCCTCCGCTGCAGGTGTCCCCGGTCACCGCAGACGTCGACGAGGCCCGCGAGTGGCTGGACGCCTTCAAGTCCAGTGGGGTGGAGGGTCTCGTGGTGAAGGGCGCATCGACCAGGTATCAGCCCGGCCGCCACTGGGTGAAGGTCAATTCTGTCGGGGTCGGCGGTGTCCGCCAGCTGGCCTGCACACTAACCGGCCTGGTCAGGCGCTGGATTGTGGTGGTTCGCACGTGCACGACACCTGTCGTCGATGACAGGTCGACGCGCACTCAGACAAGCCCTGAGAGCCTGTTCAGAAGTTGATCGGGCAGACCAATCCGGCCGTACCTGGCGGTGGCACACGGCCAGGCGCGGCGGTGAATGCGGAAGCGGTACGTCCGGAACGGGGCCTAGCATCTGGCCATGGATCAAGAGTTCGTCGGCGAGGTCATCGAGTGGCGCGGTCCTGCGCCGTACTACTTCGTCTCCGTGCCAGAGCAGGAAAGTGTCGCGCTGCGGGCCACGGCCTCCGCCGCCAGCTACGGCTGGGGGATGCTCCCGATCCGCGCTCGGATCGGCACCACCGAGTGGAAGACGTCGCTGTGGCCGAAGGACGGCGGCTACCTGCTCCCGCTGAAGGACGCCGTGCGCAAGCCCGAAGGACTGGACGCAGGGGACACGGTGGATGTTCGGCTCACGTTCGATGCGCTGCCACGTAAGCAGAATCAGCAGAAGCTGCCTTCGGCCAAGCGGGTTCCCGTTCCCCGCCCAACGGGCTCGCGGGAGCCGGTCACCGCCGAACAGCTCACGATCGTTCCGGCCAACCAGGCGGCTTGGGAGGACCTGCAGGCGGTCTTCGGCACGACCGGCGACACCGCACGGTGCTGGTGCCAGCGGTTCCGGATGCTGCCCAAAGAGTCCTGGGTGTCTGAAGGTCCCGAGGAGCTCGCTGCCCGGCTTCGCGACCAGACCGCCTGCGGAAACCGAAAGGCACGGGCGACGAGCGGCCTGGTCGCGTATCTCGACGGTGAGCCCGTCGGCTGGTGCGCCGTCGCGCCGCGGGCGGATCACCCGAGGCTGCTACGCGACTACCGCGTCCCTTGGCTGGGCCGCAACCAGGACAAGGCCGACACCACTGTCTGGGCCGTTACCTGCTTCGTCACCCGCGTCGGCTACCGGCGCCGAGGGGTCGGCCGCGCACTCGCCCGCGCCGCCGTCGGGTTCGCCCGTGAACTCGGCGCCCGCGCTGTGGAGGGCTACCCAGACGTCGTGGACGGCGGGTCCGTCGGCACTCTCGCTATGTTCGCCGATGCCGGGTTCGTCGAGGTGAGCCGGCCGGGTAAACGCCGCGCTGTCATGCGTATCGACTTCTGACTCTTCTGCGCTCTGTTCGTCCACGACCCGCCGCAGGCGTTGCTTCCGGAGCGGCACCGCCCACTCTGCACTAGCCGGCTGCAGGGGCGAATCCTCGCCCGTTCTGGAGGGACGAACTGCAGCGATCGGTCGGCCGGGCCGTTGAGCTGGGTCATCAACTCGCGATTGGCTGCGCGGCGGCGGCGGTTCGTCGGTGCGTTCCTCGAGTTGACGGCATAGCTCGAGGACTGTTGTTGGTGTCGTGCACGGGTCGATGACCTGCCCCAGGACGACGGTCCACGACACCAAACTCAACCCTCCAGAAGGTGAAGCACAGGGCCACCCGGGAGTTTTTGATCGGTGGTGTGATCGGGCCGATCACCCGGCCCGAGGTGGTGATCGCCGGCCTGTACCGCGGCGACGATCTGGTCATCGTCGGCCGCACCGTTCCACTCAGCCCGGCCCAGTCGGCCGAGCTCGGCGCGGTGCTGACCCCAGCGAAGCCAGGCCATCCGTGGCCGGACGAGATCACGTCGCAGCGATGGGGCGGGAAGGACTCCAAGAAGCCGTTGACCAAGGTCGAGCCGCTCGTCGCCGCAGTCGCGGCCGATGCCGCCACCCAGGCTGGCCAGGTCCGCCACTCGATGAGGTTCATCCGCGTGCGATCCGACCTCGCTCCCGACGATCTCGACCAGCTCGATTCCTGAGCCGAGAACAACGCGGCACTGTCTCGGATGGCCCACAACGGCGGGACAACCGTCGACGGGCAGCCGTCCGTCCTCGCTCCGCTGCTGACGGCGAGCGACCTTCGCTACGAGGCGCTGGAGTGGGCACGACGCGCTGGAGACAATGAAGCGTGACTGAGCGCCTCGATCTCGATCCTGCAGACGGCCCCTGGGTCGACACGCTCGTGCGGCGGATCTACGCCGCACGAGCCGGCGGGGACACCGCCGAGGCCGACCGGCTGCTGGAGTACGGCCGCGCCGAGGGCGGCGAGGTTCTGTCGCGGATCGTCGACCAGCTCCTGGACGCCCTGGACCAGCGCGACGTCGCTGCACACGGCGGCGGCGCGATGCCGCCATACTCCGTCAGCGCAGCGCCGGCGGGCGAGCTGATCTGCGACTTCTGTGCCGCGACCGCGCCGATCGTCTACTAGGAGGTCACCGAGTTCAGCGTCATGGCTCCCGGTGGCGAGTTCTTGTCCGGAGATCGGTTTAACGCGTACCCGCCGTGCCGCCGGTTCATCGACGCCAGCGACTGGAAAGGCCTGCGCGCGTGGATCGGTCCGACCCAGTTCGGGATCGGGCACCGCCTGCTGCTCACCGGTTTCCGGCAGCACCGCAAGAGTCCTGCGGTCGACTTCGAGCCGGGCACCAACCCCGAAGCCGGCCGCTGACAGCACCACAGGATCATCGCTGCGGCGATCATCTCGTTCACCCCAGGGTGTCTACGTTGTCGAGCGCCCACTCGATCTTCTGCAGCCGGTCGAAGGCGAGCAGGGCCGCCTGCATCCGGTCGACGTGCTCGCCGCTCGGATCGGCAGCGATCATCGTCAACGTCCCGCACGCGTTCTCCAGCAGCATCTGCAGGATGTCGACGCGGTCGCAGTGGTCCGGCTTGCCGCGCATCCGGAACCACCAGTCGTAGTCGTGATCCCAGACCTGTTCGCCGTCCAGACCGTGTCCGCCGGTGTGGCCGTGATCTCGGTACGTCTTGCGTGGGGTGCGGGCGAGGTCGACGTACCGCGTCGCGGCTTCCAGGGACTCGAGGGCCGCGGGGGTGTTCCGTTCGGCGGCGTACTTCGCGATCAATCGGGCGTTGTAGTTCAGGCCGGCCTTTTCCCAGTCGGCCCCAGCCCACCGGCCCGGCAGAGCTTCGGCCCACTCCCGGACCTCGTACAGGTCAGCGAGCTCATGTGCGACGTCGTGCTCGACAGTGGCGAGCTCGGCGATCACGTCGTCGAGGTCCGCGAACGGCGCGCGCGGGTGAGCGGGATGGTCACAGGTGGTTCCCTTCTGTGCTGGGAGCTCTTCGGCCGCGAGCTCATTGGTTGGGTCGGCTATCGCGATCACGGCGTACACCGTTACACGTCTGCAGCAGCCGGTGGATCAGGGTTCCGGTACCCGAGCAGTCCGCAGGTTGTGGCCCACACGTCACCGATCACCGACGCGGCCACGGGCGTGGCCGAGGAGGGCGAGTACGACGATCGCGACGAACGCGATCACCGTCACCACGAGGATCAGAACGGTGTGCTTGTGCGGGGACCGTGGCCCGCCGGCGGTCAGTTCAGCCATGAGCCTAGACACCCAGCTCACTAGAGTTGTGTCTGCCGAGCTGCTCGTGCTCCTTCGGCGCGTCGTGTCCGAGTCGGGACACCAACACGAATTCGCGGCATACCTGCTCAATGCAGGTAGTCATGTTGGCAAGGCTAGCAGGAAGATGGCCCGGCGGCGCAGGGGCTCAGTCGTCAACGAGAGGGTGCGGTTCGCCGGTGAGGGCAGCGAGCGCAGCGGCGATTTCGGGGAGACTGGCGCGAACGTAGGTGGCGGTGGTTCCGGCGTTGGTACTGCCGGAGTGGCCTGCGTAGGCGCGGGCCGTGGCGTAGCCGAAGTTTCGTTCCACCCAGGTGAGCGTGGTGTGCCGGAGCCAGTGGGTACTGACCTGCTGGGTGGCAACCCATGGCAGGTGTTTGCCGATTCGGGTCCAGAGGTGGTCGTAGCGGCGCCTGGTGATGGGCCTGCCGTTGGTATAGCGCAGAAGCTGGCCGTTGTGGGGTGCTTCACGGGCCCGTGCGTGGTGTTGCAGGTGCGCCATCAGGGTGGGGGAGACAGGCTGCCAGCGGACAGTTCCGCCCTTCTCGGCGAGTCGAACGAGGCACTGGTCGGGGTCGAGATCAGCGGGAGTGAGGGCGAGTGCTCCGCCGCGTCGGCAGGCGGTCTCGGTGTGGAGTCGGAGGATGAGCGCGTCCAAGGCGGGATCGTTGCCGGTAGTCGCGGTGATGTGGTTGATCTCGGCAAGCTGACTGTCTGGGATCGCTCGGCGGGTCGAGGCGAGCCTTCGAGGCTTGGCGACCTTGAGCGCTGGGTTGGTGCCGGGCGAGAGATAGCCATCGTTCTCGGCGTGGCGGTAGATGCAACGGAGCGCGGCGATCAGGTGTTCGGCCGCAGAGCGTCCTCCTCGTGCGTTCCGACGGGTGACGGTGCTCGTGCGGATGGTCATTGCAAAGTGTTCGATCTCGCTAGGTGAAGGCTCGTCAAGGTGGCGGGGGCCCCACCGTTCGGTGATGCGGTTCCAGTACGACGAATACGCCTGACTGGCGCCCGCCGAAACAGTCGTTCTGACGACCGGAATGTACTGCGCGAAGGTGGGGACATCGACCGGCAGGGCATCGTGGGCTTGGAGGAGCTGTTGAGGAGTGATACCGAGGCGTGCGAGCAGGACGCGGGCGGCCTCGATCTCCGCGCTGCTCATGGACTCGCCCCTGGCACTAGCCGGCTCAGGATTTCGGAGATCACTTCCATGGGGTACACCGCCAGGCCGTGCCCAGGTGTAGCTGCGACGAGCAGCCGGTCCCCGGTTGCTATGCGGCACAGGTGACGAACATTTGCGGGGATACGGAGGTGGCCCTGCCGAGTCACAGCGTTCGAGCCGCCAGCTCGTACGTCGATGATCTGGCGACCGTAGTGAGGGATGACGATGATGCTGATGGGGCGACCCGGACTCCAGCCGAGGATACGAGTGGGGGAACTGTCGGCGAGTCGGCCTCGCGCGTCGATAGGAGTGACGACGCAGTGGGGCAAGGTGGGTGCCGTCAGCGACTGGAGGGCGACCAGCGGCAAGTTGCTGGTGGTCAGTAAGTGTCGACGTGCCGGCGCGTGAGGGTAGTGATCGGCCAAATCTCGTCCGATGAAGTTCACGGTCCTCCTTCCTGTGTCACCACCAGGGCCGTCGTTTGTGGCGCTTTGTCCTTCTCAACGGGCCGCGTCCGAAACCTCTGCACGAAAGCGGCTTCTTCATGGCATGGAGATTCCTGGCGATGTTGTCGCACTTCGCACCGTCGTCGGCCCTGCCGACTCCAATTCAACGGCTGAGCCCCTGACGCCTTGCTCATACCAGACAGGCGAGGGCTTGAGAGGGCCCAGATCAGCGGCCAATTGGCGTGAGGCGCCGAGGCCGCACCCTGCGGCTGGTCTAGGAGGTCGTTGATGATGCGCCGGCGCGCCTGCGCCCACTTCGGTTCCGCAGTCGGAGTGGTCTGGGGCGTGGCAGGACCACAATTGATGCCACTGCCACCCTGGACCGTCAGATTGGACGACGGAGTTGAACGCCTGAGAACCGCTTATTGGGAGCTGACTTTTCGTCAGTGAGCGCCAGTACGCGGTAGTGCTCGTGAGCTGCGTGTTTGCGCGGTCGCGCCGGTCGCAGATGGTCAGCGTTGCTTGTTGTTTGTCGCGGTATCAGATGAGTTAAGCCTGGATCCACCGATGTTGGGGCTGGGGTGATCGCCGTCCGTCCTCACGCTGTCCGCCGGACCGGCCGCAATGGGTGTCCTGACGGCGTTGGAGGCCCTGCCGAGCCTGCTGCTCGCGGTGTTCCTCGGAGTGTTCGTCGACCGGATCCGGCGCGGCCGAATGCTGTTTTGGTGCAACATCGGGCAGGGCCTGCTGATCGGCACCGTTCCCTCGGCCGCAGCCTTCGACCTACTCACGATGATGCACCTCTACCTGGTGACCTTCAGCGTGAGCGCCCTGGCTCTCGCCTACGGCCTTGCCCACACTGCCTACATACCGGTACTCGTCACCGACCGGCGGCAACTGACAGCAGCGAACAGCAGCATCGCGTTGACTGACTCGATCACGGCGGTCGCGGGGCCGGGGATCGGTGGCCTGCTGGTCCAACTACTCACGGCGCCCGTCGCGATCGCCGTCGACAGTGCGTCATTCCTGATCGCTGCAGTGCTTCAAGCCAGCGGACGAGGGCCCGACCCCTGCCGGCAACCGAGAAGAGCCGGTTCGGACTGTCCGCGCGCGCGGGCTTCGCGGCGTTCCGGCGCCAGCGCGGGATCGTCGCCATCACTGTCAGCAAGGGAGGTTTCGACTTCTTCCACTGGGGCGTCATCGCCCTCTACATCCTCTACGGCGTGCGAGAGCTGGGACTGTCCGCCGCCGCGATTGGCGCGATCGCAGTACTGGGGTCTCTCGGTCCGTTGCTGGCCGGTCTGATCACGACCCCGGTCAGCCGCCGGTTCGGAACAACCTGGACCTCGGTTGTCGCCGCGGTTCTGCTCGGCGGCAACCTGCTCATCCCGCTCGCCGGTGGGCCAGACCTTCTCGTGATCGCCACCATCGGCCTGGGACAGCTACTCCTTGGCCTCGGGGTGGTCTATCTGATCATCGTTCGATCAACCATGCTGCAACGAACAGTCGAACCCGGCATGCTCGGCCGCGTCGGCTCCGTGATCCGCCTGGTCGAGTGGGGGACCGGCCCACTCGGCGGGCTGTTCGGAGGACTGCTCGGCTCCGCGCTCGGACTACGACCAGCGCTGCTCCTGCTCGGAATCGGTACTCTGTCCGCCGTTCCCTGGGTAGCGATCGCAGCCGCCCGCGGATACCTCTCTGTACCAGACGAACCGTGAGAGCAGCACCAGCTTGTCTGCAGCTTTCTCGAACCAGTGGACCGATGAACGCCCTCTCCCTCCGAGGCCTCGGGGGAAGGTGAGTCGCCGATAAGCATGGCGGGCCGTCCACTGCTCAGGTTGCCGAAGACGAGCGGTACGTCCAATCCGTGGCAGGCGCCGAGACTACCGCCCAATCCCGGGGCGGACCATGTCAGTTCGTAGAGGTGGGCCCGGCCGCCGCCGGCGATCTGCGCGTCGGCGAGGTGGAGGCTCGGCATGCGGAACAGCCAGTCCGAGTTGACCAGTTCGTACAGCTCCTCGTTGGCCGCGGCCGGGAATGCCTCGCGATACCGGCGTGCGCCGTCCGGGTCGGGGGCGAGCATGTGCAGAGCGGTCGCGGTCTGCTCGTGCGTGACCTGGCCGAGCACGCCGTCGATCAGGCTGAACAACCGGTGCTCGTCACGGGTGTGCCCGACGAGCAGATCAACGTCCCGGGCGACACCGTCGGCCAGTGCCTGCCAAGGGGTTGTGGGAAGGACGTCACCGTCGACGACCGGTGCGAACGGGATCGGCCGGTGTGTGATCTGCCCCCAGCGTTCCCTCCATTGGATCGCTTTGGCGGAGATCGCGTCGCCCGCGGCGGGCAGCCGGGCCGGGGCCACCGCCGACAGGCCGGACACTGTGGGCCGAACTCCCAGCTCAGCGGCAAAGGCGGCGGCGATGTCGACGGCCAGCTCACAGGAGAAGAACGTCCCCGGCACGCTCTGCGCGACCGCCCGGCGGAAGAGCCCGGCGGCGCGCGGCATGGCGAGCAGCGCGGCTACCGATCCGCCGCCCGCCGACTCCCCTAAGACGGTAACCCTGTCAGGGTCGCCGCCGAACGCCCGGATGTTGTCCCGCACCCATTGCAAGGCCGCAACTTGGTCGAGCAGTCCCCGGTTGGCTGGGGCTCCTTCGATCCGTGCGAAGCCCTCAATACCGAGACGGTAGTTGATGGTCACGACAACGGCTCCGCTCCTGGCCAGGTGCCCGGCGTCGTATTCCGGGAGGCTGGAGTTGCCCCCGACGCAACCGCCGCCGGGGATCCATACCATCACCGGGAATCCAGCCACCGGAGCCGGATCCGGTGTCCAGACGTTGACCGTCAACCAGTCGTCACCGGCGGAGTCCTGGGAGGCCCCGAGCAGGCCGGATTGCGGAGGTGGCGGGCCGTACGCGACCGCCGGGCGCACACCGTCCCAGCCGCTCACCGGCTGCGGCGCGGCGGAATTCGCCGACCGGCGGCTCGGCGAACGGGATGCCGCGGAAGACCGCCAGCCCCGCCTCCCGGATACCACGGAGGACGCCTGCCGCCGTGCGGACTTCCGGGTCGGAATCAAACCGCTTGCTGGATGCGTTGACGGCAATCTTCGCCCTGGACCCCGAACAGATGCGTACGGTCGATCGCTTCGAGCGCGGCGGAAGGGTGGGGGCAGACCCGCGCGAGTTCACCGGTGAGGGCTGACCGATCGCCCTCAGAGACTCTCGGCTGATACGCGTCGCATTCATCGGTGCCGCAGGGCGCGCTCGACACAACGCGGCGTCGCTCGTTGATTCCGGCGCGGGAGAGATCGCCGGGTTCTGGAGTCGCACGGATGAGAACCGCGCCAGGGCGGCTGCAGAATTCGGAACACGCTCGTTCCCCACGATCGAGTCTCTCGTTCGCGACTCCGGTTGCGACGTCGTGTCGATCGTGACCCATCCCAGCTACCGTGCCGAACCCGTGGAGCGGAGCATCGCGGCAGGTGCGTCCTTCGTCGTCGTAGAGAAACCTCTCGGCACCGACCTGGCGCAGCTGGAGAGGATCGCACAGGCCGCGCGTTCCGTACCCGTGGTGGCCAACACGCAGTATCAGTGGATGCCGCACTGGGCAGCGCATCCTGCGTTCGGTCGCCGCAGGCAGGCTGGGGGAGTTGCAGTGGATCGTTGCGACCACCGCAGTGGACGCGCTGGACCAAGGCCCGCACGCGCTGAATCTTGCGTTCGCCGCTACTGCCGCTGCTGGCAAAGGCGCCGTCCCTGAATGGGTGCTGGCGGGGGCTGCCAGCGCGACGGACTATGGAGGGCCATTGCACCCGGCCGAGCTGAGCGCGTCGTACGGAGTCGGCTCCACCCGGGTGCATCTTCTTGCGGGGGATCTCGCTCCCAGCGTGGCGGGTGAGACGAATAAGTACTATCAGCAACAGATCGAGCTGCGCGGAACCGAAGGCTCGGCCTGGGTGAGTCTCAATCAGGGCGGATTCTCCGCACGGATGCAGGAGTTGAGAGATTGACGACAGCGTGGCCGCGCGATGACAAGCTCGCGCAAGCCGCATTCTGGAGAGACATCGCTGAGGCGCTGGGCGATCCGGACCGTGCCGCAGTGTTCCCGACACGCGCGGAGGTCGCGCTGGCTCATCAGCGCGCGCTTCTCACCGCTTATCGATCCGCTCGGCAGGGCGCACGGATTCCCCTTGTTGTCTGACGAGATGGAGAGTGAGTGGAACCAACGAAGGCGCCTCGCCCCGTCACCGGCAGGCGCGTCGATTCGACCAGTCGCGAGAGATCCGAGGCTAGGGTTGAGGCATGGCAAGTGATGTGGCCGATGGATCCACCGGAAGCGAGCCGAGCTCCCATCTGGTTCGCGAGGTGGTCGGCATCGCGGACGTGGCGCGGTCGGCGGGTGTTTCCATGATGACGGTCTCCCGGGTGATCAACGACAAGCCTGGGGTCGGCAAGGACACCCGGGAACGGGTCCGCCAGGTGATGAAGGACCTGAACTTCAAGCCGAACACGGCAGCCCGGACCCTGCGGACCGGCAGAGGCAATGCGGTGGGGATCATCTGCCTTGCGACCACCTTGTACGGACCCGCCGTCACTCTCTTCGGGGTGGAGCAGGCGGCCCGTGCGGCCGGTTTCTCGGTGAACGTGATCAGCATCGACACCATCACCCGGGCGAGCCTGGAGCAGGCGATGGTGCAACTGAGCCAGGTGCCGGTGGCCGTGGTCATCGTCATCTCGCCGCTGAGCTCTAGCGCGGGGGCGCTGCGGGACCTGCCTGGCAATCTGCCGGCTCTTGCCATCTGGGCACCGTCCGACATCGGTATCGCAGTGGCCGCGGTGGATCACCAGCGAGCGGCGGCGAATGCCACCAAGCATCTGCTCGACCTCGGTCACGACACCGTGCACCATGTGTCCGGACCGGTCGGCTGGACCGGTACGGAGCAGCGGATCGCCGGCTGGAGGGAGGCGCTGGAGAAGGCCGGCCGGGTGGTTCCCGAGCCGGTCGAGGGCGACTGGACTGCTCAGTCGGGCTGCCAGGCAGGCTTGCAGTTGCTACCTGATCCTGCGGTCACGGCGATCTTCGCCGCGAACGACCAGATGGCGCTCGGCGTGCTGCAGGCAGCGCGCGTCCTGCACAGAACCGTGCCCGAGAGCCTGAGTGTCGTCGGCTACGACGACGGCCCGGACTCCGCCTACTACTCGCCTCCGCTGACCACGATGCGCCAGGACTTCAAGCTGCTGGGGGAGCGGGCGCTGCGGAGGGCGCTGACGACGATCGGTCACCGAGCGGCGCCGACGGTCGACACTCTGTTCGAGCCGGAGCTGATCGTCCGGGAATCCACCGGGCCGGCACCCAAACCGCAACGTTAACGTTATCGTAGCCTCGTCCGAGGGGTTGGCAGACCCGATTGAGGTAACGTTAACGTAGTGCTCTGACGTCCACTCGATGCGGAGCTTTGATGAAGATCACCGAAGTTGTCACCACTCCTGTTGCGATCAAGTACCGGCCGGAGTACCAGGCCGATCGGCGCTTCTATCCGAAGCCGCCCGAGCAGACGAATGTGATCGTGCAGCTGCACACCGATGACGGGTATGTCGGCATCGGCGAGGCGGCCCACGCTCCCGGGATCTACGGTGAGACGGCGGGTGCCACGATGGCCGCCGTCGATTACCTCACCCCGGCGGTGGTCGGCCAGGACCCGCGTCAGATCACCAAGATCAACATGGCGATCGATCGTCTGTCGCCGGTCGGCAACATCGCGGCGAAGGCGGGCATCGACATCGCCCTGCACGACCTGGCGGGCAAGATTCTCGACGTACCGGTGTATCAGCTGGTCGGTGGTCGCGTGCACGACTCGGTCAAGACCCACATCACTCCGGCGACGTACGAGGACACCGCGAGCGATCTGCTCGACCTGATCGACCAGGGGTACCGAGCCTTCAAGCAGAAGATGAGTGGCGACCTCGAGTACGACATCGACTTGATCGAGTCGCTGCTCGACCGTGTCCCGGACAGCGTCGTACTGAGCCTGGACGTGAACCAGGGCTGGAGTGTCAACGACACCATCGAGGTCATCGGCGTACTGGAGCGGCGAGCGAAGTTCCCGCGAAACGTCATTCTCGAGCAGCCGATCGACGGGGCGGATATCCGCGGTGCCGCCAGGATCCGCAACGCCACCCGGATCCCGATCATGCTCGACGACGGAATCCGTACGGCGGCCGACCTGCAGCGCATCCTCGATGCCGGAGCGGCCGACATCGTCAGCCTCAAGATCAGCCGGGTCGGCGGGATCCAGCGCTGTCTGCAGATGATCAAGATGGCCGAGGCGGCGAACGTGTCCTATATCGTTGACGAGATCAACGAGATGCGTGTCGCCAACACCGCGGTGGCGCATCTGGCGCTCGCCTCGAAGGCGCCGTTGTACACGGGTGTCGCCTGCCACCTGCTGCTGGAGTCGGACATCGTCACCGGTGGCGGCGTGAGGATCGAGAACGGTGAGGCGTACGTCGACGACCGGCCGGGTCTGGGCATCGACGGCATCGATCTGTCCAAGGTGACGACATGAGACCGGTCCGCATCGGCATCACCGAGAAGAACCGCAACCCGTACTGGGAGATGGTCAACGCCGGCTGGTACGACGCCGCGCGCCGGCTCGACCTGGAGCTGCGGATCGACGCCCCGGACAGCGAGGACATCGATGCCCAGGTGGCGATGATGCGCGCGCAGCTGGACAGCGGAGTCGATGCCCTGGCGTTCGTCGCGACGCGTACTGACGCCTTCGACGACGTGGTCGCCGACGCCCACGACCGCAATGTGCCGGTCGTCGCCTTCGACTTGGACGCACCGGCCAGCGGACGTCTGCTGTTCGTCGGCATGGAACCACCGGAGCAGGCCGGTCGCCGGGCCGGTGCCCAGATGGCAGGGCTGATCGAGGACGGTGCCACGGTTATCGTCCAGACCGGCTCGGAGCAGGCGCCGGGCGCCGTTGGCAAGCGGGCCGGCTTCGAGGCGGTGATGGCAGAACACGCCGTCACCGTCATCGATGCGCCGAGCGACGGTGAGGATGCGGCGACGGCCTATGCGACTGCCCGGTCCTTACTGCATGCCCACCCTGAAGCTTCGGGGATCTTCGGCGTCTACGGCTACCACCCGATCCTGCAGGCGCGTGCCGTTGAAGCGGTGAGGCGCACCGGCGAAGTGGCGATCGTCGGCTTCGACATGCTGCCTGAGACCGTGGACCTGGTGGCCGCGGGTTCTGTCGCGGCGTCGACCTGGATCCGCGAGTACTACTTCGGCTACTACGCCGCGGCGGCGATCTCCGACCTGGTGCGACTCGGCACCACGGATGCCCTGACCATGCGCGGCATGGACGCCGAGCGGCCGGCCGGCAACGTCTTCGTCCCACCGCCTGTCGTCTACACGAAAGACACCATCGGGGAGTTCCGCGAGTGGTCCCGCCGGGTCGATCTCGGCCATGTCAAAGGAGTAGTCGCATGACACGCATACATCGCCGCGTCCTCGCACTCGTGGCGGCCATGACTCTGGCAGTGGGTGGCTGCAGCACTGCCGGGGACTCCGGCAGTTCGGGCGGCGGCAAGGGCCTCACCGCCGTGTTTCTGTCCGGCGGCGCCTATGACCCGTGCTCGAACGAGTACGCCAAGAAGTTCGAGCAGGACACGGGCATCCACGTCAACGTGATCCACGAGGGCTACCCGACTCTGCACGACAAGCTCCTGACCGCGTTGTCCAGTGGAGCTTCCAGCTATGACGTGATCATGGCGGCCTACCAGTGGACCGGAGAGTTCGCGCCGTTCCTCACGCCGCTGACCGGCAAGATCAAGGCGGACCAGTCGCTGGCCGGAATCATCCCGTCGGTCTCGCAGAGCTATCTGTTCGACGGCGAGCAGTACGCCGTCCCGTTCAGCGCCCAGGCCGAGACCCTCTTCTACCGCACCGACCTGCTGCGCAAGGCTGGCTTCCAGCCGCCGAAGAGCTGGGAAGAGTTCCAGAAGATCGCCACCGTCTTCACCAAGAATCCGGAGTACCCGGGCATCTACGGCGCCTCGGTCAAGGCGTCGGACGCCAACATCCAGTCCGAGTTCAACAACCGGTACTACGGTCTCGGCGGCGCCGTGCTCGGAACCCCGGGCAGCAAGCTGGACGCCGGTATCGCCGCACGAGCTCTCGAACTGCTCAAGCGTGACGCGACCCAGCTCTCCCCACCAGGCGCGCGGCAGGCCACCTTCGTCGAGGTCAGTGCACAGTTCGCGGCCGGCACCGTGGCGATGGCCGAACTCATGCCGACGACCGTGCTGTCCCAGATCACCAAGCAGACGCCGGACAACAAGGTGCACGGCAAGGTCGGCGTGACCACGATCCCCGGTGGCAAGGGCGAGGCCGGCGGCTGGGGTCTGACCGTCGCCAAGTCGTCACCCAACCAGGAGGACGCGGTCAAGTTCGCGGCGTACATGGCCTCCGAATCGGCCGATCACGACTGCTTCGTGAAGTACGGCAAGAGCCCGGTGCAGGCGGCCACCTACAAGGCGAGCGACGTCTCCGGCCAGTTCTACGCCAAAGGCGTGCAAGCGGCTCTGGAGAGCGCGCAACCACGGCCGAGCGGCGCGACGGCCGGAAAGCTCAACGTCATGTTCACCGACGTCTCCTCGCGGTTCCTGGCCGGGCAGATCCGGAGTGCGGCGAGTGCCGCGCAGGAGATGGCCGACCAGTACGCGAAGCTGATCGACGGGAAGTAGTGGCTCGACATGCAGATCACCCAGCCCCGGGTCGAGCAGTCCGCGCCTGCCCGTGCCCCCTCGGTCCCCGGTCCCGCGCGGCGGCGGCAGTTGCGGCTGCCCTCGGTCTACTTCTGGATGCTCGCGCCGGCCGTCGCCGTCTGTCTCGGCTTCGTCATCTACCCGCTGCTACGAACCGTCTACCTCAGCTTCACCGATCTCGGTGCCGCCGGTGACGCCGAACTGGTGGGCGGCGCCAACTACGCCGAGATGATCCACGACGCGGCGTTCTGGAACTCTCTGCGGGTCACCGCGATCTTCATCGTGGTCGGGATCGTGGTGGAACTGGTGCTCGCCTGGGCGCTGGCATTGCTGTTGCAGGGAACCGTCTCGCGGCTCAGCCGCACCCTGCGCATCGTGTTCGCGATCCCGATGATGCTGTGCCCCGTGGTCATCGGCATCACCTGGCGGGCCCTGCTCAACCCCCAGTTCGGCTGGCTCAACGCGCTGTTCGGCACACCCGAGATGGACTGGGTCGGCGACCCGTCGAAGGCGCTGTGGGTCTTGATCGCGGTCGACGTGTGGCACTGGACGCCGTTCATGTTCATGCTGATCTCCGCCGGACTCCTGTCGATCCCGGACGAGATCCGCGAAGCTGCCCGGCTCGACGGGGCCGGCGCCGTCCGGGTGCTGCGCCACATCACGATCCCACTGCTGATGCCCGCGACCCTCATCGCCGTACTGCTGCGCACTCTCGATGCGACGAAGACGTTCGATCTGCCCTACACCCTCACCGGCGGCGGTCCCGGGACGTCGACGCAGACGATAGCGATCTTTCTGTACCGCAACGCGTTCGCGAAGTTCGACCAGGGCTACGCCTCGGCGGTCGCCATCACGGTAACCATCGCGCTGACCGTGTTCGCCCTGGTCTATCTGTCGATCGTGCGCCTGGTCGAAAGGAAGCTGACCTGATGAGCGGACCTCTGCGCGTCCTGCTGGCCGGCCTGCGAGCCGCGGCCATCGCGGTGTTGCTGTTCGCGACGCTGTACCCGTTCGCCTGGATGCTCAGTACGGCGTTCAAGCAGAACTCCGAGATCCTCGTCTTCCCACCGCGGATACTCCCCACCCATCCGACTCTCGACCACTTCCGCGAGGTGTTCCTCGGCGGAACGGTCGGTCCGTACTTCGCCAACAGCCTGGCAGCCACGGCGGTGTCGACCCTGCTCACACTGGCCCTGGCCACCCCGGCGGCGTTCGCCCTCGCGTCCCACCGGTTCCCCGGCGACAGCGGACGGCATCTCGGACTGGGCTTCCTGCTGCTGCGCTTCCTGCCGCCGTTCGCCATCGTCATCCCGCTGTTCGTCATGATGCGGAGCGCGGGCCTCATCGACACGGTCGTCGCTCTGATCGTGGTCTACACCGCGTTCCACCTGCCACTGGCCATCTGGATCATCCAACCGGCCGTCAGTCAGATTCCGCGCGAGATCACGGAGGCTGCTGCCGTCGACATGGCCGGACCTCTGCGCACCTTCTGGAGCATCATCCTGCCGCTGCTGCGACCGTCGATCGCCACCGCCGCGGCGTTCTGCACGATCTTCTCCTGGAACGAGTTCTTCTTCTCGCTCATCCTCACCACCAACAAGGCCAAGACCTTCCCGGTCCTGGTGAGCTCGTTCGTCACCGACAGCGGACCGGAGTGGGGCACCATCGCCGCGACGTCCCTGGTCGCCATCACACCGATCGTCGTACTGTGCGTGCTCTTGCAACGGCACCTCGTCGGCGGACTCACGTCAGGAGCCGTACGATGACGGATGCGTTCGTGCAGGAAATGATGGAATGGCATTTCGATCCCCACACCGGCAGCCCTTTCTGGCTGGAGCGGGCCTGGACCCTTGGCTTCGACCCGCGCCGCGACATCACGTCGTACGCCGATCTGCGATTGTTCCCCAATGTGACCGACGAACTGCGCGACGTCCCGACCGAAACCCTTGTCCCGAAGGGGTTCGGTGACCGTCCCGACATCGCCGGCGTCATCGAGAGCGGTGGCACGACCGGTGCTCCGAAACGTCTCCCGATGCTGCGCGAGTTCGCCGACAGGCTGGCCGCGAGAGAGGCGGAGGTGCTGACGACTGCCGGGGTGTCGAAGACGGCTGGATGGCTCTCACTGTTCCCCGGCGGTCCACACGGGGCGCTCGACCAGATGAGGCGGGCCGCGCAGGCCTACGGCGACGGGATCCTGGTGTTCGCCGTCGACCTCGACCCGCGGTGGGTCAAGAAGCAGGCCACGGAAGGCAAAACCGCCGTGGTCGATGCGTACACCGATCACATCATCGACCAGGCGGCTTTCGTCCTGGAGAGCCAGCGCATCGAGATGCTCCGGATTACCCCACCTGTGCTGGCCCGCCTGGTGCGCCGCGACGATCTGGTCGAACTCGTCCGCGACAAGGTCAGGCACATCATCTGGGGCGGCGCGCACATGGACGCGGACAGCCGCTACTTCTACCGCACCGAACTCTTCCCGAACACACAGATCATCGGCCGGTACGGGACGACGATGGCGCTCGGTGCCGGCGGAAGCGAACGGCCGGGGCTGGACCATGACGACCCTTGCGTGTTCGATCCGATCATCGCGCCGTACGTGACCTTCTCGGTGGTCGACGCCGACAGCGGTGAACCTGTGCCGTACGGCGAACGCGGGCAAGTGGTCGTGCACCACCTCAGCAAGTCGTTCCTGCTGCCGAACAACGCCGAACGGGACACCGCCGTACGGATCCAGCCGGGCAACGGTGATCAGATCGGTGACTCGGTGGCAGACATCGAGCCCCTGCGGGAATTCACCGGAGCCCGCGTCGTTGAAGGTGTTTACTGATGCACCAACTAACGGTGTTGGGGCCCGCCGGCGAGTATTCGTCGCGCTCCCGGACTCTCATCTCCGACGTGCGTGGCGCACCAGTGGCGGAGCTGAGTCTCGCATCCGTTCCTTTCGTCAGCCGCGCGATGTCGGCGCTGCGCAAGGCGAAACCGCTGGGCCTTGACGAGCGGTTGTCGGCGCTTGCCCGGGCAGGTGAGATCTTCCGCACCGACAGCGTCGAGTTCGAGGAGACGGTCAGCCGGGTGTCCGGCCTCGGCATCTCGACCGTACGGGCAGCGGTGGACAAGATCGCGCGCTACTGCGCCGATGCCTACGAACACGCACAGTTCGCCCGCCCGATGGCGGCAGTCGAGTCTCTCGACGACCCCAGGAGCAAGACCGGGACCGCGGTCTGGGTCCGCCGCGGTGAGGTCTTCGCGGTACATGCCGCCGGCAACCATCCTGCCGTGCACGCCGACTGGATCCAGGCACTGGCACTCGGCTACCGGGTGGCTGTCCGCCCGTCGCGCCGTGAACCGTTCACGGCGTACGGGCTGGTCTCTGCGTTGAGATCCGCCGGGTTCGGCGATGACCACGTCGTCTACCTGCCGTCCGAGTACGCCGCGGCCGACGAGATGCTGCAGGGAGCCGACCGTGCCATGGTGTACGGCGGCGACGACGTGATCCGTAAGTACGGTTCGCGCGAGGCGGTGCTCCCGCAAGGACCAGGGCGGTCGAAGATCCTCATCACGTCCGAGATCGATTGGCACGCGCACGTCGACCTCATCGCCGACTCCGTCAGCCGCGGCGGCGGAACCAGTTGCGTCAATGCCACTGCCGTGTTCGTCGACGGAGATGCAGTCGCAGTCGCCGAAGCGGTCGCCGAGCGCCTAGCGAGCATCCCAAGCCTTCCGCCAGAGGACAACGCCGCCATCCTGCCGGTTCAACCAATCGACTCCGCGCGCCAGATGGAGCAGTACGCTCTCGAGGCGGCACGTGGAACCACAGCTGTCCTCGGCGGCGACGGCATTGTTGACGAGTTGGGCGACGGCTCTGCAGCCCTCCGACCCGGCGTCTTCCTAGCGCCGGAGCCCACGACGGCGCACACCCGAGTCGAGCTCCCATTCCCCTGTGTATGGGTTGCCCCGTGGTCGACGCTCACCGGGTTCGAGCCCCTGCGCGAGACGCTCGCACTCACCGCATTGACTACAGTCGAGGATCTCATCCAGCGACTCCTTGCTGAACCAACGATCCGCAACCTCCATGTGGGCCCACACCCCACCTACTGGACGGCGCCAGGGATGCCACACGACGGATTCCTCGCCGACTTTCTGATGGAATCGAAGGGACTCGTGCGTGCACGCTCCTGGTCACCACCGGCCCATCCCTAAGCGATGCCCTTGCAGCGCCCTGTACGTCGACGCTGACCATGCCCAACTGGTCCGCGCCGGGCAGCCAGGCCGGTCCAAGAAGTTCGTCCGGGTCTTGAAGGCCCACCGGCTGCGCGGGTCGATGGGCCGAGTCGGAGCCTGCGGCGACAACGCCGCCATGGAATCCTTCTTCGCCCTGCTGCAGAAGAATGTTCTGGACCGGCAACGCTGGACCACCTGCCACGAGCTACGCCTGGCGATCGTGTCCTGGATCGAGACCACCTACCACCGCCGACGCCGCCAACGCTGCCTCGGCAAACTCACACCCATCGAGTTTGAGACACTTCAACCCGTCGTACTCGCGGCCTGAACCACCACACCCCGCGAGTCAACTGAACACGGGGCAGTCCCTACCGCCGCTGCCTTGCGGGCGCGATGCGTACGGCGGCTTAACCGCCTGGAGCTGCTGCTGCGACAACGCTGCGACAACGCTGCGACAACGCGACTAGTGTCAAGGTACGTGTTGATTGCTGTTGGCAGGCAATGAGGCCGTCGATGGCGGCTGCTGATCTCACGCTCGAACGCCCGGTGGAAACGCGGCCTGCTTCACGCCCGCGTCGTAGAGGCCTCAGCTGTCAATGGGAGCGGGACGTGATGGATTGAGTTGACGGCGAGTACTGCTATCGGCCATCGCAGAGACGGAAATCATCACGACCGATCTGTCGGACAATGGGAATGGAGGCGGGCCATGGAGGGCGGCGTCAACATGCAGGACCTCATCAGGGAAGGCTTGAAGGTCCCGCGCGATGAGCGCGCGAAAAGGCGGCTCGAGGAACTCGTCGCGCGCGGCGAATTCGAGGCGATCGACCCGGCAGCCGCGCTTTCGAGCCGGCCGCGATACCTCGTGACGTTTGTGAAGTCGGTGACCGCGTTCCGGATCCGCTCGGCCACGGTCGTCACCGTAACAAACCAGGCTCCGCGACCTAACCTAGTCTCCGTCTCGTACTTCCTCGGGTTCACCGACAATACGTCGCCAGTCGGGGTGACGTCCTTCGTGATCCCGCCGGACTTCACCGTCGACTTCGCGACGCGCAACCTGCCAGACGCGCTCACAGCTACCAACGTTGTGCCGAACCCCGAGTTGACCTTCGACGAAGGTCGGGCCATCGTTGGCTCGCGGCTCCAGGAGATCGCCGTCAGCAGCCGCATCTACTACACCGTTGGCGACGGCGAAGAGGAGCTGCTGGCGATCACCGACTCGAAGGTGGTCCGCTTCGGCCAGGCGAACAAGGGCGACTGACCACGCCGATTCTGCGCCGCCACAGCGACATCCTGCGGAGTGGGCAGCACAGCGCTCATTCAGGGATGAGGACACGCATACATCCTTTGCACAACGAGGGATAGACCTCGAAGAGCCTGGATGCGCAACTTGCTAGCTCGCCTCACCCCTGCGCAATCGCTGGGCGATTCTTCAGACCTCGTCCATCAGATGCTGGACCGCCCGCGCAACTTCTGACGCACCAGGCTCAGCGGGCAAGGTCTTCACCGCCGGATAGCAATGCTTAGGCATCATCGAGTAGGCGCTGGACTTTTGCGCAGTTTCTGACTCGCCAAACAGGGCGAGGGCCTCGCTGGCTCGCTCCCATGCCTGACGTGCGTCAGCTATCCGATCCGCCGCCGTCTAGTCCGTTCCAAGCTCAATCAAGGCCGTGCCTACGCCGAACCGGTCGCCGCTTGTCCGGCAAACAGTCGTTTTCGAAAAACCACGCCCGGCGGCTGAGCACCCCCGTCGGCCATCGAGCTGACGCATTTCCCGCTCGAGTGCGTGTTTTCCGCGCGGCTTATCGCATCTGACAGATGAGGAGCATCCTGGGGCGCGGGCTGGGGGTCCTCGGCTCCTGAACCGGCAGGGCGAATAGCTCGCGCTGGTCATAGAGGCCCCGAACAGATCGCGGCCTGGCTGCGTTGCACCTTCCCGCACCAGCCGAAGTGGCATGTCTGTCACGAGACGATCTACCAGGGCCCGTACTACGGCGGCCAGCATGGCCTGTCCCGCCAGCTGACCAAGAACCTCCGCACGGGGCGGGCGCTGCGCCGACGCCGACGCAGCGCCACCGCCCGGGGGCCGAGGTTCACCGTCGACTCGGTCCTGATCGACCAGCGCCCACCGGTCGTGACCGCCCGCGGCCGGATCGGGGACTTCGAAGGCGATCTGATCGTCGGCCGCGGCGGGGCCAGCGCCGTGGGCACGCTGGTCGACCGCGCCAGCGGCTACGTACGGCTCGTCCACCTCCCGGTCGACAGCACCGGGATGCAGTTCGCCGCGGCCCTTACCGCGGCCGTAGCCGATATCCCCGCGCAACAACGGCAGACGTTGACGTGGGACCAAGGCGTTGAGATGGCACGCCACGATCTGGTCGCTCACCTGTTCCCCAAGGGCGTCTTCTTCGCCCATGCCGGCAAACCCATGGCAGCGAGGCACGAACGAGAACACCAACGGCCTGCTGCGCCAATACCTGCCACGCAGCGCCGATCTGAGCACCCACACCGTCGCCGACCTCCGGGCGATTGAGATCCTCCTGAACTCCCGTCCCCGCAAGTGACTCCAGTGGCGGACACCAGCCGGTGTTTTCGAATCAATGGCACGATGATCAAGCAACGTTGCGACGGTCATCCGAATCCGCCGTCGAACCCAAGGCCGGAAAGGGGTCCGTTTTCAACCGTCGTTGACACGGCCGAGCCTGATACCGTCCTCGGAGTGTGTTCGCGCCTCCCGATCCGACTCCATCTAGGTGTACTCGGCCAGTACACCTAGGCAACTTCACCAAGGGCCCTTGGGGCGGGTTCGGACCAGACACTGGATGACAGCTCGCCATGCTGGAGAGAGACGACGTTCCGCCGAATGCCGGCCCGGGCACGATGCAGGTGATGCAGATGACGCGCCTCAACAAGTTCACTAACGATCGTGCCAACTGGAGCCGCGGCGGCACCCAGTTCGACGGGAGTGGCAATGGTCGGTGCGTACGAGTGACTAGCACGATGTCCGGTACAGCGGTAGTGATCGGGGTACGACGGCTCGCTCGCGAACTCGGCCGCCACACGATGGGCCGCGCTGGAGGCCGAGCGCCGTCGCCTGTCTCTGCGGGTCGTCCACGCGACCACCTGTTTAAGTGATCGCTCGGTGGGCCGCGACCGAACGATCGGCCGGCGTCATCTGTCCCCCCCAATGTCGTCTGTTTGATTGATTCGAAGATGTGATTGTCGGTTTCGTGGAGGTCGAATACTGGGGCATTGACCGTGGGTGGGATGGGGCGCAGTCTGGCTGTAGGGGGTTGCTATGAGTGATACGCAGCAGAGGGTGCGGGGGTTGTTTGGGCTGGAGCTCAAGACTGTTGATCGGGAGGCCGCGGGGGCGGATGACTACTTTGTTCGGTCGTATCTTGCGATGCGGTTGAGGATCGGGTTGGTGGCGTTCTTCCTGCCGTGGGTGCTGATTCTGATCGACTGGAAGTTGATCGACAGCCAGTTGCAGATCCGTGGGTCGATGAGTGCGTACTACCACTCGCCGGCTCGTGACGTTTTCGTCGGGGGGCTCTTCGTCACCGGTGCGTTCCTGGTCAGTTATCTGCGGGCGAAGCGCAAGACGTACGACTACTGGCTGTCCACCTTCGCCGGGTGGGCGCTGATCATCGTCGCCCTGGTCCCGACCGGACGAGCGCTGAACGCTCCCGGGTTCAAGGTGGGCTCGAAGAGTTGTGCGGACTTTCCCGGGCCGCCGGACTGCAACGGCTTTCAGGAAGTCCTCCATGAGAACACCGCAAAGCTGGTCCACGGCATCGCCGCCACCATCTTCGTATTCCTGCTCGCTGCACTGTGTTTCGTCTTCGCATTGCGCGAATTCGGGTATGGCCCGGCGGCGAGGAAACTGTGCAAGTCAGATACCACTGACGTGAAGAGCGTCTGGGCGGAGCTGAAGCATCGCGAAATTTCAATCTGGACGTACCTATGGCGAGGGATCCGCGATCCGAAAGAGGAAGCGCCGCCTCCTAAACGACGTGTGCCGCTCTATCTGGCGATGGGCATCCTGATACTGCTCGCCGGCGCGTGGGCAAAGTTCGGCGTCGACCTGCCCCTGCCGCTCACCGAGTTTCGACTCGGTCCGACGTACGTCGGCGAGGTCGTTGCCTTCACGGCCTTCGGCGTGGCGTGGATGGTGTCCGGCAAGGATCTGAAGCCGTTCGGCAAGGTTGCCGAAGCCGTCGGCGGCGCGATCAAGGCTGTCACCAGATCTCAAGGTCCTGCGCAGAAGTCCGGCCCAGCGTGAGTCGACGGCCGTTCCGCTCCAGCCGGGTGGAGACTCTCGGCTGGGTGGAATGGTTCGCGCTCCTCCCGCCCGCCTTGCGCCTCGGGGGCGAGCACCTGGTCGGACTTGCACGGTACGTCGCCGGCGCCTCCGGGGAACCGAGCACTGTTTGGAACCTCAAGCCACCGTCAACCGCCTGGGTTTCGGCAGCCGAGGAAAGCGCCTCGGTGCTGAGCGATGGCTTCATGCGGCACTCGAAGCGGGCCTGGTTCTTTGCCTCCGCGTTGGCCCTCGCGGAGAGAAAGGAGCTCGACCAGGAACTGCTGTACGTGGTGTCGCTCCTGCACGACACCGGACTCTTCGCGCCCATCGACGGGCAGTGCTTCACTGCGACTGGGGCCCGGCTCGCTCAGGAGACGGCCGCAAAGGCCGGTGTAAGCGTGGTGCGCGCCGACTTGGCCGCCCACGCGATCTCCAACCATATCTCGATCCGTCCAACTGGCGAGCTCTCGCAGTACCTGCAGAAGGGGTCGCTGTTGGACGTGACCGGAAGCGGCATCTGGAAGCTCGACCGGACCGTCGTACCAGAGGAGTGCCGTCGGTTGCCGCGCGCGGGGTTCCCTGCCGAGCTGCGCCGGCTGTGGTTGAAGGAGTGCCGCCGCGTCCCCTACGGCCGGTCCCAGTACGCACGCTGTCCAGGACTACTGATCGCTGCGACCAGACTGGCGCCGCTGCCGCAGTAGTACTACGTCGTGGAGGCAGGAGGAGCAATGAGCGGAGTCCGCGTCGGCCGCGCGCCGTCGAGCCGAGCCGGAATGGGTGCCACCGGGTATGACGGCGGGGTGATGTTCCGGGCCTGGGCGCCGCACGCAACCGACGTTGCGGTGGTATGCCCACTCGGAACAGACGGCAACGAGGTCGTCGTACCGCTGGCTCCCGAGCCCGCGGGCCTCTGGTCAGCCGATATCGAAGGCGTCGTCGCAGGTGACCTCTACAAGTTTCAAGTGGGTGGCGCGAACCCGCCGCAACGCAACGACCCCTATGCCCGCGAACTCACTCACTCCGCGGGTACTTCGGTTGTGTCCACGACTGAGTTTGACTGGGGGCAGGACGACTACCGCACGCCGTCTTGGGACGACTTGGTGATCTATGAACTGCACGTCGGCACCTACAACGACGCCGTCGGCGGCCCGCCGGGCAGCTTTGACACCGTCGAGGCCCGACTCGACCACCTTGTCGGCCTTGGCGTCAGCGCCATCGAACTCATGCCGACGATGGAATTCATGGGCGACCTCTCCTGGGGATACAACCCGGCACAACTCTTCGCGATCGAGGGCACGTACGGCGGCCCACGCCGACTCAAGGAACTCATTCTCGCCGCACACGATCGCGGCCTTGCGGTCTTCTTTGATGTCGTCTACAACCACCTCGGGCCGCAAGACCTCGATCTGTGGCGATTCGACGGCTGGCACGAGGGTGACGGCGGAGGCATCTACTTCTACAACGATGCCCGCGGAGTCACTCCGTATGGGGCGACCAGGCCGGACTACGGCCGTCCCGAGGTCCGTCAGTATCTTGCCGACAATGCTCGCATGTGGCTGGAGGAATTCAGGGTCGACGGGCTGCGGTGGGACGCGACCGCACTCATTCGTAATCAGTGGGGTGGCAACGATCCGTCCGGGGACATCCCCGACGGCTGGCGGCTGATGCAGCGCATCACCAGCGACACGCGCGCGCGGCAGCCCTGGAAACTGCACATCGCCGAGGATCTGCAGGACAACGATTGGCTGACCCGCGACGTCAGCGCTGGTGGGGCCGGTTTCGGTAGCCAATGGGACGCAGCCTTCGTGCACCCCGTCCGCCGCGCACTGACCGTGGCTGACGACGCGGACCGCAGCGCACAAGCGGTGTGCGACGCAGTCAGCCACGCCTATCCGGGAGGTTGGCTTCGCCGCGTGATCTACACCGAATCGCACGATGAAGTCGCCAACGGCCACACCCGCTTACCGCAGGAAATCACTCCTGGAGCGCCCGGCAGCTGGCACGCACGCAAGCGATCGACGCTCGGCGCTGCGCTCGTCTTCACCTCGCCCGGTATCCCGATGATCTTCCAAGGTCAGGAACTCCTCGAGGACGAATGGTTCCGCGACACTGACCCCATCGACTGGACGAAAGCCGGTACCTACTCCGGCATCCTCAGCTTGTACCGCGACCTCATCGCCCTCCGCCGTGATCGACACCAAACGACCCGCGGCCTCCGCGGCGCATTCGTGAACGTCCACCATGTCAACGAGTCCGGCAAAGTACTCGCTTTTCACCGTTGGGATGCGGGCGGGCCACGTGACGATGTCGTCGTCATCGCCAACCTCGCCGATCGCAGCTACCCCGACTACCGCGTCGGGTTCCCCAAACCCGGGACCTGGCGCCTACGCTGCAACACAGACTGGCAGGGCTACAGCCCGGACTTCGGCGTCCAAGCCAGCTTTGACACAGCCACGAACGACTGGCCACGCGACGGTATGCTGTGTAGCGCCACCACCGGCCTACCGCCCTACACAGCCCTCATCTACTCCCAGGACTCATGAGTCAGGTTCTTCTGTATACCGGGACGGCTACTACTGATACGACCAGGTGCAGGAGCATCAAGGCGGAGACGCCTGTTTGGTGGTGTGTGGGATGAAGGCTGTTGCCATCAGCACCAGGTCCGGGTGCCGTTGCCGGACCTAAGGATGTAGTTGGGGGTTACCACCGGAGAAGATCATGGGCGCCGCCTTGCGATCTTGTCGTGGGCGCCGATCCGCTGGACCGGAGAGAAGTCTGCTCGGCAGGGCGTCCAGGTCGGCACGCGAGGAGCCAATCCGCTCATAGACCAGGGCCTTGAGTTGGCGGAATCGGATCCGTCGCCGGCTCAGATGTGAGCCGGTGTGGGCGCTGCTCACGTCTTCCGCAAGACCACCCGCGACCATCCTGGACGACGATGGCCAGAGCGCGCGGCAGATCGCCGACCAGCTCGGCCAGTCGCGGCTGTCCATGACCCAGGATGTATACATAGGTCGCAAGATCCAGAACCCGGCTGCGGCGGAGCTCTGGAGCGCGCGTTCGACGACCCAGACCTCTTCTGGCTCTTCACGATCCAGGGTGTAGTCGGGGCCTGAAGCCACCGGTCTCGAGGAGTGATCTGGCGATG
>NZ_JBHSKE010000057.1:0-164271 GCF_042657745.1 Kribbella qitaiheensis | reverse complement strand
TGATGCCCCCTACGACGCGGTCGGGCAGCACGACTCGGGCAGCCACCGACGCACGGCCACCACGCGGCCGAGCCGCCGCACGCACCTTCGCCCTCAGCTCGCTTCGATCGCCCTACGCCATACCTCCTCAAACTCCTCGGCGCTCAGGGGCAGGACTTCGAACTCACGTTGGCTGGCGATCTTGTCCTCTGGCGGCACAGGTACCCAGGCGAGGCTTGTACTCAGGTCACTGATTCGGTCCCGCAGCGCATTGGCAAGGGGAACCCCCGATGTTCCGGCAAATACTCGTTAGGCACGCGCCGGCTTGGTCGGTGTCCGGCTCGGTGACCGGGCCTGGCGAACGCAGGCCAGACGAGCTGTCCGACGAGCACTCGCGGCCGGTCCGCTGCTCAACTTCTCGCGGACTTCCCGTCCGCCTGCCGGACGGGTTACACGATTCGTTGATACCGCGGAGATCTGGCCGACCTAGCCCGGCGGGTCGCACTAATTCGCGGCGTCCTCTTCCCCACGTCCGTAGGCAAGCACTGCGTGCTCCCGATGGGCGTTACAGAATTCGGATCAGGCGCGGCTCAGTTGAGGCTGGGCGGGCTGACGTCGATCCAGACCAGTCGGTGGTCCGAGCTCGGGAATGGGAACACGCCGGTCAGCCTGGACAGCGGGTCGGCAAGCAACGGCCAGAAGACCGCGCCGTCGGTGACCCGCAGTTGACGGGACGGGAGGACGTAGTCCGCCCGCAAGTTGCCGGGTGTGCTGTCGGCGAAGTCCGCGGTGTCGAAGGCGGGGTTGCCCAGGTGGGTCAGGTTCGCGCCGCCCTGGAGCGTGGCCGCCTCCACGGCGCCCTGGCTGGCTGGCGTGAAGGCCGCATTGATTCTGGGGTTGTCGAGCAGGAGTTGGGCCGAGCCGGGCAGGCTGTCCCCATCCACCGGATCGGAGTTCTGGTCCCCGGCGACGACGAACTCCGCCCCCGGGGTGAGGCCGCCGCGGCGGCCCTGATCGTCATAGATGTAGTTTCCGTGCCCGGGCCTGACATAGTCGGCCCACAGCCGGATCTCGTCGAAGTTGCGCCGCCCGTTGCGGTCCTCGGGTCCATCGAACACCGGTGGCGTCGGATGGCTGACCAGGAAGTGCACTGCGTGGTTGCCGATCCGGATCGGGACGTCCCAGTGGCTCTTGGACGACAGCGGGAAGACGTCAAGCTCCGCCGAGGAGTACCAGTCTGCCGGTGCCGCGGTGGCCGTGTCGTCGGGCAGCAGCGCGCCCGGCATGTCCCTCCACAAGAAGTGCTGGAAGGTGCGGATCCGCTCGTAGTCGATGGGGTAACGCGAGTAGACAGCCATGCCGAACTGTCCTGGGAAGACTCCGAACCCCAGCGCGTCGTCGCCGTACCCGGGTGCGCCGGGCACGGTCACGATCCGGCCGTCGTTGTTGAGGTCGAAGCCGGATGCGATGCCGGTGTTGCTCGATGCGACGAACCGGTAGCCGTACTCGATCGGGTCCGCGCCGTTGTGTCCAATCGATAGGTAGTTCTGTTGGAACAGCCGCGCTGCGACGCCGCCTTCGACGAAATCGAACTCATTGATGAGCAGGACGTCGGGCCGGGTTCGCTGGACGATCTCGGCAATGGTTTGCGCCTGGGCGTTCGCTGGCGTGGACAGGTCGGCCACCAGTTGGCCGGCCGCGCCGCGGTTCAACGAGGCATTGAACGTCGCGAACCGCACCGTAGCGCGCGCGTCCGCATCGCCGCGCGTCGCAGCGGCCGGTTGTGCCACAGCCAGCATTGACAAGCCGAAGGCGAGGACGGCGGCCAGCCGCCGACGACCCGAAACCTGAGTGTGCCAAGCCATCGCTGTCTCCTTGCGGAATCGACTGGTCCCGATGCTGGCACGACCGGTCGGGCTTGGGAACATCGAGCGGTGAACCACGGCCTGAACCGCGCGGTGCAGCGGCCCGTACTGCGGCCGGAGGCCCCCGGCGCTTGCGATCACCTTCGGGGACCGGATGCCGAGGGCCGAGAACCTCTCAGATGACAACCGCCGCTTACATCGTTGTCCGACAGACCACATCTGCCCAGCGGGCGGCCGCCCGGCCGGCCCGCGGATCAGTGCGTTCGCACCAGATCCACGGGTCGACATCGACTGGCATTGGGACCCAGCTTCAGAACTAGCCGGGTGGGACGTGCAGTGCGAGCAGTTGCCCGCCCTGCACGAGTTCCCCGCTGATGGCGTAGTGGGCCCGCACGTCGCACGCACATGCCGATGTCAGGGCGTGCCACGACGGACGGCATGATGAGGACATGAGTCCTGACTCAGCCGACGGCGACGTGAACCTCTCCCTCACGCAGGACGAAGCCCCGGTCCTGTTTGAGTGGCTGGCCACCTTCAACAAGACGGAGTATCAGTTCGTCGACCAAGCGGAGCGGCGAGTCCTGTGGGACCTGGAAGCCAGGCTGGAGTCGACGCTGACGGCTCCCTTCAGGGACGACTACCTGAATGTGGTTGCTGCCGCCCGTGGGCGCCTGAGGGACTCGTCAGACTGACGTGTCGCAGCCAGCCTGCGATCCACAGGCTCGTGCAGCTGATCGGTTGTCGCAATTCTCGCTCATGCCGATGAGCGGTAACCAAGATCAGATCGGTGGCATGGGTCCGAGCACGGCGAGCGCAGCGACGACGGCGGCCTCGTCAGGCGCGAGGAACACGACGCAGGCGGGGTAGCCCGTAGCGCCTTCCACGCCCGCGAGGGGTAAGGACGTATGAGGCGTCTCCTCCAGACGTTGAACGGCCTCCCGGAACCCCAGAGTCGGCAACCCGATGTCTTCAACATGGCCGGCACGACGTCGGTATATCGTCAAAGGGTTCGAGGTCGCCACCGGATCCATGTCCGCCCAGTCGGTATGAACGCTTGCTTCCGGCTCGTCCAAGGCCGCCAGGCATGTCGCCACGGCCTGTCCGTGCGCGTCGGTCAGCGCTCGCCTGAGGTCATCTGGAGTCATGACGGCATCATCGCCCAACGCACTCGAATGCCGCGGAAATCGACCTCGCTGGTGCCCATTGCAGGAGACTATGGCCCCGCGAGACCATCCGGACATGCCGCGGAGCGAGCGCTCACTGGACGCGGGATAGCAAGAACTCCCGCATCGATTGCGTGGGCTCGTAGAAGCCCCAGCCGGCATTCGAGAACTCCCCAGCTGCGAAGAAGGCAGCGGGCTCAACTCCCGAGAGCCTGTAGACGCTCATGGTGTGCCGCTGGGCGGGGTAGATCGGGTGGGCAACCACTACGCTCCCCACCGGCACAGGCTCCCACTCCACCTTCCACGGGTTGATGCCGGCAATATCAACTGGGCCGCCCTCGATCACGATCGCTCGGAACTCCCAACCCTTTGAGATATCCACGCCGTCAGTGTGTCCCATTGTTGCCCGGCCACGTGTGACCTGCCCGGATCTGCCGCTGTCCGGTGCACTCGCAACGAGTGGACTGCGACCTGAGCTAGCGTGTCGGCGTGCTCCTCACAAGCGACAACATCGAAGAGGAGTTCCTCAGGACCTTTCCGCAGGCAGCCGCCGCTGTTGAGGCCGACGACGGCGCAGATCCCGCGGGGCGCGTCGACTGGGTGTTCCGCCACGATGTGATGCCCCACGCCATTGGCGACCCGGCTGCCCTGCGCGATGTCTTCGCCTGGATTGAGCGATTGCTGCAGTCCACGGACACCATGATCGAGTACTGGACTGCAGTACGCCTGCTTGGTCGGACGTTGGACTCGCAGGAGTGGGTGCCTCTCGTTGAAGAACACGCAGGGCCACTGCTCGCGACAGCCATGAGCAGATAAACCTACGCCTCAGCCGCACGCTCATGCCGCCATCGGTGCCGTGCGAGATGCCGATGGACGGGCGCCGGCCGTCATCTCTCGGGACAGAACGAAAGGGCATAACGAACCCGATCACCCACAAGCATCCGATCTGCGAGCGCGAGGATGTCGGCGCGCTCGTCACGCGCGAGCGGCAGCCCATCCTCGGAGAGGACATCGGCAACCTGATCAAGTGCTAGGCCGAGTTCGTTCGCGTCAATGAACCCAGTGATCAAGGCGACGTGCTTGCCTGGGAGCCGGTCATCCAGTCGGATGGGGAGGCCGCGCAGAACCCCAGCGATCTCTTCGTCGTGGGCGCGATCCACGCGAGACATCGTCTCAGACCAAACGCACTCATCTGCCGCTGTCCGCGCGGTCATGCTTGTGCGCGCGAGTCCTGCCTCCGGAACTACCGCAGCCGCGAGGGGTTGATCGACGCGGTCAGGGCGGCCGTGTACGCCTCATAGCCGGCGGCGTTGGGGTGGAAGGCGCCTGGGTCGAACGGGCCGAGGACCCACGCATCAGGCGCGTTCACCCCGTGCCCCAGGAACCGCTTGGTGACGTCCACGAACTGGAAGCCGTGCTCGGCCGCTGCCTCGGCGATAACTCCGTTGAGGAGGTCGGCCCCGTTGTTGAGGGCCTCCTGCTCGGGGGCCGACGCGGCGAGGAAGGCGCCGTACTCGGGTGTGAAGAGCCGCGGGTAGCCGGTAACGACCACGTGTGCTTCGGGGGCGCGCTCCGACACCTGCGAATAGACCGAGTCGAGGAGACCCGGCAGGACGGTCGTGACCCTGCCGCTCGTCGCGGCGAGCCCGCCGGCGCACTGCGCGTCGGTGCCGCCCAGGCAGGCGACGACGGCCGTCGACCAGCCGATGTCGTTGCCGCCGATGCTGATCGTCACCAGGTCGGTGTCGTCGTCGAGGGCGTTCAGCTGCCCGCCCGCCACCAGGGACGCGGTCGTGGCGCCCGCGCAGGCGACAAAGTCATCGAGGTCGATCTTCATCCGGCCGTCGAGCTGCAAGGCGTAGGCAGACTGGGAGCGGCCGCACGCCTCGTAGGGCGGGACGCCGTATCCGGAGGCGTAGGAGTCACCGAGCGCGTCGTACTCGACGGGCTGCCGCGGCGCGGCCGAGGCGGTGGTGACTCCGAGGACGAGGGGGGCGACAAGGGCCAGAGCAGCGACGGCGCATCGCGCTGTCCGCGAATGATTGTTCATGGCGTGAACGTAGCCCCACTGGCTACCGCCAGCCGGACAGCCACGCGCAACGCGAAAGTCCGGATCTGCCGCTGTCCGCGCTCGTGAGACGCACACTATCGCCGCAGATCACGTGGTCGTCCGGGTGGCGGTCAATCCTCTCCGCGCTCCCGTTGAGCCGCAACTCGCGCCTCTGCGCGCCTCGCTGCTACCACCCCTCAGGGTCGGCGTCGTACGCCTGGCACCGATCACGCCAAGCGTCGAGTTCCTCCCCGATCTCTTCCAGGCTGCGTACGTAGGAACCCGGCGGCCCATGACCGATCAAGTTTCCGTCGGGCGAACGGGGTGTCATGTCGAATCCATGGAGGTATTGCAAGGCTTGCATCACCAAGAGGTCGAGCTTTTCCTCGTACGTGTCGAACATGAGAGGTTCCGCCCACGCGCTGACAGACTCCCGCGTGACATCGCCCCGCGCGACTGCCTGCCAGAGCGCTTCCACTTCTGCTCGGCTGGGAGGAGTCGGCATGGTCACCCGACGATTATCTGCTCATGCTCCTACGTCCGCTCGAAGACGCACGGATCTGCCGCGATCCACGCGCGTGGTTGGCCTTGAGGCTTCTTCGGGTCAGACGTTGAAGCGGAACTCGACTACATCGCCGTCGGCCATGATGTAGTCCTTGCCTTCCATGCGGACTTTGCCGGCGGCTTTGGCGGCGGCCATGGAGCCGGCTTCGACGAGGTCGTCGTAGGAGACGATCTCGGCCTTGATGAAGCCGCGCTGGAAGTCGGTGTGGATGACGCCCGCGGCCTCGGGAGCGGTAGCGCCCTTGCGGATGGTCCAGGCGCGGGATTCCTTGGGACCGGCGGTCAGGTACGTCTGCAGGCCCAGGGTCTCGAAGCCGACCCGGGCCAGTACGTCCAGACCGGGCTCGTCCACACCCATCTCGGCGAGCATCTCGCGGGCCTCGTCCTCGTCGCCGAGCTCGACCAGCTCGGCCTCGAACTTGGCGTCCAGGAAGATCGCCTCGGCCGGCGCGACCAGGTCGCGCATCTGCTGCTTGAGCGCCTCGTCGGCGAGCTCGTCCGCGTCGCAGTTGAAGACGAACAGGTACGGCTTGGCCGTCATCAGCATCAGTTCACGGATCGCGTCCCGGTCGACCGGGGTCGCGATGATCGGCGTACCGGCCTCGAGGTGCTTCTGCGCCTCCCGCACGGCCTCCAGCACGACGGCGCTCTCCTTCTTCAGGCGCGCCTCCTTCTCCAGCCGCGGGATCGCCTTCTCGACGGTCTGCAGGTCGGCCAGGATCAGCTCGGTCTGGATCGTGGAGATGTCGTCCGCCGGCGAGACCTTGCCATCGACGTGGGTGACGTCGTCGTCGCGGAACACCCGGGTGACCTGGCAGATCGCGTCGGACTCGCGGATGTGGCTGAGGAACTTGTTGCCCAGACCCTCACCCACGGACGCGCCGCGCACGATGCCGGCGATGTCGACGAACTGCACGGTCGCGGGCAGTTGCTTGGCCGAGGAGAAGATCTCGGCGAGCTTGCCCAGCCGCGCGTCCGGCACGCCGACCACTCCGACGTTGGGCTCGATCGTCGCGAACGGGTAGTTCGCCGCGAGCACGTTGTTCTTGGTCAGCGCGTTGAAGAGCGTGGACTTGCCCGCATTGGGGAGCCCGACGATTCCGATGGTGAGTGCCACGGGGGTCAAGGGTACGCGGCCGAACCCGCCCGACCCCAATCCGAGCACCCGACCCCCTTACCGAGCCACCCGAGCCCGGGCGCAACGCAGTACGGGCGGTTCGGCGGCGGGTCAGATCACGAAGGCCTCGAGTTCCGTGCCGTACCAGCGGTCCGTCCGGCCGAGCGGGCGCATCCCCAGCCGGCGGCACACCGCGAGGGACGGGTGGTTGTCCGGGCGGACCACCGCGTAGATCTCGCCGAGCCCGCCCCGGAAGCCGTGCGCGATCGCCGCCCGTGCGGACTCCGTCGCCAGCCCGCGCCCCCACGCGTCCGGGTGGAAGTGCCAGCCCACCTCGACCTCGCCCTTGCCCGTCTCGTCGGCAGGTTCGGGCAACGGCACCAGCAGCACGGTCCCCGCCACGATCCCGGTGGACTTCTCCTCGACCGCCCACACGCCGTACACCGGATCCTGGTTGCGCTCGTTCCAGCGTTCGATCACCCGGGACGCGGCGTTGCGGTCGCTCATCACCTTCGGATCGGCGCCGAGCCAGCGGGACACCTCCCAGCGACGGTAGATGTCGAACACCCGGTCCCCGTCGGCGTCGGCCCAGTCGCGCACTACCAGCCGGTCGGTCTCGAAGACCACTTTGGGATCCATAACGCGCTCCCTCACCCATCGCCCTGAGCCAAGAGGTCTACCCAGCGCGGCCCGCCCGCCGCAAGCGAACCGGCCAAGCTGTGACCGCACGGAAAGCTAAAGTCCTGCCATGGGTGGGCGACCGTCACGCATCGTGTTCGGATGCGCGCAGTTGCTGAGGTTCGGCGGTCTGCAACTGGTGTCCTGCCTCTTCCCCGCCGCCCTGTTCGCCGGGCTCGCGATCTCGAAGTACGTCGACCTCCCGATCGCCCGGTACGACGCTCTGCTGGTCTACTGCCTGCTCCTCACCTTGGGGTTCTGGGTGGTCCGGCTCGAGACGTGGCGCGAGATCGCGGTGATCTTCGGGTTCCACCTGGTGGGGCTCGCGCTGGAACTCTTCAAGGTCCAGGTGGGCTCCTGGCAGTACCCGGGCGACGCGGTGACGAAGTTCGCCGGAGTGCCGCTGTTCGCGGGGTTCATGTACGCCGCGGTCGGCAGCTACATCTGCCAGGCGTGGCGGCGGTTCGACCTGCGGGTGAGCGGATACCGGCCGGTGCTGACCACCGTGCTCGCCGTACTGATCTACGCGAACTTCTTCACCCACCACTGGATCGTGGACCTGCGGATCCCGGTCGCGCTGCTGCTGCTCGTCGTACTGCGGCGCACGTGGGTCTTCTACACGGTCGGCGTACGGCGGTACCGGATGCCGTTGGCGCTGTCGTTCCTGCTGATCGGGTTCTTCCTCTGGGTCGCGGAGAACGCGGGCACGTTCCTGGACGCTTGGAACTACCCCGACCAGGTCGACGTCTGGCGGCTCGTCCACCCGGCGAAGTTCGGCGCGTGGGCGTTGCTGGTGAGCATGAGCTTCGTCCTCGTAGCCAGCGTGAAGTCCTTGGAGGGCAGGCTTTACCACCGCGGCACCCTCGCCACGGTCGCGACTCCGAAGGCGACTGAGATCCCCCCGCAACACACCAACGCCAACCAGGTCAGGACTCCGGGCGTCTCCTAACTGTGGGGCTCCTGAGCGGGAGCGACTGGGGAACTATCCGCCTGATCGAGGGAGCGTCATGTCCCGAAAGCTTGCTGCCGTCATCGCGACCAGCACCGCCGCCGTCCTGGTACTCGGCTCGCTGATCGCCCTGGCCGTGGGACGTTCGAACCCACCGCAGCCGACCGTCGCATCCAATGTCACCCCGATGACACGGACCCCGACACCCACGTCTACGCCGACCGGCGACACCGGGCCTGGCAAGAACGGCACCGATCCTGACAAAGGCCCCCGTACTCCGGCCGGCAACCCGACCGCAGCGGCTGCCGCAGGCAACAAGAAGGTGCTCTTCTTCAGCTTCGACGACGGGCCCGACCCGGTCTGGACGCCGAGGATCCTGCAGGTGCTGGCGAAGCACAGTGCCCACGCGACCTTCTTCGAGCTCGGCAAGCTGCAGGCCGAGCACCCCGGACTGCGCGAGCAGATCCTTGCCGCAGGCAACACGATCGGCAGCCACTCGATCACGCACGCGCAACTGACCGCGATTTCGCCGGCGAAACGGCATCACGAGATCTTCGACGGCCCGGCGTCCAAGTGCTTCCGTCCGCCGTACGGCGCGTCGAACCCGAAAGTCCGCGCCGACATCAAGGCGGCCGGCATGGTCCAGGTGCTCTGGGACGTCGACCCACGCGACTGGACCCGCCCCGGCACCCAGGCGATCGTCAACAACATCCTTCACCACGCCCACCGCCGCAACATCATCCTCATGCACGACGGCGGCGGCGAACGCAGCCAGACGGTCGCAGCCCTCGACAAGGCCCTCCGCATCCTCAAGTCCCAGGGCTACACCTTCCCCGCCATGGACTGCTGAGAGTTTCTTTCGCTCAGCTGTCGGTCGGGCTGGAGCCCTCCTTGGCGGAGCTCTCCTCCTCGCCTTCCGAGACCAGCCCCATCGCCCCACCAAGCGCCGCGGCGGCCCCGACGATCAGCAGCACGATCGCGATGCCCTCCCGGTCGTGCCGCCGGGCATCGCACTCCGTCGCCGCCGGACCAGGACGCAGATCATCAGCCCGGTTGAGACTCGAGCCGCACGACACACTCCCGACGTTGATCGGACCGAACCCGGCCGCGGCGCCGACCACCATCATCAACGCGCCGACCACGGCGAGTGCCTTGAACATGTCCCCAGCTCCCTGACGTCCTACCTCGCTCGCAAGCTAGTCCACTCCACCTCGCCCCGACACCCCATCCGGCGCGCCCACCCCAGACCGTGACCAGAAATTGTCGGTGGGGTCTGCCACTGTCTGTGACATGACCGGTACGACGGTGTTGTTGCTGCTCGTTTTTCTCGTGGTCGGGCTGTTGCTCGGCGCGGTGTTCGGCGTGCTCTGGTCTCGCGGGAAGGACGGGGCGGAGCTGGCCCGGATCACGGCTGAGCGGGATGCGGCCGAGGACCGCGTGGTCGAACTGACCCAGGAGCGGCACTCCGTCGGTCAGCAGATGTCGGGGCAGGCGGTCGTGAAGGAAGCCCTCGACAGGCTGCACGCCGAGCTGAGTCAACTGGAGAAGGGCCGCGCCGCCTGGCAGAGCCAACTGCACCAGCAGGTGAACGAGGTGCGGATGAGCGGCGAGGCGCTCCGCCGGGAGACCGCGTCGCTGTCCACCGCGTTGCGGAAACCGCAGGTGCGTGGCCGCTGGGGCGAGCTCCACCTGCGCCGTACGGTCGAGCTGGCCGGCATGGTGGCGCACTGCGACTTCACCGAGCAGACGACCACCACGACCGACGACGGGATGCTGCGGCCCGACATGGTGGTGAGGCTTGCCGAGGGCAAGAATCTGGTCGTCGACTCGAAGGTCCCGCTCGCCGCCTTCCTCGAAGCCGCCGAGAGCGATGACGCCGACTTCCGCGAGGAGCGGTTGCGGGCCCATGCCCGGCATCTGCGCACGCACGTCGACCAACTCTCCGCGAAGGCCTACTGGTCGCGGCTGCCGTCGACTCCCGAGTTCGTCATCCTCTTCGTGCCTGGCGAGTCGTTCCTGTCGGCCGCGCTGGACGTCGAGCCCTCCCTCCTCGAGTACGCCGCCGAGCGCCGCGTCATCCTCGCCACCCCGACCACTCTGATCGCGACGCTGCGCGCAGCCGCCTACGCCTGGAACCAGTCCGCCCTGACCGAATCAGCCCAGCAGGTCTTCGAACTCGGCCGCGAACTCTACGAACGCCTCGGCACCATGGGCGACCACCTCGGCCGAGTCGGCCGGTCCCTCACCTCAGCAGTCGACGCCTACAACAGCACCGTCGGCTCCTTCGAACGCCGCGTCTTCACCAGCGCCCGCAAACTCCGCGACCTCCACGTCACCGAAGCCGAACTAGCCGCCATAGAAGCCATCGAAGCCTCGGTCCGGCCCCTGACAGCCCCCGAACTCCTCCCCCTGGACGACCCCACACCCCCCACCCACCGCTGGCTCCCCCCAACCGACAAAACCCACCGCGACCCTCTATCCCTCCCCGACCTAGACACCCAAACCGGCTAACACCGACCAACGGCCATGCGCTGAGGCCATGCGTCCCGTGGGGCAGCAGCAGCCGGCCATCCGTACCGCGTCCGCAGGGCAAACCACCCCGGGGCGTCGGAAAGCCGACAGTGCTGAGGTGTTGACATCGGTGTCGGGACGTCGGAAGGATGAGAGCGCTCTCACTCGTCCGGTGGTCTACCGTCCCTCATCGGATGAGCCGTGGGCATCGGGCTCATCCGGCCCGCGAAGCCTGCCCTTCGCGGGACCTCGGGGTTGCTGCGACCTGGTAAACGCGGCGACTTCCACCCCGGTGCTCCGCCTTCCTCTCGCATGGGACAAACCTGAGGAGGAGTTGTGCGCGTCAAACACAAACTGCTGGCGGTCCTCGCCGCAGCGGCCACTGTCGCCGCCGGGCTCACCGCGATCATCGCGGTCCCGGCCGAGGCTGTGCCGAACACCATTCCGCTGAAGATCACCAACAGCTCGGGCCGCGGAGACCCGGTCTACATCTACAACCTGGGCACCAACCTCGCGACCGGTCAACAGGGCTGGGCGGACGCGGGAGGCACGTTCCACGCCTGGCCGGCCGGCGGCAACCCGCCGACCCCGGCGCCGGACGCGTCGGTCGCCGGACCCGGGAACGGCCAGTCGATCACCATCCAGATGCCGAAGTTCTCCGGCCGGGTCTACTTCTCCTACGGCCAGAAGCTGGTCTTCAAGCTGACCACCGGCGGCCTGGTGCAGCCCGCGGTCCAGAACCCGAGCGACCCGAACCGCAACATCCTGTTCAACTGGACCGAGTACACGCTGAACGACTCCGGCCTGTGGATCAACAGCACCCAGGTCGACATGTTCTCCGCCCCGTACGCCGTCGGCGTGCAGGCCGCAAACGGTTCCACCAAGACCACCGGACATCTCAAGCCGGGCGGCTACAACGGGTTCTTCAACGCGCTTCGCGGTCAGCCGGGCGGCTGGGCGAACCTGATCCAGACAGCACCCAACGGCTCGGTACTACGCGCACTGGCCCCGACGTACGGGGTCGAGACCGGTCTGCTGCCCGCCAACGTGATGGACGACTACATCAACCGGGTCTGGTCGAAGTACAGCTCGCAGACGCTGACGGTGACGCCGTTCACCGACCAGCCGGACACGAAGTACTTCGGTCGCGTGTCCGGCAACGTCATGAAGTTCACCAACAGCTCGGGCGCGGTGGTCACGTCGTTCCAGAAGCCGAACGCACCCAGCATCTTCGGCTGCGCCGGACTCCTCGACGCCCCGAACGACCTGGTCCGCGGGCCGATCTCGCGGACGCTCTGCGCAGGGTTCAACCGCTCCACCCTGCTGGTCAACCCGAACCAGCCGGACAGCAGCAACGCGAACTTCTACCAGGACGTGGTGACCAACCACTACGCCCGGAAGATCCACGCGCAGATGGCGGACGGCAAGGCGTACGCGTTCGCCTTCGACGACGTCGGCGCGCACGAGTCGCTCGTCCACGACGGCAACCCGCAGCAGGCCTCCATCACCCTCGACCCCTTCAACTGACCCGTCCCACCAGAGCTGACCCACTAGCCACCCCGGGTCCCCGCCAGCTGCCCGGCCGGGACCCGGGGTCTCTTCCTGCCTGGACCTTGACGCGCGCTTCGGTTAGTGGCAACTTACCGTTCGTGGGGACTTACCAAGTGGGTACCGTGCTCGATGCGCTGGGCGATCCGACCCGGCGGGCGATCCTGGACACGCTGCGGCGGCAAGGGCCGAGTTCCGTGGCGGTGCTGGCCGATCGGGTCCCGGTCAGCCGCCCGGCGATCTCGCAGCATCTGAAGGTGCTCGGTCTCGCCGGTCTGGTGGATCACGAGCCGCAGGGCACCCGGCACATCTACCGGATCGACCGGAGCGGACTCACCGAGGTGCGGGACTGGCTCGACCAGTTCTGGGGCGATGCGCTGGACGCCTTCGCGGAGCACGTACGCCGCGTCGAGGGGACCACGGAGACCGCGGGCACGCGCAGTACCGAAGACGGCGGCGGGCGGAGTACGGGAGAGAGCGAGGAAGGGCGATGAGCATCAATCAGGAGATCGCGCCGCTGGTGAAGACGGTGGTGGTGCCGACGGCGCCGGAGCGGGCATTCGAGTTGTTCACGGCGGAGATGGGGGTGTGGTGGCCGCTCGTCACGCACTCGGTCGGCCTCGAGAGGGCGACGGACGTACGGCTGGAAGGTACCGTCGGGGGCCGGATCGTGGAGTACGACAAGGACGGCCCGACCTGCTACTGGGGCACCGTGTCGGACTGGGACCCGCCCCAGACGGTCAGCTTCAGCTGGCACCCCGGCAACGACCCGAAGGAGGCCGGCCACGTCACCGTCACCTTCCGGCCCGTCGACGACGGCACCGAGGTCGTCCTGACGCACACCGGCTGGGAACGCCGTCCGGACGGTGTCCGGGCGCGCGCAGGCTACGACTCCGGCTGGGACTACGTGCTCGACTTCTATGTGACCCGCACCCGATAGTGACTGGATGGCGAACGCACCGGTCGACCCCACCGCCCTGGCCGCCTCACTCCGCCCGCACGGCGAGTCCGTCATGCTGCCGCAGGCGGCGTACACGGACCCGGCCGTGCTCACCTGGGAACGCCGCAACTTCTTCGCCGCCACCTGGACCTGCCTCGGCCGCGCCGACGAACTGGCCACCGGTACGACGTACCGCGCGACGGTGGTCGGCGACGTCGGGGTGATCCTGACCTTCGGGGAGCGACCGCGCGCGTTCGCCAACACCTGCAGGCATCGCGGCCACGAACTCCTCGGCCAGGGTGGTACGAGCGACCGCCGCTCGGTGGTCTGCCCGTACCACGGCTGGTCGTACGAACTGGACGGCGCGGTGAAGGCGGCACCGCGGATGGGCGACACGTTCGACCCCGCGCCGTACGGGCTGACCGAACTCCCGTCCGAGGTCTGGCACGGCTGGCTCTTCGTCAACGCGCTCGGCACGGCGGCACCGTTCTCCGAGCACCTCGGCGGGATCACCGACCTCGTCGCGCCGTACCGGCCGGAGGCGTTGTCGCTGAAGGCCCGGCACAGCTACGACGTGGAGTCGAACTGGAAGACGATCGTGGAGAACTACCACGAGTGTTACCACTGCCCGCTGATCCACCCGGAACTGTGCAAGGTGTCCCCGCCCACCTCCGGCGACAACTGGAACCTCCCCGGCGCCTGGGTCGGCGGGCTGATGGATCTCCGCCCGGGAGTCGAGACGATGTCGCTCGACGGGCGATCTCGCGGGATCCCGCTACCTGGCGTGGATCCGCGGACGGTGAACTACCTCGGGCTGTTCCCGAACCTGCTGATCTCGCTGCACCCCGACTATGTGATGACGCACCGGCTGGAGCCGCGCTCGCCGGGAGTCACCGCGATCGAGTGCTCGTGGTACTTCCCGGACGAGGTGGACGACCCGTCGTACGCGGTCGAGTTCTGGGACGTCACCAACCGCGAGGACTGGGCCGCCTGCGAGTCGGTGCAGCGGGGCGCGGAGTCACCGCACTTCCGCCCCGGCCCCCTCGCCCCCGCCGAGGACGCCGTCTACCAATGGGTCACGATGATCGCCCGCGGCTACCTCGGCAAGAACCTGAGCCGGTAACCCAGGCGACAGATCCTCCCTGACGGGTGATTCTCCCCGGCCCTGAAGCTGCGATATTCCGATCGAAGCCGTCCGCAGAGCATCTTCGACCGCAAGGGGCTACCAGCATGGCCATCGACACCTTCATCGCCTACATCGGTGTCTACGACGACACCGCCGACGCTGAGGCGGATTACGAACTCGTCAAGAAGCTGCACACCGACGCCGGACTGATCGATTCCTATGACGCGGCCATCGTCGAGCGCCGCGAGGACGGCAAGGTGAAGATCAGCAAGAAGCATGAGACGCCGACCCGGGCCGGAGGGGTGCTTGGTGGCGGTGTCGGGCTGGCCACCGGGCTGGTCGTCGCGTTGTTCCCGTTCGCCGCGATCGGGGGTGGGCTGCTCGCCGCCACGACGGCCGGCGGTGCGGTCCTCGGGGCGGTGGCCGGGCATGCCGCCGCGGGTATGAGTCGTGACGATCTCAAGGAGCTCGGCGAGAGCCTGGACGCCGGTCAAGCAGGGCTGGTGGTCGTCGCGGTCGCCGACATGGGCGCCAAGATCGACAAGGCCATGGAGCGCGCGAAGAAGAAGCAGGCGAAGGAACTCAAGGCCGACACCGACGAGATCGAACGTGACGCTCGCGCCGCGGGCGGCGAGGAAGGTGAAGCCGACAAGTAGCCGGTGGCCTTGATCGTCAGGCGTGGTCGGAGGTGCCGGTGGTCGCCATACCGGCGGCCTTCAGGTCGGTGCGGAGTTCGCGGGGCAGGGAGAACACCAGGCTCTCCTCCGCGGTGGTGACTTCCTGCACCTCCGCGTAGCCGCGCTCGGCCAGCCAGCTGAGGACGTCGCGCACCAGCAACTCCGGCACGCTCGCACCGCTGGTGACGCCGACCGAGTCGACACCCTCCAGCCAGGCCTCGTCGATCTCGGCCGCGTAGTCGACCAGGTAGCCCGCCTTGGCGCCGTGCTCGACCGCGACCTCGACCAGGCGCACTGAGTTCGAGGAGTTGCGCGAGCCGACCACGATCATCAGATCCGCGTCGGGAGCCAGCTTCTTCACCGCGGCCTGGCGGTTCTGGGTGGCGTAGCAGATGTCGTCGCTCGGCGGGTCCTGCAGCGCGGGGAACCGCTCGCGCAACCGGCGTACGGTCTCCATCGTCTCGTCCACCGAGAGCGTGGTCTGGGACAGCCAGACGACCTTCTCGGGGTCGCGGACGGTGACGTTCGGGACGTCGCCGGGACCGTCCACCAGGTGGATGTGGTCCGGGGCCTCGCCACTGGTGCCGATGACCTCTTCGTGGCCCTCGTGGCCGATCAGCAGGATGTCGAAGTCGGTGGCGGCGAACCGCTTCGCCTCGTGGTGCACCTTCGTCACCAGCGGGCAGGTCGCGTCGATCGTCTTCAACTGCCGCGCGGCCGCCTCCTGGTGCACCACCGGCGCCACGCCGTGCGCGGAGAAGATCACCGTCTCGCCCTCCGGCACCTCGACGGTCTCGTCCACGAAGATCGCGCCGCGCGCCTGCAGCGTCTGCACGACGTGCTTGTTGTGCACGATCTCCTTGCGCACGTAGACCGGCGGCCCGTACAGGTCGAGCGCCTTCTCGACGGCGACGACCGCCCGGTCCACGCCCGCGCAGTACCCACGTGGGGCCGCGAGCAGCACCCGCTTCGTCTTGAGCGCGGTCGGCGTACCGGAGGTTTCAGGCTGGACAGTCACGGCTCCCATGGTACGGGCCCCTGCCGGACGCCCTCCCAGCCGTGGCGGACATCACCAGCCACAGCGTGACCCACCTCACCAGCCACCGCCTCACCGGCAAGCGTGAGGTGTTGAGGACATGACCGGATGACGCGTACCAGGGGCCGGGATCGAACCGGCGACCTCACCCTTATGAGGGGTGCGCGCTAGCCGGCTGCGCCACCCTGGCGCGGGAACTGCCGCCACTGGGACTGCGGTTGCTGTTGGCAACTAGCAGGAGAGTCGGGAGCCGCCCGCCCTGTCCGGGCGGCTCCTTCCCAGGAGGTGTTCACTGCCTCAAGGATGCGGGCGGATCCCCTGGTGCGCAAAGGGTTTTCAGGCCTCCGGCGAGTTCCTCACCTCGCTGATCCAGTTGCTACTTCGCCATCGGCGGCCTGATGCTCGAACACCTGACCCTCCCGGGTGTCCTCGGCCCCAACTCCATCGACTCCCTCACCGAACAAGTCGTCACCCGCCTGCTCAGCAGGTGGGGCCGCAGTCGCCGCCAATCAGCACGTGAGCTTCAGCGCCGTCCAGCACAGGTCCCGTCCGGCGCGCCATCCACAGGGGCTGGGAGGGATTGTCGGCGGGTGGCCGTAGAGTCGCCGGGTGGCTTTGGAAACCTCGCCGGATGCACCTGCAGCCGTTCGCACGATCGCGAACGGCATTGCCGGCTGGATCAACCAGCTCGGCGCCGTCTGGGTCGAGGGGCAGCTGACGGACGTGTCGGCGGGGCGTGGCATGTCGACGGTGTTCGGCACGTTGCGGGACACCGACGCGGACATCTCGCTGCGTTTCACCTGCAACCGGCGGATCTTCGACGCGGTCGATCCACCCGTCACCGACGGCTCCCGCGTCGTGGTGAACGCCAAGCCCAACTTCTTCGCCAAGCGCGGCACGCTCGCTCTGGCGGTCAGCGAGATCCGGCACGTCGGCATCGGTGAACTGCTCGCCCGGATCGAGCGCCTGAAGCAACTACTCGCCGCCGAGGGACTCTTCGCGGCGTACCGCAAGAAGGCGTTGCCGTTCCTGCCGCACACGATCGGGTTGATCTGCGGCCGCGACTCGGCCGCGGAGCGCGACGTCCTGGAGAACGCCAAGCGCCGCTGGCCCGCGGTCATCTTCCGCGTCGAGTACGCGTCGGTCCAGGGACCGTCCGCGGCCGGCGAGGTGATGACCGCACTGCGCCGCCTGGACGCGGACGAGGCCGTCGAGGTGATCGTCATCGCCCGCGGCGGCGGGTCCCTGGAGGATCTGCTGCCGTTCTCGGACGAAGGCCTGATCCGCGCCGTCTCCCAGGCCCGTACGCCGATCGTCAGTGCGATCGGTCATGAACCTGATTCCCCGCTGCTCGACCTGGTCGCCGATCTGCGCGCGTCGACGCCGACCGATGCCGCCAAGCGGATCGTGCCGGACGTGCGCGAGGAGCTCGACGGGGTTCGCCTGCTGCGCGAGCGCGCCAATCGCGCCGTCCGGGGCTGGCTCGAGCGGGAACTGCACGCGCTGGCCGCGATCCGGAGCCGTCCGGCGCTGGCCGCCCCGACGACCGACCTGCAGCGGCGTTCCGACGAGATCGCCGCGCTGGTGGAGCGCAATCGCCGCACCCTGACCCACCGGCTCGACCGCGCCGGCGACGACCTTGCCCACCGGCTGGCGAGTGTGCGCGCCCTGTCCCCCAAGGCGACCCTCGACCGCGGGTACTCCGTGCTCCAGCTCGCCGACGGCACCGCCGTACGGGAAGTCGGGCAGGTGACGGCTGGTGACCTGCTGAACGCACGGGTCAGCGATGGCCGATTCGATGTGGAAGTGACCTCGAGCTCGAAGGAGAGCAAGTGACCGCCGATCGACCCGAGATTTCCTACGAGCAGGCCCGCGAGGAGCTCGTAGAGGTGGTCCGCAAACTGGAGGCCGGCGGCACCTCGCTGGAGGAGTCCCTCGCCCTGTGGGAGCGCGGCGAGGAGCTGGCCGCGACCTGCCAGCAATGGCTCGACGGCGCCCGCAAACGACTCGCCGAGGCCCAGGCCGCCCACCAGGAGAAGACCGACTGACCTTGCCCGACCGCCCCGCCGGCGCGACGCACGCCCGATCCACCGTCGCCCGCCGATTCGACGTACAGCCCGGCGCCGCGTTCGACGTACGGGCTGCTCGCTCGGACGATCTGTACGGCGCTGCCGTGGCGCGGGTGGCGAGTTGGCGAGCCGCGTTCACAGGTCTGGTGCCGCAGGACTTCCTCGACGCCATGGATCCCGAGAAGATCGCCGCCTCCTGGGCCGACAGCGTCGCCGCCGGACGATCCCGCCTGTACGTCGCGGCCGCAGGCGGCGAGATCGTGGGATATGCGGGCGTCGGCCCCGAGCGGGACGCCCGTGCGCCCGAGCACGTCGGCGAGTTGTACGCGCTGTTCGTGCACCCGGACTGGTGGGGCTCGGGAGCCGCACGTGTCCTGGCTGACGCCGCGGTCGCCGACCTCAGAGCCGCGGGATGCGACCAGGTCTGGCTCTGGGTGCTCGAAGCAAACACCCGCGCCCGCGCCTTCTACCGCCGCTACGGCTTCACCGAGACGCCGGACCGCACCCACTCCAGCCTGAACGACCTCCCGGAACTACGCCTCCGCCTGGAGTCGCGGCCCGAGCACCGCAGCGGCGACCGCACGGAGACCTGACTGCATCCGGGCGAGGTCGAAGCCCTCGGTGCGGAGAGCGTTGTGGAGGTCGGCAGCCAGTGGCGCGAGGATTACGTGAGCGGTGTAGTCGGCGTCGAGCTCGGGCCGCGCCTCCTCGACCAGCATCGCGAGGTGCCGGTGCCACAGGCGGTATGAGCCGATGCGGTAGCGCGCGCCGTCCGAGGCGTTCTCGCTGTCCATGAACAGCTCGACATGGCGGTCCAGCAGATCCAGGTAGGCGTCGAGGAACGCCGTGACCCGCTCGACGGCCGGCGCACCCGGACCGAGCGGCGGCGGCCCGGTCAAGATCTTCGCCTGCAACTCCTGCTCCCGCTCGTCCAGCAACGCCACCGCGAGCCCGGCCCGGTCGCCGAACCGCCGGAAGACAGTGCCCTTCCCGACGCCCGCCGCCGCCGCGATCGCATCCAGCGAGACGTTCTTCACGCCCAGCTCGGCGAACAGCCGATCCGCGGCCTCCAGCACCTTCAGCCGGTTCCGGCGCGCGTCGGCACGTTCGGGACGTGGCTCACCCAGAACAGGCAGACCTGGTTGTAAAGCGGACTGCGGTCCGATACGGTCGTTCATAAGACGGACTGTAGTCCGCTCGGCCGCTCCAGGCCACCTACTCCAGGAGGAAGCACCATGAGCAACACCACCGCCCGGATCGCGGTCGCGTACCACTCCGGCTACGGTCACACCGCGAAACAGGCCGAGGCGGTCGCCGCCGGCGCGACCGGAGTACCGGGGGCGGTCGCCGAACTGGTTCCGCTGGACGAACTCACCGACGAGGTGTGGGAACGGCTCGCGCAGGCGGACGCGATCGTCTTCGGCGCGCCGACGTACATGGGCAGCCCGAGCGCGGTCTTCAAGGCGTTCGCCGAGGCGAGCGCGGCGGTCTGGGCCGACAACCTCGGCTGGCGCGACAAGATCGCCGCCGGGTTCACCAACTCGAAGGCGATGTCCGGCGACAAACTGAACAGCCTCGTCGACTTCGCCGTACTCGCCGCTCAGCACGGGATGATCTGGGTCGGCCTGGACCTCTACCCGGGCTGGGCGACTTCGACCGCCAGCATCGAGGACCTCAACCGGCTCGGCAGTTGGCTGGGGGCGATGGCGCAATCGGACGCCGACCTGTCGGCCGAGAAGGTGCCGCCGGAGACCGACCTGCGTACGGCGGCCGCGTTGGGCGCCCGGGTCGCCACGGTGACCATCCGCCACCTCCGCGGTTCGCTGGCGGCCTGATGGCCTGGTGGGTGCTGATCGCCGCGGCAGCCTGCGAGATCGCGTTCGCGCTGAGCCTCAAGCCCAGCGAAGGCTTCAGCCGCTTCTGGCCGTCCGCCGGCGTCCTCGTCTTCGGCGTCATATCCGTGTACCTGCTCTCGAAGACCCTGGACCGCCTGCCCGTCGGTACTGCGTACGCCGTCTGGACTGGCCTGGGTTCCGTCGGGGTGGTCATGCTCGGAGTCATCCTCTTCGACGAACCGATCACGCCAGTCCGCATCGCCTGCATCAGCCTCATCGTCGCCGGCGTCCTGGGCCTCCGCCTGGCCGGCAGCCACTGAGGTCCTACCGATAACCCGAAGCGAGGAGGTCGACGAGGTAGTCGGCCGTGCTGGCGGCGGTCCAGCCGTACGGGCCGTGGAAGGCGCGGAGGTGGACGTAGGTGAGGAGGGTCAGGTTGGTGAGGGCCACCACGTACCGTTCGCGGTCCTGGGGTGGATCGAGGGTGCCGTCGGCGGCGCCGGCTTCGAGGATGCGGAGCCAGGGGCCGAAGAAGTCGAGTTGCTCGCCGACGCCGTCCAGGTCGGGACCGTGGAACGCCTCCTCTGTGTGGGCGAGCAGCGGAAGATTGCGTTCGGCGACGGCGCAGAGGGCGTGCAGGGCGGCGGTCAGGCGGTCCCGGCCGCTGCCGTCCATCGTGAGCGGTGCCCACATCAGTTCGCGGTAGTCCGCCACCAGTCGCCGGCGGAGCAGGGCTTCGACCGAGGCCCGGGTCAATCCATGGCGCCAGACGGTCGCGCGAGACACACCTGCACGCTCGGCGATCCGGTCCAGGCTCAGCGCCGGCCAGCCCTCCTCGTCGAGCAGTTCGACGGCGACCGCCACCAGCTTCTGGTCCACGACGACTCCTGGCAATGGATGAAACGACCAGTCTCATGGTACGACGACGGCAGTTTCATCGACCGTCCGGAGGAGTGCCCGATGCTGATCACGCCCGACCCCGATCCCGCCTTCTGCCTCGTCACCTTCAGCTGGACCGAGCCGGCCGGTCCCCCGGTCGACGACGTGCTCGTGCGGTTGATCGCGTTCACCGATCACGCGCAGGACGACGGGCGGTTGGAGCCGTTCCTGCTGGACCGGCAACCCGACGGCGTGTGGAGCGGAACACTCCGGCTCCCGGCGGACCTGCGTACGTCGTACCAGCTGTGTCCGGTGCGGCACGGTTCACTGCGCGGAGGGCCGATCGACGACGAGCGATGGAGCACGGTGATGGCCGCGGGCCTGGCCGATCCGACCAATCCGGCGATTCTCCCGGCCGACTGCACCTACGGGAATCCAGGGCCGGCTTCCGTACTCGAACTGCCTGCCGCACCGCCCCAACCAGGCTGGCACCGCCGACCCGGTACGCCGGCGGGTAGGGTGACCGGTCACGCGCTGGGCACATCGTCGGTGCAGGTCTACCAAGCGCCCAGCGTCGAAGTGGACGCGCCGCTCGTGGTGCTCTTCGACGGTGTCCAGTGGCTCAGCCTCGGCGTCACGACGATGCTCGACAACCTCGTCGCGGACGGACTGCTCGAACCGCTCGTGGTGGTGTTGGTCGGCTCCATCGGCGGCGCCCGCCGGTACCACGGGCTCACGCGGCCCCGGCTGTTCAATCCATTGGTGGACGACCTGATCCCCTTCGTGGAGGACGGTTGGAAGGTGACCCAGGATCCGGCGAGGACGGTCGTCTCCGGGCAGAGCCTGGGCGGGTTGCTCTCAACCCACCTCGCGCGGACCCGCCCTGAGCGCTTCGGCGCTGTCCTCGGCCAGTCCTGCTCGTTCTGGTGGCCGGGCGCCGAAGAGGACGGCGAGCTGAGCGGTGAGGCGGAGATCGAGGCCGTCGCCACCGGTCCGCGGACCCGATTCCATCTCACCGCCGGCCTCCAGGAACGCGACCTGCTGACCAGCAACCGCAGAATGCGCGACGCCCTCGCCGCCCACGACCTCACCTACCGCGAGTACCAGGGCGGCCACGACTTCGCCTGCTGGCGAGGAGACCTTTCCGACGGCCTCGTCACCCTGCTCCCGAAGTAAAACCTCGTGGTCGTCGGAGGTCAGACTTTGGGGCGGCGGGAGCGGCGGCGGGCCGGGCGGCCTCGGGTGGGGACGGCGGCGGGTGGGACGACGGGGGCCTCCTCCTCGACGCCGGGCAGGGCGACCAGGAACTGGTAGTCCTCCCACGTCTCCACCCGGAGCGGGATGTTGCCGGCGGCATCTACTTCGGTGATCGGGTGGCGCCCGGCCCGGATCAGGCCCCAGACGTCCCGGTCGCTGCGGAGCTGCCGCAACTCGCCGAAGAGCTCGCGGCCGAACCAGCACGGGTGTCCCCGGCCGTTGTCGTAGCGGCTCACCCCGATCGGCGTGGCGGGCCCCGCGACCTCCGCGACCAGGGACCAGACAGTGGCCGAAGTCACGCCCGGTTGGTCGCCCAGCATCACCACGATGCCGTCCGTACGGCGATCGACCACGTCCAGCGCGGGCACGATCGACGAGCTACCGGTGTCCGCGTGGGGTGAGTCCACGACCCAGGCGCCGTCTAGGTCGACCCGTTCGCGGACCTGCTCCGAGGCCGTCCCCAGCGTGACGATCAACTGGTCGAACCCACACTCGCGGGCGGTGTCCAGCGATGCCCCGAGCAAGGTCTCGCCCTGGTAGGACAGCAACTCTTTGGGCACGCCGAGCCGCGGCGAACCATCGGCGGCAAGCACCAGTCCGGTGACGAACACGCCGCATCAACCCCCGACCTGGTATTCAGACACGCCAGGCTCCTTCGTCGATGCCGATCAGCTGATCGAACCCCGAGGCGCCTCAACGTGTCAACGTCTGAATAAGTTCGCGGCAATCAGCGCAAAGTAGCCGCCAGCGTTTCCAGCGCGGGATACCCGGCATTTCCGACCACGATCGTGGTGACGCCCGAGCCGATCAGAACGAGCGCGTGCTCGTTCTCCCGATCCAGCAGGGTTTTCCGCTGCCAGACCACTCCGGACACGGTCGTCGTACCGTCGTCCTCGGTGTTGCCCAGCTCTTCGGACTGGAAACGTTTGCTGGTCACATTGGACTGTTCCAGGCCGACGTATTTCTTCTCGGTGGTGACAATTCCCAGGTGCCAGGTGATCGGGCTTTGCTGCGGCGCGCGGAATTCCACGCTGGTCGCGGTCCAGCCGTCCGGCATCGGCGCCGGGCCACGGACCCACGGCGCCACCTTCTTCGCGTCCTCCAGCTGAGCCGAGTACTCGATCGCGTTGATCTTCTCCGACTTCGGCCGCCACGTCACCACCGCGAGGAACGCCACCACGATGAAGCAGGCCAGCAGCGCCCAGAACATGTTGGTCAGGGTGCGGGCCTTCGCCCGGTCCACCTTGTTCTGCGCACGGTAGGCCTCGGCCTCCGCGCGGACCCTCGCCTGCTCCTCACTCGTCGAGCTCATGTCACCAGTGTCCCCCGAGACCGATCTCGGCCGGACACCGACCGTTGGCTACGATCCGTGGCATGAACGACCCGTCCACGCCACCTGCCCACCTCGAGGTCGACGAGCACGCGCCCGACCGCAACCTGGCCCTCGAGCTGGTCAGGGTCACCGAGGCGGCCGCGATGGCCGCCGGACGGTGGGTCGGCCGGGGCGACAAGAACGGCGCCGACGGCGCGGCGGTGAACGCGATGCGCACGCTGATCGGCACCGTCGGGATGAACGGCGTGGTGGTGATCGGCGAGGGCGAGAAGGACAACGCGCCGATGCTCTACAACGGCGAGCAGGTCGGTTCCGGCGACGGCCCGGAGTGCGACGTCGCCGTCGACCCGGTCGACGGGACCACACTGGTGGCCAAGGGGATGGCGAACGGCATCGCCGTGATGGCGGTGGCGCCGCGCAACACGATGTACGACCCGTCCGCGGTGTTCTACATGGAGAAGCTGGTGGTCGGGCCCGAGGCCGCCGACGTGGTGGACATCCGGCTGCCGGTCGGAGAGAACATCCGCCGGGTGGCGAAGGCGAAGGGGTCCACGGTCGACGACGTCACGGTCGTCCTGCTGGACCGCCCGCGCCACGAGGACCTGGCAGCCCAGATCCGGGCCACCGGGGCGCGGATCAAGTTCATCAGCGACGGCGACGTGGCCGGCGCGGTGGAGGCGGCCCGGCCGGACACCGGCCTGGACATGCTGATCGGCATCGGCGGTACTCCGGAGGGCATCATCGCCGCCTGCGCGATGAAATGCATGGGCGGCCTGATCCAGGGCAAGCTCTGGCCCCGCGACGACGAGGAGCGGCAGAAGGCGCTCGACGCCGGCCACGACCTCGACCGGGTGCTCTCCACGGACGACCTGGTCAGCGGTGACGACTGCTTCTTCGTCGCCACCGGCATCACCGACGGCGAACTGCTCCGCGGCGTCCGCTACCGCAGCTCGATCGCCCGCACCCACTCGCTGGTGATGCGCTCGCGCAGCGGCACCATCCGCAGCATCGAGAGCGAGCACCAGCTGTCCAAGCTGCGCGCCTACTCGGCCATCGACTTCGAGCACGCCCGATGACCGCACCCGTCCTCGTCATCGGCGAGGCGCTCGTGGACATCGTCGGCACCGGCGGTCGCTCCAACGGCAGCGGCTCCGGCCGCAACGGCAGGAACGGGGCGAAGGCGACTCCCGGCGGCTCCCCCGCCAACGTCGCCGTCGGGTTGGCCCGTCTCGGCCTGCCGACCGAACTGGTCACCCGCTTCGGCACCGACCCGTACGGCGACCAGCTCGGCGCGCACCTGTTCGGCAACGGCGTCCAGCTCGCTCCCGGCTCGGTCGACCCGCACTTCCGCACCAGTACCGCGACCGCGACCCTCGACGCGGACGGGGTCGCGTCGTACCAGTTCGACATCACCTGGGAGCCTCCGGCGCTCTCCCTGTCGCGCGGCTGCCCGGCGGTCCACACGGGCTCGATCGCGACCGTGCTCGAACCAGGCGCCGAGGCGATCCGCCGCTTCCTCGGCTCCCTCGCTGAACAGCCCGTCACGGTCACGCTGGACCCGAACGCCCGCCCGACGATCACCCCGGACGCGGAGAGCACCTGGACCGCAGTACGGGGTCTTGCCGAGTTGTCCGATCTGGTGAAGCTCAGTGACGAGGACTGCGAGTTCCTGCGGCCCGGGGCTACGCCTGACGAGATCGCGGCCGAACTGCTGGCCGTCGACCGGACCCGGTGCGTGGTGATCACCCGGGGCGGCGAGGGCGCGATCGGGATCAGCCGGACCGCGCGGGTCGAGGTCGCCGCCCCCGCGATCAAGGTGATCGACACGGTCGGTGCGGGTGACTCGTTCATGTCCGCACTGATCGCCGGACTCCACGCGCGCGGCCTGCTGGGCGCAGTACGGCTCGAGGGTCTGGACGAGGAGAACCTGTCCGCTGTCGTCGACTACGCGGTGAAGGCGGCGGCGATCACCTGCACGCGGCACGGCGCAGATCCGCCGACCGCCGCCGAGCACAAGTCCACCTGGGGTTGAGGATGAGCACCGCAACCACTTGGACCAGCGAGTACGAAACCACCGGCCGGGTGGTGTTCCCCCAGCGCCGCAGCCGCCTACTGATCCGCCTAGTCTTCTTCGCCCTGCTGATGGCCGCGTCGCTGGTGAGCAATGTCCAGCACCTCCGCGCGGGCGACGTCTCCGGCACCTTGGGCGTACTGCGGCTCACGGCGCTCGCGGGATTCGTCTGCGTCGTCGGGCTCACCGTTTGGCAACTGATCACCCGCCGGCCCGTGGTCACCGTCGACCGGGTCGGCATCACCTCGGGCAAGGACGGCGCCAAGGGCCTGGTCCCCTGGGAGGGGATCGCTCGCATCGACGCCCCGTCCGGCCTCCCGGGCCTCCGCACCGTCCAGGTCCAGCCCCTCGACCAGCACGGCTCCCCCTCGGTCGGCATCCCCCAGGACAACGTCCAGGACCTAGCCGAACTCACCGACTGGCTCCGAGCCCTCCTGGCGCAGCGGCAGACCACCACGGACTAGGCCGTTTCCCCTTACAGTGACGGTCCGCAGCGACTTGGGGGAAAGCACATGCCGTCGATGGGCGATGCAGGTCCGGACACCTGGACGGACGAGCTACAGCGAACCGGCCAGGTGGTGTTCCCTCAGCGCAGGCGACGGGTGGCGATCCGGCTGGGGATCATGGTGCTGTTCGCCCTGAACCTCGTGCTGTCCGACGCTCGGCGCGCCCTCGACCAGGATGGGGTCGGCTGGACGCTCCTCGCCGCACTGTTGTGCGCGATCTCCCTCGTCGTCGTCGCAGGCAGCCTCTGGCCGATGATCACCCGTCGACCGGTGCTCAGAGTCGACCAGACCGGCATCCGCCTCGGCCGAAGCGAGCTCGCGTGGGACGAGGTTCGGGAGGTCGGCGTGATCACCGGCTGGCAGGTTCTTCGGTCCCTGCCCGTTATCCCTCGGAACGCGTGGGCGAAATCGCTGAGCGTGCAGCAGGACAACGTGAAGGATCTGGAGATTTTCGCAGGCTGGCTCACCGAGGTCCTCGCTCAGCGGCGCAAGAACGACGTACAGAGCTGAAGGGGCCTGACGTTCTCGGGCTGCTGGACCGGCGCCGGCTCAGGTGAGGCCGAGGCGTTTGGATAGGCGGGGGCCTCGCTTGATCTTGATCTCGCCGAGGATGGCGGTGCCGCGGATGTGGAAGACCTTTGGTGCGGCGGTGTTCGGCTGGGTCGTGCTACCGCCTAGGCTGCCCTCCTGCTCCGTGACGGAGCCGAGGATCGGGTTGCTGTCGAGGTGGACGATGGCGTTCTGCGGGACCCGGATCTTCACGTCCGCGAGGATCGACTTCACGTCGACGAAGACCTCGTCGTACGGCAGTTGGGCCTCGGTGTAGTCGAGCGTCACGTCGCCGAGGACCGCGTTCACCTCCTGGCGCTGCGGGGCGATCCAGGCGCCGGTCCGCTTGCCCTCGGAGAGGAACACGTTCATCACCGGCGCGTAGTGCGTGACACCTTGCTGACCGGCCGCCGCCACCGGCTGCACGTCCGAGGAGGCCGGCACGGCCAGGCCGTTCGGGAGGTCGGCGGTGATCTGGACGAGCTCGCCGTAGGTCTTGGAGGCGTACAGGGTCTCCAGCCGCTCCTCCAGCTCCGGGTAGCTCAGCCGGCCCTCTCCCGCGGCCTCGCGGAGCACGTCGGCGACCTCCTCGCGTTCGAGGTCGGAGACCCGGCGGCGCAGCGCCAGCTCGTCGCCGGTCGGCTGAGCAGGCGGGTTCGGCTGGGGGGTCTCGTCCTGGGGAATCTCGTCCTGGGCCACGACAAAACCTTACGCGCGCCGAGGGCTGTTCGCAGATGAGTTATGCCCCCGATTCACCCCTGACCACGACCCTGATCCCCGAGCCTGATCCAAGGTCCCGATCCGGCGTGAGTGTGCGGCCCGTCGCAGCGAGCTGGGCGGCTCCGATCTAGGCTTGGGGTAAATCTCAGACCACTTGCCTGGAGGTACGCCCGGTGTCCGCCGACTTCTCCTACTCCGACCTGCTCCCGCTGGGGGCCGACGACACGGAGTACCGGCTCCTCACCACCGAGGGAGTGAGTACCTTCACGGCCGGCGGCCGCACCTTCCTGCAGGTCGAGCCGTCTGTGCTGCAGGCGCTCACGGCCGAGGCGATGCACGACATCTCGCACTACCTGCGTACCGCGCACCTGGCCCAGCTGCGCCGGATCATCGACGACCCGGCGGCGTCCGGGAACGACCGGTTCGTCGCGCTCGACCTGCTGAAGAACGCGAACATCTCGGCCGGCGGCGTGCTCCCGATGTGCCAGGACACCGGTACGGCGATCGTGATGGGCAAGAAGTCCGAGGGCGTTCTCACCGGCGCGGTGGACGAGGAGTGGATCAGCCGCGGCGTGTACGACGCGTACACCAAGCTCAACCTGCGCTACTCCCAGATGGCGCCGCTGACCATGTGGGACGAGAAGAACACCGGGTCCAACCTCCCGGCCCAGATCGAGCTCTACTCCACTCCCGGCGGCGGCACGTCCGACCCGGCGTACAAGTTCCTCTTCATGGCCAAGGGCGGCGGCTCGGCGAACAAGTCGTTCCTGTTCCAGGAGACCAAGGCGGTGCTCAACCCGGCCGGGATGATGAAGTTCCTGGACGAGAAGATCCGCTCGCTCGGTACTGCGGCCTGCCCGCCGTACCACCTGGCGATCGTGGTCGGCGGCACCTCCGCGGAGTACGCGCTGAAGACCGCGAAGTACGCGTCCGCCCACTACCTGGACTCGCTGCCGACGACGGGATCGCCGCTCGGGCACGGGTTCCGCGACGTCGAGCTGGAGCAGCAGGTATTCGAGCTGACCCAGGAGTTCGGGATCGGCGCGCAGTTCGGCGGCAAGTACTTCTGCCATGACGTCCGGGTGATCCGCCTACCCCGGCACGGCGCGTCCTGCCCGGTCGCTATCGCGGTGTCCTGCTCGGCCGACCGGCAGGCGCTCGCGAAGATCACCCCTGAGGGTGTCTTCCTGGAGCAGCTCGAACGCGACCCGGCGCGGTTCCTGCCGGACACCACCGACGAACACCTCGCCGACGACGCCGACGTGGTCCGGATCGACCTGAACCGGCCGATGATCGAGATTCGCGCCGAACTGTCGAAGCTGCCGGTGAAGACCCGGCTGTCGCTGAGCGGCCCGCTCGTGGTGGCACGCGACATCGCGCACGCGAAGATCAAGGAACGCCTCGACGCCGGCGAGGCGATGCCGCAGTACCTCAAGGACCACGCCGTGTACTACGCGGGCCCGGCGAAGACCCCCGCGGGCTACGCCTCCGGCTCGTTCGGCCCGACCACGGCCGGCCGGATGGACGCGTACGTCGACCAGTTCCAGGCTGCGGGTGGTTCCTTCGTGATGCTTGCCAAGGGCAACCGTTCGGCCAAGGTGACGACCGCGTGCAAGGAGCACGGCGGGTTCTACCTGGGCTCGATCGGTGGACCGGCGGCGCGGCTCGCCCAGGACTGCATCAAGTCGGTCGACGTGCTCGAGTACGCCGAGCTCGGGATGGAAGCGGTCTGGAAGATCGAGGTCGAGGACTTCCCCGCCTTCGTCGTGGTCGACGACAAGGGCAACGACTTCTTCACCGACACCCGCAAGCCCGTCCCCCTCACCGTCCGCCCCCGCAGCTGACCCGTCCCGAGCCCCTCGCTTGACCCGCGGGTCCCGTTTCGCCCGCGGCTGAGGGATTGAGCCGCGGCGAGACGCCCGCAGTACGGCGTACTGCGGGTGCTTGACGGTCGCGGGCGATCGCAGGACGCTCGGTTCAGGGGTGGTGCGGGATGAAACGGGAGATGACCCGGATCGGGAATCGCATCGGCGTCTGGATGTACCGCAAGCTGGACGGGCGACTGGCGAGCACCAAGAACGCGCACGTCCTGCTGCTCACCATCCCCGGCCGGCGGACGGGTCTGCCGCGCTCCACCTGCGTGCGTTATCTCGCGACCACGGACGGTTTCCTCGTCTGGGGTACGGCGTCAGGGGCACCGCACGACCCCGACTGGTTCCGCAACCTCCGCGCGGCAGCGACCGCCGAGGTCCAGATCGACGCACGCCACCTGGAGGTGCGGGCCCGCGAGCTGACCGGCAAGGAGCGCGCTGCCGCCTGGACCGACGTCATCCTGGCAACAGCCCCCACCGTCGCCCGCTACGCCACCAAGGCCAAGCGCACCATCCCAGTAGCCCTACTCACACCTCTCAAGGACTAGCACCGGCTCAGCGGTACTCCGACGGCCGGCACCTGCTGATGCCCGTCTAAAGCACGCGGGTAGTTCTCGTCCGCCCCCGGCGCACGCTCTATTCCGTCTGCGGGGTCAGCCGACGGTCGCGACAGCGCTCAGCTGGCGGCCGCCACGGCGGCCGGATCGGGGAGCTTGATCATCAGGTGCTTCGCCCCGCGGAGCACGTCGGCCTCTTTGTGCCCGAACGCCTGAAGGTACGACCCCAGCGCGGATCGCAGTAACCGCAGCTCCTCGTCATCGAGTTCGATTGTGTACATATTTCCAAGGTAGATCCGTCCGGGACAGAAAGCGCCACCCCGTGACCCACCCGTTGTCACGACCTCATCCCCGATCAGCCGTCCTCCCCGGAAATCCACCCGGCCATGACCAGAATCTCGGCAGCACCTCCCCGAGCGGCCGATCGTTGCGGACGGTGAAGTCCTCGCTGTGAGCGAGCGACTCGTGAGCCTTCGGCGCCGCCTGGCGATCCCACATCGGCCCACGGACAGTGCCGCGAGTACGCCGCTCCACCAGCTCGGGTGGCGTCTCCAGCCTGACCATCTGAACGTCACACCCCACCAGACAGTCCGCGTACGCAGCACGCAGCTCGGCGCGCTCGATGATCCCGCTGACCACCATAAGCCGCGCCCACGCCGCCCGGTAGGTCGCCCACACCGCCCCAGATTCCGCCCAGGCCAGAGAGACACCCATCAGCACCCCGCCCGCAACGCCGAACCCATGCCCCACCGCGACCACCTCTCAGCGCAAGCACACGCCGACAGCGCCAACCGCCTCAGCTAGCGGCACGGGTGCACCGCGATAACCCCGACCGCCCGCGACGCCGTCAGCCATCAACCACCTCGCCTTCGCCGAGCAGCGACGCAGGAGACTGCGAAGCCAGGGTGGGTGGGAGCGGCGACGCGGGAGCGGCGAGTACGGCGGGTTAGCCGAGGAGGTGTTGGGTTATGTGGGTGACGGTGTAGCCAGTGGGGGCTTCGGGGAGGCGGAGGTGGGGGTCGGGGATGAAGGTGTGCCAGTTGTTGGAGAAGGGGGTCGTCCAGGCCTTGATGTCGCGTACTGCGGCGTGGGCGTCGGCGGTGATGCGATCGGCTTCGGCCTGGGTGAATCGGCCGGCGGCGACTGCGCCTTCGAGTTCGTCCTCGTCCTTCCACTCGATCGTGCGGTCCGGGTTGATCCACAGGTCGAGCACGTAGTCGACCGTGGAGGTGCGCCGGGCGTCGGCGTCGCGCCGGTGCTCGGCCTCCAGGTTCACGTACCAGCCGCGGAAGCTGCCGTCCTCGCCCCAGAAATGCCACACCGACCAGGGCTTGCCGGTCGGGGAGACCTTCAGGATCCCGGTGCCGTGCCAGATGTCGAGCTTGAGCACGCGGTCCTCGGTGAACATGCGCTCGGGACCGGCGAGCCGGGTCTCCCGGCCGTCGACGAGCACCGGCTTGATCAGCGGTGTCCCCGGCGCGAGCCAGGCGACCAGGCCTTCCTCGTCGTCCCGGATCACCGTCATCGGTCGCACGTTGGGCAGCTCGCGATGCCGGCCGGTTCCTTCGTACACCCATTCGATAGTGGTGCCCGGCTCCCAGAACTCGCTGACGCGGGTCTCCGCCTCGGCCGCCGTCACGGCTGGGCCGGCCGGGTCATGGAGAGGACGTCGAGGGCGGCGTCGAGCTGCTCCTCGGTCAGGTCGCCCTTCTCGACGTGACCGTTCTCGATCACGACCTCGCGGATCGTCTTGCCCTGCTTGAGGGCGCTCTTCGCCACGGCGGCCGCATTCTCGTAGCCGATGTAGCGGTTGAGCGGTGTCACGATCGAGGGCGACGACTCGGCCAACGCGCGGGCGTGCTCCACGTTCGCGGTGATGCCGTCGACGCAGCGGTCGGCGAGCAGCCGCGAGGCGTTGGCGAGCAGCTGGATCGACTCGAGCAGGTTGCGGGCGATCACCGGGAGCATCACGTTCAGCTCGAAGTTGCCTCCGGCACCGGCCACGGTGATGGTGGTGTCGTTGCCGATCACCTGGGCGGCGACCATCAGGGTCGCCTCGCAGATCACCGGGTTCACCTTGCCCGGCATGATGCTCGACCCCGGTTGCAGATCGGGCAGCGCGATCTCGCCCAGCCCCGCGCGCGGGCCGGAACCCATCCACCGCAGGTCGTTGCAGATCTTGGTCAGGCTCACGGCGATCGTCTTCAGCTGGCCCGACAGCTCCACCAACGCGTCCCGGGCGCCCTGCGCCTCGAAGTGGTCCGCGGCCTCGCTCAGCTCCAGGCCGGTCCGGCGGTTCAGCTCGGTGATCACCTTGGCGGCGAACCCGGGCGGCGTGTTGATACCGGTCCCGACGGCCGTGCCGCCCAGCGGGAGCTCGGTGACCCGTGGCAGCGTCGCCCGCACCCGGTCGGCACCGCGGCTGATCTGGGTGGCGTAGCCGGTGAACTCCTGGCCCAGCGTCACCGGGGTCGCGTCCATCAGGTGGGTGCGGCCGGACTTCACCACCTCGGCGAACTCCGATCCCTTGCGGGACAGGGATTCCGCCAGGTGCTCGAGCGCCGGCAGCAGGTCCTGGACGACGCCTGCCGTGGCCGCGACGTGGATCGCAGACGGGAAGGTGTCGTTGCTCGACTGGCTCGCGTTGACGTGATCGTTCGGGTGCACCTCGGAGCCGAGCTCGCGGGTGGCGAGGGTGGCGAGCACCTCGTTCACGTTCATGTTCGTCGAGGTGCCCGAGCCGGTCTGGAAGACGTCGATCGGGAACTCGGTGTCGAACTCCCCACCGGCCACCCTGTCTGCGGCCGCGACGATGCCGTCGGCAAGCTTCGCCTCGACCACGCCCAGCTCCGCGTTCACCACGGCGGCGGACGCCTTGATCTGCGCGAGCGCGTGCACCAGCGCAGGCGCCAGCGGTTGGCCGGAGATCGGGAAGTTTTCCACCGCACGCTGGGTCTGCGCCCGCCACAACGCGTCGCGGGGCACCTTGACCTCGCCCATCGTGTCGTGCTCGATCCTGAATTCCACGTTGTCACCCATACCTGCAGCGTACGTCGATCCGCGCTGTCGGCCCGGACTGGTAGAACCGTTGTGGACAACCCCACATGGGACACGGATCACGGACAAACCCGAGGGAGTACGGATGCGCTTCACCCAGGCTTTCGAGATCACCAAGTGGGACCAGTCGACCTACGACGACTCCGGCGACCTGGAGCTCGGCCGGGCGAGTGTCGCCAAGACCTTCACTGCAGGCGACGAGGAGGGCGGCGGCCTCGATGGCACCAGTTCCGCGGAGTTGCTGATGGTGGGCACCAGCGCCGGACCGGCGGCGTACACGGCGGTGGAGCACTTCACGGGCACGCTGGCCGGCCGCGACGGGTCGTTCGTGATGGTGCATGGCGCGAGTGCGGACCAGACGTCTTCGCCGGGCAAGATCGTGGCCGCAGTCGGTGACCTCACCGGCCTGACCGGCACAGTGCTCTTCGAGCACGACGACAAGGGCCCCCGCCTCACCCTCGACTACGACCTCCCCTGACCGGCACTCCCCGGACCGCCACTCCCCTCACCGACGCTCCCCTGATAGACGTAGTACGTCTCGGCCCGTCCCTGCAGCTCCACTGGAACAGGTCGTACTGCGCACGCCCCGAACGTGTCCCGCACAGCCCCGGCCAATGCCTCCGACGCCGAGGACGACCACACCGTCAGTACTCCGGACGCCCGCAACCGCCGCCTGCACTCAACCAGGAAGCCGACCTGGTAGATCGCCGAATTCTCGTTGTAAACAAGGAAATCCGGCCCGTTGTCCACATCCAGCAGGATCCCGTCGAGCGACCCGGCTGGTTGCCCGATCACCACATCACGGACATCGCCGACTTCGACCCGAACCCGTGGATCGTCCAGCACCGACGGCACCAGCCCGTCCCGCATCCACCGCACCACGTCGGGCTCGATCTCCGCCACGACCACCTCGCGCACCCGCTCGTTCGCGAGCAAGGCCCGCACCGTGTACCCGAGCCCCAGCCCACCGACCAGTACGCGCGACGGCCGCAGTACGGCGTCCAGCGCGGCGGAGGCGAGCAACTCCTCGCTGGAAGTCTCCCGGTCGTCCATCACGAACACCCCGTTGACCCGCAGTTCCAGCGCCCCATCCCCACGCCGCCGCAGTACCAACTCCCCCCGCCCACTAACCGCCCGCGCCACCTCTTCCACGCGCAACATCCTCCCGCACACCCCTTGCGTCCGAAGAACTGTGGGCTATAGCGCTCGGTACTTCGGACGCAACGTGGGGGTCATCCACAGGGAGGGGAGGTGGGCGGCTGGGAGGGGTGGGATCGCGGCAAGTTGTCGATGTGACAGAAAGACGATGTGAGACGGGGCGGTCCTGTGGTGCGTGCGACAACTGTGAGAACCGGCGCCGACGGGAGCAGCAGCGAGCGGCGGCAGGGCGGATCGCCGGGGAGCAGGGTGGCGTGGTGTCCCGGAAGCAGTTGTTCGCTTCCGGGCTGACACGCTGGCAGATCGGGGCGGAGCTCCGTGCCAAGCGGTGGGCAGCCCACCTCCGTCAAACGATTGCGTTGCACACCGGCGAGCTGACGGAGGCTGGACTCTGGTGGTCGGCGATCTTCGAAGTAGGGTCGGGCGCCGCGATCGACGGATCCACCGCGCTGCGCGCCGCCGGTCTGCGGGGATTCGCGGACCCTATCCATGTCTCGGTGCCGAAATCCGCGCGTCCTCGCCATCCGGCGGGAGTGATCGTCCACGAGACTCGTCGCCGCGCTCCTGATGACCTGATCGAGACCGGCCTGCCGAGGGTTCGACCGGTAGTCGCGGCGATCCGGGCAGCACTGTGGGCCGGATCGGACCAGCAGGCGGCTCTCGTTCTTGCGATGTGCGTCCAGCAGCGGATCGTCCGCCCCGGCGACCTGGCCGACGCCTTTGCCGGCGTTCGACGTCATCGCCGGCGCCGCTTCCTGCAAACGGTACTGGCCGACCTTGCCGACGGCGCCGAGTCCATCGGCGAGCTGGAGTTCGCCCGGCTCTGCCGCGACTTCGGACTCCCTGAACCCGAGCGGCAGACGCGTCGTACCGGCCACCACAGGACCTTCCACCTCGACGCCGAGTGGCTGTCGTACGGCGTGGTTGTCGAGATCGACGGAGTCCATCACCTCGAGCCGGCCCAGGTCCTGGCGGATTCCCTCCGGCAGAACGAACTCACGATCGGTGACAGTCGGGTGCTCAGAATTCCGGTGATCGGCCTCCGCACCACCCCCGGCCTCTACCTCACCCAACTCGCCCGGCTCCTCCGCGCCGGTGGCTGGCACGGCTGAACGACTACGTCCGAAGAACCGAGCGCTATAGCCCACGATCCTTCGGACGTAAGGGACTCAGTACCAGCCCTTGGCCTTTGAGTGGGACCAGGCGCCGCAGGGGGAGCCGTAGGTGTTCTCGATGTAGTCGAGGCCCCACTTGATCTGGGTGACCGGGTTGGTGCGCCAGTCGGAGCCGTAGGCGGCCATCCGGTTGCCGGGGAGCGCCTGGGGGATGCCGTACGCGGACGACGTCGGGTTGTCGGCGCTGACCTTCCAGCGGGACTCCTTGGTCCACAGGCTGTCGAGGCAGGAGAACTGGCTCTCCTTCCAGCCGTGGTCCGGGAGCAGGTTCATCGCGATCTCCCTCGGCGTGCCGGAGATCTTCTTGCGCTCGGCGTCGCGGCTGGCGCGCTCCTCGCGGGAGTTCTCGTCGGTCTTCTGCAGCGCCTTGTACCGCGCGAGGGCGGTGTTCTTCGCCTTCTGGCGAAGGTCGGCTTTGTTCTGCAGAGCGATCCGGGCAGCCTCGACCGCCTCGATCTGGTTGCGCAGCCGGGTGACCTCCTCGGCCTGCTCCTGGGCGCTGAGCGGCTTCGGCGAGGGCGACTTGGCCTTCTGCGCCTTCTCGCTGTTCAGCACGGCCAGCTCGGCCCGGCCGGAGACCGGATCCGATGCGGCGCTGCTCCCGGGGGAGCTGAAGAGGTCAAGTCCTGCGACAACGGAGACGACGGCGATCCCACTGACTGCGAGGACCGCGACGGAGCGCTTCGCTTTCATCTGTCCTTCCGAGAAACCCGACCCCCGTCGGCTGGCAACAGGACCATACTCTGGCCTAAACAGACCGTGATCACAAGCAGGTCACAGTGAACGGTGCGGCCACATGGCTTGTGGCCGCACCGGGTAGCACGAAAGTCTTACTTTTGTTTTACAGAAGCCCGTACCGGCGGGTCACAACTGCACATCCTCCAGCATCTCGGTGACCAGCGCGGCGATCGGTGAGCGCTCCGAACGGGTCAGCGTGACGTGCGCGAACAGCGGGTGACCCTTCAGCTTCTCGACCACCGCGACGACGCCGTCGTGCCGGCCGACGCGCAGGTTGTCCCGCTGCGCCACGTCGTGGGTGAGCACCACCCGCGAGTTGGCGCCGATCCGTGAGAGCACGGTCAGCAGCACGTTGCGCTCCAGCGACTGGGCCTCGTCCACGATCACGAACGCGTCGTGCAGCGAGCGGCCGCGGATGTGGGTCAGCGGCAGCACCTCGAGCATGCCGCGGTCCATCACCTCGTCGATCACGTCACTGCTGGTCAGCGCGCCGAGCGTGTCGTGCACGGCCTGGGCCCACGGCGCCATCTTCTCCGACTCCGAGCCGGGCAGGTATCCGAGCTCCTGGCCGCCGACGGCGAACAGCGGCCGGAACACGACCACTTTCTTGTGCTGCCGGCGCTCCATCACGGCCTCGAGTCCGGCGCACAGGGCCAGCGCCGACTTACCGGTACCGGCGCGGCCGCCGAGCGAGATGATCCCGACGTCCGGGTCCAGCAGCAGGTCCAGCGCGACCCGCTGCTCCGCGGAACGGCCGCGGATGCCGAAGGCCTCCCGGTCGCCACGGACCAGCCGGATCCGCTTGTCCGGCATCACCCGGCCGAGCGCGCTGCCCCGCTCCGAGAGCAGCACCAGCCCCGTGTGGGTCGGGAACTCCCGGCCCTGCGGGATGTCCAGCACGCCGTCCTCGTACAGGGAGTCGACATCGCTGGTGGGAACCTCCAGCTCGTCCATCCCGGTCCAGCCGGACTCCAGCGGGAGCTCGGCGCGGTACTCCTCGGCGTCCAGGCCGCAGGCCGAGGCCTTGACCCGCATCGGCAGGTCCTTCGAGACCAAGGTCACGTCGCGGCCCTCGGCCTGGAAGTTGCAGGCCACCGCGAGGATGCGGCTGTCGTTGTCGCCGAGCCGGAAACCGGCCGGCAGGCTCTCGGGGTCGGTGTGATTGAGCTCGACCCGGAGAGTTCCACCCTTCTCCCCCACTGGCAGGGGTGCGTCCAATCGTCCGTGCTGGATCCTGAGCTCGTCCATCAAGCGCAACGCGGTGCGGGCGAAGTAGCCGAGCTCAGGGTGATGCCGTTTTGCCTCCAGTTCGGTGACGACGACGACCGGGATGACGACCTCGTGCTCGTCGAACCGCAGCATCGCGTGCGGATCGGAAAGGAGCACAGAGGTGTCCAGCACGAAAGTGTGCTGGTCCGGCGTGGATGAGGTGTTTGACGCCTTGGCGTGGGTGGCAGCCATGTCGCACGTCCTCTCGGACCGCGGCGTGCACCACGCCCGGTCCACCAGTGGTTAGGTGTTGGACCGGGTCCGGGCCCGGGGATCTGGTGCAGACCCCCTCCGCCACGCAGCACGCGCGTGACCGGAAATCAGCGAGGATGAGACCGAGGGTCTCGGGCACTCCGTTCGGCCCCTCATGGGGCTACCGGCGAGCAGTTACGTCTCATCTGATCGGGCCTCCCGGACAGCCGGCTTCCCCTCCGACTGTCACTTAGGACTGTAGAACCGCACCGCAAACGCCGCAGCCCGACACGCCCGGCCACGGGGTTAACGGCGTGTTACACCTTCCCTCCACCGGGGGACGGCGTTCGCCCACCAGGGTGAGCCCGCACCGCGGCCCGCCGGCTGAGGCTGGTTCCATGCGGAAGAACTGGCCGACCTGGTCCGGTTATGCGGCAGCCATCTGGTCCCTCGCGTACGGCGTACTGGGGATCTTCTGGGCGGCAGGTGGTGCCGGCTACCCCTTCGCCAAGATGGATGAGGACCACTCGACGGGTTCTCTGCTGGAGGGGGCACCCGCCGACATCGTGGCTCCGGTGATGGCTGTGCTGGGGCTGACGGGAGCGGTCGTCGCGGTGGTGATGACGAGGCGGCGGCCGCGGGGATGGCTCCTGCAGGCGTTCGCCGGAGTACTCGCGGTGGGCCTGGCCCTGGTGATCCCCGACTACACGCTGTTAGCGATCGTTGCCCTGTCCCCAGCGCTGGTGGTGTTCGCCTTCACCGGCGTACCGGGTGACCAGGGCGGCGTCGGCGACATCCTGTACTGGCACCGGGTGAACCTGGTCCTCATGTTCGTCGGCGGCCTTCTCTGGGCCGCTACAGCGCTCGCATACCACCGCAGAGCCCGCCAGGCCTGCATCAGCTGCGGGCGAAGCGAGCAGCCCAACAGAGCCCGGACAACCCCATCTGCGGCCCTGCGGTGGGGCCGCTGGGCAGTAGCGGCAGCAGTGGTCGCCAACCTCCCCTACGAGTTCACCCGAGTCGCCTGGTACTTCGGCTGGCCGCTGGGGATCACCGACGAGTTCCACCGGATGATGGCGGACACGCCCGGCATGCTCGAGATGGGTCTGGGGATGGCCGTGCTCGGGTTGGGCGGCGGTCTCCTCACGCACGGACTCGTGCAGCGCTGGGGTGAGGTCTACCCGCGCTGGATCTGGTTCAAGGCCGGGCGGCGCGTTCCACCGGCGCTGGCGATCGTGCCCGCATCGATCGTGGCGGTCATCCTCATCCCGGCCGGGATGATGAACCTGCAAATGCCCGTCGAGCCCGGGAACTGGGCCGTCAACACCCCCGGCATGCTGTGGGTGCTCTGGGGCGCCGCACTGGGCGCAGCCACCTACGCCTACTACCTGCGCCGCCGTACGACGTGTCGGCGGTGCGGGCGTGGCTCCGAACCGGGCAGCGTGCTCACGTCCCGAAGCGGCGCTCCCGCTGGGCGTAGTTCCGGATCGCGCGCAGGAAGTCCACGTGCCGGAAGTCCGGCCAGAGCGCCTCGCAGAAGTAGAACTCGCTCAGCGCGCTCTGCCAGAGCAGGAACCCGCCCAGCCGCTGCTCCCCCGACGTCCGGATGACCAGGTCCGGGTCCGGCTGGCCCTTCGTGTAGAGGTGCTCGGCGATGTGCTCGACGTCGACCCGCTCCGCGAGCTCCTCGATCGAGATGCCCTTCGCGGCCTCCTCGAGCAGCAGCGAGCGGACCGCGTCGGCCAGCTCGCGGCGGCCGCCGTACCCGACGGCGACGTTGACCACCATGCCGTCCACGGTCTGGGTGGCGGCCTCGGCGCCCTTGAGCACCTCGGCGGTGGCGCCCGGCAGCAGGTCGAGAGCGCCGACCGGGTGGACCCGCCAGCGGCCGATCGAGGCGAGCTCCTCGACCGTCTGCTCGATGATCCGCAGCAACGGCTCCAGCTCCTCGGCCGGCCGGGTCAGGTTGTCGGTGGACAGCATCCACACCGTGACGACCTTGACGCCGATCTCGTCGCACCAGTCCAGGAACTCCGAGATCTTCGTCGCGCCGGCCTCGTGACCGCGCGACACCGGATCGCCGACCGCCCGGGCCCAGCGCCTGTTGCCGTCGATGATCACGCCGATGTGGCGCGGCATCCGGTCCGGCGACAGTGATCGCGCCAGCCGGCGCTCATACAGTCCGTAGACCGCGTCGCGCAGCTTTGCTCTGCCAGGTGTCCGCACAGGTGCTCTCCTCGATGAATCCCGCCTACGAGGCTAGCGGAGTTTTCGGGTCCGGGAGGCGTTCGAACTTTTGCCCTGGCTCGTGCATCAGACACTCCGGTAGGACTGTCCGCCGCGGTGATCTCGCCTACATTTCATCCTTACGTAGCATTGAACCTACGGTTGCGTAGGTTACGGTTGCGTAAGGACGATCCGCGAGAGCTCGAAAGGATGGCGATGACGGCAAGCACCGCAACCAGCGATCAGACCCAGGAAGTCGGGCATCGCCTGACCGACGTGCTCGCCCCGCTCAAGCCCAAGCTGCGGGGCTGGCTGCACGCCGGCACCTTCCCGCTCGCCACCGCCGCCGGCATCGTGCTGATCTGCCTGGCCCCGAGCGCGAGTGCTCGCTGGGCCGCCGCCGTCTACACCCTCGGCTCGATACTGCTGTTCGGCATCTCCGCGCTCTACCACCGGTTCTACTGGGGCCCGACCGGCGAGGCGGTACTGCGCCGCCTCGACCACAGCAACATCTTCCTGCTCATCGCCGGCACCTACACCCCGCTGGGGATGGTGCTGCTGCGCGGAGACGACCGGGTCCTGCTGCTCAGCATGGTCTGGGGCGGCGCCCTGCTGGGCATCCTGTTCCGGATCTTCTGGGTCCACGCCCCGCGCTGGCTCTACACGCCGATCTACCTGGCGCTCGGCTGGGTCGCGATCTTCTGGATGAACGACTTCTACCACCTGGGCGGCGCGGCCGTGGTCACGCTGCTCGCGGTCGGCGGCGGCCTCTACTCGATCGGCGCGGTCGTCTACGCCACCAAGCGGCCGAACCCGTCACCGACCTGGTTCGGCTTCCACGAGATCTTCCACGCCTGCACGGTGGCCGCCTTCATCTGCCACTACGTCGCCGTCAGCATCGCCACCTACACCGCCGGCTGACCGGCCCCGAACCGCCGCTCGGCCTGGCCCGCTGATCCGGCTCAGGTCTTCTGCAGCCAGCGCAGTTCGTCGACGAGCGGTCCGCTCAGTTCGAGCAGAGCCTCGCGGACCAGTTCGTACCGCTCCTGGCCGAGTTGTTCCTTCCAGTGCCGCTCGACCCGTCCGATCGCCGCCTGGCTGAACACCACCGCCTCGTCCCCCTTGGCCGTACGCCGGACCAGGCGGACCCGGCGATCCTCGGGCAACCTCTCGGACTCCGTGTATCCCCGTTCCTGCAGGTAGTCCACGTGCTGCCCGAGCCCCTGTTTCGTCATTCCGGCGATCTCGGCCAGATCCGTGATCCGGGCACCGCTCGCGGGCATCAACTCCAGCAGCCGGAAGTGCGACACCCGCAGCCCCGGGAACCCGGCCTCGGAATCCTCGAGGATCTCCGCCCTCAGCCGCTTGAGCGCGAGACCGAGCAGACCGGCGATGTGCAGTCCCCGCGAGGCCGCTGAACTGCCCGAAAGGGCGTTGACGGAAGTCATAAGGCAACTTTACTATCTCGATGGTAAGGCCGCTTTACTTCTTCGGCCCGGATCGCCGGCGGGACCGGCATCGATCTGAAGGTGACCTGAAGGTTCGGCAGCAGCATCGGAGGCACGACCACCAATTCCGGGGGGAACCATGATCAGCACCATCGCCGCCGAGGCGCTCACCTCGCTCGGCCGGGACGCACCAGATGAGCAGACTCTCGCGGGTCTGGTCCGGACCATCACCGGTCAACCCGGGGCCGAGCCGGTCAGCGCGCGGGTCGTACCGATCGACTACCCGATCGGTACGCCGAGCACCGAGGCCCTGCTCCAGGTCTTCGGCGCCGCCGAGCTGCCCGACGGGACGTTCGTCGAATGGTCCTGCTTCGTCAAGAAGCTCCAATCGGTCCGGCACTCACCGATCATCCAGCTCGTACCCGAACAGCTCCGCGAGGACTTCATCCGGGACATGCCCTGGAAGCTCGAGGTCGCCGTGCACCGCAGCGACATCGCGTCGGTGCTCCCCGACGGCCTGCGACTGCCTGCGGTCTACTCGATCAACGAGCACGACGACGATCGGGCGACCCTCTGGATGGAGAACGTGGTGCAGGCTCCCGGCTGCTGGCAGCTGGAGAGGTTCGAGCGGGCAGCGAACCTGCTCGGCAGGTTGTCGGCCCGGCGCCAGCCGCACCTCGTCACGCCGTTCTTGCGGCGCGACGACGTCTCCACCCCGGGGATCGGGCTGCGGTACTACACCAACGGGCGGGTGATGATGGCCGCTCTGCCCGCACTGGCGGACGACCAGACCTGGCGGCATCCCATGCTCGCGGCGGCCGTCTGCAACGCGGGCGACCACAGTCTGCGAGACGAACTGCTCGACCTCGGCCAGCGGCTGCCCGCAGTACTGGATGCGCTGGATGCTTTGCCGCAGTGCTATCAGCACGGGGACGCGAGTCCGCAGAACCTGCTGGTCCCGATCGGCAAGCAGGACGAGTTCGTGGTGATCGACTGGGGGTTCGACTGCCCGCAGGCCGTCGGCTTCGACCTCGGCCAGCTGCTGGTCGGCCTTGCCCATGCCGGCGAGCTGGAGGCGGAGGAACTGCCCGCGATCCACGAGGTGATTCTTTCGGCGTTCATGGAGGGATTGGCCGCCGAAGGAATGGACGTACCGGAGGAACAGGTGCGCTACGGCTACCTGGGATCCCTACTGGCTCGTGCCACGTTCACTGCCCTGCCACTCGAGCAACTCGGCAAGGCGAGCGAGAGTGACCTGGAGCTGTTCGAGCAACGGGTTCGGCTCACCCGCACCCTGGTGAACCTGGTGTCGACGATCAACTAGGAGTCAGTACGAAGACGCGGATCGCCCGGCCGCTGCGTTCGACGTACGTTTCGTAGGCAGGCCAGACCCGGAGGACCAGAGGCCAGACCCGGTCTCGCTCCGCCCCTTCTGCCAGGGTGGCGCGGACCGGGACCTCTCTTCCACCGGACAAAGCGACGGTGGCGTCCGAGCAGGCGAGCAGGTTGCCGGACCACGCGGGGTGGTGTTGCTGGGCCCAGTTCGACGCCGTGACGACGAAGGCGTCGCCGTCCGGCGCGTAGATGAGCGGGACGGTCCGCGGCTGGCCGGACTTCCTGCCCTGGGTGGTGAGAAGCAAAGTGGGCAAGGCGGAACGGCCGAGAATGGTGATACGCCCACCGGCCTTCTGTTGCAGCCAGCGATCGACTGGTACCGCTGTGCGACCGACGGCCGAGAACCAGGGCCGGTGCCCTAACGACCGGATGACATTCGTGTACCAGCCCATGCACGAAGTCTGCCGTCACCCCGCAGGCGGGTATGCATGAGGGTGTGAAGAGCATCCGGTACGCAGTTCTGGCAGCCGCCGCCGGCCTGGTCCTGACCGGGTGCGGCGACGAATCGACTCCAGACGCCGGGAGCACTCCCTCGGCGCCCGCCACGAGTACGCCCGCCCCCAACACACCCACCACCGGTACTCCGTCAACGGGCGCGGGTCCGCTCCCGTTGACGGTGACCAGGACCGGCGGTTTCGCCGGGTTCAACGACAAGGTCTTCATCGACACCGACGGAGTCGCCAGCGTCAGCACCCGGGGCAAGGATCCCGTGCGCTGCAAGCTGGACGCGGGCTTCCTCGGCACCATCACCGATGCGGTGAAGCAGGTCGACTGGGCCGACGTCGGCATCACCAAGCCGAGCGTCCGGCACCCCGACGACATGATCATCGCCGTCTCGACCAGCGGTGGTCTGGCCCGGCTGGAGGACCCGAAGCTGAAGCCGATGGTGGCCCCGGTGAGCAAGCTGCTCACCGAGGCCGCCGTACCGCCCGGCAAGCTCTGCAAGCCGGTCTGATTCAGCTGGTCGTCAGTGCCACGTCGTCGATCACTATGCTGGTCCGCAGCGACGAGTCCTCCTGGCCGAGGAACCTGACGGTGACGGTTTTCCCCTTGTAGGCAAGGAAGTTCAGCGTCTTCTGGACGTATGTTCACAACAGGCAGCCGGGGCGCACGGCCTGGGCGGAGGCCGTACGCCCCGGACTGGTCACAGCGGGACTTGCGGTGTTACAGCGAACTGCGGGAGATTCAGCTCGCGGTCAGCGACGTGTCGTCGACGACGAAGCTGGTCTGCAGGGAGGAGTCCTCCTGGCCGAGGAACTTCACCGTCACCGTCTTGCCCTTGTAAGCCGTCACGTTGAACGTCTTCTGGACGTACGTCGTGTTCTTGTTGAGGTTGGAGTAGGTCGCCAGCGTGGTGGTCGTGCCACCATCGACGATCTGGATCTTGGCGGTGTCGTAGACCGTGGAGCTGGTGGTCTCGGCAGTGTCGATGCGGATCCAGAACGACAAGCTGGCCGAGCTCGCGGACGCCGGGATCGCGACGGACTGGCCGACGTTCTCCGTGGTGGTGCGGCCGTTGCCCTGCAGCCACAGCTTCCAGGTGCCGGTCCGGGCCGGACGCCCGGTGTTGTTGGTGATCGGGCCCGCGGTGCCGGTCCAGTTCACCGCGCCGGACTCGAAGCCCGGGTTGAGCAGCAGGTTGTCGCCGGTCGGCGGCTCGGGGTCGCCGGTGCAGGCGGCCGCGCCGGCCGGGACGGAGATGGCGGTGAAGGCAGCCTGGATGCCCTTGCACTGGTTGGAGTCGGCGCCGTACAGCTCCTTGGCGGAGTTGATCGCCCCTTCACGGGCGTCCTTGTAGGTGCTGCCGGAGGTGAGCTTGGTGCTCAGCGTGCGGTACCAGACCTTGGCGGCCACGTCGCGGCCGACGCCGGCCACGGTCGAGCCGTCGCAGGCGGTGCTGCTGTGCGTGACCCCACCGATCACCTTGCTGCCGGTGCCCTCGGAGGCCAGGTAGAACCAGTGGTTCAGCGGGCCGGAGGAGTAGTGCGGGTCGAGCCCGCCGACGCTGGTGCTCCAGCAGTCCCGGCTGGCCCCGTCCTTGGACGGCTTGTCCATGTAGCGCAGCGGGGTGCCGTTGCCGTTGATGTTGATCTTCTCGCCGATCAGGTAGTCACCCGGGTCGGACGAGTTGTTCGCCGAGAACTCCACCGAGGTGCCGAAGATGTCCGAGGTGGACTCGTTCAGGCCGCCCGCGTCGCCGAAGTAGTTCAGGTTCGCGGTCGCCTCGGTGACACCGTGGCTCATCTCGTGACCGGCCACGTCGATGGCGGTCAGCGGCCGGGCGTTGCCCGAGCCGTCGCCGTACGTCATCTGGGTGCCGTCCCAGAACGCGTTCACGTAGGCGTTGCCGTAGTGCACGCGGGACCGCGCACCCTGGCCGTTGTTGAAGATGCCGTTGCGGGCGTGGACGTTCTTGTAGTAGTCCCAGGTGAGCTGGGCGCCGTAGTGCGCGTCGACACCGGCGGTCTGCCGGCTGGACGTGCTGCCGTTGCCCCAGGTGTCGTCGGGGTCGGTGAAGGTGGTGCCGTTGCCGGAGGTCGCGCCGTTCAGGTCGGTGGTGAAGTTGCCACCGCGGCTCGGGTCGGTCATGGAGAAGCTGCCCGAGGTGCCGATGCTGACCGTGCCGGAGTACATCGAGTTGCCGGTACCGGTCTTGATCTCGTCGTCCTGGGCAAGGACGGCGCCGGACTTGGCGTCGACGAACGTGTGCAGCACGGACGGCGTCTGGTCGGCCTTGACGCCCGAGGTGACGACCTCGTACGCCAGCACCGGCTTGCCGGTGGCCGCGAAGACGACCCGCGTCCCCTTGTTGCTGGTGGCCTTGAAGTCCGCCGACTTCGAGCCCTTGGCCAGCGCGGCCGCCTGCGACAGCGTCGGCTTGGTGGACGGGACACCCACCTTGCTAGCGCCGCGGTTGTAGATCACGCTCTTGATCGCGTCGCTCTTGCGCTCCACGATCAGGTCGCCGCCGACGACCTTCAGACCGTTGTAGGTGCGGTCGTAGCGGACGTGTTCGGTGCCGTCGGCATCCTTGACGACGTCGCGGACCTTGAGCACCTCACCGCCGCCCAGGCCGAGGGCTGCGGCCGTCTGCGCGGTCAGCGCCTGCTCGGCCTGGACGGCGGCCGGCTGGTTGAACCCGCTGGCCGGAAGTGGGGCCGTACGGTTGGCGGCTCCTGCGGGCGACCCTGTGAAGGCTCCGGCCAATCCCGCTGTTGCGACGATGGCCACCGCCCCTGCTGATGTCAGTCGTTTCAAGACAACATCTCCTCACGGTGTGGTCGCTGTTTGGGCGCAGCGACCAATTCAAATGGGGACGCCGGATGATCTGGCGCAACAGTGCCACTGCTCACTTGTGACACTGCGTGTCAGGACATGCGAGTTCTGTTACATCCGACTGAGGGAGGACTCTGTCCCTCGCGAGGCCGCGAGTCAAGGGAAAGTACTGAAACGACAGGGAAAACCCGCACTGGCGCGCGTTGTCAGCGCCCGGGCGTCAACTCACGTCGAAGGTCTTCCGGCAACACGACCGGGAGCCGGCAGGTGAACTTCTGACACACGTACGCCGCGGGCCGTCCGCCGACCAGGTCCCGGCCGGCCATCAGCGGTACGTCGAGGCCTGGCTCGCCGTGCACCACGGCCGTCCCCCAGGGCGAATCCTTGAAGGCGACCAGGAGAAGCTCGCCCGACTCCCCCGCGATGGCGATCTCCAGCGGCCCGGCGGCAGCCGTCTCCGCGACCGCGAGTCCCCGGCCGGCGAACCGCGGCGCCCGCGCGGCCAGCGTCGCCGAGGCGTTGATCGCCTGCATCGCCGCGGCGTCGTACCGGGCCGATCCGGTCAGCGAGGCCGCAGTGGTCAACGCTTCGGCCGCCAGCGATACACCGGCCGGACTTGCGTTGTCGGTCGGATCCTGCGGCCGCCAGACCAGCGACTCGGCGTCCGCGGCCGTGTCATAGAAGGTGCCCTCAGCAACGAACTGATCGAGAACCCTGTCCAGCAAGGACTCGCCGAGCCGCAACCAGTCGGCGTCACCGGTGACGCCGAGCAACGTGAGGCAGGCCTGCGCGAAGGCGGCGTAGTCCTCGAGCACGCCGTGTGCGGTGCCGACCTTGCCGTCGCGCGAGGTCCGGTGGAGTCGGCCCGACCCGTCGAGGTGGACGTCCCGGACCAATCCGGCCGCGGTCACCGCCGCCTCGACGTACTCGGGCTTGTCCAGTACTACGCCCGCACGCGCGAGCGCGGTGATCGCCAGACCGTTCCAGGCGACAACCACCTTGTCGTCGCGGCCCGGGTAGGTCCTGGCGCGCCGGGCGTCGCGCAGTACGGCCTGCACTTTCTGCCAGCGGGCGGGATCGTCGGGGTCGCGGCGGAGTTGCAAAACGGAGGTGCCGTGCTCGAAGGTGCCGGTCACGCCGCAGAGGTCGATCACCCAGTTGGCGTCTTCGCCGAGGACTTGGTGGAGCTCCTCGGGCGACCAGACGTAGTACAGGCCCTCCTCGCCCTCGGTGTCCGCGTCGAGCGCCGACGCGAAGCCACCCTCGGGAGTGCGGAGCTCGGCGAGCAGGAAGTCGGCCGTCTCGGTAGCGATCCGCCGCGCCAGTGGATCCTCGGTGATCGCCCACCAGTGCGTGTAGACGTCCAGGAGCAGCGCGTTGTCGTAGAGCATCTTCTCGAAGTGCGGGATGACCCATTGCCCGTCCACGCTGTACCGCGCGAAGCCGCCGGCGAGCTGGTCGTACATACCGCCGCGGGCCATCCGCTCGCAGGTGTGCGCCACCATCGCCAGCGCGTCCTCGGAGCCGGTCCGGCGGTGATGCCGGAGCAGGAAGTCGAGCACCATCGACGGCGGGAACTTCGGCGCCGACCCGAAGCCGCCGTCCACCGGGTCGAAGTCCACCTTGAGCAGCGCGACCGCCCGCTCCAGCGTCTGCTCGTCGATCGAACCCTGCGCCGCCGCCGTCCGGGCGCCGAGCTGGGACACCACCTGAGTGCCGATCCCGTCGATCTGGTCGCGCTTGGTCCGCCAGGCCTCGACCAGGGACTCGAGCACCTGGCGGAAGGTCGCCATCCCCGCCCGCGGTTGCGACGGGAAGTAGGTGCCGCAGAAGAACGGCTCGGCCGCCGGAGTCAGGAACACCGACATCGGCCAGCCGCCCTGGCCCGTCATCGCGACCGTCGCCGCCATGTAGATCGCGTCCACGTCGGGGCGTTCCTCGCGGTCCACCTTCACGCAGACGAAGTGCTCGTTCAGGTAGGCGGCGGTCTCCTCGTCCGCGAACGACTCGTGCGCCATCACGTGACACCAGTGGCAGGCCGAGTACCCGATCGAGAGGAACACCGGCACGTCCCGCTCGCGCGCCTCCGCGAACACACCCTCCGACCATTCGCACCAGTCGACCGGATTGTCCTTGTGCTGCAGGAGATACGGCGATGTCGCGTTCGCCAAGCGGTTCACCACTGCGGCTGTCTCCCATCACACGCGCGGGCGTTCCACGCCATGCTCAACTACAACACACGCACGACAGCCCCACCCACCCGGGACGACCAGCCACAGCGGCGACGCGATGCCGCAATCATCCGTTCCGGATGATTCCGGCCGCGACCGGTGGTCCTAGCGTGGCTACTCGGGAGGCAGCGAAATGACGACAGCCACGCAGCGGACACCCACCCCGTTCACCCAGGACGACTACGCCGCACGAATGAGTCGAGTGGTGGACGAAGCCGTCGGAGCGGGACTCACCGGCGTCATCGTCGCGCCCGGACCGGACCTGGTGTGGCTGACCGGCTATCAGCCGACAGCCATCACGGAGCGGCTCACGATGCTGGTGCTCAGCGCCGATCGAGAACCCACGCTGGTGGTGCCGACACTCGAGCGGCCCGATGCGGAGTCAGCCGAGGGCGCCGGCGCCGTCACCATGATCGACTGGGCCGATGGATCCGACCCCTACCCGTTGGCCGGAAGCCTGCTGGCAGCTGACGGCCGGTTCGGGATCTCGGACTCGGCCTGGGCCATGCACCTGCTCGGGCTGCAACAGGCGAGACCGGCAACGAGCTACCACGCGTTGAGCCAGGGCATGCCCATGATGCGTGCGGTCAAGGACGCCGACGAACTGGCGCGGCTGGCGATGGCAGGCGAGGCCGCCGACTCGACGTACCTGGAGATCATCCAGCTCCGCTTCGCCGGCCGGCGCGAGACCGAGGTCGCGGCCGATCTGGCCCGGCTGCTCCGGGAGTTCGGCCATGAACAGGTCGACTTCACCGTTGTCGGGTCCGGCCCCAACGGCGCCAACCCGCACCATGAGGCAGGAGAGCGGGTCATCCAACCCGGCGACTCGGTCGTGCTCGACTTCGGCGGCCTGATGCACGGGTACGGGTCCGACACCACGCGCACGGTCTGCGTCGGCGAACCGAGCGCCGAGGTGCAGAAGGTGCACGACATCGTCAGGGCGGCGCAACAGGCGGCGTTCGAGGCCGTCCAGCCGGGCGTGCCGTGCCAGGAGATCGACCGCACTGCCCGGGCAGTCATCACCGACGCCGGCTACGGCGACCAGTTCATCCATCGCACCGGCCACGGGATCGGCGTGACCACCCACGAACCGCCGTACATGGTCGAGGGCGAGGAGCAGCCGCTCGAGCCCGGCATGTGCTTCTCCATCGAGCCCGGCATCTACCTGGCCGGCCGGTTCGGGGTCAGGATCGAGGACATCGTCACGGTCACCGAGAACGCCGGACGACGGTTCAACAATACCGACCACCACCTCCGCGTCGTCGAGTAGGAACGCGAGGTTCGTCGACCGGGTACAGCGTCAGATCGTCCTTGTCCTGTTGGCCGTTTCACGGTCTTCAGCATCATCACGCGGGCGTTGCTCGACCCGGATGCTCGCCGTCGGTCTCAACGCGATCCGGAGCCGGATGCGGAGCCGCCGCACCCCGGATCACGAGTGAGATGACCGGTCTCACCTTTCATCCGCTGCGGATGATCCGCGTGCGACCGCGGATTCCTAGCCTTAGGCCACTTACCAGCGCAACATCGTGGCCAAGGGGGCGATGATGGTGTCGGAACTTGGAAGCACTCCTCTATCTTGTGGCTGGCCGCCCGGCCAGGGAGTCAGGACCGGTAGCAAGTCCCTCAGAGCGTGGTTGCGATGAGCTCAGCAGACGTACCCGTCGAGCCTCTTGCGGCCGCGTCCGCCAAAACCAAGGTCCCCGCCACCGCGTGGATCTCGTGGGTGGCGCTGGCGATGATGACGACGAGCTCGGTGGCCAGCCTCCGGGCGGCGCCGACGATGGCGGTCTACGGACTGGCCTGCGTCTTCTTGTACCTGCTTCCGGCCATCGTGTTCCTGCTGCCCACCTCGCTTGTCTCCGCGGAGTTGGCGTCGGGTTGGGATGGCGGGATCTACAAGTGGGTCTCTGAAGGCATCTCGAAGCCGATGGGCTTCCTGGCGGTGTGGTGCCAGTTCGCGATGACGATCTTCTACTACCCGAGCCTCCTGGGGTTCGTGGCCAGCACCCTGGCGTACGTGTTCAACCCCGAGCTGGCCAGTAGTGGTGTGTGGACCGCGGCGGTCATCATCGTCGTCTACTGGTCCGGTGTCTGGGTCTCCTCGCGCGGTACCAAAGGCGTGGCCGGCCTGGCCAGCGGCGGCCTGATCATCGGCACGCTGATCCCCGGCGTCGTCCTGGTCACCCTCGGCGTCGTCTTCCTCGGCCAAGGCAACCCGTCGGCCGCACCGATGACCGCGGACAACATTTTCCCTGTCTGGGCAGGGCTCTCGAGCCTGGTCCTGATCGTCAACAACTTCCTGTCCTACTCCGGCATGGAGATGAACGCCGTCCACGTGTCGTCGCTGAAGAACCCGGGCAAGGAGTTCCCGAAGTCGATGTTCCTGGCCATGGGCCTGGTGCTGGCGATCTTCATCCTCCCCGCGCTGGCGATCAGCTGGATCGTCCCCGCCGAGGAGCTCTCCCTCACCGCCGGGGTGATGCAGGCCTTCGACGCCGTCTTCGCCAACTTCGGCTGGCAGTGGCTGACCCCGATCGTCGGGATCATGCTGGTCACCGCCTCCGTCGCCGGCATGCTGACCTGGCTGGCCGGCCCGTCCAAGGGCCTGCTGCTCATCTCCCGCCAGGAGGGCTACCTCCCGCCATACCTGCAGCGCCTGAACAAGAACGGCGTCCAGCAGAACATCCTGGTCGTCCAAGGCCTGCTCACCACCGTGATCGGCCTCGCCTACGCGTTCATTCCGGATGTGTCGAGCGCCTACTGGATCTTCTCGGTGATCACCACACAGGTGTATCTGATCATGTACCTGCTGATGTTCGTCGCCGCGGTCCAGCTGCGCCGCAAGAACCCGGACCACGCCCGTGGCTACCGGGCGCCGATGCTCGTCGGGATGTGCGGCGTCGGGTTCGCGGCCTCGCTGGCGGCATTGTTGGTCGGGTTCATCCCGCCCTCGCAGTTCGAGTCCGGCAACTCCGGCGTGTACCTCGCGATCGTCGGCGGCGGCGCCCTCGGTCTCGGCCTGCTCGTGCCTTTCCTGTTCTACCGGTTCCGCAAGGATTCATGGAAGCAGCCTGAGCCGGCGGGGGTGACGGAGTCATGAGCACGCCTGTCGAGACACAGACCGGCAGCGAACGCCGGACCATCTACATCGTCGTCGCGGTGGTCCTCGTGATCCTGTTGATCATCGGCCTGATCGCCTTCAGCTCCGCGAAGTCCACCCAGCAGGCCGAGCAGAAGGCTGACCAGTTCATCGCTGCCCTCCAGGCCGAGGGGGCGAGAACACCGACGCGCGACCAGGTCGTCAGGGTTCTGGGCGACGACGGAGGCGCGACCTGCGACAATCCGAACGAGGCCCTCAGCCGCGGGACCCTGCTGTCGCTGCTGTCCAACGGCGCCAGCGGGCCGGGGATGCGGCCCGTGATCGCGGACAGCCGCGTCGTCCGCGGTCAGCTGCTGATCATCAAGATCTACTGTCCGGACGAGCTCGAAGACTTCCAGCAGTTCGTCGACGACCTCAAGACCAGCGATGTCGCGGGGTGAGTGGTGATGCAACTGCGAACCCGGATCGCGGACCTGATGCCGCGGGCGCGGGAGGAACTCGCCGACCTCGTCGCCATCAGGTCTGTGGCCGACCCCCGCCAGTTCCCTGCTGAGGAATGCGAGCGCGCCGCGACGTGGGTGCTCGAGAAGTTCAAGGAGCTGGGATTCTCCGACGCGGAGCTGAAGGAGACGGCGGACGGCAGTATGGCCGTCGTCGGGTCCCGGCCGTGCTCGGATCCCGACGCTCCCACTGTGTTGCTGTATGCCCACTACGACGTCCAGCCACCACTCGACGACGACGCCTGGCGCACGCCGCCGTTCGAGCTCACCGAGGTGGACGGTCGCTGGTACGGCCGCGGAACGGCCGACTGCAAAGGCAACATCGTCATGCACCTCACGGCGCTACGTGCGCTCGGTGAGCAGGTGCCGGTGAACCTCAAGCTCGTGGTCGAAGGATCCGAGGAGCAGGGAACCGGTGGCCTCGAGGCGTTCGTGCCTGACCACGCCGATCTACTCCGCGCAGACACCATTCTCGTCTGTGACACCGGCAACGCGGCCGTCGGCCACCCGGCGGCCACGGTGAGCCTGCGCGGAATGGTGAATGTGGTCGTGACTGTCGAGGCCCTAGGCTCCGAGGTCCACTCCGGCATGTTCGGCGGTCCCGCGCCGGACGCGCTCGCGGCCCTGGTCGCGATGCTTGCCAGTCTGCGCGACGAGCACGGCAACACCACGATCAAGGGGCTGGACAACACCCAGACCTGGTCGGGCGAGCCCTATCCGCCCGACCAGTTCCGCCGCGACGCGACCGTGGTGGAGGGCGTCTCCTTGTCGGGGGACGGCAGCGTTTCGGACATGCTGTGGGCGCGGCCGGCGGTGACCATCCTGGGCATCGACTGCCCTCCGGTGGTCGGGTCGGCGGCGGCCATCGTGCCGAGGGCGGCGGCGCGGCTGAACCTGCGCATCCCGCCGGGCGTGAGCCCGGATCAAGCCGGGACCAGCCTGATCGACCAGCTTCAGGCGGCTGCTCCCTGGGGCGTCCGCGTCACCACGGAGATCGAGGCGGCCGGCGCGCCCTTCAAGGCCGAGATCGACGGGCCTGCCTACACAGCCATGGCGACGGCGATGCAAGACGCTTACGGCACGCCGATGGCCACGCTGGGACAGGGCGGATCCATCCCGCTGTGCAATGTGTTCGCGGACACATACCCCGGGACCGAGCTCATCCTGATCGGCGTGGAGGAACCGCAGGCACTCATCCACGCGCCGAACGAGAGCGTCGATCCGAACGAGCTCGAAGCCATGGCACTGACCGAAGCCCTCTTCCTCCAGCGCTACGCAACAGGCCCTGCGAACAAGGGCTGACCACTAGGAGATCCCCCGCGGAGGACAGGAGGTCCTCCGCGGAGGATGTGCCCCGCCTCAGGTGGTCTGCGAGAGGGCCACCGACAGGCCGATCGCGAGCGCCATCACGACGAGTTCGCCGATGACGAGTTGCCAGAACCGGGGGCCGGGCTCGATCAGGTTGACGACGACCTGGCGGCGGTGGATCCAGCCGCCGATGATCAGTACGACGAACGCGACCGTCTTGGCGAGCAACAGCCCGCCGTACGCGTCGGAGGTGAGGACGTCGAGGACTGTGTCGTAGCCGCCACCCTTGGCCGCGAGGCGACCGGCCGCGCTGATCACCCCGCTGAGCAGTACTGCGATCGACGAGACGAGGGCGACCTGGCTGTAGCGCTCCAGCACGAGAGGCAGACCGTTGCGGCTGGCCCGCCCGTACCGGACCAGACCGGCCAGTCCCCCGACCCAGGTGGTCGCCGCAATGACGTGGATGACCAGAGCGGCGCCGGCGAGGACGACGTACGACTCATTGCGGGGGTAAGCGGTCAGGGCCGGCGGGATCAGCGCGGCGATGGCCACCAGTACTCCGAGGCCGGCGGCCGAGGAGGTCTGCACGCGGCGGATGCCGATCGCCAGCGCGACCACGAGGATGCCGGTGATCAGGAGCGCCTTCACTTCGGGCACACCGAGCGCGTCGTCCAGCCGGAGCCGGAGCAGATTGACGGGGGTGTCGAGCAAGATCGCCGCCGTCACGATCGCTCCGGCGAACGCCGAGACGGCCCAGATGATCGCGGAGTTGCTCGCGTCGCGGATCGCCCGGCGGCCTTGCAGTCCGAGCGGACCGCCGTCAGTGCGCAGCAGCACCACCGCGGCCAGCAGGGCACCTGCGCAACCGACCGTCGCCATCGTGGAGAGCAGCCGGAGGAACGGCAGCAGCCAGTCGATGAAGACGCCCGGCCCGCCGATCGCCAGCGGGTCCGCCTGCGGTTCGCTGCCGGCCGAGTACAGGCCGACGACCATCGCCACCGCGGCCACCAGCACCGCGCTCGCGCCACCCGCGACCAGACGTCCGGGCATACGGTGCCGGGCGGCGCGGGTCGCGGTCACAGAGCGATCCCGCCCTCGGCACCTTCGTTGAACACGCGCACACTATAGGTGAGCTATCTAACAGTGTCCCGCCGCGACACCATCTCGTGACCCGGGTGTCGCAAACGGTTGCTTCAGCGTGACTTTCGGCAATCGCGGCGAGCAGGCTGTTGCCCCCGGCACCGACCTGGTCCGGGCCCTATTTCGGCTGCGATGCGCCGTTCTCGGCCTCGGTCTTGGCCTCGGCCCCAGCCCCGGCTTCCGCGTCGGCCTGCGGGCCGTCAGTCGTCGGCCCGACAGCGCCAGCCTGGTCCGCTGAGCTGTCCGTGGTCGGCGGGACGTCGGACGGTGCTTGGTCGCGCGCACCAGCGTCCGGGTCGAAGTCGATCTTCTTCAGCTGCTTGCCCATGTTGCGCCACAGCAGCACCGTGGCGGCACCGAGCGCCAGCACGATCAGCAGCGCGACCCAGCCCGGCTTGACCGAGTTCGGGTCGATCTCTGTCGCCGGCAGCTTGATGCTCAGAAGATGGGTCGTCGCTTTCACCACGCCAGTGTCTCACCGTCCCGCCCCGCCGTCAGCGCAGCCCCGCGAAGAGGTCGTCTTCAGGCAGTTCGGACTCCACCAGGCTGCGGGCCAGCTCGTAGTCCTCGGTCGGCCAGGCCGCCTGGTGCACCTCCAGCGGTACGGCGAACCACGCGCCCTCCGGGTCGATCTGGGTCGCATGCGCGAGCAGCGCCCGGTCCCGGACCGCGAAGTACTCCGAGCATTCCACCCGGGTGGTGATCCGGCGCTCGTTCTCCGGGTCGGGTTTCCAGTCCTTCAGCCGGTCGGCGTACGGCGACTCCAGGCCGCGGGCGAGCATCGCGTCGTTCAGCGCCTTCATCCGCTCGCGGTGAAAGGTGTGGTGGTAGTACAGCTTCAGCGGCTGGTACGGCGCCCCGAACTCGGGATACGCGTCAGGGTCACCGGCCGCCTCGAACGCCGCCACGGTGATCTGGTGGCACATCACGTGATCCGGGTGCGGGTAGCCCCCGTTCTCGTCGTACGTCGTGACGACCTGCGGGCGGAACTCGCGGATCAGCTTCACCAGCGGGGCGGCGGCGTCCTCGACCTTGAGCGAGGCGAAGGAGCCCTCCGGCAGCGGCGGCGGCGGATCACCCTCGGGGAAACCCGAGTCGACCCAGCCGAGCCATTCCTGCCGGATGCCGAGGATCTCCCGGGCGGCGTCCATCTCCTGGCGGCGGATCTCGCTGATGTTGGCCAGCACGTCCGGCCGGTCCATGTTCGGGTTCAGGATCGAGCCACGTTCTCCACCGGTACAGGTGGCGACCAACACATCGACGCCCTCGGCGACGTACTTGGCGGTCGACGCGGCGCCCTTGCTGGACTCGTCGTCGGGGTGAGCATGGACATGCAGCAGGCGAAGATCTTCAGTCACAAGAGACAATGGTCCTCCAAGCCCGAGGAGAACCAGTGACCGACCCACACCCGGCCGTGCGAACCGACAGCGCGCAGGCCGCTCTGGACGCCCGCTACGGACGGACCGGCCGCCGCCGCAGGCCGCTGGTCCTGGGCGTCATCGGCACCCTCGTGCTGCTCGGACTGGTCTGGCTGCTGTGGGTCGCGTTCGTCCAGTCGAACCCGCCGGTGTCCTCGCGGCTGCTGGGTTTCCAGGTCACCTCGGACACCTCGGCGAACGCGACGATCCAGGTGGACCGGAGCAAGTCGGTCGAGGCGGCCTGCCGGCTGCAGGCGAAGGCCGCGGACTTCTCGATCGTCGGCGAGATCACCGTGACGGTGCCGGCCGACTCACCCCGTCAGCAGACGGTCACCTCGACCCTGACGACGCAGCGCGCGGCGACGTCCGTAGTACTGGTCGGGTGCACTACCGCCGACGCCCACCGGCCGAACTGACACCGAAGTCAGCGCTCGGACCGGTTAGCTCGAGCCACGTCAGTGGTCTACAGGTGGTCTAGCGATTGGTCTGGTTACTGGTCTTGCCGCTGCACCGATTACCGACCGGCGCCATGCAAGCGTTTGCCAAGCCCTTGAGCGGGCAAAGAACTGTGGGGTTCTGACCCCGATCTTGCTACGCTCAGTGGATTGGTCGCCGTCGACGACGGCGGCCTGAAGCTTTTCTACCCATCCCATCGACAAAGGAGCAGCCCGTGACGCAGAAGATCGACGAGGACAGCGTTGTCTGGCTGACGCAGGATGGTTACGAGCAGCTGAAGTCCGAGCTCGAGCACCTCAAGGGGCCGGCCCGGGCGGAGATCACGCAGCGGATCAGCGACGCCCGCGACGAGGGCGACCTCAAGGAGAACGGCGGCTACCACGCCGCCAAGGACGAGCAGGGCAAGATGGAGGCCCGGATCCGCCAGCTGGAGGACATGCTGCGCCGCGCCCGCGTCGGCGAGACCCCGAAGTCCGGTGGCGCCGTCGAGCCCGGCATGAAGGTCTCGATCAAGTTCGCCGGTGACGACGACGTCGAGACGTTCCTGCTCGGCTCCCGCGAACTCCTCGCCCTGGACTCCTCGGTGGACATCGACGTCTACTCGCCGCAGTCCCCGCTCGGCGCCGCCATCATGGGCAAGAAGAAGGGCGAGAAGGCGACCTACGAGGCGCCCAACGGCAAGCCGGTGACGGTAGAGATCGTCGCCGCGGTCCCCTTCAAGGGCTGACCCACCAGACACCCCACCCCGGCTCCCCCGCTTGGGGGGCCGGGGTGGTTGTTTGTCCCGGTACTACGAACGCCCACCTCCGGCGCCCCGCCGCTCCACCCAGCGGCCATCCGGTGCTGCCTGTCCCGACTTAGCTCCGCAGCACCACAACCCCCACCACGACGGCGGCGCAGGCGTGGTTTGTTCGCGCAGCACCACGACCCCGCCGCCGCCCGACTTCACCTCACATGCGCGAGAGCATGAGCGTCCACTCACTCGTGGAAACGCGTTCTCGGCAATCGCTTTCCCGGCCCGAATCCCACGACTCGGCGGACCCGGCAGCCGGATGAGGTGGTTGGTGTGGAGGTGGCTCCGCGGGTTCGGCTGTTCCGCCAACGGACGGCTGGTACGCCCGGCGGCTTCGATGGCACGCCGGGCGGCCTCCATGGGACGCTCGGCGTCCGCTTGGGGATTTAGTGGGCGGTGGAGCTTCTGTACTTGCGGACGGCCAAGGGGGCGAAGACGGCGATGATGGCGGTGCACCAGATCAGGCTGAGCCAGACCGGGTGCTGGGCCGGGAAGCCGTCGGGGCTCGCGAACGGCGACGGGTTGCCGAAGAGGTGTCTGCAGGCGGCGACGATGGAGGAGAGCGGGTTCCACTCGGCGATCGGCTGCAGTGCGCTCGGCAGGTTCGGCGTCGGCACGAACGCGTTCGACAGGAACGTCAACGGGAACAACCAGATCAACCCCGCCGACGCGGCCACCTCGGCGCTACTCACCGACAGGCCGATCAACGCGCCCACCCACAGCATCGCGAAGGCGAACAGCAACAGGATCGCGAACGCCGCCAGCGCCTGACCGAATCCCTTGTGCCAGCGCCACCCCACGATGAACCCGCAGAGCACCATCACCAGCATCACGAAGGCGTTGAAGACCACGTCCCCGATCACCCGCCCGGCGATCACCGCTGACCGCGCCATCGGCAGCGACCGGAACCGGTCGATCAGCCCCTTCGCCATGTCGTCGGCCAACCCGACGCTCGCCGACGCGACCGCGAACGCCATCGTCTGCGCGAAGATCCCGGCCATCAGGAACTCGCGGTAGGCCCGCGGCCCCGGGAAACCCGGGATCGGGATCGCGTTGCCGAACACGTACGCGAACAGCAGCACGAACATGATCGGCTGGATGGTCGCGTAGATCAGCATGTCCGGCGTCCGTGGGATCCGCTTCAGCGTCCGCCAGGCAAGGATCCCCGCGTCCGTCACCGCCTGGCCCGTGGAGTTCTGCTTGACCTGCGTGTCCGTCGCGCTCATGCCTGCACCTTCTTCCCCGCCGGCTTCCCGGCCGACTCGTCCGGCACCGTGTCCGCGTTCTCCGCCGCGTGTCCGGTCAGCGTCAGGAACACGTCGTCCAGCGTCGGCCGCCGCAACCCGATGTCGGCGATCCGGATCCCAGCCCCGTCGAGCGTCCTGATCACCTCGACCAGCGCGCTCGAACCACCCGGCGCCGGCAGCGTGAGCCGCTTGCTGTGCTTGTCGAGCGTGGTCGCCTCCGGGTCGGTCACCTCCAGCGCGGCCGTGAGCAACTCCAGCGCGCGATAGGTCTCGTCCTGGTCCTGCACGACTACCTCGATCCGCTCACCGCCCACCTTGTTCTTCAGTTCGTCCGCCGTACCACGGGCGATCACCGAGCCCTGGTCGACCACCACGATGCTGTCGGCCAACTCGTCGGCCTCCTCGAGGTACTGCGTGGTCAGCAGAATGGTGACTCCCTCGCTGACCCGGTCGCGGATGATCTTCCACAGGTCGAGGCGGCTCCGCGGGTCGAGCCCGGTGGTCGGCTCGTCGAGGAACAGCACCCTGGGATGGGCGATCAGCGAACCGGCCAGGTCGAGCCGGCGCCGCATACCCCCGGAGTACGTCTTCAGGATCCGATCGGCGGCGTCGGTGAGGTCGAAGGTGTCGAGCAGTTCGTCGGCCCGTTGCTTCGCTTGCTGGCTGCTCAACCGGTAGAGCCGGCCGAACATCCACAGGTTCTCCCGGCCGGTCAGCAGTTCGTCGACGGCCGCGTACTGCCCCGACAGGCCGACCAGGGCCCGGACGGTGTCGGCTTCCGTCACCACGTCGTGGCCGAGCACCCGGGCCGTGCCCGCGTCGGGTGCCATCAGGGTCGTCAGGACCCGGACCGCTGTCGTCTTACCTGCTCCGTTGGGTCCCAGCAGGCCGAGCACGCTGCCTTCCGGAACCTCCAGATCGATGCCGTCGAGGGCTTTGACCGTGTTCTTCCTGGTCCTGAACGTCTTCACGAGGCCGGTCGCCTCGATAGCAGCCATTTCCAGCCGCCCCTTCCTGGATCCCCGCCGGACTTTGACTAGGGGCCATCGTGGACCAGCCCACCGACAGTTTCGACAGGTTTTCGCCCGCGATGCCCGATAAGTACGCTAGCAGTTATATAAGCGCCTGCCACTATTTGGTTGCAGACTCAAACTTGAGTGACTTCGACTCAACTTTGTTGACATTGAGTCGACAGGGCTCAACTCTGCGGTTTACCGTCCCCGCATGACTTCAGGCCAAGGCATCCTGAGCCACCCCGACTTCCGCCGCCTGTGGACGGCCGATCTGCTGAGCCAGCTGGGCATCCGCCTCGGCATGACCGCCGCTCCCCTGCTCGCCGTCATCACGCTGAATGCCACCACCCTCCAGGTCTCCCTGCTCCGCACCTGCGAGACCGCCGCCTGGCTGCTGCTCGGGTTGTTCGCCGGCGCGTGGATCGACCGGATGCGATGCCTCCCGGTCCTCGTCATCGCGGATCTGGGCCGAGCTCTGCTCTTCGGCTCGATCCCCGTCGCCGCCTGGTTCGGAGTACTGACCCTGACCCAGCTGTACGTCGTACTGGGGGTGGCCGGGCTGCTCACGGTGATGTTCGACGTGGCGCACAACGCCTACCCGCCGAGGTTGCTCGCGCCCGAGCAGTTGCTGCCCGCCAACGCAAAGCTCGCGGGCAACCACTCGATCGCGGCGGTGGTCGGCGCCGGGGCAGGCGGATTCCTCGTCCAATGGCTGACCGCCGCGGTCACGCTCGGCCTGAACGCGATCACCTTCCTCTGGTCGGCGCTCTGGCTCCGCTCGATCCGTACTCCGGAGCCACGGCCGGCGCCGGCGGAACAGCCGGATCTGCGCCGCGAGATCGGCGAGGGGCTGCGGTACGTGTTCGGGCACCCGTTGCTGCGGCCGATCGTGCTGAACACGACCACCATCATGCTGTTCCAGGCGGCGAGCGGCGCCGTGATGATCGTCTTCCTGGTCCGGGAGATCCACCTCTCCCCCAGCACCATCGGCCTGCTCAGCATGATCGGCCTGCTCGGCGCGCTGGTCGCCTCGTGGTTCACCGAACGCCTGAGCGCCTGGCTGGGCGATGCCCGCGCGCTGCTCATCGCCTCGGTCGGCATCGGTGTCGCCTTCACGCTCCAAGCACTGACCGGCCCGGGCTGGCAACTCGTCTGGTACGTCGCGGCGACCCTGCTGGCCGCGATCTGCATCATCGTCGCCTACATCCTGCAGATGAGCATCCGCCAACGCCTCTGCCCACCCGAGCTCCAGGGCCGGGTCACCGCCACGATGAGCTTCGTGAGCTGGGGAGCCGCCCCCATCGGCAGCCTCCTCGGCGGCATCACCGCCACCCTCCTGGGCCTCCGCCCCACCCTCTGGCTAGCCGGCCTCTCCACCCTCCTGGGCGCCGCCTGGCTCTTCTTCTCCCCGCTCCGAACCCTCCGCACCATCCCCGACCCCACCCCAAACCAACCAGCCGGCCTCGAGCCACCGGCTATCCCCTGACGCCGCTGCCGAGTGGGAACCTGCCGCGGCCGTGGCGCCCGGACGCGCACCACTCACCAACTCCTGAAACGCGCGCCGGGCGGAGCGGTCTGAGCGTCGCTCCGGGGGATCGCTAGGAGTTGGTGAGTGGTGCGGGTTCGGTGGTCAGTCGGAGATGATCTGGGCGCTCCCGACGAGGACCTCTACGTCCAGGGCGGCGCGGCCGCGGCCGATCTCGACGTCCTTGCTCTGGCCGTTGACGGCGCCGGTCCAGGTGACGCGGCCGAGTTGGGCCTCGGTGTGGACGCGGACGTCGGAGCCCCGACGGAGGGTGACGTTCGCGGCGCCGGACTCGACCCGGACGCGGGAGCGGCCCTTGGTGATCTGGGCGTCGAGGTTCGCGGAGCCCGCCTGGACGAGCAGGTCGATCGGGCCGTCGACGTCGGTCACCTTCGCGGTACCGGCGGTGACGCGGACTCGGGTCAGGCCGGGCAGGCGCTCGGCGACCACGCTGCCGCCGGTCACCTCGATCTCCACCTGCATGGCCGGGTTGACGCGGATCGAGAGTTCCTTGGCGAGGCCGTTCACGTGCGACTTCAGGTTGGTCGGGTTGCGCAGCATGCTGAATCCGTCGATCGAGACACCCATGTCGCCCTCGCTGGAGATCGCGAGGGTGTCGCCGTCGCGCTTGATCACGTGCGGACCGTCGACGGCGACCCCGTTGATCGCCGGCTCACCGATCAGCCGGACCCGCCGTCCGATCGCCCGGATCGTCACCCGCTGCACGCCAGCCGGTACCGGCACATTGCTGTGCTCAGCCTCGACGTCCTCCTCGGCCGGCGCATCGTCAACCACACTGTCCTGTACTCCGCTCCCCTGCCCGGCAACATCCCCGGCCGACGGGGCCCCGGCGCTGCCTTGCGGCGGCACATCGCTGGAAGCCGATCTGGCGGCCGCCGCCGACGCATCCGCGGGTGCCGAGATCGAGGCCGAGCCGGTGTCGGCCGACGCGGCGTCGGCGGCGTCCGCGGCGGACGGGGAGTCGACGACATCGGCCCACACCGAAGCCGACGGCGCGTCGCCAGCGGCAGCATCCTGACCGGCCGACCCCGGCTGCGCAGTACCAGCCGGGCTGTCGCCCGCAGTGGCGTCGCCGGCAGTGGCGTCGGGGGAAGTGGCGGCGTGGCGGGGGGTGGAGAGGGCGGCGATCAGGGTCGCGGCTTCGTCGCTGGACAGGTGGCCTCGGGCTACCCGGTCGAGGATGTCCTTGACGCGGCTGTCGTGGTCGCTCTGGTTGCTCTGATCGCTCATGCCCCCAGTCCAGCACCCGGACGGGTCGAAACCAATCGGGGATAGCCCCGAACTCCCCCGCTCATCCCTGACCGGCCGGACCTCCAGGCCATCAATGGGGCCGATCCTCGACGACCGCCTGCGCGCGACGCGGCGGAATCCCGTCGATTGATGGCCTGGAGGTCCGGCCCTAACGGCAGTGCGGGTCACGGCGGAGTAGCCCGTGACCCGCACTGCTTCTCTATAACCTCACGACTCGACCGAGCCGGTTGTGGTTGGTACTGCGTGGAGCGGTCACGCGGCCGAGGTCATCTCCTCCTCGGCCAGTTCCTCCTGGACCGCGTTCAGTTCGGCGGCTTCGGCCGAAGCCTCGGCGCGACGCTGCTTGAGGCCGCGAAGACCGGCGAGCCCGATCAGCAGACCGGCAAGCGTGATGCCGGTGACGACCACGAGGGCCGGCTTGTACGACGCCAGCACACTGCTGGGAGTGGAGTCGCCCCCGGTCTGGCCCCCAATCACCGCGGTGGTGACCGCGAGGACGATCGCGCCGCCGACCTGGCTGGAGGTGTTGAACAGTCCGGACGCGAGCCCCTGCTCGTTGTCGTCCACCCCGTTCGTGGCCTGCATGTTCAGCGCCGGGAAGGTGATCGCGAAGCCCAGGCCGATCAGCACGATGGTTGGCATCACGGTGGCGACGTAGTCCGACGACGTACCGATCCGCAGGAAGAGCGCGTAGCCGACGACGAACAGCGCCATCCCGATCGCGACCATCCGCTCGGTGCCGATCCGGTCGGCGACCTTGCCCGCGTTCGGCGACAGGAAGGCGACCAGCAGGCCGGCCGGCAGGAAGCCGAGCGCGGTCTCGAACGACGACCAGCCCAGCAGGTTCTGCAGGTACAGGGTGCCGATGAACTGGAAGGCGACGTACGCGCCGAACACCGTCATGATGGCGAGGTTCGCCCGTCGCAGGTTTCCCTTGCGCAGGATGCCGAGCCGGACCAGCGGGTGCTTGGAGTGGCGTTCGATCAGCACGAAGGCGGTCAGCAGCGCGGCCGCCAGGACGAACAGGCCGATCGTGCGGACCGAGGCCCAGCCGGCGCCCTCGGCCCCGACCACCGCGAACACCAGTGTCAGCATGCCGGCGGTGACAGTGACGGCCCCCGGTACGTCGTACCCGCCGGCGGAATCGTCCCGCGGGCTGTTCGGGATCAGCTTGAGCGCGAAGGCCAGCACGATCAGGGCGACCGGGCCGGGCATCAGGAAGGTCCAGCGCCAGCCGACCTCGGTCAGCAGGCCACCGAGGATCAGGCCCATCGAGAAGCCGCTGGCCGCGCAGGTGGTGAAGATGCTGAGCGCCCGGTTGCGATCCGGACCCTCGTGGAAGGTGGTGGTGATGATCGAGAGCGCGGCCGGCGCGGTGAAGGCGGCGGCGATGCCCTTGACGAACCGCGCGGCGATGAGCAGTTCGGGGTTGGTGGCCAGGGAACTCAGCATCGAGACCACGGCGAACACGGCCAGCGCGATCAGGAAGACGCGGCGGCGGCCGAGCAGGTCGGCGGTCCGGCCGCCGAGCAGCAGCAGGCCTCCGTAGCCGAGCACGTACCCGGTCACGACCCACTGGAGAGAAGAGAGGGACACGCCGAGGTCGGCGCCGATGGAGGGCAGCGACATGCCCACCATGGACACGTCCAGGCCGTCGAGGAAGATCACGCCGCAGACCACCAGGAGCGCGCCCCACAGGCGCGCGTCCCAGGTCAGACGGGTCGGTGCGGTTGCTTGCGTTGTGTCTGTCACAAGGAGAGAGCTTTGCATGCACGTGCATCTAATGTCTACTCATTAATTGCGTTTGCATTAAATTTACATGCATGATAACGTCCCGCTCATGACCGAGACGAAGGTCAGCGCTGGGACTGGTGAGATCAGCGCCGACGTCCGCGAGTGGCGCCAGTTGCTGGCCCGCCATGCGGATCTCACCTGCGCGCTGGACCGCGAACTGCAATCAGGCCACGAACTGGGCATGAGTGAGTACGAAGTGCTCGAGCGGCTGGCGGAACTGCCCGAGCAGTCGGCGAAGGTCCAGCAGATCGCGAAGTCGGTGCACCTGAGCCAGAGCGCTCTCTCCCGGGTGATCGGCCGTCTGGAGACCGCCGGACTGGTCGAGCGTCACATGTGCCCGGAGGACCGTCGCGCGATCAACGTCCGCCTCACGGACGACGGCCTGCTCCGGCAGACCGAGGCCGAGCCGACTCAGCGCCGCGTCCTCGCCGAGCGCCTGCATGCTCCGCTGACGAAGACCTGCGACGCGCCTACTCGCTGACCGCGGGCTCCTCAGTTCAACGTGTACGTGTACCCGTTGCCGGTCAGGCTGGCCAAGACCCGTTCCCGGTGATCCTCACCCCGGGTCTCTAGCTGCAACGCCACCTCGACCTCGTCCAGGTTCAGCGTCTCCGAGATGCGTTCGTGCAGCACCTCGATGATGTTCGCATCCACCTCGGCCAGCCGGGACAGCAGCGTCGCGAGCCCGCCCGGGGTGTCGGGGATGCGCACCCTGAGCGACATGTAGCGACCGGCGGCGGCCATGCCGTGCCGGATCACCCGCATCAGCAGCAACGGATCGATGTTGCCACCGGACAGGACCACCACGACAGGAGGTTTGAACCGCGCCGGCTCGTCGAGTACCGCGGCGACCGCGGCCGCGCCGGCGGGTTCGACCACCAGCTTGGCCCGTTCGAGGATCAGCAAGAGGGCCTCGGACAACGAATCCTCGTCGACCGTGCGCACCTCGCTGACGTGCCGCTGGATCGTCTCGAACGGAACCGTCCCAGGGAGACCGACAGCGATGCCGTCGGCCATCGTCGCCATCTGGTCGAGCTGCAGAGGCGCACCGGCCGCCAGCGAGGCCGGATAGGCGGCAGCACCCTTGGCCTGTACTCCGACCACCTCGATCGGCATCCCGTCGCGCTGCATCGCCAGGGCGATTCCCGCGATCAGCCCGCCACCACCGGTCGGTACCACGACCGTCCGGACCTGCGGGCACTGCTCCACGATCTCCAGCCCGGTGGTCGCCTGCCCGGCGACGATGTCCTCGTGGTCGAACGGGTGGATCAGGATCGCCCCGGTCTCGGCCTCGAACTCGCGCGCCGCCTTCAGGCAGTCGTCGATCGAGGTACCGGCGAAGCGGATCTCGGCCCCGTAGGCGCGGGTCGCCTTCTCCTTCGGGATCGGCGCGCCGTGCGGCATGAACACCGTCGCCTTGATTCCGAGCAGTTGCGCGGCGAGTGCGACGCCCTGCGCGTGGTTCCCCGCACTGGCGGCGACCACGCCACGGGCCCGGTCTTTCTTGGAGAGCCGGGCCATCCGGACGTACGCGCCGCGCAGCTTGAACGACCCGGTCCGCTGCAGGTTTTCGCACTTCAGGAACACGTCGCCGCCGACGAGTTCGCTCAGCCAGCGGGAGTACTCCAGCGGGGTAGGCGCGACCACGTCGTGCAGCAGGTTCGCTGCTCGGGCGATGTCCGCCGCGGTGATGCTCACCTGCTCACACTACGACCGCAACCGGTTAGGTTGTGCGGCATGACACTGCAGACACGCCCCTTCGGCTCCACCGGCATCGACGTCAGCGTGATCGGCCTGGGAGCGTGGCAGCTGGGCCGGTCCGCGAGCTGGCCGACCGGTCCCGAGCCGGACGAAGCGGTGCGGATCGTGCACGCCGCGTTGGACGCCGGCGTGAACTTCCTGGACACCGCACCCGCCTACGCCGACGGCCAGAGTGAGCTCAACCTCGGCCGGGCACTGAAGAGCGTTCCCCGCGACAAGTTCGTACTCTGCACGAAGGTCGGTCCCACCCATGACGGCCGCACCGACTGGTCGGCCGCGGCGATCGCGGCGTCGGTCGAGGGCAGCGCGGAACGCATGGGCGTCGACTACATCGACTTCGTGATCCTGCACAGCCCACCGGCGGAAGTGCTGAACAGCGCGGAGCACTACGCTGCGCTCGAGACGCTGCGTGCCAAGGGGCTGATCCGTGCCTATGGTGCGTCGGTCGACTACGACCGCGACGTCCGCACAGTGCTGACCGACACCGATTCGCAGGTCCTCGAAGTACGGATGTCCGCCCTCTACCAAGAGACCTGGCCGGCGGTCTCGGAGGCAGCCGGGCGAGGTGCCGGAGTCATCGTGAAGGTGCCGCTCGAGTCTGGCTGGCTCTCGGGTCGCTATGACGCGGACAGCACGTTCGACGATGTGCGGGCCCGCTGGTCCGCCGACGACGTCGCACTGCGAGCCGGTCTGGTCGACGAACTGCGCGGGCTGCTGCCGCCGGGCCTGAGCCCCGTTGACGCGTCGCTGCGGTTCCTGCTCGCCAACGACAGCGTGTCCACCGTCATCCCGGGCACCCGCTCGGTCAAGCACCTGCAGACCAGCATCGCCGCGGCCGCCGAGCCGCTGCCGACCGCCACGGTCGAGGCGATCCAGGCCTGGTACGCCGACCGCCTCGGCGAGCGCCATCTGGACTGGTAGCCGAGACTCGCTGTTGGATCCGGCGGTGAGGAGATCGCGTTGAAGGTCACGGCTGTGGTGGTGCGTCCGCAGGACGAGGCGGTGCTCCTGGTGCCGTCGGGACTTCCGCAGGTGGAGCTCCCGGATAGGTTCTGGTTCCCCGATGTCGAGGCGCCCGTGCAGGCGCTGCGCTCGGAATTGGGGCTGGAGGCAACTGTGCTGGTCTGCCTCGACACCCCACCCGGCGCGACGGCCTACCTGATGGAAAGCATCGGCGCGATCCCTTCCGATGCCCGCTGGGGTTACGTCGATGATCCACTGGTCACCGCTGCGCGGGCGCACCTTGCCCTGCCGGCCGACCACCCGGTCACCCCGCTGTGGACGAAACCCGGCTGGTACGCCGAGACGCTCGGTTGGATCGACGAGCAACTCGACGCGGTGGGATCACCACGGACCGGCGTACCGGCTCAGGTGCGATCGTGGGGGTTGTCGAACGTACTGCGGTGTCCGACCGCGACGGGTGACGTCTATTTCAAGGCGCTCGCGCACTCCACCACGATCCGGCCCGCGCGGGTGGACGCGTTGCCGTTGCTGTTCGCGCATGAGCCGCTGCTGCTGAGGCGGCTCGCGGACGATCGGCCGGGGTCCGTGCCGGAGCCTCTGGCGATCGACGAGAAGCGGGTGTGGATGCTGCTGCCGGATCTCGGGCCGCCGCTCGCCTCCGAGCCGAGGGTTGAGGCGTGGATCGACTCGCTGCGGAGTCACGCCCGGTTGCAGCGGAGCTATGCGGATCAGGCCGATCGGCTGCTGGAGTTCACCTGCGTCGACCGGCGGCTCGCAGTACTGGACGGGGAGATCGACCGGCTGTTCGGGCCGAACCCGGCGACCGAGCGGCTCGAAGCTGCCGAGCGGGCGCGGTTGCCGCGGCGTGCGGAGGAGTTGCGTGAGGCAATCACCGAGCTCGCTGCGATCGGCGTACCCGAGACGTTGCTGCACGGTGATCTGCATCCACGGAACCTCGCCGTACACGACGGATCGGTGCTCGCCTTCGACTGGACGGACGCGGCGGTGTCGCACCCGTTCCTCGATCTGGTGACCTTCGTGGAGAAGCGCTCGCCGATCTCGGAGGATCCCCGGCTGACGGATGCCTATCTCGCCGAGTGGGAGGAGTACGCCGCGCCGGCCGACCTGCGCCGGGCTCTCGTGCTGGCCCAGGAACTCGGCGCGCTGCACCAGGTGATGACCTCGCTCCACCTCCCTGATCACCTCTCCGGGCCGAGCGCCGAGGCAATGATCGACGGCGCCCACTGGTGGCTCCGCAGCCTCGTCACTTGAGGAGTCACTTGAGCAGGAGTTTGCCGAGCCGGCGGGAGGCGACGTACATGCCGGCGGTGCCCATCGCAACGAGGTACAGCGCGTTGATCACGAGGGTCCAGCTGACGTTGCCGGTGGTGAAGGCGCGTTCGAGCGCGACGCCCTGGTAGAGCGGGGTGATCTCGACCAGCCAGCGGATCCAGTCGGGGTACGTTTCGACCGGGTAGAAGGTGGCCGAGAAGAGGAACATCGGGATCGTCGCGAGCTGCACGAACTCGAAGTCCTGCCAGCTCCGCATGAAAGTGGTCAGCGCCATCCCCGCGCCGGCGAACGCGTACCCGATCAGCACCGAGGCCGGCAACGCCAGCAGCGCCCACCACGACTCGATCAGCCCCATCACGAGCATCACCAGGATGAACATGGCCGAGTAGCAGGCACCGCGCAGCAGCGCCCAGGTCACCTCGCCGGTCGCGACGTCCCACGGTCTGAGCGGCGTGGCGAGCATCGAGTCGTACAGCTTCGCGTACTTCATCCGGAAGAAGATGTTGTACGTCGAGTCGAAGATCGCGCCGTTCATCGCCGAGCTCGCGAGCATCGCCGGAGCCACGAAGGCCGCGTACCCGATCACGGTGCCGTCGGACAGGGTGAAGTCGCCGACCAGCTGGGCGACGCCGAGGCCGATCGAGAGCAGGTAGAACACCGGCTCGAAGAAGCCGGACACGAAGACGATCCAGGACCGCTTGTAGACCAGGAAGTTCCGCTCGACCAGCTGCCGTCCGTTGCCGGGACGGAGCGGGACCGGGAGCACCCGGGCAGTGAGTGTCGCCATCAGCTGATCAACCTCCGGGTCAGGCCGCGCACCGCGAACCAGGTGCCGACGGCGAACCAGGCGGCGAGATAGGCGAGGTTGCCCAGCGCCGGCAGCAGCTCGACCGTGTTCAGGCTCAGGTCACGGGACAGCTCGACCGCGTGCCACAACGGGCTCAGGTACGCCAGCCACTCGATCCAGTTCGGCAGCTGGGAGACCGGGAAGAACGCGCCGGAGAACAGAAAGGCCGGAACCACCCCGAAGCGGTAGATCATCGCGAACCCGGAGTCGTTGTCGAGCCGGGTTGCCACTGCGCAGACCGGCGCGGACGTAGCCATCCCGACGAGCAGGGCGACCGGCAGCCCGAGCAGTCCCCACGGCGAGGCGAGCCCACCGAACGCGGCGATCACGACCAGGAACACCGCGCAGGTGGTGAACACGCGGAAGGCGATGAAGGCGAGCTGCCCGTACATCACGTCGGCCGGGCGCAACGGCGTCGCGATCATCGAGAAGTAGAACTTCTGCCACTTGATCCCGCCCATCACGGGGTAGGTCGACTCCCCCACGGCGATCTGCAGCGCGGTCGCCGCGAGCAGTCCGGGCGCGATGTACTGCAGGTAGCTGACGCCGCCGAGGGCGCCCGTCCCGTTGGCATCGACGAACGAGCCCAGGCCGATCCCCATCGCGGCGAGGTAGAGCAGCGGTAGCAGGAAGCTGCTGACCAGGCTGCCCTTCCAGGTGCGTTTGTAGACGGTGGCCCAGTAGTCGAACTGGCGGCGGCCGTTCTCCAGGGCGACGACGCTCATCAGTCGACCAACGTCCGGCCGGTGAGCCGCAGGAAGACGTCCTCGAGCGTGGATCGGCGAACCAGCACGGCGGCAGGCTCGAGCCCGCGCTCGTGCATCGCCGCGACCGCCCGCTCCCCGTCGTCGGTGTAGAGCAACAGCCGATCAGGCAGTACTTCGATGCGCTGGGCGAGGTCCTCCACCTTGCCGGCCAACGCGTCGTGGTCGGCGGACATCACCTCCGGGCCGAACCGCAGCTCGGTCACCTCGCGCGTCGAGTAGTCGCGGATCAGCTCGGCCGGTGATCCCTCGGCCGCGATCCGGCCGCCGTCCATCACGACTAGCCGGTCGCATAACTGCTCGGCCTCGTCCATGTAGTGCGTGGTGATGATCAGGGTCACGCCACTCTGCTTCAGACGGAACAGCTTGTCCCACAGCAGATGCCGGGCCTGCGGGTCGAGCCCGGTGGTCGGCTCGTCGAGCAGCAGCAGATCGGGCTTGCTCACCAGCGACCGCGCGATCGTCAGCCGCCGCTTCATCCCGCCGGACAGCTCGTCGACCTTCTCCTTGGCCTTCTCCGTCAGCGAGACGAAGGTGAGCAGCTCGTCGGCCCGCTCGCGGCACTCGGCCCGGCTGAGCCCGAAGTACCGGCCGTAGACCGTCAGGTTCTCGTGCACGGAAAGCTCGGTGTCGAGCGTGTCGTCCTGCGGGCACACCCCGAGCCGCGCCCGGATCGCCGGCCCGTCCGTGGCCGGGTCCATCCCGAGGATCCGCAGCACCCCACCACTGATCGGCGACACTGCCCCGATCATCCGCATCGTCGAGGACTTGCCCGCCCCGTTCGGCCCGAGAAACCCGAAGGCCTCCCCCTTCCGGACGTCCAGGTCGATCCCCGCGACCGCCTCGAAGTCCCCGTAGGACTTCCGCAGCCCACGAGCATGCACCAAGGACTCCCGCTGATCATCCACACCAGGACACTAGACGCCACCCCCGACAATTCTCTTGTGCTTTTGAGCACTCCGGGTGCCCTCCGTCGGCGGGAGACGCGCGGGTAGGTCGGAGTACTGGCTAGAGGCGCATCTTGTCGGCGACTGCGGTGGCGAAGCCGGTCAGGGCGTCGTGGCCCTCGGCGGACATGGCCCAGGGGTTGAAGCTGACGCGGCCCTTGGTGTGGGCGGCGTGCTCCATGGCGAGTTCCGGGCGGCTGAGCAGGCGGAGGGTGTAGGCCGCGGCCTGGTGGGCCTCGATGTCGGCCGGCTCCGGCTGATGGCCGGGGCGCCACCAGTTCGCACGGGCGTCCAGCAGCATGTCGCGGCGATCGAGGATCAGGGACTGGAGCCGCGCGTCCCGCTCCGCCTGCGGCCTCGTCTGGTCCTGGGCGATGTCGACGATCGCCTCGGCGAGCACCAGCGACAGGATCCCGGTACCGAGCGCCCGGTACGGCTGCGTCTTGTACGCCGTGTCCCGGCCGAACCGGAGGAGATCCTCGACCGGCCCCCGGGTCCACTTCGGCGCGAGGATCTGCACCTGCCGCGCGTGCACGAGGTACGAGTCCGGCTGCCGCGCCACCGAGTTGGCGAAGACGAGTTCCTTGTCCCGGGCCGAGAACTGCAGGCCGAGCGCAACCCATTGCAGCGGGCACCACGGCGTCGCGTCGTCCGGTGCCGCGTCGATCGCGGCCGTGATCACGTCGTTCGCGGTCCGCAGGATGTCGTGGAAGGTGGCGAACTGCTGCGACGACACGTTCACGGCCCGCTGGGCGGTCCGCACCTCCCACGCCTCGAAGACCAGCGTCTGCGCCAGCCACACGAGCAGCTCCGGATCCCCCGGCAACGCCTGCAACCGCAACTCGAGGTGCTCGCTCCGTCCGATCGCGGCATTCGCCAGCCCGGTCATCCGGATCGCCCGCAGATCGGTACTGATCGGGCTCGCCTTCAGCAGTCCCAGCCCGGCCGACAGATCGTCCCCCGCACGAACAGCCGCGTACGCCGCGTCGAGCGCCGGATCATCCCAGGACTGATCGAGCCGAAGCCCCTCAGTACTGACCCGCCGCTTCCGAGAGAAAATCCCCATCAGTCGGATGGTAGACGGCCCATCCGTTCACGAGCTCTGATTCGAGCCGCGACAGAGGAGCGGCGAAGCGGGTCGGAGTACTAGCCGCGGCCGGCGTACGGCATACCGGCCGCCATCACGGTGAGGGTGGGGACGGCGACCGTGGTGGGGAGTTGGGCGATCTGGACCACGAAGTCGGCGACGACCTTGGGGTCGAAGGTGGGCTCGACGGCGGTGGAGCCGTCGGGTTGGAGGACGCCCTGGGCCATCCTGGCGGTCATCGAGGTGGCGGCGTTGCCGATGTCGATCTGGCCGCAGGTGATGCCGTGGGCACGGCCTTCCAGTTCGAGGGCCTTGGTCAGGCCGCTGATCGCGTGCTTGCTCGCGGTGTAGGCGATCCCGTGCGGCCTCGGCACGTGCGCCGAGACGGAGCCGTTGTTGATGATCCGGCCACCCGTGGGGTCCTGCCGCAGCATCAGTGCGAAGGCCTCCCGCGCACACAGGAACGAGCCGGTCAGGTTGGTGTCGATCACCCGCCGCCAGTCCTCGTCCGTCACGTCCTGTACTGCGGCCGCAGGCGACCCAGTGCCCGCGTTGTTCACGAGCAGGTCGATCCGATCGAGCGACTGGAAGAACGCCGAGACCGCTGACCCGTCCGCCACATCCAGTACTGCGGTGCGCACCTCGCCGACCCCGGCCGCACCGACGCCGGCCACTCCCTCGGCGGCGCCCGCGGTCTCGCGGAGTCTGGTCTCCGTCCGGCCGGTCACCGTCACCTGGAAACCGACAGCCGCGAGGGCCAGCGCCATCTCCCGCCCGAGCCCGGACCCACCCCCGGTCACCACCGCCACCTTCTGCATGCCAGTCCTCTCCTCGTCAGCCGACCCGACTCATCAAACCCCACCCCTTCCCCACCGGCTCCGGCAGCCTGGAAGTTTCCTGTGCGTGACCGGTGAACTACCTGTAGTTAACCACTTGCAGCACTGCCAACAGAGCCGGAAACTCATTTGCGTGTATCACGCAAGCATGTATATGCTTGCACCATGCATGTAAATGACGGATGGATGCCTCAGACGCCAGTGGAGGGCGTGCTGCACGCGTTCACCCGGATCGGCCGCCGGCTGAAGGCGAAGCAACCCGGTGACACGATCGACCCCAGCGCCCACCTGGCGCTGTTCGTGCTGCGGTGCAACGGCGCGCTGCGGCTGTCGGATCTGGCCAGCCGGATGGAGATCGACGCCTCGACCGCCAGCCGGCACGTCCGGTCGCTCGAGCAGGCGGGCCTGGTCCGCCGCTCCGCCGACCCCGACGACGGCCGCGCCTTCCGGGTCGAACTGACCGAGCAGGGCACCCAGGAGTGGGAAGCCGCTTCCAAGCGCCGGATGGAGTTGCTCAGCCGGGCCATGGACGGCTGGACCGACTCCGACATAGAGACCTTCGAGAAGTTGATGACCCGGTTCGCCGAAGGGGTCACCAGTCTTGTCGACGACCGCGCCGACGGACGCGCCTGGGCCGACAAGGGCTGGGCCGCCGCGATGGCCGCCCAGCGCAAGCCGGCCGTTGCCGCCGCGCACCTGAATACCGAAGAGAACGTGGAGAACAATCAATGAGCACGACCGAGCCCGCCACCGCCGGCGGCGCCGCGCCTGAACCGAGCGCACCAAACTATCTGTCACACAAGCAGATCCTGGTGATTCTCGGCGGTTTGATGGCCGGCATGTTCCTGGCCGCTCTCGACCAGAGCATCGTCGGAACCGCGCTGCCGCAGATCGTCAGCGAGTTCAACAGCCTGGACAAGCTGTCCTGGGTCGTCACCGCCTACCTGCTGACCTCGACCGCCTCCACTCCGTTGTGGGGCAAGATCTCCGACCTCTACGGCCGCCGCCCGCTGTTCATCGCGGCGATCGTCACCTTCCTGGCCGGCTCCGTGCTGGCCGCGCTGTCGCAGAACATCGAGGAACTGATCGGCTTCCGCGCCGTCCAGGGCCTGGGCGCCGGCGGTCTGATGTCACTCGCGTTCGCCACCATCGGCGACGTGATCCCACCGCGCGAGCGCGGTAAGTACATGGGGTACTTCGGTGCCGTCTTCGGACTGTCCTCGGTCGCCGGGCCGCTGCTCGGTGGTGTCCTCACCGACGGTCCCGGCTGGCGCTGGATCTTCTGGATCAACCTGCCGATCGGCCTGGTCGCGCTGGGCATCGTGGCTGCCGTCCTCAAGCTGCCGCACGTGAGGCGCAGCCACCAGATCGACTACCTCGGCGCCGCGATCGTCACCGGCGCGGTCACCACGCTGCTGCTCGCGATCTCCTGGAGCGGACCGGGCAACGGCTGGGGCAACGGCACCACCATCGCCCTGCTGGTCGGCGCGGTCGTCCTGGCCGTCGCGTTCGTGCTCGTCGAACTGCGGGTCGCCGAGCCGATCATCCCGATGGACCTGTTCAAGGGCCGGATCTTCTCGGGCTACGCCGGGTACGCGTTCCTCCTCGGCTTCGCGATGTTCGGTGCGCTGATCTTCCTGCCGCTCTACCTGCAGGCGGTCAAGGACCTGTCCCCGACCCGTTCGGGTCTGGCCCTGCTGCCGATGATCGTCGGTATCTTCTCCGCCTCGATCCCGAGCGGCCAGCTGATGAGCAAGACCGGCCGCTACAAGGTCTACCCGATCATCTCCTCGGTCCTGGTCGGCGGCGCCATGGTGCTGCTGTCCACGCTGTCGATGAGCACGCCGTACTGGCACCTGGCGATCTTCATGTTCATCATGGGCGCCGGTCTGGGTCTGTCGATGCAGATCACCGTCACCGCCGCGCAGAACAGCGTGCCCCGCAAGCACATGGGCACAGCGACCTCGACGATGACGTTCTTCCGGTCCATGGGTGGCGCGATCGGTACCGCCGTGTACGGCGCGGTGCTGACCAGCCGGCTGGAGGTCCACCTGCGCGACATCGTGCCGAACGCCACGCAGACCATGGTCGACGGACTCGCCAAGGCGGCGAACAGCGTCCAGGCGCTGCACAGCCTGAAGGAGCCGATGAAGGGCTGGGCGCTGCACGGTCTGGTGGACGCGATGGGAGACGTCTTCCTGGTCTCGCTGCCGTTCCTGGCGATCGCCCTGATCCTCGCGGTGATCACCCCCGAGCAGCGGCTGGCCGGTCGTTCCGACGACACGCCGAAGCCCGAGGACGAGAACGTGGAGGCCTCCGCGGCCGCCGCGATGCACTGACCCGCAGTACTACGAACGGCCGCCGCCCGGGACACCCCGGGCGGCGGCTGTTTGTCTGACTGGCGGATAGGCTGCAGGTGATGTCGCGCCTAGAGGCCTTTGGCAACCAACTGGTCGAGTTTCACGTGTGGTTGCGAGACCAACTCGACGAGCTGAGCGCCGACGTCGACGTCGACGAGGCGCTCCGCTCCCCCGACGCCGCTATCCGGCCGATTGCCAGGGACCTCCGCGCCCACTGCCTTACCTTCTGCGAGGCACTCGGCGCTCATCACACTGGCGAGGACGAAGGTGCTTTCCCGGTGATCGCCGAGCACTACCCCGAGCTCCGACCGGTCCTGGAGGAGCTGACCCGCGACCACCAGCTGGTGACGGATGCCCTGCACCGCCTGGCGACCCCGGACCACCTCGACCCGCAGTACCTGCGTCAAGAACTCGACACCCTCGCAGCCCTCCTAGAAACCCACTTCACCTACGAGGAACGGAAAATCACCGAGGCCCTGAACGCCCTCACCACCGGCACGCCCGAGGACAGAGACCGGCTCAGCCGCCCGTTCCGACGTACTGGCTCAGGTTGAGGGGTCGGCTGGTTCTGGGGGCAGGCTGTGGGGTCTTCGGCGTGGGATGTGGCGTGGGGGTTCTGGGTCTACGTCGTTGCCGGCCAGGTGGTTGACGATGGTGTTGACGACGGCGGCGGTTGGTACTGCGAGCAGGGCGCCGACGATTCCCGCGACGACCACGCCGGTCGCGATCGCCAGGATCACTGCCAGCGGGTGGACGCTGACGGCGCGCCCGAGGAGGAAGGGCTGGAGCACGTGCGCCTCCAGTTGCTGCACGCCGATCACCACGCCGAGCATGATGATCGCGACGACCGGGCCCTTGGCGACCAGCGCGACCAGCACCGCGACGATGCCGCTGACCAGGGCGCCGACCACCGGTACGAAGGCGCCGACGAAGACCAGGATCCCGATCGCGCTGACCAGCGGCAGCCCGAGGATCGCCGCGCCGAGCGCGATCCCGAAGGCGTCCACGAACGCGACGATGATGGTGGCGCGAACGAAGGCAGTCAGCGACACCCAGGCCTTCCGCCCGGACGAGTCCGCCTTCTCGCGCGCCTGCCGCGGGAACAGCCGGACCACCCAGGCCCAGATCTGCTCGCCCTGGTAGAGGAAGAAGAACAGGCAGAACAGCGCGATGAAGAGCCCGGCCACCACGTGGGTCGCCGTCGTGCCGACCTCAGCCGCGCGCTGACCGAGCGCGCCGCCGTTCATGATGGACTCGCGGAGGTTGTTCAAGGAGTTGGTGATGTCCTGCTCGGACAACCCGAAGTTGATGCGGAGCAGGTCGCGCACCTTCTGCACACCTTCGCCGACCTGCGTCGACAGGCGGTCGAACTGGTTCGCGATCTGGGTACCGACCAACGTCAGCAGCCCGGCGATCACGACAAGCGTGCCGAGCACGGTGATGCCGGCGGCGGGGCCACGCGGCAATCCCAACTTGTGCAGCCCCAGCGTCACGGGCACCAGCAAGGCGGTCAGCAACACTCCGACTGTGACCGGGACGACGACCTCGGAGAAGTAGCGCATCCCCCAGCCGATCACCACGACCGCTGCCACGACCACCAGAAAGCGCCAGGCCCACGCACTCGCGATCTGCATCCCGGGCGTGACCCCGAGATCCACCGGTCCCTTGCTGGACGCTGCGACCAGGCGCTGTTCCGGATCCGGAACGACCGTGTCGCTGACCTCCTCGGCGACGCTGTCCGCCACGCGACTCGGCTCCTCGCCTCCGACCTCCGGCACCGCGGCCGAGTCATCCCGCCCCACCGGCTCGTCCGGTCCGCTCACTGGCACCTCCGGGTCTCAGTTCTCCCCGAGACTAGTGCCCTGCGTCGACGGTTCCATGAATGTGGCTTGCCAATCCTTCGGCCGCCGCGGGATCGAGGTCGGCCAGCAGGCCGACGCCCGCGAGGACGTAGTCGGAATCGACGCTGGTGCGGGCGCCGGACGGGACCAGCCAGCCCTCCTCCTGGGCGCCGGCACTGACCGAGCCGAGGATCCGGGCCGCCACCTCGGGTCCGTTGTGCCGCAGCACTCCACCGGACCCGACCAGTAGGTCGACCTCGCGCAGGTCTTTCCCGGACCGCTCGATCACGCGCCCACCCGGCCCGAACACCACCCGCTGACGTCCGGCGTGCCGCCGCAGCGCGACCGTCGCAGCGACCCGCGCCAGCGTCTCGTCGTACGACGCCTCGACCGCTCCGCCCGGCAGGTACGACGGGTCGTCGTGCCGTTGCGTCGCCGCCTCGGCCAGCCCGGCGTCATCCGCGGAGATCAGCCCGGCCTCGATTCCCGCGGCAACCACCGGTACTGCGCTCCACCGCATGCCGAGGTCGCCTTCGACCGTGCGGGTCACCGGGTGGGTCGCCACCACCTCGCGGCCGAGGTTCGCGTCCTCCGGGTCCAGTTCGATCACCGAGTGCACGTCGGTGGTCGCGCCGCCGATGTCCACCACGGCGACGTCCCCGTGCAGCTTGGCGAGCACCTCGACACCCCGCAGTACGACGTCCGGCGTGGCGGCGCGGACCATCGCGGCAAAGCCGGGATCGCGGGACAGGTTCTTCCCGCCGATCACGTGGGCCAGGAACATCTCGCGGATCGCGGCCCGCGCGCTGTCCGGAGCGAACACACCGATCTCCGGTACTACGTTGTCCGCGAGCACGTGCGGAACACTTGCCTCCGACAACAGCTCCGCGATCGGCGCCCGCGCCTCGACGTTGCCGGCCGCAACCACCGGACGACGCCACCGGTACTTCGCCAGCACGGACGCGGCCTGGGTGATCACCGCCGAGTTGCCGCCATCAGTGCCGCCCAGGAGCAGCACGACATCGGGGCGCTCGGCCCGCAACTGCTTCAATGACGTTGCCGTCAGCCCGCCGTTGACCACGGCAACCACCCGGCCGCCGCTGGACAACGCGACCCGGCGGCCCGCCTCGGCGGTGACCAGTTCCTCGTTGCCGACGACACCGATCCGCAGTCCTCCGCCCGCACTCGAGCAGGCGAGCACCTCGGCCCTGGCGACACCGGAGTCCGCCGCCAGCAACGCAGTTCGGCAGGCATGCCAGCCGTCCATCACGTCAGTGTCGACGGTGGTGCGGTGTTCGGCCCGGGCGACCAGGTCACCCGAGCCGGCGTCCACCGCGATCGCCTTGGTGAAGGTCGACCCGAAGTCGACCGCCACGTACAGGCTCACTGCTCAGGACATCGCGCGGTCGAGGTCCGTCAGCAGGTCGTCGACCGTCTCGATGCCGACGCTGAGCCGGATGAGGTCGGCCGGGACCTCCAGCGGCGTGCCCGCGACCGAGGCGTGGGTCATCTTGCCCGGGTGCTCGATCAGCGACTCGACGCCGCCGAGCGACTCGCCCAGGATGAAGACCTCGGCCTTGTTGCAGATGTCGATCGCGTGCTGCTCACCGCCGGAGACCCGGAACGACACGATTCCGCCGTACCGCTTCATCTGCTTGGCAGCGGTCTCGTGGCCGGGGTGACCGTCGACGCCCGGGTACAGCACCGAGGTGACGTCCTTGTGGCGCTGCAGGAACTCGACGACCTTCTCCGCGTTGTCGCTGTGCCGGTCCATCCGGACGCCGAGCGTCTTGATGCCGCGCAGTACCAGCCAGGAGTCGAACGGCCCGGCGACGGCACCGATCGCGTTCTGGTGGAACGCGATCTTCTCGGCCAGTCCCGCGTCGCGGACGATCAGCGCGCCGCCGACCACGTCCGAGTGCCCACCCATGTACTTCGTGGTCGAGTGCACGACCACGTCGGCGCCTAGTTCGAGCGGCTGCTGCAGGTACGGCGAGGCGAAGGTGTTGTCGACGACCAGCAGGGCGCCGGCGTCGTGCGCGATCTGCGCCACGATCGCGATGTCGGCCACGTTCAGCAGCGGGTTCGTCGGCGTCTCGAGCCAGACCACCTTGGTCTTACCCGGACGGATCGCGGCCCGGATCGCGTCCGGGTGCGTCACCGCGGCCGGGGTCATCTCGACGCCCCAGGCGCCGAGCACCTTGGAGAACAGCCGGAACGTGCCGCCGTACGCGTCGTCGGGGAAGACCACGTGGTCACCCGGCACGCAGAGCGAGCGGATCAGGGTGTCCTCGGCGGCCAGACCGCTGGCGAAGGCAAAGCCGCGGGTGCCCGCTTCGATCGCGGCCAGACACTCCTCGAGCGCGGTCCGGGTCGGGTTCGCCGACCGGGAGTACTCGTAGCCGTTGCGGAGCCCACCGACACCGTCCTGCTTGTAGGTGCTGGTCGCATAGATCGGCGGCACCACCGCTCCGGTGGTGGGGTCGGGCTCGTTCCCGGCGTGGATGGCGAGCGTCTCGAAGCCGTACTGGTGGTCGTGATTCACCGGACCAGCGTACGGCCTGGTCCTATCCGGCCGAGCAGCCCGTCCACAGTGGCGACATCGACCGCCCGAGAGCCTGTGGATAGCGGGTGGCGATGACCCTGCCGGAGCCCTACGGTTTGCGGGATGACGCGTAGTCGCGGACCGGAAGGAACGACGCGGATGAAGACGCAGGACAGGCCGCTCGACGAGGACGCCCAGGCGATGGCGGACCTCGCCGAGGTTCCGGACTGGACCGCTGTGGCGGGGCCTGACACCGAGGACACCGGGATGGAGGTCGTCCGCGCCCTCGTCCACCGGGTCGCCGCGGCGACCGGCTGGCAGCCGTGGCCGCTGGAGGCGACCGACACCATCGACGAGTCGTCCGCCGGCTGGGGGTTCGTCACCCCGCACGGGACCACCATGATCGCGTTCGCCGGGCTGGTCTTCTCCGACTGCCGCAACAGCGGCTGGTCGGCGTACCAGATCGGGCCGGACGACATCGAGCAGGCCGAGACGGGTCTCGACGCGCACTGGCCGGAGCACCTGGAGCTGGCCCGCAAGCACTGGGGTGAGCCCGACTACGTCGGCGACGAGAGCAGCCCGGCGTTCCTGGACGAGTGGGCCCCCGGCGCGGGCGCGGATCGGCGGCACCTCGCCGTCTGGGTCCGCCCGGGCGCGCAGTTCCAGCTGTTCAGCAGCAAGCCGACGCGGGACCCGCTGACTCCGGCGGTGGGCGTCAACTACGCGGTCTACATCGACTAGGAGTTCGGATGAGCACACCCCACCAGGGCCCTGGCATGTGGCAGCAGGGCGACGAGCGAGCGGCACTGGCCTGGCTCGCGAACCTCGACCAGAACCAGCAGCAGGCGCTGCGCCGCTCGATGCAGACCCACCAGGCGCTCGGACCGATCTACAACGCGGTCAACCGGGTCAGCCAGGTCGTCCGGCAGACCGCGTCCCGGCTGAGCGACTACGCCCAGCGGCTGGCCAGTACTGCGCGCGAGTTCGGGCAGAACACGGCGACCCGGGCGGGCGAGGTACGGCAAGCCACCACCAACCGGGCGGCGGAGATCGGGCAGAACACAGCGAACCGGGTAGGCGAGGCGCGCCAGGCGGTCACGGATTTCGGTCAGGACGCAGCGGCTCGGGCGACCGAGCTCGGGCAGCAGGCCGTTGACCTGGGTCGTCGGGGTGTCGAGGGTGTGACCGCGGCTGGGCAGCAGGCAGCTGATCTTGGACGGCGTGGCGCTGAGGCCGTGGCCGGTGCTGGGCGGACGGCTGTCGCTGCGACGGCGGGCTTCGGGCAGCGAGTTGCCGAAGGTGGGCGGCAGGCCGTGGCCAGCGCCTCCCGCTGGGTTCAGGAGCAGCGGACCAACGCCACGACGCGGGCGCAGGCGGCCGGGGCGGCGTACCAGGCCTTCCGGCACGACCCGACCCTCAGCCAGTCCGGGATGTCGCAGAAAGAGGTGCTGGAGCTCGGGCAGAAGTTCCACGCTCTGGTCACCGCCCAGAACCCGGAGGAGCGGGCGGCTGCCGCTCAGCAGTTGGTCCAGGCCGCCGAGAGCCTGAAGACCCCGAACCAGCCCGCTCAGCCCCAGGCCTCAGGTCAGGGTCAGCAGGCTCCGGGGCAGGCCCCGGGTCAGGAGGCCCCGGGTCAGCCGGGCCAGGAAGCGCAGCAGGCGGGCACCGGGAGGCACCGGGCCGAAGATCCGGCGTGGGCACTCCAAGGCACCGCGCCCGCCAGTCAGGCCGTCGCCACGAAGCCCGGCGGACAGCAGAGCGAGACGGCCACCACCGGCCAGGGCAAGCCCCGCGAGACCGGCCACGAACGCTGACCCACTGAGCTGTCCAACCGCCGACGCCGCCAGGGGGATCCCTTGGCGGCGTCGCTGCGTTCAGGTGCCTGCTAGAGCTTGGACTCGGTGGGGGTGGAGCGGCGGGCCAGGACTGCGGTTGCGGCGTCCAGGAGGACTGTGCGGAGGTCGGCGTCGCTGAGCTCGGTCTGGTCCGTGCCGGCGGCCAGGGCGGCGCCGATGACCTCGACCGACGCGGCCGCGAGGACGCGGTCCTTGGCTGTCGGGTTCGGGCCTGCCAGCCAGAGTTGGAAGTTCCTGCTGCGGTCGATCAGCGTTTCCAGGTCCTCGCCGAAGGCTGCGAGCACGGCCGCGACGTCCCGCAGTACGGTCGGGCCGGTCGCGCGGTGCTTGATCACCACGTCGAGGTAGGCGCCGAGCAGTTCGCGCTCGGACTCGGGCGACCACTCCACCTGGTCGACGAGCGTCAGCACCTGCAGGATGTCGTCCAGGAAGGTGCCGATGATCGCCTTCAGCAGGTCCTGCTTGGACGAGTAGTGGTAGTACAGCGACGCCTTGGTGATGCCGACCTGTTCGGCGATCTCGCGCAGGCTCGTCTTCTCGTAGCCGCGACTGGAGAACAGCTCGAGTGCCGCCTGGTGGATCTCGGACTTGGTGTCCCGGGCCCGGTCTCTGGTCCCGTCGCGGGGGCTCGTCTCGTGCTGCACGTCACCACCTTCTCACCTTCACTTGCCTACCGGGCGGCAGGTAATCTGCCTACCGACCGGCAGGTAGACAGTGAATCAGGAGGGGTCCCGTGTTCACCAAGCTCGGACGATTCGTCGTCCACAATCCCTGGAAGGTGATCGCCGCGTGGGTGATCGCGGCCATCGCCGTGGTCGCGTTCGCGCCGACGCTCGCGGATGTCACCAACAAGGACCAGGCGAGCTTCCTGCCCGACTCCTACGAGTCGGTCCAGGCGCAGAAACTGGCCGCCGACGCGTTCGGCCAGACCAACGACGCGACCGCGAGCATCGTGATCAAGCGGGGCGACGGCGGCGCGCTGACCGCCGCCGACCAGGCGAAGGCCGCTGACCTCGCGAGCAAGATCACCGCCGCGAAGATCGATCGGGTCACCGGTGCCGTGACCGGCCCGCAGGCGGTCTCCCCGAACAAGCAGGTCCAGTTGATCAGCGTCGGATTGAAGGGTCTGCCGGACGACCAGGCCGTGCTCGACGCGGTGCAGCACGTCCGCGACCTGACCGGACCAGCCGTCGCCGACAGCGGACTCCAGTACGGCGTGACCGGTGACGCCGCGCTCTTCCTCGACAACCAGGACGCCTTCAACAACGCCTTCGTGGTGGTCGGTATCGCCACCGTCGTGCTGATCATCGGGTTGCTGCTGTTCATCTACCGCAGCCCGGTCGCGGCGTTCCTGCCGATCCTCACGGTCGGCCTGGTCAGCGCGATCGCACCCGGCCTGATCGCGCTGGCGGCGAAGGCGTTCGACCTGCAGGTGACCCAGGATCTGCAGACCATCCTGACCGTGGTGCTCTACGGGGTCGGCACGGACTACATCCTGTTCCTGCTGTTCCGGTACCGCGAACGCCTCCGTGCCGGCGAGCAGCCGAAGGAGGCGCTGGTCTCCGCGACGGCCCGCGTCTCCGAGGTGATCGTGTCGGCCGCGGGCGCCATCGTGGTGGCGTTCAGCGCCTTGCTGCTGGCCGTCTTCGGCGGCTTCAAGAGCCTCGGTCCGGGCCTCGCGATCGCCGTCGCGGTGATGGCCTTCGCCGCGATCACGCTGATCCCGGCCGTCGTGTCGCTGCTCGGCCCGAAGGTGTTCTGGCCGTCGAAGTCCTGGCAGAAGACGCCGAAGGGCGCGATGTTCAAGCGGTTCGGCCGGTTCACCGCCCGCCGTCCCGCCGTGGTCGCGCTGATCTCGGGTGGCCTGATGGTCGCCCTGGCGCTCGGCGCGCTCGGGATGAAGGTCGACTACGACGCTTTCAGCCAACTCCCGAAGGACACCGAGTCCGCCCGCGCCGTCAAGGACCTGCAGGCAGGCTTCCCGGCCGGCGCGCTCAACCCCACCACCGTCTACGTCCGGAGCGCCGACGGTACGCCGCTGAACCCCGCCGAGCTCCAGTCGTACGCCGGAAAGCTGGCGAAGGTGGACGGCGTCGGTTCGGTCCTCCCGGCCGGCCCCGACGGATCACTGGCGCTGCTCAATCCGGACAAGACCGTCGCGCAGATCAACGTCGTACTGGCGGACCCGCCGTACGCGAAGTCGGCGCTGGATCTGGTCGACGGCGCGCTCCGGGACACCGCGCACGCCGAGGCCCCGGCCGGTACGACCGCGCTGCTCGGAGGGGTCAGCGCGAGCTACACCGACATCCGGGACGCCAACAGCCGCGACCTGTCGGTGATCTTCCCGGTGGCGGGCGGGTTGATCGCGATCATCCTGGCGCTGCTGCTGCGGAGCCTGCTGGCGCCGTTGCTGCTGATGGTCGCGGTGGTGCTCAGCTTCTTCAGCACCACCGGCGCGACGGTGCTGGTGTTCCAGGGCGCGGCCGGGCACGCCGGCGTGACGTTCTCGCTGCCGATCATGCTCTACCTGTTCGTCGTTGCCATCGGCACCGACTACAACATCCTGATGATCGCCCGGCTGCGAGAAGAGGCCGAACGCGGTACGAGTCCACGGGAGGCGGCGGACCTGGCGATCGAACACGGCGGGCCGTCGGTGGCGGCGGCCGGGCTGATCCTGGCGGGCACGTTCTCGTCGCTGATGCTCGCCGGGATGGCGTTGCTCACGGAGATGGGCTTCTCGGTCGCGGCGGGGATCGCGATCTCCGCGTTCGTGATGTCGATCTTCCTGGTGCCGAGCGTCATCGCGCTGCTCGGTCCTCGCGCCTGGTGGCCGCGCAAGCTCAGGCTTCAGGCTGCTCCTGAGGCCGAGGAGAAGGAGTTGGAACCGCTGGCACGCTGAGCTTCACCGTGAACAGCGGCAGCAGGAAGTGAACGATCGGCCCGATCGCCAACGCGTACGCGACTGTGCCGAGGCCGACGACACCACCCAGCAGCCAGCCGATCGCGAGCACGATCACCTCGATCGTGGTTCGGACCAGCCGCACGCTGAGCCCGGTCCGCCGTACGAGTCCTGTCATCAGGCCGTCGCGCGGGCCGGGCCCGAACTGGGCGCCGATGTACATCGCGCCGGCCAGGCCGTTCACCACGATCCCGGCGACCATGAAGACCGCTCGCAGCCACAACTCGTCCGGCCGGGCGACGGTGTTCAGCGTCAGGTCGGTGACCAGGCCGATCACGATGGCGTTGCTGATCGTGCCGAGGCCGGGCCATTGCCGCAGCGGGATCCACGCGAGCAGCACCACGAAGCTCATCGCGATCACGACCGTGCCGAAACTGACGTCCAGGTGCTTGGTGATGCCGGAATGCAGGACGTCCCAGGGGTCCAGGCCGAGGTTGCCCTGGATCATCAGGCCCATCGAGGCGCCGTACAGGAACAGGCCCAGGTAGAGCTGGACCAGGCGGCGCGGGAGTTTGCCTGCCTGCAGTTGCTGGATCGGGTTCAGGGCGGCCAACTGCCTGCGCTGGGCAGGCACGGCTTCAGAAGTGGCGGTCACACGTCCCAGTCTGCGACTGATTGGCCTGGTGCTCGATAGCCAATTGAGCAATAGTGGACTGCATGACAGGGCAACATCTCCCCGCGAGCACCTTGAGCGGTCTGCTCGGCACCTGGTCCGACGCGGCCGGCCCGGCGTACCGCGCGCTGGCCGACCGGCTCCGACTGCTGATCGCGGACGGGCGGATCATGCCGGGCGCGCGGCTGCCCAGTGAGCGCGAGTTGACCGACGCTCTCGGGGTCAGCCGCACCACGGTCGCCTCGGCGTACCGGGAACTGCGCGACCGTGGGTACCTGACCAGCCGGCGGGGTTCCGGGAGTGTCACCTCGCTGCCGTCCAGGGTCGAGCCCGAACTCGGGCGCCACCACGCGCCGGGGATCGACATGGACGGGCTCTACGACTTCACCTGCGCCGCGTCGCCCGCAGTACCGGGGATCAGTACTGCGGTCGCCGAGGCGATGGAGGATCTCCCCCGGCACCTGGCGACGCCCGGCTACCACCCGCAGGGGCTGCCACAACTTCGCGAGCAGATCGCCGCGTCCTATGAGGCAAGAGGACTGCCGACCTCGCCGGATCAGATCATCGTCACCGCCGGCGCTCTGGCGGCGACCTCGATCGCGATCCGGGCGATGACGCAGATCGGCGACCGGGTGCTGACCGAGAGCCCGACCCACCCGAACTCCGTCGACGCGATCCGGCGCAGCGGCTGCCGCGTGATCGCCGCCCCGATGAGCCCGAACGGCTGGGACCTTCCCTTGCTGGAGGCAACGATCCGGCAGTCGGCGCCGCGGGCCGCCTGGCTGGTGGTGGATTTCCAGAACCCGACGGGGTGGTTGATGTCCGCCGCCGACCGGCAGCGGCTGGCGATCGCCTTCGCCCGGAGCCGGACCACCGCGATCATCGACGAGACCTTGTTCGAGCTGTCCCTCGACGGTCAAGAGACGCCGCCGCCGTTCGCGCTGTTCGACCCGAGCGGGGTGATCACCGTCGGCTCGGTGAGCAAGTCGTTCTGGGGCGGTCTGCGGATCGGCTGGCTGCGGGCTCCGGAGACCCTCGTCGCGCGCATCCTCGATGCCCGCGCCTCGATGGACCTCGGTGCGCCCGTGCTCGAGCAGCTTGTCGTCTCCCGGTTGCTCCGCTCCCGCTCCGAGATCCTGCCCGAGCGCCGGGCCGACCTGGCGTTGCGCCGGGACGCGCTGGCTTCAGAACTTCGTACTGCGCTGCCGTCGTGGCGATTCGAGGTCCCCGGCGGTGGGTTGTCCCTGTGGTGCGAATTGCCCGAGCCGGTGGGGTCCAGCCTGGTCGGGGTGGCGCAGCGGAACGGAGTACTGGTCGTCGCCGGGTCGCGGTTCTCCCCCGATGGTGGGCTGGAGTCCTTCCTGCGGCTGCCGTACACCCTGGACCCGGACACGCTGCGTGACGCAGTACAGCGGCTGGCTCTGTCTTACGGGTCACTTGCCGCAGGGCCGCCCGCTCGCCGTACCGCCGCGATGATCGCTTGACGTCAACGCCCCGTAATCGGCCGGGGGAAGGTTCATCTGCGGCGTGGCGTTGAGAGATTATGAAAGTCATTCTGCGAAAGGCGTGAGATGTCGTTCTTCAACCGCAAGACAGCCCTGGTCGAGCCCGAGGCCGCCCTGCCCGGCCGGCCCCAGCCCGGATACGCCGTACCGGCGGAGAACATCGTGCTCGGTACGCCGCAGACCGCACCCGCCCCCGAGGGGTTCGCCGAGGTGTGGTTCGGCACCGGCTGTTTCTGGGGCACCGAGGAGATCTTCTGGCAGCAGCCAGGGGTCTACACCACCGCCGTCGGCTACGCGGGCGGGTACACGCCGTACCCGTCGTACGAAGAGGTCTGCACCGGCGGCACGGGTCACACCGAGGCCGTGCGGGTGGTCTATGACCCGACCAAGACCACCTTCACCGACCTGCTGAAGGTCTTCTGGGAGACGCACGACCCGACACAGGGCATGCGCCAGGGCAACGACCTGGGCTCCCAGTATCGTTCGGCGATCTACTACACCACCGAAGAGCAGAAGGCCGAGGCCGAGCGCACCCGCGACCTCTACGCCCCAGTCATCAAGCCCCTCGGGTACGGCGACATCACCACCGAGATCGCCCCCGTCGGCACCTTCTACTACGCCGAGGGCTACCACCAGCAGTACCTTTCTAGCTACAAAAACCCCAACGGGTACCGCTGCCACAGCAACACCGGGGTCCCCTTCCCCGCGGACAAGCTGTAAATCAGCACCCGAGCGCCCGACCGAGTCACGGTCGGGCGCTCGGTGCTAGTGGTGGCGGCGGGCGAGGTGGGCGGTGATCTCGGCGTTGATTTCCACGGTTTCGGGGAGGACCTGGAGGATTCGGCGGAAGACCTGGTCTCGGTCGGCGGGCGGGAGGATCACGTACGCCGAGACCGTCGAGAGATGTCCGATGTAGTCGTGAGCGCTCATCGTCAGGCGCCGTTCGATCACCGACTGCCGGACATCGGTGAACCACTCGGACTGCTGGAGCTCCGTGCCGGGCCATTGCATCGGGCGATCCGCGGGTGTGCCGTCGGGCGACGGGATGCCGTCGGTCTCCACGTACGGCGCACGTGCCGCGCGCGCGGCCTCCTCGAGAGCCGGGTCGGCCAGCTGGATCGGTCCACCGAACGAGGCGAACACGCCACCCGGTTGGACGAGCGCGGCCATGCGGGCCCACCGGCCTTCAGGGTCGGTCCAATGGAGCGCGGCAGCCGAATACACCAGCTCGTACGACGAATCCGGCGGCAGGTCCTCGAATGCGGCTTGCACGGTTGTGACGTTTGCCGGCAGGTGTTTGCGCATCTCCGCGAGCATGGCCGCGTCAGGTTCTGTCGCCGTCACCGCGATCCCTCCCTGCGCGAACAGGCGCGTTGCCTTGCCCGTCCCGGCGCCGAACTCGAGAGCGGTCCGGATCGGCCCACCGGCGTACGTCATCACCAGATCGAGGAGTTCCACGGGATACCCAGGCCGGAACCGTTCGTACGCCTCCGCGACCGCCCCGAAGCTCAACGCGCGCGCAACCATGCCGGCATCCTGGCACCTTCCACGCCCCAGCGCTTGTCATTTTCCCCGCCGAGGAGCGGACACGGTGGGGGCTACCGCGGCCTTCCGGGCGACAGCCTTCTCGGCCTTGGAGGCTGAGCGCCGTAGATTGCCGGCGGCCATCACGACCGCACCGAGCGTTGCGCCATAAGGTTGGCCGGTGAGCATCTTTCGCCGCCCGACCGACCCCGCCGAAGACGTACTCCGACGCCTGTCCAAGAGCCTGCGGTGGTTCCGGCCGTCCCTCGCCGACGCTCCCACGCCGTACTTGCAACTCGGGCACCTCGCTCAGCATCGGCTGTGTCCAGCGATTGAGCAGGGTGACGCGGCTCCAGTGGTGACCGCCCTCGCCATCACCGAAGAGGCCCTGTCGGGTGCCAATCTCGACCACGAGCCCAGTGCCAAACTGGACCACGCGCTCACGCTGGGCCTGGTCGAAGTGGTGAATAACTGGTGCTCTTGGCCGGAGACGCCACGGGAGGTGGTTGCCGCGATCGAGGCAGGCATGGGGCCGCTGACCCGCGGGCGGTGGAACTCCGTGCGAGACCAGGGCAACGCCGTGGCCGACTGGATCCATAACGGAGGCGCAGCCGACCGCACCGGCGCAACGCCGACGGAGTACCGGGAGATCAAGAACGCCGATCTCCGATTCCTCACCCGGTCAGACCGGCAGTACATCGATGAGACGACGGCCGTGGGCACTGCCGACCGCGTGCGGTTCGAGAAGTCCACCGGTCAGGGCGTGTAGCCGTGCCCGGATTGCCAGATGTTCATCTACATCGCGAAGCAACCCGACGAGTTCTATCGCCTCGCCATCATCGCTACCACCAGCAGTACCTGTCGCCTTCGAAGAATCCGAACGGCTACAGGTGCCACAGCAACACCGGAGTCCCCCTTCCCCGCGGACAGCTGAACTCGTAGTCGACCGCAGCGCCGTCGGAGCGACGGCGCTGCTGTCGCGCGTCTACGCCACTCGCCCGTCGTAGGACTACGAAATCAACGGCGTCACGAGTCCGAACGCGTGCCGAGGATGCTGTGTAGGACGGCGCCCGCGGGAATCTCCGATTCCCGTATCCTCTCTCGTATCAGCTCCAGCAGTTTCGTTCGGAGCTCGTGGGCCGGTTCGCCAAGGACGATCGCGCTGAGGACCAACTCCAGCAGCAGGCAATGCCACTCGTCGTCACCTCTGAAGCGCATGGACAGCAGTCGTCTGATCGCGCTGAACCTCATGCGCTGCGTCACTGCCAGGGTGATCTGCCGGCCACCGCCGTCGACCGACGCGAAGGTCGCTTCGTAGACCCCGTCGCCAGTCCAACTCCGGTGCAGGAAGACGACGTCACCCTCGGCGAAGACGTTCCACTTCTCGTCCATGTCCTGGGCGCTGTACCCGAGCTGGATCCGCTCCCAGTCATCATCCGACCAGATCCTGCGCGGCAGAATCGGCAGCCGCCGGGGCCGGGAGATCGACTTGATAAACGCGGAAAGCTCTGACCGGGTGATGCGTTCCTGATCGGGCACGCGGCGATCCTAGTGAAGCCCAACCTCTCGTCGTACAGAAACGGGTGCTCTGTTCCCGGTTGACGTCCGGCACCATGCCACACGCGGCTTCTATCGCCCAGCCGGTATCGCTACCACCAGCAGTACCTGTACAAGAACCCCAACGGCTACAGGTGCCACAGCAACACGGGCGTCCTGTTCCCGGCCGACGCATAGCCCCACACGTACTCACCTGTCGGGTGGGCGCATTGCGCCCACCCGAACCACTAGCGGCCCCACGCGATGCCGATCGAACCCGCATCGCGTGGGGCCGGCGTCTTTGGCCCACCCGTACTCACATCTCGGGCTGACGCGCTGCGCCCACACGAACCGCTTGGCGGATGGAGATCGTTCTATCTGGCCCCCGAGGGTTTCGGTGCTCGCCGTGGACCTGGTCGCTAGGCCAGGTGCCGACGCTCGACTGCGCCCGGCGGAGGTCCGGTGAGAATTTCTGTCGGTAGCCTGTCGGATCCGGAGCGGGGCGTTCGTAGTACGGGTGAGAGGTGGCCGAAGGAGGCTGCCCTGGACAAGGAGTGATGAGATGCCGCGATACCTGATCTCGTTCGAGAAGGGCGCGATGGCCCACATCCCCGAGGAGGACTTTGCCGACGTGGGCAAGGCCTCCCACGCCGTGGTCCAGGAGGCCAAGGACGCCGGCGTGTTCATCTTCGGCGGCGGGCTGAGGTACGACGACGACGACGTGGAGCACGCCGTGGTGGAGACCGACGGGACGATCACCGACGGCCCCTTCCCGGAGAGCAAGGAGCTCATCGGCGGCGGGATGATCGTCGACGTACCTACCCGCGAGGCCGCCTTGGAGTGGGCCGCGAAGATCGCGGTCGCCTGCCGCTGTGCACAGGACGTCCGCAAGTTCATGTTCGACCCGGAGCAGGACGACTGACCCCAACGGCTACAGGTGCCACAGCAACACGGGGGTACCTTCCCTGGTTGACGCCTGACGGATCCACCGCGATGCCCCTGGAATCTCGAGCTCAGGGGCATCAGGCGTATTTGCGCGCCTCCTGGACCGGAGCGGCATGCCTGAGCCGGCCGATGGCGCCAACGGTCCCTGAAAGGTTCCGGGTTCTTGCGCTCCACCACATATGAGGTCTCAAATGGCTGGTGAAGCTTGGCGAACGGGCAACTCGGGGTGCGGTAGGCCGACCACTGCATCGCGGGTGCCGACGTGCTGACGTTCGGTCGTCACTCCAGTGGCACGCGACCAGCACGGAGGCAACCCATGAAGTTCACCTCTCAGATGACCCGCCGCAGAGCGTTGGGTCTGGCAACTGCGTCCCTGATCATCTCCGCCGGCCTGATCACCCCGACCACCTCGTTGGGTGCGGCCGCCGGAGGTACGCGGGCGATTCCCAGCGGTGGAACGACGAGCATCCAGACGCGTCCGTTGGGAGTCGACGGTCTCCAGCAGCCGGAGCTGCGGCCCGGAGGCAGGGAAGAAGAGGAAGGCGACGGTGAGGCCGGTCAGTTCACCCGTCCGCGACCGGGGTTCAAGAACGGCAAGTTCCCGAAGAAGCCGCTCGACGCACCGGTCGTCGCGTCCAGCGCCGTGGCCGGCTCCAACGCGGATGTCCAGGCGAGCGTGAACGGCCTGACCCACCGCGACCAGCGCCTCGCCAACGGCGGCAACCAGTTCTCGCTCGAACCGCCCGACCAGGCACTGTGCGTCGGCAACGGGTTCGTCGTCGAGGCGGTCAACAGCGCGCTGCGGGTCCGCAGCTCCGCGAACGCCGCCGCGCTGAGCGGTGTCCAGGACCTCAACACCTTCTTCGGCTACCCGCCCGCGTTCAACCGCATGACCGGCGCGATCGGGCCGCAGGTCATCGACCCGGTGTGCCTGTACGACCCGGGCAACCAGCGCTTCATGGTGGTCCTCACCACCTTGGGCAGCCTTCCGAACGGCGACTTCACCGGCAAGAACACGATCGACCTCGCCGTGTCGAACACCGGCAGCCCGCTCGGAACCTGGACCATCTACCACGTTCCGGCGCAGAACGACGGGACCGACGGTACGCCGGACCACGGCTGCACCACCGACGGTGTCGAGCACGGCCCCTGCTTCCAGGACTACCCGCACATCGGCCAGGACGCCAACGGCGTGTACGTGTCGACCAACGAGTACGACCTGTTCGGGCCGAACTTCAATGCCGCGCAGATCTTCGCGTTCTCGAAGGCGCAGCTCGCCGGCCACCCGGCCAGCGTCAACCTGACCTTGGTCGAGAACCTCGCCGTCGACGGCTCGCCGGGCTTCACCGTCTGGCCGGCCAACTCGCCGGCCGGGGAGTACTCCAGCGAACGGAACGGCACGGAGTACGCGCTGAGCACGATCGCCGGTGACGGCAGCGAGACCGGCAACCCGACCGGTACCGCGCGTCGGCTGGGCATCTGGGCGATCACCAACACCGCGTCGTTGAACTCCGCGGCACCGGCGCTGGGGATCACGAGCCGGCTGACGAACAGCCAGACGTATGTGTTCCCGCCGAAGTCGGACCAGAAGCCGGGCAACATCCCGCTCGGTGAGTGCGTCAACGACACCACGATGCCGACACCGTTCGGTCCGGGGTGCTGGCAGGCGTTCTTCGATCCCGAGGACGAGCCCGCGCACGACGAGGTGGAGTCCACGCCGGACTCGCTGGATTCCCGGATGCAGCAGACCTGGTATGTCAACGGCACCCTGTGGGGTTCCTCCGGTACCGCGGTCAGGGTGAACGGCGAGCTCAAGGCGGGCATCGCCTGGTTCGCGGTGAGCCCGAAGATCAACGGCGCCGGCAAGATCGAGGGACGGGTGACCAAGCAGGGTTACGTCGCCCTCGCGAACAACAACCTCACCATGCCGGCGATCGCCTTCACCCCGGCCGGCAAGGGCGCGATCGCGTTCTCGGTCCTCGGCGAGACCCACTTCCCGAGCGCGGGCTACGTCCGCATCGACGAAAGCGGGTCGGTGGGGCCGATCCACCTCGCGGCCGCGGGCCTCGGCCCGGCTGACGGTTTCACCTCGTACAAGGCGTTCGTCGGGGATCCGCCGCGGACCCGTTGGGGTGACTACGGCGCCGCCGTGACCGACGGCGGCAACATCTGGTTGGCGTCGGAGTACATCGGCCAGACCTGCACACTGGCGGAATACTTCCCCTCGCCGAACCTGGCCAATTTCGGAAGCTGCGGAGGCACGCGCACCAGTCTCGGAAACTGGTACACCAGGCTCACCAAGCTGAGTCAGTGAACTGAGCCGTGACCTGAACGACTGCGGACCGGGCGCCTCGTCCGGTCCGCAAGTCGCTCATGGCCAGGTGCCGACGCCTGACGACCTGATCCATCCTTGTCCCTGTCGCGGTCTCCACGAAGGTCACTCTGCCCCGCACTCGTCCGCCAACTGACGGCTTCTCGTACGACAGAGGACCAGCCGAACGTGGCCCGGGTGAGCGTCAACCAGGTCGGCCCGCCCGAGTGTTGCTAGCGTCCGGTGTACTGGAGGCGAGGTGATTGGCTCGTGCGAGGTCAGGCGTTGGCGTTCTGGGTGTCCGGCTGGTCGAGTGCGGCGGAACAGGTCTCTCGCGTCGGTGCGGAGGCGGTATGAGGACCGGACAGGTCCGGGCCAGCTCCGAGTGGCTGAAGTTGCGGGAGCCGGCCGACGCGGCAGGCCGGGCGCCCGAGCTCGTCGAGGAGGTCCGGTCGTACCTGCCGACCGACGGCGGGGCGGCCATTCACGACCTCGGTTGCGGTACCGGGTCGATGGCCCGCTGGCTCGCCGTGCAGCTGACCGGACCCCAACACTGGGTCATGTACGACCGGGACGCGGAGCTGCTCACCCTCGCCGCCGAGGACCCGCCGGGCAAGGCCTCTGACGGCGCCCCGGTCACCATCGAAACCCGTCGGCGCGACATCACCCTGCTGAGGCCCGGGGAGCTGGCAGGCGCAGCCCTCATCACTGCCTCTGCGCTGCTGGACATGATGACCGCGGAGGAGCTCGGACGACTCATCGCCACCTGTGCCGGGTCGGGCTGCCCCGTGCTGATCACCCTCAGCGTCACCGGTCGCGTCGAACTCACACCGAGCGATCCGTTCGACCAACGCGTGACCGAAGCGTTCAATGCCCACCAGCGACGCACAACCGGCGCCGGAAGGCTGCTCGGTCCCGACGCGGTCGGCGCCGCTGTGGACGGCTTCGCCCGGCTGGGCATCGACGTCCTGGTCCGCCCGAGCCCGTGGCGGCTCGCCCCCAGTCAGGCCGCTCTAGCGGCTGAGTGGTTCACCGGCTGGCTGGCCGCGGCATGCGAGCAACGACCGGAGCTGGGCGCCGAGGCCGTCCCGTACGCAAGGCGACGCTTGGCCGAGGCAGCCACCGGCCGGCTGTCCGTCACCGTGCACCACCAGGATCTGCTGGCGCGGCCGAGTTGACGTCCTGCGCGGCCGGTGAACCAACGTGGCGCCCAGCCCCTGGCCTACGCCTCTGCGTCGAGCCGTTCGCCGATCGGGAGGTCGAGCGTGTGTGCGCCTCGTCGGGCCTTCGTGGCCAGGTAGCGCGCGTTCGTCGCGTTGAGGTGCAGGCCTGTCGGCACCCGCTCCGCGACGGTCACTCCGAGCCGGTCCAGCTGGCCCGCCTTGTCCGGGTTGTTGCTCAGCAGGGCGACCCGGTCCACGCCCAGGGCACGAAGCATCTGGGCCGCGACCGTGTAGTCGCGCCCGTCCTCGGCGTAGCCCAGCGCGAGGTTGGCGTCGTACGTGTCGAGGCCGGCGTCCTGCAGCGCGTACGCGTCTAGCTTCGCGTACAGACCGATGCCGCGGCCCTCCTGGCGCAGGTACAGCAGGAACCCGCCGATCTCCTCGATGCGCCGGACAGCCTCGAGCAACTGCGGCCCGCAGTCGCACCGCTCGCTCCCGAGTACGTCGCCTGTGAAGCACTCGCTGTGGACCCGGACCAGCGGCGGTGCCCCCGTGTCCACGCAGGCCGCCGACGCTCGGTCGCCGAGGCCGAGAGCCAGATGCTCGCGCCCGTCGGCGAGTCCGTCGAAGGAGTAGACGCGTGCGGTCGTGCCGACCCCGTCGGCGAACCGCAGCGGCAGCATGATCTGGGTACGGATCGTCGCCGTGGGCAGCTGCATCGTGCTCTCCTTCAGTCCTGGCAGAAACGCTCCGAAAGCGCGTAGCGCAGGAGTACGACGTCACCGATCCTGCGCACCTCCGCCAACCGCGCGTGGCAGTCGGGGTTCCACGGGAAGTGTCCGTCGCCGACGAACCGCGGCGCCCGGGAGTCGCCCACGAAGAACGGCGCCACGACCAGGTGCAGCTCGTCCGCCAGGCCGGCGACGAGGAACTGGGTGTGCACACTGCCGCCCCCCTCGACCATCAGCCGTCGCACGCCGCGCTCGTGCAGGTCCTCGCTCAGCCGGCACATGTCGACCCGCCGACCGCCGTCGACGATGACCTTGGCCACCGCCCCGAGCCGCCAACGAGCCGCGGCGACGGCGTCGCTGGGGCAGTAGACGAGTTTCTCCGTGTCGCCGGTGACGAAGAATTCGGCGCGCGGGTCCAGCCGGACCCGGCTGGTGACGGTCACCTTGATCGGTGTCGGCGGCAGACCCCGGGCAGCGCGCTCGGCGCGGCGGGCCGGAGCCCGCACCAGCAGCCGGGGGTTGTCGTTGCGGACGGTGGCGGCGCCGACGAGGATCGCGTCGCTGTCCGCGCGCACAGCGTCGACCCGGTCGAGGTCGGCATCGTTGGACAGCAGCAGCCGTTCATCGGTGGCAGTGTCGAGGTAGCCGTCGATCGACATGCTGCAGCTGAGCAGGGTGTAGGGGCGATCAGCCATGTACGACGCTCCCGACTCGCTCCGGCTGCGCCTCGGTCGGGGTGCGCGCACGGTCCCGGGCACGCCGTCGGTCGACCACCAGCACGATGGCTCCGGGCAGCGTGGCGACGAGAGCGAGCAGGCCGTACACCACCGCAACGGTGACGCCCGCCGCCGCGCTCAGCCCGACCGACCCGAACGCCCATGCGGCCGCGCCCTCGCGCGGGCCCCAGCCAGCGATGTTCGTCGGCACCGCCGAGGCCATCAGCACGACGAGTGCCAGTGGCAGCAACCGACCCAGCGGCACGTCCGTCCCGGTCGCCCGCACTGCGACCAGGAACATGGCGGCGTGGCCGAGCACGGCGACGGCGGAGGCGAGCAGGATGCCCGGCCAGGCCCGCCGCGCGAGGACCGCGTCGTGGAGGTCGGTAGTGACGGCGCGTGCGATCCGGGCCGGGAGACGACGTGGGTTCAGGCGCAGAGCTACGGCGACCAGCGCGACACCGGCGACGACCGCGACCGGAAAGGCGACCAGGAGAAGAAGCGAGCCTGAGCGCAAGGGCAGCAGGAGCAACACGCCCACGGTCAGAAACAGCTGTACCGCCTGCCCCGACGCCCGCTCCCACGCGACTGCCCGCAGGCTCCGGCCCAGGTGGCCGAGGTCGCGCCCGTGGCGCACGGCTCGGTGGACGTCGCCCACCACTCCGCCGGGCAGCGTGGCGTTGAGGAATTGGGACCGGTAGTACGCAGCCACCGCGGTCCTCAGCGGCATCCCAACGCCGAGCCCGCCCGCGATCAGCCGCCAGCGCCACGCACAGCACAACGTGGTCAGCGACGTGATCGCCAGGGCGGCGGCGAGCGCCCACCCGGTCGTCAGTCGGAGCCCGTCCACCAACGGGCCGGCGCCCACCCGCCAAACGAGGACGGCGAGGATCGCGGCGCCGCCCGCCAGGCGTGTCCAGCTCCAGATGCGTCTGCTGATAGCGGGCTCCCATCTCCTGATTGGTCCCCTTAACAGTGACACGGCGGTCTCCGGCTGCTGGTTCATCCGGTCACCCGGCGACTTCCGTCAGCACGGCCGACAGCTCGCGCGAGGTCTGCGACCAGTCGGAGAGCGTCAGTCGCCGGGACCTGGCCGCCGCGCGGAGCCGCGCGCGCTCTCGGGGGTCGCCCAGCCAGCGACACAGCGCCTGCGCGAGAGCCTGTGGGTCGCCCGGCGCGACCAGCAGGCCGGGCCGGCTGCCGTCGGCGGCGTGGCCGAGAGCCTCCGGCACCCCACCGACCTCCGTGGCCACGACCGGCAGCCCGCGGGCGAGCGCCTCAGTGACGACCATGCCGTAGGTCTCGGCGTGCGAGGCCAGCACCAGCGCGTCCGCCTCCGCGTAGGCGCGCTCGAGTTCTGCGCCCGTGAGCGGGCCAGTGAAGTACAGCCGCTCGCCGAGGCCCCTGACCTCGGCCTGGCGGCGCAGCACGTCGACGAACTCCCCGTCGAGGTCCAGTGAGCCGACGCATGCGCATTGCCAGACCAGGTCGTCGATCGTGGCCAACGCATCGAGCAGGAGGTCGTGGCCCTTGACCGGGGTGATGGCTCCGACACAGAGCAGCCGCCCGCCGGACTGCGAAGGCGGTGCAACGTCGGCGACGTCGACGCCCGGCGGCACGACGTACATACGATCCTCGGGCAGCGCGTAGTGGTCGAGCAGCCACCGTCGGGTCCAGTCGCTCGTCGTCACGATCGCGGACGCCGCCGACAGCGCCGCGACCTCGCGCGGCTCGTCCCGTGGCATGTGCATGAGTACGACGAGCCGCAGCCGGTCGGCCTCCGGCTCCAGCACCTCCGGGACCACGCTCGCCACCAGGCCGTCGACCAACACCTGTCCGCCGTCCGTCACCCGGGCCAGCGCCGCAGCCACGGCCATGCGGGCCGCCGCGTCAGGACGGGGCCACTGGCCGGGCACTGCGTGCTCGTGGACCGACCAGCCGAGCGCCACGAGCCCGCGACAGACCCGGCGGTCGTACACGTTGCCACCGCTCGGCCGCCGCGGGTTGTCGATCCCGCCCGGGACCACGACGTGCACCTCTGTCACAACGACCGCTCGTAGCCCGCCGAGGCAATGTGCGACTCGCGCAGCGTCACTCCGATCCGGGCCAACCCGCTCGCGGACTCCCCGAGCCCACCCGCCGCGACACGGTCGGCGAGCCGGTCCGCGATCAGCCTGGCGAGAACCTCCGTGGTGGTGTTGCGGCCGGCCAGCTCGGGCACCTCGTCGAGGTTGCGGTAGTTGAGGTCCGCAAGAGCGCTGTGCAACTCCTCGGCGGCCAGGCCGATGTCCACCACGATGTCGTCGGAGTCGAGCTCCTCCCGGGCGAAGGTCGCGTCCACGACGTACGTCGCTCCGTGCAGGCGCTGCGCTGGGCCGAACACCTCGCCGCGGAGGCTGTGCGCGATCATCATGTGGTCGCGGACGGTGACACTGAACATCGGTCCTACCCTTCGTCGTAGGTCAGCGTGTGGCAGAGCGCGGGCAGCTGACCGGCGGCCAGTCGGGCCATCACCTCGGGCAGCTCGTCGAAACGGGATGCGCCGGTGAGCAGCGCGTCGAAGGCCGGGTCCCGGAGCAGGTCCAGCGCGAGCGCGAGCCGCTCGGCGGTGGTACGCCGTCCACGTCGAGCCGCCGCGACGACGCCGACCTGGCTGGCCCGGATGCCCAGGCGGCCAGAGTGGAATGCGCCACCGAGGGACAGCTGGACCTTCCGGTCGCCATACCAGCTGAGATCGACGACCGTGCCTTCCGCGGCGAGCAGGTCCAGGGAGAGCTGCAACCCGGTGGACGTCGCGCTGGCGTGCATCACCAGGTCCTGACCCCCGGCCGCGTCCTCGGGCAACGCGAAGTCGACGCCGAGGGCGGTCGCGGTGTCCGCGCGCGTCTCGTCGACGTCCACGAGGGTCACCTTCGCTCCTGGTATGCCACCGACCAGCCGGGCGACGCAGCACCCCACCATGCCGGCGCCGACCACCGTGATTCTGTCGCCGACCAGTGGCGCGGCGTCCCACAGTGCGTTGACCGCGGTCTCCACCGTCCCGGCGAGAACGGCCCGCTCCGGTGGGACCTCGTCCGGGACCACTGTCACGGCCTCGATGGGTACGACGTATGCCGTCTGGTGGGGGAACAGACAGAAGACGGTGCGCCCGCGCAGCTCGTCCGGACCCCACTCGACGATGCCGACGTTGAGGTAGCCGTACTTCACCGGGCCGGGGAAGTCCCCCTCCTGGAACGGGGCCCGCATCGCGTCGTACTGGGTCGCCGGTACGCCGCCGCGGAACACCAGCGCCTCGGTGCCCCGGCTCACCCCGGACCGCAGCGTGCGCACCAGCACCTCGCCCGGGCCTGGCTCCGGCAGCCGGACCGGGCGGATCTCGCCCCGGCCGGGTTCGCGGATCCAGAACGCGCGTGCTTCTGTAGGCACCTGCAGCCTCCTTCTCCGATGAACCGAAGCATGGCATTTGTCGTGTGACTGTCGTACCCCTAGATACGGAGGCACCGTGCATCAGGTCCAGGGTCGGGTGCGCGGCCGGGTCCAGACCGGCCCGCTCGCAGGGTTCCTCTGCCTGCTCGCGCTCCTCGGTGTACTCGCGGCGACCACCGGCCTCGATGCCGCCGGCTGGGCGACCGGCGTTGCCTGCGGAGCCGGCCTTGCCGCCCTACTCGCCCGCGCGATGGCGCGTCACCGGCGTGACGGGCTGGCGCCGGCGGACAAAGTGACACTGGCTCGCGCGGTCCTCGTCTGTGGGGTCGCGGCGCTCACGGCGGACTCCTTCGGTGGCCAGGCACGGGTGGCGCCCCTCGTGGCGCTCTCGACGGTGGCGCTGGTCCTCGACGGGATCGACGGCCGGATCGCTCGGCGTACCGGCACCGCCTCGGCGTTCGGGGCGCGCTTCGACATGGAGGTCGACGCGTTCCTCATTCTGGTCCTGAGCGTGTACGTCGCACCTACGGCGGGCTGGTGGGTTCTCGCGATCGGTGCGGCCCGCTACGTGTTCGTGGCCGCCGGTTGGGCGCTCCCGTGGCTGCGCGGTTCGCTCCCGCCCCGCTACTGGGCCAAGGTAGTCGCCGCGATCCAGGGCATCGCGCTGACCCTCGCGGCGGCCGGCATCCTGCCCGATGCCGTGACCACCGTGGTGCTGCTGATCGCGCTGGGGCTGCTGGCCGAGTCGTTCGGCCGTCACATCTGGGGGCTGTGGCGCCTGGCCGGAAGCCCGCCCGGCCCTCGTGCCACCGTGACGTCGGTGCTGGCGGTGCTCCTGATCTGGGCTGCCCTCCTCGTGCCGGACCACACCGGCGACCTATCGCCCGCCGCCTTCCTCCGGATCCCGGTCGAGGGCCTGGTGTTCGTCGTCCTCGTACTGATGCTGCCGCCGAGACTCGCGCGGATCCTCGCAGTGGGCGGCGGTCTCCTCGTCGGGGCGCTCGCGATCGTGCGGCTGCTCGACAGAGGCTTCTACTTCGCCTTCGACCGCCCCTTCCACCCCGTCTACGACACGGGGTACGCCGGCTCCGCGCTGGGCCTGCTCGGCGACTCGATCGGCCGCGTAGGCGCCCTCGCAGTTCTCATCGGAGCCGCGCTGCTCTGCGTGGCCCTGCTCGGCCTGCTGGCGCTCTCGGCGTTGCGACTGACTCGGCTCGTGGCGAGAAACCGGCGGCCGTCGATCCGGATCGTCGCCGTCCTGGCCGTGATCGCGCTGGTTCCCGCACTGATCGGCGTCCAGCCGGAGCCGGCCGGACACATCGCCTCAGCCGCCGCGGCTCGGCTCGCAACGCAGGTCCGTGAGGACTTCAACGACCAGCAGGAGTTCGAACGGTCGCTCGAGCAGGATCCCTTCCGCAACACCCCAAGCAACGACTTGCTGACCCGCCTGAGGGGCAAGGATGTGCTACTGGTCTTCGTCGAGAGCTACGGACGCACCGCGCTCGACTCTCCTGTGGTCCAGTCGGCGCTCGATGCGGGGGACAGGCGGCTGCAGCAGGCCGGATTCTCCTCGCGCAGCGGCTTCCTCACCTCGCCGACCTTCGGCGGCCTCAGCTGGCTGGCACACTCCAGCCTGCAGTCCGGGCTCTGGGTGAACAGCCAGCGACGGTACGACCATCTCGTCACCCGCGACCGGCTCACCCTCACCGACGCGTTCGGTCGCGCGGGCTGGCGGACCGTCGCCGACGTACCGTCCAACGAGGAGGACTGGTCGGTGGCGAAGGCGTACTACCACTACGACCAGGTCTACGACCGCCGGAACGTGGGGTACGCCGGGCCGTCGTTCAGCTACGCCTCGATGCCTGACCAGTACACCCTGGCCGCGCTCCAGCGCCTGGAGCTGGGGAAGCGGAACCGCGCTCCCGTCATGGCCGAGGTCGACCTGGTCTCCAGCCACACGCCCTGGGCACCGCTCCCCCGGCTCGTCGACTGGAGCCGGGTCGGCGACGGCTCAGTCTTCGACCCGATGCCGGCCGAAGGCGACTCGCCGGACGACGTGTGGCGGGAGCCGGACCGAGTGAAGGCCGCCTACGCACAATCCATCGCCTACTCGCTCGACTCCCTGACCTCGTTCGTGCAGCAGCTCCACGACCGCAACCTGGTGCTCGTCGTCCTCGGCGACCACCAGCCTGCCAGCATCGTCTCCGGCGCTGGGGCGAGCCACGACGTGCCGGTGAGCATCATCGCCGCCGACCCGGCCGTGACGGATCGGGTAGCGGACTGGGGCTGGCGAGACGGGCTGCGGCCGGGCGACGGCGCACCGGTCTTGCCGATGGATACCTTCCGGGACCGGTTCCTCACCGCCTACGGCCCCTAGCCCTCGCCCACCTCCTCGGCATATCCGTGAGCGGATCTGAACCAGGGGCCCGCTAGTGCCGTCGATTGTTCACCCAACGAATCACCCCCGTCGGGTTGAAGGTGTCAGGCTGCCGAGCTCGGAGCGGTCGGGGAGACCGGCTTGATGTGGGCGAAGGCGCTGCGGGCGTTCCAGGTGGGGAAGGCTCGGACGAGCGACGAGGGGCCGTGGAGTTGGATGCGGCGGTTGCGGGTGGCTTCGGCCCAGCTGAGCTGGCCTGCGTGCCATTTGACGAAGGCTTCGGCTTCCGCCGTGATGTAGAGGTCCTCGTCGAGGCCGGGGTACGTCTTGCAGATCTCGGTGTCGCCGTGCTCGATCAGCAGCCAGTACCGTTCGGGGCGTTGGCGGCCGGTGAAGTCGAAGCGGACGACGACGCGCCGACCCGGGAGCCGGTCTCGGTGGAGCATGTTGCACATCGACCACAGGGCCACAAAGGGATCGAGGTGCTCGGGGGCGATCTCGAGCCAGGCGGCTCCCCACTCGCCGAGCGACACGCAGACCTTGAAGAGGTCGTGACCCGCGGGTGCGAGCTCGTAATGGCGCCCGCGCCCGTCCGGCTTGGGTGCTGACTCGACGATGCCGAATCGTTCGAGCTGCTTGAGCCGCTGCGAGAGCATGGTGCGGGAGAGCCCGGGCGCGCCCTCCAGGATCTCACCGAAGCTGCCGCACCCCAGATACAGGTTGCGGATGATCAACGGCGTCCAGCGCTCGGCGAAGATCTCGGCGCCACGAGCGATGGGGCAGTACTGGCCGTATGTCCTCACGACGCCAGTGTCGCGCCGCTGCCTTCGGCGGTGAAGTCCAGATTCTTGACTTCACCGCCGTGGCCGATGGCGATGCGATGGGGCTGTCGACAGCGGAAGGGCCGATGACGACATCGGCCACCGAGTAAGTCGGCTACCCGAGCGAGGAGGTAACAGCCATGGAGATCGACGGGTTCCGGGGCCAGCTGATCACCGCTGACCACGCGGACTACGACACCGCCCGAGCCGTGTGGAACGGTGCCATCGCCCGGCGCCCCCGGCTGATCGCCCGGTGCAGCGGGACCGGCGACGTGGCCGCGGCCGTGCGCTTCGCCCGCGACCACGACCTGGAGATCGCTGTACGGGGCGGGGGCCACAACGTGGCCGGCACCGCGGTGTGCGACGACGGGATCGTCATCGACCTCTCGACGATGCGGGCCGTGTGGGTCGACCCCGTCGGGCGCACGGCCCGGGTGCAGGGTGGTGCCCTGTGGGGCGACGTCGACCACGAGACCCAGGCCCACGGTCTGGCCACCACCGGCGGCATCGTGGGCCACACCGGCGTCGCCGGGCTCACCCTCGGCGGTGGCATCGGCTTCCTCATGCGCAAACACGGGCTCAGCATCGACAACCTGTCGGCCGCCGAGGTGGTCACCGCCGATGGCAGCATCGTCCGGGCGTCGACCGACGAACACCCCGATCTGTTCTGGGCTCTGCGAGGCGGTGGCGGCAACTTCGGCGTCGTCACCTCGTTCCGGTTCGCTCTGCATCACCTCGGCCCGAGCGTGGTGGCCGGACCCGTCTTCTGGGCGGCCGATGACACCGTCGACGTGCTGCGCTTCTATCGCGACTTCGCCGCCGAAGCCCCCGACGAGCTCGGCACGGTGGTCAGGCTCGGCACCGTACCCCCACTACCAGCCATCCCCGAGGACCTGCACTGGCAGCCGGCGATCGCCGTCATCTCCTGCTACGCCGGCGCCGTGGAAGATGGCGAACGTGCGGTGCAGGCCCTCCGCCGGCTCGGGACGCCGCTCGTAGACCTGCTCGCGCCAACGCCGTACGTCGCCCACCAGGCCGCCACAGACGACACCGTCCCCCACGGATGGCACTACTACTGGAAATCCACGAGCCTCGCCGGCCTCTCCGACAACGCCATTGCCGCCATCGCCGATCACGCCTTCGCCGCCAATTCGCCCCGGTCGTACACGGCGATGTTTCACATGGGCGGCGCAGTCGCGCGAGTTCCCCGCGAAGCCACCGCCTTTGCTGGTCGCGACGTGGCCCACAACTTGATCGTCGACGCAGTGTGGCTGCCTGACGAGCCCGGCGAGCACGCCGCCGCCGAGACCGCGTGGGCGCGGCGGTTCCTCGAAGCCCTCGAACCGGATCGTGCGGGCGTGTACGTCAACTTCCTTGATGCCGACGACGACGCCAGTCGCATTCGAGAGGCCTACGGGGATCACACCTACCGGCGCGTCGCCGAGATCAAGGCCAAGTACGACCCCGACAACGCGTTCCACCACAACAAGAACATCAGCCCTGCTTGAGGGTGGCCCCCTTCGCGGTTCAGCTCGGGAGGCGGTTCAGCCGGGTGACTTCCCCGGCTCGATCTGCTGGGCGAGGTACTGCTGGACGCCGACCCGCTCGATCGCGTCGAGCTGACTCTCGAACCAGTCCACGTGCTTCTCCTCGTCGCGGACCATCTCCTCCAACACCGCGGCGGTGCCGTGGTCGCCGAGGTCGTGGCACTCCTTCGCGGCCGCGTTGAACTGCGCCACTGCGGCGAGCTCGCCCTCGAGGCCCAGCCGGAGCATCTCCTGGGCGTCCTCGCCGACTGTCACGGCTCCGAGCTTCTGCAGGTTCGGGTGACCGTCGAACAACAGGATGCGGTTGATCAGCGCGTCGGCGTCGTTCATCTCATCGATGGACAGGTCGTAGAAGGCCTTGCCCAGCCGGCCGAATCCCCAGTTGTCGAGCATCCTGGCCTCCAGGAAGTACCCGTTGATCACCGTCAGCTCGAGTGTCAGCGCGTCGTTGAGCAGTACGACGACCCGTGGGTTAACCGGTTGCACTTGCCACCTCCGTGAACGAGGTTGCCGAGACCGACCTCCCATGCTGGCACAACAACCGCTTCAACGAGAAGACGCAACCGCCACAGTTCCGCCCGGCCCCGGTCGCCCCGCACACCTGCGCGAGCGTGCGAGCGCCGCAGTCGATGCTCTCGCGGACCTCCCGGTCGCTGACGACCTCGCAGTGGCAGACAATCATGCAGGGAAGGCTACCCTAACGGGCCTGGGCCAGTCACGTTCGTGACAGCGTGATCCCCGTCCCAGCGTTGGCTGGGTCAGCCCATGCTCTTCTGGCCGTCGATTGTTTCTCGGATGATGTCGGCGTGGCCGGCGTGCTGGGCGGTTTCGGCGGCGATGTGGAGGAAGACCCGGCGGACCGTCCAGAAGACGCCCGGGGGCTGCCAAGGGGCAGCCGGGAGTTCGTAGCTGGTGTCGAGATCAAGGGTGCGGACGAGGTCGTCGGTCGCCGCTGCGACCTTCTCGTACTCGGCCAGTACGCCGGCCAGCGTCTCGCCCTCGGCGAGGCGGAACTGGTTCTCCCACTGGGCGATCCGCTCCGGGGTGTACTCAATCTCCTCAGGCGTGTCCTTGCCGCCGCCCGTCTGGGCGAAGTCGGCCCAATTCCGCTCGACTTCAGAGACGTGCTTGATCAGGCCGCCGACCGTCAGCGCACTCACGGTACTGCGGGTGTTCGCCTGCTCGGCGGAGAGACCTGCGGCCGTGTGGCGCAGGAAGTAGCGGTGCTTGGTCAGGAAGTCGAGGATGTCGGCGCGCTCACCGGTCACGATCTGCTCGTTCGCTGTCATGCACTCAGCCTAAGAGCCATAGCGGCCAGCTTCTGACCTCTACAACCGCGGATCCGAGGCGTTGCGAACCCCGCTGCCACAGCAACACCGGGACGCCGCGCCGGTGGATCAGGAGCCTGCATCGCTCGACGGGTGGACAGCGGCAATTTCTGTGAGCCTGCCGTTGAGATCGTTGGAACGGCGAGTTTCCGAAGTAGGGACAGCGAGTGCGAGTTCCCGCTGCGCTGCGGGCAGATCGCCCAGTCGAGCGTGGGTGAAGGCGACCACCAAGCGGGCTCGGGGTTCGTGAATATCGAACGCGTTGGCCGCTTGCCGATACGCCTCTGACAACACGCCGGCTTCGCTCCCGGTCGCGTCCCACCAAGCGGCCGCGGGCTCGGCGACCTGCCGCACAGCCTTCGCGGCCTGGCGTCTTACCTGCCTTTCGCCCTCGAGCCTCGAGATCCACTGCCGCCGTTCAGCATCCACCGTGAAGTGATCGACCCACAGATCCAGTCGTGTCTGCTTGAGCGTCCGATGCCAGCTGTACGTGTCGCTGTGCCGGTGCGGCACCCAGTCGCAGCACACGCCGTATCTGATGTCGAACTGTCCACCTCTAAGTGCCTGGACGTCGAGGACAGCTCGGATCCCGGCAGACAACGGCTTGGACCACACCAGACCGCGAACATGCTCAAAGTCCGCGACAACCGGCTGCAAAGCTGCACCGATTAAGTCCCGCGCACGCTCCGCCGGAACAACCTCAAGGCTACCCACTGCGGCACCTTACATAGTGCTCAGGCCGCTATCGCCTGCTGGTATCGCTACCAGCAGCAGTGCCTTCGGATGGGCTGTGCTGACAGTTGGGGACGCAGTACGGTCGATTTGTGGTTGGGGAGCCGGGCCGGATCCAGGATGAGGTTCGGACCGCTGAGGTGATCGGGTCACTGTGCCTGGCGACGGATCTCGGCATGGGGCTTCCGCTCGAGCACGGCCTGCAGAGCACCCAGTTCGCGATGCGGCTTGCCGATCGGCTGGGGGTCGACTCCGCGACCGCGTCGCAGACCTACTACGGATGTCTGCTGTTCTATGTCGGGTGCACGGTGGACGCCGAGATCAGCGCCGAGTTGTTCAAGGGTGATCTGCTCATGAACTTCAACGCGGCGATGTTCGGGAGCCCCGCACAGACGGTGGCCGGCATCCTGCGGGCGTTGGCCGATCCAGACAGCGCGATGCCTGTCCGCGCGCTGCAGGCGGCCGGCCGGCTTCCGCTGGCGATTCGGGGGCATCGTCGTCACATCGCCGCGCTTTGCGAGGTCGCCCATCTCCTGAGCGAACGGTTCGGCATGTCGCCCGAAGTGCGACAACTGTTCGTCCACTTCACCGAGCGCTGGGACGGAAAAGGCCTGGCCGGCCTGCGGGGCGAGGAGATCGCGCTCCCGTTACGGATCATCCACGTGGCTCGCGACGCCGCTCTGCAGCGGATGATCGGTGGCGTCGACCATGCCGCACGCGTCGTCCGGGAGCGAGCCGGCGGCGCCTTCGACCCCGCGATAGCCGCGGTACTGGCGGATCAGGCGACGGACATCCTGGCGCTCGATGACGAGCGGTCCGCATGGGACGACGTACTCGCGGCCGAACCTACTCCTCGTATGACGTTGCAGGGCGAGGCGATCGACTGGGCGCTCGCGGCGATGGGCGACTTCGCCGATCTGGCATCGAAGTACCTGGTCGGTCACTCTGCGGGTGTCGCGGAGCTGGCCGCGGCCGCGGCACAGCGGTGCGGATTTCCACCTGACGACGTGACGGCGACTCGGCGGGCGGCGCTCGTCCACGACGTTGGGCGCGTCGCTGTCTCCGTCCTCATCTGGCAGAAGGCCGGGCCGTTGTCGTCGCACGAGTGGGAACAGGTCAGGCTGCACGCATACCACTCCGAACGCGTGCTGTGCCGATCGCCATTTCTCGCAGCTCTGGTGCCGGTGGCGACGTTCCACCACGAGCGGCTCGACGGTACCGGCTACCACCGCGCGGCGACAGCGACTGCCCTCACGCCACCGGCGCGCCTGCTCGCCGCCGCTGACATGTACCACGCAATGACGGAGCCGCGTCCGCACCGCACTTCGCTGAGGCCGGACCAGGCAGCTGACCTGCTCGGCCAAGAGGCGCGCGCCGGGCGGCTGGACGCCGACAGCGTCGCCGTAGTACTCGAGGCCGCCGGGCATCGAGTACTGCGTGTCGCGCGGCCCGCGGGGTTGACCGAGCGAGAGGCCGAGGTCGTCGGGTTACTCGCTCGCGGCTTGCAGACAAAGCAGATCGCGCGTCTGCTCGGGATCTCGGCCAAGACGGCGGACCGCCATATCCAGAACGCGTACGCCAAGATCGGCATCTCGACCCGAGCTGCTGCCACCGTGTTCGCGATGCAGCACGGTCTCGCCGCATGGGGAGAACTCCCGATGGTTCGAACTGACGGCCGTCCGTAGCGTCGCCGTCGAGAGCACCCGGCAGATCGGCCGGATGCCGTCGAACGGAGGCGGTCATGAGTGCTATGCAGGAAGCGCACACGCGAAACCAAGAGGCGGCCGCCGGCCGTCTCCACGAACGGTCCGTCTCTTTGTCGGCCTGGGCCGGCATCATCGGCCCTGTTCTGTTCACAGCGACATTCTTGGCCCAGGAGGCTTTCCGCAGGAGCGAGTACGACCGGCTCGCTGAGCCGGTCAGCGCGCTGGAGGCCGGACCCAACGGATGGGTTCAGCAGGTCAACTTCGTCGTGTTCGGCGTGCTCACGATTGCCTTCGCACTGGGACTGCACCGCGGCCTGCGGCGGACGAGGGCGGGTATCGCCGGGCCCGCGTTGCTGTTCATCAGCGGGATCGGCCTTCTGCTCGCCGCGATCTTCCCGCTGCGGCAGGACGCCGCCGGCGTGACGTACGACCCGGGCGGCCACATCGTCGCCGGGTTCATGTTCTTCATGACAAGCGCGGTCGGGCTGATCGTCGTGTCGCGTCGAGTTGCGCGTGACCCAAGGTGGCGGAGCCTCGCGACGTACACGCTCGCTGCCGGAATTGTCGCCGTCATCGGCATCCTCGTCGGCGGCGGACTCGTGATGCCGGATGGCGCTCCCCTGCACGACTGGGCCGGCTTGTATCAGCGAGTGCTGGTCATCGCCGTCCTGTTCCCCTGCCGCATCGTCCTCTCGATCAGGCTGCTGCAGGTCGCAACCGGTCGGCGTTGATCGGCTAGTCCGGCGAGTTCAGCCGTCACGACGAGCAGAGCCTTCTACCGTCTGGCCGATCGCCAATCCCTGCCCTCTAGCTCGCTCACCTCGGAGGCCAGGTAGTCCAGCCGTAGGTGCTCGAGATGTTGACGATCGAATCCTTTCTTCGATGTTCGTCAATCATCGATGAAGCTAGCATTGATCCCATGCGGAACACGCACCACCCCGACCAGGCCGACATCACCCTCACCGAGGTGATGGCGGCGCTCAGCGACCCGATACGGGTCGGGCTGATCCGGGTGCTGTCGGACGGTCAGGAGCGCGGGTGGGGAGTCTTGCGAGCCCCCATCGCGAACTCCACCCTCAGCCATCATCTGCGCGTACTGCGGACCGCCGGCCTCACCCACACCCGCCAGGAGGGCACCCGGTGCTACGTGACGCTGCGGAGCGACGACCTGGACGCGCGCTTCCCCGGCCTGCTGCAGGCGGTGCTGAGCGCAGCCGACGAGCAGAACGTGGGTAACGAGGTCAGCATCGCGACCGGCAAGCAGGGCGGCTAGCCCCGGCTAATGGCTCAGCTCATCGACTGACAGAGGGCGTCACCTGCGGGTGGCGTCCTCTTCCTCATGCGCACAGGAATCCTCCCGGAGGGATGACGCAGGTTGCGCAAGTTGGGCTCTACGGTGAGGCAAACCGGCGGCAGGCGGCGGGACCCTCAGGCTCGTGGAGGTCGACTTGAACCTCGTCCTCGGCGCACTCGTCGTGATAGGTGTCGCCGCGATCACCGTCACGCTGATGCTCGTCGTACGGCGACGTGCGCCGGAAGGTAGTTACTTCAGCGACGGTGACCGTGCGTCAGGTGTCTTCGGGGTGCTGGCCACCGGTTTCTCGGTGCTCCTCGGGTTCATCATCTTTCTCGCGTTCGACTCCTACGACCAGTCGCGTTCGGGCGCCGAGACGGAGGCGACCATCCTGGCGCAGCAGGTCGAGACAGCGCAGTACATGCCCAAGGACAGTTCTGAGCAACTGACCGGCCAGCTCGTCTGCTACGCGCGATCGGTCGTCGGGCTCGAGTGGAGCGCCCTCGAGCACGGCACACTCGGCGACTCGATCAATCCGTGGGGAGCTGAGATGTTCCGCACGCTCAAGGCAACCGATCCGAAGACAGCTACCGAGCAGTCGGCCTACGACCGCTGGATGGACCAAACGGCGGCTCGTCAGCAGGCGCGGATCGCGCGGGTCCATGGGGCGGAGGGAATCATTCCGACGCCCTTGTGGATCGTCCTGGCGGTGATCTCCGGGGTGATCTTCGGGTACATGTTGTTCTTCGCCGATCGAGGCGAACGGGCCGTGACACAAGGTGTGCTGATGGGCAGCGTGACCGTTGTCATCACCTTGCTGCTGCTCCTGCTCGTGTTCTTCAACCACCCGCACGGCGAAGGCTTCGGCAGGCTGCAGCCGACGGCGATGGAACGCTCCCTCCGCCAGATCGACTCCGAGCTCGCGATCATCGCACCGGACCTGAAGCCTCCTTGTAATGAACATGGCACAGCAAACTGACGACCGGCCGGCCTCCGGCTTCGATCGCTGGCACGAGTTGCTCGTCGCCGTGCTCCTGGTGATAGCCGCCGTCGCCACTTCGTGGAGCAGCTACCAGGCGACGCGATGGAACGGCGAACAGGCCAAGGCGGCGGGCCGCACCGGAGCCATCCGGATCGACGCCGCCCGATCGTCCAGTCTGGCCGAGGCACAGACCCAGGTCGACGTAGCCACCTTCATCGCGTGGGCCGATGCGGACCGCCGCGGCGAGAGCGAGCTCGCCCGCTTCTATGTGAGCCGCTTCCGCCCAGAGTTCGCGAAGGCATTCGACGCGTGGCTCGCGACCAAACCCCTCACGAACGCGAGCGCGCCGAAGACGCCCTTCGCGATGCCCGACTACAAGTTGGCCGCTCAGGCTGATGCCGATCGGCTGGACCTGGCGGCCGAGGCATCGGCGACCGAAGTGAGCCGCAATATCCAGCGAGCCAGCAACTATGTCCTGACGGTTGTGCTGTACAGCGTGGTCCTGTTCTTCGCCGGCATGAGCACCAAGATCGCCAGTCGCCGCGTCCGTACGTTCATGCTCGTGACCGCCTGCATCGTGCTCCTCACGGCCATCGGCTGGCTCTTCACGTTCCCCGTCAGCCTTAGTGTCTGACCCCCTCGACCTGTACCCCGCGAGCCGGAGGTTGACGGGGTCTTCGTGTGCCCGGATGCCGTACTGCGGGGCTGGGAGGATGGGGGTGTGTCGATCAGTGCAAGTCATGAGTTGGTGGTGGGGGCGCGGGAGCGGCGTGCGGGGCGGGTGATTTTGCTCAATGGGACATCGAGTTCGGGGAAGACCAGCATTGCGGAGGAGTTGCTGGCTACGTTGGACGGCGCCTGGTATCACCTGGGCGTCGACGGGTTTCACCGCGCGCGGAATCGGCGGGACTGGACCGACGAGACGTTCTTGCCTGTCTTCCAGCGAACGGTTCTGGGGTTCCACCGGGCCGTTGCCGGGATGGCCTCGGCCGGCAATGACGTGGTTGTGGATCACATACTGGGTGAGCGTTGGCGTCTCGCGGATTGCCTGGCGACGTTCGAGGGCTTCCCGGTGTTGTTCGTCGGGGTGCGGTGTTCGCTGCCCGAACTCGAGCGCCGTGAACGCGAACGCGGCAACCGGACGATCGGCCGGGCCGCTGTCCAGTTCCCCCTCGTCCACGACCACGCGGTGTACGACGTCGAGGTCGACTCGGAGCTCCAAACACCGGCCGAGTGCGCGGCACAGATCCGCGAGCGCCTCGACGAAGGCCCGCCCACAGCCTTCGACCGACTCAGGTCTTGAGGACGAGGGTGGTTCGGTCTGCTTCGCGGAGTAGGGCGAGGGTGTCGGCCTCGGCGGCGATCGTGTCGCGTTCCGAGGCGGTGATTCGGTCGAAGGGCTGCACGGTGAACTGGATGCTCCTGCCGCGGCGTTGCGAGGTCCATACCCCTTTGGCTTCGCCGTCGACGAGGACGAGGCCCGGGGCACCGACCGGACGCCAGAGCCGCCTGCGCAGGTCGCGATCCGGGAGCAGTCGATCTCGGTCACGCTGTTGCAGGAAGGGATCCTGGGCGGGGATCAGGCGGACGCCGGTCGGTTCGGGTGGTGAGGCCAGCGCTTCCACGTCTGCCGCGAGCAACCACTCGATGGGGCGCCGTTTCGCGTTCACCTGAACGAGTTCCGGCTCGATCAGCTCGAAGATCGCGCGCACGTCGGCCAGGCTGCGCAGGGTCCACTCGGCGAAGCTCTGGTGGGAGGCCGGCCCGTAGCAGCGAAGGTAGCGTCGCAGGAGCTCCGCCTGGGCGATGTCCTGGTCGACGATCCCCGCTGGTTCGCCGAGCCATTGGTCCTTACGGGCAAGGAGAGCGTCGGTCATCCGGCGGGGGTCCGCGAGACACGCGATCCCAAGCTGACCCATCGCGCGGAAGAGAGGTTCGGGCAGATCGGCGTGCGCCCCGGACGGGCGGTCGAGATCACGGATCTCCTCCATCCGCCTGGCGACCTGCCGGCGGAACGCCTCCACCTCCAGTTGCTGATCGTTCAGTACTTCGCGTGCAACCTTCGCGGCATGCTCCACCAGACTTGCGAGAGGCACATCCAAGGACGTGGCCCAACCGCCGAAGAAGGTCCGCCACGACTCCTCCCCCGTGGGCATGGCACCCGTGGTGAAGACCGCCGCATCCTGAGTAGGCACCAGGTACGGCGCGCCGCGCAGCGACCAGATCGCCAGCAAGGTCTTGTCCTGCTTGAGCGCCTGGTCGATCCTGGCGAGGCTCACGTCCGCGACCCGGGCATGCAGTGCCAGGGCAGCGGTTTGCCGCGGCGTCTCCTGGACCCCGGCGACGGCAACCGCCTGAATCATCGAACCGGCCGGGAGCCGCTCGGCCAGATGGTGACGTGACATCCGGAACGCAAGGATCTGGTGTCGGTCCACACCCAGCATCGTCGCCTGTCCGCTGCCACCGGGCAAGGAAGATAAGCCGCGCTAGTACGTCGCAGTACGGAAGCCGGCTGGTGCGGCGTCAGATGGTGATGGTGACCTTGGCCTGGGCGTGGTGGGATTCGAGGTAGGTGATGGCGGCGGGGACATCCGCGAGGGCATAGCTGCGGTCGATGGCGGAGGTCAAACGGGAGGACTCGGCCAGCGTCTTGAGCGTTGTCAGATGTTCCAGGGTCAGAGGGGTGGAGAAGTCGATCAGGCGGTGGCGGACGAAGCGGGACTGCAGTTTGGCCTGGAGGAGGATGCGCATCGGGCCGACCACGGAGCCGCCGGTGAAGGTGCCACCGCCGGAGAGTACGAGGGTTCCGGTCGGGGTCAGGGCGCGGCGGAAGTCGGCAAGGGAGCGGTTCGCGACGAGGTCCAGCACGACGTCGTACGGGACGCCGTTGCGGGTGAAGTCCTCCTTGCTGTAGTCGATGACGTGGTCGGCGCCGAGCGAGCGGATCAGGTCCACGTTCCTCGTGCTGCAGACGCCGGTCACCTCCGCGCCGAACGTCTTGGCGAGCTGTACTGCGAACGGCCCCACGCCACCTGATGCCCCATTGACCAGTACGCGTTGACCCGCCTCGACCTTCGCCGCATCGCGCAGGCCGAACAGCGCGGTACTCCCTGCCAACGGAATCGCCGCCGCCTGCTCGAAGGTGAGGTTGATCGGCTTCAACTCCACCAGGTCCTCCGGTGCACACACGTACTCCGCGAAGGCCCCGTTGGCGTCGCCGAGATCGCCGTACACCTCGTCTCCCGGGCCGAACCGCGTCACGTCGGGCCCGACCGCCTCCACCCGCCCGGCGAAGTCCCGCCCACGGATCCTGGCCTTGGGACCCTTGCGCCCGAAGGCCGCCGGGAGCATCAGGCGCGCCAGGTACGGATCTCCTCGCATCACGTGCCAGTCGTACGCGTTGACCGAGCTCGCGCGCACCCGGACCAGCACCGTGTTGCCAACAGCCACTGGCTTCTCGACCTCGCTGAACTCCAGCGCGTCAGGTGAGCCGTACCGATCCTGAACGATTGCCTTCATTGCGTACTCCGTGAGGCTGGTTCGCTGCGTGCGTTGCCCGGATGCCCCGGCCTACTCGTGACGGTAGGCGTCCGCCGGCACCGCAGCCATCAGGGACAACCCTCACGCCCCACGGATCTCCTAGCCTGTGCGTCAGCACCTACCTGACGAGAAAGAGGACTGAGATGGCGCTTCGGTGGTACACGACGGTGGTTGACTGCCTGAACGTGCGCAAGCAGGCCGCGTGGTGGGCGGAGGCGCTCGAGTGGCAACTCATCCATGAGTCCGACGACGAGTGCGTGATCATTCCGGGCTGGGTGGATCAGAAGGTGATGCAGGAGACGCCGTGGGAGCGGATCGGGCCGGGGCTGGTCTTCGTCACCGTTCCCGAGGGCAAGACGATCAAGAACCGGCTGCACATCGACCTGGCTCCGCACACCAGCCAGGACCGGGACGCCGAGATCACCCGGCTCGAAGGGCTCGGCGCCCACCGGGTCGACGTCGGACAGGTCGACGACGCGTCGTGGACGGTGCTCGCGGACCCCGAAGGCAACGAGTTCTGCGTCCTCAGCTCCCGCGATTCCTGACACAGCTTGCGGTTGGAGAGCAGCGGGTTCTGACTGCGGTTTGCGGTTGGAGATCGGCTGCTACGGTTTGTGGTGAGTGTTGAGGAGATCTGACGTGATGGTGGACGACGACATCTCCGGGTGAGTCCCGGGGTGACAGGCCGCAGGTCGGCGCGCGGTAGCGCGGCCGCCGTGGCCTTTTCGTCGTTCCACTGACCTGTCTCCCTCCGCGGGCCGTTTCGTCGCGCCCCGGGATCACACCAAAGGCTTCTTCTCCATGTCCGACGCTTTCATCATCTGCTCCAACCTGTCCTTCTCCTGGCCGGACGACACCCCGGTCTTCCAGGACCTCACCTTCACCGTGGGCGCCGGCCGCACCGGCCTCGTCGCACCCAACGGCGCCGGCAAGAGCACACTGCTCAAGCTGATCGCCGGCGAGTACCGGCCGAGTCGCGGCAGCGTGACCGTCGACGGCACGATCGGCTACCTGCCGCAGAGCCTCCCACTGGCTGGTGATCTGACCGTCGCGGAGGTCATCGGGATCGCCCCGGTGATCGCAGCGATGAACGCGATCGAGGCCGGCGACGTGGCGGAGGAGCACTTCACCACGATCGGCGACGACTGGGACATCGAGGAGCGCACCCGCGCCCAGCTGGACCGCCTCGGCCTAGGCGAGGTCGACCTCGCGCGCCGCCTGGACACCCTCAGCGGTGGCCAGGTCGTCTCCCTGGGCCTTGCTGCGCAGCTCCTCAAACGACCCGACGTCCTGCTGCTCGACGAGCCCACCAACAACCTCGACCTCGACGCCCGCCGCAAGCTGTACGGCGTACTCGAGGACTGGAGCGGCTGCCTGCTACTGGTCAGCCACGACCGGGCACTGCTCGACCGGATGGACCGGATCGCCGAGCTCGACCGGGGTGAGCTCCGCTCGTACGGCGGCAACCTCACCGCGTACGAGGAGGCCGTCCTGGCCGCGCGGGAGGTCGCCGAGAAGAACGTCCGCAACGCCGAACAGGAGGTCAAGCGGGAGAAGCGCGAACTGCAGCTGGCCCGCGAACGCGCCGCGAGGCGAGCCAGCAACGCCAGCCGGAACCTCGGCAACGCCGGCCTGCCGAAGATCTTCGCCGGCACGATGAAGCGCAACGCCCAGGAGTCCGCGGGCAAGGCGAACGAGACACACGCCGCCCGGGTCAACGACGCCAAGGCCCGGCTGGACGAGGCCGGCCGTGCGGTGCGGGACGACCAGAAGATCGCGCTGGAGCTGCCTAACACCAGCGTGCCCGCCGGGCGCACGGTATTCCTCGGAGAGAAGCTGCAGGTCCGCCTCGGCGACAAGTCGATATTCGCCGAAGACGGCTTCGACCTGACGATCCGGGGACCCGAGCGCATCGCGCTCACCGGCCCGAACGGAGCCGGCAAGTCCACCCTGCTTCGCCTGATCAACGGCGACCTGGAACCCGTGGACGGCGTGGCGCGACAAGCCGACGGCCGGGTCGCGTACCTGTCGCAGCGGCTGGACCTGCTCGATCTCGATCGCACCGTCGCGGAGAACCTCGCCGCCTTCGCCCCCGGGATGCCCGAGGCGCAGCGGATGAACCTCCTGGCCCGGTTCCTGTTCCGCGGCTCGCGGATCCACCTGCCTGTCGCAGTACTGTCCGGTGGCGAGCGGCTGCGCGCCACCCTCGCCTGTGTCCTGTACTCCGAACCAGCGCCGCAACTCCTCCTGCTGGACGAGCCGACCAACAACCTCGACCTCATCAGCGTCAGCCAACTCGAGAACGCGCTCAACGCCTACCAGGGCGCGTTCGTGGTAGTCAGCCACGACGAACGATTCCTAGCGGAGATCAAGGTAGACCGCTGGCTCCGACTAACCGACGGACGCCTGCTGGAGACCGGGGCGCCCGACGGTGAGTGAGGCACGGGCGACCTCTCGTCACGTGTCCGCACCAGCTCTGATCGCGAACGACCTCGTCCGCACCTTCGGCACCCGCCGGGTGCTGGACGGGGTCTCGCTGATCGCGTCCCCCGGACACCGGATCGGCCTGATCGGCGAGAACGGCGCCGGCAAGTCCGCCCTGCTCCGGCTCCTCGCTGGGACGGACCAGCCGGACGCCGGCACCGTAGTACGGCCTCCTGACCTCGGATTCCTGCAGCAGGAGACGCAGTACGACGCTGGGTCGTCGATCGCGGACGTGCTCGATCACGCGCTGCAGGGCGTGAGCGAGGAGTTGGCCGAGCTCGATCGGCTGACGAAGCTCCTCGGCGAGCAACAGGAGGACTCCCCCGGCTCTGCCGAGTTGCTCGCGGAGTACGGGGAGTGGCTGGATCGTGCGCAGGACCACGCGGCCTGGGACGCCGATCGACGGGCGGGGATCGTCCTGGCCGGGCTCGGTCTCGGGGCGATTCCGCAGGAACGGATACTCGGTTCCCTGTCTGGTGGTCAGCGCGGCCGACTCGGGCTGGCTGCGCTGCTGATCCGGCAACCCGCGGCGCTGTTGCTCGACGAGCCGACCAACCACCTCGATGACGACGCCGCGGTGTTCCTGGAGGAGCGACTGCGGGGGATGCCTGGTGTCGTCGTGGTGGCGAGCCACGATCGGGCGTTCCTCGACGCCGTCTGCACTGATGTGATCGACCTCGACCCGGCGGTGGACGGGCCGGAGCGGTACGGCGGCAACTATTCCGCCTATCTGTCAGCCCAGCGTGCGCGCCGGGAGCGTTGGCGGAGGCGCTTCGCGGAGGAACAAGAAGAGCTCGCCGTACTGCGCCGCTCCGTCGGCGAGACTGCCCGCGAGGTCGCGCCCGGCCGGCTCAAACGGGACAACGAGAAAATGGGCTTCGGCCACACCACCGGCCGAGTGCAGAACCAGATCTCCCGGCGCATCCGCAACGCCGCCCGCCGCCTCGAAGTACTGGAACGCACCCAGGTCGCGCCTCCTCCGGAACCACTTCGGCTGACAGTTCCCGCGTTGTCCACTGCTGCCGACGAGGGTCTGCTGGTGTCGCTGCGGAACATCCAGGTGTCAGGTCGCCTCACGCTGGACAACCTGGATGTGAAGGCTACGGACCACCTGCTCATCACCGGCCCGAACGGCACTGGCAAATCCACCCTCCTTGCCGTCCTGGCCGGGCAGTTCCACGTGCCAGGCGTCCGACGGCGCCCGGACCTCAGGATCGGCCTCCTGTCCCAGGACACCACCTTCGCCCGCCCGGACCGCACTGCCCGAGAGACCTACAACCTCGCCCCAGGCACCGACTCCGTACCTCTGGAATCCCTTGGCCTGCTGGCCTCCCGGGAGCTGGACAAGTCCGTGCGGGACCTCTCGGTGGGCCAACGCCGCCGCCTGGACCTCGCTCTCCTGATCGCGAACCCACCCGAACTACTCCTCCTCGACGAGCCCACCAACCACCTCTCCCCCCAACTCTGCGACGAACTGGAAGAAGCCCTCACCACCACCCCCGGCGCCATAGTCCTAGCCACCCATGACCGCCACCTCCGCACCCACTGGCCGCACCAACAGCTAACCCTCACCCCAGCCTGAGTAGATTGGGGGCACCGCGACTGGCGAGGGTGGGGTACCACCGGGGAGCGGGGTTCTAGGGAGTGGCGTCGTCCGCCTGGGCGCCTTCGGTCGAGGCACCGGAGGCAGCAGATGGAACTGCGGTACGGCATGAATCCGCATCAGCCCGCGACGATCGCACCACTTCAACCGGACCGTACGCCGTTCCGCGTGGTGCACGGGGAGCGCTCCTACAGGGGTTAGCTCCTCTTGCGGGGGTTAGCCCCTTGCTCTGCCAGTGGGCGAACCCCTCCCCGAGGAGGTAAGCCGCCTGTTCGGGGGTTCGTGCTGGATTTGGCATCAACGTGCTCGACGCGCTGGGAGCCCGGGAGGCGAGCGCGTGCTTCGACAGGCCGGCGGCGACCTCGTTCAAGCACGTGTCGCCAGCGGGTGCCGCGTTGGCGGGCGAGGTCGACGCCGGGATGAGATCGACCTACGACCTCGGAGACGTCGGCGCTGTGACGAGCGCTTACGTACGAGCACGCGATGCCGACCCGAAGTCGTCGTACGCGCCCGGCACCAAGCTCTCGGACCGCATCGCTCGGCAGCTCGCCTTGATGGAGGGCCTGCGGCCCACCGATCGGAACGCCTGGTTGTCACGCCTCACCGACGTGAGCATGGTGTCCGACGGCGCGATCCCCTTCCGCGACAACATCGACGTTGCCCACGGCTACGGAGTCCGCTCGATCGCCGAGCCCGGCGGCTCACTCCGCAGTACAGAGATCACCCAAGCCTGCAAGGACAACGGCATCACCCTCACCCAGACCGGCATCCGCCTCTTCCGCCACTAACCAGCCTGGCTCAAGGCGATGGGCTCTCCCCGAGGACCTCGATCCTGACCTTGGTGTCGAGGTCCGCGCAGGCGGCGAGGAGCGCCTCGGCCGACAGCGTCTCGGGGCCGAAGACCGCGGGATCGGGCAGGAAGCGCACCAGTGTGCCCGTGCTGTCGCCGGCCTCGATCTCCGTCGCGGGACCCCGCGGAAGGCCGCGTTCGTACCGCTGCACCCAGCCGCGGCCGTCGACGCGACGGTTCGTATGGGTCAGCCACGAGCTCAGTGCGGCGACCACCGATATCCCCGACCGCGGCCGCCCATCCGGCAGTACCTCGGCGTCAGGAACCCCGAAGAAGCGCAGATCCCGCGTCGCCATGATCGGCTTCACCATCGGCACCCCGGCCTCGTCGTACCGGGTGTCCGTGCCACGCCCGTTGTCCTCCACCGAGATTGACCCGTCCCCGTGCAGAACCACCCGCGCCCAGGTCGTCGTCCCCTCGGGAGCCGCCTCGTCCAGCGGATAAGCCAGTACTTCGAGCGCCAGGTGCAGGAGCCCACCCCCGGCATACCGGTCGGCCGAACTCCTGATCTCCGCGATGTGCGCGGGATCGACGGCGGAGGCCCAGTTGTGCGTCGTGATCAAGTCCACTACCCCACCGTATAGACCCGGCAAGTCCGAGGGTTCCGCCTAGGCGGCTGAAGCGAAACAGCTCGGCTATCCCGCGCTGAAATCCGCGAGAACCTCGTCGATCACGTGCTGGGCATTGGCGGCGATGCCCTCGTTGGTTTCGCGGTAGTAGGGCAGTTGGATGAGCGCCATCGACAGCGCACGGCCGCGGCTCCGGAGCCAGGTGGCATCATCCACTGCCAGCGCCTCGCGGAAGGCCGGGCGGGCGGACGCGGGCAACAGGTTCCAGGCCGGGATCAGGTCGCAGGCAGGATCACCGAGACCCGCGGTGGCAAAGTCGAGTACTGCGGTCAGGCGGCCGCCCGTCGTCAGCAGATTCGACGGCATCAGGTCGCCATGCACCCAGACAGGCGCAGCGGCGGGTGCTGCCGCCAGCGCGGATTCCCAAGCAGCCAAGGCGGTCCCGGTGTCGATCCAGCCCTCGAGCTGGACGAGCGCCGCGCGAGTCCCCTTGTCCTCCAGCTCGAGCGGACCACCCCGGTACGCCGGAGGTCCGCCCGGCAAGTCGATCGCCCGGAACGCCCGGACGAACGACGCGAGGTCCTCCGCGAGCCCGACGGGATCCTCTACCGCCCCGGCGACGGCGATCGACCCGTCTATCCAGCGCTGCACCGACCACGGCCAGGGATACCCATCGCCTGGTTTCCCCATCCCCACCGGTGACGGAATGGCAACCGCCAGCAGCGGCGCGAACCGCGGCAACCACTCGAACTCCTTCTCGATGTCTTCCACGCCGCCCTCGATCCGCGGCAGCCGCACGGTCAACGAGTCCCCGAGCCGGAACATCGCGTTCACCGTCCCGCTAGACGGGATCTCCTCGACCCCCAACCCGGCCCACTGCGGAAACTGCGCGGCCACCAGCCGAAGTACGAGCGCTTCATCGATCTCAGCCTCACCGGCATGCATCTTCACGCCCCCATCCCACCCTCAGGCGCCCCCGCTGTCGAACCGTATTCAGAACTCGTGGCGGCGGCGTAGGTGGCGGGGGCGGCCGTCGGGGTCGTAGACGTTGTCGTAGAGGCGCCGCGCCCAGAGGGACTGGAGGCGGGTGACGGGTTCGGGGTTGTGGTGGCGGAGTTGGCCGGGTGGGCGGGGTCCGTGCTCGCCTGAGGCGTGCCAGGAGTCCAGTGCGGTGGCGGCATCTTTCAGCTGGTCGAAGCCTCGGAGCGGATCGAGGGCGGGCTCGGTGCCGAGGTGCTCTGTCCAGAGCTCGGTGCGGAGCGAGGCGGCGAGTTCGGAGCTCACCACTGAGCAGGCGAGTTCGCTGTCGTTGGTCCAGGAACGGCGGTTGAGGTTGGCCGACCCGCACGCGAGCCACTCGTCATCGACGACGCACACCTTCGCATGCACGTAGATCGGCACTCCCTTGTCGTTCTCCAGGTCGTAGATCCCGACCCGGTTCGGCGCCGTCGCCCGCAGCATCCGCAGCGCCTGCAGCTGCCCGTAGCGAGCCGGCGGACCGCTGAACCGCTCGTCCTGGTCCGGATACCGCGGCACCACGGCGACCACCAGCAGCCCCGGCTCCCGCTCCAACGCCCGACAGATGCCCTCGGCAACCACCTCGGACCACAGATACTGGTCCTCGAGATAGATCAGCCGCCGCGCCCGCCCGAACGCCTTCCGATACCCCCGCGCCACGCTGTACTCCCCCTTCGCGGCGAACGGGAACGGCGGGTGCTTGTGCCCATAGGTCCGCAACACCTGTACTGCGTGCTCCCCCACCACCGGCGGATCCGGGAACGCCTCGGGCAGCTTCGACGGATGACGCGGCATCCGGGCCTTCCGTTGCACCAGCACCCGGTACGGCGTACGACGGTCCAGCGGGTGCGAGTCGTCCCACCGTTCCACAAAGGTGCGCAGGAGATCCCCCACGATCGGGCCCCGCAGTTCCAGCGCAACGTCGTGCCAGGGCGGACGGGATCCGTAGCGCTCGTCCATCGGCGCCTGCTGCGGATCACCGCGATGGCGGGCGTCGTCCCGGCGCTGGTGGCTCAGGTCGATCCCGCCGACGAACGCCAGGTCCTGTTCGGGTGCGCCGCGGTGCCGGATCACGAAGAGTTTCTGGTGGTGCGAGGCCAGCCGCCGGATCCGCTGGTCGAGTAGGACCTCGCCGCCGGCCTCGTTGAGCTCGCGCCCGAGCCGCTGGTTCTCCTGCGCGTTGAACTGCATGTGGTCCGAATGCGATCGCCAGAGCAGGCCGCGCACCTCGACCCCTGACGTGGCGAGGTCGCAGAGCACCTTGCCGACCGTCGGCCCGTCGGGGTACATCGCCTCGTCCGCGTCGCCGCGCCAGTCGGTGAAGTACACCCGGTCGCCGGCCTTCAGCACGCACAGTTCGTCGTACAGGCGCTGGAAGTAGACGGCGCCGTGGACCAGCGGCCGGACCAGGTTCCCGTCGGTCCAGGAACCGTCCCGGTCGATCTCGGTGGCCGTGTTGCCCCGCTCCTCCGGTGTCAGGAACCAGTCGCTCATCCTGACCGAGTACCCGCTTGGTGCGATCCCGAACGGGGCGATCCCGAACGGATGAGAGGCTGGACGGGTGGACTGGATCAGACGTAGGGCCGGATCCGTGCTCGCAGTGTCACTCTCCGCGCTGCTGGCCTGGAGCTTCGTGGTGGCCACCTCTATACCGAGCTGGTTCGACTCCCGCGAGGACTGCGCGCTGACCCTGCACCGCTCGGACAGCTACGACATCACCGTCAGTACCCGGTGGTTCCCGCCGCGAGCGGCGTGCGACTTCGGCGGCGGCGACGTCGTCCAGTTCATCTCGCCCACCAAGTCGGCCGTCCTGACGGTCGCCCTGATCCTGATCACCGTGGTGGTCCTCGGCAGCCTGTACCTCGTCGCCCGCCGGCTCTTCGAACCTGCCGGGGTGGTCCGCTCGGCCGAGGCGGTCGACCTGCGCGCCCGGCAGATCCGGCACCTGATCACCGGCGGGGTGGTCAGCTTCGTCTTGGTCGCCGCCTTCACCTTCGCCAATGTCTTCGCCCTAGTTCTCGGCGGGCCGCTCGGCGGCTTGGTTGGCGCGCTCGCGTTCGCCCTGTTACTGGCGGCCGTGGCGGCCTCGCTCGACCGGCAGATCGGCCCACTCCCCAGTACTGCGCTGGACTCCCGCCGCCGAGGTGTCGCGGTCGGCCTGGGCACGTTCGCCGCCATCTTCGCTGCGACAGCGCTGACCGGAGATCTACCGTTCTTCCGCTTCTGGGCCGCCCCCGTCGGCGCCATCGCCACCGTCGTACTCGTCCGGATGCAGTGGACTCGACTAGCCCGGCGGGCCCAGGGTGGAGCCGTTGACGGGGACACAGTCGAGGAGGATCTGCTGGGCGGTCCGCGGTCCTGACGCGGTGATCTGGTCGACCAGCAGGCGAACCGCCCGGCGCCCCAGCTCCCGCCGAGGCACCTCGAACCCGCTCACCTCGGGCCGATCCTTCGGCTGCCCGAGCACCGCCACCGACAGGTCCCCCGGAGTACGCAGGCCAGCGGCCTCGACCGCTGCCAGCAAAGCCGCGGACAACTCGCCCGTGTCGGTCTCCTCCACGACGACGGCCGTGACTCCCTCCGCCCGCCACCGCTCGATCATCCCGGCGCCGACTTCGGCTGGTGCCGCCCGTACGACGATGCGCCGTACGGCGAGACGGGCCTTCCGCGCGGCGGCGAGCACACCTTTCTCACGGTCCGAGGACGATGGGGCGTCGTCGTCCTCGCGCAGGTAGCGGAGCTCGCGATGCCCGAGAGCGACGAGCCGTTCCACCACGGCGGCCGAGGCGGCGACGTAATCCACGCCCACAAAGGGAATCCGCCCGGCCAGCTCGTCCCGGCGGCCGATGTACACCAGCGGGAAACCGCCGCCGAGCAACCAGTCGATCGGCTCCTCCGGCACGTGCCGCCCGAAGAACAGGCAGCCGTCTGCCACCCGGGTCCGCCGAATCGCGGTCTTGTCGTGCGCACGCCCCTGGCCGCCGCCCGTCCCCGTGAAGAGCACCAGGTCCTGACCGAGCGCGGCCGCTTCCTCCTCGATCCCCACCAGGATTGGGTAGTAGAACCCGTCCACGTCCGTCGGAAACGCCGAGGCGAAGGTGTAGACCCCGAGCATGTGGTTGCGCGCAGAGGCCAGCCGAGTGGCAACCGGGTCCGGCACGTAACCGAGCTCCTCAGCCGCGTCGAGCACCCGCCGCCTGGTCCCCTCGGACAACCGCACCCCGTCGGTGTTCCCGGACAGGATCAACGAGACCGTAGTCTGCGAAACCCCCGCAGCCGCAGCAATATCCGCCTGTCGCGGCGCCCTAGCCATGTCATCACCCTAGCTAATACGAATCACCTCCTCGGCTCCCCGATCCCCCGCCCCCAGACTCGCAAGCGAGCCGCCCCGCCGGCTGGCGAATTGTTCGAGCGCTGCCAACTTGTTGAGCCTGTTGCGAAATGGGGCGTGGCGTTGGCGGTTGGGGCGGGGTGGGGTGTTGAAGGATTGGGTGGTGGCGAATTCGTATCGGCCGGTTGATCGTGATCAGGCGTTTCTGTTGCCGCCGAATATGGCGGACTGGTTGCCGCAGGATCATCTGGCGTGGTTCCTGATCGATGTGGTGGCCGAGATGGACACCTCGGCGTTCCACTCGCGGCGGGCCAGGGCCCGGGCCGGTCAGGGCCGGGCCGGGTTCGATCCGGACATGTTGGTGACGTTGTTGTTGTATGGGTATGCGAACCGGGTGCATTCGTCGCGGCAGATCGAGCGGTTGTGCACGGTGGATGTGGCGTTCCGGGTGATCTGCGCCCAGGACGTGCCGGATCATTCGACGATCGCGCGGTTCCGCGCCGAGCACGAGGCAGCGTTCAAGGCGTTGTTCGGGCAGGTGCTGATGGTGTGTGCGAGGGCGGGTCTGGGCCGGGTCGGGTCGATCGCGGTGGACGGCACGAAGATCGCCGCGAACGCCTCGATCGACGCCAACCGCACCGAGGACCGGTTGCGGGCAGAGGTGGAGCGGATCGTCGCGGCGGCGTCCGCGGCTGATGCCGAAGAGGACGCGGTGTTCGGTGACCAGCGTGGTGATGAGTTGCCGCCGTCGATGTCGGGTCGTGGTGGTGGGCGGCGGGGCCGGATCGGTGACTGTCTGGCCCAGATCGAGACCGAGACCGCCGAACGGGCCGCTGAACGGTCCGCCGAGGACGCCAAGGCACTGGCCACGCTGCAGGCCGCGCGTGACCGGGTGGAACGCGCCGAGGCTCAGGCCCGCGCCGCAGTGCGCGACTACCAGGCCCGCTGCGCCGCGACCGGGCGACACCCCGGCGGCCGGCCCCCGGTCGCCGTGGACGACAGCAAGGCAGTTCAGGTTGCCCGCGCCCGATTGGTCAAGGCCGAACAACGCCACGCCGAGCGCGAGGCCAGGCTGCGCGCGATCGAACAGGCCGCCGCGAAGAAACCGTCCAAGGGCCGGCCGCGGCGCAACGTCACCGATCCCGACTCGCGGATCATGCCCACCAGGAAAGGCTGGATCCAGGGCTACAACGCCCAACTCGCCGTCACCGACGACCACCTCATCCTCGCCACCGCCCTCACCCAAGACACCACCGACACCGACCAATGCGTGCCGATGATCACCGCCGCGCTCAACGCCGCCGCCCTGGTCGAAACACACCGACCCGCACCCGCAGGCGGCGGCGATCCCCACCCCCACCACGGCATCGACCTGATCCTGTTCGACGCCGGCTACCTGAGCAACGACAACCTCACCGCCACCGGCCCCGACCGGCTCATCGCACTCGGCAAAACACGCGACCTCAACCGCGACACCACCGCCCCCACCGCCGCTGACCGACCACCACCACCCGGCAACGCCACCGCGATCGACCAGATGAGACACCGGCTCCACACCCCCCAAGGACACCGCGCCTACAAACGCCGAGGCGCCACCGTCGAAACCGTCATCGGCCACCTCAAAGACCTCATCGGACTCCGCACCTTCAGCCGCCGCGGCCTCACCGCCGTCACCAGCGAACTCCACCTCGCCGCCGCCACCACCAACCTCCTCAAACTCCACCGCCTCCGCACCACCTAACCCCCTACAGGCCCCCCCGGGCTCCGCCCCGGCAGCGCCGACACCCGCACCACCCAGCCCCCCCGGCCACCCAAACCATTTCCCAACAGGCTCTGTTAGGCGCCAGCGGCCGAACAACCCACCACCGGACACCCCGCTACCCGCAGCCGAGCCAAGCCGATGCCATCCAAGAGGACGGCGGACCTTGCTGAGGCCTGGCAGCCGATGACGGTGCAGTTGTGGGGACTTGGGACACCTCGTGATGGCCGTGATGGCCGTGACAGCCAGCGCCGGTGCGGTTGCGGGGACCTCGGACACCTCGTGGGGACCTGGGACACGCCATTTCCTGTCCGCTGTTCTGACTTGGTGTCCGAGGCCCAACCTTGTGCACCAGTTGAGCGTCCGGATCGCGCGGATCTGCTCAGGTGGTGCACAAAGTGCGCGTTTCGGCGAGTCCCGCGGGCCCGGGCACACGAACACCCCGACCTTCCGGGCAAGGCAACTCCCCGAGCTCCCGGGCAAGGCAACTCCCCGAACCTCCGGACAAGGCGGCTCCCCGACCTTCCGGGCAAGGCAACTCCACGAACCTCCGGGCAAGGCAACTCTCCGAACGTCTGTGCAGAGGAGCTCCCCGGCCCTTGTCGCCACACCCCCCAGCGGCTCCGGGATAGCTGCGTCCCTTCCCTGGTCGGGCCGGTGTGGGTCAAGTGTCGGAACTTGTTCCGATCCCGAAGGCGCTCTTGACGCACACCGGCCCGACTAGCACCATCACGCAGCCCGGTGACGCAACCACCCGCGCTGATGCCGTCGGCAACACCTCCGCCCCAGGTGGAACCACCTCCGCCAATGCCGCCGAGACCACCGCAACCCAAGCCGGGCGCAACCACCCGCCGCATGCGCCGACGATTTGCCACACGCAACGGATCGACGTACGCCATCCATCACACCACCCTCGCGACCCGCCTTGCCCGACTGAAGCTCCCCGATTCCCTAAGCGGGCTTGATGTTCTGGTTCAGGTGGAAGAGGTTGTCCGGGTCGAACTCGGCTTTGACCCGGGCCAGCCGGTCGTAGTGATCGCCGAACGCCGCCTTGACCCGGTCCGGCCCTTCGTCACCGATGAAGTTGAGATACACGGATCCGCTCGAGTACGGCTTGAGGTCGGCGCAGACGTTCCGCGCCCAGGCGATCCCCCTCGCGTCCTCGGCCGGATCGGCCCATACGCCGTACGACTGAACCACCCACGGCGCCCGGCGGTGCGGCAGCGGCCACCGATCGGCGTACCGGGCGACTGCCCCACCCCACGGACACACCAACTGCTGGGACGTCGCTGGTGACGGCATCTCGGTCGCCCGAGCACTGAAGACGTCCACCGCCTCGTCCGGCCAGAAGTCGAGGTGCTCAGCCGACCAGTAATTGCGCAGTCCCGGCGGGTCGTCGAGCGCTGACTGGATCTCGGCATACGACAGCTCGGCCAACATCATTCCCTCCGGCGCGAGGTCGATCACCGGCGCCAGGGCCGACCGGAGCTGGGCCTCCGATCCGGTGTACGTCGCTGTCACCCCGACCGCAGGTTGTCCCTGCAGCCCAGGTGGAACGTAGTCCCGGATCGGTGCGGCCGAGTAGAAGACGCTCCCGCCGAGTTCCTCGGGCGCTCCGCCCTCGAAGAGATCCCGGTAAGCCCGCATCACGGCCGGCCCGGCGTCGGCCGGCCAGAACAACCTCCCGAGCGCAGTACCGGGCAACGGCCGCACCCTCAGCGTCAGCGCGGTCGCGACGCCGAAGTTGCCGCCACCTCCGTGCAGCGCCCAGAACAACTCCCGGTTCCTGGTGTCGTCGGCGATCACCAACTCACCGGTGGCAGTCACGAGCTCCACCGACACCAGGCTGTCGCAGGCCAGGCCGAACTTCCGCTCCAGCCATCCGGAGCCACCGCCCAGCGTCAGCCCGGCAACCCCGGTGGTCGAGACCCGGCCGCCGGTGGTCGCCAGCGCGTACGGCCAGCAGGCGACGTCGAGATCGCCCCAGGTCGCACCACCACCGACCCGGACGATCCGGGCGTCCGGATCGAGCTGCACGCTCCGCATCTTGCGCAGGTCGATGACCAGCCCGCCGTCGCTCACCCCGGTCCCGGCGACACTGTGGCCGGCCCCGCGGACCGCGATCTCGAGCCCCTCGGCCACCCCGAACTGGACCGCGGCAGCAACATCCGCCGCGGACTCGCACTGCGCGATCACCGCCGGCCGCCTGTCGATCATGGCGTTGAAGACGACCCGCGCCCCCTCGTACGCCGGATCGCCCGGCCGCAGCATCACTCCTCCGAAGCCCTCCGGTCGCGCCCCGTGCGCCCGCAAGGGTCGCCAAACCGTGTCGGACATGGAACTCCCCCTCGTGCCGCCGCTCCCCCAAGTGACAGGGCGCATGCTGCCCTGCCACTCCTGCCCGGTCAACGCTTCAGGGGAGTCCCGCTCATGCCGGGCGGATGTTCTGGTTCAGGTGGAACACGTTGCCCGGGTCGAATTCGCGCTTGACCTGAGCCATCCGGTCGTAGTTCTCCTTGCCGAACCCGGCTACCACCCGATCGTGCCCCTCGTCGCCGATGAAGTTCAGGTAGACGGCACCCGTTGCCCACGGCTTCATGTCCTTGCACAGGTCGCGAGCCCAACGGATGCCGGCGGCATCGTCTGCCGCGTCGCTCCACAACCCGAACGGGTGGATCACCCAGTCGGCCTGGCGGTGCGGCAGCGGCCACTTGTCGGCATCGCGCGCCACCGCTCCGCCCCAGGGCGCCACCAGTTGCTGGGACGGGGACGGGTGCGGCATGTCCGCCGCGCGGTCGCAGAAGGCCTTCACCGCTTCGTCTGGGAACTCGCTCAGGTGCTCAGCGGACCAGTAGTTGCGGAATCCTGGCGGATCGTCGAGGGCCGACTGCGCGGCGGCGTACGGCATCTCGGCGACCATCTGCCCTTCCGGCGCAAGGGCGAACATCGGCGCGAATGCCTCGCGCGTCTCCGCCTCCGTCCCGGCGTTGAAGGCCGCCGCCCCTACCAGTCGCTCGCCCTGCAGGTGTTGCGGCACGAACTCCTCGGGCGGCCCGGTCAGGTAGATCACGCCGCCGCCCAACTCCTCCGGCGCACCGGCGTCCATCAGGTCGCGGTACGCACGGATGACCTCAGGTCCGGACTCGGCCGGCCACAACAGGATCGCGAGCGTCACAGCCGGCAACGGCCGGAGCCTGAACGTGAGTGCGGTCGCCACCCCGAAGTTGCCGCCGCCACCGTGCAGCGCCCAGAACAACTCGGTGTTCTGGTTCTCGTCGGCGATCACCGTCTCACCCTCGGCGGTGACCAGTTCGACTGACACCAGGCTGTCGCAGGCCAGGCCGAACTTCCGTTCCAGCCAGCCCGAACCGCCACCGAGCGTGAGGCCGGCGACACCCGTGGTCGACACGCGACCGCCCGTGGTGGCCAGGTTGTACGGCTGACAGGCGCCGTCGAGATCCCCCCAGGTGGCCCCGCCCTCGACCCTGGCGATCCTGGCGTCCGGATCGACCTGGACCTTTGTCAGCTTGCGCAGGTCGACGACGATGCCGCCGTCCGTCACCGCGGCGCCGGCGACGCTGTGGCCGCCGCCGCGGACGGCGATCTCCAACCCCTCCGTGACCCCGTAGCGCACCGCCGCTGCGACGTCCGCCGCGGACTCGCACTGCGCGATCATCCCGGGCCGTTTGTCGATCATCGAGTTGAACACGGTCCTGGCCTCGTCGTACGACGGATCGCCCGGGCGCAGTACTCCCCCTTGGAACCCGACAGGCCGTTGCATCGTGTCAGACATCGGGAACTCCCCCTTGAATAGCCGTTCCCCAGTGGACAAGCCCGATGCTGCCCGTCATCCGGCGGACCGGTCAACGCCTTTCCGCTTACCGCACCATCACGCGAATCCCCTGCCTACCAAGGGTTTTCACCCGATCACGGCTCGTCCGCCCTGACTTCTCGTGACCGCCCTCTAGACTGCCCGTCATGACAGGGCCGGCCCCGGAACGCCCGCTGACACCCTCGACGGACCGCCGCCGGTACGACGGCACCCGTCGGCAGGAGGGGGCCCGGCAGACCCGGCTGCGGATTCTCAGCGCGGCCGAGGACCTCTTCACCACCTCCGGCTACGCCGCCACCACCATCACCGAGATCGCCGCGGCCGCCGCCGTCGCACCCCAGACCGTGTACTCCGCGTTCGGTACCAAACGGGCGATCCTCAAGGAACTGGTCGACACCAGGATCGCCGGCAACGATGAGCCGGTCCCGGTGATCGAGCAGCCTTTCGTGCAACGGATCCAGGCCACGCCCGACGTAGTGGAGAAATTCAGGATCTTTGCCGAGCACCTGCGCGAGGTCCACGAACGCACGGTCGACGTACTCTCGGCCCTTCGCGCCGCGGCGGGCTCCGACCCAGATATCGCCGACCTCTGGCGGACCATGCTCGAGCAGCGCCGCTCCGGCCAGGGCCAGTTCGCGCAGCACCTCTTCGAGACGGGCCGCCTTCGCACCGACCTCGACGTGCCGGCAGTGGCGGACATCATCTCGACGCTGATGGACCACGAGCTCTACCGGATGCTGGTCCGCGACCACGGCTGGTCGCCGGCGGCCTGGGAAGCCTGGTTCGCCGACCTCCTCAGCCGTGACCTGCTGAGGTCTTGACGAGCCTCGCAATTTAGGAGGAGTCTCACTCTATCGAATGTAGGGGGACTCGCTCATGAACATCTGGAAGGTGCTCTACCTGGTCGGATTCACTCCGTGGGAGCAGACCGGGGAACTCGGCGCGGCGCAGATCGAACGACTGCTGGCCCGCGAGGACGACAGCGGCGGCCCGAAGAGGGCGCTCGACATCGGCTGCGGCCGGGGTGGCCACTCGATCGAACTGGCCCGGCGCGGCTGGCAGGTGACGGGGATCGACTTCGTGCCGCGGGCGATCAAGCAGGCACGCAAGCGGGCCCAGGCCGCCGGAGTCAGCATCCGGTTCGAGGTCGGCGACGCGACCGAGATGTCCGCCGTGGCGGGGACCGGTTACGGCTTCCTGATGGATCTCGGCTGCTTCCACAGCCTCACCCCGGCCCAGCAAGCCGCCTATGCGCGACAGTCCGCTGTGGTCGCGGAGCCCGATGCTGCGCTGCTGATTTTCGCCTTCACCGGTACGACCGGGCGCGGCATGCCCGACGGTGTCGATCCGGACGAGGTGGAACGGCTCTTCGCGGACTGGAAGCTCACCGACACCGAACCCGCCGTACTCCCGGACCGGCTGTCCAAGCTCTCCGCCCGGTGGATGCGATTCCAGCGGCAGCCGCTTGCTAGCTAGGCTTCACGGTATGAGTGGCGTAGAGGTGCGACCGGTCGCGGTGCTCGGTGGGGCCGGGCAGGTGCTCGGCGAGGACGAGGTCACCAGGTTCATCCACGAGTCGCTGGCGGAGGCTGGGCTCGACGGCAAGAGCGTCTGCGTGATCGTGCCGGACGCGACCCGGAGCTGCCCGTTGCCGCTGCTGCTGACGGCGGTGCACGGAGCCCTGACCGGACGCGTCAGCCGGCTGACCGTACTCGTTGCCCTGGGCACCCATGCGGAGATGACGCCGGCCCAATTGGAGGCCCACCTCGGCGGCTCGTACGACGGGGTCACGGTGCTCAACCACGAATGGTGGAAGGAAGACACCTTCGTCGACCTCGGCACGATCAGCGCGGACCGGGTCGGCGAGATCTCCGGCGGCCTGCTGCACGACGCAGCCGCCGTGAGGCTCAACCGCGCCGTGGTCGAACACGATGTCGCCCTGGTCGTCGGGCCGGTGTTCCCGCACGAGGTGGTGGGCTTCTCAGGCGGCAACAAGTACTTCTTCCCCGGGGTCGCCGGCCAGGAGGTCATCGACCTGTCCCATTGGCTCGGCGCCCTGATCACCAGCGCGGGCATCATCGGCACGCCGGGCAACACCCCGGTGCGCACGTTGATCGACGAGGCCGCGTCGCTGATCCCGGCGGAGAAACTCGCGCTGAGCGTCGTCGCCCAGAGCGGCACGAACTCCCTGCACGCCATGGCCTTCGGCGACACGATCTCCTCCTGGCAGGCGGCGTCCGCGGTCTCCGCCGAGACCCACATCCGCTACCTCGACAAACCAGTACGCCGGGTCGTCTCGCTGATGCCGTCCCGTTACCAGGACATCTGGACCGCGGCGAAAGGCTTCTACAAGGTCGAGCCGATCGTGGCCGACGGGGGCGAGGTCATCCTCTACGCGCCGCTCGTGACCCAGTTGGCGGCGATGCACCCGGAGATCGAGCAGATCGGGTACCACTGCCGCGACTACTTCCTCGGCCAGTGGGACCAGTTCCGCGACGCCCACTGGGGAGTCCTCGCGCACTCCACTCACCTCCGCGGGGCAGGCACCTGGGACCCGGTGAACGGCGAGCGCTGCCGCGTCGACGTCACCCTGGCCACCGGCATCCCTGAGGACGTGGTCCGCCGGGCGAACCTCGGCTATCTGGATCCCGCGGGCCTCGACCTCACGCAGTACGAGAACGACCCCGAGACCCTGGTGCTGCCGAACGCCGGCGAGATCCTGCACCGGCTCCGCTGACATTTGACGTGACTCGCCGGTAACCTTCCCCGCATGGGACAGACCGAGGTCGCGATCGTCGGGTCCGGGTTCGCCGGACTCTGCATGGGGATCAAGCTGCGGCAGGCCGGGTGCGAGGACTTCGTCATCCTGGAGAAGGCCGACGAGCTCGGTGGCACCTGGCGGGACAACACCTATCCCGGCTGCGCGTGCGACATCCCGTCGTACCTGTACTCGTTCTCGTTCGAGCAGAACCCGCGCTGGACCCGGATGTTCGCGCCCTGGGACGAGATCCTCGCCTACCTGAAGCACTGCGCGACGAAGTACGGGATCGCCGACAAGATCCGGTACGGCGCCGACGTCACCGAGGCCGCGTACGACGAGGCGACCGGCCGGTGGACCGTCACGATCAACGGCACCGAGACCCTCGACGCGCAGGCGCTCGTGGCCGGCGTTGGCAATCTGCACCAGCCCAAGTTCCCGGACCTCGCGGGGCTCGACTCGTTCGCCGGCAACGCCTTCCACTCGTCACAGTGGGACCACGACAACGACCTCACCGGGAAGCGCGTCGCCGTGATCGGCACGGGCGCTTCGGCGATCCAGTTCGTACCGCAGGTCGCCGAGCAGGCCGCGCAGCTCGACGTCTACCAGCGAACGGCTCCCTGGATCACGCCGAAGCCCGACCGGGCGATCGGCCCGCGCGAGCGCGCCCTGCACGCGCGCTTCCCGGCGGGACAACGGGCGATCCGGGACGTCATCTTCTGGGGTCTGGAGGCTCGCGGTCTGGGTTTCGCCGGCTCCCCCAAGCTGATGAAGGGCCTCGAGCTCCAGGCCAGGCGTCACCTCCGCAAGCAGGTGCCCGATCCGGAGCTCCGGGCTCGTCTCACGCCGGACTACCAGATCGGCTGCAAGCGGATCCTCCTTTCGAATGACTACTACCCGGCGCTCGCGCGGGACAACGTCGACCTGATCACCACGGCCATCTCCCGGGTGACGCCGACGGGCGTAGTCACCACCGACGGCGTGGAACGGCCGTGCGACACGATCGTGCTCGGCACCGGCTTCGAGATCTCCGGCAACCTGACCCGGATGGGCATCCTCGGCCGCGACGGCATCGATCTCGGCGACGCCTGGAAGCGCAACGGCATCGGCGCCCACCTCGGGATCGCCGTCGCCGGGTTCCCCAACCTGTTCCTGCTGGTCGGGCCGAACACCGCACTCGGCCATTCCTCGATGGTGTTCATGATCGAGGCCCAGGTCCGGTACGTGATGCAGGCCCTGGACCTGCTCAGGCGACGCAACGCGGCATCGGTCGAGGTACGCGAAGAGGCCCAGGAACGGTTCGTGCAGACCGTCCAGGCCGACCTCGACGACACCGTCTGGCAGTCCGGCTGCAACAGCTGGTACCTCGACGCGCAAGGCCGCAACTCCACCATCTGGCCCGACTTCACCGTCTCCTACTGGCGCCGCACCCGACGCCTGGACCCGTCGGACTACGTCGTCGTCAGCTGACCCCTGGCCCCGGCCGGGGTTCTCCCGGAGTACTACGGGAGGAGGCGGCCGGGTCGCCGTACGACTATGGGTGGAGACGAAGACAGGTCCAAAGGCCGACGATTTCCGGCCGTCCGCGACGGATCCTTGAAACATGAGCCTCCTCCAGATCCTGAGCACAGTCGTCATCGTCGGCGGTGTCCTGATCACCGCCCTGATCGCCATCATCCCCACCGTCGTCGACCGCTGACCCCACCGACCGACGCGGCCGGATGATGCCGACGCCCGACGGACCCACTCTTGGTGGGTCCGTCGGGCGTTGCTGCGTTCCGTGGTCTTCACACGGTGTTGCCTCAGGCAACGGAAGTATGAGCTGCGAGCGCGCCGGTGCTACCGCGGGAGGAGCGCAAGACCGGCCCGGAGACCGATGGCCGGCAGCCTTTCCCGAAGGACTCTTGAAGTATGGAAATCCTTCAGATCCTCGGAACAGCAGCGATCGTCCTCGGCATCCTCGTCACGATCCTGATAGCCATCGTCCCCACCGTCGTCGACCGCTGAGTCCCTGGTGGTGCCGAAGCCTCATAGGCCGCGCAGCGTCTCCTCGAACTCGGCCACCAGGCCCTCGCCGGGGTAACGTCGACGCAGCTCCTGGTCCAGTTCCCCGCCGACCATCTGCAGATGCAGCTTGCTCTGCCGATCGCCCTCGAGCCCGCTCCTGCCCAGCTCGACGGCCTGCTCCAGATCACCCCGTCGGCCCGCGACGATGCCCAGGGTGATCCGGCACTCAGACACCCTCATCGGACTCAGCTCCACCCCATCCGGCGTGATGTTGTCCCGGATCACGGTGCGCGCGTACTGAGTCGCCTGCTCGTCGTCTCCGGCGATCCGGTGAACATCCATCGCGTAGTAGTCCCACTTTGCCGGGTCGACCTTGAAGTGGTTGTCGGGACGGCCGGGGTACGGCAGTCGTTCGAGCATCTCTTTGCCGCTCTCGAGCAGCGAGTGGAGACCGGACTCACCGAGTCGCGCCTTTGCCTTCGCCTCCTGCGCGATCAGCTGGACGTGCACGCTGCTGGTCTGCGCGACAGCCTGACCCTTCTGAGCAGCCTCGACGGCGTGGCGGAAGCGGCCCTGCGTGAGGGCGAACCACGCCGTCATCTCGTGCCCCCAGCCGGCGATCTCGGGGTGACCGGCCTCGAGCCCGAGCTGCATCGCCGCCGTCCGGGTGGACTCGGCCGCCGTACGCATGCCCAGGTCGTACTCCACACAACCGGCCAGCAGGGCAAGCCAGCCACCAGCAACAAGCAGTTCCGAGTGTGCCCGCAGGCCGACCGGCCGACGGAGCAATCCGGCGACGTGTTGAAGCCAGCCCTGTGCCTCCTGGCGAAGCTCCATTGCGTCACGGTGGCTGTACTGGCAGCAGAGCTCCTCGATCGTCGAGTGAAGGCTCTCCAGCGTTCCCCTGGTCGTGTCGCTGGCCTGCATCCGCTGGACCAACTCAGCCGTCTGCCAAGGAGTCCGGTCCAGCTTCGAGACCGTGTCGCCGCGCGCTGCCGCGATCAGCTCACCCTTGGCCCGCAACGCCTCGTCGCACAACCGACTCCCAAAGCTCACACGACCCAGTGTTCCCCACGGGATGTGTCTGCGCGCGGCTACAGGTGAGTCGAGGATGGCGCCGAATGGCTGGTCGGGTGACCCGGCCGCGAACCCTCAGCCGATCGACAGGTGGCCGAGCAGGTCCTGGCGGGTTAGGACGCCGACTGGCTTGCCGTCGTCGAGGACCATGAGGGCGTCCTTGCCCTCCAGCAGTTCGACCGCTCTCGCTACGGGCTCGCCCGCGCCGAGGGACGGCAGGGCCGGGTCCATGTGCACCTCGACCATGTCGGCCAGCCGGGCCTTGCCGGAGTACAGGGCGTCCATCAGGGTCCGCTCGGACACCGCGCCGGCTACCTCGGCCGCCATCACCGGGGGCTCGGCCCGGACCACCGGCATCTGGGAGACGCCGTACTCGCGCAGGATCTCGATCGCCTCGGCGATCGTCTCGTGCGGGTGGGTGTGCACCAGCGGCGGCATGCTGCCGTCCTTGCCGGCCAGCACCTCACCCAGCGTCGTCCCCTGCCGGGCGTGCGCGAGGAACCCGTACTGCGCGAGCCAGTCGTCGTTGAACACCTTCGTCAGGTAGCCGCGGCCACCGTCCGGCAGCAGTACCACGATCACGGCGTCCGGGTCGTCGAGCTCGTGCGCGAGCTTGATCGCGGCGGCCGCGGCCATCCCCGCGGAACCACCGACGAGCATCGCCTCCTCGCGCGCCAGTCGCCGGGTGACCGCGAACGAGTCTGCGTCGGAGATCTCGATGATCCGGTCGCAGATGGTCTTGTCGTAGGTCTCGGGCCAGAAGTCCTCACCGACACCCTCGACCAGGTAGGGCCGGCCGCTGCCCCCGGAGTACACGGAACCCTCGGGGTCCGCGCCGATGATCTGCACGCGGCCGCCGGAGACCTCCTTGAGGTACTTGCCGGTGCCGCTGATCGTGCCGCCGGTGCCGACCCCTGCGACGAAGTGGGTGATCTTGCCCTCGGTCTGCTCCCAGAGCTCCGGGCCGGTGGTCTCGTAGTGCGACAGCGGGTTGTTCTGGTTCGCGTACTGGTTCGGCTTCCAGGCGCCCTCGATGTCGCGGACCAGCCGGTCGGAGACGTTGTAGTACGAGTCCGGGTGCTCCGGTGCGACCGCGGTCGGGCAGACGACCACCTCGGCGCCGTACGCCTTGAGCACGTTGCGCTTGTCCTCGCTCACCTTGTCCGGGCAGACGAAGACGCACTTGTAGCCCTTCGCCTGGGCGACCATCGCCAGCCCGACGCCGGTGTTGCCGGAGGTCGGCTCCACGATCGTGCCGCCGGGCTTGAGCTCGCCGGAGGCCTCGGCAGCCTCGACCATCCGGACGGCGATCCGGTCCTTCACGGAGCCGCCGGGGTTCAGGTACTCGACCTTGGCGAGCACCAGCGGTTTCGCGCCGTCGGTGGTCTTCGAGAGCCGCACCAGCGGGGTGTTGCCGACCAGGTCCAGGAGTGAGTTCACGTAGCGCACGCATCTCACTGTATGGGACATGTGCCGCCACAGCGCCATCGCCATCGCTTCGGCGGCGGCGGTGACGGGTCACGCAGCGCGTCGCTTCCCAAATTTCGCTTGCGTCGGCGTCACAGCGTGTAATCCTGGTCCTATGACAAAAGCCCGGGCCGCCAAGAAACTGGCCCAGGCCGCAGCCTTCGGTGGCGGGGGACTCGGACTGATCGGAGCGACGCTGTACGGCGTACTGACCGCGGAAGCGCGGTACGCCAAACACGTCATCGGTCCGATGAAGGCTCACCCGGCCAAGGGCGACGGCCTGTACGGCCGGTACCCAGGTCACCCGATCACGCTCGCGATGATCGGGGACTCCAGCGCAGCCGGATACGGCACCTCCTCACCCGACGAAACCCCCGGCGTGTTGCTGGCCTGCGGTCTCGCCGAGCTGGCGAAGCGCCCGGTCCGGCTGGTCGACGTGTCCCGGACGGGGGCGAAATCCAACGATCTGGCCGGCCAGGTCGACACGGCGCTGCTCGCCGGCCCGCACGTGGCCGCGATCCTGATCGGCGTCAACGACGTCAAGTCGCAGATGCCGCCGTCGACCTCCGTCCGGCTGCTCGACGGCGCGGTCCGCCGGTTGCGGGCCGCGAACTGCGAGGTCGTGGTCGGCACCTGCCCGGACCTCGGCGTGGTCCGGCCGATCATGCCGCCGCTGCGCCAGGTGGCCAGGTCGTGGAGCCAGCGGCTCGCGGCCGCCCAGACGATCAGCGTGGTCGAGGCCGGGGGCCGCACGGTGTCGATGGGCTCGCTGCTGAGCGAGGCGTTCCGGACCAACCCGTCGATGTGGGGCCCGGACAACTTCCACCCGTCAGTGACCGGGTACGCCGCTGCCGCGGCCGCCCTGCTGCCCTCGGTCGCCGCCGCCGTCGGGGTCGGCCCGGAGTCCTTCGTGCACCCCGAGTCGTTCCGGGGCGAGGCCGTTCTGCCGATCGCCGAGGCCGCCGTCCAGGCCGCCCGCACGGCCGGTACCGAGGTGGCCGCCGCCAAGGTCGCTGGTAATGACCGTGGCCCGCGTGGACGTTGGGCCCAACTGCGGCACCGGCGCCGTCATCCGAAGGCCGATGTCGACCGGGTCGAGGAAGACCTCGCCAGCCCGGCGCACGCAGTACCTGTTGGGAAATAGCGCGTCCGCTGAGCGAGGACTTTCATACTGGAGGTCTTGATTTGCCTCGTTGTCCTGGTGCACAGTCGATAACTACGCAGTACCCCGATGACGGGAGGCGAAGATGGGCTTGAACCACTCCGAGGAGACGCACCAACGTCTGGTGCAGAAGGTGCCCGAGTGCACCGGACGCGAGATGACAGAGTGGTTCAGGTTGATGAACGACGGACCGTCGTTCCTGCGCTTCGATGAGCGGGTGAGATGGCTATTGACCGAGTACGCCCTCGCTCACGGGCACGCCACAGCCATCGTCCATGAATACGACCTGGTCAGAGCGCACAGGCGAATGGGCTGACGAGCCGAACGGAGTCTGAATTTAGCCGAAGGCCTGCCCTTTCAGGTGGAGGGGCAGGTCTTCGTTGCTGTCAGCACCCTCTCACCGTGAGCTGCCGGCGTCAGACCACGCAGAAGTCGTTCCCTTCCGGGTCGGCCATCCAGAAATGGTCGAGTGAGCCGTTCTGCTCGACCTCGCCGTTCACCGTCGCCCCCGCCGCGACCAGCCGCTCGACCTCCTGCCTGATCCGGCTGTCCCTCAACTCCTGAGGCTGAGCACGGCCACCGCTCACCTGGAGATCCAGGTGCAGCCGGTTCTTCGTCGTCCGCGGCTCGGGCACCTTCAGGAACGAGATCGACGGCAGCCGGCCTTCGGGATCGGACACGTTGGCCCCGTCGTTCCACTCCTCCTCGGGCACCCCCTGCTCCACCAGCCACGACTCCCAGGTGTCCCAGCCCTCCGGCGGATCAGCCTCCACGTAGCCCAGCGCAGTACACCAGAACCGCGCCACCAGCGCCGGATCCGTACAGTCGATCGTCATCGTCCACCTGGTCGTCATGCGCCAACTCTGGCAAGGCTCACCGACAGTTCCCAACCAGCGGTTCCTGCGGTCTGCGGTTCCCGGGCATGCGAAAGGCCCGGTTCCTCCACCTGAAGGAACCGGGCCTCTCGAGTCAGCTAGCCGATGCTAGTCGGCCGGTCAGTCCCCACCGCGCAGGATCGCCAGGATCCGCAGCAGGTTCCAGTACAGCCAGACCAGCGTGACGGTCAGACCGAACGCGGCCCGCCAGGCCTCGCTCTGCGGGGCTCCGGCGCGGACACCCTGCTCGACCATGTCGAAGTCGAGGATCAGGTTGAACACGGCCAGGCCGGCGCCGAGCGCGGCGAACAGCAGGCCCATCGCGCCGAACCCGCCGATGCCGGTGTTGACGCCGAACAGGCTGGCGACGAAGTTGATCAGCAGCACGCCTACGAAGCCCATCGTGCCGATGATCACCATCTTGGTGAACCGCGGTGTCACCTTGATCGCGAAGTACTTGTACGTCGCGAGCGTCAGGCCGGCGGTCACCATCGTGGCCAGGATCGCCTGGACGATGATGCCCGGGTCGCCGACCCAGTTGGCGATGAACTTGCTGCCGATCCCGAGGAACACGCCCTCGGCTACGGCGTACACCATCAGCAGCGCGGGGTTGATCTTGCGCGAGAACGACAGCACCATCGCGATCGCGAACGCCAGCAGCGCGCCGGCCAGGAACACCGGCGTCACCAGGTTGTCGGGCGTCGTGAACCATGCGACGAAGGCCGCCGCGACGACAACACCCAGCGTGATCGAGGTCTTGACGATGACGTCGTCCAACGTCATGGGACGGCTGGCTGCGGGTGCTCCCTGGTACTGCTGGGGCGGCATACCGGGCCCGCCGTACTGACCGGGCTGACCGTAAGGACCCGGCTGACCGTACGGAGCGGCCCCGGGATAGGCCTGGCCTTGGCCAGGCGCAAATGCACTCGACCGGTTCAGGACCGGGTTACTGCTCTGCATGTCATCCTCCTGATGACCCACTGTCGACCCGCTGTGGGTCGTGTCGCGATACTACGGGGCCACCCTTAACAACGCCTGAGGAACACCTACGTGTTCCCCAACCGTGTCACACAGGTTGCAAAACCCAACCAGCTCAAGCATTTGGGCCCTCATTGGCCAGCCAGCGCAGCCGCTCCGGGGCGTGCGGCGGCGCCCCGTTCCACAGCCAGCGGGGGTGAAAAGGAGGCTTGCGGGCGGCATACCACTGCAATGCCTCGACGACCTGCTGCCGGCCAAGGACCTCGACCAAAGCCTGGTCCGAGCGCCGAGTGAACCACCGCGACCAGGTCCCGACCAGCAGGATGTGGAGAACCGCCATCCCCGGGTAGGCGACAGCGAAGCCGAGCACTCCTGCCAGCAACGCAGAGGCGACATATTGGCCGGCGATGAGCACCGCCGAGAGAGAAGCCACACCACCGATGACGGTCTCGGACCTCTTGATCCAGCGGCGATGCCGTAGCAACCCTGCGCGAGCCTGAACGAATTCCTGGGTGATCAAGAAGTCCCGCACGGCGTCCGGGAACATCTCGTCCACATGGTCGTGCAGCACCAGCGTGCCCGGCCCGGCGCCGTCTGTTCGGAGGCAGATACATGCCTCGCTGGTCGTACCCTCGCCCGGGCTGATCGATGGCATCGGATAGCCGACTCGGCCTGCCAGTTCACCGACCCGGAGAAACAGTTCTGCGTCATTCACCCGCGCATGATCCCGTCTACGGGGCTCTGGCGCCAGAGTGCTGCAGCTTGCTGCAGACGCGGCACGGCGTCGTACCTGTATGGGCAAGTACGACGCCGGGACCGGTGGCCACCCAGGATGTGGTTCTTCCCGCAGGCCAGTTCAGGGGTGCTTCAGGGGTGGTTCTGGGGAGTCTCCTGCGACGCGAGCGCGGCGCCGACCTGGTCGGCCAGGGCGACCGCGACGAGGCGCTGCTCCAGATCGGGCCGAGCGATCCGGGTCGCCGCGGTCAGCAGGAACCGGCCGCGGACGATCCCGGCGTGCTGCACGACCAGTTCGATCTCCGAGTCCGTCGGCAACCCGTCCCGCTCGACCTTGTACTCATGCTCGCCGCGGGTCACGGACCCGTCCGGGTTCAGCTCGGGCTCGTCGGGCCGCTTGCCGTTGACAACGAACCGGCACCCGTCGATCCCCAGTACTGCGGTCAGTTCCGCGCGCACCTGATCGATCACGTCATCTGTGGAACCGCCACGCGCGACCGCGTGCGAGGTGGTCATCACGCCGGCCAGGTAGCCGGTCTGCCGGCTGGCGCGGGCTTGTTGCCGTCGGCCCCAGAGTGCGATCTCCGTGACCGCGGCGCCGATCACCACCAGCAGGATGGTGGTCTCGATGTCTCCGCGGTTCGCGATGGTGAGCCGGTTGTACGGCACCGTCAGGAAGAAGTCGAACCAGACCGCGCTCGACACGGCCGCGACCACGCCCGCCGGCCGGATCCCGAAGGAGGCCACGGCAACGATCACGAGGACCAGCACCAAGGCAGCATTCGCGTTGTCAAAGCTGTGCCGCAACGGCACCAGCCCCGCACACACCGCCAACGGCACCAGAACCGCCGCGGTCAGTACCTGATTGCGGTAACTCTCCACTCCTCCATTGACGCTCACCCCGCCCGAACAATCAACGCTTCTCACTGGACTCTGACAGAGTTCACCTCTTGTCTCACAGCTCTTCGGCACTCTCCCGGGAGCTTCTGAGCCGACTCTTCAGGCCGCGCGCGACCGATGGAGCCGGCCGCCGCCGTCGGCGGGCCCGAAACGCCAGCACGCACGCGGCCACCGACGCCCCAGCGGGCACCAGAGTCCTGAAGTCGAGCGACTCGACCACGGTCCCCGACCACCACCGGCCGTAGTCGGCAACCACGAGGTTCTGGTTCGGATCCAGCGGATCGACGACCAGTTCGACCTTCTCCCCGACCTCGGCTCGGGCAATGTCGAGATCCTCGTCGCTGCTGACCAACCCGACCGTGGCCCGTCGCCGGTCAGGCAGAACGACCTCGACAGTTAACGGCAGCCCAGCCCGGTCCCGCTCCTGGACCTCCACCACCACGCCGGTCGTCACCTGCCCGCGCGTGTCCAGCACGCCCCGCAACCGGTCCTCCGCTACGACCTCGTCGATGGACAACCCGGCGAAAACGATCCCGGCCACCGCAACAAGGCCGAAAAACAAAGGACCGGGTTCTCTCATGCACCCATTCAGCCAGCCTCCGCCCGATTGCGATAGCAACTGCACAAAATCGCAGCTAGCTTTTCCCCATGTCTTCCGAGCAGGTACAGGCCGTGGAGCGCGTCCGCCCGCCCGAGGCCGCGGATGAGCGGGCCACTTTGAGCGGAATCCTCGATTTTCTGCGGGACACCGTGGTGAACAAGGTCGCCGGTCTCAGCGATGAGCAGGCGTTCGGGCGTCCGGTCGCTGCGTCCGCCCTGACTCCCGCGGGGCTCGTCAAACACCTCACGGGCGTCGAGCGCTTCTGGTTCGCCATCGACTTCGCCGCCACCGACGTCGAGTGGCCCTGGTCCGAGGAGAACCCGCACGGCAACTTCCCGATCGCCCCCGGTGACACCCTCGCCGCCCTGGTCGCCGACTACCAGGCCGAGTGCGCCCGCTCCCGCGCCATCGCCGCCGCCGCCTCCTTCGACGACCTGGCTCGCGGGGAAGATATGGCGTTCAACCTCCGCTACGCCGTCACCCACCTGATCGAGGAAACCGCCCGCCACCTAGGCCATCTGGACCTCCTCCGAGAAGCCACCGACGGCACAGTCGGCGAATGACCGAGACCCCCGGACCGAGAAGTCGGCCTTCTTCTCCCGCCTGGCCTGCACCTAGGCTCAAGTCATGAAGCTGCTGTTCGGATGGCGCGGCCGGGTTCGGCTGTGGCCGAAGTTCGGCCCGGACCAGCTGCCTTTCCTGTTCAACGGTGGACCAGGCGTTATCAAGGGCATCTCGACCGACGCCCTCGAAGCCCTCATCGCCAAGGCGACCCAAACGCCGTACGCCAGCGCGCGGGGCCGTCCCGAGTGGCTCGATTATCACCGCAACGAACTAGGCAACCACTATGTCGTCCTGATGACCCGGCAGGACCACAACCTCTGCCGCTGCGTGGTCATCACCGAGCTCCGAGACCGCCCGACGGGCTTCTACTCGCTCGACATGCGGCAGCGAGACTTCGCCGCGCTCACCGACATCTCCCCAACCCAACTGGTGGACCTAGCCCACCGGTACCTGGCCACCGCCGAACACGTCCCAGTCGACGAACGCGAATGGAACCACCTCCCCGACCAGCCACACCCCTGATTCTGTCGGTCCGGCTGCGTACCGTAGGCGCTCCTTGGGGTGGGTCTGAAGGGGAGGGCCGATGCAGCACGTATCCGACGACGAGCGCCGTGCTCGGCTGGCCGTTCGGCACGCGCTGGCGCCTGGCGCTCGGGTCGACTCGCCGGAGGCGGCGACCCGGGCGATGACCGTGTTGCACGCCACCGAGCCGGCGACGATCTACCTGTCCTGCTGGGCGCGTGTCGGGTCACTCGAGGTCGAGGACGTCGACCGGGCGCTCTACGACGACCGCAGCATCGTGAAGCAACTCGCCATGCGCCGCACCCTCTTCGCGTTCCCACGCGACCTGCTGCCGGCGGTCTGGCCCAGCGCGTCCGCCAGAGTCGCGGGCATCGAGCGGGCCCGGATGACCAAGGACGCCGTCAAGGCCGGACTTGCCGAGGACGGCGGCGACTGGCTCGACCGCGCTCGCGCCGAGGTTCTCGCAGTACTCGCTGACGCACCAGACGGCCGCTCTTCCCTCGACATACGGCAAGCAGTGCCGATGATCGACGTGAAGGTGCCGCTGGCAGCAGGCGCGACCTGGTCGGCGTCCGGAGTTCTCACCCATCTCGGCGCCACCGCCGACATCGTGCGCGGCACCAACACTGCTCACTGGCGTACTGCGCGGCCGCGTCTGACCCTGATGCGGCACTGGCTCGGCAACGTCCCCGCATCTTGGAAGGCCGCCGACGGCTACCGCGAAATCGTGCGTCGCTGGCTCCACACCTTTGGCCCTGGCACGGAAGCCGACCTCGTCTGGTGGCTGGGCGCCACCAAGACCGTAGTACGGGCGGCTTTGATCGAACTCGATGCCGTCGCGGTCTCCCTCGACCACTGCGGCACTGGCTGGCTGTTACCCGACGATCTCGACGAGGTACCCGACCCTGGCCCGTGGGTAGCGCTGCTGCCGGTGCTCGACCCGACCGTGATGGGCTGGCAAAGACGCGACTTCTACCTAGGCGCGTACTCCGACCAACTCTTCGACGGCCGCGGCAACGCCGGCACAACAGCCTGGGTCGACGGCAGGATAGTCGGCTGCTGGACCCAGGACGCCGCCGGCGCAGTACAAGTGCGGCTGCTGGAGCAAGTCTCCTCCCCCGCCCGTCGCGCCCTCGACGCCGAAGCCTCCCGGTTAACCACCTGGCTCAACGGCACGCGCATCAGCACCGCCTACCCATCGAAAGCCATGAAGTCCAACTGACCACCCTGATCACGCCGCTCCGATCAATCCTGGCAGCACGGTCCGCGAGCTGCAGCGCCGCCTGCGGAGTTTCCGCAGCTGATCCGTGGCATCGCCGATGTCTCGGAACGCCACAGCCAGAACACTCGAAGGATCAGTCACCGATTCGGAGGTAGTGAGATGGACTCCCTTGCGGACCAAGCTGAACAGCTGACAGGTACGCAACTGAAGTCGATGCGATGGGTGGTCGGCCTCAACGGCCTGCTGTCGATCGCGTTCGGCGTTGTGATCCTGGCCTGGCCCGGTATCAGCCTCTATGCCCTCACCATTCTCTTCGGCGCGTACACGTTGGCAAGCGGGGTTGTCGGGCTGGCCTACTCGTTCTCAGCCGGCGCGAACCGCGAGCGCGGGTGGCTCATCGTCTCGAGTCTGCTCGGCATAGCCGTCGGCGCTGCCGTGCTGATCTGGACCGGCATCTCCACGCTCGCACTCCTCTACGTGATCGGCGCGTATGCGATCGCGCTCGGCATCATCGCCATCGGCGGCGCGTTCTGGCTTCCGATCGACGGCAGCGACACCGCCCTGATGAGTCTCAGCGGCGTGGTCTCGACTCTGTTCGGCATCGTGATCTTCACCAGGCCCGGCACGGGTGCGCTGGTGACGCTTGCGCTGATCGCCGCATTCGCGCTCGTCGCCGGCGTGACCCAGTTGGCCGTCGCGATCGGCGGCAAGCGCCTGCTCGACGGCGGTCTGAAGGGCGCGGTCGAGCGCAACCCGAAACCGCAACCCTCGCACTGACGCTAGGAGGTCAGATGGACACCACACCGAAGAAGACCAAACCGCACCACCCTGCAGTCCTCGCACAAGAGGCTCAGAGGGCCGCCGATATCCAGGTACGCATCGCCGACGCGATCACGTCGTACGCCGGCTCCATGCCGTTCGTGTACGTCCACATCGTCGTCTTCGCGGTCTGGATGATCTTCCTCGAGTCCAAGCCCTGGCCGATGCTCACCCTCGTCGTGTCCCTCGAGGCTATCTTCCTGTCGACCTTCGTCATGATCGGACAGAACCGCCAGGCCACGTTCCAGCAGGCCAAGGCCGATCACGATTTCAACGCGCAAGAACTCGAGCTGAAGACCAACACCGACATCACCCGCCAGATCCACTCCCTCACCAAAGAACTACACCAACGCCTCGTCGACCAGCCCCACTCCTAGCCCCACCAGCGGGCGTTTCTTGGCAGCGCGGTCTGGATCGATGACCGACCCAGATGCGCGGCCAAGCCACTCATCGTGACTTTGAATCCGTCGGCTCTGAAGTTCGCTGCCAACGCCGCCGCGTTGCGGACACCGAGTTTGTGTTGTGCGCGCCCTTCCTCTCCGTCCCAGGGTGCGGCGCCGCCGGTCTTCACGGGCTGGCGTACGTCGTCGACGTCGATGTATGCGCATCGCACTGTTGACTCCGCCAGGGCTCGTGCGGTCACGGTCTTGCCGACAGCAGGGCCGCCGGTGAGGAGCAACGGGCGAACGCAGGCATGTGCCCGAGCCTAGTTGGAGAATTCGCTGACGCACTCGGCAGTCGGGCGCACCATCTGCCGGCAGATGCGTACGTTTCGCGCAAGCGTTCAGTTCACGCAGAATTCGTTACCGTACGGGTCTCGCATGACCGTCCAGGACTCGCCTGACTCGTCGTGGCGAGCGACGACGGTCGCACCCAGACCCGTGAGGCGCTTCACCTCCTTGTCGCGGTCGTCGGCAAGCAGATCGAGATGGACACGGTTCTTTCCGTGCTTCGGTTCCGGGACTTGGATGAACAGCAGACGTGGTGCTCCGTCGGCGGGCAGGTTCACCCGCGCCGCAGTGCCCCAGTCGCCGTCGAGTTTCGCAGCGAACGCGGTGGCCCACCAGCGGGCGACCGGGCCGGGTGGCACGTCACAATCGACCGTGACGTTCATCAGGGAAAGACTCATGATGATCAGTGTGGTTCAACGTAGCCCGCTGGTGAATGCCGCGCGGCCATCCTCGCGAGGGCGGGGGGAGCTGCATAACTAGCGCCGTAGACGGTGCCTTGGTGACACAGTCGGTCCCAGAGCTCATCCCAAACGCCTCGGTCGTCGCCCGTCCTGGCTCACGGATCGACGGTACCGGGCGCGCCGCGCTGTCGTCGGCATGACCGCACGCATCGCGGCAGTTGAGTGCGTTTGGTCCGTGCGGCGTCAGCGGCGCCGGCGACGCGAGTCCGCGTTCACCCGAAGGGCGCGGAGGTCGATCACGCGAGGTGTGCCCGGCGCCACCTTGTGCCGAGAGTCTGCCGCCTGCCACGCTCCACAGGCCGTCAACCCGTGAGGACCTGCGGCCGACGTCCGCTTGTCAAGAGGCCGGGCGCCCACTCGCAGGCGAAGAGCATTCAGCGGCCGAAATCCGGTCCGGACGACGGCCGCCACTGCCGCCGGATCAGCCCGTACACCCACGAATCCGACACCTCGCCGTTCACGACGCAGTCTTCCCGCAACGTCCCCTCACGCACGAATCCGAGCTTTTCCAGAACGCGGGCAGATGCCGCGTTGCGCGTATCAGCCTCGGCCTGGACTCGATTCAGGTCCAGCGTGTCGAATGCCCACTGCAGCAAGGCGCGCGCGCCCTCCGTCGCGTATCCGTGGCCCCATGCCGCATCGTCGAGGCAGTAGCCCATCGACGCGCTGCGATAGTCGGGGTTCCATCGGGTCAGACTGCACCAGCCGATGAACGTCTCATCGGAAACACGATCCATGGCCAGCCGTGCCCCGCTCCCTTCCTCAGCCATCTGCTCGCACGCCGCGATGAAGCGCTCGGCGCGCGCACGTTCGCTCCAGGGTGGCGAGTCCCAGTAGCGCAGCACGTAGGCGCTGCTGTGCAGCGCGAAGAGGGCATCCGCGTCCGCGCTGGTCACGGGGCGCAATCGCAGGCGGGCGGTGTACAGCGTGGGGGTGGGCAACGACATGCGGGCCATTTTGCCTTGTCATGAGAGGCGGCCGGGCAACGGCCTCGGCGGCGTCTGAATGAGCGGTTGACTGTTTATGCTGCGTCGGTGTCGATCACAGTGAAGATCATCGATGTGTCGGGCAATGGCCGGGTCGGTGCGACAACGCTGCTTGAGGGTGTTTCGAGCAGGATCACGCTTCGCGATCTTGTGCGGACACGTGTTCGGGAGGAAGTGGCGCGCTTCAACGCTGCTCCGCAGCCCGTGTTCACGGGTTTGGTGATGCCCGAGGGAGGATTGGCGACTGGTGAGGGGTTCCGGTTGCCGAAGCAGCGGCGGCTCGATTGGGAGCGGCAGGCTGATCGGGCGATCGAGGCATTCGAGCGCAACGGGTTCTTCGTGCTTGTCGACGACCGGCAGGTGACCGAACCTGAAGAGGAACTTGAGTTGACTGCGGACTCTGACATCCGTTTCGTCCGCCTTGTTCAGCTGGTCGGTGGCTGAGCGTGGCGCGGGCAAGCGATGGTGTGCCTGACCGGAGCGATGGTGGGGCCGCCACGATGGTCGCGGCTGCGCTGCACGCCCTTCACGGTCGGTCTTGGACGACCAAGCCGGACGCTCGGGCGCTGCCGCAGGTTCAAGCGATCCTGCAAGGCTCGGAAGCGCTTAGGCGGGAGTGCATTCTGAGCGTCTCTGACCGAGTAGATAGTTATAGCAGCGTCCAGCTGCTGTCGGTGATCGCGCGGAAGCGCGTGGAGCTGTCGGCGGAGCACATCGAGCGGCTGCTGACCCCGCGGCTTGTGCAGCTCGAGCTGCCCGAGTCGGGGTGGAGTAGCGAGTGCCTCCGCTTGATGAGCCGCCAAATCGAACACGCATACGCTGCGCTGCCCGGCGCGGAGAAGGAACGGCTGAAACCACTGCTTGGGCGTGCGGCCGAGGAGGTTGAAGACACAGCCACGGCGACCAGGCTGCGGAAGCTCGTAGGCCCTAGCGATGGGATCCGCGTCGACTTGATCGACGAGGGTGATGACATCGGCCCTGGGCTGCGAGCCGCGTTCGAGACGGCTGACGAATCGATCGGGGCGCGTGCGACGGCGCTTGATCTCCTTGCGGCGTTTCCCACCAGCGGCCGGCCTTCGAAGAAGTGGCTCGCCGAGGTTGCGCGCGTACGCGGCAAGTTGTCCTGGCCCGTGGCTCTGGTCAGTGCGCTCCTCGATGCAGCCCTCGACGCGGCCGAGACCAACACGGAGCACACCTACAACGATCGGCTCTACACCGTGACGCGATACGCTTCCGCAGGCAACGAGTCCTTCCTGTGTGGAGTTGTCACGATCGCAGGGCTTCTGGGTGACCCGGCGCTCTTGCCGCAGCTACGGCGACTTGCCGTCAAGAGTGTGACCGTGATCGGAGGTCAGTTCGGCAGTCCACGAAGCCTTCGACTCGCCAACGCATCAGCGCAGGCGATGGCCGATATCGGCGCCCCGTCGTCGATCACCGAGTTGCTCGCGCTCGAGCGTTCCGTTCGGCACGGGACGCTGCTGAAGCAAGTCCGTAAGGCCATCGACGCACTGGCTTCCGCGCAAGGGATGACACGCGAGCAACTTCTGGAACGCGCCGTCGAAACACATGACCTCGACAAGGATGGCGAACGCTGCGTATCGCTGTCGCGGGGATCCGCCGTGATCGTCGTGGACGGACGAACGGCATCACTTGTCTACATCGATGAGAACCAGACGCCACGGAAGTCGGTTCCGGCGGACGTGAAGCAGGCTGATGCCGAAACGCTTGCTGCGATCCGCGGTGACCTCAAGGCGATCCGCAAGACGATCGCAGGCGAGCGCCTGCGGCTGGACGGCCTGATGGCCCTCGACCGCCGCTGGCCGCTCGACGAGTGGCGCACTTGGTACCTGGACCATCCGATCACCGGCCGACTGACACGCACGCTGGTATGGGCCTTCAGCACACAGCAAGGACAGAGCGTCGTCGGAATCCCGCGCGATACCGCGACCGCGGTCACGAGTTCGGGTCGGCAGGTCGCGATTCCGCCTGATGCGGAGGTGCGGCTTTGGCACCCGATCCACGCGACCGCTGACGAGGTTCGCGCCTGGCGACGCTATCTGCTCGAGCAGCAGGTCGTTCAGCCGCTCAAGCAAGCATTCCGCGAGCTTTACGTGCTGACGCCTGCCGAAGAGCGGACCCGCGTGTACTCGAACCGCTTCGCCGGCCACATCTTCGGGCAGGTCCAGGCTCGCGCCCTGATGAAAGGGCGTGGGTGGACGCCGGTTGCAGTCGCGTGGTGGGACGACGGCATCGACCACGGCGTCGCACGGCGAACCTACGACACGGTCGGGATCCGTGCCGAGTTCTTCTTCGATCCGATCCTCGATCACCAACCGACCACCAGCGATCTCTACCCGTACTGCACGAGCGATCAGGTGCGGTTCGTCGACATCCAAGGCGATGACACGATCGAACTCGCCAATGTGCCACCACTCGTCCTCACCGAAGCGATACGTGACGTCGACTTGTTCGTCGGGGTGACATCAATCGGTGCCGATCCGGAGTGGCTCGACCGCGGTGCAGAGCGCCGCTTCGAGACGTACTGGCATACCTACAGCTTCGGCGAACTGTCCGCTGCAGGCGAGATCCGCCGCGAGGTCCTCGAACAACTCGTACCGCGTCTGGCCATCGCCGACCGGTGTGAACTCGAGGACCGATACCTCAGAGTGCGCGGCAACCTCCGCACGTACCGCATCCATTTAGGAAGCGGCAACATCCTCATGTCACCGAACGACCAGTACCTCTGCATTGTTGCCGCCCGCGACAGCCAGGCCAACAAGCTGTTCCTCCCCTTCGACGACGACCCCGTTCTCAGCCTGGTCCTCAGCAAGGCGTTCCTGCTCGCGAACGACACCGCGATCAAAGACACCACGATCACCGCTCAGATCAACCACCACTGACTCCCGGCGGCAGAACGACTCACAACCTCTGACCATCGAGCGACACGATGGTTCAACAGTGCACGCAACCGCCGCGGTGGGCGCCACGATAACGACAATCGGCGGCGCCCACTGCGGCTACTGAGCGGACGTACGACGGTCAACAGCGCCGGCACGTCACTGCGGAATCGGGACGTGCTCCAACCGCAATCGTCGATATCCTGGCCGGCATGGCCATCGCTCGCTTGCCCCTCATCGCTATCGACTGTCCCGATCCTGGTGCGCTCGCCAGGTTCTACGGCGCGATGCTGGATTGGAAGATCGACGTCTCCACCGACCGGGCTTCGGTTTGCCCTGAGGACGGCCAGTGCATCGCCTTCCACCGGGTGGCTGATTACACGCCGCCGACGTGGCCGACCCAGAAGCGGCCCAAGCAGATGCACCTCGACATGCTCGTTGACGACCTCGACGCAGCCGAGGCGGCAGTGATCGATCTCGGCGCAACCAAACATCCGGACCAGCCCGGTACGTCCTACAGGGTCTTCCTGGACCCTGCAGGTCACCCCTTCTGCCTTTGTCTGGAATGATCCAGAAGGGAGCCCTCGGCGTAGCGTTCGCACTCATCGGCTGCCCGCGCCTTCCTACCTGCGGCATGAGAGTCCGTCATCGAGGTGGCTGGTCTTGCTGCTCTTGCCACAAGAGCGTCCGCGCCTCCTTGGTGTTCAGCAGCTCCAGCCCACGTCGAGCCCAGTCGCGAAGTAGTTGATCCTGGCCGGTCAGGGCATTGGACAGCACCGGTAGTGCCGCAGGAGACCGAACTTCGCCTATGAGTTCGAGCAGCCAGCACTTCATCCCATGGTCCTGCTCCACGCCGTATGCGGCGATGAGGTCGTCGAGGCGTTCGGCTGCAACCTCTTGCACAAGTCCGAAGCCGTCCTCTTGCAACTGAGGGTCGTGCTTGCGCATGAGACTCATGCCACGCGCGAACGGCGGCAGATCCGGACGTTTGGTGTGCCAGCGCTGCCAGCCGTGCGGGTACGTTCGACTGGTGGACAAGTTGATCCGATGGCTGTTGCCGTTCTCGCACAGTTGGATCAGCCGAGACACGGCGCTGGAAGTCGCGAGCGGAGCCGCTCAGGAACGGGGACTCCCCTGGGACGGGCCCTTCGGTGCGTATCGCCACTACGGCGACTGGTCGGTTCGCTCCACCGTTAATAGCCGGGGCGGGAACGTGATGGTCCTCATCGACGGCGCATGTGGCGCGGTGAAGTGGATCTCCGGACCCACTCCCAGATAACGGATCCGGCGTGAGCGCGAACAGCGGCAGATCCGTGCATCGCTGTCACGCGAAAGACTGCTGCGCGAAGCTGATCCCGCCGCGTTCGGCCGAAGTGAGGATCTGCCGGGAAACGTGTTGCGGCGGCATTCGAAGATATTGGGTGTAGCCAGGGGCTCGGAGGCGGAGCTCGAAGTTCTGGCCCTCGATGTGCCACAGCGGCTCTGCGTTGCTGTGGCGGATCGAGCCGGTGGACATCGGAGATCTCCATGACCTCGTGGAGTGGCCCGAGTTGGCCAGTAATGTTCCAGGCCCGTTCGAACACGAGCGTTGCGGGTGCGATCCAGAAGGTGAAATGCCGGTTGCTTCGTTGAGGCTCCACCCACCGCACGATGTAGTCGAGGTCCAGCAGCAGCCTGGCGGGCGGAAGCGTGTCGTCTTCGTACTCCCCGATGCTGACGGCATGAACTCGGCAGTCGTGCCATCCCATGTCGGGGAAGTCGGCTTCCGTCCATGTGGCTTTGGACAGTCCTGAGGGATCGTGCGGCAAGGCGATCACCGGGTCAGTATCCAGGACGGGTGCACAGTCATCGGCTACCGCGCGGATCGCGGCATGTGCGTGCGTCTGGTCCGATGAGATGATCCCGTCCATGACTGAGACCGTGGGCCGGGAGCTCGTTGCCCGTCTCCACCGCGTGGCCGTCGAGTTCGTCCTATCCGAAGGGCTTCGCGTCGAAGATGCCGTCGTTCTCGCCGAGGATCTGGTCGCGGCCGGCTTCACCGGCTCAGCGACGGTCGAAGTGGCTTCGCTTGAGCGGGGAGTGATCCGAAGTGACGCTGAGCCCCAGATACGCGAACTGCTGGCGGAGTACGGGATCCGCGTGCCTGTGCCCACGGATGAGGATGACGAGTACCGACTGCTGCTGACCGCGTTCGGGTACTGGAACCTCGCCCTCCACTTCTTCGAGGGGCCTTTCTACGTCCGCATCCCGGCGTGGGAAGACCAGGGGCCGTTGGACCGCACGCTCGTGACCTTGCTCGACCGTCGAGACCACGAGACCAGCCCGGATGGTCGACTTTCAGTCGAGGACGAGATGCGTGCCGCCGTGAGGGCTCACGTTCCGGCGGTGTGATCAACGCACTCATCTAGGCGCGAGCGCATCGCGGCATGTGCGGACATCCGAACATGCGAATTCGCGAGGCCGGCCAGGTACGCAGCGCGGGTGAGGTGTTCTTGCGGGTGTCACCAGGGAGCGACGGTGATGCCACCCCAAGCCTCCGGCGCGACATCGCGCACGGTCTGGGTCAGCTCCCAGCGGTGACCGGCAAGGTCCTCCAGCATGCAGGAGCGCTCGCCGTACTCATGGCTCGTCGGTTCCTCAATCACTCGCGCCCCAGCCTCGCGGGCTCGAACGAAGGCGGCGTCCACGTCGGGCACGCGGATCTTGATCACATGTGTGACACTTCCCGCGCTGGGTGGGACCTGCTGGCCGTGGACGTCCGCGATGACGAGGGCACCGTCCTCGCCAACCCGCAGTTGAGCCCGGTGCGCCTCGCCGATGCGGACTCGCTCCTCGAAGCCGAACGCCGTTGCCAGCCAGGCAACCGCAGCGCGGACATCGGGGTAGACAAGCACTGGTGTCACGGTGGCCGGAGGCGCCGAGCGATTGGTCAACACAACCAGCAGCCTAGACGTAGCGGAGGACCCGAACGCGCTGTCATCGGCAGACCGCGCGGATCGCGCCAGATGAATGCGTTCCACGAGGAGGTGCCGAGAGGCCATCGACAATCCGGGTTCAGTCATCGCATCATGTCGGCGATGGCGATGCGTGCGGCCGACGGGCACCCCTTGGTGAACCCGTAAAAGGGGCCGAAATCGCGGGTCGACGCGAACCCTGTCAGGTAGAGCCCGGCCAGGGACGTCTCGAGGCCCTCGGTCAGGTCGGGGAACCCCTCAGTTATCGAGACCCGATCCACAACACCGCCCAAGTAAGGCACGCGAGCAAGGTCAGCCCGGTAGCCGGAAGCGAAAACCACATGATCGGCTGTCAGCGCCGCGCCATCGGAGAGAGTCAGCGTCACGTCGTGTTCGCCGACTGCCGTGTCGACCACCGCACACCCAGGATGACTGGTCACGACGGCGTCAGGGATCCGCGGCACAAGCCAGGGCTCCAAGGTGAGACGCCCGACCTGCCAGAACTCGGCAGCGATTGCTCGCTGCCGCTCGACCGAGAGTCCTCGCCACCATCCCCGGTGTGTCAGCGTCTGGTCCACGTACTGGTCGACGAAGCCCCAGCTCACCTTGGCGAACCTCGGCGTGCTGTGGCGATGCACCACGTCCACATGCTCGACGTCGTGGTCACACAGCAACGCCGCCCATTCGTAGGCGCTTTGCCGGCCGCCGATGATCACAACCCGGGCACCTGCGAACGAATCGAACGAGACCAGTTCACACGTGTGCGAGCGACGAGCCGGGGGGACATCGGCGTACCACTCCGGCAGGTTGAGGAAATAGCCGACGCCGGGTGCAGCGAGTACCTTGTCCGCGGTGATCTTCGCACCGTCGTCCATCGTTGCCACGAAGCCTGCGGTCGACGTGGTCAGGCCGGTCACGAGGCGCTCGTCGACGTCGAGCCACTTGCACTCGCGGAACCACTCCGTGTAGTCGAGGAAGACCGAGATCGGGATCGGGTCGAAGTCTTCGGGTCGCATTCCCCGATCCTCGAAGAATGCCTCGAACGTGTGCTCGCCGCTTCCGTCGAGATGCCAGTCGGAGCCTGAACGCAGGAACATGTCACCCGGCATCTGTCTCCGCCAGAAATCCATCGGGTGGCCGACGATCCTGGTCTCGATGCCGTTGTCACGGGCAAAGGCGGCCGCAGAGTAGGCATAAGGCCCCGCGCCGACGATCAGCAGATCCGTCCGGTCCGGCATCGTGTCTCCTGAAGGTGCGGCCAGAACGCGAGTTATCCACGGCCCCTCGACAGCGCACGGCGGGCCATCTGTGGGCCTGGCCTCGGATCCTTCGCCGGGTGGTGACGAAACGAGCGGGCGATGAGTCCAAGAATCCTCTCCATGATGCGCTCGCGCCAGGGGGTGCTCTCATGCCACCCACCCTGCTCGAGAGGTTGGCCGCGTCGCCGTTAACGTGCCACCGACGGCCACCGCGTCAGCACAGTTTCCCGCCACCATCCGCACATCGGCATGTGGGAGGTTCGTGCCCGGGCTGCCCGGGCTGCCCGGCCGCCCGGACCGCCGGGCACCTGTCGTGTCGTAGATCTGTTGTCTGACCGCAGGTCGGAGCGGAGTGTGCCCGGGACGGGATTCGAACCCGTATGCCTTTCGGCTGCGAGGTTTAAGTTCGACCAGCCTCTGTCCGGCGCGGTTCGTCACGGTCCGCACTGCGCTAGTCACCTGGTTGTTGTATCCCTGGGAACGTGCGCGGATCGGGGTGAACTGCAACTACCGGTGCAACTACGACCACGGGCTGACTACTTCAACCCCATGGGCGTCGGTCAGCTCGTCAGGAGTCGCTGGCGTCGCCCCGGATCAGCCCTGGTTCCCTCGGCCTGGCGCGAGTAACGTCACAACCGCCCGGCGCACAGAGCTCCATATCGCAAGAGGGGGCATGGAATGCTTCGTCGCCTGCTACTGATGGTCGGCCTGCTGATCGCGGGCCTGTTGTTCACTGGAGCGCCCGCGTTCGGCGGCGCGCCACCGGTCACCGAGACCACCACCCAGAAGAACCTCGTCGAGACCTTCGTCGATGTGATTCCCGATCCCATCTGCTCGGACGAAGGACCGCTCTACACCATCACCACCACCACCAACCTCGTCATGCACTCGACCATCTTCGCTGACGGCCGCGAGCACGACACCTTCACCCAGACCGGCACCTTCGTCGCGGTGCCGCTCGACGACCCGACTCTGCCGACCTACACCGGCAAGGTCACGATCTGGGGAGGCTTCAACGCCAACGGGGCGACCGTGAACGGCACGTTCACGTTCAACCTCCACGCCACCGGCTCGGACGGGTCAACGATCCGCACCAACCAAGTGAATCACTTCAACGTCCGGCCCGACGGCACGGTCAACGAGTTCTTCCACTGTCACTAGGCCTTCCGGGGGAACTCACCCCGCCAGCTCCCGCGCCGGGCGCTGGCAGTGGGCACGACGAAAAAGTACGACAGTTCTGGGAAGGAGGCAGTGTCATGCGCAAGATGCTGATCGCGGGCGTCGTGTCGACGATCGCCCTTATTGGGACAGCAGTGCCGGCGGCTGCGCAACCGCAGCAAAGGTCCCCCGAGGAGTGGGTCTGTGATGGCGAGAACACGCTGATCGTCACCGCGGGCCGCAACGGCTGGATCGATGACACCAAATACCACGCCGTGACGTTCTCCATTGAGGGCACCTTCACGCCGACTGGTGGAACACCCGAACCGTTCAGCGAGTCCAAGACCTGGGCCGGGGGCAAGGACGCCAACAGCCCAGACCTCATCACTTGCACCTCAGACGTCTCCGAAACCGACGAGACTGGGACCTTCGAAGCACACTTCGAGGTCACGGCAGTTCCGGTCGGCTGAGCTTAGAGGTCGCGCGGAACGGTCAGGATTGGCGGGCTTCTGAAAAAGCTTGGGGCGCATTGGTGGCCCGCGAAGTATCGAGTCCGACCCTCGACGCCATGGAAAGTGCTCCGGGATGCCGAAGCTTCAAGGCCATCCTCGGCATCCCGGAGCCGTCGTTCGTAGAGCCGCTTACTGAGGCCACTCCAGGTCCTCAACTGGCGAGCAACAATTGACGGTTACGTGTCAAGTGCGGCGCGGCTTGCCTTCGCCACCGACGAGAGGTCTTAGGGGGAGATATCGTCTACGAACGCGAGACCTTGCATGGTTACGTGAAGCCATTCGCGCGGGATCAGGTCGAACCCTCGGATAGGCCGAATCGCCTTCTGATACTGCACAGCAAGATCGGCGAGACTTTCAGAATCGCCAACCGTGAGGTGGAAGGCGTAGAAGCGCGTCCCGACCGCCAACCTGGGCGCCACCACCAGTGATTCCGAAGGTCGGTTGCATGGCGCCACATCCACTCAGGCTTCTCCGTCATCGGTCCTCCTAGATCTCGGACTGTGCGTTTGGCTGCTCGGCTTCGGCGGTGATCTCGTACTCGTCGATGAGCATCACGCGATCGGCCGGCCAAACCGACTCGGAGACTTCGAGGACATCACCGTCTGCACTGCGCGCGGTGTGGACGACATGGAGGACCGGTATGCCGGGTGCCAGGTTGAGGATGTCACTCTCCTCAGCCGTCGGCAGTCGAGACACCCATGCGTCGCGGGCCTGGGCGTAGAGCTTGCCGCTGAGGTCTTCGACGCAGAGAAACAGTGCCTTCGGAACGACAGTCGGCTCCTCGAGGTAGGTGCCTCCGGCGATCTCGACCGGGATGTAGCTGGCACCGACCTCTTCCGGACGACCGTCAGCTTTGTCGTAGAGGTTTCGGCGCCGTACTACGACCTCCGTACCCGGGGCAATGTTCATCGCCTCGGCGATGTGCTGCGGAACTGTTTGCCGACCGGCGAAGACGATCCGGTGTTCGAAGTCGGATGACAGGAGCTTCTTGTCGGCGCGGGCTCGTCCATATATCACAGAGCCGAATGCATTACTGCCTGCACGCGCCACGGTCGTCATTGTCCTGAGCGTATCGGCGGAGAATGGCAGTTTCGGGAACCGAAGGGCGGAAAGACCCGCTTCATCCCTATCCCGCCACCATTGATCCCGTTGCTCAAGCTCCAGAAGGCTAGCCAGGCGATCGAGCGTCTAGCGGCCGGGAGACCAGTGGGAGGACCGGGATCTCGTGTTTGCAGCGCCCGATGGCCGACCGATCAACCCGCGGAAGGACTGGCAGGAATGGAAGAACCTGCTCAAGGCGGCCGGCCTCCGCGACGCTCGCCCGCATGACGTCCGGCACACTGCGGCGACTCTGCTGCTCGAGCAGGGCGTTGACATCCGCGACGTCCAGGAGCTGCTCGGGCACGCTAACAGTCACCAAGCGGTACACCCACGTGACCAACAAGCTCGCGCGGGACGCTGCGGACCGCATCGGAAGGGCGCTGTGGACATGACGCCATTGGTGGTGACTGCAACTAGGTCTGCAACTGGATTCAGCTATCTGCGGTCCGCATCCAGGCTCCGGCCCGCGTTTGTGCAGGTCAGAGCGTTGTGCCCGGGACGGGATTCGAACCCGTATGCCTTTCGGCTGCGAGGTTTAAGCTCGCTGCGTCTGCCGTTCCGCCACCCGGGCAGGAACCAGAGGAGCACCCTACAAGCAGATGCTCCCTACAGACACAGGGTAAGGATGAGTTGGGTCGGCTAGGGGGTCGCCTCGCTGGTCCACACTTGGAAGGCGCCCGTACGCCGCTCGCGCCCCGGCGGCCCACCTACAGGTAGACCTTGCGCGGGTAGATCGCGTGGGCGCCTGCCACGCGGTCCAGGAAGAGCAACCCCGTGCAGTGGTCTATTTCATGTTGTACGGCTCGGGCTTCGAAGGCGTCGGTGGTGAGGGTTACCTCGTCCTCGGTTCCTGGGAGTACTCCGGTGACGGTCAGGCGGGTGGCTCGTTTGACGTCGCCGGTGAGGTCGGGGACGGACATGCAGCCTTCGCGGGCCTTTTCCCGGCGGGTGGCCTCGACTACGACGGCGTTGCAGAGGACGAAAACGCCGTGGCAGGTACGGGTCTTGGGGTGGCCCGTCACGTCCAGGGCGAACATCCGCGCAGCCATACCCACCTGAGGTGCAGCCAGACCGACGCAGCCGGGTGAGACGCGCATAGTGGCGACCAGGTCGGCGGCGAGGGTGACCATCATCGGGTCGAGGGGGTCGACCTCGGCGCCGTCGGTGGCGAGTACTGGGTGCGGGGCGTGGATCACCTCCAGGACGTCGCCGGTGATGCCTAGCTGGGCGGGGCTCCAGCTGGCCAGAGTTTGGTTGAGGTGGCCGAGAGTCACAGGTCGTCGCTCTCGGCCGGGCGCAGGGTGACGCCCACGCCGAGTTCCTCGGCCGTGATCTCGAGAGCCCGCTGCAGCATGCCGAGCGCGGCGCTGGGCGGGAGCTCGACCTCGGCCGTGAGGACGTACAGGGGACCGCTGAGCCGGGTGGTCAGGTCGGTGATGGTGCCGCCGACGGACGCGATCATTCGGGTGACCGCGGAGACGATGCCCGGGCGGTCGGCGCCGTGGACGCTGAGGATGTACGGCGGTCCGATCGGTGCGTGGGCGTGTTCCGGACCGATCTGGCGCACCGTGATGACGAGTTCCCCGCGGAGCGGCTCGACCGCCTCCTTCACCTCGGGCAGGGACCCCGAGCAGACGATCATCATCGCGAAGTGGCCGCGCAGGAGCGTCATGGTCGAGTCCTCGAGGTTGACCCCGGCCTGTGCGAGGGCCTCGGTGACGTCGGCGATGATGCCCGGGCGGTCCGGGCCGATGACGGTGACGGCGAGCTGACTCATGGGCGGAAACCTACCCGGACCAAAGTCTCGACTCCGCACGACTTCGGTATCCGGACGGGCCGTGCGAGCCCCGGAGGCGCCCTGAGCTGGCTAGATTCGACTTATGGCCGGTACCGACACCCGCAGCGCACGCCGTCCGAGGCGCAGCGCGCGCGACTGGGTCGTGGACACCCTGGCCTTCGTCTTCGCGGTGTTCTGCGGCCTCCTCCTGTACGACGACGGCAAGCAAGACCCGATCTCGCCGGACCTGCTCGCGCTCGACTTCTACGCCGGGATGGCACTGTGCCTCACGCTCTGGTTCCGCCGGCGCTGGCCGGTCCAGCTGGCGCTGGTCGCGGCGGTCATCTCGACCTTCTCCGACACCGCGGGCGTGGCCACGCTGCTGTTGATGCTGACGGTCGCCATCCACCGGCCCTGGCGGACGACCTGGATGGTCTTCGGCGTGAACGCGCTCTGCCTGCTCATCTATGTCCAGGTCCGCCAGAAGGACGACCCACTGGGGCTCACCATCGGCTTCGCGGTCGCGTTCTACCTGGCCACAGCCGGCTGGGGCTTCTACATCCGGTCCCGTCGCCAACTGGTCCAGACGCTCAGGGATCGTGCGGATCGGGCGGAGACAGTGGCGCGGTTGCAGGCGCAGCAGGCGCAGATGCGGGCTCGGGAGGAGATCGCTCGGGAGATGCATGACGTGCTCGGCCATCGGTTGTCGCTGCTCAGCGTGCACGCAGGTGCCCTGGCCTATCGCCCCGACGCGACCACCACGGAGGTCGCCGGAGCTGCAGAGATCATCCGGGCCAGCGCGCACCAGGCGTTGCAGGACCTCCGCGAGGTGATCGGAGTACTGCGCGCGCCCGTCGGCGAGCTGCCGCAGCCGACCTTCGCGGACCTCCCGGCGCTGGTCGAGGACTCCCGCCGCGCCGGGTTGCCCGTCGACCTGCACTTCGACGCCCCCAGCAGTCCGCCGGACCACGTCGGGCGTACGGCGTACCGGATCGTGCAGGAAGGGTTGACCAACGCACTCAAGCACGCGCCGGGCGAGCCGGTCCGGATCCGGGTGGTTGGTGCTCCTGGCAACGGGTTGAACGTGGAGGTCAAGAACCCGGCGGGCGGCTGGCGACCCGGGGAAGGGCAGGGTCTGATCGGTCTGCAGGAGCGGGCCCAGTTGGTCGACGGGCGCCTCGAGCACGGCAGGACCCCCGAGGGCGAGTTCCGGCTCGCCGCCTGGCTACCGTGGCCCGCATGACCATTCGGGTGTTGATCGTGGACGACGATCCGCTGCTGCGCGCCGGGCTGAAAATGATGCTCGGCGGCGCCGCGGACATCCGGGTGGTCGGCGAGGCGGGAGACGGCGGCGGCGTCCAGGGGTTGATCGACCGGCTCTCCCCCGACGTCGTGCTGATGGACATCCGGATGCCCGGCACCGACGGCCTGACCGCGACCGAGACCATCCGGTCCCGTCCAGGCGCGCCGGAGGTGGTCATCCTGACCACGTTCGACGCCGACGAGCATGTACTGCGCGCGCTCCGCGCGGGCGCGGCCGGGTTCGTCCTCAAGGACACCCCGCCGGCCGAGATCGTCGAGTCGGTACGCCGGGTCGCCGGCGGGCAGCCGGTGTTGTCGCCGACGGTGACGAAGCGGCTGATCACGCGGGTCGCGGCGTCCGGGCACGACCAGCGCAAGACGAAGGCGACCAGTCGGCTGGACGGGCTGAACGACCGGGAGCGCGAGATCGCCGTCGCGGTCGGCGAGGGCAAGTCGAACGCGGAGATCAGCGCGACGCTCTACCTGAGCGTGCCGACGGTGAAGACGCACGTGTCGCGGATCCTGACCAAGCTCGATCTGAACAACAGGGTGCAGATCGCGCTGCTGGTGCATGATGCCGGTCTCCTGGACGACAGCCGCTGATCACTCGGACGTCACCCCGCCCGACTAGCCGGAGTGAGTCCGTCCGCCCCCGGAAGGCTCCACTATGCGCTTGCTCGCCACAGGTCTCGCTCTAGCCCTGCTCGTCCCCGCCGCCCCGGCGTACGCCGTACAGACTCCACAGCAGGTCAAGGACCCCGCGGCGTACGTCGATCCGCTGATCGGGTCCGCCCGGGACGGGAACACCTGGCCGGGAGCAGTCCGCCCGTTCGGGATGATCTCGTGGAGCTCGACGAGCACCCGCGGCGACCAGACGAGCACCGGCGCGGCGAACGGCTACCAGTACGACACCACGCGGGTGCGGGGGTTCAGCCTCACCCACGTGAACGGCGCGGGGTGCAACCCGGGCGCGGCCGGCGACGTCCCGATCATGCCGTACGTCGGGGAGGTGGACTCGTCGCCGACGGCGGACACCACCGACGCGAAGTACGCGAGCAACTTCAGCCACGCGCAGGAAGTCGCGAAGCCTGGCCGGTACACGGTCACGCTGGTGAACGGGGTGAAGTCTGACTTCGCGGTCACCACCCGCGCGGGTGTCGGTGAGTTCGGGTTCCCCACCACCGGCCCGGCCAATCTCTCTTCCGCACGTCGAACTCGTTGAACGGAAGCGAGGACGCGGAGATCTCGATCGACCCGGCGACGCGGAAGGTGACCGGGTCCGTGCTGACCGGCGCGTTCTGCGGCCGCCGGGCGAACGGTGGAACGAACAACCGGAAGTCCTACTACCGGCTCTACTTCACCGCGTCGTTCGATCAGCCGGTGGTTGCCACCGGCACCTGGAAGGACAGTACCGTCAGCCCGGGCAGCACGACGACAACCGGCGGTGAAGGGTATGCGACCGGCGCGGATCGGCTGGGTCGCGGATCCGGCGGCTACGTGAGCTTCACGCCCGGCGCCAAGGTCCGGATGCGGATCGGCATCTCCTACGTGAGCCTGGCCGGCGCCGAGCAGAACCTCGCGGCCGAGGTCAAACGTCGCGCGACCGTCGACCGAATCGCCTCCGACGGTTACCAGGGGTGGAAGAAGGAACTGCAGAGCATCCGGATCTCCGGTGGAACGGACGCACAGCGAACCACCTTCTACACCGCGCTTCACCACTCGATGCTGCAGCCGAACATCCTCAACGACGTCGATGGGCGCTACCTAGGCAGCGACCAGCAGATTCACCGCCTGGCCAAGGGGCAGCGAGCGCAGTACGGGACGTTCTCGGGGTGGGATCAGTATCGGGCGCACATCCAGTTGCTGGCATTGCTGAAGCCGGAGATCTCGGGTGACTTCGCGCAGTCGATGTACCAGTTCGCCCAGCAGAACAAGGGGGTCTGGGACCGCTGGCTGCACAACAACGGCGCCACCCATGTGATGACGGGCGATCCGGCGGCGCCGACTCTCGCGACGTTTGCGGCGATGGGCGTGCGGAACTTCGATGCCCGGGGCGCCTATGCCTCTTTGGTGCACCAGGCAACGGTCCAGAATGCCGAGGCGGAGAACGCCGGCGGTTGCCCCGGACAATGCACCGGGCAACGACCTGCGCTCGACACATACCTGGCGAAGCAGTACGCGCCGCAAGATGCCTGCCACTGCTGGGGTGGTGCCGCCGAGACGCTGGAGAACTCTCTCGCCGACTTCTCTCTGGCGCAATGGGGCATGCGGCTCGGCCAGCCTTCTGGCGAGCTGGCAGAGCGTGGGACTTGGTGGAAGAACACGTTCGACCCGGCCGTGGGATACCAGCGGGCCCGGAAGGCGGACGGGACCTGGCAGCCCGGGTTCACCCCGTCGAGCGATGTCGGCTTCGCGCAGGGATCGAGCGCGACCTATACGTGGATGGTCCCGCAGGACGTCTCTGGTCTGGCGGCGGCGATGAACGGCAGCGCAGTAAAGCGGCTGGACGGGTTCTTCCACGACGACGCCGGGAACTGGGCGGTCAAGGGCGGGAGCGCGCTCAGGTATGACCCGACCAACGAGCCCGGACTGCACACTCCGTGGCTCTACAACGGACTGGGTGTGGCGTCGAAGACGCAGGCGACCACTCGGGAGATCGTCGACACCGTCTACGGCACCGGACCGTCAGGGCTGCCTGGGAACGACGATCTGGGGACGTTGTCGGCCTGGTATGTGTTCGCCGCGATCGGGCTGTTCCCGCAGACGCCGGGCCGGGCGGAACTGCTGGTCGGGAGTCCCCTGTTCCCGAAGGTCGAGCTGAACCGGAGCAACGGAGTACGGCTGACTGTCGAGGCTCCGGAGACGTCGGACGCCAACCAGTACGTGCAGTCGTTGACGCTGAACGGCAAACCGCGCACCGAGTCCTGGCTGCCGGAGTCGTTCATCACTCACGGCGGCCGGATCAGCGCGCGGATGGGAGCGGCACCCTCTAGCTGGGGAACCGCTCCACTAGACCACTAGTCGCCCAGGCCCCTAGGAGCCGGTGGCTCGGCGGAACTCCTCGTTCGGGGTCTGGAGACTGCCGAGGCTGATGACCTCGCGGCGGAAGAACAGCGCCAGCGTCCAGTCCAGGATGACCCGGGCCTTGCGGTTGAAGGTGGGGACTCGGGAGACGTGGTACGTCCGGTGCAGGAACCAGGCCGGCCAGCCCTTCACCTTCACGCCGTACAGCTGGGCGACGCCCTTGTGCAGGCCGAGGCTCGCCACCGAGCCGACGTACTTGTGCTTGTAATCCTGCGGCTGCTCCCCGTCGACCACCCGCAGGATGTTCGCCGCGAGGCGGCGCGCCTGGCGGACCGCGTGCTGGGCGTTCGGGGCGCAGTACGCGCCGGTCTCGGAGGTGAGGTCGGGCACGGCCGCGTTGTCACCGGCGGACCAGGCGTCCTCGACACCCTCGATCCGCAGGTTCGGCAGGCACTTGACCCGGCCCTTCTCGTCCAGCGGGAAGCCGGTGCTGGCCAGCGCCGGGTTCGCCTTCACGCCGGCGGTCCAGACGATCGTGTCGGAGTCGAACTCGTCGCCGTCGCTGAGGATCACGCGACCCTTCTCGCAGGACTCCAGCCGGGTCTCCAGCTTGATGTCCATGTTGCGCTTGCGGAGCTGCTCGACCGTGTACTGACCGAGCTCCGGGCCGACCTCGGGCAGAATCCGGTTGGTCGCCTCGACGAGCACCCAGCGCATGTCGTCGGGCTGGATGTTGTCGTAGTACCGGGTGGCGTAGCGGGCCATGTCCTCGAGCTCCGCGAACGCCTCGACACCGGCGTACCCACCGCCGACGAAGACGAAGGTCAGCGCCGACTTGCGCAGCGCCGGGTCCGGCTGGGACGACGCGACGTCCAGCCGGTCGAGCACCTTGTTGCGCAGGGCAATGGCTTCCTCGACGTTCTTGAACCCGGTTGCCTCCTCGGCCAATCCCGGGATCGGCAGGGTCCGGGCGATCGAGCCGAGCGCCACGACTACCTGGTCGTAGGCGAGCTCGTAGTCCGGTCCCTCCTCGGGCATCACCTTGGCGACCTTGTTGGCGTGGTCGATCCCCGTCACCCGTCCGGTGACCACGCGGCAGCCCTTGAGCGTCTTGCGCAGCGGCACCACCACGTGCCGCGGTTCGACCGAGCCGGCCGCCGCCTCGGGCAGGAACGGCTGGTACGTCATCACCGAGCGCGGGTCGACCACGGTGACCCGGATCTTGCCCCGGCGAGCGGCCTTGCGCAGGCCGTACGCGGTGTACATCCCGACGTAACCGCCCCCGACGACGAGGATGTGCGGTACCTGGGCTGCCATGCTCTTCACTCTCCCTGAGTGCCGTCTAAACTTCATGTCCACTTTAGGATAGCGGGCTCGTGAAAACTTTCACAATCCCTCTTCCGGGTGATCTCATCCACCGGGAAGCCCCTCCGGGAAGGGACCTCTTCGCTCCATCCTGCGGCCTATCCCCGCCCACACCTACAAGCCGGAACCACCGTCTCGCCACCCGATACACAACCGCAAGACCAGCACGAGAATCCACGTACATGGGCCAGGTGATCCCGCCCAACGGACAGCCAGTTCACCCGACGGAGTGCGCCGTCCCATCCGGGTAGAGCGCGCCGTTGTACCCATGGCATAGGCGGGGGTGATTCGCGGTCTCCGCTGCGTGATGGTGCTAGTCGTGCTGGTGTGCGTCAAGAGCGCTTCGCGTCCCTTCGGGATCGGAACAAGTTCCGACTCTTGACCCACCCCATCCCGACCAGGGAAGGACGCAGCTACTCGGATCCCGCGGAGAGGTCTGAGCCGGGTAGAGGTGGTGTTTTCGGGGGTGGCGTGTACCGAGTGACAGGCAGTACCGGGCGGATCGCGGAGATTCCAGGCGTGCGGTGCCCGCCGCGGTGGCGTGTGCGGCGACTACTTCCTGTCGGCCGGTACGCCAGCCGCCTCGAGGGCGGGTTTTCGCCCCGGTGGGCGGCAGATTTCGCCTGGGCGGCTAGTGGTTGTGCCGATGCGAAGGTGGCCCTGGCGGGTTGTTCGACCACTGCCGGGTTGTTCGACCACTGGCGGGTTTGTTGGCCGGTTGGGCGGCCTGGTCGGCGGCGTGTGGCTCATTTCGGGGGTCCGCTGGATGGTTGTTCGACCACTGGCGGCAAGTAAGGCGCCAGCGGCCGAACAACCCGTCAGCGGACGGCCGGTCGTCGGGCTGGGGGGCCGACGGGGTGCGGTCGCGACTTGGTGTGCGCGATCCCCGACCTAGTGCACCAGTTGAGTGCCCAGGCCGCCGGGATCTGCTCAGGTGGTGCACAAAGTGCCGGTTTTCGGGAGTCCCGCTGGCCCGGGCAGTGGAACACCCCGAACGTCCCGGCAAGGCAACTCTCCGAGCTCCCGGGCAAGGCAGCTCCCCGAACGTTTGGGCGGAGGAGCCTGCCGAACATCTGGGCGGACGAGCTCCCTGGGCCTTGTCGCCACACCCCTCAGCGGCTCCGGGATAGCTGCGTTCCTTCCCTGGTCGGGGTGGTGTGGGTCATCCCTGAAGG
>NZ_JBHSKE010000056.1:0-1055 GCF_042657745.1 Kribbella qitaiheensis | reverse complement strand
CGGCTCTAACACGACCGCTGGCCCCGCAGAGCAACGGCTCCTTCGGTCGCGAGCGCGTCGAGGTGATACGTGATGGCGGCTGTCAGTTTCTCGGCCGTGTGGATGTCTGGCCGCATGGCTGCGTGCACTGCGAGTCCGTCGAGCCAGGCGTGCAGCCGCTCAGCCTCAGCCGTAACGTCGGTCGGGGCGAGGCCGGCCGCCGAGAGGTCGGTGAGCAAAGCGCGACAGCCGGCCTCGAGCGCGGCGTAGCCCTCGTCTCGCAGGACCCGAAGCGACGGGTCGACCATGGCCCGGGACGTGAAGGCCAACCAGACCTCGTTCTCGGCGCGCCGGTCGTCATCGAGCGGGAGCAGCTCAGCCAACACGCGCTCGGCTCGCCGCCTCGGGTCGGGCTCGGCCTCCAGCCTCGCGAGGCGGGCCTCGATCCGGTCGATGACCGTCCGGAACGCGAAGACCATCAGCTCGGACTGACTCACGAAGTAGTGACGCAGCGATCCCATCGACAGCCCCGCCTCACGCGCGACGTTGCGCACCGAGGCCTGCTCGAGGCCATCGCGGCGTACCACCCGCAAGACCGCCTCGACCAGCTCGTGCCGGCGCTCCACCGGATCCACAACCTTGGGCACTGGCCCTTTATAGCACAGTCGTGCTACGTTCCGGTCGTAGCACAGTCGTGCTACCAAAAGTGTTGGAGACCCCACCATGACCCTCGTCAACGAGCCCGAAGCGCAACCCGCGCGCCGCCGCGGCCTCCGCGCGTTGCTCCGCCGGCGCAGCGTCCGCCTTGCCGCCGTGGGCTGGGTGGCCTGCAACGGACTGGCTCTTGCCGTGGCGGGAGACACGTTGCCATTCGACTGGCCGAACGCCGCCGCGCGGACACCACTCGGTCGCGTGGTGGACGCCAACCTCGTCCTCGTCGAGGTGCTGCTGCTCACCGCACTCACCTTCTGGGTCTCCCGCAAACGGGCCATGCCTGACCTCGCCAGCCGCGCACCGCGGCGATCCGTGGCCGCCCGCGAAACGCTGTTCCTGCTTCTCTACGCGGCAGGCGCGCT
>NZ_JBHSKE010000055.1:0-1055 GCF_042657745.1 Kribbella qitaiheensis | reverse complement strand
CGGCTCTAACACGACCGCTGGCCCCGCAGAGCAACGGCTCCTTCGGTCGCGAGCGCGTCGAGGTGATATGTGATGGCGGCTGTCAGTTTCTCGGCCGTGTGGATGTCTGGCCGCATGGCTGCGTGCACTGCGAGTCCGTCGAGCCAGGCGTGCAGCCGCTCAGCCTCAGCCGTAGCGTCGGTCGGGGCGAGGCCGGCCGCCGAGAGGTCGGTGAGCAAGGCTCGACAGCCGGCCTCGAGCGCGGCGTAGCCCTCGTCTCGCAGGGCCCGAAGCGACGGGTCGACCATGGCCCGGGACGTGAAGGCCAACCAGACCTCGTTCTCGGCGCGCCGGTCGTCATCGAGCGGGAGCAGTTCAGCCAACACGAGCTCTGCTCGCCTCCTCAGGTCGGGCTCGGGTTCCAGGCTCGCGAGGCGGGCCTCGATCCGGTCGATGACGGTCCGGAACGCGAAGACCATCAGCTCGGACTGACTCACGAAGTAGTGGCGCAGCGATCCCATCGACAGCCCCGCCTCACGGGCGACGTTGCGCACCGAGGCCTGCTCCAGGCCGTCGCGGCGTACCACCCGCAGCACAGCCTCGACCAGCTCGCGGCGGCGCTCCATCGGGTCCACAACCTTGGGCACTGGCTCTTTATAGCACAGTCGTGCTACGTTCCGGTGGTAGCACAGTCGTGCTACCAAACGTGTTGGAGACCCCGCCATGGCCCTCGTCAACGAGCCCGAGACGCAACCCGGGCGCCGCATTGGCCTCCGCGCGTTGCTCCGCCAGCGCAGCGTCCACCTTGCCGCCGCGGGCTGGGTGGCCTGCAACGGACTGGCTCTTGCGGTGGCGGGAGACACGTTGCCGTTCGACTGGCCGAGCGCCGCCGCCCGGACACCGCTCGGTCGGGTTGTCGACGCCAACCTCGTCCTCGTCGAGGTGCTGCTGCTCACCGCACTGACCTTCTGGGTCTCCCGCAAACGGGCCATGCCTGACCTCGCCAGTCGCGCACCGCGGCGATCCGTGGCCGCCCGCGAAACGCTGTTCCTGCTTCTCTACGCGGCAGGCGCGCT
>NZ_JBHSKE010000054.1:0-170581 GCF_042657745.1 Kribbella qitaiheensis | reverse complement strand
AACAGGCGGCTTGACACAGGGCTCCTCTTGACGCACCCCATCCCGACTAGCACCATCACGCAGCGGAGACCGCGGAACCACCCGCGCCCACGCCAAGGAACGACCTGTCCGGCGTACCGGCCTACCGGCGAGGCTTCGGCGTTGGCGGAACCCCCTGGCATGGACGATGGCGGATCACTCCGACAAGCCCCGCGGGTGGCGGGGTGATCGCGGCTCACCCCGGGCTGGATCGGGCCTGAGCAGGTTGGTGGCCCAGCGCCGGATGCCGCGGGCGGCGTTGCCGAGCGCGGGCCGGGCCTGGCCGCGCGGCCAGCCGGGGCCAGAACGTGCCGAGGGCGGAACGTGCCGAGGGGCGGCATCCGGTGGATGCCGCCCCTCGGGGGCAGCTTCGGCCAAGTTGTTCGGTCCCCTGATCCGAACTCGTTGGTCGGGCTGGGCCGCGGCCGGGCGGGAGGGTTAGGTCCCGGGGTGCTCGGTCGCGGGGTTGTGGTTGCTCGCGGCGTCTGGAGATCGGCTCCTGCCGCGGCAGCCGGGTGTTTCTAGCTCATGCCGGCCGGACCGTTGAGGTCCGGCCGGTGGCTGAGAGCCGGGTGGATCAGACCAGGCGCGCGAGGGTGAGGCGCGCTTTTGCGCTGGCCCTCTCCGCACGTGCCGTGGCCCGCTCGGCGTGCTTCTGCGCCCTGGCCATCTTGGCCGCGAGGTGGAAGCGCCGGTTCTGCTCTGCGTCCTGCAATTTAGAACGACAATGAGCACGAGCAAGATCTTCTTGAAGTAAATGCATTTCAACTCTCCTGGGTGAAGTCTGGGTCGTCATGGTTTGTAGTCTCGATTCGGGATTCGGTTCGTCGGATCAGATCAGGCTGCGGTCACGGTGTCGCACTTGCGTGGACGCCCTCGGGGCCGCTTGCGCGGAACCACAACACCCTGGACGAACAGTTCGCCTCCCCACACTCCCCACGGCTCGGAACGCTCTAGCGCTCCGGCCAGGCACTCGGCCTTCAGCGGGCAGGTGGTGCAAAGAGACTTGGCATACTCGACGTCCGCCGGCGATTCGGCGAAGAAGAGTTCCGGTGCGTAGGACCGACAGGGCAGGTCCTGCGCTGTTGCCACCTCGGTGAATGCATCGAGGAAGCTAACGCTCATTCCGGTCACCTCCTGAGTGACTGTCTTGCTCTGTTGTCGCGGCGCCGCCCACCCGGTTGGTGGCCGGCAAAACTGTGTCGGACAAACAAAAGGGCCGCGGGACCCTTTTCGGGTTCCGCGGCCTTGGAGGTGCCGGCTGACTTTGAGTCAGACCGGTGGACTCCATGCTCGAGAACCCTGACCGCCGTACTTCGCATCGCCGATAGCTGCGCCCTGGACCTGGGCAGAGCTGACGGCCATAAGCACAACGGTCGCGACGTGCAGACGCGGCGAGGCACCCTGGATCGGGGCGCACGGCAGCGCGGTGACGCCAAACGGCTTCTGCGTGATGTTCGTGATCATGTCCAAGGCACCTCCTCTCGTTGTGGCGAACTGAGCGGCTAGCTCATCGCTATGGTTTGAAGTTTTCGGCCAGCCTTCAGCCGCAGAAAGAACAGTACGCCGACCTCGCCGAGGCCCGCAAACTATTTATCGCAAGATTCTGAAGTTGGCCGGAAGTTGCCGCCGGGTGGACGGAACTTGCTGCCAAATCCGGCTGTTCAGCACGCTCCGACGCGCTTCCGGCACCCTCCGAGATCGTTGCCTAGGTCAACTGATTGCCTGGCAAGGCCCCGGTGTCTGCCACCAGCAGAATCCTGTCCTTCGAGTGTGCCTCTCGCTCCGCCAACCCTGCAACGGTTTTTTCGGCAGTACATCTCACGCGGCCGTTTGGTTCACGCCCGGGCTCCCGATGCGATCGCGAGCTGCCACAAGCGAACGGCCACTCCGGAAGCAGGGTCAGCGGGTGCAGATGTTGATGACAGGCTCGCCGTACTTGCTGATCTTGGTCCGGCCGATGCCGGGGATCCGGAGCAGTTCGCGCTCGTCGGTCGGGCGCGCCTCGGCGATCGCGGTGAGCGTGGCGTCGGTGAAGATGACGAAGGCCGGCATCGACTCCTCCGCGGCCCGCTCGGCCCGCCAGGCGAACAACGCGTCGTACAGGTTCTGGTCCATCGAGGACGGGCAGTCCTCGCAGCGCCCGAGCTTGCGGGCGGCCGGCTCGGTCAGGCCGCGGCCGCAGACCCGGCATTTCGGGATCGGCTTGTCCGAGCGCTCCGCCCGCGGAGTCCGAGCTCGCGACGAGGGCTCCCGGTCGCTGGTCCGCGAGGTACGGACGCCGATCGGGTCGAGGAAGCGCGTCGGCCCCCTGGTGCCGCGGCCGCCCGGCGAGCGCGAGGTCGACCAGCTGATCGAAAGCTGGTCCTTCGCCCGGGTCACCCCGACGTAGAAGAGCCGCCGCTCCTCCTCCACCTGCGCGGGCGTCTGGGCGTAGCTGATCGGCAGGGTGCCCTCGTGGGCGCCGACGATGAACACGCAGCCCCACTCGAGGCCCTTCGCCGCGTGCAGCGTGGCCAGCGTGACGCCCTCGGCCAGCGGCGCGTGCTGGATCGAGGCGCGCCGGTCGAGCTCGGCCATCAGGGCGACGATCCCCGCGTCCGGGTTGGCCGCGGCGAAGTCGGAGGCCATCGTGACGAGCGCGCTGAGCGACTCCCACCGGTCCCGGACCGCTCCGGTGCCCGCCGGCGGCTCCTCGGTCCACCCGGCACCGGCCAGGATGCCCTTGATCGTTTCGAGCAGGTCGACGCCCTCGGTGTCCCCCGCCTTGGCCTGGCCACGGAGCAGTACTGCGGCCTGCCGGATCTCCGCGCGCTCGAAGAACCGCTCGGCACCCTTCAGCATGGCCGGGATCTTCCGCTCGGCCAGAGCCTGCTCGAAGTTCTCGGACTGCGCGTTGGTGCGGAACAGCACGGCCATGTCGCGCAACGCGGTACCGGAGTCCCGGAGGCGGGCGATCGCGCGGGCGACGGCGTCGGCCTCGGCCACCTCGTCGGAGTACTCGCGGTAGACCGGGTCCGGACCCGCCTCCCGCTGGGAGCGCAGAGTGACGCGGCCGGGCAGCCCGGACGGGCCCGCGGCGTCGAGGACCTTGTTGGCGACGTCGACGATCTGCGGGGTCGAGCGGTAGTCGCGGACCAGCTTGATCACGGCCGCCGACGGGTGACGCTGGGCGAAGCGGACCAGGTTCTCCGGGTCGGCTCCGGCCCACGAGTAGATGGTCTGGGCCGGGTCGCCGACCACGCAGACGTCCTCGCGGCCGCCGAGCCACAGGTCGAGCAGGCTCTGCTGCAGCGGGCTGACGTCCTGGTACTCGTCCACCACGAACGTCCGGTACTGCCGCCGGATCTCGGCCGCGACCCGCTCGTCCTCGGCGAGCAGGGCGACGGCGCAGAGCAGCACGTCCTCCAGGTCGATCCGGCCGCGCTCCAGCTTGACGTCCTCGTACGCCGCGAAGACCCGGGCGATCGTGGCCGGGTCGAAGGCTGCCAGCGCCCGGGCGGACTGCGGGGCGACGCGGGCGTAGTCGTCGGGGCGGACGTTGCTCACCTTCGCCCACTCGACCTCGCCGGCCAGGTCGCGCAGCGCGGGCGTGTCCACCCGCACCCGGCAGCGTGACGCCGCCTCGGTCAGGAGCGGGAACTTCCGGTCGATGATCGGCGGCAGCTCGCCGCCGAACACCTTCGGCCAGAACCACTTGGCCTGGCGCAGCGCCGCGGAGTGGAAGGTCCGGGCCTGGACGCCATTCGCGCCCAGCTGGGCGAGGCGGCCGCGCATCTCCCCGGCCGCCCGCTGGGTGAAGGTCACCGCGAGCACCCGGGCCGGGTCGTACGTGCCGGTGCGCACGCCGTACGCGATCCGATGGGTGATCGCGCGGGTCTTGCCCGTGCCTGCACCTGCCATCACGACCACGGGGCCGTGCAGCGCGGTCGCGACTGCTCGCTGCTCGGGGTCGAGCGCCTCGAGCAGTGCGTCGGCGGACCGGCCGGAAGCGGCCTGTGTGATGTCGCTCACGGACTGAGACATGCGGGAACAGCACTCCGACCGACGAGGTTCCAGTACAAGGTAGAGCCACCCTAGACGGGTCGCCGGACAGTTTCCGAGCGCCCGCCCCTGAGCAGATGCGGAGCGAGCCACGATGGCGGCATTCACGATGTACTCGACACCTTGGTGCGGTTACTGCCACCGGTTGAAGGGGCAGTTGAAGCGCGCGGGGATCGAGTTCGCCGAGGTTGACATCGAGCAGGTCCCGGACGCCGCGAAGATCGTCGAGAAGGTCAACAACGGCAACCAGACCGTTCCGACCATCGTCTTCCCCGACGGCACGGCGATGACGAACCCGTCGCTCGCCCAGGTCGCCGAGAAGCTGGCCGCCTGAGCCGCAGTACTACGAGACGCGGCGCCGCGCCCCTCAGGGCCGGCGCCGCGTCTTGCTGTTCTGAGTTACCAGCTGCTGGTCAGTTCTTGGCCGTACCAGCCTTCGATGAGGCGGCGGGAGATCGAGATGTTGCCGGGGAGGGCCATGGAGCCGGCTTCGATCAGGGCTCGGAGGTCGTCGCGGCTGAACCAGCGGGCGTCGACGATCTCGTCCTGGTCGACGCTGATGTCGTAGCCGGTGGCCGTGGCGTAGAAGCCGAGCATCAGGCTGGACGGCAGTGGCCACGGCTGGCTGCCGGCGTACTGGATGTCCTCGCCGATCACCACACCCGTCTCCTCGAACACCTCCCGGCGTACTGCGGCCTCTAGCGACTCCCCCGGCTCCACGAAGCCCGCGAGCGTCGAGTAGCGGCCTTCCGGCCAGGCCTCGTTCCGGCCGAGCAGTGCGCGGTCCTGGTCGTCGGTGACGAGCACGATGATCGCCGGGTCGCTCCGGGGGAAGTGGCTGGTCCCGCACACCGGGCAGCGCCGTACGTGACCTGCGTCGATCACCTCGCTGTGGGCGCCGCAGTTGGCGCAGTGGGTGTGCACGCGGTGCCAGTTGGCCAGACCGACCACGTTCACCGCGATCCCGGCCTCCCTGTCGTTCAGGACGCCACCGATCTCTCGCAGCCCGGCGTACGACTCGTCCGGCTCATCATCGAGCAGTACTGCGAACACGGCCCGCCCGTCGGCGGTCTGGCCGGCCCCAGCCTCGTGGTCGATCCCCAGGAAGATGCGCTGGCCGTCCGGCGCGGCAGAGGGCGACACCAGGCGCAGGGAGGTGCGGTCGGGCTCCACTGCGAGCTTGTCGCCGGCCACCAGCGCGACCTGCGTGTCGGGAGCGGCCCACGCCTTCTCCAACCACTCATCGTCCCGCCGTCGGTCGGCGGCTCGGTCGAGAACGGAACGGGACAGTGCGAGGGAACCTGGGGTGATGGAGTAGGCCACATCCTCAACGTATCTCGATCGGCCGCACGCCCGCACCGGCGTGCCGCGCCCTGCCCACCCCTCGTGAGAGCATCCCGTCCATGAGTATTCACATCGCCGCCGAGAAGGGGCAGATCGCGCCGCGCGTGCTGTTCCCCGGGGATCCGCTGAGGGCCAAGTGGATCGCCGAGACGTACCTGTCCGACGTGAGCCTCTACAACGAGGTCCGGAACATGTATGGGTTCACCGGCACCTACAAGGGTGAGCGGGTCTCCGTGCAGGGCTCCGGCATGGGCCAGCCGTCGGCCTCGATCTACGCGAACGAACTGTTCGCGGAGTACGACGTGCAGACGCTGATCCGGGTGGGGACCTGCGGCGCGCTGACCGAGAAGGTGAAGCTCCGCGACGTGATCGTGGCGATGTCGGCGAGCACCGACTCGCAGATGAACCGGCTGCGCTTCCACGGCATCGACTACGCGCCGACCGCGGACTACCAGTTGCTCCGCGCGGCCGTGGACAACGCGGAGGCCGCCGGGCTGAACGTGCACGTCGGCCAGGTGTTCTCCGGAGACCTGTTCTACAACGACCGCCCGGACCTCGTGGCGCGGACAGCGGAGTACGGCGTGCTGGGGATCGAGATGGAGGCTTCGGCGCTCTACACGCTGGCCGCGAAGTTCGGCCGCCGCGCGCTCGGCATCATGACCGTGTCGGACCACCTGATCACCAAGGAGGAGACGACCGCCGAGGAGCGGCAGACCACCTTCTCGGAGATGATCACGATCGCCCTGGACGCGGCGATCGAGGTACCGGTCTGAACCGGGTCGCCGTAGCCCTGGTGAGCACTGCCCTGCTCGTCGGCACCACGGCCTGTTCCAGCTCCGACGACAACTCCGGCGAGACGCCGGCCCCGGGTGGAGGCAGCCCGACGGCCGCGAGCTCGCCAGGTCAACCGACCGACCAGCCGACGGAAGAACTGCTGGCGGACCTCACCGCTGCGAACGTCGTCAAGGCGATGGCCGGCGCGGGTTACAAGTGCGCCAACGACGGCGTCTACGCCATCTGCACCCAGGGGCCAGTAGCGGTCTGGGTACTCACCGGGGACCACGAGCGGCCTCCGGTCGTCTCGCTGCACTCGACCGGCCCGGCAGCGGCCGCGACGGCCAACATCTCCACAGCGCTTCCGGCCGCGTTGGAGTACGCGCACATCAACCCGCGCAAGCAGATCACCGACTGGTTCGGACAGCAGACGGGCAAGACCACCGCCCAGCTGACCGCTGGGAACTGGCAGGTCGAGTGGTCGGTCGAGGTCGACACCGACGAGCCGGGCGCGCACCTGACGCTGACGGACAAGCTCTGCAAGGCGAACTGCCAGGCGGAGTGAGTGCTCGGAGGGACCGTCGTCGCGGGTCGACGCCGGTCCCTCTTCTGCTAGGAACCGCCCGCTGTGGCGGCGGTGGAGCTGGCGACGATGGCGGCCGTGACCGCGGCCTGCATCTCCTGGACCGCCCTGCGGACTGCTTCGGCCGCCCAGTCGGACTCGGAGATCTCCTTGGCCCGGCGCTTCAACGCCCTCTTGTCGACGGCATCCGTGACCACCTTCGGTACTACGTTCAGCGCGTTGAGCAGCGCGACCAGCGAGGCGGTGCGCTCGTCGGGCTGGGTGCCGAGCTTCAGCACGTTCTCCAGCGCGGCACGGACCTGCGCCTCGTGCTGCGCGTCCTTGGCCGGCCACCGCGTGACCGGGAACAACCCGAGCACCTTGCCCTTGTCCGCCTCGAGAACGCCGCGCTCGGCCAGCCGCTGGAGCAACTGGTCGCGCAGCTTCTTCGACAGCTTGCCCATCAGGTTCTTCGGCTTCTGCCCGGCCTTGTCCGCGAGCAGGGCGAGCCGCTCGTCGAGCACCGGGTCACCGGTCGGCGAGGTGTCGAGCACCTTCAGCCGACCCTCTTTGGCCGCCTCCCCCGCGCCGGCGATGTCCACCTTGCCGAGCAGCGTCAACTCGATCAGCACGGCCCCGGCCAGCGCGTAATCCAGCCCAGGCGACCCGGTGATGGGCTTCCCGCTCTCGTCGTCATACAGGAGCAACAAGAGATCCTCTGCGATCAACATGCTCCCAACCTAGGACCGCCCGCCTACGCCTGCATCCGCCTCACGGGCTACCTCCCGCATCCTCCGCCAGACTGTTGCTCAGTAGTGGTGGCCGTTGGTCAGGACCGGCTCGCCCAGGGTTTCGGCCAGCTCGGTGAGGAAGTTCGGGGAGAAGAAGTACCAGCGGATCGAGCGGACCTTGCCGTCCTCCGTGGTGAGGCGCATGAGGTCGTTCAGAGCCGAGGTGCCGTCCTGGACCCGGCGGATGACGAGCACCGGCTCGTCCCAGACAGTCTGGACCTGCGCTGTGTAGCGGTACGGCGTGGCCGGGTCGAGGGTGTGCTCGATCGAGCCGCGGCGGATCTGGTCGGCGCCGTACTCCGTGAGCATGCCGAGGATCTCGCTGTCAGCGTCCTCCAGCAGGAGCGCGGTCAGCCGCGGTACGTCGTACGCGGTGAAGGCGTCGGCCACGGCATCGAGCAAACGTCGATCCGGCTCCGGCCGCACCGCGAGCGACCTCGCCCGGTCCTCGGCCTCGAGGCGGCCCCGACCCCTATGCAGTGCGGCCTTCACCGCGCCGGTGGTGGTCCGCAGTACTTCGGCCACCTCGGCGAGGGTGAACCCGAACAGGTCCTTCAGCGCGAGCGCAGCACGCTCCTGTGGAGGTAGCAGCGTCACCAACTCCCTCCACGCGTCCCGCACCTCCGCGGGGTCCGCTGCGGCCGGAGCAGCCCGGTCCGGGAGTTCCGCGGGCACCGGGTGCTGCCTGCGGTAGCTGTCGACGTACGCGTTGGTGGCGACGCGGAACAGCCAGGCCCTGGGGTTCTCGATCGGGCTGTGCGCCTGGGCGGCCTGGTTGAAGGCGCGTGCGAGAGACTCCTGCACCAGGTCCTCGGCGTCGAAGGCGTTGCCGGTCAGCCGACGGCAGTAGGCGTACAGATCCTTCCGGAGCGGCTCGAGCCGGTCCAGGAACTCCGTCTGTGCCTGCCGGGCCGCTCTGATCGCGGGCAGATCCAGTGGTTCCGTCACGACTACATCCTGAAGCGTCATACCCGTTCCGACGGGCAGGGACGGCCCCGGGATACGGACCGGATTCGATGCAGGGTCAGCTATCTACTAAGGTAAGCCTTAGCTAACAGGCCCGCCCGACTGTGCAGCCACTGGAGAGTCCGCCATGACCCGTGCACTGCCCGAGCCGAGTTTCCGGCGTTTCGCCGCCGGGGTCGGCACCCTCAGCCTCCGCCCGTTCGACCTGTCCCTGGACGTGACCACCTTGCACAGCTGGGTCACCCAGCCGTACGCGCAGTACTGGGGCATGCTGACCGCCTCGGTCGCCGACGTGCGCGCGGAGTACGAGCGGATCCAGCAGACCGGCCACCACCAGGCCTTCCTCGGCGAGCACGACGGCCGACCGGCCTTCCTGATGGAGCGCTACGACCCCGCGTACGACGCGGTGGGCCGCGCCTACACGCCGGCGCCAGGTGACATCGGCATGCACGTCCTGGTCGCCCCGCCCGAGCCTGGGCAGCGCGCGCCCGGGTTCACCGGCGCGGTGTTCGAGACGATCCTCGATTACCTGTTCAGCGACCCGCTGGTGGACCGGGTGGTGGTCGAGCCGGACATCCGCAACACCAAGATCCAGGCCCTGAACGAGCGGATGGGCTTCCACAGGCACAGCATCGTCGCCCTGCCGGACAAGCAGGCCTGGCTGAGCTTCTGCACCCGTGACCAGTACGCCCACGCCGTCTACGCGACCGTCCCGATGACCGAGGCAGGGTGACCATGACCGATCTGACCGCACATCTCCACCCGGCCGGCTGGGCCGTCGCCAACCGCGCGCTGGTCCGCAAGGCGCTCGCCGAATTCACCCACGAGCGACTCCTCGAGCCAGTTGCCTCCGGCAAGGGCTATCGGGTCGCGGCCGGCCCGAGCGAGTACTACTTCGAGGCCAGGCTCTACCCGCTGAACCACTGGGAGGTGGACGCGGCGAGCATCACCCGCACCGTCGAGGGTATTGCCGCGGCCGTGGACGCGCTGGACTTCATCACCGAGTTCCACGAGCAGTTGAGCATCGGTGCGGAGATGCTGCCGGTGTACCTCGAGGAGATCAGCAGCACGCTGGCGAGTACGGCGTACAAGCTGTCCAAGCCGGACCTGACCGCCGAAGACCTGGCCGGGGCCGACTTCCAGACGATCGAGTCCGCGATGACCGAAGGACACCCGTGCTTCGTCGCGAACAACGGGCGGCTCGGGTTCGGCGTGACGGACTACCGCGCCTTCGCGCCCGAGGCGGAACAACCCGTCTGGCTGGTGTGGCTCGCCGTACGGAAGGAGCGCGCGACGGTCTCTCACAGCGAGACGATCACCTACGAGGGCATGCTCCGTGACGAACTCGGGGCGTCGGTGCTGCAGCGCTTCGCCGAGCGGATCCGGGCCGCCGGCGCCGATCCGGCCGACTACCACCTGATGCCCGTGCATCCGTGGCAGTGGGAGAACAAGACCTCGATCACGTTCGCCGCGGACATCGCGCAGCGGCACATCATCCACGTCGGCACCAGTGACGACGAGTACCAGGCGCAGCAATCGATCCGGACCTTCTTCAACCGGTCGCACCCGGAGCGCAACTACGTGAAGACGGCGCTGTCGGTGCTCAACATGGGCTTCATGCGCGGCCTGTCACCGACGTACATGGAGAAGACGCCGGCGATCAACGACTGGGTGCACGGCGTGGTGGAGAACGACGTCGTGCTCAAGCGGTACGGGTTCTCTGTACTCCGGGAGATCGCCGCCGTCGGCTATCACAACCTGTACTACGAAGCCGCGACGCCAAAGACCTCGCCGTACCGCAAGATGCTCTCGGCGTTGTGGCGGGAGAGTCCGGTGCCCGCGCTCGATGAGGGCGAACGGCTGGCGACGATGGCCAGCTTGCTGCACGTCGATCGGCACGGGAAGTCGCTCGCGGCCGTGTTGATCCGGTCTTCGGGGCTGGCTCCCGCGAACTGGCTGCGGTCCTACCTCGATGCGTACCTGGTGCCGTTGCTGCACTGCTTCTACGCCTACGAACTGGTGTTCATGCCACACGGCGAGAACCTGATCCTCGTACTGCGGGACGGCGTGCCGGTCCGGGTGATCATGAAGGACATCGCCGAGGAGATCGCCGTGATGAGCCCGGCGACCGAGATCCCGGCGGACGCCGAGCGGGTGCGTTTTGCCGACGTCCCGGACGACGAGAAACTGCTGTCCGTCTTCACCGACGTGTTCGACTGCATCTTCCGGTTCCTCTCGCCCCTGCTGGATGCGGAGGGTCTGCTGACTGCTGCGGAGTTCTGGGCCGTCGTGCGCTCAGCAGTGCGGGAGTATCAGGAGGCGACCCCCGAACTGGCGGAGGCATTCGCGAAGTACGACATGTTCGCCCCGGAGTTCGCCCTGTCCTGCCTGAACCGCCTGCAACTCCGCAACAACCAAAACATGGTCGACCTCACCGACGTCTCCAACTCCCTCCAGTTCGTCGGCACCCTGGAGAGCCCGATCGCCGGCTGAGGCTTCCACGCGAGGCACGCCAGGAGTGGGTCGGCGTACCGAGGGACAGGAAATGGTGGCCGCGCTGGCCTTCCGCCGCACGTAGACCCACCACGGGTCTGGCAAGGAACCCGTGTACTACCTGTCGGTCGGTACAGACCTCACCGATGGACGCCCTCGAGCGGCCGCCGCTAACTGGCGCGCGGAGACTGGCCCTCGGCTGTGGATAACTTCCGCACCGATTGGCAGGTTTCCGCGATGCTGGTCGAGTGATCGAAGGACTGGCGAATCTCGACGCCATGAGGGCGCCGGCGAGTGGCGAGCGAGGGCGGGACGGGCGGCGGTACGAGGTAGTGGACGGCCGTTTGCTGGTGACAGGGGTCCAGCCGCCTGCGCATCGGGCGGCCGTGGTCGCCTTGATGGTGCGGTTGAAGGAGGCGTGCCCGGCGGACCAGTTGGTTGCCGTCGGCTCCCTCGACTTCCGCCCGACCCGGCGGTTGTCCTTGCGCCCCGACCTCCTCGTCTGCCGCCGCGCCGACGCGGGCCCGCAGTACGTTCGACACGCTCTGCTCGCCGTCGAGGTGCTGTCCCCCACCACCCGGATCACCGACGTAGTCCTGAAACGCGACCTCTACGAACAGTCCGGCGTCCCGTCCTACTGGCTCCTCGACCCCACCCAACAAGAACTGACCGTCCTCCACCTAACCCCCACCGGCTACACCTGCGAGGCGGTCGTCCAGGGCGAAGAAACCTTCACCCCCGACTTCCCTTTTCCCATCCACCTGAGCCCAGCCGACCTGACGAGATGAAATCCAGGGCATCACGGGGCAGATGGTGGGGCAGTTGGACATCTGGCCTCTCCGACTCGGCCGGAGGTGGGAATCCTGGTCGAATGACCGACAAGGAGGCACCATGGAATACGTGCAGACACTTGAGCCAGGGCAGTTCACCATGGCCGACCTCGACGCACTGCCAGAGGACGGCATGCGATACGAACTCGTCGATGGAACACTGCTGGTGACCCCCGCTCCGCTGCCGATCCATCAGACCGCGGTGCTCGAACTCGGCTTCCGCCTGCGCCTCGTTTGCCCTACGGATCTGCAAGTCTTCGTCGCACCGCTCGACTTCCGTCCCAACGGGCGGCGGTCCCTGCAGCCGGATGTGCTGGTGTGCCGGAGAGAGGATGTCGGCGAGCGGGCGATCGAGCGTCCTCTCCTACTCGCCGTCGAGATTCTGTCGCCGGCCACCAGGGCGAAAGATCTGCTACTCAAGCGAGGGCTCTACGAAGAAGCCGGCGTGACCTCGTACTGGATCTTCGATCCAGAGAGCGTCGAGCTGACGGTGCTGGAGCTGTCCGCTGGACGGTATGCCGGGCAGGCGCTCGTTCGAGGGGACGAGGTGTTCGAGGCCAAGCTTCCGTTCTCTGTGCGGATTGTTCCTTCCGAGCTGGTGGGTTAGCCGTTCAGGAGGGTGATCAACTGGTCGCGGTTGGGGAGGCTTTCGGGGTGGATGATGTCGCCGGTGCGGACGTAGTAGAAGGCGGCGCCTACCTGGTCGACGGGGATGCCTAGGAGTTCGGCCCAGGCGACTCGGTAGATGGCCAACTGGAGGGGGTCGGCGGTCTCGGAGCGGCTGGTTTTCCAGTCGATCACGTCGTAGCCGCGGGAGCCGTCCGGCCGGATCACCTGGTAGACGGCGTCGATCCGGCCGCGGACCACCCGGCCGCCGATCGCGAGGGCGAAGGGCGCCTCGATCTCGTACGGCATCTTCTCGCCGTACGGCCCGACCCGGAACGCGTCCATCAGCTCGGTCAGGTCCGTGTCGTCGACGATCCCCTCGTCGGCCGCGCCGGGCAGGTCGTCGGGGTCGATCAGGAACTGCTGCCCGAAATAACTCTCCACCCAGGCGTGGAACCGGGTGCCGAAACGCGCCGCCCGGTTGGGTTTGCGCGGCATCGGCCGGGCCAGGTCGGCCGCCAGCCCGTCCGGGTCCTTCGCCAGCCGCATCACCTGGGTCGCGGACAGCGCGGCCGGCAGCTCGACGTCGTACGCCTTCCGGCTCCGGCTTTCCCTTGCCTCTGACAACAATCGTTCGAGCTCGGAGTCCCAGCGCGCCACTGTCGCCAGCTCGTCCATCAGCAGCGACTCCTCCGCGTCGAGCGACGGCCCTTCCGCGCGGGCCTGCTGCACCAGCGCGACCGACTCGAGCCGCCGCCGGTACGCCTCCTGGTCGTACGGCGCGGGCCACGGTGCCATGGTCTGCTCGGCGAGCTCCGGGTTCTCCTCGTTCAGCTCGGGCTGCGGCGCCCAGTCGACCACCCGGTCACCGGCGTGCTTCTTCAGCACCTCCAGGTACGCCGAGGGGCCGCGCGGGCGCTTCTGCGTCGGGCCCCACCAGTGCCCGGTGGCGACCAGGATCTCCTTCGCCCGGGTGAACGCGACGTACCCGAGCCGGCGTTCCTCCAGCGCGTTCACGTCCTTGCACTCATCGGCAAACGCCTTCAGCCCGGCGTTCGACAGGTCGTGGAAGTTCGGCAGGGTGTCCGCGTCACCCCGCAACGGCCAGGGCAGCACCTTCGCGTTGGTGGTCCACTTGTCCCGGCCGCGATCCGACGGGAACACCTTGTTCACCAGGGTCGGCACGAACACGATCGGCCACTCCAGGCCCTTCGACCGGTGGGTGGTCAGCAGCTTCACCGAGTCCGCCTCGCTCGGTACGGCCAGGTCGAGGCCGGCCGCATACTCCTCCTCCGCCGCCAAGTACGCGAGCAACCCGTCGAGGGATCCGTCCGACTCGGTGGAGACGAAGTTGCCGACGGCATCCAGGAACGCGGCCAGGTGATCGCGCCGGCCGGCGTCGACGTGATCCGGTGTCGCCGTGAGTTCCACGTCGAGGCCGATCGTGCTGATCACCCGGCGTACCAGATCGAGCAGCGGCTCCCCCGCGTGTGCGCGCAACTCCCGCAACTCGGTGGACAGTTCCTTGAAACGCTCGAGCGCCTCGGGCGAGTAGCCCCAGCCGGCCGGCCCCGGGTCGTCGACCGCTTCGGCGAGTGAGATCACCTCGGTGGAGTCCATCCCGGCGACGGCCGCGTCCAGCGCCGCGACCAGGTCGTCGACTGCCGGGCGATCGCCGGCATCGGCCAGGATGCGGGAGCGGTTGGCCAGCAGGGCCAGGTCGCGGTGACCGATCCGGTAGCGGGGGCCGGTCAGGATCCGCAGCATCGCCGCGTTCGCGGTCAGGTCATTGACCGCCTGCAGCGTCGCCACCACGTCGACCACCTCGGGCAGCGCGAGCAGGCCGCCGAGGCCGACCACCTCGACCGGGACCTTGCGGGCGATCAGCGCCTCGTGCACCGCGCTGAGGTCGACGTTCGTCCGCATCAGGATGCCGATGTCCTTCCACCGGCGGTTCGGGGTCTTGTGCGCGGCGACGATCGCGTCCGCGACCCACTCGATCTCCTTCGTGCGCGTCTCGAACAACCCGACCGTGATCGCTCCCTCGGGCGCCTCGGGCGGCGCCTCCAGCGGGATCACGCCCGGGTGCTGCTCGTACAACTCGGCGGCGTGCTGGTTCGCCGCGGCCAGGATCCTGCTGCCGCAGCGACGGTTCACGCTCAGCACGTACCGCGTGGCCGGCGTACCGTCCGCGTTCTTGAAGTGCTCGGGGAACTCGTCCAGGTTCGCGACGGACGCGCCGCGCCAGCCGTAGATCGCCTGGCACGGGTCGCCCACCGCGGTGACCGGGTGGCCGTGCTGCCCGAAGAGCGCCGTGAGCATCCGTCGCTGCGACACGGAGGTGTCCTGGTACTCGTCGAGCAGGACGACCTTGTACCGCGCGCGCTCGATCACCGGGACCTCGGGGCACTCCTCCGCCAACCGCGCGCCGAGCGCCATCTGGTCCGCGAAGTCGACCACGCCACGCTCGGTCTTGTAGGCCTGGTACTCCTCGACCAACTGCAGGATCTCGCCCCGTTTAAGCGCAGTCTCGGCGAGCTTCCTGACCTCGACGGTCTGCTTCCGCGCCGCGGCCACCTCAGCTCGTACCGCCTCGTCATGAGCCCGTACTTCGTCCGCCCCGAGCAGGTGGTCCGCGAGCTCACCATCCAGCGAGAGCAGGGAGTTCACCAGGGTGGGCACGTGGTGCGACGCGAATCGGATCGGCCCGCTGGACCGCCGCACGACGCGGCCCGCGAGCTGGAACCTGGTGGCGTCGGCGAGCACGCGCACGTCCGGTTCGAGGCCGAGGCGGAGTCCGTGCTCGGCGATCAACGTGCCGGCGAACGCGTGGTACGTCGAGACGACGGGTTCGCCTGGTTCCTCCGGCTCCCAGTTCGGGATGTTGCTGCGCAGGTGGGCCGCCAGGATCGGGTGCTGGTCGCGCGGCAGGCTGGAACCGAGCACGCCGGCCTTGGTGAGGTCGTCGCGGATCCGGACGTCGAGTTCGTTCGCCGCCTTCTTGGTGAAGGTGAGTCCGAGCACCTCCTCCGGCTGCACCTGTCCCGTGCAGATCAGCCAGACCACCCGGGCAGCCATAGCCGTCGTCTTCCCTGATCCGGCGCCTGCCACGATCACTCCAGGCGCCAACGGAGCGGTGATCGCCTGCAGTTGCTGGTCACTGAACGGGATCTCCAGCAACTCACACAACTCAGCCGTCGTGTTCAGCTGTGCCCGCATCAGACGACCCTCCTGAAAGCTGAGGGTCGTCGGTGGAGGTCGCTGGGATTGGTCGCGGTGGTGGGCATCAGACGATTTCCCGGCCTTCGGGTTGGATGGGACACAGGCCTCGGACGTCACACCGGTCGCAGCCGGAGTTGCGTTTGGCGACGAACTCCTCGGAGCGGACCATGGCCTCGGCATCCTCGACGGCCTCGTCCAGCCAGGTGCGGCCTTCCTCGTCGGCTTCGAGGGGTGCCTGGCCCTGGACCTTGGGGAGGCCGGTGTCGTCGTGGCGGAGCTGGACCAGTTCGGCGCCACCGCTGCGAGGATCGTCGCCGAGCTTCTTCATCTGGCGGGACTCGATGGCCCGCTGGTAGATGGCCAGCTGGACGTGCCGCTCGAGCGCGGGCTTGGTCGGAACTGTGCGGCCGGTCTTCAGGTCGACCACCCGCACCGCGCCGTCGCCGTCCTGCTCGAGCCGGTCCATCCGGCCCTTGACCCGCACGCCGGGCTTGTCCGTGTCGGGCAGCAGTACGTCGAACTCCACTTCCGTGCCGAGCAACGTGCGATCCGGGCGGCCCTTGTGCCAGGCGACGAACCGGCGCAGCGCCTGCTCCGCCTCGACCCGTTCGCGGTCGGAGATCCACGACGACTCGAACTCGAGCTGGGTCCACACTTTGTCGAGCCACCCGTTCAACTCGTCCGTGTCGGGCGGCAGCGTGCCAGTGGCAACCGCGTCCGCCAACGTGTGCAGGACCATGCCGAACCCGATGGCCGACGTACTCGGTGTCTCGCCGCCCGCGCGACGCTGCAGGAACCAGCGCAGCGGGCAGTCCACGATCGTCGTCAGCGCACTCCCCGACAACGGCACCGGCAGATCCGGGTCCGTAACCGGGCGCTCCGACTTGGTCCGCTCGCGCACTCCCCACCAGCGCTGTGGATCCGCGGTCGGGACCAACGGATACTCGCGATCGTCGACGGCGTCCGCGAGCTGCGCCAGCCGATCGGCGGCGACTCGCTTCAACGCGGGCGAGGACGCGGGATCGGCCAGCACACACCGAAGATCGGCGACCAGGCCGTGCAACGACAGAGGGCGCCGCGGCCGTCCGGCCACCAGCTTCAAAGGAATGTCGAGCTCGGCCAGCAACCGCGACGGCTGATCTCCGTCAGCCTCGGGCGCCTGCACGGCTGTCACGATCAACCGCTCACGTGCTCGCGTGATCGCGACATAGAAAAGACGTCTCTCCTCTGCCAGCAACGCGCCCGCCGACAGTGGCTCCACCAGACCGTCCGGTCCGAGCCGGTCGGGCTCGAGCAACGATCCCCGCCGCCGGAGGTCCGGCCATTGGCCTTCCTGGACACTTGCCACGACGACCAGCCGCCACTGCAGACCCTTGGACCGGTGCGCGGTCATCAGCTGAACGCCGGCCTCGCGATACGTCCCGTCGAACCGGTTGTCGCCGGCGATGTCCAACTGCTCCAGCTCGCTGAGGAACGCCGACACGCCCTTGAAGCCGACCTGCTCCTCGGCCCGGCTCGCCGCGTCGAACAACGCGCACAGGGAATCCAGATCACGATTCGCTGTGCGCGCCACCTCGCCGCCGCTGTTCGCCTGGCCGCGGAGTCTGCGCAACCAGGGCGACTCGGACCACAGCGACCACATCACCTCGTCCGGCGCGGCCCCGGCGGTCACGATATTCCTTGCCTTGAGCAACCTCTCACCGAGCGCGACGAACCGCGCTTCCGCCGGGGAGGCCTGTTCGTCGAGGAGCAACGGGTTCACCAGCGCCTCGCGGAGCAACTCGTCGGACGAGCGCGGCAGCCGCTGACCACCCGCGGCCTCGCGATCGCGCTTCCGCAGTACGCGGGCGAGGCGGCGCAGCTGCCCGGCGTCCATCGCACCCAGTGGGGACAGCGCCAGTGCCTTGACCACCTCGACCGTCAGCGTGACCGGATCCGCGACCGCCCGCAGCGCCAGCAGCATCGGCCGCACCGCGGGCTCGCGGGACAGCGGGAGCTCGTCGCCGGCCACGTCGACCGGGATACCCGCGGCCGCGAGAGCACGGCGCAAGGGCGGGATCGACCTGCTACCGGATCGGACCAGCACCGCCATCTCGTGCCAGCCGACGCCGTCCTGGACGTGGGCGCGGCGAAGGAGGTCCGCGATGTGCTCGAGCTCGGCTCCGCTGGTGGAGTAGAGGTTCGCCTCGACCTTGCCGTTGCCGTAGACGGAGGAGCTCGCGTCGGGATTGCGGAACCGCTCGAAGGTGTCGCGGTCGAGCGTGCCTGGCACGCCCAGGCGATTCACCACGTTCCGGGAGACGCGCTGCAGCGTAGTACCGAAGCGGCGGGTCGTCGCGAGGGCGATCTGCGCGGCCTCGGCGCCGTCCGCGGTACGGAACTCGTCGGTGAAGCGCAGCAGGCCGCGCACGTCGGCACCGCGGAACGTGTAGATCGACTGGTCCGGATCTCCGACCACGACGAGGTCGCGGCCGTCGCCGGCGATCGCCTGGAGCAGCTTGGTCTGACCGGGATCGGTGTCCTGGTACTCGTCGACGAAGACGACCTTGAACTCCTCGCGGAGCTTGGCCTGGACGTGCGGCTGCTGGGCGAGGATGACCGCGCGGTGGATCAGCTCGGAGTAGTCCAGCACCTGCTCGTGGTCGAGGATCTGCAGGTACTCCTCGAAGAAGTCGCCGACCGCGACCCACTCGGCCCGGCTCGCGGAATGCCCGATCGCCGACAGGTCCTCGGGGTCCAGTCCGAGCTGGCGCGCCTTGCCGATCACGGCCTGCACCTCGTCGGTGAACCCGCGGGTCTTGAGAGCGGGATGCAGGCTGCCCGGCCAGTGCACCACGCCGACCTCGCGACTCCCGGTGAGCGCCTCGCTCAACCGCAGCGACTGCTCGGGACCGGAAGGCAACCGCAGCGGTACGTCGAACGCGTCGGCCGGGGTGAACCTGCGCAGCAGCGCATAGCAGAACGAGTGGAACGTCATGGACGGCATCGCCCGCGTGGTCCGTCCGAGGCGGGCGGTGATCCGGTCCCGGAGCTCGGTCGCCGCCTTCCGTCCGAAGGTCAGCACGAGCACCTCGTCCGGGCTCAACCCGCGGTTGGCAACCCGATCGACGACGGCCTCGACCAGCGTCGTCGTCTTCCCCGTCCCCGGTCCGGCGAGCACGAGTAGAGGCCCGCCGGGATGATCCACCACAGCCCGCTGATCAGGGTCCAGCAACGGTGCCTGAGTGACCCTGGCTTCCCGCCCGTCACCCCGCACCAACCGATACCTGGACCCTGTTCGACTGACCACCGCCACATCCCATCAGACCCCACCGACAATCCCCTCCAGCACCCGCCGCAACCCCCGAACCGCCCGCACTGCGGACACCTCGAACGCCAGCTACCAAAGGCCTTTGAGCTCAAGGGGCTGTCGGAGTGGGCGGGGTCACACGAGGGCTTTGGAGTACCAGATCTCGGCGTACTTGTCCTGTTTGTAGGCGGGGATCTCCTGGTAGCCGGTCGTGGTGTAGAGGGTTCGGGCTTCGGTGAGATCCAGGCGGGTGTCGAGGATGATGCGGGTGGCGCCGAGGTTGCGGGCTGTCTGGTCGACGGCGGCCAGCAGGGCGCGGCCACCGCCCGTACCGCGGAAGGCCGGGCGGACGAAGACGCGGGTGAGCTCGACCGTGCGGTTCTCCTCGAGCCGCAGGCCGGCGCACCCCGCAAGCTGGGCGTCGTACCAGCCGAGGAGGAAGACACCTGTCGGTGGGGCGAGGTCGGCACTGGGGGAATCCACGAGTGCGGCCTCGACCTCCTCGGAAGTCGCCCGGCGGCCGTCGTGCAGCAGGAAGTACCGGTCGGCGACGTCGACGAAGTACTCGCGCAGCAACCCGAGGGCTTCCGGGGAGTTCACCGATGCGAGTTCGACGGACCACCTGTCGCTTGTCACACCTGGCAGTCTGTCAACCAACGCGCACCTAGTCCCCTGGATTTTCGGGATCCCAGCGCACCACGCGCAGATCCACCTTGCCGTTCGTGACTCGGACCCCGTCACCGCGCAACAGCTGGAGCTGCTCGTCGCCGACCTCGTCCGCGGGCACCCCGCTGGCGCGGATCACCCGCCACCACGGCACTCCCCCGCCGTACTCGCGCATGATAGCGCCGACCTGCCGCGGCCCGCCCTGCCCGACGTACGCCGCGATGTCCCCGTACGTCGCGACGCTGCCCGGCGGGATCGACTCGACCGCCAGCAACACGGCCTCGACGTACTCCTCCCGATCCACGCCGCTCACGCTATCCGTCCCCGCCGACAGTTCCCCGACGGGTTCAGGCGAGCGGCGCCAAGGCCTTCGCGAGGGGTTCGACAACCGACGGCGGAGCGTCGAGAGGGAGGTTGAAGATGACGAGGTCGACGCCTGCTTCGCCCCACACCGCGGCCTCGGCGACCGCCTGGTCGAGCGGCTGGTCCGGGTCGACGCGGACATTCACCGAGCAGGTGATCTCGGCCGGGTCGCGGCCGACGTCCTCGCAGTGACCGACCAGGATCTCCTTGAGCGGCTTCCACTCCTCCGGGCCCGGCACGATCACGTGCCACTGCTGGGCCCAGCGCGCCGCCGCTCGCAGGGTGCGCTTGGGTCCCTTGCCGCCGATGGTGATCGGCGGGTGCGGGGTCTGCACGGCCTTCGGTTCGCAGTACGCGTCAGTGAGCTTGACGTACTGGCCGTCGAAGTTCGCGACCGGCTCGGTGAGCAGCGCGATCAGCGCCTGCATGCCCTCGTCGAAACGGTCGAAGCGCTCCTTCAGCGGCGGCAGGTCGATGCCGTACGCGTCGCATTCCATCTGGTTCCAGCCGGCGCCGACGCCGAGCTCGAGCCGGCCGCCGGAGATGATGTCGGTGGTCGCCGCCATGTTCGCGAGCACGGCGGGGTGGCGATAGATCATCCCGGTCACTTGGCAGCCGACCCTGATCCGCTTGGTCGCCTGCGCGAGCGCCGCCAGCGACGTCCAGGCCTCCAGGTTCGGTCCGGTCATGTCGCCGCTCAACGGGTAGAAGTGGTCCCAGTGCCAGGCGGACTCGAAGATCTCGAACTCGTCCGCCGCGATCCACACGTCGCGCAACTGCTGCCAGGTGGTGTGCTCGGGCCGGGTCTTGATCGCGAACCGCATTCGCCGCCTCCTCGGTAAAGGTTTTCCACCTGGCAACCTACCGCCCAGGCTCCCCTGCTGCCCAGGGTTTCAGCCGCAGTCGGGGCGGCCTTCGAGGATCGCGGTGATCAGCACGAAGACCTCGAAGACGACGCCCGCCCCCGCGGTGATGAAGAGGACCACGGCGATCGCCTGAGGACCGCGGGCGAACCAGCGGACGAGCAGGACGAGAGCGACCAGTCCGATGATCAGGGCGATGACGCCGACCACGTAGGTGGCCGGCGGCAGCACGGCGGCGCACTCGTCCGCACGGCGGCGGACCGTGTTCACACACAGCAGCGCGAGGATCATGCCGGCGATCATCAGGGCGAAGACGAACCCCTGGCGTCGCCGGTCGTCCACCACGATGTGCCTCACAGGCTGCAGTCTGTCAGTCCAGACCGAGACGAGCCCGTACTTCGGGCCGGCGCAGCGGTGGCACCGTCTGCGGCGGCACCCGGCGCTCCGGCATCTCCTCGAGCAACGCCTCGGTGATCCTGGCGACCTCGGCGGCCGCGCGTTCGATCGGACCACGGGTGGTCGCGCTGAGCGAGCCGACGCCCGTCACCTTGCGCACATACTGCAGGGCCGCCGCATAGATCTCTTCCGAGGTCGCCGACGGCTCCAGTCCCCGGAGAACGGTGATATTTCTGCACATGCTCCGACAGTACGTGCCGGAGGGGACAACCACGCCGCTTCCTGAACCCGTTCCGCTTCACCATGGCGGGACGGATGCGCTTCCTGCCGGTCATACGTTCGCGACGGATGCGGCCGCCGGCCTCGAAGGCACCCTGCTGCACGTCGACACCAACAACCCGACCCCCGCCCTGGACCTCTACGAGTCCGTCGGAATGCACACAGTCCAAATCGCCGACCAGCGGGAACGGAAGGTGCCCAGCCTCTAGACGACAACGGCCCCGCCACGTACCGGAGTGCGGGCGGGGCTGTTGTGGGTGGTCAGTAGGAGGGCTGGGACGGGTCGATCTGGTCGACCCAGGCGACTACGCCGCCGCCCACGTGCACGGCGTCGGAGAAACCGGCGCCCTTGGCGATGGCGAGGACCTCGGCGGAGCGGACGCCGGACTTGCAGTGGAAGACCAGTTGCTTGTCCTGCGGGAGCTTCTCCAGGGCGACGCCGGTCTGGAAGTCGGCCTTCGGGATCAGCACCGAGCCCGGGATCCTGTTGATCTCGTACTCGTTGGGCTCGCGGACGTCGATCAGCACGAAGTCCTTCTCGCCGTTGTCCTTCAGCTTGATCCACTCGCTCAGCTGCTTCACCGAGATGGTGGAGCCGACGGCCGCGTCGGCCGCCTCCTCGGTGATCGCGCCGCAGAAGCTCTCGTAGTCGATCAGCTCGGTGACGGTCGGGTTCTCGCCGCAGATCGCGCAGTTCGGGTCCTTGCGGACCTTCAGCGCGCGCCAGTTCAGGTCGAGCGCCTCGTAGATGTTCAGCCGGCCCAGCGACGGGTCGCCGATCCCGGTGAGCAGCTTGATCGCCTCGGTCACCTGCGCGGCGCCGATCGACGCGCACAGCACACCGAGCACTCCACCCTCGGCGCAGGACGGAACCATGCCGGGCGGCGGCGGCTCGGGGTACAGGCAGCGGTAGCACGGGCCGTGCTCGGCCCAGAACACGCTGACCTGGCCGTCGAAGCGGAAGATCGAGCCCCAGACGTACGGCTTGCCGAGCAGTACCGCGGCGTCGTTCACCAGGTACCGGGTGGCGAAGTTGTCGGTGCCGTCGACGATCAGGTCGTACTGCTCGAAGATCTCGAACACGTTGTCGTTGTCCAGCCGGGTCTCGTGCAGGACGACGTTCGTGTACGGGTTCGCCTCGAGGATCGACTCCTTGGCCGACTGCGCCTTGGACTTCCCGATGTCGGACTGGCCGTGGATGATCTGGCGCTGCAGGTTCGACTCGTCGACGGTGTCGAACTCGACGATGCCGAGCGTGCCGACACCGGCCGCGGCCAGGTAGAGCAGCGCTGGGCTGCCGAGGCCGCCGGCGCCGATCACCAGCACCTTGGCGTTCTTCAGCCGCTTCTGACCGGCCATCCCGACCTCGGGGATGATCAGGTGCCGCGAATACCGGCGGACCTCGTCGATGGTCAGCTCGTCGGCCGGTTCGACCAGCGGGGGCAGTGACACTTGTCGCTCCTAGTCAGCGGGAAAATGGCGGATCTCCGGGTTTCAACCATCCATCCGCTCTCCATGTTCCCGCACCACACCAGCCCGACCCCGCGAGGTCCGCATCCCGGGACGTTTGTCTCACTTGTACTGCGTGAGGTCCGCGCACCTCGAATCCGGCGCAGGATCATCCGAGCGGATGACACCGCGCCCCACGACAGCTACCGAAGTCGGGTACCGCGTTCCTCCTACCGCTGCTAGCGGATCAGCTGACGGAACGCCTGCTCGACTTCCTGGGGATGCTCCATCTGGGCCACGTGGCCGGAGCTCGGCAGGTAGAGCAGGCGCGCATCGGGGAAGGTGCTCTGCGCCTTGGTGCGGATCCGGGAGTCGACCAGCCGGTCGCGACCGCCGTACACCAGGAGGACGGGGCAACGAACCTGCGCCGCGGCGGCCCACAACGACCTGCGCGGCGGGGTGAGGTACGCCCGCAGGATGCTGCGGGCGCCTTCCACCGTCGCCTGCGGGTACCAGGCCTCGGCGTCGCGCCGGCGCAGTTCGGCGGCGTGGGCTTCGAGCGTCTCCGGCGACAGTGCTGCCGGATCGCCGTAGATCATCACCAGCGACGCCCGCAGCCGCCGGTCGAACGGGATCCGCCGCGACCGGTCCAGCACGACCTCACCCAGACGCGGGGTCGCGAGTGCGAGGAACCACAGCGAGACGGCGGAGGCGCGCGGGTGCGGCAGCGCGGGAGAGATCAAGGTCAGCGACTTCACCCGGTCCGGCCGGCGTGCGGCGAAGGCGACCGCGACGGCTCCGCCCATCGAGTTGCCGAACAGATGCACCGGCTCGTCGATCTCGCGGTCCACCAACTCATCGAGGACGTCTACCTGGCGGGTGAGACCCCCGAGGCCGGGTACGGGCGGCGTACGCCCGAAGCCAGGCAGGTCGGGCGCGATACCGCGCACGGTGTCGCTCAGGAGCAGCCCGATCGTCGTCCAGTTCAGCGACGACCCGCCCAGCCCGTGCACGAACAGCGCAGGCGGCAGATCCTTGCTCGCTCCAGGCACGTCCCTCACCAGCAGGTCGACACCCGAGACCGGCACCGTCCGGGCCGGCCATTCCTGCGCCCCCAACGGCACCGAAGCGCCGGTTACTGCCCCGTAACTCTCCACTAGGCCATGCTAGGTCTCATGGCAGCGGGACCGAAGCAGCTGACGACCGAAGTTGATGGGCAGACGATGAAGCTCACCAACCTCGGCAAGGTGCTCTATCCGGAAGTCGGCTTCACCAAGGCCGAGGTGATCGACTACTACCTGCAGGTCGCTCCGCAGTTGCTGCCGCACCTGTCGGACCGGCCGCTCACCCGCAAGCGGTGGCCCGACGGCACCGGCGCGGCGTACTTCTTCGAGAAGAACGCACCCCGCGGTACGCCGGACTGGGTGCGCACGGTGACCCTGCCCACCCCGGGGAGCTCCACCGGCCGGGACGAGGCGGACTTCGTGATCGCCGACGACATCCAGACGATCGTTTGGCTCGCCAATCTGGCCGCGCTCGAGCTGCACGTCCCGCAGTGGCGGATCGGGCTGTCCGACACTGGGAGGGCCCCGCACGCCGACCTGGTCGTGTTCGACCTGGACCCGGGCCCGGGAGCCACCGTCGTGGACTGCTGCGACGTCGCTCTCGCCCTGCGGGAGTTGCTGAGCCACTATGGGATGGAGGGCTGGCCGAAGACCTCCGGCAACAAGGGCATGCACCTGTACGTGCCGATCGAGCCGGCCCCGTCCCGCGCCGCCAGTGCCTTCGCCAAGCAACTGGCGGAGCAACTCGCCGAGGCGCTGCCGGAGAACGTCACGGCGAACATGACAAAAGCGCTCCGCCCCGGCAAGGTCTTCATCGACTGGAGCCAGAACGCCAGCGCCAAGACCACCCTGGCGCCGTACTCGCTGCGGGGAGCGGAGGAGCCCAGGGTGTCCACACCGATCGACTGGGACGAGGTGGCCGCCGCGACCGATCCCGCCGAGCTGACCTTCCTGCCCGCCGACGTGCTCGCCCGGATCGAGGAGTACGGCGACGTGCTGGAGGGGATGTACGACGATCCGAAGCCGCTGCCTTCATAACCGCCACGACTCTGGGTACCGGAGGGTGGCCGCCCGAGAGGAGCGCGATGACCAGCAACGTGGAACTGCCCGACGAGGCCCCCGAGGCCGACGTGGTGGAGCAGCGCCTGCCATCGACCGGTGATGACCCCGAACCCGACGACGACAGCACCGACGTACCGCTCGAAGCCGACCCCGCCGATGTCGGGGAGCAGCGCCGACCGGTCGGCGGGTCCGACGAGGATGACTACCGCTAGGTAGGATTCGGTTCAACTACCGTCTGCCACCGGCAGCCGGATGCCGTACCACCGAAGGAGCCGACGTGTCGACGACACCGGAGACTGCGCCCAAGCGCGGCAGCCGCCTGCCGCGTCTGGCCCGCCGCGCGCAACTGCTCGAGGCGGCCCAGGAGGTCTTCGTCGCGAACGGCTACCACGCCGCCGCGATGGACGACATCGCCGATCGCGCCGGCGTCTCGAAGCCCGTGCTCTACCAGCACTTCCCGGGCAAGCTCGAGCTGTACCTCGCGCTGCTGGACACCTCCTGCGAGGCGATCGTGGCGTCGGTGCGGGACGCCCTGCGCTCGACCGAGGACAACAAGGAGCGGGTCGGAGCGACGATCCACGCCTTCTACGAGTACGTGGCGAACGCCCAGGGCGCCTTCCGGCTGGTGTTCGAGTCGGACCTGACCAACGAGCCGGCCGTCCGCGAGCGGGTCGACCGGGTCACCCACGCGTGCGCCGAGGCCTGTTCCGAGGTGATCAGCGCGGACGCCGGGCTGAGCAAGGAGCAGTCGATGGTGCTCGCGGTCAGCCTGGTCGGGATGGCCCAGGTGAGCGCGCGGTACTGGCTCAGCTCGGAGAACTCCTCCCTCGAGCAGCGGCAGGCCGCCGACCTGGTCGCCAGCCTCGCCTGGCGCGGCATCCGCGGCTTCCCCCGCACCGAGAGCTGACACATTCCCCCGTACTGCGTACCGCTGCGGGGCCCGGCGATGTTCTGCTCTGGGCGGACGGGTGAGAAGCCCGGGCCCGCAGCGGATAGGCTCGAATCGGGTACCGGCGAGAGCCGCCGGTCGGAACGTGCCCGGGAGGGTTTCGTGGAGGTCAAGATCGGCGTTCAGCACGCCAATCGCGAGTTGGTGCTCGAGAGCGAGCAGAGCCCCGAAGAGGTCGAGCAGGCCGTCGCGGACGCTCTCGCCGGCAAGTCCGGTCTGTTGCAGTTGACGGACGAGAAGGGCCGCAAGGTGCTCGTCCCGGCCGACCGGCTCGCCTACGTGGAGATCGGCGAGGTTTCGATCCGCAAGGTCGGTTTCGGCGCCATCTGAGCCGGTTCCCGGCTGGGTCGGGCATCGGTCCGGCAACTGTCGCGTGTCCTGGTTGCAGAGTGCGACGAAGCGAGGACCATGAGGGTTAGACCTGCACGTTCGGTGGTCTGTTGGGCCGCTGGGCACCAGATCGCCGCAGGTCAGCCATCCCTCAAGGAGGAATCGTGGGTTACTGGATCTGGATGATCATCGTCAGCCTCATCGCCGGAGTCATCTTCGGGCCGCTGGCCCGGCTGGTGCTCCCGGGCAAGCAGAACATCAGCCTCGGCTGGACCATTCTCGGCGGCGGCATCGGCGCCTTCCTCGGTGGCCTGATCGCCTACTTCCTGGGCGTCAAGGACACGTCAGGCCCGGACTGGATCCAGTACCTGATCCAGATCATCTGCGCCGCGATCGTCGTCGCGTTCATCTCCTCGCGCAACAGCAAGGCAAAAGTCTGAGCAGCACCACCACAGCGGCCGCCACCCCGATCGGGGCAGGCGGCCGCTCTGCTTTTCAGGCCTGCAGGCCGAGGGCGTTCATCCGGGCGGTATGGGCCTCGGTCAGCCGGGTGAACATCCGGCCGATCGCAGCCAGGTCGAGGCCCGGGCGGTCGACACTGCCGGCCAGCAGCGCCGCCAGCGGGTCTCGGTCCGCGGCGATCCGCTGTGCCTGGCTGAGCGCCTCGCCGACCAGCCGGCGGCCCCAGAGCGCGAGCCGGCCACCGAGCTTCGGGTCCTCCTCGATCGCGGCCCGCACCCGGTCCACCACGAACTCGGCCTGGCCGGAATCCGCGAACACCTCGAGCACCAGCGCCCGGGTCTCCGCGTCGACGTACGCCGCGACCTCGCGGTAGAAGTCGTTCGCCAGACCGTCGCCCACATACGCCTTCACCAGGCCCTCGAGCCAGTCCGACGGCGCCGTGTGGTCGTGGAACGCGTCCAGCGGGGTGACGAACGGCTGCATCGCGTCCATCGGGTCCACTCCGAGCGCGACCAGGCGGTCCCGCAACTGCACGAAATGGCCGAACTCGGTGGTCGCGAGCTGGGCCAACTGGGCCTTGTCATCGAGGGTCGGGGCGAGCTTGGCGTCCTCGGCGATCCGCTCGAACGCGGTCAGTTCGCCGTACGCGAGAACTCCGAGCAGATCCACCGCCGCGGCCCGGTAGGCGGGATCATCGAAGGCCGTCAATTCACTCACGAACATCCTCGCTTCGCTGCGGTGTTCGCGAGGCTCCAAGTCGGACTATTTTGTCTGATTCCCTCGCGATGCTCGGTCATGAGCGGCACACTATCTGTCGAGGGAAGCCGGACCGCGAAGCGACGAGGCGGTCGTGGCGGCCGTTCCGGCTACACTGGACGGTGTTTCGCCGGTGACGCGCCCAGATGGGCAGCTGGTGCGAGCCGCTTGCACAGTGTCCCGCGCCGTGAAAAGTAGGGCAGCCACGCCCACCCGGCCACTGTTGCAACTGTCCGCACAAGCATGTGAGAGGCGATCAGCCTGACCACCTTCCGAGAGCTCGGGGTCCTGCCCGAGATCTGCGACGCGCTCGATCGCGTCAACATCATCGAGCCTTTCCCGATCCAGGAGATGACACTCCCCGTCGCGCTGATGGGGACCGACCTGATCGGCCAGGCCCGGACCGGTACCGGTAAGACCCTCGGGTTCGGTATCCCGCTGCTGCAGCGCACCATCTCCCCCGGCGAGGCCGACTACGAGGAGCTGGCCGCGCCCGGCAAGCCGCAAGCGCTGGTCGTCACCCCGACCCGTGAGCTCACCATCCAGGTCGCCAAGGACCTCGAGACCGCCTCCACCGTGCGCACCGTGCGGATCCTGACCATCTACGGCGGGGTCGCCTACGACCCGCAGCTCGACGCCCTCAAGACCGGTGTCGACGTCGTCGTCGGTACGCCGGGCCGGCTGCTGGATCTGGCCAACCGCGGCGTGCTCGACCTCAGCCACATCAAGGTGCTGGTGCTGGACGAGGCCGACGAGATGCTGGACCTCGGCTTCCTGCCCGACGTCGAGCGGATCCTGCGCAAAACCCCCGAGCTGCGCCAGACCATGTTGTTCTCGGCAACCATGCCGTCGGCCGTGATCGGCCTGGCCCGCACCCACATGCGGCACCCGCTGAACATCCGGGCGGAGTCCCACGAGGACACCGAGATGGTGCCGACGACCGCGCAGTTCGTCTACCGCGCGCACGATCTGGACAAGCCCGAGGTGGTGGCCCGGATCCTGCAGGCCGACGACCGCGGCCGGGTGATGATCTTCTGCCGCACCAAGCGAGAGGCGTCCCGGCTCACCGACGACCTGATCGACCGGGGCTTCAAGGCCGCCGCGATCCACGGTGACCTGAACCAGCAGGCCCGCGAGCGGGCGCTGACCCGGTTCCGCGGCGACAAGATCGACGTGCTGATCTGTACCGACGTTGCCGCCCGCGGCATCGACGTCGAGGGCGTCACGCACGTCATCAACAACACCTGCCCCGAAGACGAGAAGGCCTACATCCACCGGATCGGCCGGACCGGCCGCGCGGGGGCGAGCGGCATCGCCGTGACGTTCGTCGACTGGCCGGACCTGGTCCGCTGGAAGACGATCAACAAGGCGCTCGACCTGCCCTACGACGAGCCGCAGGAGATCTACTCGACCTCGCCTGAGCTCTACCACGACCTCGGCATCCCGACCGGCGCGAAGGGCCGGATCAAACCGGCCCGCGAGCCGGAAGACAAGCCCGCCCGCGACAAGCCGGCCCGGCGTACCCGGTCCGGTGACGTCGAGGCGAAGTCCACCGGTGGGTCCACCGACGGCGAGGCCGGTGAGCGCAGCGAGCGTCCGGCCCGGAAGCGGCCCAACCGCAACCGGCGGCGGCTGCGGGCCGGCCAGCCGCTCGAAGGCGGCGGCGAGTCGGCCGAGGGCGGCCAAACGGTCGAGCAGAAGTCCGACGCCGACGTGACCGCCAAGACCGCGGTACCGCCGACGGCCGAGTCGTCGACCGAGGCAGCGGAGGCACCGGCAGAGCGCAAGCCTCGGCAGCGCACCCGTCGCCGTCGCACGACCGAGGACGCTGCGGAGCAGCAGGCGGACGTGTCCGTCAGCCAGCCCGCCGAGTCGCCAGTTGTCGAGAGGTCTGCCGAGCCGACGGCTGTCATCGAGCCGACGACCACCGCCGAGGCGGCGACCGAGGAGACGGCGCCGACCAAGCGGCGGGCCCGCAAGCGCACGTCGAGGGCGAAGGCTTCGGAAGAGGCCGCACCGCAGTCCGCGGAGAAGGCTGTCGAGAAGACCGCTGAGAAGCGCGTTGAGAAGGCGGCGAGCGACGAGCCTCAGCAGGCTCCGAGCGCGGTCATGCCGACGTTCACCGCGCCGGAGTGAACGGCGCGTAGTCGGCGCGTCACCGTCCGGGGATGCCGCGGATGGGCGAGACCAGTTCGTCGCCCGTCCGTGCCTGAACGGTGACCGTCGGCCCGCAACACCCGCCACCGCCGACCCGTCCTAGCCACGACGACAACCATCGTGGAGGGAAGGGTGTGGCGATGACGACGACACGTATCTCGGCCGCGGCAGCAGGAGTGATCCTGGCCGCGGCCGTTCTGCTGTCCGGCTGCAGCGGTTCCGGCAGCAGCGGCGAGTCCAGTACTGCGGCCGACGGTGCGGCGGCCCCTCGGCAGGCCGACTCGGGCGGGTCCGAGGGCTCCGCCGGCAAGGACGCCAAGCCCGCCCCCGCAGCGGAGCAGCCGACGGTCACCCGCGCGATCATCAAGACGGGCTCCCTCAGCGTCGAGGCCGAGGACGTGAACTCCACCCGGCAGAAGGCGATCGGCGTCATCACCGGCCTACGGGGCCAGGTGGCCTCCGAGGACACCGGCAGCAACGCCGAAGGCCGGATCACGCAGGCGAGCCTGGTCCTCAAGGTGCCCACCGCGTCGTACGAGACGGCCATCGACAGGTTGTCCGGACTGGGTACCCGGACCGCGATCCACCAGGAATCGAGCGACGTCACCGAGCAGGTGGTGGACGTCGAAAGCCGCATCGGCTCGCAGCGGGCCAGCCTGGAACGGATGCGGACGCTGCTGGCCAAGGCGAACACGATCGGCGAGATCGTCTCGGTAGAGACCGAACTGACCCGGCGCGAGGCCGATCTCGAGTCGCTGCTGGCGAAGCAGAAGAACCTGTCGCTGCAGACCGAACTCGCGACGCTCAGCCTGACCGTGGCCGAGAAGGGCAAGACTCCCGTGGTGGAGAAGGAGGATCGCGGCTTCCTGGCCGGTCTGCGCGGCGGGTGGGACGCCTTCACCGCGACGTTCTTCGCGCTGTCGGCCGTGCTCGGAGCCCTGCTGCCCTTCCTGATCGTGCTCGCGCTGATCGGCATCCCGCTGTGGAAGTTCCGCGGCCGCCTTCGCCGTACGCCGGCCGCCGTGCCGCCCGACCGGGGGTGAGTCAGCGCGACTCGAGCAGGGCGGCAGCCAGCGCGCGATAGGCGTTGGCTCCAGTCGAACGGGGTGCCGTGCTCAGGATGGTCTGCCCGATCGCGGGGGCCTCGGCGAACCGGATGGACTTCGGGATCGCCGGGGCGAGCACGGTCAGCGCGTAGGTGTCGGCGATCGTCTCGAGCACCGCCCGCGCGTGGTTGGTGCGCCCGTCGTACAGGGTTGGGAGGACGCCGAGCACCTCTAGCCCGGGGTTGGTCAGGCGCTGGACATCGTGGATGGTGTCCAGCAACTGGCCGACGCCGCGGTGCGCGAGAGTCTCGCACTGCAAGGGAATCAGGACCTCCGAGGCCGCCGACAACCCGTTCACCGTGAGCAGCCCCAGGGTCGGCGGACAGTCGATCAGGATCCAGTCGTACTGCGAGGTCACCGGCCTCAGGGCGGTCCGGACCAGGTGCTCGGGACCACTCTCGGCGGCGAGGTTGACCTCCGCGGTGGACAGGTCGATGGTGGCCGGCACCAGGTCGGGGCCTTCTTCGGACGCCACAATCACGTCCTGCACCTTCACCCCGCCGAGCAGCACGTGGTGGATCGACTTGTCCAGGTCCTCGGGATCGATGCCGACGGAGAAGGTCAGGCACGCCTGCGGGTCCAGGTCGACCAGCAGCACCCGCTGACCGAGCTCCACCAGGGCAGCGCCGAGCGAGGCAACCGTGGTCGTCTTGGCCACGCCGCCCTTCTGGTTGGCAACCGCGAGTGTGCGAGGCACGAGCACATTGTGCCGCACCGCGGCCCGGCGACCCCATCGGGGCGATCTTTGACTTCAAGTGTCGTTGAAGTTACAGAATGGTCGGCATGGACACCGACGAACAACTCCGGACCCCGCGGGCAGGCCGCCGCGAGTGGCTCGGGCGTCGCGGTGGCGGGCAGCTTGGTCACTGCGATCTACCGCGGCCAGGTGACCGAGCAGACCCTGCCCGTCGGGGTCCCAGGTGAGGCCCGGGACACGCTGGGCAGTGCGGTCGCGGTCGCCGAGCACCTGCCCGGTCCCCTCGCGCGGGAGCTGCTGGAACTCACCCGTGGCGCGTACACGGACGGAGTACAGGCTGCTGCTCTGGTCAGTGCCGGGATTCTCGCCGTGCTGGCTGTGACCACCGCAACCCTGCTCCGGAGCCCGAAGCAGGCCGAGGTACCCGTTACCGTGGACTCGTGAGTACGCCGCGCACGTTGACGCTGCCAGACGGGGTCCACCCCGTGACACTCGAGACCGAACGTGGCTCCTTCGCCACCCTGCAGGGCAAGCCGGACATCGGTACGCCGCTGGGCACGGTCCTGCTGGTCCCGGGCTGGACCGGCAGCAAGGAGGACTTCACCCCGCTCGTGGACCACCTCGCGCGGTACGGCTGGATCACCGTCGCGGTGGACCAGCGGGGCCAGTACGAGACGCCCGGCCCGGCCGACCCCGCGGCGTACACGCTGCCGGCGCTCGCGGCGGACGTGGTGGCGATGAGCAAGGCGCTCGGCGGCTACAGCCAGCTGGTCGGGCACTCGTTCGGCGGATTGGTCGCGCGCGAGGCGGTGCTGGCCGACCCGAGCGTGTTCTCCACCATCACCTTGATGTGCTCGGGGCCCGGCGCCTTCAGCGACGAGGCGAAGCGGCAGGGTCTGCAGATGCTCGCCTTCGGGCTGGACAACCTGCCGATCGAGCAGGTGTACGACCTCAAGCTCGAGCACGACAGCAAGGACCCCCGGTACGTCGCGCCGGCCGCGGACATCGCGGCCTTCCTGCGCAAGCGGTTCACCGGGAACGTGCCAACCAGCCTGGCCGCGATCACCCGGCGGCTGATGGACGCCGAGGACCGCACCGAGCATCTGGCCAAGTCGGGCGTGCGGGCCCAGGTGATGTACGGCGAGACCGACGACGGCTGGCCGATCCCGATCCAGGACAAGATGGCGGACATCCTCGGCGTGAACGCCCAGATGGTCGCCGACGCGGGCCACTCCCCCGCGATCGACCAGCCCGCGGCGACCGCCCGGATGCTGGTCGACTTCTTCCACGACCGCTGAGCTTGCGTCCGAAGAACCGAGCGCTATAGCCGTCAGTTCTTCGGACGTTCGGGCAGTCAGCGCAGGGGGATGACGGCCGGGTTGAGGGCGAATTTGTCCAGGCCGATCGGGGCGAGGGCGGCGCGGGTCTTGTCGTCGAACACGAGCAGGCTCAGGTGGATCTTGTCGCCACCTTCCAGGCCCGGGCCGGAGGAGCCGGTGAGGCCGAGCTTCTGGTCGTATGCCGACATCAGCGCGTTCTGGATGTTCTCGACGTCCTCCTGGCTGTACGTCGCCTGGACCACGCAGAGGTTGCCCTGGTAGACCTTCTCGAACTCCCGGCGGAAGGTGTCGAGGTCGCCGTGCGCGACGCCGATCCTGACCACCATCGGCTTCGTCCGGCCGGCCCCCTCGGGGTACAGCAGGGCCGGGTTGTCGATCTGGCCGGCCCGGGCTGCGAGCCACTGGCTCACCTCCGGACGGTCGATGTTGCTCGAGATCAACGGCCAGCCGCCGGACGGCCCCGGGCACGGCACCGCGTCCTTGCGCGGGCTCGGCGTCGCCTTCACCACCGTGGGGGCGGTCTGCTCCTGAACGGTGACGGTCCGGTCCTGCCAAATGCCGACCAGCCGCGCCTGCCCGCTCCGCACTCCCTTGATCGTCGACGCGTCGGTGAGCCGGTCAAGGTCGACACCGATCAGCCTGACCGAGATGTCGGCCGAGCAGGTCGGCGCCGGTTCCTTGCCCGGTGGATAGCCGATCGCGACTTCCGCGTGCGGAGCGCAGTAGATCGGCGACTTCCCCGGCACCGCGATCACCTCACCTGACATCTCCACCCTGTCGCCGTTGCGGACCAGCAGCGAGTCCGGGTCGCTATCGTTGCTTTTGGCAACTGCCGGCTTGTCGGTGGACGGCGCGACCGAGGGCTCGCTGCCGCCCGGCAGCACGATCAGCGCCGCCGTGGCGATCGCGGCGACACTCGCGGCCGCCAGTGCCGGTACCCACCGGCGGGGCCTTTTGTCATGCAGCATCCGGTCGAGATCCGGCTCCGGCGCGGACGGCTGGTCTGCGCGCCACTGCGCGCCGGCCTTCGCCAGCAGGTCGTCGACCTTGTCGGTCGGATTCATTCGCTGACCTCCAGCAAGGAGCGCAGGCGGGCCCGCGCATCGGAAAGAGTTGACTTGACGGTGCCCTCGGAGCAGCCCATCACCGCCGCGGTGTCGGCGATCGACAGGTCGGCGAAGTAGTAGCAGTCCACCGCGAGCCGCTGCCGCACCGACAACGCGGTGAGCGCCTGATCCACGTCCACCCGGGCCTCGACGTCAGGCCGGGCGTCCGCGGCGTCGTGCTCCTCCAGCTCGGCGACCGGCCGCAACCGCCTGGTCGCCTTTCGGGCCTGGTCCGCCGTGATCGCCAGCAACCACGCGGACGCCGTACCGCGCTTGCCGTCGTACTGGTGGCGCTTCATCCAGGCGCGCGCGAGTGACTCCTGCACGACATCGTCCCGGTCGACCCCGACCGCGAGCCGCGCCGCCAGCCGGGCCATCGCCGGCAAGTGCGGTCGCACCCACTCCACGAACCCCGCCCCGTCACCAGGCGGCGCCGGCGCAGGCATCGGCTCCCCGATCATCGTCGACATACCTTGTCTACCCTCCGAACCCCCATCCGGTTGGCCCCTTCCCGCAACTCAACGACCCCGCCCCCCCGACGTCCCACCCCGACCACCCCCACAATCCGATCACAATCCCGGCCCGCACTTATCCACAGATCCTGAAAACCCACCCCACAGACTCCACTCCGCTGACTACGGTCAAAGAACCCAACGCCCCAGGGGGACCGCATGCCGCCGCCCGGCCCAGAGCACCTGCCCGCCCCCTCCGAGCTACTTGCCCGCTTCTCGAGCGGGTCTACGCCGGTCCGCTGGGATCAGCAGTTGCCGTCCACAGCTGAGATCACCCAGCTGTACGGCGCCAAAGCGACCGCTGAGAGTCTGCGACTGCTGGAGCGGACGATCAGCACTGAGCCAAGAATCACTGCCCAATTCCTGGCGGCGATGCCACCAAGCGCCTCCGCCCACCGACTGGAATGCAGGATCAAGTCGCCTGACTCGCTGGCTCGGAAACTTCATGACCTGCAACGGTCGAAGCGGCGGCATCCACCGGACGATCTGCTGCGGTACACCGCATTCACGGAGGCCCCCGACACTCTCGTCGACGCTGCCCGTGAGACCTGCGACGAGTTGCGTCGAGCCGGCTGGCAGATCCGGTATGCCAAGCAGTCCTACACCGAAGGATCGCGCTACAAGGGAATCCACGGCTACTTCGTGACACCTTCCGACGATCAGGTCGAGGTCCAGTTCCACTCCGTCGCGTCGATGCAGGTCAAGGACGCCACCAGACCGTGGTACGAGATCGAGCGCGACGCCCGGTCGTCTCCCGAGGAGCGTTTGGCGGCACGGGAGGAATGTGTCCGGCTCTCGGCCACCTTGCAGGAGCCACCCGGCATCGGGACTCTCACCGAACTGGGAGGCCTGCGGGTCGCCGTGAGCAACTACAGTGACCACCGCAAGCCAGCGAACGCTCCGGACGGCGTCCGGAGCTCAGACAATCGGGGCGCGCCGCAGGCACCGACGCCCACGAGAAGCGACGGGATCGGCCGATGAAGCTCTACCTGGTCAAGGAAGACGAGCAGGTTGTCTGGGTGGCGGCGCTGGCCCACGAGACGATGTACGGGTATGTCCCCAACACCGGCAAGTTCCACGACAACAATGCCTTGCGCAACGACTTCTACCTGGAACGCCACTTCACGTACCAGGAGATCGGCAGCGCCGAAGCACGCAGGCTGATCGCGGACGGCATCGACCCCTTCGACGAGACCGAGGACGCCGAAGCCCTGTCCGAGTGGCGCGCCGACGACAAAGCCCTCGACCCCACTGAGGTTCTGTCCATGGCAGCCGGGTTCAATCCCTGACATCGCCCCGACGAGGGCGCTTACTCACTTGACAGCCCTACGAAGCCTGGCGTTTCCCCTTGTGGATAAGGAGATCCGCACACTTCGCGGTTTGCACTCCAGCTGTCAGCCACGGTAATATCGAACACATGTTCGACTGTGAAGTCAGTGAGCTCAGCGCGACCGAGACGCTCGCCTCGGCCGCGCGGTTGCACGCGATGAAGCTCGAGATCGAGGTCGATCTGCTGCGGCTTGCGCAGCGCTTCGCCGATCTGCATCCCGATCCGGCGATGATCTCGGGTGGCGAGACCGTTCCGGGTGGCGAACGTGGCCTTGTGTACGGCGGGCCGGGGTGTCCGGGGGTGGCGGAGTTCGCTCCGGCGGAGTTCGGGGCGGTGATCGGTCGGTCGAAGGGGTCCGCGGCGGCCTTGATGGGTCAAGCGCTGGCATTGCGGCATCGGTTCCCCCGGATTTGGGCCCAGGTCGAGTCCGAGCACGCGACCGCCTGGAAGGCCTGCACCATCGCCACGGCCTGTCTTCACCTTTCGATGGAGGCTGCCGCGATCGTGGACCGGAAGGTTGCCGGGATCGTCGACTCGATCCCGCCGCTGCGACTGGCCAACATCGTCAGGGCCGCACTGTGGCAGGCCGACCCCGAAGCCGCCCGCGCGGCCGCGGAGACGAAGGCCAGGGAACGGGGTGTGTGGGCCGGCCGCACCGATGAGCACGGCACCACCACCTTGTTCGTGAAGGCCGCCACCGGTGACGTGATCCATTTCAACGCCACCATCCGCCAGATCGCCGACGCCCTCGCCGAACTCGGCGACACCGACACCCTGGACCAGCGCCGCGCGAAGGCCATCGGCATCATCGCCGACCCCGAACTGACCCGGGAACTCCTCGCCGTCGCTCAACACCTCACCACCACCAGCGACCCTGACGACCCGTTCGACGACACCGGCTCGACCGGCTCGACCGGCCAGCATCCGTCCGGGATACACGATCAGGGCAGTGACCTCTCCCCGCATGCTCAGCCCGGGCGGGACTCCCAGCCTGGGCGCGGGATGGACGAGGCGGCACGGCGCGAACTGGCCGGCAGGCTGGCCGCGATCAAGCAGGCCGCCTACAACACCGGCAAGATCGGGGCCACCAGGCGGAAGCCTGCCCAGACGACGCTGTACGTGCACGTCACTGACGAGACCCTGCTCGCCGGGGGAGGCGTGACCCGCGTCGAACGCTTCGGCCCCGTTTACGCCGCCCACCTGCAAGAACTCCTCAGTCACGACCAGATCATCGTCAAGCCCGTCATCGATCTGAACGACAAGATCAACGTCGACGCCTACGAGATCCCGCGACGGATCCGCGAACGCGTCAAACTCACCCACCCGGTCGAGCAGTTCGTCTACGGCACCGCCGAAACCACTGACAGCACCGACCTCGACCACATCCGACCCTTCGACTTCAGAGGCACCGGACCACCGGGCCAAACCAGCACCACCAACCTCACCCCGCTGCGGCGCTACAGCCACCGGGTGAAGACCCACGGCGGTTGGAGGGTTCGCCGGTTGGACGACGGCGCCCTGGAATGGACCACCAAGTACGGCTTCAAGTTCCGCGTCGACCACACCGGAACTCACCCCCTCGGCGACCAACCATGAGGTCCTCGCCAGGGTCGCCGGCTTCAATCCGTGACGGGGGCTGGGCTCGCGTAGATGCGGGCTATGACCGATTCGATGGTGGGTTCGGCGATGGTCAGGTCTTGGAGGGGTAGGTGGCGGCTATCTGGGCTACCAGTGGGGCTGCGCTCGTGGTGGTGGGGAAGGTGAGGTACTGGCGGGGGCCGTCGACCTTGGTGACGGTGGCTCCGTCGATGGTGATGGGTGGGAGGGATGCGGCGAGGTCGACGACAAGGGTTCGGGGAGCCGACTGGCTGGAGCGGAGGCCGGTGAGGGTGCCGTCGTAGACCTTGTGGCCGTGGTCGATCACCATCACGCGGGAGCAGAGTGCCTCGATGTCGTCCAGGTCGTGGGTGGTCAGGATGATCGTGGTCTGCCGGTCCTTGTTGACCTGGGCAAGGAATTCCCGCAGCCGGGACTTGCTGATGATGTCGAGGCCGATCGTCGGCTCGTCCAGATACACGATCTCCGGGTCGTGCAGCAGCGCCGCCGCGATGTCGCCGCGCATCCGCTGGCCGAGCGACAACTGCCGGACCGGTACGTCGAGCAGATCCCCCAGGTCCAGCAGTTCCACGAAGGTGGCGAGGTTCTCGGCATGCCGCGCGCGCGGTACGCCGTACATCTTCTGCAGGACGGCGAAGGAGTCCTTCAGCGGCAGGTCCCACCAGAGGGTGGTGCGCTGGCCGAAGACGACGCCGATCCGCTTGGCCAGCTTCATCCGGTTCCGCGACGGGTCGACGCCGGCCACCCGGATCGTGCCGCCGGACGGGACCAGGATGCCGGTGAGCATCTTGATCGTGGTGGACTTGCCGGCGCCGTTCGGGCCGATGTAGCCGACCACCTCGCCCCGGCGGACGGTGAAGGACAGGTTGTCGACGGCGCGCACCTCCCGCTTGGTACGCCGCACGCCGGTGCGACTCGTCACGGTGAAGGCGCGAGACACGTTCTCCAGTTCGATGACGCTCATCTGCTCAACTCCCTGTACTGCGGTAACGACGGAGACCGCCCCGCCAGGCCAGCGACGCCAGCGCGATCATCGCGACGGCGACCGCCGGAGCCAGCAGGCCGATCCAGGACGGCAGCCCCAGCGGGGCGGGCTTGCCCAGCACGAAGAGCACCGGGTAATAGTTCACGAAGGCCAGCGGGACGATGAAGGTGACGGCGCGGACGATGTCCTTGCCGAAGATGGACAGCGGGTACTGCGTGAGCTGCTGCCCGCCGTAGGTGAACGAGTTGGCCAGTTCGGCCGAGTCGATCGAGATGAACTGGAAGGCGGCGCCCAGCACGAAGATCGCGCCGAAGATGATCGAGCCGGTCAGCATCGACAGCACCAGGACGATGCCCTTGGCAACGGTCCAGTCCAGCTCGATGTGGCCGAGAGCGATCACCAGCACGAGACCCGCCTGGAGCGGACGGCCCAGCCGGCGCAGCGCGAAGTTGTCCGCGACCGCCTGGATGAAGGCCGGCACCGGGCGGATCAGCCAGACGTCCAGCTCACCGGTCCGGATCCGCTGCCCGATCCGCTCGATCGACCCGGTGGCCAGATCCGCGAGTCCCAGCGTCATCGACGCGGTGCCGTAGAGCAGCCCCATCTCCCCGAGGCTGAAGCCACCGAACGACTCGATGTGGCTGAACATCAGCACCACCGCGGCGAAGTCGGTGGCGGTGATCAGCATGGTGCTCACCAGCGTCAACGCGAACGACGCCGGGTAGGCCAGCGACGACCGGATCCACATCATCACCAGCATCCCGTACTGCCCGGGCCAGGCCATTGCCCTGCGCAACGAAGTGGACTCAGCCACCCTGGATCACCACCTTCCGGGTCGCGAGCACGGTGGCCATCCGGCCGGCCAGCCCGAGGACGACGATCCAGACCAGCTGGAACGCCAGCGCCGATCCCACCCCGCCCGGATTCCGCCCGAGCCAGACGTCGATCGGCACCTGCAGGGTCGCCGCCCAGGGAGTCGCCCGGGCGACCTCGCCGACCCACCCCGGGAACACCACCAGCGGCAGGATCGCGCCGGAGAAGAACAGCGACAGCACCAGCGCCATGCTCTCCACCCCGCGCGAATCGGTGATCCAGAACCCTGACAGCGCCACGAGGTACCGGATGCCGAAGCTGACCAGGATGCCGAGCGCCACAGAGACGGCCACCGCCAGCCACTGCGTGGGCGAGGACGGGAAGTTCAGGTCGAACACCAGCGCGCCGACGATCAGCGGAGCACCGCCGCGCGCGAGCAACTGGAAGACGGCCCGGCCGGCGTCCACCGACAACCACCAGAGCATCAGGTGGGTCGGCCGGTAGAGATCGACCGCGATCTCCCCGCTGCGGACGCGCTCGCCCAGCTCGACGGTCGTGGTCGCGCCGAAGATGCCGACCGGCGCGAGCAACCCCTGCTGGAGCCAGACGAAGGTGAGCGCGTCGGACACGTCGTACCCGCCGAGGCCGGGCCGGGTGTGCCACAGCGTCAGGTAGACGCCGCAGAAGATGAAGCCGAACACCGTGTTGGTGAACGCGCCGGACAAGGTGGCGATCCGGTACGTCGAGAACCGGCGGAACGAACGCACCGCGATCGCCCAGTACACCCCCACCGCTACCTCCTTCGCACACTCGAGGTGGTGTCCGAAGGTCGCCGCGCCGGTCGTGGCGCACGCAAAACTACCCCGGATCCGTCAGGACCCGGGGGTTCGGACACCACTGTGGCGGCACGACGAACGTGCCGTTGTCAAGGGAAGGAGACGGACAGTACGCCGGTCCGCGGCCGGGCGTCAACCGCAATACCACCCGGCCGCCGCGAACGGGGAGAGCTCAGCTGATCTCGGCCTCGAGAACCCTGGCGAGCAGGGTCGCGAACTGGACCGGGTGGCTTGCGTAGCCGCCGTGACCGCCGGGGAAGCTGACCACCGGCCAGCCCAGGTAGTCGGCGATCACGCTGATCGGCTGCGCCGGCAGATGCGCCGCGGCGTCCACCCCAGCGGCCGGCACGATCTTGTGCGCGACTCGCTCCAGCGCGAGCAGATCCGGCTGGTACCGGGTGAACGGCAACAGTTTGTGCGTGAAGTAGACCTCCGCGTTCGCATCCATCCGCGCCATCACCTCGCGGAACTCCGGCCGCAGGTCCTCCGGCGCCGGCAGGTCGTCCTCGTCCAGCCCGGTGCCGATCTCGTACAGTCGCTGAGCCGTCTCCACGCCGTCCGCGGCGCAGGTGGCGTGCACGTCCTCGAAGTACGCCCGGGACGTCTCCGCGTCCGGCAGCACCTCCACACACGGCGGCTCGTGCGCGACGAGCATCCGCACCCGGTCGGGTTGGCGGGTGATCAGTTCCAGCCCAGCGATCGCCCCGGTCCCGCTGCCGAACACGTACGCCGGCTCGTCCCCCGCCACCTCGTCGAGCAGAGTCAGCGCGTCCCCCGCAGCACGATCCACTCGCTCGTCGACGGGCGCACCGTCGTACGGGCTTCGGGAGCTGCCGCGGGGGTCGTACGAGACCACGGTGTACTCCGCGGCGAGCTGGCCGACGATCCCGTCGAACACTCCGCAGTCGGCATATCCACCCGCGATCAGCAGCAGGACGGGACCGGATCCGGTCACCTCGTAGTGCAGCGTCGCGCCCGGCACGGCCAGTTTGTTCACGGTCTTCGCGGTCATCGGTCACCCCTGGTCCTCAAACGACGTTCGGTGACCTCAGCTTGGTCTCCCCCGCTGGTACGCCGCGCACATACCGCTGGTACGCCCGGTCAGCCGGCCTCGGCGACGTCGGGGTCGGTGAAGGCCTGGGGGTCTTCGAGGGCGGCCCAGGGGTCGCGGGGTGGGGCGACCCGGCGGCCTTGGGGGCAGATCCGGGCGAAGTCGCACCAGCCGCACAGCGCGGACGGCTCCGGCGGGAAGACCTCGTCGGCTTCAGCTGGGGTGAGCCCCTCGTGCCAGCGGGCCTCGGCGGCAGCCGCGTCGTCCGCGATCGACTCGGCCCGGCGCTGGTGCCGCGCCAGGGAGGCGTCGTCGTGGTCCGCGGCGGCGATGGTGTTGGTGGGCAGGTGGTGCAGCTCGACCCGGGTGCACGGCCGGTGCAGCACTCGGCGGGCGCCAAGCACGTAGAGCGCCATCGCGAGCGACGACCTGGCGTCCGTGCTGGTCAGCGGCCGCCGCCCCGTCTTGTAGTCGACGATGGCAAGCTCGGTCCCGCCGTTACCGTCCCGGGCCGGGCGCTCGTCGATACGGTCCACCCGGCCGCGCAGGCTAGCCCGTTCTGTGGTGAACGCGACTGTGCGCTCCACCCCGCGCGGTTCGAAGTACGGGTCGATCTGGTCCAGGTAGGTGCTCAGCATCTCGACCGAGCGCTCCCGCCAGTCGAGTGACTGCCGCTCGTCGCGGAATCCCTCGTGCCGCCAACTGGTGCGCAGCTTGCCGATCGCCTCGACCGTCGTACGCCGGGAAGCCGGCCACCGCCAGAACTCGGCCAGCGACTCGTGCAGCACGGCACCTACCGTGTTGTGCGCCCACGGCGGGCCCTTCGGCGGGCGCGGCGTCTCCAGGTAGGTGTAGCGGTACTTGCGCTTGCAGTCGGTGAAGTTGAGCAGCTTCGTCGGCGTCGCGACGAACAACCTCGTCGGCATCCCGGGCAGCATGTCGTTCATTCTCAACTCGCCTCGATGAAGTCCGTGACCGCATCCGCGACCAGCTGTACGGCGATGGCGCTCAGCAGCAGACCGGCGATCCGGGTGACCAGGAGCACACCGTTCTCCCCGAGGATGCGCATGATCACGCCGGAGAAGCGCAGTGTCAGCCACATCACCAGGTGGATCAGCACGATGCCGATGGAGATCGCGACCACGTCCGGCAGCGACCCGTCGGCGCGCTGCACGAACACCATGGTGGCCACGATCGCACCCGGGCCGGCCAGCAGCGGAGTACCGAGCGGGACGAAGGCGATGTTCACGTTCTTAGTCTGGACCGGGTCCTCGGCGGTGTCGGTCAGCAACTGCAACGCGATCAGCAGGAGCAGCAGACCACCCGCGGCCTGCAGGGCGGGCAAGGTGATCCCGAGGTGGCTCAGGATCTGCTGACCGAAGGCGGCGAACACCACGATCACGCCGAACGCGACCAGCACCGCCTGCCAGGCGGCCTTCTTCCGGACCGCCCGCGACTGCCCGGCCGTCAGCGAGATGAACACCGGCACGGTGCCCGGCGGGTCCATGATCACGAACAGTGTGACGAAGACCGAGCTGAGCAGTGACAGGTTGATGACATCGTTCACGGCAGGTAGGCCTCGGGCACGTTCGCCGAGCTGGCCGCGGCATTGAGCTTCGCGACCTCGAGGAGGCGGGCGAACTGCTCGGGCTCGGTGGTGTTCACACCGAGGTCGTGGTCGATCTTGCCGATCCCGTGGTGGTCGCTGGAGCCGGTGTAGATGATGCCGAGCTCGTTGGCGATCCCGCGCAGCGCGACCCGGGACTGCGGCGAGTGGTCCTGGTGGTCGACCTCGATCCCGGCCAGGCCGTGCTCGGCGACCAGCCGGGCGATCATCTCCTCGGTCATCACCCTGTAGCTGGAGCGGCCCCACGGGTGCGCGATCACCGGCACTCCCCCGGCCGCGCGAACGATGTCGATCGCCCGGCCCGGCTCGATCGCGTAGTGCGACACGTGCCCGGGGCGGCCGTCGGCCAGGAACCGGTCGAACGCCTCACCGCGGTTCGCGACCGTGCCGTTGGCGACCAGCGCGTCGGCGACATGCGGGCGGCCCACGGACGGCGTCCCGGTGGCCTGCGCCAGCACCTCGTCGACGGTCAGGGCGACGCCCATGCCGTTCAGCCGGGCCACGATCGACGGGATCCGGTCGGTGCGGCCGTCGCGGACGGTGGCGAGCTCGGCGGCCAGCGGCTGGTAGGACGGGTCGAGGAGGTAGCCGAGCAGGTGCACGCTGATGCCGTTCAGCTTGCAGGAGATCTCGATCCCGGGCACGAAGCCGATCCCGAGGTCCTCGGCGGCCCGCCGGCCCTCGCCCCAGCCGTCGGCCGTGTCGTGATCGGTGAGCGCGATCACGTCCAGGCCGTCCCGCTTCGCATGTGCGATCAGGACGTCGACCGGATCGGTGCCGTCCGAGCGGTTCGAGTGGGTGTGCAGGTCGATGAGCACGAGTGATCGGGATCCCTTCTCTGGACAACTGTCAGCGCTGATGCTATCCGTGCGCACTCCCGGTCCTTATCGTTCTCCACATGGATGTGGACCGCGTCGACTGTGTCGGAGCTCTCGTGTACGACGAACAGCACCGGCTGCTGGTGGTTCAGCGGGCCAACGAGCCGGGTCGTGGGCTCTGGTCGCTGCCGGGCGGCCGGGTCGAGCCGGGCGAGGACGATCCGGCCGCGGTGGCCCGCGAGGTGGCCGAGGAGACCGGGCTCGAGGTGATCGTCGGGCGGTTCGTCGGCGAGGTCGAGCGCGACGGCCCGAACGGCAAGCTCTACGTGATCCGCGACTACCAGGCGGCCCAGGTCGGCGGCGTCCTGGCGGCCGGTGACGACGCCTCGGATGCCCGGTTCGTCAACCACGACGAGTTCAACAACCTCCCGACCGCCACCCTGCTCGCCTCCACCCTGGCCCAGTGGAACGCCCTGCCCGGGTGAGCAAATGAGTCGTGCGAGCAGCGGGTCGGCGGGAGACTGCAGGGATGGACAACGCTGAACTGGTGCGGGTGATCGAGCAGAACGTGGCCGAACTGCTGATGGCGATGGGCGCGGCCGGCGGTGGACGGCAACGGGACGATGCCGGGGTCCGTTGGACGATCGGTGGATCGCCGATCGACTACCACAACGCCGTCGTCGCGGCTGATCTCACCGCTCGGACAGCGGACGCGATCATCGCCGAATCGCTGCAGAAGCTGAAGAACCACGACGTCCCCGGCAGCTGGCACGTCGGCCCCTCGATGCGCCCGGCGGACCTCGGCGAGCGCTTGCTCGCGGCCGGCTTCACCCACGGCGGTAGCGAGCCAGGCATGGCCGTCGACCTCGCCGAACTCGCCGATCCCGCCCGTACGACGGGCCTGCGGGTCGATCGGGTGCGGACGGAGCAGGACCTCGGGATCTGGGTGGACACGTTGGGCCGGGGGTTCGGGGAAGGCGTCAAGGAGGCCCGCTGGGTCGGTGAGGTCTATCGGCGCCTCGGCCTCGAGGATCCGTGGCGGCACTACCTCGGCCGGCTAGACGGTGAACCGGTAGCGACGACCACGATCTACCTCGCCGCCGGAGTCGCCGGAGTCTACTTCGTGATGACCGTCCCCAAGGCGCGGCGACGCGGTATCGGCGCCACGATCACCCGCGCCGCGCTGCAGGACGCCCTCGAGGCCCGCGACACCGGCAGCACCGGCGTTCGGTACGGCGTACTGGGGTCGTCGCCGGCAGGACGCTCCGTGTACGCCGGACTCGGGTTCCGCGAGTACTGCACGATCGACCTCTACGAGTGGTCCCCGACTCGGACCGGCTGATCGGCGGGTGCAACCAGGGCGGGCTGATCGGCGGGTGCTTCCGGGCGCTCGCGCAGCAGCACGACCGCGGCGATGGCGACGATCACCGCAGTGAGGCCGTGGATGCCCAGCGCGGTGGCCACCGAACCGCCGTGGGTGAGCACGGCCACCATGTCGACGACCGGGATGATCGCGGCCAGGCCCATCACCACCCCGGTCGCGCGACGCTGCCCCAGCGCCAGCAGGACCAGGATGTTGAGGCCGCATACGATGTCGCGGACGGCCTTGACGATGAAGTAGCCGGCCTCGTTGCCGGTCGGCCAGGGATCGATGCCGAAACCACTCGCGGCGCCGTGCGGATCCAGCAGGAACCGCAGGCCGAAGGAGATCGGCGCGAGGCCGAGGACGACGGTGAAGACGGTGGTCAGGCGGCGCTTGGTCATCAGATTGCTCCAGTTCTAGCGTTGCTAGGGTTTTTAGCGACGCTAGCACTGCTGCCGCTAGATTGTCTAGCAGTGCTAGTGTCGGGTCATGCCAGTCCAGGAGCGGAAACAGAAGGCTCGTGAGCAGCGCAGCCAGTTGATCGTCAGCGCGGCGCGCGAGCTCGCCGAAGCCGAGGGCTGGGACGCGGTGACGACGCGCAAGCTCGCCGACCGGGTCGAGTACAGCCAGCCCGTCCTCTACAGCCACTTCAAGAACATGGACGCCATCGCCGCCGCGGTCGCGCTCGAAGGTTTCGGAGAGTTGACGACTGCCCTGACGGAGGCCCGATCGGCTGCCAAAGCCGCGGCTAGGGCTGGAGAGAAGTCAGCTTCGGAGGGGCTGCGCGCGGTGGCTGAGGCCTACCTGGATTTCGCGGCCGAGCACCCCGCGCTCTATCAGGCGATGTTCGTGCGACCGACCCAACTGACCTTCGCCACCGGAGAGATCCCAGCCAGCCTGCGGGAGGCGTTCGCCGCGTTCCGTGAAGCTGTCGAGCCCTTCGCCCGGGCCGGCACAGACGGCGAGACCCTCACCGAGCTGTTCTGGAGTTCGCTCCACGGCTTGGCGACCCTGCAGGCAGGAGCGCGTCTCCGGCAGGCCCACCAGCAGGAGCGCGTGGAGGTCCTGGTGGGGCTGATCGTGGGTTAGGTGTTCCAGTTCAGGATTGCTGGGGAGCCGCGTTCCCAGCCGAGGGTGGAGATGGTGGCTGTGTTGAGGACGAAGTGGCGACCCTCCGTGACTTCGAGCTCCAGCCAACGGGCGGTCAGACCGCGGAGGGCGTGGGAGTGGCCGAAGACCAGGACGTCGCCGTCGACCGCCGCGATCCGGGCGACGACGCGGTCGAGGCGGGTGGTCACCTTGGCGGGGGTTTCGCCGTTGGGCACTGGGAAGTCCCAGACAGTCCAGCCGGGCACCGTCTCGCGGATCTCCGCTGTCGTCACGCCTTCGTAGTCGCCGTAGTTCCACTCGACCAGGTCCTCGTCGACGACAGCGTCCGGCAAGCCGGCCAGCTCGGCGGTCCGGCGCGCCCGTTGGCGGGGGCTGGTCAGCACCAGGTCGAACTGGTGACCGGCCAGCCGCTCCTTCAACGACGCGGCCGTCCGCTCACCGTCGCCGGTCAGCGGAAGATCCGTCCAGGAGGTGTGCTTGCCGGACTTGCTCCACTCGGTCTCGCCGTGGCGGATCAGCCAAAGCTGGTCCTCGCGTTCCGCTGACTGTCCGTGGGTGGTCACGGTTTCATCGTCGCAGATCGTGGCCGAAGGTGCGCGAGCCCTTGACCGATCGGGTCCGGACAAGGCAGGGTCGCAAACTGTAAGCGCTTCCATTTTGACCGGAAAGGACCTCCCGATGCCGTCCGGACCGACCGGCAGGCCCGCGACGATCTACGACGTCGCGGCGCTGGCGAAGCTGTCGATCGCGACGGTTTCGCGTGTCCTGCAAGGGACCGGTCCGGTGTCGGCAAAGGCACGGGCCCGGGTCGACCAGGCGGCGCACGAGCTGAACTACGTGCCACTGCGAGCCGCCCGAAGCCTCGCGGTGCAACGTCACGAGGCGCACGGGCTCGTGCTGCCCGACCTGGCCGGCCCGTTCTACGGCGACCTGCTGATGGGCTACGAGCGCTGGGCCGGCGAGCACGGCCAGAGCGTGATCCTGACCGTCACGCACGGGAACCCGGAGCCCCAGCGGAGTCTGCGCGACCTGGCCGGCCGGGTCGACGGGATCGTTGTCCATGGCAACGCCCTGGACCTGCCAGCGGTGCTCGACCTGCGCCGCGCGAACGTGCCCGTGGTGCTGGTCGCCCATCCCCCGGTGACCGGCTGCGACTCGGTCCGAAGTGAGAGTGCGGCCAGCGCGGAGCAACTCACCAGCCGGCTGCTCGACCACGGACGGACCAACCTGCTGTTCGTCGGCGACCCCGCCAGCTCGTACGACGTCTCCGAGCGCTACGCCGGCTTCTCGGCCGCCGTGAAGGCGCACAAGCTCAAGGTGCCGGAGCCCGAGCGGGTCCCCCTCACCGAGGACGCCGGAACGACCTTCGCCACAAAGTTGCTAGACGCAACCAAGACCGGAGGGGCACGGCCGGACGGGCTGGTGTGTGCCAACGACGAGTTGGCGTTGGCGGTGTTGAAGGCGCTGGCGAAGGGCGGCGTCGCAGTACCGGGGGACATCGTGGTGACGGGGTGGGATGACGTGATGGCGGCGCGGTATGTGTCGCCAGGACTCAGCACCGTGCGGCAGCCGATGGCCGAGCTCGGCCGGCTGGCCGCCCAGAGACTGCACGAACGCATCACCGGGGAACGTACCCGGGCCAGGAACGACGTTCTGGCGACACAGCTTGTACTGCGCGAGAGCTGCGGTACAGGACCGGGGGAAGCAGAGACAACGGCAACAAGAACCGGTTGAGGAGAAACAATGATCACCCAGACCACCCGACGACGCCGACTGGTGATCGGCGGCGCGGCCGTCCTGGCCACCGCACTCGCGCTGAGCGGCTGCGGCCGCTCGGAGGACTCCACCGACGCGGCGCCGCAGGCCTCCACCAGCGTCGACAGCGGCCCAGCGACCGGCGAGATCACCGTCTGGGCCATGGGCACCGAGGGCGAGAACCTGCCCAAGCTGACCAAGGAGTTCGAGCAGGCCAACCCCGGCGTCACGGTGAAGATCACGCCGATCCCGTGGGACGCCGCGCACAACAAGTTCACCACCGCGATCACGGCCCGGTCGACGCCCGACGCGGCCATGGTCGGCACCACCTGGATGGGTGAGTTCGCCGACCTCGACGCGCTCGACCCGACCCCGTCCGGCCTCGACACGTCCGGCTTCTTCGAGGGCGCGAACGAGACCACCAAGGTGGGCGACACCAACTACGGCGTCCCCTGGTACGTCGAGACGCGGGTGGTGTACTACCGCAAGGACCTGGCCGCCAAGGCCGGGATTACCACGCCCCCGACCGACTGGGATGGCCTGAAGGCGATGGCCAAGGCGATGCAGGACAAGGCCGGCGCGCAGTACGGGATCAATCTGCAGCCGGGTGGCACGGGCTCCTGGCAGACCGTGATGCCGTTCTCCTGGTCCGCGGGCGCCGCGATCACCGGTGAGGACCAGAAGGCGTTCACCTTCGACACCCCGGAGATGCAGGAGGGGCTGAAGTACTATCAGAGCTTCTTCACCGAGAAGCTGGCCGGCACCGACCTGCCGCCGAACCAGACCGAGGCGCAGTTCGTCAGCGGCAAGGTGCCGATGTTCATCTCCGGTCCGTGGATGGCGGGTTCGATCGCCAAGCTCGGCGGCGAGAAGATCAAGCCGAACATCGGCGTCTTCCAGCTGCCGAAGAACAAGACCGCGACCTCCTTCGTCGGCGGCAGCAACTTCGTCGTGTTCAAGGACAGCAAGAACAAGGACAGCGCCTGGAAGCTGGTCAAGTGGCTGTCCGACGCGAAGACTCAGGCCAGCTGGTTCAAGCTGTCCACCGACCTGCCCGCGGTGAAGAGCGCGTGGGAGGACCCGAGCATCGCCTCGGACCCGCTGCTGCCGGTCTTCGGCAAGCAGCTCGAGGACGCCAAGGCGCCGCCCGCGATCGTGAACTGGGAGCAGGTCGCGACCGCTTTCGACGCCGAGGTGGAGAAGATGGTCAAGGCCGGCCAGTCCCCCGCCGACACCGCGAAGGCGATCCAGACCAAGGCCACGTCGATCGGGACCGGCGGCTGATCGTCGATGTCGTCCGCCACTCTGCAGGAACCGGCCGGGCGCACTCGCCCGGCCGGTCCCCCGGCACCGCGGTCGCGCAGTCGCTCGGTCAACCGCCAGACCGCCGCCGCCTGGCTGCTGGCGCTGCCGTTCGTCGCGCTCTTCCTCGCCTTCACGGCCGGGCCGGTGCTCGGTTCGCTCGCGATGAGTTTCACCGACATGAAGCAGCGCGATCTGCGCACCCCGTTCGCGGTGAACGGGGTCGGGATCGACAACTACGTGAGGGCGCTGTCCGACGAGACCTTCCAGAAGGCCGCGTTCAACACGGCGTACTTCGTGATCGTCGGGGTGCCGTTGGCTCTGATCGCGGCGCTGGCGGCGGCGGTCCTGCTGGACCGGGGCGTGAAGAAGTTCCAGAGCCTGTTCAAGGTCGCGTACTACCTGCCGGTGATCACCTCGATCGTCGCGATCGCGGTGATCTGGCGGTTCGTGCTGGCGCCTGACTCCGGGCTGCTGAACACGGTGCTGTCCTGGGTCGGCATCGACGGGCCGAACTGGCTGGCGTCGAAGACCTGGGCGATGCCGTCGCTGATCGTGATGGCGATGTGGCGCAACTTCGGCGCCGCGATGATCATCTTCCTGGCCGGTCTGCAGGGCATCCCGCACACCGTCGAGGAGGCCGGCCAGATCGACGGCGCGAGCTCCTGGCAGCGGTTCCGGTACCTGATCCTGCCGCTGCTGCGCCCGACCATCCTGTTCACCAGCGTCACCACCGGGATCGGCTACCTGCAGTTCTTCGAGGAGCCGCTGGTGATGACGCAGGGCGGTCCGCTGAACTCGACCATCTCGGTGTCGATGTACACGTACCAGCAGTTCGGCTTCGGCAACTACGGGCTGGCCACCTCGATGAGCTACATCCTGTTCGTCGTCATCGCCGTGGTCACCTTCATCCAGTTCCGGCTGCTGAGGGAGAAGTGATGCGCCGCACCTGGTGGATCTACCTGATCGCCGTCCTCGGCCTGATCGCCGTGGCGGCACCGTTCGCCTGGATGCTCCTCGGCAGCTTCAAGACCCAGGGCGAGCTGCTCCGGGTCCCGCCGACCTGGTTGCCCGAGGCACCTACCTCGCAGAACTACGACGACCTGTTCAGCAAGGCGAACTTCCCGCAGTACTTCCTCAACTCGGCGATCGTCGCGATCGCGGTGACCGCGGGCAACCTGATCTTCTGCTCGATGGTCGGCTACTCGCTGGCGAAGTTGCGCTTCCGCGGCCGCAACGCGTTGTTCGTGCTGGTGCTGGCCACCCTGATGATCCCGGGCGTCGTCACGTTCGTGCCGCTGTTCGTGCTCGTCACCAACGCCGGGCTGGCGAACAGCTATCCGGGCCTGATCCTGCCGTTCCTGGTGTCGCCGTTCGGCGTCTTCCTGATGCGGCAGTTCTTCGCCGGGCTGCCGGACGACCTGATGGACGCCGGCCGGGTGGACGGCACCAGCGAGCTCGGCATCTTCGCCCGGATCATGCTGCCGCTGACCAGGCCTGCCCTGGCCACCCTCGGCATCCTCACCTTCCTCGGCTCCTGGAACAACTTCCTCTGGCCGCTGGTGATCGCCCAGACCGAGGAGATGTACACCCTGCCCGTCGCCCTGGCGCTGTACTCGACCGGACAGAACGCGCAGAACTACGGCCTGCTGATGGCCGGCGCGGTCGTGGTCGTCGTACCGGTGCTGGTGATCTTCCTGGTCTTCCAGCGCCACGTCACACGAGGCATCGCCATCACCGGACTCAAGTAGCCGGTACCGGATTCAAATAACCCCTGGAGGCTCAGATGACCGCCAACATCAGCCGACGCACGTTACTGGCCGCAACCGGCTCCGCCGCCCTGATCGGTACCACGACCGCCGCCACCACCTCGTACGCCGGAACGCCCGATCCGGGTGCGCTGCTGAAGGGAGGGTGGAAGCCGAGCCGGCAGGAGAAGGCGCTGGTCGGCCGCTGGGCCCGGGACACCTGGCGCAGCCTGGTCGCGATGACGGACGAGCACACCGGCCTGCCCGCCGACAACATCGGGGAATCCGTCACCAACCCGGTGCGCAGCAACTACACCTCGCCGACCAACATCGGCGGCTACCTCTGGAGCACGGTGGTCGCCCGCCGGCTCGGCATCATCTCGCCGCAGGAGTCGCTGCGCCGGATCACCCAGACGCTCACCACGATGTCCCGGGTGGACCACCACGACCCGAGCGGCATGTACTTCAACTGGTACGACGAGGCCACTGGTGAGGTCCGCAAGGTCGACCCGGATGGGACCCGGGCGATCACACCGTTCGTGTCGAGCGTCGACAACGGGTGGTTCGCTGCCGCGCTGATGGTGGTCCGCAACGCCGAGCCGCGGGCGCGCCACCTGGCCGATTCGCTGCTGGACAAGATGAACTTCGCCTACTACTACAACCCCGACGCCCGGCCCGGGGTCGGCGCGGGACTGATGCGCGGTGGCTTCTTCGAGACCCCGCCACCGGACGAGGAGACCGACAAGGGCAACCACGCCGGTACCGGTCCGGACGTGTACTACCGCAAGTTCCACTACGACACCTGCAACACCGAGGCTCGGATCGCGCCGTACATCGGCATCGCCCGCGGCGAGGTCCCGCCGGAGCAGTACTTCGCCACCTATCGAACTTTCCCGGACTCGTGCGACTGGTCCTGGGTGGAGCAGAAGCCGGTCGGCGTGCACCGGACCTACCTGGGCATCGACGTGTTCGAGGGCGCCTACACCTACCGCGGGATGCGGCTGGTGCCGTCGTGGGGTGGCGACATGTTCGAGTCGCTGATGCCCGACCTGTTCATCCCGGAGTCGAGCTGGGCTCCGCGCAGCTGGGGGATCAACCACCCGCTCACCGTGCGCGCGCACATCGAGCACGGGCTGGACGACGCGAAGTACGGGTACTGGGGCTTCTCCCCCGCGAGCAATCCGCGCGGCGGGTACTCCGTCTACGGCGTCGACGCGATCGGGATGGACCCGGGTGGTTACCCCTCCGACCTGGAGGCGACCAACTACGACATCGGCTTCGAGGGCTGCCGCGAGGGCACCAACCCGAACCCGACCTTCGGCGACGGGGTGGTCACGCCGCACGCGGCCTTCCTGGCAATGCAGTACGCGCCGCGGCAGGCGATCCAGAACCTGGCCGGGATCGAGTCGAAGCTGCACGCGTACGGCGGTGGCGGGTTCTTCGACTCCGTGGCGGTCAAGTCCGGGTTGATCGCCCGGCGCTACCTGTCGCTGGACCAGGCGATGGTGATGGGCGCCATCGGCAACGTCTTCGGCGACGACGTGATCCGGCGCAACTTCAGCGTCGGCGACGTCGCCCGGCACGTCCGCCCCCTGATCGCGATGGAGCAGTTCTCCGCCGGCCTCGACTGATCCCCCCCCTCAAAATCCCGTTGCGTCCGAAGAAGTGCGGAGACGTCTCAACACTTCTTCGGACGCAACGCAACCGACCTGGAGACTCCTGTATGCAGAGCGATGCTAAGACCGACTGGGACGAGCGGATCTCGGTCCGCAGCGACGAGACCCGTGAGCTGCGGTTGCCGGACCTCGATCCGCCGGCGGAGGTGACGGCCGTCGGCGGGATCGGGCAGGTGACGATCGACTGGACCCCGGTCCGGGGAGCCGTGGGTTACCTGATCCTGCGCGGCCCGGACGACGCGTGGCTCGAGTCGGTGGACCACCACAGCGGGGACGTCCTGTCGGTCCCGGCGCCGCCGTACGTCGACACCACCGGTACGCCGGGCACGGAGTACAGGTATGCGGTGGCGAGTGTGCCCGAGGTGACCGTGCACTGTCGTCCGAGTGCCTCGGTGGCCGCCAAGGCGTTGGTTGCCGACGGCAAGGTGCCGGATGTGCGGGTGATTGTCGATGCTGTTGCCGAGGGCACCGAGCTGCCTCGGCCATGGGCACCGATGATCGGCAGCGAGCGGCTCAGTCAGCTGCTCTGCAAGGATCTCAGCGGCGGCCGGGAGATCGGCGTCGAGCTCGAGCAGGCGTTGCGCCGGATGCACGACGAGATCGGCGTCCGGACGGTCCGTGCGCACGCGATCTTCCACGACGACACCCGCGTCTACACCGAGGTCGGCGGCGAACCCGTCTACGACTTCAGCGTCGTCGACGCGATCTACGACAAGCTGCTCGGGATCGGGCTGCGGCCGGTGGTCGAGCTCGGTTTCATGCCGCACGACCTGGCGTCCGACCCGAAGAAGACGGTCTTCGAGTACGGCGCGATTATCTCGCCGCCCCACTCCTGGGACCGCTGGGGCGAACTGGTCCACCGGCTGGTCTCACACCTGGTCGACCGCTACGGCCTCGACGAGGTGCTCGGCTGGGACTTCGAGGTGTGGAACGAGGCCAACCTCGAGGTCTTCTGGTCCGGCACCAAGGCCGAGTGGATGCGCCTGTACGACGTGTCCGCCGCCGCGGTGAAGGCCGTCGATCGCCGGCTGGCCGTGGGCGGGCCGTCGTCGGCGGCAGCCGGGTGGGTCGACGATCTGCTCGCGCACGCCGCCGCCGTCGGATCACCGGTGGATTTCGTCTCCACCCACACCTACGGGAGCCCGCCCCTCGACGTACAGGCGTCGCTCGATCGGTACGGGTTCAGCGACGCGCGGATCCTGTGGACCGAGTGGGGCGTCACCCCGACGCATTTCAACCCGATCAACGACTCGGTCTTCTCAGGGGTGTTCCTGCTCCGCGGGATGCGCTCGGCGGCCGGGCGGGTGGATGCCCTTGCCTACTGGGTCGCCTCCGACCACTTCGAGGAGCTCGGCCGACCGCCTCGCCTGCTGCATGGCGGCTTCGGCCTGCAGACCGTGGGCGGACTCCCCAAGCCCCGGTTTCATGCCCTCTCGCTGCTCAACCGCCTAGGGTCGGACGAGCTCCCGGTGTCCATCGAGGGCGATGGCGGCGGCAGCCTGATCGAGGCCTGGGCATCCCGCGACCGCGACCGGATCGCCGTGCTGCTGTGGAACCTGACCCTCGACCAGACCAAGGCGGACGGATCCGCCGACCTCACCCGCACGGTGAAGCTGGCACTCCCCGGCGTGGACCCGAGCTGGCAGGTGACAGCCACCTCTTTGACGCCCGGGCTCCGCAGCAACGGTGGCTCAGGCGACCTCGCAGCGGAAGCGGCCGCCCTCGAGGTCGGCGACTGGCCAACTGACGAGCAGTGGGTGGAACTGGCCGACGGCAGCAGGCTCAGGACGGAGCCACTGGCTCGTGACGGCGACGAGGTCACCTTGACGCTGACGATGCCCTCCGCAGCACTGGTCGAGCTGCGTCCGGGTCACTGACGGTGCTCTGACGGCCCCCGGAGGTCTACCCTCGACGCGTGAGCGGCGGATCGCTCCCTGGGTCAGGCCGTGCCGAAGGACCGGGTCGCGGACCTGCTCTGGGGTGATCTGCTGCCGAAGGTGCGGGCACAAGACTCGGGAGCATGACTACCATGACCAATCCCCGGACCGGGTCGCGCGACATGTACTCGCACATCACCGAGCTGGACGGACCCGAGGTGGCGGCGATCGCCGAACGACTCGACATCCGGGCCGCGGATCCCAGCCAGCGCAGACTACGGGACGAGTACCTGGCCAGACCGTCGTACACCGCGGGTTCGGTCGTGCTGGAGATCGGCTCGGGCACGGGTGCCGTCACCGCGCAGATCGCCGGACTGCCCGGCGTCGCCCGGGCGGTCGGCATCGATCCCAGCCCGTACTTCGTCGACCTGGCCGCCGGCCGGTATCCGGAGCTGCGGTTCGAGGTGGGCGACGGGCGTGCGTTGCCGTTCGAGGACGAGTCGTTCGACGGGATCGTGTTCGCCACGACGCTTTGCCACATCCCGCGCCCGGAGCAGGCGCTCGCCGAGGCGTTCCGGGTCCTCGAACCGGGCGGCTCCCTGCTGATCTTCGACGGCGACTACGCCACCGTCACGGTCGCAGTCGCGCCGAACGATCCGCTGCAGACCTGTGTCGACGCGACAGTCGACCAACTGGTCCACGATCCGTGGATCATGCGGCGCCTGGGGCAGCTGGTCTCCGCGGCCGGGTTCGAGCCGGGCGAACTGCACAGCCACGGGCACGTCGAACTGGACTCACCCACCTACATGCTGGCCCTGGTGGCCATAGGTGCCGACGCACTCGCCGATGCCGGCACCATCAGTGCTGTCACCGCCGAGGCTCTCCGTGCCGAGGCCCGTGATCGGGCCGCGACGGGCCGGTTCTTCGGCCACATCGCCTATGCCAGTCTGCTGGCCCGCAAACCGTCCGGCGGATCCGTCTGATCAGTCGGCGGACGCGGCCGGCGTGGGGCGGCCCGGCTGGTCGCCGCCTCGCGCCTCGAGGTAGGCGTTCTTCGGGACCATCACCTTGCGCTTGAAGAGGCAGACGACGGTGCCGTCCTGCTTGTAGCCCTTGGTCTCCACGTAGACGACGCCCCGGTCGTCCTTGGACTTCGACTCCCACTTGTCCAGCACGGTGGTCTCGCCGTAGATGGTGTCACCGTGGAAGGTGGGGGCGATGTGGCGCAGTGACTCGATCTCCAGGTTGGCGATCGCCTTGCCGCTCACGTCGGGGACCGACATGCCGAGCAGGATCGAGTAGATGTAGTTGCCGACCACAACGTTCTGGCCGAACTGGGTGGTCTGCTCGGCGTAGTTCGCGTCCAGGTGCAGCGGATGGTGGTTCATGGTGAGCAGGCAGAACAGGTGGTCGTCCGACTCGGTGACCGTCTTGCCGGGCCAGTGCTTGTAGACGGCACCGACCTCGAACTCCTCGTAGCTGCGCCCGAACTGCATCCCGGCTCCTTCCGATCCGCCCCGTCCGGCCCCATGCTGCCGAATCCAGGCCTGTCACGGCAGTACCTCGCCGCGTGGCCTACCTCTCAACCTCGCATCGGGGACCGCGGGGCGAGACGCACGTCACCCGGAGGTGCCGCCGAGGTGGGGGCAACTCCGGGAGGTCGCCTGCTCCACCGCTAGTTGGACTGCTCCGGCAGGCGCGGGGCGACCTCGCCCTTCAGGGCCAGCTTGGCCAGGTGATTCCGGGCCTCCTCGGCGTACTTGAAGTCGCACAGTACGTCGTACGTGGTGGCCACCACCGAGGTCCGCGAGGTGAAGTCGCGGCTGCCGCGCAGTTGGCCGTAGCCGATCGCGCCGAACGCCATCCCGAACAGTCCACCCAGCACCAGGCCGGTCAGCAGGGCGGCCAGCCAGCCGCCGTCGGGGGCGAAGATGCCGAGCAGCACGCCGACGAACAGGCCGAACCAGGCGCCGCTGGCCAGGCCCGCGGTGAGCGCCCGACCCCAGGTCAGCCGGCCGGTGATCTTCTCGACCTGGCGAAGGTTGTTGCCGACGATGGTCGTGTGCTCGACCGGGAACTTCTCGTCCGAGAGGTAGTCGACGGCTCGCTGCGCCTCCCGGTACGTGTCGTAGGTCCCGATCGTCAAACCGGTCGGCCGGGGGTCCATCGAGGGCATGCCCTGGGTGGTCATCGTCGTTCCTCTCCGCTTGCTTCCAACCCCATCATTGCCGACGGCTGGTGACGGCACATTGATAGCCTCGCCGTGATGGCCGGGCGGAGGTGGGACATGGGCGCGACACGCCGGGTCGGACGCGTCTTCGCCCGGCGGTCCCAGGCCGGTCCGGCACCGGTCGATCTGGTCGGCAGCGGCAAGCTCGACGGCAGCCTGATCGACTGGGCGTACTACCGCGACGGCCGCCGCGACAGCCAGATCGGCTCTTACGTCGAGGCGCTGAAGCGGGCCCGCCGGGGTGAGGGATTCGTCTGGATCGGCCTGTTCGAGCCGAACGCGCAGCAACTGGAGCTGATCGGCCGGCAGTTCGGCCTGCACCCGCTGGCCGTCGAGGACGCCACCGAGGCCCACCAGCGGCCGAAGCTGGAGCGGTACGGCGACGACACCCTGTTCGCCGTCCTCAAGACCGTCCAGTACGTCCCGCACGGCGAGCTGACCGCCACCAGCGAGGTGGTGGAGTCCGGCGAGGTGATGGTCTTCTGCGGCCCCGGCTTCGTGATCACCGTGCGGCACGGCGACCACGGCGAGCTGTCCGGCCTGCGGCAACGGCTCGAGCAGCAGGCGAAGCGGTTGAGGGCCGGCCCGGGTGGTGTCCTGCACGCCATCGCCGACCACGTGGTGGACCGCTACCTGGAGGTCGCGCAGGCGGTCCAGAACGACATCGACCAGATCGAGATCGAGATCTTCAGCCCGCGCGGCTGGCGCAACATCGAGCGGGTCTACCAGCTCAAGCGCGAGGTGCTGGAGCTGAAGCGGGCGGTGGCTCCGCTGACCGGGCCGATGCGGGCCCTGTCGACCCATGCGCATCCGCTGATCACCGAGGAGACCAGGAACTACTTCCGCGACGTCGACGACCACCTGCTGCGGGTGAAGGAGCAGGTGATCTCGTTCGACGAGCTGCTCAGCTCGATCCTGCAGGCCGGACTGGCCCAGGTGCAGGTGTCGGAGAACGAGGACATGCGGCGGATCTCGGCCTGGGTGGCGATCATCGCCGTACCGACGCTGATCGCCGGGATCTACGGGATGAACTTCGAGAACATGCCCGAGACGAAGTGGAAGTACGGCTACTTCATCGTGCTCGGGTTGATGGCACTGGCCTGCACCGGGCTCTTCCGGCTGTTCAAGCGCAACCGGTGGCTCTGACTCTGCCCCACGGGGTGACCCGAACGGTTGTGCCGCGTCCGAGCCGGCTGGTTCAATCCCACCATCGCGTACGGTCAGCAGTCCGCCACAGCCTGCGACCGGCGGAATCGGGACGTCGAGGCGCGGGCGGAGCACCCGGCCGTCCGTGTCGATCAGCTGAGCTTGTAGTCCTCGAGGAGCCGGCGGCCGATGATCATTCGCTGGATGTCGGCCGTGCCCTCGCCGATCAGCAGCATCGGGGCCTCGCGGTACAGGCGCTCGATCTCGTACTCCTTGGAGAAGCCGTAGCCGCCGTGGATCCGGAACGAGTCCTCGACCACCTGTGAGCAGTACTCGCTGGCCAGGTACTTCGCGACGCCGGCCTCGAAGTCGTTGCGGGAGCCGGCGTCCTTCTTCCGCGCCGCCTTCACCATCAGCTCGTGCGCGGCCTCGACCTTGACCGCCATGTCGGCCAGCCGGAACAGCACCGCCTGGTGGTCGGCGATCTTCTTGCCGAAGGTCTCGCGCTGCTGGGCGTAGGAGATGCCGAGCTCGAACGCGCGCCGGGCCACCCCGCAGCCACGCGCGGCCACGTTCACCCGGCCGACCTCGACGCCGTCCATCATCTGGTAGAAACCCTTGCCCGGTTGGCCGCCGAGGATCTGCCCGGCGTCGATCCGGTAGCCGTCGAAGATCAGCTCGGTGGTGTCGACCCCCTTGTAACCCATCTTCTCGATCTTGCCGGGCACGGTCAGGCCCTTGTCGACCTCACCGAAGCCCGGCTCCTTCTCGACCAGGAAGGTGGTCATGTTCTTGTAGACCGAGTCGGCACCTTCGTCGGTCTTGACCAGCACCGCGACCAGGTTGGCCGTGCCGCCGTTCGTCAGCCACATCTTCTGGCCGTTGATCGTGTAGGTGTCACCGTCTTTCACGGCCTTGGTCTTGATCGCGGCGACGTCGGAGCCGCAGCCGGGCTCGGACATCGAGAACGCGCCTCGCACCTCGCCGGTCGCCATCCGCGGCAGGTACCGCTGCTTCTGCTCGTCGGTGCCATGCTGCAGCAGCATGTAGGCGACGATGAAGTGGGTGTTGATGATGCCCGACACACTCATCCAGCCCCGGGCGATCTCCTCGACGCAGAGCGCATAGGTGAGCAGCGACTCCCCCAGCCCGCCGTACTCCTCCGGGATCATCAGGCCGAACAGCCCGAGCTCCTTGAGGCCCTCGACGATCTCGGTCGGGTACTCGTCCTTGTGCTCCAGCTCGGTGGCGACCGGCAGGATCTCGGACTCGACGAAGGAGCGAACCGTCTTCAGGATCTCCTCCTGGATGTCGGTGAGTCCCTCGGTCTGCTGCAACCTGCTCATCTGCGGTGCTCCTTCCGTCGCCCACGACGCTTACTCGTGAGTATCGCGGGTCCCAGCATCGCGGTACCGACCCGACACCCGCTGTGACACCGGCCACCCCCACACCGTCGCCTGCCCCACACCGCGCCCTTCCCACACCGCGGCCTGCACTCCGCCGCGGCTCGGGTCCCGCGCTATTCCTCCGAGTTGCGGTTGTCGCCGTCTCCGTTGCCCGTGGGGAGGGTGCCGCCGATGCTCGCGAACAGGGCGGCGATCTGCGGGGTGCCCTGCCAACGGTGCTGCCGCTCGGCCGCGGTCAGGCGCATCCGGGCCGACTGGAACTGCCTCACGGCTTCCTGCTCGTGTCCCTGGGCCAGTGCGTCTGCCGCTTGGTCGAGATCCTTCGCCGCCTCCTTCACGGTCCGGCTCCCTCGGCCGTCCTGCGCACTCTCGCGCACCAGCCGGGCGAGCGTGCGCAGAGACTGCGGGCTGGCGGTCTGCGGTTCGGACGGCGTCTTGGTGGGAGTCGGCTTCGGAGTGGGCTTCTTCGACGAGGTCTTGCTCGGCGTCGGAGTCGGCTTCGGCTTGACCACCGGCTTCACCGTGGCAGACGGCGCCGTCGTCGCGGGCGGGCCGGCCTCGGCCGTGTCGTTGGAGACCCCTTGGCGGAGCAGTGCAGCGATCACCACACCGGCCAGTAGTACTGCGGCCGCCAGCAGCACCTTCGGGAAGGGGAAACCCTTGGTGTCGCGTCGGTGCGAGGCCGGCTCGGGCACGTCCTCGTACTCGTCGTCATCAGCCGGCTCGAACCCGATCCGCGCCAACCCGTCACCAGACTCCCCGCCGTCCGCCGACTCGGCGGCTCCGGCGGCAGGTAGGAGCGGCAGCACCCTGGTGCCGTCGTCCATCGGCGCCACCATCGTCGGCTGGCTGTTGAGGACCTCCGTCACCGCAGCGACCGAGGCCGGCCGGGCGGCGGGGTCCTTGGCGAGCAGCCGCATCACCAGCTCAGCGAGTCCCCCGGGCACGTCGGGACGGCGTACGGCAATCGGTACCGGGGTGGCCTCCAGGTGCTGGCGCAGCACGCTTTCCACGTCGTCGGCGACGAACGGCGGCCGGCCCCCGAGCAGTTCGTACAGGACACAGCCCAGCGCGTACCAGTCGCTGGCAGGTGTGGCTGTCTGGCCACCGACCTGCTCGGGCGCGACATAAGAAGCAGTGCCGAGCAGTACTGCGCTGCCGGCTCCTTCCAGGCCTGCTGCCTCGGCGATGCCGAAGTCGGTGATCTTGAGCGTGCCGTCAGGCGCCAGCAGGAGGTTGCCCGGCTTCACGTCCCGGTGCACGATCCCCGCGGCGTGGGCTGCGTCCAGCGCCCGAGCACCCTGCAGGGCGATATCGCCGACCAGCTTGCTGGACGGGAGGCCCTGGCTGCGGAGCAACTGCGCGAGGTCGGGGCCGTTCACCAGTTCCATCACCAGGAACACCTGACCGCCCGCGGTCCCCACGTCGTACGTGCCGACCACGTTCGGGTGGGTCAGCCGAGCCGCCGCACGGGCCTCCGTGCGGAATCGCTCGGCGGCGTCCATCGGGTCGCCTTCCATCCGGCGCAGCAGTTTCACCGCCACCGGCCGGGCGAGGACCTCGTCCTCGGCTCGCCATACCTCGCCCGCTCCGCCGTGCCCCAGTGGGGACAGCAACCGGTAGCGCCCTGCGAGTACCTCGCCGTTCACACCAACACCCCACTACACCTCAGCCACGGCCGGATCGCCGCCGCTACCTTAGGCGGCCACGCCGAGGAGAGCGAGTGCGCGCGGAATTCCTTCAGCCTCCTTTGAGGCAACCGCCCCGCTGGGCGTGCACAACGTCCGCTATCCGAATGCCGCGGCCGCCGTACCCGCGCTGATCCGGACTACGTACATTCGCCGTGCTCATGAGCACGCGGAGTACTAGCGTGAGCGCATGATGCGATCACTCAGGTCCACTACCGCCCTGGTCGCGGCCGTACTGCTCGCCGCGACACTCACTACAACCACCGCGGCGGCCGCGCCCGAAGTACCGGCCAAGGCCAAGCCCGTCGTCCGGTGCGAGTTCACCCCGACGCCGGAGAACCCGGCCGCGAAGCCGGTCCGGATCCCCTCCCCCGTGGCGAAGGCGAAGGGCACGGTCGACGTGTACTTCGTGACGAACTACGGGCCCTTCGTGGTCCGGATGGACCGGGCCAACGCGCCGTGCGGTGTGCACAACTTCGTGCACCTGACGAAGAGCCGGTTCTACGACTGGACCCAGTGCTTCCGGCTGACGAACTCGGCCCGGCTCGGCGTGCTCCAGTGCGGTGACATCTACCGCCAGGAGGAGGGCGGCCCGGGGTACAAGTTCCCTGACGAGGTCACCGGCCAGGAGACCTACCCGCGCGGCACGGTTGCCATGGGCAACCAAGGGCCCGGGACCAACGGCAGTGAGTTCTTCGTGGTGCACTCGTTCGCGAACATCCCGCCGAACTACACCGTGCTCGGCCACGTCATCTACGGCATGAGCACGTTCGACCGGATGGTCGCGGCCGGCATCGCCGACCCCGACCAGGACGGCCCGCCGGTGCACCCGATCCGGCTGCTGAAGGTCTTCACCCTCGGCTGATCACAGCTCTGTCCTGAAATCCGTACTGAAAGGCGAACCGATCAAGTGACGATCCAGGTCATCGTGCTGAACGGCGGCTCGAGCTCCGGCAAGACCGGGATCGCCCGCTGCCTGCAGGCGATCCTGCCGCGGCCGTGGCTCAGTCTCAGCGTGGACGACTTCGTCGACGCGCTGCCACCCTCGCTGGTGAATTCGGACTCGGCCCCGGGCTCGGGCTCGGGTATTGCGTTCGGGCAGCAGGGCGAGGTCGTCGTCGGCGAAGGTTTCCGCGAGCTGGAGGCCGCCTGGATGGCCGGGATCGCCGCGATGGCCCGGGCCGGGGCACGGGTCATCGTCGACGACGTGTTCCTCGGCGGCGCCGCCTCCCAGGAGCGCGTCCGGGCGCAACTGGAGGGTCTCGAGGTGCTGTGGGTCGGGGTGCGCTGCGACGCCGCGATCGTGGCCGGCCGGGAGCTCACCCGGGGCGACCGGGTGGTCGGGATGGCCGCGTCGCAGGCGGAGATCGTGCACGAGGGCGTCGTCTACGACGTCGAGGTCGACACCGGCCACGCCGAATCCCTGGACTGCGCCCGCACCATCGCGGCATACGTCAAGGACAGTTGAGCCCTCCCCTCGGGGAGCACCTCGAGGGGAGGGTAATTCGGCGAGGCCGGGGCTAGCGTGAGGTCGTGAGCAGTAAGCGCGGCCGGCCGCGGCACCCCGACGTACTGACTCCCGCCGAGTGGCGGGTGGTGGACGCGGTCCGGCACGGGATGTCGAACCGGCAGATCGCCACCCGCCGCGGCATCAGCGTCGACGCGGTGAAGTTCCACGTCGCGAACGCGTTGCTGAAACTCGGCCTGCAGCGCCGCGCCGACCTGCGCACCTGGCGCGGCGTACCGGCCGACAGCGCCCTTCGACAAGGAGTCCTCGAGATGACCAGAACGACTGTGCAACTCGGCGCCATCGGCCAGATCTCCCGGCCGGTCCGCGACATCACCGCCGCCGTGGAGTGGTACGGCAAAGTGCTGGGCCTGCCGCACCTCTACACCTTCGGCGACCTGGCCTTCTTCGACTGTGGCGGCACCCGCCTGTTCCTCAGCGCGACCGAGGAGTCGCAAGCGAACGCCGAGCCGTCGGTCCTCTACTTCCGCGTGGACGACATCCAGACCGCGTACGACGACCTGCGCGCGCGGGGCGTCGAGTTCGAGAACGCCCCGCACCTGATCCACAAGCACGAGTCCGGCGTGGAGGAGTGGATGGCCTTCTTCCCCGACCCCGACGGCCACCTGCTCGCGATCATGGCCCAGGTACCACCTGAATGACCCCTTGCGTCCGAAGAACTGCGGACACGTCTCCGCAGTTCTTCGGACGCAAGGTCGGTGGAATCACTCGGACGGTGGTTGCCAGACGTCGGTGCGGGTCATGCCGGCGGCGCGGCCCTTGGCGGAGATGACCAGCGCCATCTTGCGGGAGGCCTCGTCGATCATCTCGTCGCCGAGCATCACCGCGCCGCGAGCGCCACCGGCCGCGGAAGTGAAGTGGTCGTAGGCGTCGAGGATGTTCTCGGAGTGGTCGTAGTCCTCCTGCCGCGGCGAGTAGACCTCGTTGGCGGCGGCGATCTGGTCCGGGTGCAGCACCCACTTGCCGTCGAAGCCGAGCGCCGCCGACCGGCCGGCCACTCGGCGGAACCCGTCGAGTTCCTTGATCTGCAGGTACGGCCCGTCGATCGCCTGCTTCCCGTGCGCCCGCGCCGCCATCAGGATCTGCATCAGGATGTAGTGGTAGGCGTCGCCGACGTCGTACCCGGGCGGCTGCTCGCCGACCACCAGCGACTTCATGTTGATCGACGCCATGAAGTCGGCCGGGCCGAAGATGATCGTCTCCACCCGCGGCGACGCCTGGGCGATCGCGTTCACGTTGGTCAGGCCGAGCGCGTTCTCGATCTGCGCCTCGATGCCGAGCCGGCCGATCTCCAGGCCGTGCACCTTCTCCAACTGGGTCAGCAGCAGATCGAGCGCGACCACCTGCTCGGCGGTCTGCACCTTCGGCAGCATGATGCAGTCGAGGTTCGCGCCGGCGCCGGAGACCACCTCGATCACGTCGGCGTAGGTCCACTCGGTGGTCCAGTCGTTCACCCGGACCACCCGGGTCTTCTTCCCCCAGCCGCCCTCGTTCAGCGCGGCGACGATGTTCTTGCGGGCGTCCACCTTGGCGATCGGCGCGACCGAGTCCTCCAGGTCGAGGAACACTTGGTCGGCGTCCAGGCCCTTGGCCTTCTCGAGGAATCGCGGGTTCGAGCCCGGGGTCGCCAGGCAGGAACGCCTGCTGCGAAAGGCCTTGCCGGTGGTCGTCTCGTCAGCCATCTTCGCGATCCTTAGCCTCGGTTACCCGTCGGTCACTCGCAGCGTACGGCGAAAGCGCCCGCCGCTGCCCGGTGACATCCCTCACGCCCGGCGGAGTTGTGGCAGGCGTCACCGGACCTCCGCGGGTCCGGGCGTGTGGGACGCTGAGGCGGTGACGATGGAGCAGGCTGTTGCGGAGATCGCCGGGGTGATGAAGAAGGCGGGGCTCGTCTGGCTGTCCTGGGGTGGCGGACGCCCGGCACCGGCGTGGTTCGCGGCCGTCGACGGCTCTTATGTCGTGCTCGCGGACAGGTCAGGCAGCGCGGAGCAACCCCTGCCCGGACTGGCCGACGCCGGCGCGGCCCAGGTCGTAGTACCGGCGAAGCCTGCCACCAACCGCCTGGCCGGCTGGACGGCGCGGGTGCGCCGCCTCGAGCCGGGCAGCGAGGAGTGGACGACGGCCGCCCAGGTACTGCGGACCGAGCGGCTGAACGCGTCCGGCCTGGACACTCAGCTGGATCGCTGGCAGACAGAGGCCGACCTGCTCGTCCTGGAGCCCACCGGGGAGATCACCGAGAACGCCGGGAACTACGACGACACCTCGCGGCTGGAGTCCCCTGCATCTACTCCCGCCACCACCCGGGGAGCGCGGCCGATCACCTTGCACCGGCGGTCCAAGCGGCGCCCGAAGCTGACCTGATCACCCCGCTCGGGGAAACCGCGGGCTGCCGGGCCATGTCCTGCGCCGGGTGGGCGTGACAAGGGCACTAACCTTCGAGTTATGAGCGGATCACCGTCGCGCGTCTACATCGCCCGGCTGGCCGGTCTCCCGGTGTACGACCCGAACGGGGACCAGGTCGGCAAGGTCCGTGACGTCGTGGTGATGCTCCGGCAGGGAACGCAGCCGCCCCGGGTGCTCGGGCTGGTGGTCGAGGTGTTCACCCGGCGGCGGATCTTCCTGCCGATGACCCGGGTCACCTCGGTGGACGTCGGGCACGTGATCACCACGGGTCTGGTGAACATGCGGCGGTTCGAGCAGCGCCCGACCGAGGTGCTCGTGCTGGGCGAACTGCTCGACCGGACCGTCACGATCCGCGAGACCGGCGCCACCGCGGTCGTCTTCGACCTGGCCATGGAGCAGTGGCGGACCCGCGACTGGGTGCTCTCGAAGGTCGCGGTCCGGGAGGGCGGCAAGCGGTTCCGGCGCCGCGGGCAGACGCACGTGCTCGACTGGACCGACGTCAGCGGTTTCGCGCAGATGGAGGAGGGCCAGGGGGCGACGCACATCCTGGCCGCGTTCGAGTCGATGAAAGCCGCGGACCTGGCCGGCGTACTGCACGAGCTCTCGCCCAAGCGGCGCAAGGAGATCGCCGCGGCGCTGGACGACGAGCGGCTCGCGGACGTACTGGAGGAACTGCCCGAGGACGACCAGGTCGAGATCCTGGCCGGCTTGGACACCGAACGCGCCGCGGACGTGCTCGAGGAGATGTCCCCCGACGACGCGGCCGACCTGATCGCCGAGCTGCCCACCGAGACCGCCGAGGCGCTGCTGACGCTGATGGAGCCGGATGAGGCCGAGGACGTCCGCCGGCTGCTGACGTACGAGGAACGCACCGCCGGTGGCCTGATGACCTCGGAGCCGGTGATCCTGCCTGCGGACGCCACTGTCGCCGACGCGCTGGCCCATGTCCGCAACGCCGAACTGAGCCCGGCCCTGGCCGCGATGATCTACGTGTGCCGGCCGCCGCTGGAGACCCCGACCGGGCGGTTCATCGGGATCGGCCACATCCAGCGGCTGCTCCGCGAACCCCCGTCCGCGCTCGTCTCCGGCGTGTTGGACACCGACCTGGACGGGTTGCGGGCCGACGACAGCCTGCACACCGTGAGCAAGTACCTCGCCACCTACAACCTGGTCGCGGCGCCCGTGCTCGACGACGAGGGCCGCCTGCTCGGCGCGGTCACCGTCGACGACGTGCTCGACCACCTGCTGCCCGACGACTGGCGCGACCCCGAACCTGAGGAGGTGGACCGCCATGCCCCGTGACGACCGCGGCACCGAGGAGCGCCGGCTGACCCGGCCCGCCGCCGCCCGGCTGGACATCCCCCGCGAACTGCGCCGCACCATCGTCCGCCGCCGCGCGTACGACGCGGACGCGTTCGGGCGGCTCTCGGAGCGGATCGCCCGGTTCCTCGGCACCGGCCAGTTCCTCGTCTACATGACCGCGACGATCGTGCTCTGGGTGGTCTGGAACATCTTCGCGCCGCAGAACCTGCGCTGGGACGAGTACCCGTTCATCTTCCTGACGCTGGCGCTCAGCCTGCAGGCGTCGTACGCGGCGCCGCTGATCCTGCTCGCGCAGAACCGGCAGGAGTCGCGCGACCGGGTCGAGTACGAGCGGGACCGCGACGTGGATGCCCGGACCAGGGCCGACATGGAGTTCCTGGCCCGCGAGATGGCCGCGCTGCGGATGTCCGTCGGCGAGGTCGCCACCCGCGACTTCCTCCGCTCCGAACTCCGCTCCCTGCTGGCCGAGCTCGAGCTCAAGGACCGCGAGGACGGCCGCGTCTGATCACGGCTGGGTAAGGGTAGCCTTGCCGGGCCTACGTCACAGTGGACTGCGGTCCGCCGGTAGACGGGAAGCACGTAACCTGGTGGGTATGGCCCCCACTGCTGATCAGGTGACCGCTGCGCTCGGTGGCGTGATTGACCCCGAGATCAAGAAGCCGATCACCGAGCTCGGAATGGTCGAGTCCGTCGTCGTCCGCGACGACGGTGTCGTCCACGTCCGGATCCTGCTGACCGTCGCCGGCTGTCCGATGAAGGACACGCTGCGCCGTGACACCAACGCCGCCGTGAGCGCGCTGGACGGGGTCACCGGGGTGGAGATCGACCTCGGCGTGATGTCGGCCGAGCAGCGGGCGGCCCTGCAGACCCAGCTCCGCGGTGGCGTGGCCGAGAAGGAGATCCCCTTCTCCCGGCCGGACTCGCTCACCAAGGTGTTCGCGATCGCCTCCGGCAAGGGTGGCGTCGGCAAGTCCTCGGTGACGGTGAACCTGGCCGTCGCGATGGCCGCCAAGGGCCTGTCGGTCGGCGTCCTCGACGCCGACATCTACGGCCACTCGATCCCGGCCATGTTCGGGGTCGCGGACGAGCGTCCGACCGCGGTCGACGACATGATCATGCCGGTGCCCGCGCACGGCGTGAAGGTGATCTCGATCGGCATGCTGAAGCCCAAGCGCGACCAGGTGGTCGCCTGGCGCGGGCCGATCCTGGACCGCGCCCTGGTGCAGATGCTCGCCGACGTCTACTGGGGCGACCTCGACGTGCTGCTGCTCGACCTGCCGCCCGGCACCGGTGACATCGCGATCTCGGTCGGCCAGCGGCTGACCAGCGCCGAGGTCATCGTGGTGACCACGCCGCAGGAGGCTGCCGCCGAGGTGGCCGAGCGGGCCGGCACGATGGCGCAGATGGTCCACCAGCGGGTGGCCGGCGTGATCGAGAACATGTCGTTCCTGCCCTGCCCGCACTGCGGCCCCGAGCACCGGATCGAGATCTTCGGCGCGGGTGGTGGCGCGCGGGTGGCCGCGACCCTGTCCCAGCGCCTCGGGTACGACATCCCCCTGCTCGGCGAGGTCCCGCTGGACGAGCGGCTGCGCAGCGGTGGCGACGTCGGCCAGCCGCTGGCGCTGTCCGACCCGGAGACCCCGGCGGCCCAGGTCCTGAGCCAGATCGCCGAGCGTCTCGGCGGCAAGCCCCGCGGCCTCCTCGGCCGCCAACTCGGCCTGTCCCCAGTCGGCCGCTAGTCCCTGGCGGTGCGGCGGCCACCTGCTGTTGGCCGCCGGCTGCTGTTGAATGGGCAGGGTGCCTTTCCCTGCCGAGACACCGGTTCTGACCGACGGTGTGGTGACGTTGCGCGCTCCACGCCCCGAAGACCTGCCCGGCGCGATCGAACGCAACACCGAAGACTCGGACGGCACGTTCGACGCCGACGACGCGCTGCGATGGATGACCTACGGGATCCCCGAGGCGTGGTCCACCGGCACCCGGCTGGTCTTCGTCATCGAGCACCAGGGCCGGTACGCCGGCACGGTCGGGCTGGCGCCTGATTCCAACGGGAACGCGAGCGTGCACTACGGACTCGGCAGTTGGGCGCGAGGGGCGGGCGTCGCCTCCCGGGCGGTGCGGCTGGCCCTGGAGTTCGGGTTCACGGTCTGCGGGTTCCACGTCATCCACTGGTGGGCCCGGGTCGGGAACTGGCCTTCGCGCCGGGTGGCCTGGGCGACCGGGTTCCACCTAGGGCCGACGATTCCCGCGCTGGCAGAGGACCGGGGCCGCCGTACCGATGCCTGGACCGGGTGGATCGGGCCGGACGACCCGCGGTCGCCCCGGCAGCCGTGGTTCGTGAACCCGGTGCTCGAGACCTCCCGCCTGCGGCTGCGGGCCTGGCGTGACGACCAGGTGGACCGGATCACCACCGCCCGGACGAACCAGGCGACGGCTCATTTCCTGCCGTTCATCCCCCAGCCCTTCACGGCTGAGGACGCGCGATTCTGGCTGAAGGACATGGCCGAGCAGGCCGCCGCCGGGCTCCGTTTCAACTGGTGCGTCGCCGATCGCGGCACAGATGTTGCCATAGGCAACGTCACGCTCTACAACGTGGCCACCCGGATCGACGGTGAACTCGGGTACTGGGCCCACCCCGACGCGCAGGGCCGCGGTCTGATGGCGGAGGCGCTCCGCCGGGTCGCCGACTGGTACTTCTCCCCGGGCGGCTTCGGTGGTCGCCGCCTGGTCATCCGGACCGCCGCCAGCAACAAGGCCGCCCGCCGGGTCGCCGAGTCAGCGGGCTTCCGGCCAAGGGGCCTCGACCGCGCCGCCTTCGCCTTGGGCGACAAGACCGTCGACGACCGAGCCGTCTACGACCTCCTCCCCACCGACTAGCTGTAGGCGTCGGCCTGGATCCGGTACAGCGCGGCGTACTGGCCGTTGCGGGCCAGCAGGTCCTCGTGGCTGCCGGACTCGACCAGCCGTGATCCGTCCAGGACGACGATCAGGTCGGCCATCCGGACGGTGGAGAACCGGTGCGAGACCAGGACCGTGATGCGGCCGTCCGTGTTGTCGCGCGCCGTCTCCGCATAGCGCTCGAACAGTTCGTGCTCCGTCTCGGCATCCAGCGCGGCGGTGGGTTCGTCCAGGACCAGCAGCAGCGGGCGGTCCCGCATGAATCCACGAGCGAGAGCCAACTTCTGCCACTGGCCGAAGCTGACCTCGGCCCCGTCCGGCCAGGTGGGACCGAGTTGCGTCTCCAGCCCGTCCGGCAGCCGATCGACGACATCCTCCGCACCGGCACGACCAACCGCAGTGGAGACCGCGGACTCCTGGTCGTAGCGAGGGAGATCGCCGACCCCGACGCTGTGCCGGGCGCGGAACTCGAACCGGAAGAAGTCCTGGAACGCCCCGGCGAGCCGGTCCCGCCAACTGTCGGTCCGCATCCGCGCCAGCGGGCTGCCGTCCACCAGGATGCGGCCGGAGGTCGGCGCGTACATCTTGGCCAGCAGCTTCACCAACGTCGACTTGCCCGCGCCGTTCTCGCCGACGACCGCGATCACCCGACCGGCAGGCAGGTGCACCGAGACGTCCTCGAGCACTAGGCGATCCGTGCCCGGGTAGGCGAACGACACGTGCTCCAGCCGGATCCCGTCGTCCAGCCGCTCCGGTACCTCGACGTCGGCCTCCGCGTTGAACGCCTCGGCGTAGTTCTCCAGCCAGACAAGCCGGCGGGAGCCGTCGAGCCAGATCCCGCGGAGGAAGCCGATCTCCCCCACGGTCGCTCCGACGTACGCCGAGAGCCTGGCCCCCGCCGCGAGGATCAGCAGGACGTCGCCGACCGAGCCGTCGAGGCCGACAGCCACCAGCACCACGGCACCGACGTACGCGGCGCCGAAGATCGCCCAGGCGAGGGCATGCCAGGCGGCACTGATCCAGCGCACCTTGGCGATCGGGCGGTACCAGCGCTCCCACTCGCTCCTTCGCCGGCTGACCAGGTCCGGGCCGATCCCCGTCACCCGGACCTCCTTGCCGGCCGACGCTGTGGTCGCAGTACGGAACAGGTGATCTGCCAGCCTGCTGTACGACGCGTGGCGTTCTTCGGTGACCCGCTCGATCCCCGGGCGCCAAGCGGACGTCAGCACCGTCGGCAGGGCGAACACGACGAGCAGCACCAGGATCGGGTCGATGGAGACAAGCAGGGCGATGGTGATGCCCAGCCGGAGGATCCAGCCGCAGGTCGAGAACAGGGACATGTACATGTGGTCGAGCACGAACACCTGTTTGCGCAGGACCGACAGCCGGTCCAGGTAGTCGCGTCGCTCGTGGTGCTCGATGGTCGACACGGAGGCCTGCAGCCGGGCGACATGCGCCTCCAGCGCGATCGTCACGCGGTCGCGGAACCGGCGGGAGACCCGGGTGCTGACCGTGCGGAGCAACCAGGTCGCGGTCACCGAGGCCGCCATACCGGCGGTGGCCAGGATGACCTTGGAGCGATCCTCTTCCAGCAGGCCGTCGGCGAGGATCTTCAGCAGGAGCGCGAGCAAGGCATCGGGGATGGCGGCCAGCAAGGTCATCGAGAAGGCGAACACCAGCAACCCCGGCTCGTGCTGATAGCCGAGCTTGCACAACCGCCACATCGCCGGCAACGCCCTCGGCATCTGCTCGGCGGCCTGGACGGTGGCCTGATCGGTGGCCTGATCGGTGACTGGTTCGTCCGGCTCAGAGGACGTCATAGGTCAGTCCTTCCTCGTCGGTCTCGGCCGTGAACCGTCTGGCCTGCAGGTCGAACATCGTCCGGTAGCGGCCGTCCAGCGCCATCAGTTCGTCGTGACTGCCGAGCTCGATCACCTTGCCCTGCTCCAGGACGCAGATCCGGTCGGCATGCCGAACGGTGGAGAACCGGTGCGAGATCAGGATCGTGGTCACACCACGCGTCGCGGTCAGGATCCGGTCGAAGACCGTCGCCTCCCCGCGGACATCGAGCTGAGCAGTCGGCTCGTCGAGCAACACCAGCCCCGCGCCCTCTCGCACCGCACACAATGCCCTCGCGAGCGCCACCCGCTGCCACTGTCCGCCGGAGAGGTCGGTGCCGCCGTCATAGCCCTTGGCCAGTGGTGTGCTGAGGTCCGCGAGCCCATCGGCACCGGCATCCCTCAACGCAGCAATGATGTCTTCGTCCTTCGCTCCGGCCGGTGCGACGTTGTCCCGCAGCGGCAGCTCGAAGCGGATGAAGTCCTGGAACACCGCAGTGACCTGCTCCCGCCAGGCCGTCACGGACAGGTCGCGCAGGTCCTTGCCGCCGACCTCGATCGCGCCGCTGTCCGGGTCGTACAGGCGGCACAGGAGCTTGGCCAGCGTCGTCTTGCCGGCGCCGTTGCGCCCGACCACCGCGAGCGAAGTACCGGCGGGGATCGTCAGGTCGAGGCCGTCGAACACTTTCCGCGTCGCGCCCGGGTAGGCGAAGGTCAGGTCGCGGATGCGCAGGTCGCCGGGGACGGCTGCGACTGGCGACGGGTTCATCACGAGAGCACCGGCTGGCGCCATCGCCGGCCGGAGATGCTGCACTGCTGCCACCGGTGCCGAGGCGCCGTCCAGCGACCAATTCAGGCCGCCGAACGCGACCATGGAGACGCCGATGGCCAGTTGCGCATTGGTGATCAGCGAGTCCAGACCGATCCGTCCGTCGAGCGCTGTCGCCGCCAACGCCCAGAACACCAGGCCGTTCGCGACGGCGACGATGAGCAGACTCCAGGCCAGTGGTTGCTCCCGCAGCCGGGTCGCTTCGTACTGCAGGCTGAACAACCGGCGTCGCCGCTCGGTGAACCGCTCAACCGCCCAGTCGGCCAGCCCGAACAGCCGCAACTCCTTCGCCGGTTCGGGGTCGACGGCCAACTGATAGGCGTACGACGCGTGCCGCTGGGCCGAGCGGACCTCGTCGGTGTTGCGGTCGCGCCAGACACCGCTCTCGCGCAGCAGCCAGTGAGTCGAGCCCCAGGCCGCGACCAGCACGATCGGTGCCCACCAGGTGAAGTTGAACAGCACCACCGCGCAGGCGATCCCACCGAACAGTTCCACCAGGCTGCCGGCGATGAAGTCGACGTTCAGGTACATCGGCGGTCCGGTCTGACCGCGGTCGAACTCGCGAGCGACCTCCAGATCCTCGGCCAGGTCCGGGTCTTCGAGGTGGCCGATGCCCGGCGGGTCGACGCACGCGCCGGCCAGCTCGTCGTTGAGCCAGGCGGCGACCCGGCTGCCGAGGTTGGAGCTGACAGCCTGGTGGATCGGCATCAGCACCTGCATCAGGACGAAGGTGATGCCGACTCTGGTGAGCGGTGCGGCCAGCTCACCGCTGTGCTGGACGGTCCCGACCAGCTGGCCCATGGTGAGCGCGAACAGCGCGGGGAGGGCGCCGCGCGTGAGCAGCAGCAACCACCAGAGCGCGGCCAGCGGCGCACTCGCGCGGGGCAGGACGGTGAAGAACTGCCACTCCGGGCGACTGCGGACACGGGCGATCATGCCGACAGCGTGGCAGAGACCGCCGACGCTTTTCTTGACGATTTGCCGGATCGCGCCGGCTCAGGCGATGCCTGAAGAGATCAGGTGGCTTCGGGGTCGAAGGGGGCGCGGACACCGGCGGGGAGGCGCTGCGGTGTGTCCATCGCGTCCATCGAGGAGACCGGCTTGTCCTCGTCGAACTCGTCGTCCATGCCGTCCAGCAGGTGCTTGCGGACGAAGCTGCGCGGGTTCAGGTCGCGGACGTCGAGGTCGGCGAACTCAGGGCCGAGCTCGTTGCGCAGGTCGTTCTGTGCGTTGTTCACCATCTGGCGGACCTGGCGGAGCAGCCGCCCGGCGGTCCGGGCGAACTCCGGCAACCGGTCGGGGCCGAAAACGAGCACCGCGACGATCGCGATCACCCCGAGCTCGAGTGGCCCGATGCCGAACATGTCCCCACCTCTCCGAACGTGGAATCCAACACCGCGGGACAGCGTAGCCCGCCCCTGGTCAGCCCGCGTCCCGGGCCGACCGTTCCGGCTGTGCCGGTCAGCCGGTCTGCGTGCCCAGCGTCACCGTGACCTCGCGAGGCTTGCCCGCGCGCTCGAACTCCAGCCGCACATTCTCGCCCGGCTGGTGCGTCCGGATCGCCACGATCAGCGCCTCGGCGGTCTCCACCACCTGGTTGTTGATCGAGGTGACCACATCACCGATGCGGATCCCGGCCCGCTGGGCCGGCGAGCCTGCCGTCACCTTGCTGACCCGGGCACCGCCTTCGAACTGCATGTCGACCTCGGCACCGATCACCGGGTACGACGCTCTGCCCGACGCGATCAGTTGCTGCGCAGTACGGCGGGCCTGATCGATCGGGATCGCGAAACCGAGGCCGATGTTGCCGCTGCTGCCCTCCTGGGCGCCGCGCACGGTCGCGATCGCGGAGTTCACGCCGATCACCCGGGCGTTCATGTCGACCAGCGGACCGCCGGAGTTTCCGGGGTTGATCGCGGCGTCGGTCTGGAGGGCGTTGATGTACGAGAGCTCGCCACCCTCGCCGCCGGCCGTGACCGGGCGGTTCTTCGCCGAGATGATGCCGGAGGTGACCGTGCCGGCCAGGCCCAGCGGCGAGCCGATCGCCACGACGTCCTGCCCGACGACCGCGGCCTCCGACCTGCCGAACTGCACCGAGGGGGCATCCAGCCCGAGCACCTGGACGACGGCCAGGTCGTATGCCGGCGAGCGGCCGACCAGCCGCGCGGTGGCGGTCTTGCCCTTCTGGGTCACCACCTGGATCGCGCCACCGGTCGCCGCCGCGGCGACCACGTGGTTGTTGGTCAGGATGTGCCCGGAGCCGTCGATCACGAAGCCGGAGCCGGTCGCGTTGGAGTCGTCCGCGCCCTCGACCTTCAGCTGAACCACGCTCGGCAGCAGGGTCTCCGCCACGGACGAGACGGATCCGCTGCGGACCTTGGGGTCGGCGACGCCGATCGGCGGGCCGGACTGGTCGTCGATCGTGCCGCTGTGGTCCAGCGCGACGACGGTCGCGGCCGCGCCGGCACCGGCGAGCAGCCCGACGATCAGCGCAACGATCGCGGCGATGCCGATCATCCGGCCACTCTTCGGCGGCGGAGCCGGCGTGTAGGCGCGGGCCTGCTGCTGGTGCCAGTCGAGCGGCGGGGGCGGCGTATACGTCGGCTGGTAGGTCGGCCAAGCCTGCCCCGGATAGACCGGCCGGAAGAGCGGATCCTGCGGCTCGGGCTTCCCGAAGCTCCGCTGGCTGGTGGAGCGAATCGGCCCCTGCTGCCGGTACGGCGCGTCGCCCCCGGGCAGCGGAATCGGCGCGGCCCCGACACCAGCCGACGGCGGCGTCAACGCGGTCTGGTCGGACGGGGGGACTACTGGTCCGGCGGTCAGGGGGTCCTTGGGGAGCTCACGGGTGGGTTCCGGGTCCGCGGGATCCCGCGGCGTCCGCACTGTCGGCTCGGCGTCATCCCAGCTCACGGTGCCCCGCCTCACGTCGTCGTTGTCTCGTGGTCGAAGTGCCCCGCCGGGATCGCCGGGAGGTACTCCCACACTTGATTATCCCAGCTTGTGGGAGAGAGCACCCATCGGAGTGAGCCAAGAAGCGATTTTGGCCAGTCCCGTGCCCATTCTCTGGACGGCCGTGACTCTCGGTGGCGGCACGTGCGGGAAAGCCGCCACGACCTGGCCGAGTACGTCGGACGGCAGGTCGCCGACCAGGGTGTAGACGATCCCTCCGGACGACCAGACCGCGTACGACGGCATGCCGTAGCGCTGGTAGACCCGGGCGCCCTCGGGCGCCGTGGTGGCCGTGTAACCCGCCACGGCGGCCGGGTCGAGCTGCCCGCGCTGCTCGAAGAGGGAGACGTTGAAGAGCCCGTCGGAGTACGAGAACTGCAGGGACTTGGTCGCGGTGTCCTGGTGCACGTCGTACAACTGCAGGGACGCGGGCAGCGCGGCCGAGCAAGTCCAGCCCTGGGAGCGGAGGTTGTCGACCTTGCTCATGCCGACGGACTCCACTCCGCCCGGAGCCATCGGCGGCAGGTGCCCGAGGAACTCGGAGTCCTCGATCTCCAGCTCGGTGAACACGGTGGCCCGCACCATCGTTTTGCCGTCGACGTTGAACAGTTGCCGCTGCAGCAGTAGCCCGGTCGCCTTGTCGATCCAGAAGCGCGCGGCGAGGGTCTGGTCGTCCCGCAGCGCCTCGATCATCACGGCGGTCCGCCCGATGGTGTCCGTGCAGCACTTGTAGACCAGCTGGTACGTCGCCTGCAGCAGTGCGAGGGGTCCGCCGTCGATGGTCGGGCCGGCAGCATGGTTGGCCCGCTGCACGAACGCCTTGGCGCCCGGTGACGCCGAGGAGCCGAGCACGCTGATCTCGCTCCCCTGCGAGGCGGCGTGCACGATGTCGAGCATCGCCGAGCTGGAACCCTGCGGTCCCCAGGAGGTGATGATCTGGGTGCCGTGGAAGGAGACGAGGTCCGGAGCGGCCGCGGCGCGCTCCAGCCAGGTCACGGCGGACGGCGAGTCCTCACGCTGGCCGGAGGGCGCAGGCGTGGCTGCTGCGGGCAGGGGCAGGCCGAAGCCGATCAGCGCGGTGCCGACCAGGACGGCGAGCCGGGAGAGGCTCACTGCTCAGCGCCCCGTCAGCGCCACCGGCTGCAGCGTCGGGCTGAGCCCGGCGTAGCCAGCCCCGTTGAAGGAGTTCAGCAGGGCCACCGGGTCCGCGAACGGTGTCCCGCTCGTGGCGGCGGCGTGGTCGGAAGAGAAGCTCGCCACGGGCGGCTGCAGCACTGGCGGCTGCTCCGTTCGCGCCGGGTCACCCAGCACGAACGCAGTACCCAGCAGTGACGCCACGGCCGCTGCCGAACCGGCTGCACCCAGTACTCCGGTACGCCGGCGAGAGCGGGTCGCCGTGCGGGTGCCAGGGCGGGTGGCTCCGGTCCGGGCGGCGGGGAACGCCGAGCGCTGGGGGCTGAGCGAGATCGTCGGCGTGAGCACCGGGCGGATCTCCTCGCGCGGCTCCGGGGAGAACGACGGAACGCCGAGCAGGCGCTGCATCAGGTCGGTCGAGGGCTCCGGGTCCGGCGTGGCCGCCAAGCGGGTCTTCAGCCGGCGCTGGGCGTCCACCTCCGACCGGCAGGAGTCGCAGCCGACCAGGTGGCTCAGCACCTTGTCGCGGGAATCGTGGTCGAGCTCGCCGTCGACAACGGCGCTCAGCTTGTCCAGGGGGTGTTGCAGCGTCACCGGTCGTCACCTCCGGCACCGAACGGCCCGTCCGCCGGCGGGCCACTGACACGGGTCTGGCCGGATCGCGGCGCACGGTGCTCGAGGTGCTTGCGGAGCATCGAGCGGCCGCGGTGGATCCGGCTGCGCACGGTGCCCAGCTTCACGTCGAGCACGTCCGCGATCTCGTCGTACGTCATGCCCTCGATGTCGCAGAGCACCACGGCCGCCCGGAAGTCCTCCGGCAGCGCGTCCAGCGCGTCCTGCACATCGTGGTCGAACAGGTCGTGGTCCAGCTTCTCCGCCGGGCCCGAGCCCTTGGAGGGCAGCCGGTCGTGCGCGTCGTCGGGCAGTCCGTCGAAGCGGATCCGCTGCCGGCGGCGGGCGCCGTCCAGGAAGAGGTTGGTGGTGATCCGGTACAGCCAGCCCTCGAAGGTGCCCGGCGTGTAGGACGACAGCGACCGGAAGACCCGGACGAAGACCTCCTGGGTCAGGTCCTCGGCGTCGTGCTTGTTGCCGGTCAGGCGGTAGGCCAGCCGGTAGACGCGGGCCGAGTGGGTCCGGACGATCTCGTCCCAGGACGGCAGCACCTCGGCGTCGGCCTCGGCCTGGACCTTGGACCGGGCGTCGGCGGGGGCCTGCTGGGGTACGAAGGCAGGCGCAACAGAGGTGTCGACCGGCTTCACGGCAACGCCTCCCTGGGTACCCGTCCTGCGATCCGCACTCTGCGGGGCAACGAGCGTGACCACCATGGTGCCGCGTTCACCGTCCTCTGCGCACGTCGGGGACACCCGGGTTGAACCCTGAGATGCCGGTACGACGAGTCAACGGCCTCCGTCTCCGGGAAGTTCCCCGGCCCGGTGATCGCACTCGTAGTACTGGACGCGCGAGCTGACATGTTCGTTTGAGTTCTACTTTTCTTCGATCACGGCGATGGGATCTCCGTCTCGGACGACCTCGCCCTCGGCGACCTTCATCTCGGTGATGGTGCCGGCCACCTCGGCGAGCACCGGGATCTCCATCTTCATCGACTCCAGGATGACCAGGGTGTCCTCCGGGCCCACCGTGTCCCCGGCCTTGGCGGTGACCTTCTGGACGTTCGCCACCAGCTCTGCGACCACGGTGTGACTCAACGTGCACTCCTCTGCATCGGATCCTCGCTGTCGATCCTAGTGCCCTGCGTCGGATGTTGTTTGAGTGATTGCGGTGGTCAGGTGCGTGCATCGCGGTGCTGGACGAGCGTCCTCGATGCGGAGCATCGTGGATGATTGGCCAGTGGCGCGAGGTGCGCGCCTGGGCGCCGCAAGCACCAAAGAACATCCGACGCAGGGCACTAAGTGCCGCTGCCAGCGGCCTGGCGGGCCCGGTACGACGCTACGCGGGTGCGGCTGGAACACGTAGGGGTGCAGAAGCGGCGCGGGCGTCTCTCGGCCGGGTTCACGAACACCCGCTCGCAGTCCTCGGCGGCGCACGAGTCGATCGCGGCGAACCCGTGCCCGGCGGCGAACCCCGCCAGACCGAGCGCAGTACCGGCCGCGAGCCACGCGGCCCAGGTTGCCTCCGGCCTCGCCACATGCAGGTGCCATGGAGCACCGTCATGATCGGAGAGATAGGGCCGTACCGCGTACTCGGCGAGCAGGTCGTTCAGGATCCTCGCGGCGTCGCGGGGCTCGGCGTGGAAGACCGGGCGGATCCGCTCGCGGACCGCCTTCACCTGGGCGAGGTCGTCCTCGTCGACGTCCGCGGTGGGCTCGCCGTGATCGAGCAGGAACCTTTCGAGCGCCCCGGCTGAGGTCAGCTTCTCCGGGTCCAGCGACTTGGTGTTCACCAGGTCCACCGCGAGCCGGATCAGCCGGTCCGGTGTCTGCAGGGTCTCCACGCGAGCCTCCTTTCCGATGGCGGCATCGTAACGGCTTTGTTAGCGTAACGCGTAACGGAGTCTTATGCGTTACAGGAGGCTGAGTGATGTCCGATCGGCTGCCGGCGAGCTACTACCTCGCCGCGACGCTGGCCCGGGTCGGGGACGAGATGGTGGCGTTCACGCTCGTCCTGCTCGTGCTGGAGCGCACAGACAGCCCGGCGCTGGCTGGTCTCACCGGAGCCGCCTACGCCCTACCCGCAGTCATCACTGGACCGCTGCTCGGTACTTGGCTCGACCGCACGCCATACCGGCGTACTGCGCTCGGGCTCAACCAGGCTGTCCTGGGCGCGGTGATGCTGGCCATGCTCGCGGTCGTCGGCCACACCGCTCACTGGGTCACGCCGGCCCTGGCCGCTCTCGCCGGTACGACGCTGCCGCTCGTGAGCGGGGGTTTCACCAGCATGCTGCCGAGTCTGGTCCCTCAGCCGCTGCTGGCGCGGGCGAACTCGCTGGAGGCCGCAAGCTTCGGTGCAGCCACGATCACCGGTCCGGCGACTGCTGCCACGATCGCTGCCGCTGTCTCGGTCGACGCTGCCGCAGCGGTCATTGCCGTCACCGCGACGCTCAGCATCGTCGCGATCATGCGGCTGCCCGCACTACCTGCCGCGATCGACGTCGCAGACCGAGAGCCCTTCCTTGGCTCGGTAGTGGCCGGCCTGGCGCATCTGGCCCGTACTCCGCGGCTGCGGGCCTCCACTGTCACGACGACGCTGCTCATGGGTGTCATGGGCGTCCTGCTGATCACACTGCCGCTCCACATGGAGTCACTGGGCGCTCCAAGGTCCGCCGCTGGGTACCTGTGGACCGCTCTGGAGATCGGGAGCGTCGCCACCGCCCTACTGTTTGGCCGTTGGCAGACCCGCTGGCGCCCCGAGCACGTGGTGATGGTGTCGGTGGCGCTCTACGGACTGGCCTTCACCACCTGGCCGCTGGCTTCGAGCCTTGCCGTCCTCCTGGTGCTCGCGGCGGCCACCGGTCTTCTGGAGGGGCCGATGCTGCCCGCGATGTTCTCCGCGCGTCAGCAGTACAGCTCGGTTGAGCTGCAGGGCCGCGTGAGCACCACAGCCGCCAGCCTGCGCGTTGGAGCGGCCGCCCTGGGCCAGGCAGCCGGCGGACTCCTGGTGCCGGTCGTCGGCACCCACGCTGCGCTGCTGGCCGTGGGGGCAGCACTGCTCGCCGCGTCGGCTCTTGGCTACCTCTCGACGCTCAGCCGGGCCGCCGTACCGGCGCGGCTTTGAGGATCAGTCGAGGATGACCGAGCGGGTGAGGCTGCGGGGCTGGTCCGGGTTGAGGCCCAGGGCGAGGGCCTTGGCGACCGCCACCCGCTGGGCCACCACCAGGGAGGCCATCGGGTCGAGGTCGGGATGGTGGACGATCGTCGCGCCGGTCGCGGCCACGTCGTCGAGCAGACCCTCGGGCGGAGTACCGAAGATCCAGACGCCACGGCCCGGCTGGGCGATGGCGATCGGGCCGTGCCGGTAGTCCATCGCCGGGTACGCCTCGGTCCACGCCGACGCCGCCTCGCGCTGCTTCAGGCCGGCCTCGTGCGCCAGGCCGACGGTCCACCGGGTGCCCAGGTAGGTGACCTGCTCCAGCTTCGCCAGATCGTCCACGTCGACCGTGAGCGCCGTCTCGGCATCGACCGCGGCCTGGGTCAGGTCCTCCCCCAGCGACGCCCGGAGCAAGGCCAGCGTCGTGGTGGCGAACCGGGTCTGTACGACGGACTGCTCGTCGGCGAAGTCCAGCAGGATCGTCTGGTCGGCCAGGTCGACGATCGGTGAGCCGGGGGTGGCGGTGATCGCGATCGTCGGGATGCTGGTCTGCCGGATCAGCTCGAGCACCTCGGTCGTCGTACCGGACCGGCTGATCACCACCACCGCGTCGTACTCCCGGCCGGCCGGGAACTCCGACCCCGCGAACGCGTCGGTCAGGCCCTGGCCGAGGTCCTCGCGCAGCGCGGCGTACGCCATCGCCATGAACCAGGAGGTGCCGCAGCCGACGGCTGCAACCCGTTGACCAGAGGCGGGCAATGCGCCACCGTACTGCGCGAAACCGGTCGACACCTGCCGCCAGAGGTCGGGCTGAGTGGCGATCTCAGTGCTCACGAATGGCGTGTCGGTCATGTCGTCTCCGGAGATGTAATGGTCGAAACTGCTCGAACGTGATCGAATGGTGCCAACCGGCAGCCGTCCGGCTGACCGATTGTGTGAAGGAGGAGCCCCGGGTGAAACGTTATGAACGTCTGAACACGTTGCTCGAGTCGCTCGCCGAGAAGGGGGCGATCGATGTCGACGAGCTCGCCGAGCAGTTGCACGTGTCCGCGGCGACGATCCGGCGCGATCTGGACCACCTGGGAAAACAGCAACTCCTGACCCGTACTCGCGGCGGCGCGGTGGCCAACGCGGTGTCGTACGACCTGCCGCTGCGCTACAAGACTGCGCGTTTCGCATCGGAGAAGCAGCGGATCGCGCAAGCCGCTGCCACCCTGGTCCGCCGCGGCATGGTGATCGGCATGAACGGCGGCACCACGATCTCCGAGGTGGCCCGGACGCTGGCCACCCGGCCGGAGCTGTCCGCCGAGCACGGTGAGCCGGCCTTCACCCTCGTCACCAACGCGCTGAACATCGCCAACGAGCTGATCGTCCGGCCGCACGTCAAGATGGTGCTCACCGGCGGCGTCGCCCGGCCGCAGTCCTACGAGATGATCGGCCCGCTGTCGCACCGGATCCTGGCTGACCTGTCGCTGGACATCGCCTTCATCGGTGTCGACGGGATCGACGAGACCGGCGCCACCGCCCATCACGAGGGCGAGGCGAACATCAACCAGCTGATCGTCAGCCGCGCGGCCAAAGTGGTCGTGGTGGCCGACTCCAGCAAGCTCGGCCAGCGGGCCTTCGCGCGGATCTGCGAGCTGAGCGAGATCGACACCCTCGTCACCGACGCCCAGGCCGACGAGTCCCAGCTGGCCGTCTTCAAGGAAGCCGGCATCGACGTCATCCGGTCCTGACATCGCCCGCACCTCCTTCAAGGATGATTTCTGACCTGTCGGCACGATCATATCTGCTCAAGGGCCGAAGTTACGAGCAAGAGTGCGCAGCCTCCGCGCGGGAGACGCTGGCAGAGCGCCTCGGGACGCTAGGCTTCGGGCTAGATGAGTACCGCAGCGTCATCGATCAGGGAGGGCATCATCGCCACGGGCATCGACCCCACGTCCTGGGCCTACGCCGAGGACTACACCGGTGAGGACGAGGTTGTCACCGGTGCACGGGCGAGCGCCGAGGACAGCGGCATCTCCGCGATCGGCCCGGGCGCGGCCTCCGCGCTGAGCATGCTGGCCGCCGCGGTGGGCGCCAAGGCGGTCGTCGAGATCGGCACCGGCACCGGCGTCTCCGGGCTGGCGCTACTGCGCGGAATGCGCACCGACGGCACGCTGACCACGGTCGACATCGACGCCGAGAACCAGCGCCTCGCCCGCAAGACCTTCCTGGACGCAGGCGTCCCCTCGAACCGCTTCCGGCTGATCGCCGGCTCCGCGCTGGACGTGGTCACCCGGCTCACCGACGGCCACTACGACCTGGTCTTCTGCGACGCCGACAAGCGCGAGTACACGGCGTACCTACACGAAGCCCTCCGCCTGCTCCGCCCCGGCGGCCTGGTCGCCTTCGACAACGCCCTCTGGGAAGGCCGCGTCGCCGACCCCTCCCACCGCGACCCCGACACCAACGCGATCCGCGACCTCATCCGCGCGATCCGCGAGAACGACGACCTGGTCTCCGCCCTCCTCCCCGCCGGCGACGGCCTCCTTACCGCCGTCAAGCGCCCCTGAACCAAGTACTTTCCGTCTTCGTCACTTGCTGCGCACGAAAGTTGCAGAAAGTGAACGGGGGTGTGGTAGAACTACCTAATCAAACCGACATTGGCGCTAATCAGGCCCTCGATTAGCATGATTGTTGGTTGTTGTTAGGGGGTTCAGCATGCGCTCGTTCGCCGACCTCGACCGACTGATCGGCCAGGTACCTTCACACGTCGTGATGCGTCTCCGCGACATCGACACCGGCCGAGGAAGCGAGGCACTCTACCGGCATCAACTGCCGGCCCTACTGACGGAGCTCGCGAGCCGTGCCCGTGTTCAGAGCATCACCGCGTCATCGGCGATCGAAGGTGTGGTCGTTCCCGACTTGCGGAGAGCTCAGCGGATCATCGACGGCGACGCCGGAGTACTGCGTAACCGCAGTGAGCAGGAGCTGGCTGGTTACCGCAAAACGCTCGACTACCTGTTCCAGGAGGACTGGCACCCTCTGAACGTCGGCCTGATCCTGCACCTGCACCGGCTGCTCTGGTCGGAGACCGCCTTGGATGGCGGTCGACTCAAGATCGACGACAACCTTGTAGTGGACCGCTCGCCCGACGGCAGCGTGACGGTACGTTTCGTACCGGTTCCCGCGGCCAAGACGGAGAGCTGTCTCGCCGATCTGCTCGAGCGCTATCAGGCCGCGCAGACAGCATCGCGCCACCATCCGATCCTCTTGGTCGGCCTGGCGATCCTCGATCTGCTGGTCATCCACCCCTTCGCTGACGGCAACGGTCGAGTAGCCAGGGCACTGACCAACGCGCTGCTGATCGACGCGGGGTACGAAGTCTGCCGGTGGGTATCGCTGGAGCAGTCCATCGCCGATACCGCTGACGAGTACTACGACACGCTGCTGCGCTCGACCGCCGATTGGCATGAAGGCGAGGCCGATCCGTGGCCGTGGCTCAGCTACTTCGTCGTCACTCTTGCTTCGGCGTACGACACCTTTGCTCGTAAGGCGGCAGCAGACCGGTCCGGCAGCACGAAACAGGATCGAGTCCGCACTCATGTGCTGAAGCACGCCGCACCCGTCTTCAAGCTGGCCGACGTCCGGGAGGCGTTGCCCGGGATCAGCGACCAGACCATCAGACTCGTTCTCGATGAGCTCAAGACGGACAAACTGGTCATGCCTGAGGGCACTGGCCGGGCCGCGCGCTGGCGGCGAATCCCACCCATACGATCGAGCAGCTCGCCCGCCTAGCAGATTGCCCAGGCGGGCTAGCGGGCTAGAGGGTTAGCCGGAGTGTTTGGTTAGTTCGGCGGTTACCTGGTGCCAGGCGTCGGTTTGGGGGTCTATGACGTCGTAGTGGCCCGCGCCTTGGACGGGGATCAGGCGGGCGGTGGGGTGGGCCGTGACGTAGGAATCGGCGATGGTGATCGGGACGCGGGTGTCGCCGGTGCCGTGGACGATCGAGATCGGGGTGATCGGGGCCGGGAGGCGGACCGGGTCCAGGTCGTTGCGGACGCCGCTGCCGATGAAGTCTTGTACTGCGCCGTCGTCGAGCCCTAGGCGGTCTGCCATCAGCAGGTCGGCCACCGGGGCCAGGGCCACGGTGCCGCGCAGGCGGACCGGGTTCATGGTTGCAGCGGCCCACAGCGCGAGCTGGCCGCCTGCCGAGTGGCCGGCGAGGACGAAACCCGCGTGGAGGTCCATCAGATCCGGCAGCCTCTCCAGAGCGTCCCGTACGTCGTCCATGGTGGCGTCGGGGTTCCCCGGCTCGCGGCGGTACTCGATGGACGCCACCGACCATCCCTCGGCGGTCAGGGCCTCCCCCAGCGGCCGGGCGTGCACCCGGTCGTACTCCGGCCGCCAGAACCCGCCGTGGATGAACACGATCGCGGGCCGGTACTCCTTGGCGTGCCAGACGTCGATCACCTGGTCCTCGTGGTCGCCGTACCGGAGCAGTTCGTCCGGGTCGGCGGCCTCGCGGGACAGGACAGAGCGGTTCTCACTCATCTGACCTCCCTAGGAAACGCAGGGCGTTGTCAGACAGCAGCTTGACCTGCTGCACCTCGGAGAGCCAGTCGGCCCGCCGGACAACCTCCCCGACGGGACGTTCACCGAGCGGGTACGGGTAGTCACTGCCGACCATCACCCGGTCCTCGCCGAGGGTGTCCACCAGTAACCGCAACGCCGCCTGCTCAAACACCACGGTGTCGACCGAGAACCGGTCCAGGTAGTGACTGGGCGGATGCTGCGACCGCCCCCGTACGACGTCGCCGCGCCGCTGCCAGGCGTTCTCCACCCGGCCCAGCCAGAACGCGAAACTCCCGCCACCGTGGGCGAAACACAGCCGCAGCGACGACGGCAGTTCGTCGAAGGCGCCGCCCAGGATCATCGCCAGCAGGGACAGATGCGTCTCCGCGGGCATCCCGGTCAGCCAGCGGGCCATCCACCGGTCCAGCCGCGGCCCGCCCGGCATGTCCCACGGGTGCACCAGCACCGGCGCACCCACCTCGGCGCAGTGTTTGAGGAAGGCAACGATCCCGGCGTCGTCGAGATCCTTGTCGCCGACGTGGTTGCCGATCTCCACCCCGACGTGGCCCGCGGCGAGGCAACGGTCCAGTTCGGCGCAGGCTGCGTCGGGATCCTGCAGCGGCACCTGGCAGAACGGGACCAGGCTGTGGTCGCCGGCCAGCGTCTCCAGGGTCAGGTCGTTGAAGATCCGGGACACCTTCACCGCCTGGTCCGCGGGCCGGTCGTAGGCGAAGAACACCGGCGTCGGCGACACCACCTGCAGGTCGACGCCGTCCGCCGCCATGTCCTGGTGCCTTACCGCCGGATCCCAGGTCTGCGGCCCGATCGGGCGGAACTCGTTCTCCCCCACCATGATCATCGCGGCCCGCTCGGAGTCGATCCGCAACCACGGCCAGCCCTCCCCGCCGCACGCCGCCGCGAGATCCGGCCAGCCCTTCGGGACCAGATGGGTGTGGACGTCGACGACCGGACGCATCAGCCCTTGCCTGGGTGGACTGTGCCGCAGTTCGGGCAGGTGCGGGCGTCCTCGCTGTCGTAGAACGCCTTGAACACCGGCGGCAGGTCCTCGACGATGTCGTTGACCTGAAGTTCGACCTCGTGCACGACGCCGTTGCAGTTGGCGCAGTACCAGCGGAACTTCTCCAGCGTGCCCTGCTCCCGGACTCGCTCGATCACCAGGCCGATCGAGTCCGCGTCACGCTGCGGCGAGTGCGGCATGCTGCGCGGCAGCACCCACATCTCGCCCTCGTTGATGTCCACCCGGGCCGGTCCGTCGTCCGTCATCACGTCGACGTGCATGGTGCCCTTGATCTGGTAGAAGAACTCCTCGTACGGGTCGACGTGGAAGTCGGTGCGCTGGTTCGGCCCGCCGACCACCATGGTGATGAAGTCGTCGCCGGTGGGGAACATCTGCTTGTTGCCGACCGGCGGCTTCAGCAGGTGCTTGTTGTTCTCGATCCACTCCGGGAAGTTCGTCGACTCCAGGTTGGCCATCACGTCACTCTCCAAGTTTCTGCGGGATCGCCGCGACTGCTTGAATCTCGATCAGTAGTTGCGGATGGGGCAGTTGATGTACTGCGACTGTGGTGCGGGCCGGCCCGTTCTCGTCGAAGAACTCGCCGTACACCTCGTTGTAGCCACCGAAGTCGTTCATCGACACCAGGTACGTCGTGACGCTGACCAGATCTTCCAGCCCGGCGCCGACCGCGCCCAGGATGTCCCGGATGTTCTCCAGCACCGCGCGGGTCTGCACCCGAATATCCAATGAGGTGGTCCCGAACTCGTCCACGGAAGCGCCCGCGATCGTGTTGTCCGGCAACCGGCTCGACGTCCCCGACACATACGCGAACCCACCTGCCACCTTCACGTGCGGGAACCGCCCGCGCGGCGTCGCCTTCCCTGCCACGAGTTTCGCGTCGGAGCTCATGACAACTCCACGCAGACGTTGGTGAGCTCGGAATAGAAGTGCAGTGAGTGCTTGCCGCCCTCGCGGCCGATCCCGGAGAGCTTGACGCCGCCGAACGGAGTCCGCAGGTCGCGGAGGAACCAGGTGTTCACCCAGACGATGCCGACCTCGAGTGCCGCTCCCGCGCGGTGCGCCCGGCCGACGTCCCGGGTCCAGACGGTTGCCGCGAGCCCGTACTGGCTGTTGTTGGCCAGCGCGAACGCCTCCTCCTCGGTGTCGAAGGGCGCGATGTGGCAGATCGGGCCGAAGATCTCCTCGGTGTTCGTCCGGGCGTCCGCCGGCAGCCCGGTGACCACCGTCGGTTGCACGTAGCAACCATTGTCGCGGGCATCCCCGAAGGTCGGCACTCCGCCGCCCGCGAGGAACTTGGCTCCCTCCGAGCGCGCCAGTTCGTAGTACCCGAGGACCTTTTCGCGGTGCTGCTGCGAGATCAGGGGCATGTTCACAGTGGCCTCGTCCGAGGGCCAGCCGAACGTGAGCTCACTCGCCCGCGCGGCCAGCCGCGAGCAGAACTCTTCGTAGACGGGTCGTTCGACGTAGAGCCGTTCGGTGCACAGGCAGACCTGGCCGCCGTTGGTAAAGACCGAGCGGACGGAACCCTCGACAGCCGCATCCAGGTCGGCATCCGCGAAGATCAGGCCCGCGTTCTTGCCGCCCAGCTCGAACGAGGTCGCCTTGACCCCGTCGGCCGCCGCCTTGGCGATCGCGCTGCCGGTCGCGGATTCCCCGGTGAAGGTGATCGCGTCGACCCCCGGGTGCTTGGTCAGGAACTCCCCGGCCGAAGACGGCCCGAAGCCGTGCACGAGGTTGAAGACACCAGCCGGTACTCCGGCATCGGCCATCACCTCGGCGAGAACGGTGGCCGAGGAGGGGGTCTCCTCCGAAGGCTTCACCACCACAGTGTTGCCGCAGGCAAGCGCCGGGGCCACCTTCCAGGTCAGCAACAGCAACGGGAGGTTCCACGGCACGATGATCGCGACCACGCCGACGGGCTTGCGGACCGCGTAGTTCAGCGCCCGGCGGCCGTCGGCGAGCGTGGTCGTGTACGACTCGGTGGAGGCGGTGGTGGCGAAGTCGGCGAAGGCGCGGAAGTTCGCCGCACCGCGCGGGATGTCGAGTGTGCGGGCCTGGCTGATCGACTTCCCGGTGTCGCCTACCTCGGCGGCCACGAGGTCTTCGAAGCGCCGTTCCAACTCGTCCGCGACCCGCCGGAGGATCACCGCCCGCTCCTGCTCGCTCATCCTTCCCCACGGGCCCTTCAACGCCGCCCGGGCCGCGGTCACGGCGGCGTCCACCGTCGCGGCGTCCGCCTCGCAGACATCGAAGATCTTCTGCCCGGTCACGGGGCTGAGCTTGGCGAAAGTGGATTCGCTCTCCACGAAGGCGCCATCGACGAAGTTCCGCAGCAGCCCGGCCTCACTCGGCTCTCCGGTCAACAACTCCGGCCGCCACAGAGTCGCGTTCATCGCCGTCTCCTGCCCGCGCGGGCCGCGGCGCCTATAACAGCGGCTCCGGCGAGGACCGCGCCGGCGAGGTACTGGTGCTGGCGGTGGACGCGGTCGCGGACCTGGGCGTACGGAGTCGTGGAGAAGGAGACGAGTTCGTAGCGGGAGACGTAGCGGCCCGGGAGGAGGCGTTCGAGACCGTGCTCGATGCGCTTGCCGAGGCGGAAGACCGGGGAGGCGACCTTGTCCCGCATCTCGACGAAGTTCGCCAGCGCCATCTCCGCGATCGCCTCGGTGTTCTCCCGCCGCCGGTGCTCGTACAACGGCAGCGCCCGCGCCCAGGATCCGCCGGTGTCACCGAGGCTGCGGTCCAGCTCGACCACGTCCTCGAAGGCACAGTTCGCGCCCTGCCCGTAGAACGGCACGATCGCGTGCGCCGCGTCCCCGACCAGCGCCGTCCGCCCGTGCGCCTGCCACGGCTGGGTGTGCACGGTGCCCAGTACGCCGACCGGGTTGTGCCGGTAGTCGTCGACCAGCTCAGGGGCCAACGGCAACAAATCCGGGTAGTTGGTGCGGAAGTGCTGCTCGATCGCCGCGGAGGTGTTCAGCGCGTCGAAGCTGCCGGTCGGCCAGAACAACGTGCAGGTGAAGGACCGATCCGGGTTCGGCAGGGCGATCATCATCGACGTCCCCCGCGGCCAGATGTGCAGCGCACCCGGGTCCAGCGCGAACTCGCCGCCAGCCGACGGGATGCTCAGCTCCTTGTACCCGTAGTCGAGGAAGTCCACCTCCTCGGCCAAAGCCCCCTCAGCCAGCAACTGCCCGCGTACTGCGGACCCTGCCCCGTCCGCACCCAGTACTACGTCCGCATGCGCCTCGACCTTGCCCGCCGGTGTCTCGAAGATCAGCTTCCCGGCCTGCGAGTCGAGCTCGAGCAGCCGATGCTCGAATCGGATCTCCACCCCGGGAGCAGCCTCGGCGGCGTCGAGCAGGGCGTTGTTCAGCGCACCCCGGCTGATCGAGTTGATCGCCCGCTCACCGCTCGCGCTGTACTGCTGGAAGTCCAGCGGCCCTTCCACCGGGTGGATCATCCGCCCCTTCATCGGCAGCGCGTCGGCCATCACCTGGTCGACCAGGTCGATCCGGCGCAACGCGTCCAGGCCTCGCTCGGAGATCGCCAGGTTGATCGACCTCCCGCGCTCGGCCTGACCGCCGCGCGGATCCGGCCGCCGCTCATACAGGGTGACGTTCAGGCCCCGCCGCGCCAGGAAGCAGCCCAGCAGGCTCCCCGCCAGCCCCGCACCGACGATGGCGACACGCTCACTCATGCAGTCTCCGGAACTGTCTCGGCCAGCGCTTGTGCCGCGCGCCAGCAATCGTGGTACGTCGAGTAGAGCGGCACCGGCGCGAGGCGCAGTACGTCGGGCTCGCGGGCGTCGGCGATCACCCCGAACTCGAAGCGGAGCACCTTCGCCAGCTCCCCGGCAGTACGGGCGCCGCCGATCCGCAATGAGAGCTGGGCGCCGCGGCGAGCCGGGTCGGTCGGCGTGATCACCTGCAGCGGCCGGCCCGGCGTGACACCGGCAAGCAACCTCTCCAGGTACTCCGTGAGGCGGATGCTGCGCTCGCGGAGAACCGCGATGCCAACCTTGTCGAACAGCTCGAGGGACGTCCGGACCGGGCTCATCGAGAAGATCGGCGGGTTCGACACCTGCCAGGCGTCCACCGAGGCGGGTGGACGCGAAACAGCGGCCATCTCGAACCGGCTGCTCGCCTCCGTGCTCCACCACCCCTCGAACCGCTGCAGCGTCGGGTCACCCAGATGGCGCTCGTGCACGAAGGCTCCGGCGAGTGCTCCCGGGCCGGAATTCAAGTACTTGTACGAGCACCAGGCGGCGAAGTCCACGTCCCAGTCGTGCAGGGCTAGCGGGACGTTCCCGGCGGCGTGCGCGAGGTCCCAGCCGACCACAGCACCGGCGGCATGACCCGCGGTGGTGATCGCCGGGATGTCCATCAGCTCGCCGGTCAGGTAGTTCACCCCGCCCAGGAGCACCAGGGCCACCTCGGACCCCAGCCGCTCGACGACGTCCGCAGTACGGAGGCAGTCCTCGCCTTCGCGTGGGCGGAGGCGGACCACGGCGTCGTCCGGGTCGAAACCGTGGAAGCGCGCCTGCGAGCGGACCGCGTAGCTGTCCGACGGGAACGCCGAGTCCTCGATCACGATCCGGAAGCGTTCGGGGGTCGGCCGGTAGAACGACACCATCAGCAGGTGCAGGTTGACCGTCAGCGAGTTCATCACCACGGTCTCGCTCGGGAGCGCACCGACCAGGCGGGAGGCCGGACCGGTGAGCAGTTCGTGGTAGGGCAACCACGGCCTGGCGGCGTCCAAGTGACCCTCGACGCCCAGTGCCGCCCAGGAGTCGAGATCCTCGAGCAACTCGCTCCGGGTCGCCTTGGGCCGCAGGCCGAGGGAGTTGCCGGCGAAGTACGCCACGTCCGGGTAGCGGCCGCCGTCCACCGGCGGGACGTCGAACAGCTCCCGGTGGCCGGGGTCGGCCGCGTCCAGCGACTGGGCCCCAGCCTCGGACAGCTCGGCGGCTGCTGGGTCGCTCACGCCTCGATGACCGTGCCCTTCCCGATCGCCGTCACGCCACCCTTGCTGACGGTGAAGCCGCGCTCGCGGTCCAGGTCGGGGTCGACGCCGATCTTCACCCCGTCCGGCACGATCACGTTCTTGTCCAGGATGACGTTCTTCAGCACCGCGTTGGCGCCGATCTTGCAGTTGTCCATGATCACCGAACGCTCGATGGTCGCCCCCGAGCTGACGATCACGTTGGCGCCGAGCACGGAGTGGTCGACGCTGGCGCCGGTGATGATCGACCCGGCGCAGACGATCGTCTCGCCGACGGTCGCGTTGTCGGTGAACTTCGCGCCCGGAAGTTGCGGGTGCGAGGTGAAGATCGGCCAGTCGTGGTTGTAGAGGTTGAACACCGGCTGGATCGAGACCAGGTCCATGTGTGCCTCGTGGTAGGAGTCCAGCGAACCGACGTCGCGCCAGTACGAGTGGTCCCGCTCCAGCGCGCCCGGGATGTCGTTGTCCTTGAAGTCGTAGACCCCGGCCTTGCCCTCGGCAACCAGCATCGGCACGATGTCGCCGCCCATGTCGTGCCGGGATGCCGGATTGGCCGCATCCTTGCGCAGGGCCTCGACCAGCACGTCCGCGGTGAACACGTAGTTACCCATCGACGCGAACGTCTCGTCCGGCGAGTCCGGCAGCCCCGGCGGATCGGCCGGCTTCTCCAGGAACTCCGCGATCGTGTGCCCGTCGTCCCCGGTCTTGATCACGCCGAACTCCGACGCCTCGACCCGCGGTACCCGGATGCCGGCCACGGTGACGCCGTTCCCGCGCTCGAGGTGGGCGTCCACCATCTGCGAGGCGTCCATCCGGTACACGTGGTCCGCGCCGAAGACGACGATGATGTCGGGCTGGTGGTCGTTGATCAGGTTCATCGACTGGTAGATCGCGTCGGCGCTGCCCTGGTACCACTGCGGGCCGAGCCGCTGCTGGGCCGGCACGCAGGTGACGAAGTTGCCCAGCAGGGTCGACATCCGCCAGGTGAGCGTGACGTGCCGGTCGAGCGAGTGCGACTTGTACTGCGTCAGCACGCACAGGTGGCGGTAGCCGGCGTTGACCAGGTTGGACAGCACGAAGTCGATCAGGCGATAACTGCCGCCGAACGGCACGGCCGGTTTGGCCCGGTCCGCCGTCAGCGGCATCAGCCGCTTCCCCTCGCCACCGGCCAGCACGATTCCGAGAACTCTGGGTGCCTTCGCCATGTCCGCACCTTAGCTTCGCTTGGCCCTTCGCAATAGACGGTTGCGAGTGTCGCCACACCAGTGACCGGTACCGCCGGTGCGCAGCCGCCGCCAACACCGGACACTGGGTCCATGCCAACCCTCGTCGAGCCGACTCTTGCTGTTCACCGTTCCTTCCTCGAGGCTTGGGACGAGTTGGAGCCGCACGAGGAGCGCTGGATGGGGGCCGCGGGGCTGAACGACCAGTGGACCCGGGCCGAGGCGGAGGATCCCGAGCAGTTCGCCCAGCTGATCGACGCGATCCTGGCGGAGGCGGACGAGGAGACCGAGATGCCCTCCGACCTCGTGCACCAGACCGTGCTGTGGTTCGTCGAGGCGGACCAGTGGCTCGGCCGGCTCTCCATCCGGCACCGGCTCACCCCCGCCCTGCTGGAGCTCGGCGGCCACATCGGGTACGTCGTACGGCCGTCGGCCCGGCGCAAGGGGTACGCCACCCAGATGCTGGTCCAGTCGCTGCCGTTCGCGGCCCGGCTCGGCATCGATCCCGCGCTCGTGACCTGCGACGGCGACAACGAACCGTCCCGCAAAGTCATCCAGGCGGCCGGCGGCGAACTCGAGGACGAACGGCACGGGAAGCTGCGATTCTGGGTCCCCACCCGCGTGTCCTGATGCCCTATGGTCGGGGGATGAAGATCGCGATCCTGACGCGTGAGTTCCCTCCGGACGTGTACGGCGGGGCGGGGGTGCACGTGGACTTCCTGGTCCGCGAACTGCGCCGCAGGCTCGACGTCGAGGTGCACTGCATGGGCGAACCACGGCTCGGCGCGATCGCGCACTCCGAGGACGACCCGCGGATCCCTCAGGCGAACGCGGCCCTGCGGATTCTGTCCACCGACCTGACCATGACCGCAGCCGTCGGCTCGGCCGAGCTGGTGCACTCCCACACCTGGTACGCGAACATGGCCGGCCACTGGGCGAAGCTCCTGTACGGCGTACCGCACGTGGTGACGGCGCACTCGTTGGAGCCCCGGCGGCCGTGGAAGGCGGAGCAACTGGGTGGCGGTTATCGCCTGTCCAGCTGGGCCGAGCAGACGGCGTACGAGGCCGCGGACGCGGTGGTCGCGGTGAGCCGGGGGATGCGGGACGACGTCCTCGACTGCTACCCCACGATCGACCCGGCCAAGGTGCACGTGATCTCGAACGGCATCGACGCGGACTTCTACCACCCCGACCCGGCGACCCACGTGCTCGAGCGGCTCGGGGTGGACCTGAGCCGGCCGTACGTCACCTTCGTCGGGCGGATCACCAGGCAGAAGGGCGTTCCGCACCTGCTCCGCGCCGGACTCCAACTGGACCCGTCGGTGCAACTCGTCCTGCTGGCCGGCGCGGCTGACACAGCCGAGCTCAAGGCGGAGACGGACGCGCTGATCGACGAGCTGAAGGCCGCCCGCGACGGGGTCTTCGTTGTCTCCGAGATGCTCCCCCGCGAGGAGGTCCGCCAGGTCCTCACCCACGCCCTGGCCTTCTGCTGCCCCTCGGTCTACGAGCCCCTCGGCATCGTCAACCTGGAAGCCATGGCCTGCGAAACGGCCGTCGTCGCCAGCGCAGTCGGCGGCATCCCCGAGGTCGTCGACGACGGCGTCACCGGCACCCTCGTCCGGTACGACGAGAACGACATCCCAACCTTCGAACGCCAACTGGCCGAAGGCATCAACGACCTGGTCGCCAACCCCGCCAAAGCGGAAGCCATGGGCAAGGCGGGCCGCGCCCGGGCAGTCTCCGAGTTCGGCTGGGACGCGGTGGCCGACCGCACTATCAGCCTGTACCAGTCGCTCGTCCAGTAGGTGGCATCCGGCGCCCCGAGGGCGCGCCACGGAGTACAGCGGTGGTTGCGGTTCGCTTGAGCTACTTGTGGAGGACCACCAGGTTGTAGTCGGTGCCTGGCGGTACTCCCGTGCCCAGCGGCGGCGGGAGGCCGACATCAAAGCGGGCGTTGACCAGGGCAAGCTTGCCGTTCTGCTCGGCGACCGCGGTCGGGATGCGGAAGGCGCCCTTCACGTCCGCGTCGGTGACCGTCGCGACGATCCGCGCGGTACGGAGGTCATGACTGAGTTTGAGCGTCATCAGTCTCTCGGTGAAGTTCTCGACCACGTACAGCTTGTTCCCGCGCAACAGGATGCCGTCCAGCGAGCCCGCGCTGAGCGCGCCGCCGGTGACCGTGATCTCGCGGCTGGAGCCGGTCCGGGGGTTGATGGTGAACAGCTTGCCGAGGTCGGTGTGGTCGACGATGAGCCTGCCGTTCGCAGCCGCGATCCCGTTGAGGTTGAAGCCGCCGGGAACGATCGTCGCTGCCGGTCCACTCAGAGCAATCGCTCGCGCGCTGCCGATCTTGCCGTGGTGGCCGATCCGGACCTTGTAGATGACCGGGTTGAACGAGTCGGTGAAGTAGGCGGCGTCCTTCGTCAATGCCACGTCATTGATCAGTGAGGCGCCGGGAGTGGCGAGAGCGAGGTCGGCGAGCGGCGTGCCGTTGCGGGTGTCGTAGACGTACGCGTGCCCGGTGGGACCACCGGCGACCCACAGCCGGTGATGGGCCCGGTCGAACTTCAACCCGCCCGCGATCCTGCCCGCGGGCGCATCGATGAACGTCGCCCCCTTGCCGGTGCGCAGATCCGCCCGATAGATGTCCCCGTCCCGCAGCGACCCGACGTACACGGTCGTTCCGGTGCCTGCCGCGATGCCCTCGGGCGAGAAATCGTCCGGCAGCGGCACGGACCGCACCGACGGCGCGGCCATTCCCATCGTCAAGACCACCACTGGCACGACAGCCAGCAACCTGCTGATTCTTCGCACGATGCCCTCCCTGAACAGTGCCTCCCCTCTTTCGAAGCTAGGCCTGCATCGCGCACCGGTCCAGGTTCCGCCCCCACCCATCACCCACCGCCAGCCACCGCTCCCCCAGCGTGGCCAGCCGTTTGCCTAGTTGATGCCGGCGGTCGGGTTGTCTGTGGTTAGCCAGGTGGTGAGCAGGCGGGCGCCCGCGCCTGTCGCGCCCAGGGAGTACTCGTACTCGTCGCGCTGGGACTCCGCGATGCTCGACAGGTCCAGGTGCGCCCAGGGGAGGCCGCCGGAGAACGCCTTCAGGAAGAGGGCCGCGGTGATGGAGCCTGGGCCCTTCGAGCTGTTCACCGAGTCGGCGATCGGGGTCGAGATCAAGTCGGTGTACACGTCCGGCAACGGCATCCGCCACAACCGCTCGCCCGCGGCATCACCCGCGCCGGCCAGGTTGTCGGCCAACGCGTCGTCCGTGGCGAAGAGCCCGCCGTACAGCATCGAGCCGAGGGACACCTTGATCGCGCCGGTCAGGGTGGCGATGTCGACGAGTGCGTCGGGCTTCAGCTCGTTCACCGCGTACGCGAGTCCGTCGGCGAGCACCAGGCGGCCTTCGGCGTCGGTGTTCTTGACCTCGGTGGTGCGCCCGCCGTAGTGCCGGATCACGTCGTCCGGCCGGTACGCCGTGCCCGACGGCATGTTCTCGGCCGAGCAGATCAGGCCGGTGACCTTGATCTTGGCGCCGAGCTCGCGCAGGGCGGACATCGTCGCGATCACCGAGCCGCCGCCGGTCATGTCGCGCTTCATCGACACCATGCCCTCGCGCGGCTTGAGCGACAGCCCGCCGGTGTCGTAGGTGATCCCCTTGCCCACCAGTACGACGTACGGCGTGTTCTTGTTCGCGCCCTCGGGGACGTAGTCGAGGCGGATGAACCGCGGCGGCCGGGTTGAACCCTGGCCGACCGCGAGGATGCCGCCGAAGCCGTCGGCGGCGAGCTGCTTCTCGTCCCAGACGCGGACGTCGAGGCCGGTGGCCCCGGCAAGCTCAGTCGCGCGGGCGGCGAGCCAGGCAGGGTCCTTCTCGTTCGACGGCGTGGTGGCGAGCTCACGGGCCAGCCATCCGGTCCGGCCGATCACCAGGCCCCGGTCGAGTACGGCCGCCCGGTCGTTGCTGGTGCCGTCGGTCAGGCTGATCCGCTCGACGGCCGGCTTGCCCGGGTCAACGGTCTTGCGGTGGAAGGTGAAGGAGCCGAGCGCGACCCCCTCGGCGAACGCCTGGAGCGCCGCGTCCTCGATGCCTTCGGCAACGACCGTGGTCAGCTCGTCCTTGCCGCGGCCGAACCGGGCGATCGCCGCACCGGCGTGTCGCAGATCCGCGGGCGAACCGTCCCCCGCGCCGACGAGCAGCACCTCGGCCACCTCGCCGGCCAGCAGCGGGTACGCCGCCGTGGCACCGGCAGTCGGGCTGAAGCCGGTCGACTGCTGCACCTCCAGCAGCCGGTCCAGGTCGACGCCCAGTCGCTCTCCGGCCTCCTTGGCGGCAGCGGGCAGACCGGCCTCGCCGACCACGATCACCCAGGTATGGGAGCCGTGGACAGGGAGCCCGGGCTGCCAGGTCAGAGCCGGCAGGGTGGGAAAGACGTTGCGCGCAGCGGTTCGGCGAGCCACCAGGGGGTCCTCACTCTTTGATCAAATGTGTCGGGGCAACCGTAACGACCCCGGTCGGTGCCTCAAAAGGCACCCACCGGGGTCGTGGAGATGTCGCAGGTGCGCTCTGGGTCGAGCACCCCGCGGAGATCGTCTCAGCCGACGACGGCCTTGAGTGCGTTCCCGAGTTCGGTTGCCTCGTCGGCGTTCAGCTCGACGACGAGCCGACCGCCGCCCTCGAGCGGAACCCGCATCACGATCCCGCGGCCCTCCTTGGTGACCTCGAGCGGACCATCGCCCGTCCGCGGCTTCATCGCCGCCATGCGCGCACCCCTTCCCTCATTGGAACAGCCCTCTTCGGTATTGAGCGACGACACCGCACAGAATCCGTCGCCGGCTCTATGCGGTGATGCGCCGTCGGCGCGTATCGCAGTGTGTGTCGCGACCCATTATCCCCGATCGCAGGCCAGAGCCGTGCACCATACGGCAGACTCCTGTCTTGTGCACGCCCGTTCAGCGCTCTTCGACCTGTACGGCGACCACCTGCGCGCGCGTGGAGCGCGTGCACCGGTGGCCGCCCTGGTCCGCCTGCTCGCACCGCTGGGCGTGCAACCACCGGCCGTTCGGACCGCCGTGTCGCGGATGGTCCGGCAGGGCTGGCTCGAGCCGGTGCGGATCGACGGACAGCCCGGATATGTCCTGACCGCCCGGGCGCGTCGCCGCCTCGACGACGCGGCCGCACGGATCTACCGCACCGAGACCGACGGCAACGGCCGCGGCAGCTGGGACCGGCACTGGCATCTCGGCATCCTCCGGGAGGTGCCGAACGCGCGCCGCCGCGAGCAGCTGGCGAGCCAACTCGCCTTCCTGGGTTGGGCTCCGCTGTCCGACGCGGCCTGGGTCGGACTGCGCAACGATGCCGAGGTGGACCAGATCCTCGGCATGGAAGGGATCGCCGCGGACCGGTTCCGCGCGCCCGTCGACGAGGGCGCCGTCGAGTTCGCCCGGCGGGTCTGGCGACTCGACGAGCTCGGCGCGTCGTACGACACCTGGCTGAACGAGGCGAAGGCGCTGGCCGAGAGTGCCGGCGACGACGCCACCGACGAGCAGGCATTCGCGGTCCGGTCGAACCTGGTGCACGAGTGGCGCAAGTTCCTGTTCCTCGATCCGGGCCTGCCGGCCGAGCTGCTGCCGGACGACTGGGCCGGCACCCGGGCGGCCGCGTTCTTCGATTTCCATGCGACACGGCTGGGCCACGCGGCCGGGCGTTTCGTCGACAACTGCCTGACCATTCACTGAATATTCTCACCGACTGTTGGGAGCCTGCCACGATGAGTGACTCTGTCGCGTACGACGTGTTCGAGGGGATCGCGACGATCACCCTGAACCGTCCCGAGGCGATGAACGCCCTCGACACCCCGACCAAGGTGGCGCTGAGGGACACGGTCCTGGCGGCCGCCGAGGACGACGCAGTCCGGTGCGTCGTGCTCACCGGGACCGGCCGCGCGTTCTGCGTCGGCCAGGACCTGAAGGAGCACATCGGGCTGCTCGAGGCGAACGACATGGACGCGCTATGGAACACCGTGCCCCTGCACTTCGCCCCGATCGCACTGGCGCTGGCCGAGATGCCGAAGCCGGTGATCGCCTCGCTGAACGGCGTGGCCGCCGGTGCCGGCGCGTCGATGGCCTTCGCCTGCGACTTCCGGGTGGCCGCCGACACGGCCGGCTTCAACCTCGCCTTCACCGGTATCGCCCTGTCCTGCGACACCGGCATCTCCTGGACGCTCCCCCGCCTGATCGGCCACGCCCGCGCGACGGAGCTCCTGTACTTCCCCCGCACGATCCCCGCCGCTGAGGCCCTGACGCTCGGCCTGGCGACGAGCGTCGTACCGGCTGACGAGCTGGCGGCGGCGACAGCCGAACTGGCGGGCCGGCTTGCCAACGGGCCGACGGTCGCGTACGGATCTGTGCGCCAGTCGCTCGGGTACTCCGCCTCGCACACGCTGGCCGAGGCACTCGAGTTCGAGGCCGGCAAGATGCGCCTGACCGGCGACACCGAAGACCACCGCAACGCGGTCGCCTCCTTCGTCGCCAAACAAAAACCCACCTTCCACGGCAAGTAGCCAGCACTCCGCCCCCACACCTCCCCTGTCGCCGCTCCCGCCGACCCGGACGCGGCTCCGGCACGGCCGTACCGAACGACAGGAGGAGGTCGCTCACGACGCCAACCTCCACACTTACCGAGACGGCAGAGGCGCAGGCGGCACGCAGTACTTCCTGTCCTTCCGTACGCAACTCGCCCATCCACGGCAATTGCCGGAGCTCCCCACCTGCCCAGACGTGCCAGCCCGGGAAATAACCGAGGGTATTCATGCGCGCACGCTGGGCACACATCGCCCAGCCGCCGGGGAATCCCGACGTTTAGTGCCGACCGGGACCGCCTTCGACACGGCCGCGCGCGGGTTGCCGGCTAGCGGGCGATGCAGTCGGCGAGATGGTCGTTGACGATGCCGGTGGCTTGCATCAGGGCGTAGGCGGTGGTCGGTCCGACGAAGACGAAGCCCTTCTTTTTCAGGGCTTTGGACATCGCAATGGACTCGGGCGTGGTCGCCGGGACGTCGGCGCTCGTCTTCGGCGCCGCACGATCGATCGGCTGGAACGACCAGAGGAACTCGGTCAGCTCGCCGTCCGCCAGCTCCAGGAGAGCCCGGGCGTTGGAGATCGTGGCGTTCACCTTGAGCCGGTTGCGGACGATGCCGGGGTCGGCCATCAGCCGGTCGAAGTCCTCCGGCCCGTACGCCGCGATCAGCCGCGGGTCGAAGTTGTCGAACGCCTTCCGGAAGTTCTCCCGCTTCCGGAGGATGGTGATCCAGGACAGCCCGGACTGGAACCCCTCCAGCGTCATCCGCTCGAACAGGCCGTGGTCGTCGCGGATCTCCCGGCCCCACTCCTCGTCGTGGTACTGGATGTACTCCGGAGCCGACGTCGCCCAGCTGCAGCGCGGCTGACCGTCGGGGCCGGCCACGGTCACCGGATGACCTTGTTCTCGAGGCGCTTCAGGGACGTCCTCATCATCAGCTCGAAGCCGGGCCGGACCAGCGTCCAGCCGATGCGCCCGGGTCGCCCGAGCGGCGGGATGACGTCCTCGGACCAGGTGAAGGTGCTGCCGGCCGGCGCGGGGGTGACAGCGAAGGTGCCGGTACCGCGGACGATGGTGCCGAGGTGCTTCACCGTGCACTCGCGCGGCGGATCCCATTGTGTGATGACCATGTCGTCAGTGAAGCCGAGCGGACCGACACTTGTGCGCGCGGCGACTCCACCGCCGAGGCCGCGGCCCTGGTTCTCGGTCGCCCAGACGCGGGTCAGGACCATCCACTCCGACTGGGCATCCCAGTCCATCACCGCGTCCCAGGCGGCCTGCGGGTCCAGCGGCAGGTCGATCGACGCCTCTGCATGGCAGGTCGGCTCGTCGGCGGTCATCAGTTCGGCCGCTGCGGGACGTTGACGTCAGGGGCCGAAGAGTGCCGACCCCGAGTCGTCTCGTCGCCGTTGACTCCCGGCTCGTCCTCGGCTGCGTTCGGGGCCTGCACGCTGTTGTGGTCCGGCGGCGGCTCCTTGGCCTGGAACCACGGCTCCGGCTCGGGCTCGTCGTCGTAGTTCGTGTGCACCAGTTCCTGCAACAACGGCGGCAACGCAACCTGGGCCGGCGGCTCCGGCTGATCATCCAGAACCGACCCTACTTCGTGCTCCCGCTCGTCCTGCTGTTCCCGCTCGTCTGCCATCGGCTGCGGCTCACCCTCGCCGCCAGCCTGCTGGACTGGGGCCGCGGGCTGCTCCCGCTCAGCAACAGGCTGAGGAGCTGCCTCTGCCGCACCGACCTCGCTCGCCGGTACTGCGGCCGCCGCGCTCGCGGGTGCGGTGCCTGAGGGAGCCGCGCTCGCTGATGCGGTGTCTGCGGCGGGCGCGCTCGCCTGCGCGGGTTCAGCTACAGCGGGGTCCGCTGGGACCGCGGGCTGGTCGACTGCCGTGATCTCGGCCGTGGCGGGCTCGGCGGTAGTCGGCTCGGGCGACGTCGGTTCGGGTGAGAGCGCATCTGTTGTGAGCGCATCTGTCCGGGCAGGCTCGACCGGGACGCCCTGGTCGGTAGCGGGCGCGGACTCTGCAGCGGCGGGCTCGGCTGCAACCGCCTCGGCCTGAGCGGGCGCGGGGTCGGCAACGGCCGGCTCGGCAGCGGGCGACTCCGGCGATACGGGGTCTGGGGTGGGTTCGGGGAAGTCGCCGCCTACCAGGATGGGTTTCTGGAAGCCGGTGTCGTCGAAGTCTGCGGCGGCGTACTCGGAGCGGGAGGTGAAGCCCGCGCCTTCCGGGCCGTGCAGGATCGGGGTGACGGCGCGCTCGAGGTCGGCGATCCGGCGGTCGCGCTCGGCGACCTCCCGGGCGACCCGTTCGAGCAGCGTGTCGACCTCGTCCATCCGGTAGCCGCGCAGCCCGACGCCGAACCTGGCCGTCTCGAGATCAGCCGCGGTGAGCGCTTGCCGAGCGGGCACGGACATGTCGGGCCGGTCGTCGTACGCAGTACTCATGCCGCCCCACCGCCCCGAGGCGACGACGGCAACCGCTCCGATCAGGAGCACGACAATGAGCCCGAAGAACCACATCACGTGACCGATCGTGCCATGTCGGTGGGCCTCACCGCACAACCGCTACAGGAATCAACTGCCATCCGAGCCCAGCCGGTGCGCCTCACGCCGCTCGCGGGCTTCCGGGCTGTCGGCCTCCGCCACATCCCGAGCGGCGGCCGCAGCGGCCTCCTCGGCGGCAGCGTCGGCCATCTCGCCGGCCTTGATGATGTAGCTGATCGCCTCGTCCACGTCGTCGGTGATGGTGAACATTTCCAGGTCGGCCGCGGAAATCTTGCCGTCGGCAAGCATCGTCTCGCGCAGCCAGTCCGCCAGCCCGCTCCAGTACGACGTACCGAAGAGCACCACCGGGAACGAGGTGACCTTGCGGGTCTGGGCCAGGGTGAGCGCCTCGAACAGCTCGTCCAGGGTGCCGAACCCGCCCGGCATCACCACGAAACCCTGCGCGTACTTGACGAACATCGTCTTGCGGGTGAAGAAGTAGCGGAAGTTCATCCCGATGTCGACCCACTCGTTCAGGCCGTTCTCGAAGGGCAGTTCGATGCCGAGCCCGACGGACACGCCGCCCGCCTCGGAGGCACCCTTGTTCGCCGCCTCCATCACACCCGGCCCGCCGCCGGTGATCACCGCGTACCCGGCGGCGACCAGCTTGCGGCCGCACTCCTCCGCCGCGCGGTACATCGGATCGTCAGGCTTGGTCCGGGCCGAGCCGAACACGCTGATGGCGGGCCCGAGCTCGGCGAGCATGCCGAAGCCCTCGATGAACTCCGACTGGATCCGCAGTACACGCCAGGGATCGGTGTGCACCCAGTCCGACGGTCCACGGCTGTCGAGCAGCCGCTGCTCCGACGTCGACTGCTGCACCTGCTTGCGCCGCATGACCACCGGGCCGCGTTGCTGCGAGCCCTGGGGACGGTCGGGGTGGATCGATGGTTCTGCCATACCCCCAGATTAGTGGGCGGACCAGGTACGGACGTGCCGGAACCGGGCGCGCCCTACGCCGTCAACCAAGTCCTCAGCCGCTGTTCACACTGCTCGATCTCCGCCTCCGGCACGAACTCCTCCTGCTTGTGCGCGAGCAGCGGGTCACCCGGCCCGTAATTCACCGCGGGCACCCCCAGCAGGGTGAACCGGGCCACGTCCGTCCAGCCGAACTTGGGTTGCGGCTCACCGCCGACCACCCGCAGGAACGCCGCCGCAGCGGGCCGCTCCAGCCCCGGCAGCCCACCCGGCGCGGTGTCCGTGAAGGCGAGCTCGAACCCCTCGAAAACCTCCCGCAGGTGCGCCTCGGCCTCCGCCTCCGACCGGCTCGGCGCGAACCGGTAGTTCACCGTCACCGTGCACAGATCCGGTACTACGTTGCCCGCGACGCCGCCGCTGATGGCGACCGCGTTCAGCCCCTCGCGGTACTCGAGGCCGTCGATCGGCACCCGCCGCGGCTCGTACGCCGCCAGCCTGGCGAGGACCTCCCCGGCGGCGTGGATCGCGTTCTTCCCCATCCAGGAGCGGGCGGAGTGCGCTCGCTCGCCGCGGGTGGTCACCTCGACCCGCATGGTGCCCTGACAGCCGGCCTCGACCACCGCGTTCGACGGCTCCATCACCACGGCGAACACGCCCTGCAGCAGCTCGGGGTGCGTCTGGGTCAGCTTGAACAGGCCGTTCCGCTCCGCTTCGATCTCCTCGCAGTCGTAGAAGACGTAGGTGATGTCGCGGTTCGGCTCGGCCAGCGTGGCAGCCAGCCGGAGCGCCACCGCGACGCCGCCCTTCATGTCGCAGGCGCCGAGGCCGTGGATCAGCCCGTCCGCGCGGCGGGACGGCAGGTTGTCGTTCAGCGGCACCGTGTCCAGGTGCCCCGCGATCACGATCCGCTCGTCCCGGCCGAGGTCGGTCCGGGCGACGACCGTGTTGCCGTGCCGCGACACGGTCAGGTGCGCGAAGGCCGACAGCGCCGCCTCGACCGCGTCCGCGAGCTCCTCCTCGGTGCCGCTCACCGAAGGGATGTCGACCAGCGCCTGGGTGAGGTCCGGTCCGGAGACGGTGAGATCGAGCTTGGCCATCAGTCTTCCTCTACAGCTGGGGGCAGGAACACGCAGAACTCGTTGCCCTCCGGATCGGCGCACACGTGCCAGCCGATCTCGTCGTCCTTGCGCCGCAGCAGTGTCGCACCCGCGTCGAGCACCCGCTGCAGGTCGTCCGCCGTCACGTCCCAGTGGATCCGGTTCTTCACCGTCTTCGGCTCGGGCACCGGCACGAATACCCAGTACGGGAACGGCAGTCCGGGCACGTTCTCCAGCCAGTAGTACGGCTTGCCCGAGTTGTTCGTGACCTCACCGCCGACCACGCCGGCCCACCATCGCGCCTGGGCCTCGGGATCCGCCACGTCGACCACGAGCTCCATCAGCCTGTACGCCGGAACCTTGTCCCGCACGAATCCGCAGAACTCCCCGCCCTCCGGGTCCTCCATCACCGCCCATTGCTGCTCGTCCGTGATCGGACTCCGCACCTTCGCCCCGAGCCGCTCGAGCTCCTCGATCGAACTGGTGTGCAGGTCGAGGTGCACCCGCTGCTTCACCGTCGGCGGCTCGGTCACCTTGTTGATCCAGATCGTCTTCTCCGGCCGATCCCCGACCAGCACCTGCGGATTGTCCGCAGGCGACGTCAACCCCACCACTCGCCCCCAGAAGGACGTCATCGCACTAGGAGAGGCGACGTCCAGACACAAATCCTTGAACCGAGCCAGACTCATCCCCAAAGGCTAGTGCTTCGGTCGCCCCACGCAGCTCCCTCCATGCCCGTACCCGAGGCGTGCTGGCGATCGGAGCCGTCCCGGGTTTCATGCCCCGTGTTCGATGCGAGGCCTGGCCACCGTCGTACAGGACGGAGCAGCTCAGCTAGCTGTCTGTTTGCGGTGGTAGTGGCGGTTGACTCGTTCTCGGTTGCCGCACTTCGGGGAGCACCAGGTCTGGCGGGGGTCGTCTTGGAGGAAGTACTTGACGCAGCGGGCGGCTGGGCAGGCTCGGAGGCGGGGGCGGTCGGGGCCGGTGAGGAAGTCGATGCCAGAGCGGCCGATCGCGCCCAGGAGGAGTGGGAGCGGCTCCGAAGCTCGGCGGGACCAGTGGGTGATCGGGTCGCCGTCGTCGGGCCAGGTGAGGTGGGCGGTACCCAGTTCGTCGGCGGCCGTGTTGAGGAGGCGGAGGGCTGTCGCCGGGGCGAGAAGGGTGTTCGCGTCGGCGCGGCTCGGTGGCGCGGGGCTGACGGCTCGGGCGAAGAGTGACCTGACGGCTCGCCGGATCTCGTGGAGCGGTGCCCCGAGCGCATCACCCGCGGGCAGTGCGCCAGGGTCGAACGGTCGGCCGAGCACATTCTCGACGAGCGGGGTGTTGTGGTGGACCCACTCCCGTACGCCGGCGTCCGTCTCCAGGCTGTCCGCGATTCCGCCATGCCCGTCGTGGCGGATCGTGGCGGCGAGTTCGAAGGCCAGCGCGCTCATGGCGGCGAGTCTAATGGGAAAGCCTCTTGCTGCCATATGAGTCTGCCGTCTAGGGTCTCTAACGGAATCAGGTCGATCTACCGTTAGGAACAGCCGATGAGCCCTGAGGTGGCAGTAATCCCCGCGGTGAGAGATGCCACCGAGCGACTGAACGCAGTACTGGTCGAGGTCGACGACACCGCGGTACGGGCGTCATCGGGGCTGCCGGGGTGGTCGCGGGAGCACGTGCTGACGCACATCGCGTACTTCAGCGAGGCGATGACGCGCCAGGTCGAGGAGGCGCTCGCGGGCCGACTGATCGAGATGTACGACGGAGGCCGGCCGGCGCGGGAGGCCGCGATCGAAGCAGGGGCGGGGAGATCGGCCGACGAGCTCAAGCAGCACGTGAGCCGGGCGACCAAGGGGTTGCTCGGCGCCTGGGATCGGGTGGACGACTGGAGCCGCCCAGTCCTCCACCGCGACGGCACGCTCGCGGACACCGTCTACACGGCCTGGCGCGAGATCGAGATCCACACCGTCGACCTGGCACTGGAGCCGACCAGCGACCAGTGGTCAACGGAGTTCTGCCTCCACCTGCTCGACTTCCTCCGCCCACGCACCCCCGAAGGCACCCGCCTGATCCTGCAAGCCGGCGACACTCGCTGGGAACGCGGCGAAGGCACCCCCGTCCTCCTCACAGGCACCCTCCAAGACCTCACCGCCTGGTTCGCCGGCCGCACCCCCGTCAACAACCTCACCGGCCCCGCCCCGGCCCTCCTCCCCTGGCCCTGACCACCCAGCGTGAAACCAGCCGCCCCAACCCTTGGCTCACGGATCGGCGGTGAACCGACAGTGGGTTTCCGGCACGGGTCTAAGGTTGTCTGCGGCGGTCCACATCCATTGGCGGCTGCGAGGTGACGGCTTCGTGAGCTCGGGGAAACTGATGTCAGCGGACCGGACGACAGGTACGCCGGCGCTGTCCGTCCGTGGGCTGGGCAAGCGCTTCGGCGACAGGATCGCGTTCCAGGATGTGTTCTTCGAGGTTGGGTATGGCGAGGTCTTCGGCTTCCTGGGCCCGAACGGCGCGGGGAAGACGACGACCGTGCGGACGCTCGGCACTCTCGTCGCACCGACCTCGGGCTCGGCGACTGTTGCCGGAATCCCGCTGGCGGCTGAGAACGGAGTGGAGATCCGCCGGCGGATCGCCATCGTGCCTGAGTCGCCGGGCCTGTATCTCCGCCTGAGCGTGATGGAGAACCTTGAATGCTACGGAGACCTCTACGAGACGCCCGGCTTGAAGGCTCGCATCGACGATGCCCTGCAAGCCGTCGACCTGACCGACCGGGCCGGCGACGCCTGCGGCACCTTGTCCAAGGGTCTGCGCCAGCGGGTCGCCCTGGCGAGGGCGCTGCTCAGCGACCCCGAGGTGTTGTTTCTCGACGAGCCGACGTCCGGGCTCGACCCGGTCGGCGCCCGCGACGTCCACGAGCTGATCGACGAACTCCGGAAGCGCGGCGTGACGATCTTCCTCACGACGCACCGGCTCGAGGAGGCCGAACGCCTCTGCGACCGCGTAGCGATCCTGAACACGACGCTGCGAACGATCGGCCGGCCGGCTGACCTCCGCGAACAGCTGTTCGCCAAGACACTGGCCGTCAGAACGCTCGTCCCGCTCCCGGAGCCGGGGCGCGTCTTTGACGGCCTCCCGGCTGTCGACGGCTGGCGCGAGAGAGATGCCGGTGCGTACGTCGTCTCCGTGTCCGACACTGCCGTCGCCGCCCCGGCCGTCACCCGCGCTCTCGTGGCTGCCGGCGCGGACGTCTTGTCGATCAGCGAGTCGTACCACTCCCTCGAGGACATCTACCTCGAGCTCATCGACGAGGACAGCGAGGTAGGCCGGAGATGAGCGTGAGCTGGAGGAGGGTCAGGGCTGTCTTCCGCAAGGAGCTGCGCGAGTACCGGCGCAACACCTCGATCGTCGCGGCGATGGCTGTCCTCCCCTTGATCTTCGCCATCAACCCGCTGATCGCCGTCTTCGCCGTACCGGCGTCATCCGCGGACGCCCTCGCGCAGGGCAACTCTCTGCTGTACCTGCTGGGCATACCGGCGGTCGTGCCGGCCTTGATCGCGGCGTACTCGGTGGTCGGCGAGCGTCAGCAGGGCACGCTCGAGCCTGTGCTCACGACGCCGATCCGTGGCGAGGAGTTCCTGCTGGGCAAGGCGCTGGCGTCCTTCGTTCCGTCAGTCGCGATCTCTTTCGCGGTCTACGCGCTTGTTCTCGCCTGCGTCGGGGTGTTCGCAGCTCCGGCTGTGGCATCGGCCCTGTTCAAAGGCCCGGAACTCGTCGCCCAGGTGCTCTTCACGCCGCTGCTCGCCGGCTGGTCGATCTGGGTCGGCATCGCCATCTCGGCGCGGTCGAGCGATGTCAGGGTCGCGCAGCAGCTCGGCATGCTCGCGAGTCTCCCGTCGGTCGCGGTGTCGACGCTCGTGGCGTACGACATCATCCCTGCGACCGTCGGTCTTGCGATCGGCCTCGCCGTGCTGCTGCTGGTGCTCGATGGCCTCGGCTGGCGGATCGTGTCTGCCATGTTCGACCGCGAACGCCTCATCACAGGCACCAAGCCCTGAGCTGCCGTCAGCTCAGGGCCCGATGCGACAGCCGGACCGGCCTACGAGACGGTGAAGTCGTCGACCTGGATGAACGTGTCGACGCCGGGAGCGGTGAAGCCGGCATGGACAGTGACCTCGTATACGGCGAGTAGAGCCCCACGCTTCATGAATTGCCTTTCGGGCTATTTGAGGCCTGTGGTCTTCATTGCGTCGACCAGGCGCTTCTGGCCGGCGACGAACACCACGACGGTCGGGATGGCCGCGATCACCGCGGCCGCGAGGATGAGGTTCCAGGCCGAGGCGTACTGGCCCTGCATGCCGGAGATGCCGAGCTGGATCACCCGCAGGTCCGGGTTGCGGGTGATGGTCAGCGGCCAGAGGAACGCGTTCCAGTTGGCCAGGAAGAAGAGCACGGACAGCGAGGCGAGTACGGGCCGGCTCAGCGGCAGGATGACGCTCCAGTACCGCCGCCAGTAACCGCAGCCGTCCAGGTCGGCCGCTTCCTCCAGCTCGCGCGGGATGTTCAGGTAGTACTGCCGGAGCAGGAAGATGCCGAAGGCATGGAAGATGCTCGGCACGATCAGCCCGGCGTAGCTGTCCAGCAGACCGAGTTGCTTGGCCACCAGGAACAGCGGCACCAGGATCACCGGCAGCGACACGAGCAGCGTCGACATGATGCCGGAGAAGATGATCCCGCGGCCGGGGAACCGCAGCCGGGCGAGCGCGTACGCCGCCATCGAGTGGAAGAACAACGCCACCACCGTCACCACCACGGAGACGATCGCGCTGTTCATCAAGAAGGTCGGCAACGGGATCTTCAGCAGCACGTACTGCAGGTTGTCGAGCGTCCAGGTCGACGGCCAGCCGAAGGAGAACACGTCCTCGGCCGGCTTCAGCGCGCTGATCAGGATCCACAACAGCGGAGCGACCGCGATGATCGCCAGCACATGGGCGAGGATCGGGAAAAGCCTAGTCCTCATCGAAGCGACCTCCTCGCGTGAAGGCGAACATCAGGCCGGTGCAGAGCACGAGGATTCCGACGACGACCGTGGTCAGAGCGGCGGCGTACCCCATGTTGTTGAAGGTGAACGCCTGCTCGTAGATGTAGAGCACCACCGTGCTGGTGGCCCGAGCCGGACCGCCCTTGGTGAGCACGTAGACCAGGTCGAACGCCTGCAGACCGGTCACCGCACCAATGGTCGAGTTCACCACGATGAAGAAGCTGGTCGGCCGCAGCAACGGCCAGATCACGTGCCGGAACCGCTGCCAGGCGCTTGCGCCGTCGATCTCGGCCGCGTCCTCGAGCTCCTTCGGGACGTCCTTCAGCCCGGCCAGGAAGACCAGCATCTGGTAGCCCATCAGGAACCAGACGCTGATCACCACATAGGTGCCGAGCGCGAGGGACGGCGTACCGAGGAAGGACACGTCACCCAGGCCGAGCGGTGCCAGCAGGTTCGAGATCGCGCCGCGCTTGTCGACCAGCAGGAACTGCCAGATCAGGCCCACCACGACCAGGCTGACGACGTTCGGCAGGAAGAACGCGGACCTGACCCAGCCGATCCCCTTGAAGTGGTTGCGGACCAGCATCGCCAACGCGAAGCTCACCACGAAGGCGATCGGCACGAAGGCGACCACGTAGATGGCGGTGATCTTCAGCGACGCCCAGAGTTGGTCGTCGGAACCCATCAGCTTGTAGTTGGCCAGGCCGACGTACTGGTAGTTGCCGAAGCCGTCGACCTGGTAGTTGCCGAAGCCGTCGACCTTGAAGAACGCGACGCCGAAGGCCAGCACCATCGGTACGGCGACGAAGATCAGCAGGCCGAGGACGTCCGGCGCGAGGAACGCGTACGCCGCCAGGGCCTCGCGCCGCTTCTTCGTCATCGGCGTCTTCTCGCGAGCCGTCCGAGCCAACACCTGCGGCTCGGACGGTGGTGCGCTGGTCGTCGCCGCATGTGATGGGCGCGCCCTGGTAGGTCTTCAGGAAGGTGTCGATCTTCTGCGCCGCGTCAGCCGCCGCCTTGCCTGGGTCGGCGCCGTTCAGCTGGCACGCCTGGATCGCGTCCGCGATCGGCTGGTACACCTCCGGTGGGAACCGCGGCTCCGGCTTGCCGGTCGGCGCGATCTCGCTGACGAACTTCTTCAGCGCGCCCTCGGCGAAGGCGCCCTTGGCGTCCGCGGCCTGCTGGACCGACTTGCGCGGCGGCACGTTGGTCTTCACCACGGTGTTCCACTGCCGCTGCCGCTCGACGCCCTCGGCATCGGTCGAGCCGAGCGCCCAGGTGATGAACTTGGCCGCGGCCTCGGGGTTCTTGCCCTTGGAGTTCGCCACGAAGGCCCAGCCGCCGAGGTCGGTGGCCGGCTTGCCACCGTCGGGCGTCGGGTGCGGGATGATCCCGTACTTGAAGTTCTTCGCCTTGGTGCGCAGGTCCGAGACGGCCCAGATCCCGCTCTGCTGCATCGCGACCGCGCCCGAGCCGAGGTTGGAAACGACGTCACCGCCGCCGTCGCCGAGGGCCTTGCGCGGAGCCACCTTGTTCTTGATCGTGTCCTGCCAGAACTTGAGCGCCTGTACTGCGGCCGGCGAGTCGAAGGCGACCTTGCCGTCCTTGATCGGGGTGCCGTCGCCCTGCCAGAGGAACGGGTACCAGGTGAAGTTCTGGTAGTAGCCCGGCAGCGTCTCGAACATCACGCCGTTGCGCTTGTCACCGGTCAGCTTCTGCGCGACGGCCAGCGTCTGGTCCCAGGTCTTCGGCAGGTCGGCCTCGGACAGGCCCGCCTTCTCGAACGCGGTCTCGCTGTAGTACATCGCAAGCGGCTCGATCTCCATCGGCAGGCCGTAGATCTTGCCGTCGACACTGCGCGCCTCCAGCAGACCCGGCAGGTAGTCCGACTTCGACTCGGCCGGCAGCACCGAGGACAGATCCTGCAGCACACCGCCGTTGTAGTAGCGAAGGAAATCGCCCGGGCTGATCAGGAAGATGTCCGGGCCCTGCCCCGACTGGAACGCCGTCTGCAGCGTGGTGCCGCTGAGGTAGTCCTTGCCGGGGATGTAGCGCAGCTTGACCTTCACGTCATTGTTCGCGTTCCACTGCTCCGCGAGCGAGACGAACCACTTGCTCTGCGGACCGTTGTCGTCGGCCGGCCCGTAGAAGTTCCAGAACGACATCTCCTTGCCGTTCCCACCACCGGCGTCGTCGCCACCGCAGGCGGTCAGCAGCGGTCCACCGACGGCCGACGCTGCCAGCGCGCCGAGGCCGCCGCGCAGCACGGATCGCCGGCTGACCGACCTAGCGGGCTGCACCAGTTTTCTGGGGGAGGTTGCGGACATCAGGAGCTCCAGGGGTCTCGTCCGGCCCAGACGGGCAATCGATTTCACGCAATCTACGAGTGCCGCCCGGAGTGGTCAAGACTTACAGCCGGTCGATTTTGATCGAAGGTCGCGATCCGCCTTATTTGGAACAGACTCACCGCGTTTCGACCAGGGTGCAGACGTTGACACTCGCTCATTCGGCTGCCTAGTCTTCGGAAATCGATTTCTGACGATTGACGGGAAAGCGGGTCGAGGATGCCAGTTGTGCCGAACCGTGCGAACGCCCAGCGCACGGCCGACGAACTGCCGCGGGACCTGGTCACCCGGGGGCTCGACGCTGCCCGGAACGCGATCGAGACCGAGGCCGCCGCGGTCTCGGCGCTAGCGGGCCGGCTCGACGGAGTCTTCCTGGACGTGCTTACCGCGGTCGCCGCCTGCGAGGGCCACTTGGTCGTCACCGGTCTCGGCAAGTCCGGACTCGTCGGGCGCAAGATCGCCGCCACGCTCGCGTCGACCGGGACGCCGGCGACCTTCATCCACTCCGGCGACGCGCTGCACGGCGACTCCGGCGCGGTCACCTCGCGGGACCTGGTGCTCGCGCTGTCCGCGTCGGGCGAGACGGCCGAGGTCTGCGCGTTCGCCCGGATGCTGGCCGAGAGGGACATCCCGGTGATCGCGATGACCGGCGCCGAGGAGTCGACCCTTGCCAAGCTGGCGACGTACACGCTCGACACCATGGTGCTGCGCGAGGCCGACCCGCTGAACCTCGCTCCTACCGCGTCGACCACCGCCGCCCTGGTGATGGGCGACGCCCTCGCCTGCGCACTCGTAGTACTGCGGGAGTTCACTCACCACGATTTCGCGCGGTTCCATCCGTCCGGGGCGCTCGGCCGCAAGCTGCTCGGGCTCGGGGAGGACGCATGAACGAGCAGAGCGAGTTCATCATCAAGTGCAGCGCGTGTTGTGCCTCATCCGCGCCCGGAGCGAAGCGAGGACGCGGATGAGCAAGTACGACGTCTGCGTGCTTGGGTCGTTCATGAAGGACCTGGTGGCGAGCGCGGACCGCCGGCCCTTGCCCGGGGAGACCTTGCACGGCACCGGGTTCGCGGAGTTCCTCGGCGGCAAGGGCGTGAACCAGGCGATCGCCGCGGCCCGGATGGGAGCCCGTACCGCGATCGTCGGCACCATCGGCGACGACCGGTACGGCGAGGAGTTCCTGGACCTGCTGAAAGCCGACGGGGTCGACACGGACTGGGTCGTCCGGCATCCCGAGCTCGGCACCGGCGTGGGACTTCCGCTGGTGCTTCCGGACGGCAGCAACTCGATCATCATCGTGTCCCGCGCGAACTCGGCGATCACCCCGGCCGATGTCGAGGCGGCCGCCGACCTCTTGACGTCCAGCGCAGTACTCAGTGTGCAACTGGAACTCCCGGTCGAGGCGAGCAGAGCTGCCCTCCAGCTCGCCTCGACCGCGGGCGTCACCACGATCCTGACCCCGGCACCGGTCGGGCCGGTCGATCCGTCGCTCGCGTCCTTCGTCGACATCCTGGTGCCGAACGAAGTAGAGGCGGCCGCGCTCACCGGGCTCGACTGCGACGACGAGTCCCAGGTGCCGGCGATCGCGAAGCGGCTGGCCGGCGAATGGGACCTGCGTGGTTGCGTGATCACGCTGGGCTCACGAGGCGCCTATGTGCTCGACCTGGTCGCCGGTATCGAGGCTCGAGTGCCCGCGCATCGGGTGGCGACGGTGGACACGGTCGGCGCTGGCGACGCCTTCTGCGGATCACTCGCGGCATCACTCGCCGCGGGCGCGACGCTGGCGGACGCAGTACGGCTCGCCAACGCCGCCGGGGCGCTCTCCACCACCGTGAACGGCGCGGCCGCCTCAGCCCCGGACCGGTCGACCGCCCAGGCGCTTCTCGACGCGCAACCTTTTGATCAGTCGCCTTTCCCGGTCGGACAGCCGCCGCCGTGAGATCCTAGTGCCGTCCAGGCGGCAGAACGGCCTCAAGCGGGGAGCGAGCATGACGACGATCTACGACGTCGCGCGTAGATCTGGCGTCTCGCCGGCCACCGTCTCGCGGGTGCTGAGCGGCCGTCGCAACGTCGACCCGGAGCTGTCGGAGAAGGTCCGGGCCGCGGTAGCCGAGCTCGGCTACCGGCCGAACGGGGTGGCACGGAACCTGCGCCGCGCGAGCACGAACCTGTGGGCCGTGGTCATCTCCGACATCGAGAACCCGTTCTTCACCTCGCTGGTCCGCGGTCTCGAGGACGTCGCCCAGACCGAGGGCTACCACGTGGTGCTGTGCAACTCCGACGAGGACCCGGCCAAGGAAGCGGCGTACGCGTCGGCGGTGCTGACCGAGCAGATGGCCGGCGTGGTGATCTCCCCGACCTCGACCGCCGAGGGCGTCCAACTGCTCGACGGGGCGAAGACCCCGATGGTGCTGATCGACCGCCGGGTCGAGGGCGTCGAGGCGGACACCGTGCTGGTCGACAACGAGCACGGCGCTTTCGAAGGCGTCAACCACCTGATCGATGGCGGCTACCGCAGGATCGCCTGTATCACCGGCCCGCGCCGCGTCAGTACCGCGATGGACCGGCTCGCGGGATACCGCTCGGCCCTACGCGGGGGTGGGATCCGCTACCAGAAGGACCTGGTCCGGCACGCCGACTTCCGCGAGGCCGGTGGCTACGCCGCGATGGAGAGCCTGCTCGACCTGTCCGAACCGCCCGAAGCCCTCTTCGTCACCAACAACCTGATGACCGTCGGCGCACTGGAGTGCCTGGCCAAACGAGGCATCCGCGCCCCCGACGACATCGCCATCGTCGGCTTCGACGACATTCCCTGGGCCGACCTGGTCGTCCCCTCCCTCACCACCGTCGCCCAGCCGACGTACGAACTCGGCCGCACCGCCGGCCTCCTCCTGAAGGACCGCATAGCCTCCCCCGGCCGCCCCCCATCCACAGTCACCCTCCGCACCGAGCTCCACATCCGAGCCACCTCAGCCCCGAAGAAGCCCTAGCCGAAACCGCGGCCGAGGATCTGCTCGCAACTGCTAGGCTGAGGTCCACGAGGCCTTCGATGGCCGCGGAGAGAACGCCAGGTCTGCTGCCAGACCCTTCCGGCCCAGCCCGGTTGTGGCGCTCCGGACCATCGAAGGTCTCGTTCTTGTTCAGAGCCCCTCAACCGGCCACCAGGGCTACGACTCCATAGTTCCCGGCAACGCCAGAACCTTGAACCCGTAGCCTAGGCTCTCCCCTTCGAACCGCCGGATCTGATGCCGCACAGCCATCAGATGATGATGCTCGAACCCACCGAACTCGTCCGGCTCGAGCGCCGCCCGCAGCATCCCTGCGTACTGGTCCGCCGCCTGCAGACCGTCCAACTGTCCAGCGCCGAGAAATCGCGGCATCCCGCGCAACAAGTCCCAGGGTCCCCGTCGCCCGCCATCCGCGCGCTTCTTCTCGAAGTAGGCAAGGGTTTCGTGATGCGGGAACCCGCGCACGTGACCGAAGGACGCCACCACGTCCCGCCTACCACCCGGCCACTCGTCCGCCGTCTGCAGGATCGTTTCCAGGACCATCCCGGCTACATAGTTGTAGAACGCCACCTGATCGGTCCTCAGCTCGGCCTCCGCCGGAATCGCAGCTTTCTCGAAGATGACGCTATTCACCACAATCCCGGGCACCGCCGCCAACTGAGCTGCGACGAACTGCCGGCGCGGAAATCTCTTCACGTGCTCAGACCAGTGCAGAGACTTGCCTATCGGCACAGCCAACCGTTGACGACAGATCCCGATCGCGTTCCTCAGCGAGGGTCATCTTCGTCCGCGATCACGACTGCGACCATGGCGAAGTAGCGTGAGGACCTCGCGGAGGTACCGCGGTCGCCTGTCTCGTCAACGTAGGCGCGAACCAGAGGCCGCTCGAAGTACATGTGACGGACCCTATGCAGAACAAATCCTTGTGCGGGCCGCCAAGCAACATCTGTGGATATCTGCCCTGAAATGCCCCGGTCTGGCCGGTGATCTGCCCCTAAGAAGCAGATCAGCCGGCTGCAACGCGCTGGGCATCCACTGTCCGGCGGGGGTCGTAGTGCGGGACCCAGCGGGCTAGCCAGGCGGTGCCGGTGATGGTCAGGGCGCCTAGGGCGAGGCTGGCTGCGGCTAGTGGGGCGATGAAGGTGATGGTGCTGATCAGGATCGGGCCGATGACGCTGCCGAACTCGGCGCAGAAGGTCCAGCCGCCGAGGAACTGGGCGCGCAGGGTGGGTGGGGAGGCGTCGGCGCCGAGGGTCTTGACGATGCCGGAGCCGAGACCGTTGCCGATGGCCATGAAGATGCCGACCGCGAGGACGCCGATCATTGCCGTGGACAACGGCAGGGCCAGCATGCCGAGGCCGAGCAGGAGGGTTGACGGTACGGCGATCCAGACGCGGCCGAGGCGGTCCATCACCAGGCCGGCCGGGTAGAACAGCAGCATCTCGATGCCATTGGTGATGCCGAAGATGATCGACGTGTCGGTGGCGGAGAGGCCCAGATGCTCGCCCCACAAGGGGATCAGGCTGGTCCGGGCCGCCCTGGCGACGGCGATCACGAAGACGCCGGCGCCAAGTGTGAGAAAGGTGCGGCGGTTGTCCCAGAGGACCTTCTTGATCGGCTGGTGTTCGGGCTGGACCGGGTCGCTCAGATCCCGCGGCTCGCCGGCCGTCAGCAGCACGATCGCGGCCGCCGCCGAGCCGGCGATCCCGACGCCGTAAGCGCCAGAGATACCCCAGAGGTGGCCGGCGAGTGCACCCAGGAAAGGGCCGATGAACAAGCCGATCCGGCTGACGCCGCCCAGTGTCGACAGCGCCCGAGCGCGGAGTTCGACCGGGACGACCTCGGTGACGTAGGACTGCCGCGCCAGGCTGAACACCGCACCTGCGAGCCCCGCAACCAGCAAGGCGAGCCCGAGCAGCCACGGAGTACGGATCAGCATCGCGGCGGTCCAGGCGACCATGCTTACCAGCGCCGCGACCAGCAGCGCCCGCCGCTCACCGATCCGTACTACGAGCGCGCCCGCCGGCAGCGACCCCGCGAACTGCCCGATCCCCAGCACACCAACCAGGAAGGCAGCGAATCCCACCGAGGCGCCGAGGTCCAGCGCGGACAGCGCGACAACCGGAAGAACCGCCCCCTGGCCCACCGCATTCAGCACAGTCGGCCCGAACGCCGGCACCGCGATCCGCCACAAACTGAACTCCGCCACGCACCCTCCAGACCATTTATCTCGACATCAAGATACATGACCTGAAGAGACAGTTACTAGCTCAGCCGGTTGTCGGCGTAGGCGTTCATGGCGGCTTGCATGAATTCGACGAGTGAGTCGTCGCCGTTGCCGATGGTCTGGCGGAAGCGGTCGTCGTCTACGTAGAGCTGGCCCAGGCCCTTGTAGGCCTCGCGGGTCGGGGTCCAGAACAGGCAGGTGACCTCGTAGTGCAGCTGGATCAGATCCTGCACGCTCAGGTCGAGCACGTCGGCTCCTTCCGCCTTCAGGGTCGCGAGTCCTTCGTGGACGCGGGTGTAGCCGGTCCGGGCCTTCTCGGCGTCGGCCTCCGACCAGCCCTGCATCCGCTGGTTGCTCGCGTCGACGGCCTCGTCGCCCCAGCGTTCGCGGGCCTCGGCCTCGTACGGGTTGTGCTCGAATCCTTCGAACACCTTGCGTGGCTCCATCTCTCCTCCTTTCCGGAGGTTCTCGATGGTGGAGTCGACGGTCCGGATCAGTTGCCCGAGGCGCAGTTGCTCGCGCAGCAGCCACTCCTTGTGCCGCCCGAGCACCTGGATCGTGCTGGCGTTGCTCTGCTTGGCCAGTACTTCGGCGACCACGTCCAGGCTGAGCCCGAGCTCCCGAAGCAGCAGGATCTGCTGGAGCCGGAGGAGCTGTTCCTCTTCGTAGTACCGCCGCCCGTTGCTCGCGGTACGGGCTGGGACCAGCAGGCCGATCGCGTGATAGTGCCGCAGGGTCCGCGACGTGACGCCGGAGTCGCGAGCCACCTCGGCGATCGACCAGGCCACGGCCGCACCGTCCTTCCACTCGTGCCCGGACTTTCCGGCCACACCTAGGACGGTAGATGTTGTCGCTACGTCAACTTCAAGTTGATTAATGCGGCGGCGGTGGCGGCGTGTTGCCGGCCTGGATCCACTCGACGCACACCCGGGCCGAATCCTCCGCCGGCCGGACCTGGAGCCCGGCCGTCACAGCACGGCCGTTGGACAACTGGAATGTGCCGTCGTTCGAGCCATCGTGCGGAAGATGGAAGCGGTCCACAGCAGGATCCCAGTCGACCGGCAGAGCATCCGGTACGGCGGAACGCCAGGCGTCGGCGAGTTCCGCCATCGTCGTCGTACGACTGACCGCGTTGAAAGCGCCGCCAGGCCCGTCGATCGTGAGGCGGAGGAGGAACGCGGCGAGATCGCGGGCGTCGAGGTACTGGATCGGCTGATCGGGGCGAGCCGCGCACTCCGGGGCCTTGCCGGTGGCGAGCGCCTCGCCCCAGTTGCCGAAGTCCGGGTTGTAAGGGCCGACGACGAATCCCGAGCGGACCGAGGCCGCGCGCTCTCCGTACACCTCAGCCAGGACCTGCTCGGCTCGCACCTTGTGGGGACCGTAGAGGTCCATGGTGAACTCGTCGTCGCCGGCGCCTCGAGGCCATGGGAGGAGTTCGGCTTCCTCGGTCATCCCCGGTTGGGTCTTGCTTGCGTAGACGGCGATCGAGGACATGAAGGTGTACCGCGCGACTCGGTGCTGCAGGAGTTCGGCGGTGCGGCGGACATCGCCGACCAGGAAGCCGGACAGGTCGATCACGCCGTCCCACTCCCCCGCCTCGAGCGCGTCGGGGGCGGATCGCTCGCCGATCAACTGCTCGGCCTCGGGGAAGATCCCGGGGTTGGTCAGCCCGCGGTTGAACAGGATGATCTCGTGGCCGTCGCGCAGGGCTGCCTCCACCACGTGACGGCCGAGGTTCTTCGTACCGCCGAGGATCAGCAGCCTGGTCACAGCTTCTCCGTGAGGTCGGCAAGCTCGGCCAGTAGCGGCCCGATCCAGTCCTTCGACTCAGGCACGGTGCGGGGGCCTTCCTCGAAGATCCAGCTGAGCGCGATCGTGACGAAGCAGATCCCGCCGACTGTCAGTTGCCGGCTCACCAGGTCCTCGTCGGCGCCGGCGGCATCGAGGTAGCGGGCGACGATCGGCTCCGATTGGTGGCCGTAGGCAACTGCATCGCGGACCAGGGTGTACAGATCGCTCAGGTGCGGCGCGCAGTAGGACAACGGCCAGTCGACCGCGGTCCACCGCGTGCCGTCCGTGACGAGGTTCTTCGGCACGAAGTCACCGTGGATCACGGCCAGCGGCGCCTGACGATGCAAGTCGTCGAGTGCCGGAACAGCCTTCACCAGGAGGTGTTCCCGCAGCTCCGGCTCCATCGACTCGATCCGTTCCACCAGGTCGCCGAGGCGATCCGGGGTGAACCCACTCGGCCCTTCCACCGGCTTGGCACGCATCCCCGCCAGTAACTCCGCCGCGGCGAGGAACCCCTCGATGGTCGGCTCCTGCTCCAGATTCACCCGCCCGACATCGGCGAGCACCAGCAGTACTGCGCCGTCCGCGCGGGCGGACTGGATGAGCTCGGGGGCGGGTAGACCGAGCGGGACGACAAGGCGCTCGTACACCTCGGCCTCACCGCTCTGGGCGTCGCTGCCTCGCTTGACGATCACGCTGCGAAGCCCGTACGACAGCCGCCAGACCTCAGAAGAGCCCCACTCCCGCAGCAACTCCCCCTTCAGCGCGTCGACGTCGGGCGCCTGGGTGGCTTCGAGCACGGCATCGGCGACAGGATCCAGCCAGACGGGACGCATGCGGAAAACCTTTTCACAGGATGCGGCTCAGTCCGACTGCTTTTCACAGGCGGCGAGGATGCGGGACTCGATCCGGCGGGCGACCTTCGCTGGATCGAGGTCGGTGACGATCCGGTGTGGTCCACCGGCGTCCTGGGTGAAGCGGGTGACGCCTTCCAGATCGACCTCGACCCGGCCGGTGCTGAAGGTGAAGAGCTCCGGTTCGACCAGCACGAGCACGGCGGTCGGGTCGTGAGGTGCGTTCGATTCAGTCGCCGTGAACTTCCAGAACTGCCGCATCTCGGCGCCCAGCAGCTCGCCCAACGCTCCGGCCGCCTCGATCCGCGCTACCACGGCGTGGTCGAAGCGAACCCGCTGCGTCTGGTCGATCCCAACGGCGGTGATCGGCACACCGGAGTCGAAGACCGCCGCAGCCGCCGCGACGTCGCACCTGATGTTGTGCTCAGCGTCCGGCTGGGAGAAGTTCCCGCCCATCAGGTACAGCTGCTCGATCGCCTGCCCGGGCCGTTCGAGGGCCTCTGCGACGTTGGTCAACGGCCCGACCGGCATCACCGTCGCAGCGCCCGCGAGCAACCCGATCGGATCGACGTCCTCGCTCACCTGCTCCTTGTCCAGGTCTGGCATCAGCACGCCCTCGTGGCCGGCCCACCAGACCTCGGGCCCCGAACGCGGCTCGCCGCGCCCCGGCACGACCGGCCCGACCTCGCGCCCCGCGACCGCGGCGACTCTGGCGACCATCCGCGCACGGAGCACCACGTCGCCGTACACGGTGGTCACTCCGGCGAGTTCCAGCTCAGGTGAGCCGAGGATGGTAGCCAGCGCGAGTGCGTCGTCGACATCCGAGCCGATGTCGGTGTCCAGGACCAGAGCGGAGGGCATCAGCGTCCCTTCTGCGGCGGATCGTCTGACCGAGGGTATCGGCGGCGGCATCCCCAGGTCCCGGATGAGTTCTCCCAGCGAGACGCCGAGGTGATCAGATCACCGGTCGTCTGGCAGGCTTTGGGGCATGACTGAGAACGCCACTCGCGCCTGGGGCTTCGGCCTCGCCACCGTCACCGCTTCGGGCACCGTGCTGGACGTCTGGTACCCGGCCCCGGAACTGGGTGTCGCTCCCGAGGGCGCCAAGGCGCCGGCCGAGCTGATCGCTGCCGAGGGCAACGACGACCTGCGCCAGGTACGCCGGTCCGTCGTCCTCGCGGAGATCGCGCTGAACGACGCCCCGGCCGACACCGCGGACGCGTACCTGCGGCTGCACCTGCTGTCGCACCGGCTGGTCCGCCCGCACGGCGTCAACCTGGACGGCATCTTCGCCGCGCTTCCGAACAACGCCTGGACCTCGCACGGCCCGGTCCCGGTCGAGGAAGTCGAGCAGGTCCGGCTCCGGGCCCGCGCGGCCGGGTTGCACCTGAGCGTGACGAGCGTGGACAAGTTCCCGCGGATGACGGACTACGTCGTACCGAGCGGTGTCCGGATCGGCGACGCGGACCGGGTCCGGCTGGGCGCGCACCTGGCCGAGGGCACCACGGTGATGCACGAGGGCTTCGTGAACTTCAACGCCGGCACGCTGGGCACCTCCATGGTCGAGGGCCGGATCGTGGCCGGTGTGGTGGTCGACGACGGCAGCGACATCGGCGCCGGCTCCTCGATCATGGGCACCCTGTCCGGCGGCGGCAAGGCCGTCATCTCGATCGGCAAGCGCTGCCTGCTCGGCGCCAACGGCGGGATCGGGATCTCGCTGGGCGACGACTGCGTGGTCGAGGCGGGGCTCTACGTCACCGCCGGCACCAAGGTCACCCTGCCGGACGGCAGTGTGGTGAAGGCGCGCGAGCTGTCCGGCCAGCCGGGCCTGCTGTACCTGCGCAACTCCGTCACCGGTGCCGTCGAGGCGCGGCCCCGGCAGGGTGAGGGCATCACTCTCAACGAGGCCCTGCACGCCAACGCGTGACCAAAGCCCTACGGTGTCGCGCCAACCAACGTGACGCCCAGCACGTCAACCACTTCGTGACCCGACTGACGGAACCCGGCTGGCAGTACCGCGCGTTGAGACCGGTATGCCGATGAAACGGGGCGCGGTCGTCGCCATAGGCGCGGTGGGCGCGCTCGCGCTTGCCGTCGGCGCGGGGATCGCCTGGGTCGGTGGCAAGGATTTCGGCCCGTTGCTGCCGCCCCGCGAGCAGTGCGAGGCCACCGTCGGCGGCGCCTCGGTCGTGGTCGACCTGGAGCAGGCGGAGTCGGCCGCGATCATCGCCGGAGTCGCCGTACGCCGCGGGCTGCCTCCGCGGGCGGCGACGATCGCCCTCGCGACGGCGTACCAGGAGTCCGGGCTGCGCAACCTAACCCACGGGGACCGGGACTCGCTCGGGTTGTTCCAGCAGCGGCCGTCGATGGGCTGGGGTACGGCTACGCAGGTGCGGGATCCGCACTACGCAGCGTCGAAGTTCTATGACGCGCTGGTGAAGGTGAAGAACTACCAGAAGCTCGCGGTGACGGTCGCGGCAGATCGGGTCCAGCGCAGCGCCTTCCCCAACGCCTATGCCGATCACGAGGACGACGCGCGCATCCTGGCGTCGGCGCTGACGGGTCAGTCGAAGGCCGCGTTCAGTTGCACGGTAAACACAGCGTCACTGCCGGCGCAGACCATGGGCAAGAGCGGTCTCACGCCACGCGCCGAGGCCGTACGCAAGGATCTCCTGGCAACCTTCGGAACACTGTCGACCGGCGGCTATCAACCGGGCGGCCTCAGCACCGGGCACATGGAGGGTTCCGCGCACTACGAGGGGCGCGCCGTCGACATCTTCGTCAAGCCGATCTCGGCCCCGAACACCACCAAGGGCTGGGCTCTGGCGCAGTACCTGGTCGCCCGCGCCGAGCACCTCGGCATCAAGACGGTCATCTTCAGCGACCGCATCTGGACCTCCGGAGGCCGCTCCGACAGCGGCTGGCGCGACTACCAGCCACCGGACCGCCCAGGCAACAAAGACACCCTCCGCCACCTGGACCACGTCCACGTAGACGTCATCGAGCAGTAGTTCGGCGCCGCAGTACCCCGAATCAGCTCGCGGCTCCCCCCGCGCCTGGGTTCAGGCAGTGGAGGAGCCGCGGAGGCTGATGCGGGCGTTACTCGTCGTGCTCCTGTGGGGGGAGGGCGGCGATGAAGGGGTGGTCCTTGTCGATCTTGCCCATCTTCGAGGCGCCACCGGGGGAACCCAGGTCGTTGAAGAAGTCGACGTTCGCGGTGTAGTAGTCCTTCCACTGCTCCGGAGTGTCGTCCTCGTAGTAGATCGCCTCGACGGGGCAGACCGGCTCGCAGGCTCCGCAGTCGACGCACTCGTCGGGGTGGATGTAAAGCATCCGGTTGCCCTCGTAGATGCAGTCGACGGGGCATTCCTCGACACACGCGAGGTCCTTCAGGTCAACACACGGCTGCGCGATGACGTAGGTCACTGGTACTCCTCCTATGGCCAGCAGACGCAGCGGACTGGATGCTGCGGTGCGGTATTCCTGATGCTCGAAGTTGCTGCGGCTACCTAGTATCACGGTAGTACCAGCCCCACTCTGCCAGGAGTCCGCATCGTGTCAGGCCTCAGTGCCCGTGATATCGGCCACCGTGTCGTTGTTCGCCACCGGCTGCCGGGCGGCCAGCTGACCGATGTGCTCGGGGTGCTGCAGTCGATCGACTCCGCCACCCTGGTTGTCCGGCATGCTGACAGTACGCTTCATCCGGTCCGTTGGGAGGATGTGGCGGCCGCCAAACCGATCCCCCCGCTCCCCCTCCGGCCGGTGGACGTGGAGCAACTCTTCCTCACCACCGCGCTCGGCAGACCCGCTGTGGAGACCAGGTACGTCGGTCAGTGGCTGCTGCGGGCGTCGTCGGGCTGGACCGGCCGGGCGAATTCCCTCCTGCCCGCGGGCGATCCGGGGATGTCCCTCAGCGACGCTCTCAAGCTCGCGGAGGATTTCTACGCGGAGCGAGGCCTGCCCGCGCTGGCCCTGGTACGCCTGGACAGCCCGGAGGCCAATGAGCTCCAGGAGCAGGGCTGGAAGGACGCCCGGCCCTGGCAGGCCGACGTACTGGTCATGCACACGTCGTTGGACCTGGTGAACGCCGCCCCGGAGTACGAGGTGACTGTGACGCCTCAGCCGGACGCAGCCTGGTACGAGACGGCCTTTGAGGGGCCTGTACCGGGTCCGGCGCCCGAAGTGATGGAGGGAGCGCCTCGAGCGGCCTTCGCCTCGGTCTCGCTGGACGGGCGGGTCGTGGCCGTCGGCCGGGGCTCCATGACCGGCCACTGGCTCGGGGTGGACGCCGTGCGGGTCGACCCGCAGTACAGGCGCCGCGGGCTCGCCACGGCGGTCCTGCAGGGTCTCACCCGCTGGGCAGGGCCTCTCGGCGGCCGCCGCAGCTACCTTGAGGTGGTCGAGGACAACATCCCGGCCATGACCACCTACACGAGCCTCGGCTACGCAGAGGCCTACCGCTACCGATACCTAGCCGGCCCGGGGCACCAGCCGGAGAGCTGACCCCGCCCCAACGAGCGCCAGCCCAGCAAACCCCGCCAGTACTGCGCTCAGCGCCCCCGCCGGTGAGGTAGAACCACCAACCAGCGCGGCATAAACGGAGCCGGCCACCGCCACTCCGAGCGCCCCGGACAGCTGCGCATTCGTGGCGACGACCCCGGACAGATCAGACGCGTACTGCGTGGGCATGGCTGAGGTGATCGCCCCGATGAGCGTGTTCGAGCTGAACCCAAGCCCCAGCCCGCCGATCCCCAGCAGGGCGAACAACAACGGGCCAGAGCGTCCACCGAGCAGCAGGTAGGCCAGGACGGCCAAGTAGCCCACCACCAGCAGCGCACACCCGATCACCGGCATCCAGCCGAACCGCTCGGGCAGACGCGGCAAGATCGGCCCGGCAAGCCCGAACGCGGCGACCCACACCACCATTGCGAAACCCGAGTACGCCGGGCCCTTGCCGAGCCCTTGCTGCAGGTAGAGCGCCAGGACGAAGAGAAGGGCGAAGTACCCGGCTGTGGTGACACCGTGGGCGAGGAGACCCGCCCGCACCGCGGAGGACCGCAGTACCTGCCGGGCGATCAGCGGGCGATCACCAGTCGCGGCCGCACGGCGCTCGCCCTGTTCGAACAGCACGATCATCGGGACGCTCAGAGCCAGGCAGATCCAGGCCCAGGCCGGCCAGCCGCGCTCCGAACCGAGCAGCAGCGGCACGATCACCAGCAATACGGCTGCGGACAAGGTGACCACTCCGCGCAGGTCGATCGACTGCCGCTGGTCATGGACCCCGTCGGCCGGCAGGCGCCGCAGCGCGACCAGAGTGAGCCCGATCCCGATCGGCACGTTGATCAGGAAGATCGGCCGCCAGGCGGTGCCGAACAGGTCCGCCGAGATCAGCAGCCCGCCGAGCACCTGCCCGGCGACGGCTCCCCCGGACAACGCGATCGAGAAGAACCCGAGCGCCTTCACCCGCTCCCGCCCGGCGAAGTGCAACTGGATGCCGCTCAGCACCTGCGGCACCATCAGCGCGGCCCCTGCGCCCTGGACGAACCGGGCCACGGTCAGCGAGTAGACCTCCGGCGCGATCCCGCAGACCAGCGAAGCCACCGTGAACACCTGCAACCCGAGCAGGAAGACCCGGCGATACCCGAGCGACGACCCGAGCCGGGCTCCGGTGATCAGCAGCACCGCGAAGGCGACGACGTACCCAGAGACGACCAGGGCGACCTGGCCTTCCGAGGCTCCGAGCGTCGTTCCGATCGACGGCGCCGCGGTGTTCGCAACCGCGGTATCCACGTTCGCCATGAACTGCCCGGTCAGCAGGATGGCGAGGATCGCAGTACGGCCCGTCGCGGGTCTGGTGTCTGCAGTCGTTGTCCACATGCGAGTTGAACGCGCCGTCGGTGCCAGGTGTGAGGGCGCGGGGTCGGTAAGGTCGGCGCATGGCAGAGGTGGCGCGGCCGGAGTACGCAGGTGACTACGAGGGCACGGTGCACGTCGAGTACACGCCGCACCCGGACGACGGGGTGGCCGATCCGGGCGAGATCGTCTGGACCTGGGTGCCGTTCGAGGAGGACCACCACCGGGGCAAGGACCGCCCGGTGCTGGTGGTCGGCTCGGACGGGCCGTGGCTGCTCGCGTTGATCCTGACCAGCAAGGACCACGACCGCGACGCCGCCGACGAGGCTCGCTGGGGACGCGTCTGGCTGGACATCGGCAGCGGCGGCTGGGACAAGGAGGGCCGCAACAGCGAAGTACGGCTCGATCGCGTACTGCGGATCGACCCGCGGCAGGTCCGGCGCGAGGGCTCGGTGATCGGCGAGGCCATGTTCGACACGGTCGCCGAACATCTGCACGAACTCCACTGCGCCTGAGACCCGGCGCCCGCGAACGGGCCGGGAAGCAGCCCCGAGAACGACGAAGGCCGCCCCGTCAGGAGCGGCCTCGGTCGGAATGGCAGTGGTTCAGCTGGGTGGACGGGTCGTCGTCGACGGCTTCGTCATACCCGGCGTGGGCGGGGTGGGCGGCGTGGGCGGCGTGCCCGGCTTCGGGCCGCAGCGGATGTCGTCGGCCGCGTTGTACTTCGTCAGGAAGGACTCGGTCTTGACCCGCTGGCCGTTCTTCGCGAAGTACCGGTAGATCCTGATGTCGAAGCCGCCGGTCGGCGCCTGCGGCCGGCAGTCGGCGGCGGTGTTGTAGACCAGGCCCGGCGCGCGGGGGTTGGTCCGCGCGGAGGCGCCGGCGGTGATGTCCCAGACCTTGGTGCCCCAGATCTTCACCGTGATGCTGCCCTGGCTGCCCGGCGTGGACGCGGTGAACAGGGTCTGCACGAGGATGCCGTGGCCGGAGTCGTTCAGGAACTTCAGGTCGACCGACGGCCAAGCCACCGTTGCCTCGCGACCGACCGGGTAGCGGCTGATGTAGACGCTGTGGGCCTTGTGCTCGACGTCCTTCAGGCCGGCGAAGAAGGCCGCGTTGAAGGTGGTGGTGGCCGACTGCGAGACGCCGCCGCCGAGGTCGAGGACGAACTTGCCGCCGTTGATGATGTTGCCCTCGGTGAAGCCGTTCTCCTTGGTGCGCTCACCGACGATCTTGTTCAGGCTGAACGTCTCGCCCGGCTTCAGCAGCGTGCCGTTGATCTTGTGCGCGGCGGTGCCGATGTTCACGTTGCGGTAGGCGGCGTGCGGGAACTTCGTGGTGAACTCCCCCATCACCTCCTTGATGCCGAGCGCGGTGGCCGCCTCGGTGGTGACCTCGGCCTTGGACTTGGCCAGGCCGACCGCGGCCCTGCGCTCGCCCTCGGGCTTCGGCAACACGCTCAGGATGGCCGGAACCACCTTGTCGCGGGCGACGACCATGCCGTCGACCGCGGGGACCACCTGCGGCCTGCCCGCGACGATCGCCACCGACGCGTCCTTCGGCAGCGTCTCCAGTTCCTTGAACCGCTCGGCGAACAGCGGCTCGAGCATTTTCGCGTTCAGGCTCGGCGTGAAAGAGCCGTCCTTGGCGACGAGCTTCAGCGCGGGTGCGAGCTCGCGCGGCTTCAGCTCCACGCTCTTGTCCCCGACGGTCAGCCGGATCGGCCCGGACATCGCCGGTACGGCGTACTCGGTCATCGCCTTGTCGATCGCCTCGGTCCCGGCCTTCGGCTTGGTGACACCGACCGCCAGGTCCTTCGGGTTCCCGTCGGACGGGAAGCCGGAGACGACCGTCTCGGTGGCCTTGGCGTTGTCGAGCTGCAGGCCGTCCGCGGACGGGTGCTGCACCGCCTTCGCGTTCTCGAAGGTGATGGTGCCCTCGGTCGCGGGCCGGTTCACCTGGGTGGCGAGCTTGTCGATCGCCGCCTTGAGCTTGGCGTCGTCCTTCTTCACCACCGGGTCGACCGCGTCGCCGCCGGTCATCGCGTTCCAGATCCGCGCCGGGTTCAGGCTGCGCCCGGCCCCCGCGTCGGCGACGGTGGCGTCGACGTCAAGGCTGAGCCCCGCCTGGACGGGCTTCACCTGGTACGTCGAACCGCCGGCCTTGACCTTGATCGGGAGCACCAGGCGATCCTTCAGCCCGGCCTCCAGCTTGACCTTGGCGTCCTTCTCGGACAGTCCACCGAGGGAGATCCCCAGTACTGTCGTGTCCCCCGGAACCTTGTCTCCGGTCAGCGCGAACGCCAGACCATACCCGAGCACGAGCACCCCGAGTCCCGCCGCGGCGATGATCCCCGCGAGCTGATTTCTCCCCACCGGACAGAGTCCTCCTGCTCGAACCAAGTGACAGCAACGGCACATACTACGGGACGGGCAGGTGTCAGCTGCCCCCGAGTTCCCGGTACTGCCCCGCGTAGTAGATCAGCGGACCGGGGTCAGTCGCCTCGTTCGCGGCCAGGCTGATCACCTCGCCGACCACGATCGTGTGGTCGCCGCCGTCGTATGTGGCCCAGGTCCGGCATTCCAGCCAGGAGAGCGCTCCCTCGATCAGCGGGCAGCCGGTCTTCGGCCCTGGCGCCGTGGCGATCCCGTCGAACTGGCTGAGCAGGTTCCGGCCCGATCGGGCGAAGCGTTCCGCGAGATCCCGGTGACTCTCCGCGATCACTGAGACTGCCCAGTACCCGCAATCGAGCACCGCGTCGTGCATCCGGACGCCCTTGTCGACGCAGACCAGCACCAGCGGAGGATCCAGCGAGACCGAGGTGAAGGCGCTCGCCGTCATCGCGTGAGCGACGCCGCTCTGCAGCGTGCTCATGATCGTGATCCCCGACGGGAACCGGCCCAGCGCAGTACGGAAGTCCCGGGGCGCGATGCTGCCACTGGGATCCGACGTCACCAGTGCAGCCTAGATCGCTCCACTGGTTGATGCCTCAACTGTGAATGTGGGGACTGTCACTCGCCAGCCGGAGATTGGGCGGACTCAGGGAGGGAACGCAGCAGCCCCGCGGCTCAGCGGATCGCGCGCGGGCCAGCGGGTCACAGGCCGGCGAAGAGGTCGTGCTCCAGGCCGTCCGGGCCCGGGTCGGCGGTGCCCTTCACCAGGCGGTAGGCCTCGCTGCCCCAGATCTCGTTGCCGTTGTTGTTGGAGAGGGCGAAGAACGGGCCGTCCACGGTGATCTGGGTGGCGTGCGCCTTCATCGCGTTCATCTTGCGGTCGATGTAGCCGTTGGCCTGGATCACGCAGTCGAGGAAGCGGTCCGGGGTGATGAACGGGCCGAGCGGTCCCTCCGGGTCCAGCCCCTCGAAGGTGGTGGTGTCACCCGACTCACGCAGCTTGCGCAGGCTCTCCCGCATGCTCGACTCCGCCATCGCCATCCAGTAGATCTTGGCGATGTCCCAGGCGGACCCGAGGTCCTCCCGGTACGACGGGGCGGCGGCGAGGGCGGCCGCGTAGGTGGCGACCCGGTGGGCCTTCACGTGGTCGGGGTGTCCGTAGTTGCCGTACTGGTCATACGTCACCAGCACCTGCGGGCGGAGCTCGCGGATGATCGGGACCAGGTCGTTCGCCGCGGTCAGCAGGTCGGCCTGCCAGAAGCTGTCCGGCCGGGTCTCCGGCGGGACGGCGGCGTTGCCCTCGTCGTCGTAGATCATCCCGGTGTCGCGATACTTGCCCGGGCCGCCGAGGAACCGGTGGTCCTTGACCCCGAGCTCCTCCATCGCGGCGGCCAGCTCACCGATCCGGTGCCGGCCGAGCTGGTCGGTCTGGTCCGCGGCCAGGTGCTCGAGCGCGGGCACCAGCACCTCGCCCTCTTCGCCGAGGGTGCAGGTCACCAGCGTGACCTGGGCGCCCTCGTCCACGTAGCGCGCCATCGTGACGCCGTTGTTGATCGTCTCGTCGTCAGGATGTGCGTGCACCAACAGCAGCCGGCGGTCTGGAAGCTCACTCATGGCGCCAGCGTACGTTGGCGCGGGGACAGTCTGCGCTCAGCGAAGGCAGCCTCGGCTCAGCCGAAGCGGCGGACCAGCAGGCAGCCGGCCTGGAAGCGCGAACGGGCTCCGAGTCCCGCGATCAGGGCGCTGATCTCGGCCCGGACGGTGCGCAGCGAGAGACCGAGCTGCCGCGCGATCGCGGCGTCCTTGGCACCGGTCGCCATCAGCCGGCCGATCGTCACCTGGCGGCTGGTCAGTTCCTTCGCGGCGGCCGGGGTCTGGCGCCGCGAGCCCAGCTCGTAGACCTCACAGACGACCTCCGGTGCGAAATCCTCGAGTCGCACCGCAGGAACAGCCTGGTAAACCGACATCCCCATCTCCTCCCCAGTTGTCGTGCGGGCTCAATTCTGGACCGGACCAGACCACTCCACCAGGTACAACCCATACAGTTCACCCATACAACTGCGGATTTTCCTGGAGGTGTCAGCGGGTGGATTCGCAGTTCGCGGCGCTCCTCCGCAGACACCGGACCGCGGCCGGCCTGACCCAGGAAGAGCTGTCGGTGGGCTCAGGTGTGAGCGTGCAGGCGATCAGCACCCTCGAGCGCGGGACCCGGCGCTACCCCCAGCTGAGCACCGTCTCCGCCCTGGCCGAGGCGCTGCATCTGGACGCCGACCAGCGGGCCTCCCTGGAGGCCGCCGCCTCCCGTAGGGGTAAGACCGCCACACCGGACAAGCGACGCCCCAAGCCCCCGATCAGCGCCTCTCCCCGGCAACTGCCGTTCGCCAGCGGCGACTTCACCGGCCGGGTGCGGGAGCTGGGCGTACTCACCCGCCAACTGATCGCCGCCAGGGGTGTCAGTGTCACGGCCATCACCGGCATGGGCGGGATCGGCAAGACCACCCTGGCCGTGCATGCGGCGCACCAGGTGGCCGACTACTTCCCCGACGGCCAGCTGTACCTCGACCTCCGCGGCTTCGGCATCGCTCCGCCACTCGAGCCGCTGGAGGCCCTGACCTATCTGTTGGAGGACCTGGGCGAGACGACTCCACCTGATCTGGCAACGGCCTCAGCACGGTTCCGTACTGCGCTAGCCGGGCGACGACTGGTCCTACTCCTCGACAATGCGTCCGACCAGGAGCAACTCCGCCCGCTCCTTCCCGGCGTGGGTGGCTGCGCGGTCCTGGTGACGAGTCGCCGGAGCATGGCCGGGCTTGGTGGCCGCCAGTTCCAGCTGGGCGAACCACCGCTGGAGGAGTGCATCGAGATGCTCCGCCGGATCTCGGAGCGACCGGACGCCCCGGAGGACGAGTGCGCCGAGGTGGTCCGGCAGTGCGGCGGCCTGCCACTGGCGATCCGGATGGTCGGGGCCCGTCTGGCCTCCCGTCCGACCTGGCCGGTCGCACACCTGGCCGAGCGCCTGGAGGATGGTCGCCGCCGGCTGGACGAGCTCCAGCTGGACGACTCCGGCGTACGGGCGACGCTGGTGCTGTCTATCGAGCAACTCGCGGGCAGCGACGACCCGATCGACGTACAGGCGGTCACTATGTTCGCGCTGCTCGGGTTGTCGGACTGTGTGGAGCTCACGTCGGCCCTGGCGGCTGCGTTGTCGGACAGCCCGGAGCCAGAGGCTGTTGTTGTACTGGAGCGGTTGGTAGACGTGCACTTGCTCACGACGCCCAGCCCAAGGCGGTACAGGCTGCATGACCTCGTGCGGGGCGCCGCCCGCGAGCTTGCCGACCATATGTTGTCGGAGCAGGAAAGAGCGGCCGCGACCAGCCGCTGGGTCCGGCGGGTGTCCGCTGTCGTCTGGAAGGCCAGCGAGTACGCCGGGCACGGCGCCACGCGCGAGACCTGGCTCGACAAGGAGTGGCTGGCCGCGGCCGACGACCTCTCCGGCGAGGAGGAGGTGGTCGCCTGGTTGGACGTCGAGCGGCCCGGACTCCCCGCGATACTGCAGCAGGCGACCCAGGAGCACCCTCAGCTCGCAGTACAGCTGGCTGTCGGGCTGAATGCCTACTACACGCTTCGGCGAGCGTGGATCGAGTGGCTACAGGCCAACGAGGCTGTACTACGCCTCGTCAGCGGCCAGCCCGATCGAACGGCAGAGGGCCTGGTGCTCCACGATCTGGGCGCCGCTCATGCCGAGCTCGGCCAGTACGAGCAGGCCGTGGCTCCCCTGAGCCAGGCGATCGACGCGGCCGAGGCGGCGAGAGACGGCAACCTGCAGGCTCTCTGTCTGAGCAGCCTCAGCCACGTCCTGGAGCGCACCGGCAGGACCACCGACGGCATCCCGTACGCCGAACGCGCCCGGGAGATCGGCCTGAGCCTCGGGATCCCGCAGCGGGCCGCCTGGGCGTGCCTCGCCCTCGGCATGCTCTACCTGAAGACGGGTGCGGCCGAGACAGCTCAACGGCACTTCAACGAGGCACTGGACCTCCTGGTCGAGCCAGGGATGGAGCGCCATCGCGGTCTGGTCGCGCAGAACGTCGGAGTCGCCTACCGCGAAGCCGGCCAATACTCCGTGGCCAGTGAGGCTCTGCACGAGAGCCTGGACCTCTACCGCAAGGCGGGCGCGGCCACCCGGCAGGCCGAAGTACTGAACGAGCTGGGCCGTCTACGGATGGCGGAAGGACGCTACGACGAGGCGATCGCCCACCAGAGCGAGGGATTGGCCATCGCCGGCCAGTACGGCGACTGGCTCTGCGAAGCCGACATCCGCAAGAGCCTGGGCGAGCTCCACCGAGCCAAGGACCGCCTCCCCGAAGCCCGCCGCGAATGGCGAATAGCCCTCTCCATCCACGAAAAACACAACGCCCACGGCGCAACCGACCTCAAACGTCTGCTCCGCTCCACCTGAGCGTCTGTCAACGACCGTCCAGCTCGACCAGCAAAGCGCGGGCATCCTCTACGGCCCGCATTCCCCTCCGGCCGTAGATGCCAACCGCCTCAGTGAGGTGAAGTCTGGCTTCCTCCGTCCGGTCCAACGCCGCGAGAGCCTCGCCGAGCCTCGTCCGCACACTCGCTTCACGGTCCCAACGACCTGACGCGATGGCACCCTCGAGCGCCTCGTTGAACTGCACAACCGCACCGTCCGTGTCGCCGGCTGACAACTGCAGCCGGCCGAGGTCCTCCTGAACGTCGGGAAGATAGGGGACCGCATTGTCGTCGCGGTAGATCCGCAGGCTCTCCGCCAGGGCATCGTAGGCGGCTTCGTACTGACGGCTCTCAAGGTAGGAGACCCCCATCTGGTGGAACACCATCGCGAGCCCTCGCGGCGGCCCGGCCATTCGCATGGCAGCCACAGCGGTGGCGAAGGACTCGGTCTGCCGGGCATCCTTGCGAGCGCCGTAGATCATCCCCACGACCAACGCGGCCATCGCCACCGACTCGTCATCTCCGAGCTCCTTCGCCATTCGAAGGCTTCGTCGACCGTACTCGAGGCCTGCTTCCTGGCGGCCGGCTCGCTCCAGCACGTGGCTGAGATTCACCAGCGTCGACACCCGGTACGCCGCGTGGTCGACGTCCTCCAGCGCCGCTACCGCCAGTGTCAGGGCGTCCGACGCCTGATCGAAGTCGTGAAGCTCGGCGTGCGCCAGCCCCAGGTCGGCCAGCAGCATCCCACAGGCTGCCGGGTCCGCGGCCAGCGATTTCACCTCACCGGTGACGTCTCGCCACTCCTCCCATCGCTTCCTCGCGATGCAGTAGTAGTTGATCGCCACACCGATGCGCAGTGCCCGGTCCTGTTCGGCGGCACCACCCTGGACGGCCTTGGCGATGGTCGCCAGCAGGTTGCCGCGTTCGGAATCGAGCCAATCGAGCAGATCCTCCCGATCGACGAAGTCCTGAGCGTCTTTGGTCCAGTCGTCTCCGCACCAGGATTCGCGCAGGCCGGGAGGACGCCGGGACATCTCGGTGAGACGCCACAGCACCGCGTTGTATCCGTCGAGAGCCTTCAGCCGGGCGGCCATCCGCTGGTCGGCCGATGCCTTCTCGTCGAAGTACGCCGCGACCAGGTCGTGGAGGCGATACCGCCCCGGCGCCGAGGCCTCGAGCAGGTTCACATCCGTCAACCTGTCGAGAGCCCGATCCGTGACAGCGGAGGTCAATTCACCGACCCGGCCGGCGATTCTCGAGCTGAAGTCCTGCCCATCCAGCAGGGCGAGCTTCGGCAGCAGCCCGACGGCCAGAGCGTCCGACTCCCCCGACCCCTGCGCCAAAGCAGCCACGGATACGGCGATGCTGTTCCGCACATTCCCGCCATGGCCGGCCGCTCTGCCCTCCTCGAGGGTGGCCAGACGGTTCGTCTCGTCCCTCAACCTGGCGGCCAGGGCATTCGCGGCCGTGGCGGGCCGCCCAGCCAGGTGCGCGGCAGCGACCCTGATCGCAAGTGGCAGATATCCGCACAGTGCGACGATCTCCCTTGCCGGCCTGGAATTCCGCTCGAACCGCCACCCCGCGGTCTCGGCCAGCAGGTCGACGGCGTCGCCCTCGGGCAGACCGTCCAGGCGAATCTGTCGGATTCCCGCGGGCGCCACCAGCAACTGCCGACTAGTCACCAGTACTGCGTTCCGCCCGGCTCCGGGGATCAATGAAGCGACCTGGCTGCTGGCCGCCGCATTGTCGAGAACCACCAGCATGGCGCGCTCAGCCATCACAGTCCGGTATCTGGCCGTCGCCTGCTCGAGCCCCGTCGGGATCTCGGCGGCCCGGACGCCCAACGCCCTGAGCAACTGGCGAACGGCATCCAGCGCGGTGATCGGGCCGGAACGGCTGAAGCCTCGCAGGTCGATGAACAGGTGACCGTCCGGGAAGTGGTCGGAAATTCGGCGAGCGACCTGGACGGCCAGTGCCGTCTTGCCGATCCCTCCCATGCCCGTGACAGCCGCCACCGGTACCGCGGGCCCCCTGCCGGCCGTCAGCAGCGCCGCCAGTGTTTCGACCTCGTTCTCACGGCCTGTAAAGCCGACCGCCGCCGGAGGCAGCTGATCCACCGCAGTCGGCTTCCTTGCCGCCGCCTCCAGCAACCGCCGGGTGTCGTCCGACGTGCAGCCCAACGCGATTGCGAGCTGCTCGACAGTGCTCGGCCGGGGGTAGCGGCGCCGGTTCCGCTCGAGGAGGCCGACTGCCTGGACGCTGATTTCCGCAGCCTGCGCCAGGCTCTCCTGGGTCAGTCCGCGGCGCAGCCGGAGGTGGCGCAGCAGCTCACCGAAGGACTCAGGCATCGAACAGCTCCCGTCTGGATACGACTTGACGAGGAAGGTATCGGTCCGGGCAGACGAAGGGCGGTGCCGGGAACCGGCACCGCCCTTGTCCTTGATCAGTCAGTACTTGATCAGCCGACCTTCTTGAGGCCGATCTTGGTGAGGTCCGGCAGACCACCGATGTCGGGGTTCACCGTCGCGCCGGTGATGTTGCCACCGAGCACGTACACGTTGTTGTCCTCGGAGATCGGCACCAGCGGAGCCGCCTTCATCGCCTCGTCGAGAACGTCGGCCCACGCGTTGGCGGCCTCCTTCTGGTCGGCGATGCCCGGGATCTTGTTCATCTGGTCCCAGCCGACCGGCGAGCGGCCGTAGTTGTTCTGCGCGGCCTTGCCCGGCGCGGTGTTGTCCGGGCCGAGGACCGGCGCGACGATCGTCGACAGCGAGGCCCAGTCCTGGCACCAGCCCGCGGTGACCAGGTCGGTCGCCGAAGCGTCGTTCTGCTGGGTCGAGTAGTAGTTGTCGCCCGGGATCTTCTTGATGTCGACGTTGACACCGATCCGCTTCCAGGCGGCCTGAGCGGCCTCGGCCGCCTTGACCGAGACACCGGTGGCGTCGGACGCGCCGAGCACCAGCTTCTCGCCCTTGTAGCCGGACTCGGCCAGCGCGGCCTTCGCCTTCTCGAGATCACCGGTCAGCGGCGCCGTGAAGGCCGTCGCCGGACGGTAGCCCTCGAGCTCCTTCGGGACGATCGAGTCGATCGGCTTGTTCAACCGATCGCCACCGCGGGCGGTGATGTAGGCCTGCTTGTCCATGCCGTAGGTCAGTGCCTCACGCAGCTTCTGGTCCTTCAGCAACGGCTTCTGCTGGTTGAACGCGATGTAGCGCTTGCAGACGTCGGAACCCTCGATGACGCGGTCCTTGACGTTGCTCTGCGACAGCTTGGACAGGTTCTGCGCCTGGACGCCGGAGAAGCTGATCGCGTTGGCGTCGGCGCCGGAACCGGCGATCAGCCGCTGGTCGACGATCGCCTCGTCGTCACCGAACTTGAACTCGAAGCGGTCCGGCAGCGCCGTCCGGATCGGGTCCGTGGCCTGGTCCCAGTTGGTGTTGCGGACCAGCGTCAGGGTCTTGTTGCGGGTGTAGGTCTCGACCTTGTACGGACCGGAGGAGAAGACCCTGTTGTCGTACTGCGTCTTGGTGTCCTTGGCGACCGGCGTCGGTGCGAAGATCTTCATCGACGCGGTCATGTGGAACTCCGAGACCGGCTGGTTCAGCTTGAAGACGATGGTCTTGTCGTCCGGAACCTCGATCGCGGTGCAGCCCTTGCCGCCGTTGTTGCCGGCCGGCTTGTACGGGCCTGCGTAACCCTTGCAGTCCAGGTAGTTCTTGCCGTAGGGCGCACCCTCGGACAGGTCCGCCGAGAACGAGCGCTCGACGTTGTACTTGATGTCCTTGGCGGTGATCGGGCTGCCGTCCTCGTACTTCAGCCCGTCCTTCAGGGTGAAGGTCCAGGTCTTGAAGTCAGGAGACGACTCCCACTTCTCCGCGGTGTCGCCCTTGAGCTCGACCTTCTTGGCCTCCGGGTCCCAGGCGAACGCGGTCAGCGTGCGGTAGAGCAGCTGGCCGGACATGCCGGTGTCGGTGACGAAGGCCCGGGCAGGGTCGAGGTGTTCGAAGTCCGATGCGTGGTAAATGGTGACGGTGCCACCCTTGACGGCGTCGGTCCCCCCGGTGCCGCCCGCATCATCATTGCTGTTTTCCCCACCGCATGCCGCCAGCGTGAGGGTCATGGCTAGACCGGCGGCGACCGCGGGTCCGACTCGCTTGGCGTGTTTCATGCCATCCTTCTCTCTTCCTACATCGGGACGCCGGGGTTACGGCTTGCCCTGGTGAGTGGAATGCCCGTCATCTACTCACGACGGGTTGATTGCAGCAACGGCTCTATCCCCGCAGTAACCGGATCGTGACTCCTTCACTACACAGCGGAGACCGATTGGTTACGTAAAGTAGCCGTCAGACCACGTCCCGTTCCTCCGGGAAGTGGCATGCCGCTCGATGATCGGGAGCTCCGATCTGGAGCAGCGGCGGCTCCTGCTCGGCACAGATGTCCTCCGCCTTCCAGCACCGGGTGCGGAACCGGCAGCCGGTCGGAGGATTCAGCGGACTCGGTACATCGCCGGTGAGGCGGATCCGTTCCCGGCGCTTCACCGAGTCCGGGTCCGGCTCCGGGACGGCCGAGAGCAGCGCGTGGGTGTACGGATGGCGCGCGTGGTTGTACAACTCGTCCTTCGACCCGATCTCGACGATCTTGCCCAGGTACATCACCGCCACCCGGTCGGAGATGTGCCGGATCACCGACAGGTCGTGCGCGACGAACAGGTAGGCCAGGTCGAACTCGTCCTGCAGGTCGTCCAGCAGGTTCACCACCTGGGCCTGGATCGACACGTCCAGCGCCGACACCGGCTCATCGCAGACGATCAGCCGGGGCCGCAGCGCCAGCGCCCGGGCGATCCCGATCCGCTGCCGCTGACCGCCGGAGAACTCGTGCGGATATCTGTTGTAGTGCTCGGGATTGAGGCCGACCCGGGCCATCAGGTCCTGGACCGCCAACTTGGTGCCGCCCTCGGTCTTGATGCCCTGGATGTCGTACGGCGCGGCGATGATCGTGCCGACCGTCTGACGCGGGTTCAACGACGAGAACGGGTCCTGGAAGATGATCTGCACGTCCCGCCGGAACGGCCGCATCTTGCGCCGGTTCAGGTGGGTGATATCCGTTCCCTGGAAGGTGATCGTGCCGTCCGTCGGCTCGTCCAGCCGGGTCACCAGCCGGCCCGTCGTCGACTTGCCGCAGCCCGATTCGCCAACCAGGCCCAGGGTTTCGCCCGTGTAGAGGGTGAAGTCGATCCCGTCCACTGCCTTCACCGCTCCGGTCGCCTTCTGGAAGATGATCCCCTGGGTGACCGGGAAGTACCGCTGCAGACCCTTCACCTCGAGCAGCACGTCCCCCTTGACCGGGGGCTTGCGCTGCTCCGCCGCCGCTGGCGAAGTCGTCACATCGTCTCCTCGGAGTTGCGTGTTCACAGGTTCGGCTTGATCTGCTCGGTGAAGATCCGGCTGCGGTCCACGGTGGGAATGTGGCACCGCACGGAGTGCCCGGCAGCCTCGACCTGCAGCAGCTCGGGGACGTCCGTCACGCACTGATCGCCGGCCACCTGGTCGCGGAAGTCGCACCGCGGGTGGAAAGGACAGCCCGTCGGCAGGTTGATCAGTGAGGGCGGGGAGCCCTTGATCGACTTGAGCCGGCCACCGCCACCGGTGATCCGTGGGATCGAGCCGAGCAGCCCCCAGGTGTAGGGGTGCTCGGGCCGGTAGAAAATGTCGCGGACCGAGCCGGCCTCGACCACCCGGCCGCCGTACATCACGACCAGCTTCTGCGCCATCTGCGCGACCACGCCGAGGTCGTGGGTGATGATGATGATCGCGGAGTTGAACTCCTTCTGCAGATCGTTCATCAGGTCGAGGATCTGGGCCTGCACGGTGACGTCGAGGGCCGTGGTCGGCTCGTCGGCGATCAGCAGCCGCGGGTCGCACATCAGCGCCATCGCGATCATCGCGCGCTGCCGCATCCCGCCGGAGAACTGGTGCGGGTAGTCGTGGAACCGGCTCGCCGGGGACGGGATGCCGACCCGGTCGAGCAGGTCGACGGCCCGCTTCTTCGCGACCGCCTTCGAGGCGTCGTTGTGCACCAGGTAGGCCTCGGTCAGCTGGTCGCCGATCCGGTAGAAGGGATGCATCGCCGACAGCGGGTCCTGGAAGATCATCGAGACCTTGTTGCCCCGCAGCCGGCGCATCTCCTCGACCCGCATCGAGACGAGCTCGTTGCCGTCCAGCCAGATCTCGCCGCTGACCTGCGCCCGGGTGCCCTTGTGCAGACCCATGATCGCCAGGCTGGTGACGCTCTTGCCGGACCCCGACTCCCCCACGATGCCCAGCGTCTCGCCCTCGCCGAGGGAGAAGCTCAGGCCGTTCACGGCCCGGACCACTCCGTCGTCGGTGGGGAAGCGCACCTGCAGGTCCTTGACCTCCAGGAAGGCGGTCCCGGCCGGCGGTGACCCCGGCTTCTTCTGCTCCGTCGGTGCGGTGCTCACAGTGGCTGCTCCAACCTCGGGCCCGGTCACGACAGCCGGACCCGGGGGTCGATGAACGCGTAGGTGACGTCGACCACGATGTTCGCGAAGACGACGAAGAAGGCGGCGACCAGGACGACACCCATCACCACGGGCAGGTCGTTGCCGAGGACCGAGTCGATCGACAGCTTGCCCAGACCCTGGATGCTGAAGATCCGCTCGGTGATGACCGCGCCGCCCAGCAGCGCGCCGAGGTCCAGGCCGAAGATCGTCACGATCGGCGTCAGCGCGGCCCGCAGCCCGTGCTTGAAGACGACCTGGCGTTCACCCAGGCCCTTGGCCCGCGCGGTCCGGATGAAGTCCTCGTTCATCGTGTCGATCATGTTCGCCCGGGTCAGCCGCGTGTACAGGGCGGCGTTGACGAGGGCCAGCGTGATCCACGGCAGGATGTAGAACTGCATGAACGGCACCACGCCCGCCGAGAACGGACTCGAGTTCGCCTGGTCCGGATACGGCAGCAAGCCGCCCTTGACGATGAAGATGAAGATCAGCAGGTACCCGAGCACCAGGGTCGGGAACGACACCCCGAGCAGCGCCAGCCCGACACTGAGCTTGTCGATCAGCTTGCCCTTGCGGAGCGCGGCTATCAGTCCCAGCAGTACGCCGGAGATCAGCCAGATGACGGCGGCCCCGGTGGCCAGCCAGAACGTCGGCCCGATCGCGTCGGAGATCGAATCGGTCACCTGCAGTCCGTTCTGCAGCGACCGGTCCAGACACGGCCACGAACAGTGCTCCAGCGAGCCCTCGGTGCCGAGCTCGCGTCCGGCCGGGTTCACCAGGCCACTCATGTACTTGCCGTACTGCACGATCAGCGGGTCGTCGAAGCCGTACGCCGCGTTGACCTCGGCGATCCTTTCGGTGTTGCAATCCTTGCCACAGATCAGCAGGGCAGGGTTGGCCGGTGTGGCCCAGAACAGGAAGAAGGTGATGGCACTGATCGCGAAGAGGATCATGAGCATCTGCAGCAGCCTGCGGACGACATAGTTGAACATGGCTCAGCCCCGTCCGGCGCGAGGGTCGAGGGCGTCCCGCACGGAGTCGCCCAGCAGGTTGAACGCGAGCACGGTGATGAACAGCATCAGGCCCGGGAAGAACAGGTACAGCGGGTCGGTCTCGTACCAGTTGGATGCGTCGGAGATCATCCGGCCCCACGACGAGGTCGGCTCCTTGACCCCGACGCCGAGGAAGGACAGCGCGGCCTCCGCGGTGATGTAGGTCGGGATGATCAGCGTGGAGTAGACCAGCAGGGTCGGGATCAGGTTCGGCAGGATCTGCTTGAAGATCACGTACCCCGGTCCGGCGCCGAGCGAGCGGGCCGCCTCGATGAACTCACGCTCGCGGATCGACAGGGTCTGGCCGCGCACGATCCGGGCCAGGTAGGCCCAGCCGAAGAAACCGAGCACGAAGATCAGCACGCCCATCCGCAGCTCGTTGTCGTCGGGGATCCCGAAGGTGGCCTGGGCCCGGTCCGCGATCACCGGCGTCAGCGCCAGGATGAACAGCAGCGCCGGGAAGCTCAGCAGGATGTCCATCAACCGGCTCAGCCACGAGTCCACCCAGCCACGGAAGTAGCCGGCCACCATGCCGACGATGGTGCCGAGCACCACCGCGACGATCGTTCCGCCCAGGGCCACCAGCAGTGACGCGCGAGCGCCGTAGACCAGTCGCGCGAAGATGTCGCGGCCGTTCTGCGGCTCGATGCCGAGCCAGTGCTCGGAGCTCATCCCGCTGCCGAGGAAACCACCGGCCGGAATCCCGCCGTTGAAGGTGTCCAGCAGGTCTTCGCCGTTCGGACCCTTGAAGTTCGGCTGGTCCGGCGGATACCCGCTGATCTTCACGATCAACGGCGCGAACAGAGCCATCAGGATGATCAGCAGGATGATGATGGCGCTGACCAGCGCCACTTTGTCCTTCTTCAGCCGGGCCCAGGCGATCTGGCCGAGTGAACGGCCCTCGATCTGCGTGGCCTCCGCGGTGTCGGCGATGTGATCAGCCGGGAGGTCGCCATCCGCCGATGGAACCTCTGTCGCCCCCAGGGTCATGGTCTGGCCCGTCCTTCCGGTCGGATCGTCTCTCGACGAACTTCGCCGGATCATCGCCTATCTCGCAGTGTGGACGCCATGGACCAGGCGTGGTCGTCTCCGAATCGTGACGGATCAGGTACCCGGAGGAATCTCCGCCCGGAGTGCGGACAGGAACGGCCGGTCAGCGGGGAGCCAGTCCAGCCCGTCCAGTTCGGCGGCGCCGACCCAGCGGGTGGCGGTGTGCTCGTGCAGAACCGGCTCGCCCGCGACCAGCTCTGCGAAGTACACGCGGAGCAGGTACTTGTCCCCGATCGGTACTTCGATGCCGTGCGGCCGGCCGGCCCCGATTCCCAGTGGTTCGCCCAGGACGACCTCCAGGCCGAGCTCCTCCTTGAGCTCGCGCGCCCCCGCGGCCTGGTCGGACTCGCCGGGCTCGACCTTGCCGCCCGGGAACTCCCAGCCGCCCGTCGACCCGGCCCGGAGCGCCGCCAGTACGCGACCGTCCCGGATCACCGCGACGCCGACGACGACCTGTCTGTCACCCATGGGGAAGGACTGTGCCAGAAACTGTCGGTAGCCGACGGAAGGATGGCGCCGTGCCGTTGCAGAACAGAGTGTTGCCGACGCAGGAGATCGTGGCCGAGTCCGGTCGCGGTCTGCTGATGGGCAACCGCGGCACGCTGCACGGACCCGACCGACGGCTCGGAACCACACGCTGGCGATCGAAGGCCTGGATCTGCTGCGTGCTCGACTGGAAGGGCGTCCGGCGCGACCCGATGCCACCCGGCCGTTGGACCGCGCTGTTCTTCTTCGACGAGGCCGTCGCGCTGGCCGCCGGTCATCGCCCGTGCGCCTACTGCCGCCGCCGCGACTTCCTCCTGTACGCCGGCGCGTGGGCCAGCGGGCGTGGTCTGACCGAGCGTCCCCGGGCCGCGGCTATGGACGCGCAGCTCCACCTGGAACGGGTCGAACCGCGCACCCGGCAGCAGCGCACCACGATCGCCGACCTGGACGATCTCCCCGACGGCGCGATGATCAGGTACGACGGCCGTCCGGCGCTGGTGCTCGGCGGACCCAACGGTGACAAGGTCGTGCTCGGCTGGTCGTGGGAGGGATATGCCACACCGGCGCGACCACCCGGGCTGCGGCAGGTCGCAGTACTGACTCCGCCGGCGAATCTCGTTGTACTGAAGGCCGGATTCACGCCCTTACTCCACTCGAGCGCCTTCGGCAACTGAGGTAGACCTAACTAGAAACACGCCGTACCGAGGGGTCTTCCGTTGTGCGCCTCGCGGAGGCAAAGTGTGCCCATACTTACAGCGACAAAACCATTACTGGAGTCGGTATGGGTGACGGCAACAGCACCGTGGCAGCGGTGCAGCGTGCTCTCGAGGTGTTGCACACCACAGTCGGCAAGCTCAGCCAGGAGTACGGTGACACCCTCGGCATTCGCCGGTTGGTGTCCGACGTGGCCAGGCTGAGTGACGACCTGGCAGAACTCGGCCCTCCCGACCCGCATCACAGACCCGGACCCGTTCCGGAGGAACTCGAGGAGATCCCCGACGTGGAATACGACGCGTCCATGTGGACCGACGCGGAGCACGAAGGCTTCGGCGCCCCTGACCGGCACGCCCCCTGATGGCCACGGGTGTTAGCGCGCCTGGCCGCGCACAGATCAAAGAAAAGACACTGCGGACCGATCGCTGGTGGCTCGCGCCGCTGCGGATCGGCGTGATCCTGGTCTTCTTCATCGTCTACGCGACGGTCCGCATCTTCATGAACAAGTGGTACTGGGTGGATGAACACCACTACCTGACCCCGCTGTACTCGCCCTGCGTGACCGAGTCCTGTGTACCGGGCTCGAGCCACCTCGGCACCTGGTTCCCGAAGTTCCCGGTCTTCATCCCGTTCAGCATCATCACGTTCGCGGTGCTGGCCGGTTTCCGCGGTACTTGCTACTACTACCGCAAGGCCGGGTACCGCTCGCTCTTCTTCGCGCCGGCGGCCTGCGCCGTACCGGAACCGCACAAGAAGTACACCGGTGAGTCGAAGCCCCCGCTGATCGCGCTGAACCTGCACCGGTACTTCTTCTACGGCGCGCTGGTCTTCGGTGTGCTGAACATCTACGACGGCGTGCTCGCGTTCCACGGCACGGACGGCGGCTTCGGCATCGGCCTGGGCACGCTGATCATCTGGATCAACCTGGTCGCGCTGTGGCTGTACACCCTGTCCTGCCACGCCTGCCGCCACATCGTCGGCGGCCGGCTGAAGAACTTCTCCAAGCACCCGATGCGCTACCGGTACTGGACCTTCGTGTCCAAGCTGAACCCCAAGCACGGCACGTACGCGATGGTCTCGCTGTTCACCGTGATCCTGACCGACGCGTACATCATGTCGCTGTCGGCGGGCTGGTTCTCCGACCTGCGCTTCTTCAACTGATACGGACGTCTGACTTCTATGACTGAGCTGGAACGACACTCCTACGACGTCGTCGTGATCGGGGCCGGCGGCGCCGGCCTGCGCGCGGCGATCGAGGCCCGCGAGCAGGGCAAGCGCACGGCGATCGTGTGCAAGTCCCTGTTCGGCAAGGCCCACACCGTGATGGCCGAGGGCGGCTGCGCGGCCGCGATGGGCAACGCGAACTCGAACGACAACTGGCAGGTCCACTACCGCGACACGATGCGCGGCGGGAAGTTCCTGAACAACTGGCGGATGGCCGAACTGCACGCGCAGGAGGCGCCCGACCGGGTCTGGGAACTGGAGTCGTACGGCGCGCTGTTCGACCGCACGCCGGACGGCCGGATCAGCCAGCGCAACTTCGGCGGTCACACCTACCCGCGGCTCGCGCACGTCGGCGACCGCACCGGCCTGGAGCTGATCCGCACCCTGCAGCAGAAGATCGTCTCGCTGCAGCAGGAGGACTTCGAGGCGACCGGCGACTACGAGGCCAACCTCAAGGTCTACGCCGAGTGCACCGTGACCGAGCTGCTTCTTGACAACACAGCCGGCGACACCGCGGCTATTTCCGGCGCCTTCGGCTACTGGCGCGAGTCCGGCCGGTTCATCCTGTTCGACACGCCGGCCGTGATCCTGGCCACCGGCGGAGTCGGCAAGTCGTTCAAGGTCACCTCGAACTCGTGGGAGTACACGGGTGACGGGCACGCCCTGGCGATGCGGGCCGGCGCGACGCTGATCAACATGGAGTTCATCCAGTTCCACCCGACCGGCATGGTCTGGCCGCCGTCGGTGAAGGGAATCCTGGTCACCGAGTCGGTCCGCGGTGACGGCGGGGTGCTGAAGAACTCCGAGGGCAAGCGGTTCATGTTCGACTACGTGCCGGACGTGTTCCGCGCGCAGTACGCGGAGACCGAGGACGAGGCCGACCGCTGGTACAAGGACGCCGACAACAACCGGCGCCCACCGGAGCTGCTGCCCCGCGACGAGGTCGCCCGGGCGATCAACTCCGAGGTCAAGGCCGGCCGCGGTACGCCGCACGGTGGCGTCTTCCTGGACGTGTCCTCCCGGCTCCCGGCCGAGGAGATCAAGCGCCGGCTGCCGTCGATGTACCACCAGTTCAAGGAGCTCGCGGACGTCGACATCACCGCCGAGCCCATGGAGGTCGGCCCGACGTGTCACTACGTGATGGGTGGTGTCGAGGTCGACCCCGACACCGCGCAGTCCGTCGTACCGGGGCTGTTCGCGGCCGGTGAGGTCGCGGGCGGCATGCACGGGTCGAACCGGCTCGGCGGCAACTCGCTGTCCGACCTGCTGGTGTTCGGCCGGCGCGCCGGGATGGGCGCCGCGACGTACCTCGACCAGCTGGGCGCCGAGCGGCCGAAGATCGCGGAGGCCGACATCGACGCCGCTGCAGCCGAGGCGCTGGCTCCGTTCGAGCTCGAGGGCGGGGAGAACCCGTACACGATCCACCAGGAACTGCAGCAGTCGATGAACGACCTGGTCGGCATCATCCGCAAGGCCGACGAGATCGAGCAGGCGCTCGGCCGGCTCGCCGAGTTCCGCGGCCGGATCGCGAAGATGACGGTCGAGGGGCACCGGCAGTTCAACCCGGGCTGGCACCTCGCGCTGGACCTGCGCAACATGCTGACCGTCTCCGAGTGCGTCGCGAAGGCGGCGCTGGAGCGGCAGGAGTCCCGCGGCGGTCACACCCGCGACGACTTCCCCGGGATGAACGCAGAGTGGCGCAAGTTGCTGCTGGTCTGCGCGCTGCAGGCCGACGGCAGCGTCAGCGTGGTCCGTAAGGACCAGATCCCGATGCGCGAGGACCTGCTGGAACTGTTCGAGCTGGACGAGCTGAGCAAGTACATGACTGAGGAGGAACTGCCGGCATGAGCTATAAGGGCAAGTTCCGGGTTTGGCGTGGTGACGCCGAGGGCGGTGACCTCCAGGACTACGAGGTCGAGGTGAACGAGGGCGAGGTCGTCCTCGACGTCATCCACCGGCTGCAGGCGACCCAGACCCCGGATCTCGCGGTCCGCTGGAACTGCAAGGCCGGCAAGTGCGGCTCCTGCAGCGCCGAGATCAACGGCATGCCGAAGCTGATGTGCATGTGCCGGATGAACACGTTCGAAGAGGGCGAGACCGTCACGGTCACCCCGATGCGGACCTTCCCGGTGATCCGGGACCTGGTCACCGACGTGTCGTTCAACTACGAGAAGGCTCGCCAGATCCCCGCGTTCACGCCGCCTGCCGACCTGAAGCCCGGTGAGTACCGGATGCAGCAGGTCGACGTGGAGCGCTCGCAGGAGTTCCGCAAGTGCATCGAGTGCTTCCTGTGCCAGGACACCTGCCACGTGATCCGCGACCACGAGGAGAACAAGGAATCCTTCTCCGGTCCGCGTTTCCTGATGCGGATCGCCGAGCTGGACATGCACCCGCTCGACGCCGCCGACCGGCAGAAGGCGGCCCAGGAGCAGCACGGCCTCGGCTTCTGCAACATCACCAAGTGCTGCACCGAGGTCTGCCCCGAGAACATCAAGATCACCGACAACGCCCTCATCCCGATGAAGGAGCGAGTCGCCGACCGCAAGTACGACCCGATCGTCTGGCTAGGCAACAAAATCCGCCGCCGCCCAGCCTGACCGCCGTCCCTCTTGCGAAGGCCGCCCCAGCTCACAGCTGGGGCGGCCTTCGCCTTTGCACGGGCTGAGGCGGAAAGGGACGGGACAGCAACAGACAAGAACGGCACGCACAGAACGGAAAGTGTGCTCTGCCCGTGCCGTGGGGGTTCGCCCACTGTCAGAACAGTGGGGTAACCCCCCGAGGAAGCAGCGAACCCCCAGAGCACCAGCGGTCCCCCGGGAGGGCGCAAAACCTCGCCCCTGCAGCCGCACAGTGTGCTCCGCCCGTGCCGTGGGGGTTCGCCCATTGTCAGAACAGTGGGGTAACCCCAGAGCAGTGGGGTAACCCCCGAGGAAGCAGCGAACCCCACAGCACCAGTGCACCCCCCGGAGGGCGCGAAACCTCGCCCCCGCAGCCGCACAGTGTGCTCCGCCCGTGCCGTGGGGGTTCGCCCACTGTCAGAACAGTGGGGTAACCTCCAGAGCAGTGGGGCAACCCCCAGAGGAGGCAGCGAAATCACCGCCAGCGCCGCACTGGCCCTCGGCGGCCGCCTGACCTCGGCCCGAGTTCGCCCAGCCAGCTGAGTGCTTCAGCGCTGTGCTGGCGGTCTGGGGAAGGGCGCGGGGCACTAGAGTGTCCCTATGGCTGACCTGCTGACGGATGACCAGATCGATCTCGCGATTCGCGACCACCTGCCGGAGTGGAAAGTGGTCGACAACGAACTGGTGCGCAGCGTCAAGAAGCCGACGTTCATGGACGGGATCCGGCTGGTCGCGACCGTCGCCCAGCTGGCCGAGTCGATGAACCACCACCCGGACATCGACATCCGCTGGACCACGATCACCTTCCGGCTCGCCACGCACGACGCCGGTGGCATTACCGACAACGACTTGGTCCTGGCTCGTCACATCGACACCGCCGCCGGCTGACCAAGGCCGCCCAGCGCTAACGCCAGGCCCAGCGAGAGGCCGAGCCGGCTACTGGCGAAGGCCGAGCAGGGTGCCTTCGGGGTCGCGGACGTAGGCGAGCCGCCCCACGCCTGGAACCTCCTGTACTTCGCCCGCCCTGGTGCCGCCTGCCTTCACGACGGCCTCGAGCGTGGCGTCGAGGTCGTCCACCTCGATCCACGCGATCGTCGGCTGCTGCTGGTAGTCGCGACTCATGATCGCGCCGTCGATCCCCTCGCCCTCGCCGGTCCGCGCGACCAGGTAGCCCTCGATGAAGGGCGACGGCTCGGGCTGCCAGCCGAAGGCGTCGGCGTAGAAGGTGGCCGCCCGGCCGAGATCGGCGGCGGTCAGTTCGACATGGATGATCCGTCCCACGATGCCTGCTTCCGTTCCGGTGATGAGAACACCAGCATCACCTGGTTCCCGGCACGGCGTCTTGGACGGATCTTCCATGCATCAACGCGGCGATCCCGTTCTGCACGGCGCGGAACGAGGTCGCGCTGACTCCCGTGTACCGCTTGAAGTCACGAGCCGCGTGGGCTTGGTCGTAGTACCCGTGCAGAGCGGCAAGAGTGGACGCCGCGTCGGCCGGTCCGCCCAGCAGCCCGCCGACGAAGTGGAAGTACCGGACGATCTCGCCGAACTGCTTCGGCCCCAGACCTGTTAGGCCGGTGAAGCTCCGGTACAGGCTGCTGTACGAAACGCCGACCGCGGCGGCCACCTCGGCGACGGACACGGCTCCCCGGGCATCCTCGATCACTCGCACGGCCAGATCCACCGCGTCCATCGCCCGTACGTCGCGCAGCCTCGACCCGACGAACTCCGCGAGCCTGTCCGCCCGAGGCTGCCCAAACTCGAGCCCGACGAGCTCCCGCGCCAGGCGTTCCGCAGTACCAGGGTCTGTCCAGCGGGCGAGAGGTAGAACGGCGTCGACCAGGCGGTCGGGCAGGCCGAGTGCGGCGATTCCCCAGGGCTTGAACTCCGCGCCTACATAACTCGACATCCCTGTCTGGGTCAGCACGTGCGGGCGCGTCATGATCCCGAACAGCGAGGCATCGTTCGTCCAGGTGTGCCCGGTCACGGGATCTTGGCGCAGACCGGGCTCGGCAACAGCGATAGCAAGACCCGGCCGGCCGTTCGGGATCAGGATCTCCCGCTTGACCTCCGACGGCGATCCCGGCGCCTCCACCATCCAGTAGTGCTCGACGAAGTCGCGCTGCTCGGCAGGCGGAGGAACCCTCAGATACGAGACCACGAGACAGCATCCTCCCCGAAGCGTGGCTGGTATTCGTCATGGCGGGCGTCGGCCAGGGTGACTTCTGGTGGCGCGCCGGTCCGGCCATCTACACATGGCACATGAACTCACACCGCCTCCGGGCCGGCGTCGCTCTGCTGGCCTCGGCCCTGACCATCACCCTCGCCTCCCCCGCCCACGCCATCCAAGCCAGCGCCGTTGGCGAGCCCGGCTGGTTCTGGAACACCCCGCAGTGCGACACCGTGTACGGCGACGGCTCCGTCACGATCACGTACTCCGACGGCGCCGACCTGGCCCCGACCAAGGGACAACTGCGGCCGGTGACGTATGCCAAGGTGGCCACGCTCGAGGAGCCGAACACGTTGATCGCGATCGGCCGCCAGTCGATCCAGCGCTCCAGCGATGCTGGTTGCAGTTGGCAACAGCTCGACAAGTCGCCGGACGACCTCGCGACGTACGACGTGGCGCCGGGCCCGGGTGAGACGGCGTACATCTACAGCGTGAACGACCAGCCGATCCACCGGGTGAAAGGCAACCAGGTGAGCACAGTTGCCGGTCCGGTCGCGGGCGGCGGGCTGTCGGCCTTGGTGGCCCTGCGGGACAAACTGCGGGTGGTGGCAGGCGACGGGCAGATCTACGACTCCACTGACGACGGGCAGACCTGGCAGCGCACGGGCACACTCCCAGCCAAGGACCTCTTCGTCTACAACGCGGTGATCGACCCCCGGAATCCGGACCACCTCGTGCTCGGCGTAATGTCCGACGGCACCTACGCCACCTTCGACGGTGGCCGCACCTGGCACCGATCCGCCGGGGTCACCCGCGTGAACGCGTTCAGCCTGGCGATCTCCCCGGCGAACCCACAGGTCGTCTGGATGGAGGGCTACGAGCGCGACAAGGCGACGCGGTACATCTGGCAGTCGGACGACGGCGGCCTCAAGTTCCGGCCGGTGCTCGACCAGTCCCGGGCGACGCTCTACAACGGCAACCAGATGTGGGCCAGCCCGGTCGACCCGGATCTGCTCTACTTCTCCTACGGCACGTCCTTCGCCAACTACGGCGCCGATCTCTACCGCTTCCGCCCTTCCACCGGTGAGCTGAGCAAGCAGCACAACCATTACGACGGCATCCCGTCGCTCGCGTTCAGCCCCGCGGACCCGACCGTCCTCTACCTCGGTCTGGCCGAAGAGCGCTGACTTGTGGAGCTCAGGTCCGGCGGCTGATGCGCGGTCGTAAGTATCTGACAGTTACGGTTGGCTGGTGACGACTGCTGAGGAGTACCGCCTGCTGGGCTTCACCGATGCCGACCGGGAGGACGCCGAGAAGCTCGACGCCGACCCCCAAGCGGTGGCGGAGTTCGCCGCGCAACTCCGCCGGGTGATCGGTACCTTCCCGGCCGAGGGTGACCTGACCGCTCCGGACGACCCGCTGGTCTCGCTGGCGGCGTTCCTGGAGACGCTGCCGGACATCCGTCGCTACCACCGGGAACTCGGGATCAGCGACGAGGTCAGCTGGGCCACGCTCGCCGATCTCGGCAAGCAACTGGAGGTGAGCCGCCGGACCAACGGTGAGTTCGGCCTGGAGACGCACTGGTGGATGACGATCCACTGGACCGGCACAATCTACGCGCTCGGCCGGCTGCAGTTCCTGCTGCACCAGGTGCCCGACTCGCACCCGGTGCCGGGGACCGAGCCCGGCGAGTGGGTGATCGGCGTCCACATCCCGGAGACGGGTCCGCTCACGCCGGAGTTGGTGGACGACAGCTTCGACCGGGCCCGGGAGTTCTTCCCGCGCGTGTTCCCGGAGCACCCGGTGAAGACGGCGACGCTCGGGTCCTGGCTGATCGACCCGCACCTGCTGGACAACCTCCCGCAGGACTCGAACATGGTCCGCTTCGGCCGCCGCTTCACGCCGTACGGCGAACCGGTGGACAGCCAGGACAGCGCGATCTTCTTCACCTTCCGCAGCCACGACCTGACGAACCTGGCGCAGTACCCGCGCGACAGCCGGCTGCAGCGGCTCGTGCTGGAGCGGATCGAGAACGGCGGCACCTGGCAGACCGCGTTCGGGTACCTGCGCCTCTGACCCCTTGACCTAGAGCCGACTCTAGAACCTAGCGTCGGTGACGCATGCCCCATCGGCAGCCCGCGCTGCGCGGGTCAACTTAACCTCCGGTACGCCGTACTTCGCCAGTAGGGCCGGCCCGGGACACGCCTTCGCAGGGAAAGCGGGTAGGGATCGTTACCCCGCTGTGACCTTCGCGGCCTTGCGACGGTTCACGATCCGGCGGGTGGTCTCGATCACGAGACCGATCATCCCGGCCAGGCCGAGGCTGAACGCCAGCGCCTTCAGCGAGTCGTGCGCGAACGCGTCGCCGCCCAGGTAGCCGAGCAGCGCGACGTAGGTGTAAGCGACCGTGACGCCCGCGATGGTGAACAGCAGGAACTTGCGGAACGAGTACGCCGTGGCGCCCGCGGTCAGGGTGGCGATCATCCGCGCACCCGGGATGTAGCGCACGGTCATCAGGATCAGGCCGCCGCGGGAATGCAGGGCCAGCGACACTTTCTCGAACATCGCCTGCCGGGCGTCTCGTCGGCGCATCCAGCGGTGCAACGCGGGGCCGGAACCACGGCCGAGGAAGTAGCAGACGGACTCGCCGATCACCGAGCCGACCATCGCGACCACGATCACCAGCAGCAGGTTCTGGTGACCCGCCGCGGCAGCCATGCCCGCGGTGACGATCAGGCCCTCGCTCGGCACCACCGGGAAGACGGCGTCGATGGTGGCAGCCAGGAAGAGCACCAACAGCAGCCAGTGGGAAGCCATGGCGATGCTGAGGATGTGCCTAGCGGCTTCCATCAAGTCTGTCATCGCGGCCAAGCATGCCATCCGGGGCCCAGGGGAACCCAATCGAACAAAACCGCTCAGGCTGCTCAGAGCCAGGAATTCATCCTCAGTGAGCCCAGAGTTTCCATTGGGGCGCGAGCGAAGTCCCCAGGGTCGCCATGCAGTGCGCGATCCCACACCAGGGCCCGGGCGACCTTGCCGACCCAGCAGGCCAGATCCAGCTCGGCGACCAGGTCCGCCGGGGTGCCGAACACCTCGAGATAGGCGTCCCGCACCCGCAGTACGAGCGGGTCGTCGGGAGCCACCTCGAGCCGGCGGGTCAGGGAACCGAGCGTGACGAGCAGGCTGGAGAACGGGTGCGCCAGCACGCTGTCACCCCAGTCGTAGAAGCGCACCTGGTCCGACGGACCGCCGAGGATGTTGTTCGAGTGCAGGTCGTTGTGGTCGAGGCTGACCCGGTCGGGCAGGTCGCGACAACGCGCCGCGAAGTCGTTCCGCTGGCTGGCGACCCAGGCATGGATCTCCCGAGCCTCGGCGTCATCGCTCGACTCGACGTACCGCCCGGTCGTCTCGAGCGCTTCCTCCAGCCGCTGCGGCATCACCGCCGGCCGCATGTCGGTGACGCCCGCTGCGAGCAGGTCGTCGGTGTGCGGCTGAAGGTCCAACTGCAGTTGCGCGTACTGCGGGAGCACGTTCACCAGCGCGTCGGACTCACTTCCCTCACCCAGTACTTCGCGCAGGGTGGGTCCGCCGTCCGGCAACAGCACCCAACCGCGGGAGACGTCCACGGCGATCGGGTCCAGCACCCACTTCGGGGCGACGGTGGCGAGCACCCGATAGAGCGGGACCTCGAACACCGTCTCCGGGCCGGGCGCCTTCAGCCAGACCGGGCCGCGACTGGTGTCCGCCCGCAGCAGCGTCCCCCACTGCCGCACCCGCGGCTGGGTCACCTCGCCGACTCGTGCGACGCCGGCCGCAGCCAGTTGCTCGTCGATCCAGGTCTGCGCCTCGGCCCGCCACTCCTCAGAAGTCCAGAGCTGGTTCACAGGCGGACCGGTAGCGCTGTGATGGCGTTCATCAGCAGGCCCTGGCTGCGGACGGGGTCCTGCGAGGGCTCCGCGAGCGCCAGGTCCGGGAACCGCTCGAACAGCATGCCGAGCGCGATCCGCCCCTCCAGCCGGGCCAGCGGCGCGCCGAGGCAGTGGTGGATGCCGTGCCCGAAGGCGATGTGCGAGCTCTCGGCGCGGGTGATGTCGAGCTGATCCGGCTTCGCGAACTTGTCGCCGTCGCGATTCGCCGCCAGCAGCGCCAACACGATCACCTCACCAGCCCCGATGGTCGTTCCCCCGACCTCGATGGGCGCCTTGGCGATGTACGGGATCGCCACCTGCAGCGGTCCGTCGTACCGGAGCAGTTCCTCGACCGCGGTGGGCAGTCGCTCCGGCTCGGCCTTCAGCAGGTCCAGTTGGTCCGGGTTCCGCAGGAGCGCGTGGACGCCGTTGGTGATCAGGCTGACGGTGGTCTCATGCCCGGCCGCGAGCAGCAGGTAGACCATCGAGGTGAGCTCGTCCGGGCTGAGTCGGTCGCCGCCGTCGCGGACCGCGATCAGGTCGGAGAGCAGGTCGCCCGACGGCGCCACCCGCTTGTCCTCGATCAGTTCGCGGATGAACTCGACCATCGACAGCGCAGCCTCGACGTACACCTCGGCCGGGTACACCGCCGCGTTCACCACGATCGAGGACCAGCGCCGGAAGTCGTCGCGCCGGATCGCCGGGATCCCGATCAGCTCCGAGATCACCGTGATCGGCAGCGGGTAGCTGTAGGAGTCGACCAGGTCCACGCGGTCGCCCGCGGCAGCCATCTCGTCGAGCAACTCCGCGGCGATCTCACGGATCCGCGGTTCGAGCAGTTCGATCCGCCGCCGGGTGAACGCGGCCGAGACCAGCTTGCGCAATCTGGTGTGGTCCGGCGGGTTGACGTTGAGCATGTGCTGGTCCATCGCCGAGACCAAGTCGTCCGTCACGGTGTCCCGGTGCGGTCCGTCCAGCGGCGACCTCACCACGTCCGGATGCGCGAGCAACTCACGCGTCTCCGGGTAGCCCGTCACCAGCCACACCGGCACCCCGGTGAACAGCGTCATCCGGTGCAGCGGGCCGGCCGCACCGATCTCGGCGAACCCCGCGTGCCGGGCGATCCCGCTGGTCTCTGTAAACGGCGAAGTCACGCCGACCACACTACGTTCGGCCCGGATCACCGTCTTCCAGCCGCGAGACCAGCTCCGCGCGGGAGTGGATGCCGAGCTTCGTGTAGACCTTGCGCAGGTGGTACTCGACGGTCTTCGGGCTGAGGAACAACCTGGCCGCGGCTCCCCGGATGCTCTGCCCGTCCGCGAGCAGCAACGCGATCTGCCGCTCCTGGGGAGTCAGCTCGTCCGCAGTACTGGGCTCTCGCCGGCGAGCGGTCTCCCCTGTCGCCTTCAGCTCGGCCGCGGCGAGATCGGCCCAGCCCGGAGCACCCAGGTGGTCGAACGATTCGACCGCCATGCGCAGCTGGACCCGGGCATCCACTCGTCGCCGCGCGCGCCGCAACCAGGCTCCGTAGGCCAGGCGGGTCCGCGCCGTCTCGAACACGTCGAGCGTCCGCCCGTGCTCCTTGAGCGCCTCCTCGAACCAAGCCTCGTCGTCATCGATCAACCCGGTCACCCGAGCCGCCCGTGCCAGCGCCCACGGCTGCCCCTTCTCCTTCGCCCGTACCGCGTACGTCCGCGCCGCCGCGGCCGCCTCCTCGTGCCGGCCGAGGCGGAGGTACACCTCGACGAGCTCCGGCGCGGGTGACAGATCAGGATCCAGCACTCCCAACGCCGACAGCAGCTCTTCCAGCCGCTCGTACTGCGGTAACGCGTCCGCCGGATTGCCCCGCCCCAGCTCGAGATCACCGAGCGCGAACAACGACCAGACCACGGCGAGGTGGATCTCCCGCTCGGTGCCGAGCCGCGTCGCCTCGGCCGTGAACTCCCGGCACTCCAGCTCGCGCCCACGGTGCGCCGCCAGCCACCCCTGCCCGGCCAGGGTGATCGCGAGCTCGGTCGTCTGCCCCGTCTCCCGGGACAACCGGATGCCTTCGTCGTACGAGGCGGTCGCGTTCGCCCACCGATCGGTAGTCGCGTCGTCGCGGGCGAGGTGGAACAACAGGCCGGGCATGATCGCCACCGCCACCTGATCCCGGCGCTCCCGCATCGCCGCCTCGACCAGCGCACGACCGGTCCCCGACTCCCGCAGAAACATCGGCGCCAGCACCATCCAGGTCTGCCGTCGCCGGTCGAGCCCTGTCTCCACCGAATGGGCCAGCGCGACCGCTTCCCGGATCTGCTCGGTCCCCGGACGCCCGGCCAGGACCTTCGCCATTCCACTCGCCAGCAACCCGAGGATCCGCGCCGCCGACCGCCCGACCCGATCGAGCCGCTCGTCGATCTCCCCGGCGGCCTGCAACGCGCCCGCCGCATCCCCCAACCGGAAACAGGCATTGACCACATCCGCCGACAACCCGATCATCAGCTCGTCGAGCTTGTCCTCAGTACCGGTGACTTCGGCACTCGCGGCCAGCAGGATGTCGCGAGCTCTGGCCGGCGAGCCGCACTTCACCGCGATGTCCGCCCGCAGTTCGTTCGCCTGGATGCGCACTACCAGGGGCGGTCCGAGCCTCAACGCCTCGTCCAGCAGGCCGTCCGCGCGATCAGCCAGGCCGGCGAACCAGGCTGCCCGTCCCGCCGCGACCAAGCGGAGCGCGCGCACCTGCGCACTGTCGGTCAACCGTGCTGCCCGTTCGAAGGCGGTGGCCGCCACCGCTTGCGCACCCCGCTCGACGGCACGCCTGCCCGCAACCTCGAGCCCTGCGGCGACGTCGTCATCAGTTCCGAGCACGGTCTCCGACAGGTGCCAGGCTCGCCGGTCCGCGTCGTGCACGGCTCCTGCCATCGCCCGATGGACCGTACGTCGCTGGGCCGGCTCCGCGCTCGCGTAGATCGCCGAGCGAACCAGTGGATGCCGGAACTCCACCCGGCCGTCCGCGATCGTCACCAGCGACGCCTGCTCGGCCTCACCCAGCGCCGCGACCTCAACGCCAAGCTCAGTGCAGGCGCGAGCCACAGCGCCCAGCTCGCCGTCCTCTACCGAGGCGACCAGCAGCGCAGTCTGCGTTGCCGTGCTGAGCCGCTTGGCCCTGGCGGCGAAGGCCTCGGCCAAGAGGGCGGGCACTGGCACAGGTACGCCCGGGGGAAGGCGTTGGAAGTGCTCCGGGTCGCCGGCAAGCTCCAGCAACGCCAGTGGATTGCCCGCCACCGTCCGGTGCAGGCCGGCCACCAGATCGACCGGGAGACCGGAGATCAGTTGATGCGCCGCCTCCAACCCGACCCCGGCAACCTGGAGCCTCGGCAGATCGGCCTCCGCCAACAGATGCGACTCGCCTTCCCGGGCCGCGATGACGAGCACGATCGGATCCGCGACCAGCCGCCTGGCGGCGAACAGCAGGGCTTCGGCCGACTCCCGATCCAGCAGATGCGCATCGTCCACCAGAACCGCCACCGGCTTCACCTCGGCGTACCGGCAGATCAGACTCAACGTGGCCGCCCCTACCGCGAACCGGTCCACCCCCGACCGTGCTCCCTCACCCACACGCTGGGTCGGAGTACTGAGAGCAAGGGCAGCTGCGAGGGCTTCGCGTTGCGGGGCTGGGATGCGCTCCAGGTCGGCGAGGGCGGGGCGGAGCAGTTGGAGCAGGCCGCCGAAGGGAATCTCGCGTTCGGCCTCGGTCCCCCGGGCCCGGAGCACGCGCAGGCCCACGGCGAGTGCCGCTGCCTCGCCGACGAGAGCGGTCTTGCCGATCCCCGGTTCCCCGCTGATCAGCAGCACCCCGCTGGTACCCACCCGCGCCCCCGCGACCAGCCCTTCGATCACCCGCCGTTCGGCGTCCCGCCCGATCAGCATGTCTGGCAGTACACCATCTCCTGACCAGGTGGGTCACCTGATGCGACCGGTCAACCCGCACTCCTACGGTCACGAGCATCGAAACAACCCTGGGAGGGGACCTGAAATGACCACCGTCGCAGTGGACACCGACAAACTGATGGCTTTCGTCGGCCAGGCCGTGGGAGAGGTCGGCGCGACCTTGAACGCCGGGCTCGTGGTGATGGGCGACAAGCTCGGCTACTACCGCGCACTTGCGGGCGCCGGCCCGACCACGCCCGCCGAACTGGCCGAGCGGACCGGTACCAGCGAGCACTACACCCGCGAGTGGCTGAACGCTCAGGCCGCGGGCGGTTTCGTCGAGTACGACCCGGCGACCGCCACGTACGTCCTGCCACCCGAGCAGGCCATCGCCCTGACGGACGAGAGCAGCCCGGCATTCCTGCCCGGGTTCTTCCAGATCGCGCTCGGCACCGTCGACCACACCAACCAGACGATCGAGGCGGCCCGCAGCGGCGCCGGGATCGGCTGGCACGAGCACAACTCCGACGTGCACCTCGGCTGCGAGCGGTTCTTCCGCCCGGGCTACAACGCGAACCTGGTGGCGGGCTGGCTCCCGGCGCTGGAAGGCGTCACGCAGAAACTGCAGGACGGGGTCCGCGTCGCGGACATCGGCTGCGGCCACGGCTCCTCGACGATCCTGATGGCCCAGGCCTTCCCGCGCTCGACCTTCGCCGGTTCGGACTACCACCCGGAGTCGATCGAGACCGCCCGCCGGCGCGCGGAGGAAGCTGGTGTCGCGGATCGGGTCAGCTTCGAGGTCGCCCCGGCGACGGCGTACAGCGGCTCGGGGTACGAACTGGTGACGACCTTCGACGCGCTGCACGACATGGGTGACCCGGTCGGCGCGGCCCGGCACGTCCGCGAGTCGCTCACCCCCGACGGCACCTGGATGGTGGTCGAGCCGATGGCCGGCGACAAGGTCGAGGACAACCTGAACCCGGTCGGCCGCGCCTACTACGGCTTCTCGACGCTGCTCTGTACTCCGGGGTCGCTGTCCCAGGACGTCGGCCTCGCGCTCGGCACCCAGGCCGGTCCCGCGCGGATCCGCGACGTCACCACGGCAGCCGGCTTCACCCGGTTCCGTACGGCCGCCGAGACGCCGTTCAACCTGGTGTTCGAAGTACGGCCCTGAGACAGTCGATCGGAGGGGTGGGGGCGACTCGGATGACTGACGAACGACCGGCGCGGACGGCCGATCAGGCCGGCACGATCGAGCGTGGCGGCGAGACGATCGCCTATCAGGTGTACGGCGACGACGGGCCGACGGTGGTCCTGCTGCCGACCTGGTCGATCGTGCCGTCCCGCGTCTGGAAGGCCCAGGTGCCTTACCTGGCTCGTCATTTCCGGGTCGTCACCTTCGACGGCCGGGGCTCGGGGGCCTCGACCAAACCCGTCGGTGCGGCCGCCTACGCCGATGCCGAGTATGTCGCGGACACCCTGGCCGTCCTGGACGCCACTGGTACTGCGAACTGCGTGCTGGTGGGATTCTCCCGAGGGTGTCCGTGGGCCCTGCAGGTAGCGGCCGAGGAGCCTGGCCGGGTTCTCGGGGTGATCTGCATCAGCCCGACGGCCGGAATGGCCCCCTCTCGGGACGAGCAGGAACGCGTGGCCTGGAACGCGCGGTATCCCACCCACGACGGCTCGGCGACGTACAACCGTCACTACTGGCTGGAAGGCGGCTACGAGGACTTCCTGCGGTTCTTCTTCGAGAACACGTTCCGCGAGCCGCACTCCAGCAAGCAGATCGAGGACTGCATCGAGTGGGGCCGGCAGATCGGCCCGGAACGACTTGTCGACACGGAGGCAGCCCGCCACGCCCGGCAGGCCGGGTTCGTGCCCGACGTACGGTGCCCGGTGCTGGTGATCCATGGCGACAGCGACGCGATCCGCCCTTATGCGGAAGGTGTTCAGCTCGCAGAGCGCACCGGCGGCTCATTCGTCACGATCGCGGGCGGCGGGCACGCCCCGCCCGCCCGCGAGCCGGTGAAGGTGAACCACCTGATCAAGGAGTTCATGGACGAGGTCGCACCCCGCCCGGTACGCCGTACCTGGGTGCGGGCCGCGAACCGGCCGCGGCGGGCGCTGTACCTGTCGTCGCCCATCGGGCTGGGGCACGCGAAGCGGGATCTGGCGATCGCGCGGGAGCTGCGGCAGCACCACCCGGACCTGGAGATCGACTGGCTCGCGCAGCATCCCGTCACCCGGGTGCTCGAGGACGCCGGCGAGAGCGTGCATCCGGCGTCGGCCTGGTTGTGCAACGAATCGGCGCACATCGAGTTCGAGGCGGACGAGCACGATCTGCACGCGTTCCAGGCGATCCGGCGGATGGACGAGATCCTGGTCAACAACTTCATGGTCTTCAACGACGTGGTGGACGCGCAGTACTACGACCTGGTGATCGGGGACGAGGCCTGGGAGGTGGACCACTTCCTGCACGAGAACCCGGAACTGAAGAGGTTCGCCTACGCCTGGCTGACGGACTTCGTCGGCTGGCTGCCGATGCCGGACGGCGGTTCCCGCGAGGCCCGGCTGACCGCGGACTACAACGCGGAGATGCTCGAACAACGCGCCCGGTACGCCCGGCTCCGCGACCGGTCGATCTTCGTCGGCGACCCGGAAGACATCGTCGACGCCGGCTTCGGTCCCGGCCTGCCGTCGATCCGCGACTGGACCGAGCAGAACTACGACTTCGCGGGCTACGTGACCGGCTTCGACCCCGCCGAGACCGCCGACCGTGCGGCTCTGCGGGAACGCCTCGGCTATGCCGGCGACGAACTGCTCTGCGTCGTCACGGTCGGCGGGTCAGGGGTTGGATCTTCCTTGCTCCGCAGGGTTCTCGACGCAGTACCGCTGGCTCGACGGCTGGTCCCTGACCTGCATTTCGTGATCGTCAGCGGTCCTCGTATCGATCCGGCGTCCCTGCCGTCGCTGCCGGGGGCGACCGTGCACGGGTATCTGGCGAACCTGCATCACCACCTCGCGGCGGCCGACCTCGCGATCACCCAGGGTGGGCTCACCACCTGCATGGAGCTGACCGCTCAGCGAGTGCCGTTCATCTACGTCCCCCTGCGCCATCACTTCGAGCAGAACTTCCATGTCAGGGCCCGCCTCGACCGGTACGAGTCTGGCTACCACCTCCCCTATGAGGAAGCCTCCGACCCGGACGTCCTCGCCGCGACGATCGCCAAACAACTCACCTCCATCCCCACGCCCCGCACGGTTCCCACCACCGGCGCCACCCGAGCCGCCTCCCTCCTGGCCCCGCTCCTCTGACCGCCCACGGTCTTCCCAGCGAGGCTTGGTGGCTTCGCAGCGGGGCCTGGTGGTTGACAAACACTTCACCGTTTGGTGAAGTGTTTGTCGTGCTGACCACCACCTTCGCCGCGCTGGCCGATCCGACCCGGCTGGCGATCGTGACCCGGTTGAGCCGGGGCGAGGCGACGATGGGGGAACTGGCCGCGCCGCACCAGGTGACCGCGCCCGCGATGACGAAACACGTCGGCGTGCTCGTCGACGCGGGTGTCGTCACCCGCCACAAGGTCGGCCGCACGGTGGTCTGCACCCTGCGGCCGGACGCGCTGGACGAAGTACAGACCTGGCTCGGCGACCTCACGGTGTACTGGAACAGCACCATCGACCGGCTGGAAGACCTCTTGCAAGGGAGCAGGGATGAGCACTGACGTCCGGATCGAACGGATGCTGACGGCAACCATCGAGCGGGTTTACGCGGCGTGGACCGAGCCCGGCCTGCTGACCCGGTGGTACTGCCCGAACCCCACGCTGGACCTGACCGTCGAGGCGGACGTCCGGGTCGGCGGCGAGTACCTGGTCAAGATGGGCCCGTACGTCGTCCGCGGGCGCTACACCGAGGTGGACCCGCCGCGACTCCTCGCCTTCACCTGGCAGTGGGACCACGAGGGCGACCCGTCCGAGGTCCGCGTCGAGCTCACCGAGGCGGAAGCCGGCACCCGCCTGCTCCTCACCCAGACCGGCCTGACCCCCGAGGACGCCACCGGCCACCTCCAGGGCTGGGAGCTCCAACTCCCCCGCCTCGCCGACCTCCTCGCCCCCTGATCCACGCAAAGGTAGAGCCCCGGGCGGCGACCCGGGGCTCGGAATGGATGGATGGGCGGCGGAATCAGCTGCCGGACTTGCGCCGGAACTGGCGCTTCTGCTTGTCGTTGTGCGCCTCGCCGACACCCTCGTGCCGCGGCCCGCTGCCGGGGTGCGACTCGTGATGCGCGTTCTTCTTGGCGAGCGCCTCGCGGAACTTCTTCTGCAGTTCGTCCTGCGCCGGCTCGCTGGGCTTGTCGCTCATACCGTCTCCTTCACAAACCGTCAGGCGTATGGGCTTAGCTAACCAATTGTGACCGCCCCACCGCCAGCCATTAACCCGGGGTCTCCGATCCGCCGCTCCCAGCCCTACCTGGCCACTCGCCTCGACCATCTCAGTCTGAGAAAATCCCTCAGCCGCCCGAGTTCCGGCTGCTATCTTCGCGGGGCGATAGGCGACGTACGGGCGGAGGGGGTGTGCGGTGGTAGTCAGCACTGAGGCGGTGATCGGGATCGCGCTGGTCGAGCTCGGACTGGTGGTGATTCCCGGGCCGAACATGATCTACCTCGTGTCCCGGTCGGTGGCGCAGGGACGACGGGCCGGGTTGACCTCGCTCGCGGGGGTCGGCGTCGGGTTCCTCGTGTACTTGCTGGCGGCAACCGCGGGACTGGCGACGCTGTTCGCCCTGGTGCCGCAGATTTACGTCACGCTGAAGCTGGCCGGCGCGGCGTACCTGCTCTGGCTGGCCTGGAACGCTCTCCGGCCGGGAGGCACCTCAGCGTTCACGCCGAACGAGCTCGAGCCGGACCGCCCGCGGAAGCTGTTCGGGATGGGCTTGTTGACGTGCCTGCTCAACCCGAAGATCGCGATCCTCTACATCTCCCTGCTGCCTCAGTTCGTGGACCCGTCCCGCGGCCACGTCGGCACGCAGAGCCTGCTCCTCGGCCTCACCCAACTGGCCGTCGGCGTCCTGGTGAACGCCCTCTTCGTGATCACCGCCGGCTCGGTCGCCCTCTTCTTCAGCCGCAAGCCCCTCTGGATGCGAGTCCACCGTTACCTAACTGGTACCGCCCTGGCCGTCTTCGCCGTCCGCCTCGCCACCGACCAGGCCCGCCCCGCCACCCCCTGACCCGGCTCCGGCCCGCGCAACTTTGTGGGGCTCTGGACGCCCATCACTCACCAACAGCTTCGCTTGCGCCACGCTTCGCATCCGCCGAGCCCAGATCCCTTGTATCTCAAGCGTTTGACGCCCCTTGGTGTGTGATGCGCGTCCACTTGGCCGTTTGGTACTCACCAGTACATTGGTGCTTACGGCCCCCGGCCCCAAAGGCACCAGGCGCGACAACCCCACTCGAGAGCGGCAGTCGCCCACCAAGCCAACGCGTTACCCGTCCGATGTGCCGTACCCACCGCACCCCGCGGTACCCCCTGACAGGTCAGGGTGTCGGGTGAGCCCCACTCCCCTGCCCCGGCACCCTGGCCGCTCCACCCAGCCCTTCGCACTGCCGCAGCTAGTTAACTGGGGCAGTGCGAAGCGGGATTGTGGGTGAGATCGAGCGCGGGATCGGGGCCGGATGGCACGCCGGAGCGCAGGTTTACGCCTCGGTGGGCGGGAAGCCCCGGGTTGAGGTCGCGCTTGGCGAGGCGCAGCCCGGAGTACCGATGACGCGCGAGACCATCGTCGAGTGGGCGTCTGCCACCAAGCCGATCACGTGTGCCGCGTTGGCAGTTCTTTGGGAGCGCGGGGCGTTCGATATCGACGATCCGGTGCATCATCACCTGCCTGAGTTCGCGGTGGCCGGTAAGGAGCGGGTGACGGTCAAGCATCTGCTGACTCACACCGCTGGACTGACCACGAGCCTCACGCACCAGGTACCCGCGGCTGAGCTGGTTGCAGACGTCTGCGCTTCGCCATTGCGGCCTGACTGGGTGCCTGGGCAACGATGTGGTTACAACTCGATTGCGATGTGGATCGTCGCCGAGCTCGTGGTCCGCCTCGACGGACGCCCTTTCGACCAGTTCGTTCGTGAGGAGATCTTCGAGGTCGCCGGCATGGACGACTGCTGGCTCGCGATGCCGCCCGACGCCTACGAGTCGAACCAGGCCCGCATCGCGCGCATCCCCGCAATCGCCCGCTCCGGTACGGCGTACTGGGTGACGTGGAGGCGTCCCACCGGCGGCATCCACGGACCGATCAGCCAACTCGGCCGCTTCTACGAATCCCTTCCACGCCTGCTGTCGCCGGCCACGCTCCGGGCGATGACCTCGCACCACCTCACCGGCGTGTACGACGAGGTCCTGGACGCGCGCCTGGATCGTGGACTCGGCTTCGTGCTGGGCTCAGGCGATCCGCAGTACGGCTTCGGTGATCGCGCCTCGCTCGGCACCTACGGTCATGGCGGACAAACCTGGAGCACAGCCTTCGCCGACCCGGCCCGCGATCTTGTTGCCGCCGTTTACTGGAACGGCGCAGCGACCCCCGCTATCCACGCCGACCGCCTACCGCGCCTCCTGAACGCCCTGTACGCCGACCTCGCCGACTTCGATGGGTGAGGTGACGAACACGAACTCCAGGCCGGGCCGGTCGGGAGCGTCGCGGACTTCGTCTACCGCGAAACCGGCCGTCGCGAGGGATTGCTCCAGTTCCTCGCGAGTGCGGAAGCGGAGGGTCGAGTCCGAGGTGAGCGTCGCACCGTCGGACTCGAAGACGTAGGTCCTGCGGAACGTGACGAGCTGGCCGCTCACGTCCAGCAGCTCAGACCAGTTCCTGACCACGCCCACGCCCGGGATATCGGCCTCGTTGTACGTATCCTCGCGATTCCACCCCAGCCACGCCTTGCGCTCGGGATCCCTGGTCTCGAAGACGAACCGTCCACCCGGAGCCAGCGCCCGCCGTACGCCATCCAACGTGGCAGCCCAGTCCTCATCCTCCACAAACACCTGAGCCACGTTTCCCGTCATCACCGCCAGCTCCACTTGCAACTCTGGCAATGACGTGGCGTCGCCCTCGACCCACCGCACCCGTTCCGCCCCAGGCTTCTTCCGCGCCACCTCCAACGAGGCGCCCGCCGGATCCACCCCCACAACCTCGGTCCCACGCGACGCCAGCAAACACGCGAACGTCCCCGTACCGCAGCCCACATCCAGCACCCGCCGGGCCCCGAACTCGTCGATCATCGCGGCATAGACCTCGAGATCGGGCCGCTCCGCTTCCAGCGGGTCATAAAGCCCCACCAACCGCGGCACCGCAAACAACGCATCAGGCATGCCCCGACCCTAGGCACCGCACAACCACGCCGCGACCGAATTGCCCCGCCCACCCCCGAACGGCTTCCCCTCACCCGACTACGACCCCGCATTCCGCAGTACTGCGTGCCGCCCATCCACTCCCACGGCCCAGCCACCGCCGAGTCGTGGATTTCGTCCACAGGCAACCGATTTCCCTCAACCACAACCCACGACTCGACGGGGCTGACCGGGGTCATCTGCGGTTCAAGTAGCCAGTCGAGTCCGGAGATCCCGGCATGAGGCTCTACACAGACCTGACCATGCCGGTCTTTCCAAGATGGGCACTCCTTCGGATGCGCTGACGTCTGCGCGCGGCCTAGCGTCGGTGCCTGAAGGTAACCCTTGGAGGTCATCACCATGAGCAGCCCTGGTGGAGAGCACGGAGACAGCGCAAGTGGCACCAACCGGGCCCGAGAGCTACACCGTCTGGTCGCCGGGTACCAGATATCGCAGGCGGTGCATGTCGCCGCGACCTTACGGCTGTCCGACCTGCTGGCCGACGGTCCGAGAAGCGTGGCCGAGCTCGCTGAGGCCACAGGAGCGGACGCACGTTCGTTGAACCGCCTGATCCGCGCGCTGGCCGAGGTCGGGCTGTATGTCAGTGACGGCGACGAGAGGTTCGCGAACACCGAGCTCGGTGACGCCTTCCGGACCGATGCGCCGCGTTCGGTCGCCGGCTGGGCGCGCTTCGTCGGCCGGCCGTACCACTGGCAGACGTATGCCTCGCTGGAGCACAGCATTCGCACGGGTGAGAACGCGTTCGCAGCTGTCCACGGGGAGTCGGTCTGGGATTACCTTGCCAAGCATCCCGCCGAGCAGAAGATCTTCGACGAAGCCATGACGGCCTTGTCCCAGGTGGTGACTGACGAGGTCGTCAACGCCTACGACTTCGGTCGGTTCGGCACGGTCGTCGACGTCGGCGGCGGTCGGGGAATGCTGTTGGGGGCCATCCTGTCGCGCTACTCCTCGGTCAACGGCGTGCTGTTCGACCAGCCCGGCGTCGTCGCCGGCGCGCACGAGTTGCTGGCGGCGACCGGCGTGTCGCAGCGCTGCCGAGTGGTCGGGGGCAGCTTCTTCGACTCTGTCCCCGACGGCGGGGACGCCTACCTCCTCAAGGCGGTGATCCACGACTGGCCGGACGCCGAGTCCGTCGAGATCCTGCGCGCCTGCCGGCGCTCGATGCCGACGCACGGTCGCCTGTTGTTGGTGGAACAGCTGCTGGACGAGTCTCCAGATCCCGTTCGGACGGCGTTCTCCGACCTCACCATGCTCGTCGTGGCAGGCGGCCAGGAACGCACGACGGATGAGTACCGCTCGTTGCTTGCGGCGGCCGGCTTCGACCTCATCGGTACGGTGCCGACCGGGAGCGATGTGTTCGTGCTCGAGGCGGCGCCAGCTCACTAGTGTCCCGTAGGCGTCATCGGGCGAGGTATTGGCCGCCTATCAAACCGTCCAGGGGATCGAGTTCCGAGCATTCCGCGACCTCATCGTGGAACGGCTCCCGCTCCACGATGAGGTCGCGGTCGACCATTAGGCGTCAGGCGGTCTCGGAGAAGCGCACGCCCGGTGTTCGCGTGGCAGTGTTACCCGAACGAGGTTTCTTCGCGAGGTACTGCTGGTGGAGGTCGACACAGCACGTAAGAGAGCCGCGCCGATGTTCCTCACCATTTGGACCGAGCACGGCGATGGAGTCACTTGGCCTGAGGCTGCGGCTTGAAGCGGCGAACCTCGTGCGGCCAACCGCATGCCTCCGCGACCTTGCCCGCCCACATCTTGGCGGTCTCGTCATCGGCTACGTCCACCAGCGCGAACCCGCCCAGGAACTCCTTGGTCTCGACGTATGGTCCGTCGGTGATCAGCACGTCGCCACTGGTGGGGTCGGCGCTGTAGACCGGGCCGTCCTCCTCCTCCAGCCCCCCGGCGAAGACGTAAACGCCGGCAGCCTTCATCTCGTCCGTGACCGCCATGGCGAGTGGCCCGCGCCCGCGGAACCACTCCTCGGTGTGGTCACCCACCCACTGCTGGTTGAAGTAGATGAGGTACTCGGGCATCTCTGCTCCTTCGGCTCGAGCGGACCCGCTGTCCGCCTCCACCTACGCTACGAACGGCGTCCGGTGGATACGACAGGCTTTCGGCAGAAGTTTTCAGGGACCTCCGCCATTCGGCCCCCGCGCAGGCGCCATGTATCCCCGTTCGCGGAGATCTGCCGCGATGCGCGCACTCATGCCGAGTTGAGGAAGTGCCCATGGTTCACCGGATGTACGGGTCTTCGACTATCCCAACGTGGGGCGACAGGCTGGCGTCGACCTCGCTGGTGACGCTGCCGCGACGCATCACCCAGCGCTCCCAGGTATCGGTGACATCATCGTCGAAGACGTACATCACGCCATACGATCCAGGCGCGATCCTCGCGACTGATCGGAACAAGTCGATGACCGTCTCATCCCTATGGTTGTGGGAACCTGCCAGCCACAGGTGGAGGCTGCCGTTGGCATGACGCAGGTCTAGCGTCTCATTGACGACACCCTCCGCGCCGGCGACGGCTCGCGCAACCCGAGCCTCGACACCGCGCTGACGCCCATCTGCCTCCGCGTCGTCCTCCGCTTCTGGACTCGCGACGATGGTCGCCCATCCGTGCCACTCGAACATGGGACAGAGGTTCTCATGATCCGCGGGCCGGCCTGCCGTGTGTGACACCATCCAGGTGGCGATGGCCAAGGTGCAGTGCGCTGTCATGCCGATGATCGGGTGTCCGGTTGTCCGTCTCCGGCACTACTACCGTTAACCCATGACAAGGACGCCACCGGGGCTTCCCGCAATCGCTGGTGCCCTTTGGGATCTGCGGGATCACGCCTATGACCACCCCGAGCAGTGGACTGGAGTCAGCCCAGAGGACGTGTTCCAAGTCATGGCCCAGATCGTTGAACGCGCGATCGACGCTGACGTCGACATGGATTGGATCAAGTTCCCGAGTGTGGTCACATCCTCACTCCTTCGAGGCGACTCCACCGATACCCAGGTGTGACCGACCCGCCTGATCATGCCGCGATTCGTGCATCCACTGTCATAGATCACCTGGTGGACGCCGGCCAACGCACGCACATGCCGAATTGAGGACGTATCCTCGCCGGCCCGGTGTCGGGCTAGGCGAGTCGCTGCCAGGATGATCCGCATGACGAAATGGACCTCCCTTCGAGATGCCTACGGCGCGGCTAGGCCCGTCGAAGCGCTCCTTGAGCGTGCCGACACTGACGATCGCGCGGTCTGGGACGAACTATGGTCGCGGCTTTGCCACCAAGGCACGGTTCAAACCGCCAGCTATGCCGCGCTGCCCCGGCTGGCCGAGTTGGCGGCACGCCAGGATCCGTCTGGCTTCGTTGAGCCCCTATTTCTGGCCACGTGCATCGTGGCGTCAACCGACGGCCCAGAGGAGCCAGCGGCCGTTCGGGCCCGGTACGCCGACACGATCCGGACGCTGCATGAAGTGGCTGAGCGACTGGTGCCGTTTGCCGCCGACGACACCGACTTCATCTACCGAGTGCAGGCCGTCGCGGCGACCGAGAGCGATTCCGTGTGGGCGACGCGTCTGGATGCCCTCGCGAATCAAGAGCTGGAATTCGCGTGCCCCGGCTGCGACGAACAACTCCTCATGGGCCTCGAAACCTCGCCCGCCCTCGTCAAGCAGTTTGACGATGCTTCCGTGGGAGTGACGACTGTTGTGCCGTCTGACCCAGGCCGGCTCACGGGTAGCGAAGCCCGTGCCTACGAACTGGCAACCACTCACCGGCGACCGCACGTTGCTAAACACCTGCTGGACCTTTTCGGCATCTTCGTGTGCCCAGCTTGCCACTTCACAGGGCGTACGGCGGCGGCGCTCAGCTGAGGGCCCGAGCAGTCCCCCATTCGCAAGTAGCCGCGGTCCGCGCTGAAGTGCCGATGTGAGGGTGTTCGGCTCGCCGTTGTGAAAGGCTAAAACCATGGACGCGGACGTGATGCTTTCGGCTGCGGGCTGGTTTCCAGGCCGCCTCGTCGATGTTGGCCGGGCCGAGCATGCCTACGCCTCCCAAGGCTTCACGATGCACGACTCGGGTCTCGCGGTCCTCCAGGAGTTCTCCGAGCTGGTGGTACAGGGTGACGACGGCCGCCAAAGCCTGTGGTTCGACGGCGAGCGAGCGCTTCATGGCAGGGATCTGGCTTGGAGCCGCGCCTATTCCGAGGACTCAGGACACAACCTGCTACCCGTCGGCGAGTACTCGCACGCGGTGATACTGGTTGACGAGGGCGGGGGTCTCTGGGGCGGGTTCGACGACCTCTACGGCCAGCTGGCGGATTCAGTCGTAGATCTCGTCCATGAGCTGTTCATCGAACCATCGCGACGATTCGACAGGCAACTGCCGACCGAACACTAACCTCCGTCCAGAGACACAGACACACTCATCTGCCGCATGTGGTGTGTGCGGCGGAGCATCACCCAGCGGAGGCGACTCCCCGCGAGTTCGAGGCCGACTCAACAGTCTCCAGGATTCTGGTTGGGCGAGCTAGTTCGGACTGTTCGACCGCGCCAACCTCGGGTGGTCGGAAGAGCTCGCCGCCACTTGGTATTCGACGCAGGAGAACGCCAGTACCACGGCCCGCGACACGACGAGCTACTTGCTCGAGTCGAGCACGCGCCGCGCCATCTCGTCGAGAACCTGATCGACCCGCTCGACAATGATCCGTTGTTGCTGATCTGGTGCGAGATCCATGAACCGGGTCCACGGCAGGACCGTCTCTACGTACGGCATGCCGCTGACGGTTTGTCCGGGCGCTCTGATCAGTCTGCTCCGCTCTTTGTGGAGCACTAGGACAATCCAGAGCCGTTGACCGCCGGTCGCCGAGCGCCAATTCAGAGCCGAGTCGAGAAGCTCCGCTTCGGCAGCCGTGGCCTCAGCGAGCTCTGTCACTCGATCTTCCTCGCGCATGCTGAAATAGCGTTTCCACTGTCTGTCGTACTCGCTGCCCGCGTCGAGCTTCAGCCAATGCTGGTCAGAATCAGTCACCTGCGCCTGTACTCCCCTCTGACACCTGGGGTCACGGCTTCGCCCGTACCGCAGATTCTGCCTCTCGAATTGGCCATCGGTCGTCTCCGATCGAAACGCCCTCATCTGCCGCGATCCGCGCCGTCATGGCAGCCGATGAGAAGGGTCGGTTCACATCGCACCAGATGCCAAACCTGAGGTCGCGTGCGCGATGAGGAGTGCGTGTAGGTCGGCGCCCATGGCGTCGTTGAGGTAGAGCCGGTTCTCTATGTCGCGAATCCGCTCGTACTGCTGAGGAGTCACGGCGGGGTCGCTCGGCGAAACTGGACACGGATCCGATCTCGAAGGACCTGTCCGCATCGAGCTGACTCGGGGCGAGGACCGTGGCTGCCTCCTCAAGCAGCCGAGCATCGTTCGGCATCCCAATGGACCGGAGGGCATCAGCGACGAGTCGGAGGTCCTCCGATCCCCTGTTGTCGAACCAGCCCAAGAAGCCCTCCATCTGCACGTGGGCGTCAAAGTCGCACACCACCAGGACCTCCCGAAGCCAAGGTGGGATGTCAGGATCGCGCCGGCGGTCGCCCTCGTCGTACATGCGCCGGGGCAGTTCATCGATGACCCGAGCCGCGGTCCAGTCATCGGGGGACTCAGCGATTCGGTCGATGAGGCTCACGAACGTGATTCTGCATGCTCATCGCGTCAAACGAACGCCCGGACATGCCGTCGATAGTGAAGCCCGCTCATGCCGATGAGCGGATGTCAAGGGCTGCACGTTTAAACTCAGCTTGCTGTTCGGCTTCGGCGCCCTGTCCCGGGTTCTTTGCCCTGGCAGGGGCCGGTCTTGCCGTCGCAGGCAGCCTGGCTACCCAGACGCGACAATCGCCCCGAATCGGCAACGGCGAAACCCGGTCGCCATGAGAACTCAGCTGCTGTAGCTGGTGGCCACGAAACCTGTTGCATCTTGGGATGGTTCGGTCACACAGTAGATGTCATGACCAGCCAGGCAGCCCCGCTTCTCGGTGGATTCTGCCTGCCAGGCGGTCGCGTCGTCGTACGGTAGCCTTCGCCTCACGGCGAGGGCGCCTCCGCGCGCCCCGGGCAACTCCGTCTGCGGCGCCCACGACGACCCATCCTGGGAGACCGCGATGTCCACCATCGATGCCCACTACACCCCTGCGCATCACTTCGCCCGCGACGCAGACCGCTACGCCGCCTGGGAGCGAGCGGGCCTGTTCCGGCCACGCCCGGCGGCCGAACGTTTCGCGATGATCCTGCCGCCGCTGAACATCACCGGCGGCCTGCACCTGGGTCACGCGTATGAGCACGCCATCTCCGACGCTTTCATCCGGCACCGGCGGATGCTGGGCGCCGAGACCCTGTGGCTGCCGGGTACCGACCACGCCGGCATCGCCACACAGGCCTTGATGGAACGGCAGCTGGCCGCCGAGGGCACGAGCCGGCACGAGCTCGGGCGCGACGCGTTCCTCGCTCGAACCCGCGCCTGGGGTGACATGACCGGCGAGACGATCGCTGCGCAGATGCGACGCCTCGGCATGTCCCCGGACTGGGGCCGGTCCACGTACACCCTGGATCCCGGCCCGGCTCGCGCGACGCATGCGGCGTTCAGTCGCCTGTTCCGGCAGGGATTGATCTACCGCGCCGAACGAGACACGTTGTGGTGCACGGGCTGCCAGACCGGCTTGTCCGACATCGAGACCACCGAGACCGCCAGCGGCCGCATCTGCACCCGCTGCGCGTCGGGGATCGAGATCCGTTCCACGCCTCAGTGGTACCTCGCGACCACGACGCTGGCCGCATCCGCACGGTTCGCGTTCGAGTCCGGGCAGCTTCGCATCGATCCGCCCGAGTTGGCGACCGAGTACCTGCGGTGGCTCGACGAGATGCGTGACTGGTGCTTGTCGCGGCAGCTGTGGTGGGGGCACCGGATCCCCATCTGGTACGGCACCGACGGCCAGGCTCGTTCGTTCGGGCCGGACGAGGCAATCCCGGCCGGCTGGACGCAGGATGAGGACACCCTCGACACCTGGTTCTCCTCGGGACTGTGGCCGCTGTCGACGCTCGGCTGGCCCGACGCGACCGAGGACCTGGCACGGTACTACCCGAACGACCTGCTCATCACCGGGTCAGACCTGCTGTTCTTCTGGGCGATCCGAATGACGATGCTGTGTACGCACCTGACCGGCACCGCACCGTTCAAGCGGCTGTACCTGCACGGCATGATCCGCACTGAGCACGGCAAGAAGATGTCGACCTCGTTCGGGAACACCATCGACCCGCTCGACTACGCCGACGAGTTCGGAACCGACGCACTGCGCCTGGCGTTGTGCCGCCGCGCGCGGCCCGGCGCCGACCTGTCGTTCGGCCGCACCGACCTCACCGGCGCGCTAGCGCTGCTGAAAAAGCTGTGGAGCATCGCGCGGCTCACCACGGCATACGGCATCCATCTCCCTGCAGGCACTCCTCCGGAACCGCAGGAGCCCGCGCACCCGCTGGATCGGTGGCTGGCGTCCCGCCTGGAACGGACCCGTGCACTCGCAACCGCTGGGTTCGAGGAGCTGGACCTGGCCGGTGCGACCGATGCGCTGGCCCGGTTCATGTACGACGACCTGTCCGACCTGTACCTCGAGGCCCGCAAGCCGTCGCTCCGCCACGACCCCGGCTCGCGCGCCACGCTCGCCGCGACGCTGGCAGAGCTCCTCCTTCTGCTGCACCCGATCGCGCCGTACCTCACCGAGCAGCTGTGGGAATCCCTCACCGACCCCAACTGCTCCCGCCAGGATGCTCTCGACGCACACGCATGGCCTGCTGCCCGTCCCGCGCGGCTCGACCCGCGGGCCGAAACCGAGGCGGACCGGCTGCGTCGCCTTCTGCACGCCGCCCGGTCGCATCGAGCCAAACACGGCATCCCGGCCGGCGCAATGCTGCCGGGCCACGCGGACGGCCTCGAGTGCACCGCCGAACTGCTTCGGCTCGCGCGCCTGCGCCTGGACGATACGAGCCGCGATCGCCACGCAGCAGCGATCCTCACGTGCGGGCCCGCGACGCTCACCATCGGCACCGCCGGATCACGTTAAGACACCCTGCGCAACTCAGGAACCCTCACAAGGGACGTCCTCATCTGCCGCTGATCGTGCACGGCCGTGCCAATGGCTATGCGCTCTGGACAAGCGCTGCGCACCGTAGAGTCGAGTCGTGGATCTGGCGATCGTTGATGAAGTCGCGGTCTCGCCGCAACGCGACGATCTGGTGCTGATCAGTTGGCGCCATGGCGGGGCTCTGTCGACGTTTGCTTATGTTGATGAGGACTCCGGCTATGTAGATCCGGAGGACGTTCTCTGGTGGCTGCTCAGGCGCGGGGCTCGTATCGAGTTGGTGCGTGCTGCGCTAGCCGCTGCCTATCCCGAGTTCGATGTAGACGCCGAGGTCGACCACGTCACGATGCCCGATCGCGCCGAACGACGGGCGGAGGACGAACAGCGGCGACGCGAGGCCCGGGCCGAGTTCAAGCGCGCGCGAGGCGATCGCCAGACGTCCTGACATGCCGCGGACAGTACCCATGCCGATCACATGCGGGCCCGGCTCGACAGCCTCCGTTCGTGTCCCGATACGTGATCGTCCTCGGCAGCAACGCCGACCTGTTCGGTGACGTGCGACGAGCCCTCTTGGCTGACAGTCGGTTCATCGCCGCCGGCGACACCATCCACTGTGACGGCGCAGCCGCACCACTGACGAACATCTATGCCGTCGACATGAACCCCGCCGAATGGGAGGGCTGGGACTCGACAGGTGGGATACCTGACCCGCGAACCATGTCGACCTTGATGCTTGAGTGTCGCTCGCCCGCTTGGGTGGCTGAGGTGGGCGAGATCCTGACCCGGGGCCTTGAGGCGCCCATATGGTTCGTCGATTCTGCCGACACCGTCTGGCCTGCGGACCAGATCGACGCAGAACGGGTCGCGCTCGGCTGAACGCACGGACATAGCCGCGATCCGTGGGCTCATGTCGATGTGCGTTCGGCTCAACCGGCCAGCGGGCGATG
>NZ_JBHSKE010000053.1:0-4133 GCF_042657745.1 Kribbella qitaiheensis | reverse complement strand
ATTGCGTGAGCGAGGCCCCGGCCAGCAACCACTCCCACCCGGCGAGCAGTCACTACATACGGTCTAAGTGACCTTCGGCTGCAGCACGGCGCCCTCCTGCAGCATCCGGTCCAGACGTACCCGCACAGGCCCGTCCCGATCTTCCACGGCGCCGGGCCGCTGTTCCTGACCGCGACCGAACCCGGCAAGTCCTGCAACCAGGACCGGACGTGCTCGTGAGACGGCGTCAGCCTCGCTTGAACCAGCTCGCCGCTCACACCATCGATCGCTGCCGCAACCACCGACCGGGCGTGCACATCCAGCCCCACTCGCACGCTCGGTAAACACCGGGGACTCCCACAAATGTCGGATAGGCCGAGCAGGCAGCCCCTACTCGGTAACCCACGAATGTGGTGAGTGAGGCCCCGGCCCGCAACCCCGCCACCACGACGGCATCACGTCATACCGTCTAGGCCAGCGGTCTGGCGCGGGAGACGGTCCCAACATCGTGCTCCGCACACCTTCGGCGTGGGCTGGACCGTCGCCCTCGGCCCGGCCGTCGCCGACGTCCGCCAAGCGTTCTGATCACGCTGCTGTCCAGGCCCACGGCCGCAGGAACTCGTCCAACGTGACCCGGCCGGCCAGGTTGTCCAGCACCCCGACCAGCCCGGCAAAGGTGCACTCAGCAACGATCTCGAGAATCTCTCCCAGGGACAGCCCCGCCTCGGTGGCGCGCCGGACGGTGCCGTCGGCAACCTTCCCGCGAGTGAGCACCAACTCCCGGGCCAGCGCATACACGGCGGCAGCGCGCGGGTCAGCGGGCGGCTCGCCGGAACGCATCCGCTCGATCTCGCCGTCGTCCGCGCCGAGCCCGGACAGCACGGTGGAGTGGAACGCCACGCCATACCGGTTGTCTGCCGCGACTCCGACGGCGACGCCGGCTGTCTCGCGCAACACCGGGTCCAGCGCGCCCGAACCGACCGCCCGCCGCAGCCCGTCAAAGCCAGCCAGCAGAGTCGGCGACGCGGCCGCCGTCGCGGCCAGGTTCGGCACGAAGCCGAGATCCTCGGCGATGCCATCCAACAGCGCCTTGGACTCGGCCGGCGCGGTGTCGGGTGTGTGAATCGTCAGGTCCATCGTGTCCTCAACAGTCTCGTCGTTCCCCGGCGGTCGCCGGCAGGGATCTAGTCTCCGGGCCGCGGCGGTGAGGCACGATTCCCAACGAGGGAAGGGAGTGCGGCCAACGCATGACATACGCTGTTCGAATGTGGCAGGCGGATCACTCAGCAGACTTCGGCGACCTGCTGCGGCACTGGCGAGCGGTCCGCCGGACCAGCCAGCTCGACCTCGCCTCGGCCGCTGGCACTACTCCGCGTTACGTGAGCTTCGTGGAGACTGGCCGGGCAAGGCCGAGCCGCGAGATGGTACTGCGGCTAGCCCGCGCGCTCGACGTGCCTCTGCGGGAACGCAACGCGCTGCTGCTCGCCGCGGGCTTCGCCCCGCGCTATCCGGTGGCGCCGCTCGGCAGCGCGCAGCTCGGCCGGATCGAGGCGGCGCTGACCTCGATGCTCGACCAGCACGAGCCGTACCCGGCGGTTGTGATGGACCGCGGCTGGAACGTGCTACGTGCGAATCGCGGCGCGCGGCTGCTGTTCGGTCGGCTGCTAGCACCCAACCCGATGCCAACCCCGGCCAACGTCCTGCGGCTCATGATCGAGCCGGGTCCCGTCCGCCGCAGCGTGCTGAACTGGGCCGCGGTCGCGCCCGCGCTGCTGGAGCGGAGCGGCCGGGAGGCCGTCGGCGGCGTCCTCGACAGCGACACCGCGGAGCTGGTCCGGCGGCTGCGAGCGCTTCCGGACGTCGCCGAGCTGCTTGCGGACCCGGGTTCGGCCTCACCGACCGCGCCGGTGATCGACGTCCGGTTCGCCCTCGGTGACGAGGTCGTCGAGCTCTTCTCGCTTGTCTCCACCATTGGTACGCCGACCGACGTCACCACCCAGGAACTGCGCATCGAGGCGTTCTTCCCCACTGACGACGACACCCGCGCGGCCTGGCGTCGGATCAGCTCGAACGTCAAGGTCTGACGATCGAGATGACCTCACGCCAGGGTCGAGTCTGTCGAAGGTACGGCGGCGCAGGCCGAACGAGATGCCGGCACCGGTGATGGCGGGTTGACCACGAGCGAGGAAGACGAGCTTGCGCAGTTGCGGCGGGAGAACCGCCGGCTGCGAGAGGATGTCGAGATCTTGAAGCGTGCGACGGCCTTCTTCGTGTCAATGCCGTCCTGATGGCGGTCCGGCGGGGTTCGCTCGTTTCTTCGCTGCCTCGCGCATCTGCGATCGCCTCTCCTCGATGTGCGGCTCCGCCGGGCGCCAAGGACGCGCGAGGACCGTGGCTTGATAGGAGCCTGCCATCGTGCTCGATTGAGGCATGCCCGCCTCCGCGCGAACCGGGATGCGTCGTTTCCTTCAGCGTGAGGAGCTGCCACGGCGTGGTCATGATCGGTACCGATTCCCACAAACGGACCCAGACTGTCGTCGCCATCGACGACATCGGTCGGCGCCTGGGCGTGAAGGCCGTCCGCACCAACAGCGAGGGCCATCTGGAGCTGTCCGCTGGTCAGCCCAGTTCGACGACGTCACGTTCGCATCACCTTTACGCGACCTTTTTACCCTCGGGCGTGCGCCTCGCAGCCTCGCCGCGGCCAGGTCCGCCGCCGTGGCCCGGCAACGCCCGGGAACCCACACTCGCCAGAAGAGCCTCGACCAACTCGTGACTGTGAGTCACATTGCCTGCGGCCTCATGTCCTCCTCGCGGAGTCTCCGACAGCCGAGACGTCGAGCAGTCACCGACCGCTGACGTCGGGAGCCTGACATGGCGAGATCAAGAAACACGCCGGCGCACGGCTGGATCACGCTGTGTGTTCCAGCGGTTCGCTCGTGCCCCTGGTTGTGGAAACCCGGGATCGAACCCCCGGCATCACCGGGGTCCAACGCGCGGCAATCAGGCGACCGTAGATCCGTCAGCAACATCAAAGATCAGTTCGCCGAGGGAGCAGCCAATCATGAGCACAAGTCGGACGTCAGACAGGATCCACCGCCGGCGCCAGGTCGCAGTGACGTCCCTCGCGGCCGCCGCACTCACCTTGACCGCGGCCAGCTGCGGCAGCCACTCCGGCAGCCCCGCCGGCGCAGCCGGGTCGGCGCCGGTGCCGACGGCCACCGGCTCCACGGTCAGCGGGCAAGCTACCGCACTGGGCACCATCCTCGTCGACGGACAAGGCCGCACTGTGTACGAGTTCGCCAACGACAAGAACAGCATGTCGACCTGCGCCGCGGGGTGCGCGGCCAACTGGCCGTACGTGCCGGCGCCGGCGCCGCTCCCGAAATCCTTGCCCGGTGTGACCGGCACGCTGGGCATGGCCACCCGCGCCGACGGCAACCGCCAACTGACCGTCGCCGGCCACCCCGTCTACACCTTCGTCGGCGACTCCACGCCAGGCCAGACCAACGGTCAGGGCGTCAACCTCAACGGCGGCGTCTGGACCGTCGTGTCGCCGGCCGGTGCGCCCGTCACAAACCCCAGCCCGGCTGGCTCCATGACTCAAAACCCCATCGGCCCCGGCTACTGAGCACCTGCGCCGCCGACAAACGGACAGAAAGGCGTTGCCATGACCATCGAAACCGAGATGCTGACATCCGTGCTCGTTCCAGACCCGTGGATGACGCCATTGACCGCAGTGGACCGCGCGTTCGATCCCAACGAAACCTGCGCCCGCTGCGGTCCCAGCACCCGGGCCCGAGTCAAATGGGTGTTCCCGCCGATCAGCGAGTTCACTCATCGGCATCGCGACCTGTACCTCTGCGCTCATTGCTCCTGCGTGAACGAGCGTCGGCTGCTCGCCACCAGCATCCTCACCGTGGATCCCACCCATGGCCGGCGCTGAACTCCCGGAACATGCCTGCAGATGCGTTGCCGTGCGCCAGGCAGCCGCTCTCAACCATTGGAGGAATCATGAAACGCAAGATCACCGCCGTCGCGCTGGCTCTTGCCTTGGCGGGCGCTGCCGCAGCCTGCGGAGACGGTGGCGGTGACGCCGACGCTGCCACGCAAGCCAGGGGTGCGATCACCGTCTGGCTCTCGAACAACAAGGA
>NZ_JBHSKE010000052.1:0-673 GCF_042657745.1 Kribbella qitaiheensis | reverse complement strand
CATCGCCAGATCACTCCTCGAGACCGGTGGCTTCAGGCCCCGACTACACCCTGGATCGTGAAGAGCCACATATCCGCCGGACGGCACGTCTACGTCAGCGAGGCCCCGAGCCTGGGACGCAACGCAACACGGAGACCGACCTGCGCGACGCCCTCCCACAGATCACCTGACCAAGCCGTGCGCACTAACTTGATAAGAGTCGGGTCACCGTCGAGCTCGCGTACGACCCCGCCCGGCCGGTCACCGAGACCGGCGGCCTCAACCACCTCGCCATCCAGACGGACGACCTGCACGCCACCATCGCCACCCTGGCCGGCCACGGCATCCAGGCCGATCCGGCGCGGCCAACAGCCGGTCCCGATGAGCAGCTGGTCACCATGGTGCGCGACCCCGACGGCTATCTGATCGAGCTCGTTCGAGCTCGTCCAATGGCCGGAAGGACACACCGTCGGAATGACCGCCGACGACTTCAAGAGCGGGTGACCACTGCTCCGGTTGGTGGGCTGCCTCGGCACTGTCCGACAAGCAGGCCTGCCAAGCAGGGCTGCTCGTGCGTTGGACCGGCGGGCTACCGGGGAGCTGCCGCGGCCGGCCGGGCATTTGGTGGGGAAATGTTAAGGGCCACCCGGTGTGGGTGGCCCTTAACAGTGTGAATGTCCGGCGACGTCCTACT
>NZ_JBHSKE010000051.1:0-120096 GCF_042657745.1 Kribbella qitaiheensis | reverse complement strand
TGCTCACTTACCAGCGGCTACAGGCACCGAGTCTGCCAGCGACCGACCCGATAACACCCATTAGGAAGACGTCGCCGCGACGCCCACCTCCACACCTACCGCCGGCGGCCGAGGCACACAGACAACGCAGCACTACCTGTCGTTGCGTACGCCACCCGCCCGCGCTCGGCGATTGCCGGGCTGCAGGGGCGAGTGGCCGCGCGAAGTAGCTCGCCGGCCTGCGCGGGATCGCGGGCAGGTGGGCGCCGGAGGCGTGCGCGAGTGGCCGCGGGATCGTGTGCGAGTGGTGCACTTGGCGACGGTCCCACGATCCCAGCAACCCGCATCACCCCCTTCTGAGCACGACCTCCGCTCCCTCGACCAGCACCTTCGCGTGGCGGAGAGCTGCTCTGGCCGTCTGATTGCCGACAAAGACTGCGCCGTAGTGCGCGCCATCCTTGATGTCCAGCAGTCGACCGAGTGCGTTGGCCAGCTTCGTGCCGTCCGCTCCGACCTGCGCCACCAGTTGCAGCGCCTGGCGGTGATCCTGCCCGCGGGAGCGCAGGCCGAGGGTGAAGCAACAAGCCGCGTCGGCCGCAGCTATCCCCGCCAACACTGCCAGCGCGGCCGCGACGCCGTCCGTGTCCAGACCACTCTGGTCATCGATCACGAGTTCCGCCACGTCGAGGAAGGACCGCGCCTGGGTCAGTCGTACCCGCGCCGGCGCCCTACCGCATTCCTGCGTACGCCCGGTCGAACGTGGCGTCATCCGTGCGACCGCCCGGCGAGCTGGTGACGCAGTTGCCGGAACTCGGGACCATGCACCCTGACGGCATCGCGGGCCCATTGCTCGACGATCGGCTCGCCTGCCGCGAAGTGGTCCTGCAACTGCGCGACGCTCAGCCCGTAGATCTGCGCGTGATTGCCGGTCCAGCGATACACCCCGTCGGCCAGCGCGCTGACCTGATCGACCCAGACCGGGTCCTCGGGATCCGTCTCGTCGGCGCTGACCAAGAGGATGTCGATGTCACTGCTGAGCGAGCCGTCCCCTCGAGCAGCCGAACCGAAGACGCTGGCATGGACAGCGGCCACCGCCCAACTGCCGATCGACACGCGCAGACGCTCGAAGAGCAGCTCTCGCAGGCTAGCCAGCTCCTGAACCGCAGCGGCCGCGATGTGGTCGCGATTGAGCGTGTACACGGTGCTCGCGCCCACCTCGACGGCCACGACGAGCCCGGTGTCTGCCAGCCGATGGAGCACCTTCCGCACGCCGGTCTCGCTGCCCGCACCGACCAGGCTGTGCACCCGCCGGCCGGTCAACGGCTGCGTAGTACCTGCGAGCACCGCCAGTACCGGCCCGTCGAGTGACGGGATCGCGGTGGAGATGGGATGGCTCAGATCCACGGGCCTGATCCGCACTTCAGTACTGATGAGCTCGGTATAGTCACCATATGGATACTATAGTCCCGATAGCGCTCTGTGGTCACTTCTCCACAGGCCGAAGTCCTCACCGGATCGGCAGCGGGGCCAACCGCGGGGCGCGACGTAGGAGCGCCGGACCGCGGGTGGGCGGGAGTGACGACGCAGGATTCGCGTGGGCTCCAGTCCACCCGTCCCCACCGCGGGCCGACGAACCTCTGCGCTCGTCATTCAGGGCGTGACGTAGGAGCGCCGTTCCCGGGTGGGTGGGAGCGGCGAGGTTGGTGCTACGTGGGATCGGTTGTCAGGCTTCGAATTTGTAGCCGAGGCCTCGGACTGTTACCAGGTGGGATGGGTTGGAGGGGTCCTTCTCCAGCTTGGAGCGGAGGCGTTTGACGTGGACGTCGAGGGTCTTGGTGTCGCCCACGTAGTCGGCTCCCCAGATGCGGTCGATCAGCTGGCCGCGGGTGAGGACGCGGCCGGTATTGCGTAGCAGCATCTCGAGGAGTTCGAACTCCTTCAGCGGGAGCCGGATCTCGGTCCCGGACACGGTCACCACGTGCCGTTCCACGTCCATCCGGACCGGGCCGGCCTCCAGGGTGTCGGGCAGCAGCTCGACGTCCTGGCCGCGGCGCAGGACCGCGCGGATGCGGGCCAGCAGTTCGCGGGGGCTGTAGGGCTTGGTGACGTAGTCGTCGGCACCCAGTTCGAGGCCGACGACCTTGTCGACCTCGGTGTCCTTGGCGCTGACGATGATCACCGGGACGTTGCCGCGACTGCGCAGCGCCCGGCAGACCTCGGTCCCGGACAGGCCGGGCAGCATCAGGTCCAGCAGGACGATGTCGGCGCCGGCCCGGTCGTACTCGTCCAGCGCGTCGGGGCCGGTCTCCGCTACGGCGACCTCGAACCCTTCCTTGCGCAGGACGTACGACAACGCGTCGCTATAGCTCTCTTCGTCTTCGACGACCAGCACACGGGTCACGAAGCTGCCTCCTTGGTTTTCTCCACTGACGGGGTCGGCGTCAGGGTTTGCTCGGATTCCTCCTGGATGGAGGAGTCCGTCGGTTGCCCGGTCGCGGGATCGAGCCGCAGCGGGAGTCGGACGGTGAAGGTGGATCCCTGGCCCTCGACGCTCCAGACTCGCACGTCGCCACCGTGGATCGAGGCGATGTGCTTGACGATGGACAGGCCGAGTCCGGTACCACCGGTCTCGCGGCTCCGGGCCCGGTCGACCCGGTAGAACCGCTCGAAGATGCGTTCCAGGTCACTGCTCGGGATCCCGACGCCCTGGTCGCTGACGGTGATCTCGACCAGGTCCCCGATCGGGTGCGCGGCGACCGCCACCCGGGTGCCGTCGGGGCTGTAGTTGACGGCGTTCTCGACCAGGTTGCCGATCGCGATGGCGAGCTGGTCCTCGCTGCCCATCACCTCCAGCGACGGGTCGGTCTTGACCACCAGGTTGATGTCGCGGTCCTCCGCATCCACCCGGCACCGGTCGACGGCGGCTTCGATCACGCCGTTGATGTCGACGGGGCCGGGGTTCTCCAGGGGGTCGTCGCCCTGCAGCCGCGACAGCTCGATGATCTCCTTGACCAGCCGGCTCAGCCGGGCCGCCTCGACCCGCATCCGGCCCGAGAACCGTTGGACGGCGTCAGGGTCGTCCGAGGCCTCGGAGACGGCATCGGCGAGCAGGATCAGCGCGCCGATCGGGGTCTTCAGCTCGTGGCTGACGTTCACGGTGAAGTCGCGGCGGATCGCGTCCAGCCGGCGTTCGCGGGTCCGGTCCTCGACCAGCACGAGCACGAACTGGCTGCCGAGCGGTGCCACCCGGGCACTCACGTACTGCGTGGCGCCGAGCCGGCCGCGGACGATCTCGAGGTCCTGCTGGCGGATCTCCCCGTCCCGGCGGACCGCCCGGACCATGGTGAGCAGGTCGTCCACCACCAGCCGCTCGCCGCGTACGATGCCGAGCACGTGGGCTGGGGCGCTGGCCTGGAGCACCTGGTCCTCCGGGCCCATCACCACGGCCGAGGACCGCAGTACCGACAGCACGGTGGCTACGCCGGTGGGGACCACGGGGTCGTAAGTGACCGGAACCTTCTGCTGGGAACGCTCACTGAGCACCATCGCGCCTAGTGAAAGCAGGGCCAGGGCCGCGCCGATGACGCCGCCCAGCACCGCAGCCAGCGTGGGGTCCACGGCACCGATGCTACGCGGGCAACCAGGAGGGAAAGACCGAATGAGCACCGGATGACCGGAACACGTCCTAACTGTTCATCGGCCGTTCACCACTCGTCGCCGTCCGGCAACCTGGGCCGCCTACCGTCCACCGTGGGCGAGCATGGCGTCCATCGCATCCGGGTACCCGGTCGGCGGTGGCCCGGCACGGCCGCCCGTGAAGCACGACCGGACACCACAGATCGGAAGCAGACACGATGCGCGAGACCTACCACGAGCAGCTGGACGACATCCTTGCCGAGCTCGAACGGATGACCCGGACCGTGTCCACCGCCGTCCGCCGCTCGACGAGTGCACTGCTGACCGCCGACATCCGGCAGGCAGAGGAAGTGATTGCCGCCGACATCAAGCTGGACGCGGCCGGCGAAGGTGTCGAGGAGAAGGTCTTCGATCTGATGGCCCGGCAGGCTCCGGTCGCCAATGAGCTGCGGATGCTGGTCGCCGCGCTGCGGATGGTGGCCGACCTGGAGCGGATGGGCGACCTGGCCGCGCACGTGTCGAAGATCGCCCGGCTGCGCTACCCGGCGCCGGCGATCCCGACCGAGCTGCACGCCGTGATCGAGGAGATGGGCGCCGTCGCCGGCCGGATGGTGGACGGCGCGGGTGACGTGATCAAGTCCCGCGACGTCAAGGCGGCGGCCAAGCTGGAGACGGTCGACGACGAGATGGACAAGCTGCGCAGCAACCAGTTCCGGCTGATGATGGATGACTCCTGGCCGCACGGCGTCGAGGTCGCGGTCGACATCGCGCTGCTCGGCCGGTACTACGAGCGCATCGCCGACCACGCCGTGTCGATGGCCCGCCGGGTCGTCTACCTGGTCACCGGCGAGCTCCCGGTCGCCGTCGGCGGCACCGCCGCAGGCTCAGGCGCCGGCGCCTCCACCCCGTCCCCCAACAGCAACAACTAACCCACGCACCACCGAAGGCGCCTCCAGCGACTGTTGCCGGAGGCGCCTTTGTTGTCCCCGCTGCCTGGTCGCAACCACCCAGTCGTGGATTTCCGTTCCAGGTAATCGCTTCCCCAAGTCCCCGATCCACGAATGAGCGCAGGCTCATCCTTCGTCCACCGGTACGGCGGGAGCCGTCAGATGTGGGGACCTGGGACACGAAGCAGGGACCTGGGTCACGGCATTTCCTGTCCGAGGTCCCGATTCCCTGTCCGAGGTCCCGTCAGGGTGTCCGGAGCCACCACATCCGCGGCGAGGCCCGAGGTGGTCGCGCAGCATCCTCGGCGCAGGACGAGCTCGACCGCCCTCGGGCTCTCGATCTCCGGGAGCAGGAGGAGGTGGCGGAGGTCAGCGGCCCTGGTTCTTGACGGCTTCGATGGCGGCGGCGGCCGCTTCGGGGTCCAGGTACTCGCCGCCCGGCTTGAGCGGGTGGAAGTCCTCGTCGAGCTCGTAGTACAGCGGGACACCGGTCGGGATGTTGAGGCCGACGATGGTCTGCTCGTCCAGGTTGTCCAGGTGCTTGACCAGCGCGCGCAGCGAGTTGCCGTGCGCGGTCACCAGCACGGTCTTGCCCGCCCGCAGGTCCGGCACGATCGCGTCGTACCAGTACGGCAGCATCCGCTCGACGACGTCCTTCAGGCATTCCGTTGCCGGCAGCAACTCCGAGGGCAGTCCGGAGTACCGCGGGTCGCCGGCCTGGTCGAATTCCGAGCCGCGCTCGATCGGCGGGGGCGGGGTGTCGTAGGAGCGGCGGAACAGCATGAACTGCTCCTCGCCGAGCTCCTCCAGGGTCTGCTTCTTGTCCTTGCCCTGCAGGCCGCCGTAGTGGCGCTCGTTCAGCCGCCAGGACCGGCGGACGTCGATCCACGAGCGGTCGGCGACCTCGAGTGCGATTTCCGCGGTGCGGATCGCGCGGCGGAGCACCGAGGTGTGCAGGATGTCGGGCAGCAGGCCGCGGTCGCGCAGCAGCTCACCGCCGCGCTGAGCTTCCTCGACGCCACCCGCGTTCAGGTCGACGTCGACCCAGCCGGTGAAGAGATTCTTGGCGTTCCAGTCGCTGGTGCCGTGACGCAGCAGGATCAGGCGGTAGGTCATGACGACAGCCTACCGAGGCTCCAGCCAGCCCTTGAACGCGTCCAGGTTCCGGGTGGATTCGCCCCGGGACAGCCGCCACTCGTACTCCTTGCGGATCGAGCTGGCGAAGCCGAGTTCCAGGATCGTGTTGAACGACGAGTCGGCGTACTCGAGCACCGCGCCGAGCAGCCGGTCCACCTCGACCGGGGTGATCGCATGCAGCGGCACCCGCCCGTCCAGGTGGATGTCGCCCAGGTGGTCGACCGCGAAGGCGACGCCGTACGTCTTCAGGTTCCGCTCCAGCAGCCAGCGGTAGACGGCCTCGTGGTTCTCGTCCGGCCGGCGGGCCACGAACGCGTGCACCTGGACCGCCTGGCTACCGACGGTCAGCATGACCGTGGTCTTCAGCTTGCGCTCGCCGGGCAGGTCGGCCGCGAAGACCCCTGGTTCGGACTCGGTGAACTCCAGGTCGTTCTCGGTCAGCACCTGACGGATCACGTCTGCCGCGGACACCCTCATCAACCAACCTCCGCGGCCAGTTCGGCCGCCATCGTCTCCTGCGCCCTCCGATAGGCCGCCAGCGTCTTCTTCGCCGTCAGTTCCCAGCCGAACCCCCGGGCGTGCTTGACCGCGGCGCGACTCATCGTCTCGCGCCGCTCGGGATCCGTCGCGATCCGGCCCAGCGCGTCGGCGAAGTCGTCGATGGCGTGGCCGGGGACCAGCAGCCCGGTGTTGCCGTCGCTGACGGCCGTGGTCAGCCCGCCGACGGCCGCCGCGACCACCGGCGTACCGCAGGCCTGCGCCTCCAGCGCGACCAGCCCGAAGGACTCGGAGTACGACGGTACGCAGACCACCGAGGCCGCCCGGTACCACTCCGCGAGCCCGGCTCGTGCCATCGGCTTCACGAACCGGGTGACGTCGTCGACCTTCAGATCCCGGGCGAGCAGCGCGTGCGACTCCGGGTGTTCCATCCCGTTCCCCGAGGGGCCGCCGATGATCGCCACCACCAGCCGGTCCCGCAGCGACGGGTCGTGCTCGAGCATCCTGGCCGCCGCCCGGATCAGGATGTCGGGCGCCTTCAGCGGCTGGATCCGCCCGACGAACGCGAGCACGATCGCGTCCTCGGCCACCCCGACGGCACGACGGGCGGCCGCCTGGTCCCCCGGGCTGAACACCTCCAGGTCGACGCCCGGGTTGACCACCCCGACCTTGGCGGGCTGGGCGCCGTACAGGCTGATCAGCTCCTGCGCCTCGTCGGCGGTGTTCGCGAGCAGCCGGTCGGCGGCCTCGACCACCTGCTCCTCGCCGAGCAACCGCGCCGGCGGCTCCGGTACGTCGTCGTCGGCCAGGCTCGCGTTCTTCACCTTGGCCATCGTGTGCATGGTGTGCACCAGCGGCACGGCCCACCGATCGCGGGCGAGCAGTCCGACCTGGCCGGACAACCAGTAGTGCGAGTGGATCACGTCGTAGTACCCGGGTTCGCGGATCGCCTCGGCCCGCAGTACGGCGCGGGCGAAGGTGCACAGCTGCGCCGGAAGCTCGTTCTTCGACAGGCCCTCGTAGGGGCCGGCGGCCACGTTGCGCACGGTCACGCCGGGGCTCAGCTCGACCTTGGCCGGCAGTGCGGAGGCGGTCGCCCGGGTGAAGACGTCCACCTCGATGCCGAGGTCGGCGAGGCGCTTGGACAGCTCCACCACGTAGACGTTCATCCCGCCGGCATCTCCGATCCCGGGCTGGTCCAGCGGCGAGGTGTGCAGGCTGATCATCGCGACCCGCCGAAGGGGACGGTCAGGGGGTTGCGTCACGTGGCCAGCGTAACTCCGGCGCTATCGCGGGGAATCGGGACTTCTCCCTATCCGGCGGGCGGAGGGTCCTGCTTGCTGGGAAGGGCGAGGGTCTGACCGGTTTCGAGGGCCGCCGCGAGGATGCCGGCCAGGGTCGAGTGCACCCGGGAGGTGTCCTTGCTCAGCTCCTCGATCAGGCTGCTGTCTCCGGCGATCTCCGTGCTCGCGAGCAGTTCGACGTACCGGTCTGTGTCTACCGCAGCGATCGCCGCGACGGTCTCGGCCCGGAGTACTGCGTCGGCGTCGTGGACCTGTTCGGCGTACCGCTCGAGCTTGGCGACCTTCTCCTCCATCGCCGTCGCCGACAGCTTCAACGCCTGCCGCTGCGGGCCGAGGATCTGGTCCAACTGGGCGTCGCCGAGACCTTTGCCGAGCTCGGCCTGCCGCGCCCGCAGTACCGACTGTTGCTGGAGCACCCGGCCGAGGTCCCACAGCTGCTCCGGCAGGACCACGTCGTTCTTCACCGCGTCCAGCAGGCCCTGCTTGTTGACCTCGGACTTCTGGACGGCCCGGACGGCCTGCTGGGCGCGAAGCATCAGCGCGGTGGCGTCCTCGTCCCAGTCCTCCGCCAGCAGGTACTCGCCGTGGTGCTTGCGGGCCAGAGCGCGCTGCTGAGACTCCGTCGTCGCCCCGACGAACGCCGCGATCAGGAGGAAGACGCCGAACACCGCGGCACCGCCAGACAGCCAGGCGGCCAGGCCATCGGGGAAGACGGCGTGGAGGATCCATCGCGCCAGGAACCAGAGGCCGACCTCGAGCCCGGCGAAGAAGAAGAGGGCCGCGACCGATTCGCCGGGCGTACGCCGCAGGTCACTCCCCGTCTTCGGCGCCGGGGCACTCGCCGGCGCCATCAGGTCCGGGTGTTCGGCGAACAGGTCCCGCGCCTCCGGCGGCAGCTCAGGCGAGAAGACCGGCTTCGGCGTACGGCCGGACTTCGACTTCCGCCGCTTGCGCTCGTCCTTCCCCACAACGCCCCCTCGACCGCCAGATCACTGTCGTCTCGAACACCCGACGTTCTACTGTGCGGACTGGTTCCGTCGGCAGGCAAGCAGGCTGGGAGACTTAGGGCATGAGCGGAGCATCGAGGCCTGTCGCCGTCGTCACCGGAGCCAGCAGTGGGATCGGGGCCGCGTCGGCCCGTCGTCTCGCCGGGGAGGGGTTCGAGGTGATCTGTGCGGCCCGCCGGCTGGACCGGGTCGAGGCGCTGGCGAAGGAGATCGACGGGCGCGCGGTGCGGTGCGACGTTACCGTTGCCGAGGACGTCGCCCGGCTGGCCGCCGAGGTGGGCGATCGGCTCGACCTGCTGGTGAACAACGCGGGCGGCGCCTTCGGCTTCGAACCCGTCGCCGAGGCCGATCTCGATGCCTGGCGGAGGATGTACGAGGTGAACGTGATCGGCGTCGCCGCGGTCACCAAGTCGTTGCTCCCGGCACTCATCGCGGGCGAGGGCCAGATCATCGTGATGGGCTCCACCGCCGGCCAGGTCGCCTACGAGGGCGGCGGCGGGTACGTCGCGGCCAAGCACGCGGTGAAGGCGGTCGTGGACACCCTGCGGCTGGAGTTGTACGACCAGCCGGTCCGGGTCTGCGAGATCGCGCCGGGGATGGTGAAGAGCGAGGGGTTCGCACTGACCAGGTTCGAGGGCGACCAGGCCAAGGCCGAAGCCGTCTACGCGGGCGTCGCCGAGCCGCTGGTCTCCGAGGACATCGCCGACATCGTCGCGTGGGTCGCCACCCGACCGCCCCACGTCAACATCGACCGCCTCACGGTCCGCCCCCGAGCCCAAGCAGCCCAGCACAAGGTCCACCGAGTCCGGTAAGGACGACCGGCGCGCACGCAGTACCGGCTATTTGGCGCGGAGGCGGTCGACCTGCGGTGACGGGATCGGCAACGGGGCGGTGGGCTCCGGAAGGCCGTACGACGCGTGCAGGCGGCGGCGGATGGCCTCGACCGGGAAGGTTCCGGGGTAGATCGCCATCTTCACCGTCACGCCCTCGAGTGTTGCCCTGAGCAACATCTCCTCGACAGCCGGCTCGGCGGCGCCGCGCTCGGCGAAGATCGACCGGATCGCGTCCTCCATCTCGCGCACCCGGCCCGCCTTCTCGGCCTCCACCTCGGCGAAGATCGGGTGCGTGGTCGGCAGCATCATCAGCGTGATCGCCAGCCGCTGCACCGGCAGGGTGGCGGCCGCCGCCATCAGGCTGCCGTCGATGATCCCGGCCAGCCGCTCATCCGCGCTGCCCTGGAGCCCGAGGATCCCGCCGATCCCGTCCAGCCAGCGGTCCAGCAACTCGGCGGCGAGCCGCTGCTTGCTGGTGAAGTAGTAGGTGACCAGTCCGCGAGACACCGCCGCCCGCTCCGTGACCTCGGAGATCGAGGCGGCCTCGTAGCCCTTCTCGGCGAAGACCTCCAGGGCAGCGGCAAGGATCCGCTCGCGGGACTTCTCCCGTAGCTCACGGTTGGTGGTGACCGATCGCGGCATCTCTTCTTTTCCGGCCAGGGCCACGGAGGCCGAGTCTCACCCCCCGCAGACACTCGGCGCTCCGTGCTGGCCCCCCGTTGCAGGCCCCTCCCCAGGCGCCTGTTCATAGACTGTACGTACAGCGAACGAAATGTCAAAGGCTCAACCGCTTCGTGGACACGCTCGGTGCGACCGATTCCGGGGCCGGCCCCCGGGTGACCGGATTCGCGGCCGGCCCCGTGACCGGTTTCGTGGTCACGGTCCGTGCGCCGTACCATGGGAGCGCTGCGCCCTGCGAAGTGGCACGGGCTCAAGCCGCAGCCACCGCCTGGCCACCGAATCTCAAATTTGCTTGGAGCGCTTCCGCATGCCCCTCCGTAATGATCTGCGCAACGTGGCCATCGTGGCCCACGTCGACCACGGGAAGACCACCCTGGTCGACGCGATGCTGTGGCAGTCCGGTGCCTTCGGAGCCCACCAGCACGTCGACGAACGAGCGATGGATTCAGGTGACCTGGAGCGTGAGAAGGGCATCACGATCCTCGCCAAGAACACCGCCGTCCGGCACAAGATGGCCAACGGCGAGCAGATGACGCTCAACATCATCGACACCCCCGGCCACGCCGACTTCGGCGGTGAGGTCGAGCGCGGCCTGTCGATGGTGGACGCGATCGTGCTGCTGGTCGACGCTTCCGAGGGCCCGCTGCCGCAGACCCGCTTCGTCCTGCGCAAGGCGCTGGCCCGCAACATGCCGGTGATCCTCGTGGTGAACAAGGTGGACCGTCCAGACGCCCGGATCGCCGAGGTCGTGGACGAGACCTACGAACTGTTCCTGGACCTGCTGGACCACGACGCGGACCAGAGCGCGCTGGACTTCCCGGTCGTCTACGCCTCCGCCCGCGCCGGTCGCGCCTCGCTGACCCAGCCGGAGGACGGCGGCATGCCGGACTCCGAGGACCTCGAGCCGCTGTTCGAGACGATCCTGGCGAACGTGCCGGCCCCGGAGTACACCGAGGGCGCGCCGCTGCAGGCGCACGTCACCAACCTGGACGCCTCGCCGTTCCTCGGCCGGCTCGCGCTGGTCCGGGTGCACGAGGGCACCCTGAAGAAGGGCGCGCAGGTCGCCTGGTGCAAGCACGACGGCACCATCCAGCGGGTCAAGATCACCGAACTGCTCGTCACCGAGGCGCTCGAGCGGGTGCCCGGCGAGTCGGCCGGACCTGGTGACATCGTCGCGATCGCGGGCATCCCGGAGATCATGATCGGTGACACCCTGGCCGACCCGGAGAACCCGAAGCCGCTGCCGTTCATCACCGTGGACGAGCCGGCCATCTCGATGACGATCGGTACCAACAGCTCGCCGCTGGCCGGCCGGATCAAGGGCACCAAGGTCACCGCCCGGCTGGTCAAGGACCGGCTCGACCGCGAACTCGTCGGCAACGTGTCGCTCAAGGTGCTGCCGACCGAGCGTCCCGACACCTGGGAGGTGCAGGGCCGTGGTGAGCTGGCGCTGGCCATCCTGGTCGAGCAGATGCGCCGCGAGGGCTACGAGCTGACCGTCGGCAAGCCCCAGGTGGTCACCCGGGAGATCGACGGCAAGCGGCACGAGCCGGTCGAGCGACTGACGATCGACTGCCCGGAGGAGTACCTCGGTACCGTCACCCAGCTGCTCGCGGTCCGCAAGGGCCGGATGGAGCAGATGACGAACCACGGCACCGGCTGGGTCCGGATGGAGTTCCTGGTGCCCGCGCGAGGCCTGATCGGCTTCCGCACCGAGTTCCTCACCGACACCCGCGGTACCGGTATCGCGCACCACGTGTTCGAAGGCTACGAGCCGTGGTTCGGCGAACTACGCACCCGACCGTCCGGCTCGCTGGTGTCGGACCGCACCGGCGTCACGACGTCGTACGCGATGGTGAACCTGCAGGAGCGCGGCACGATGTTCTGCGAGCCGGGCACCGACGTCTACGAGGGCATGATCGTCGGCGAGAACTCCCGCGCCGACGACATGGACGTCAACATCACCCGCGAGAAGAAGATGACGAACGTCCGCTCCAACGCGGACGAGTTCGAGAAGCTGGTGCCGGCCCGCAAGCTCTCGCTCGAGCAGTCGCTCGAATTCTGCCGCGAGGACGAGTGTGTCGAAGTCACCCCGGATGCCATCCGGATGCGTAAGGTCGCGCTGACCCAGATCGAGCGCGCGAAGCTCGGTCGCAAGTCGAAGGCCTGACAGGCGAATCACTGACCTGGTTGGTCGGTCCGGCGGGGAGAAGTTTGCGGATCGTTACCAACCGGGCGGATCGCCATGGCGTCTACCTAGTGAAAAGCACATCAGTTGGGGGAAGGAAAAAAGAACATGGGTATTCTGCGTAAGCTCGGCGCCACCACGACGGCGGTCGCGATGCTGGGGGTCGGCGTCCTGACCGCTGCCACGACAGCCGATGCGGCTCCGGTCGCCGGCAAGGCCGTGGCGGTGGCTCCGAAGGTTGCGCCCAAGGCGGCTGTCGCCCCGGCCGCCAAGGCCACGGCGAAGAGCACCTTGGTTCCGGGCAAGCTGCGTATCGACAAGCGCTGCATGAAAGGCCGGATCCTCTGCATCAACAAGAAGACCCGCAAGGTGGTGCTCATGGTCAACGGCAAGGCTCTTGCCGTGGGGGACGCGCGCTTCGGCGCCAAGCGGACCCCGACCCGGAACGGCATGTTCAAGGTCTACCGCAAGTCGAAGAACCACGTCTCGTCGATCTACCACTCGCCGATGCCGTACTCGATGTTCTTCAGCGGTGGCCAGGCCGTGCACTACTCGTCGGACTTCAAGGCCCGTGGCTACAACGGCGCCTCGCACGGCTGCGTGAACATGCGGGACAAGAAGAAGATCGCCTGGATCTTCGCCCACGTGAAGATCGGCGACAAGGTTCTCGTCTACAGCGCCTGAGCTTTCTCGTTTCAGCAGCAGAAGCAGCGACGGTCGGGGTCTCCCCCGGCCGCCGCTGTTCGTGTCACTCCAACGCTTTCGTGAACGCCTTGTGGAGCCGCGGTTCGACCAGGCAGAACGTCGCCTCCTCGACCTCGGTCTCCGTCTCCCGCAACGTCTGTACTGCGAGGTCCGCCGCCGACTGCGCGGGCCATCCGTAGATGCCGGCTGATACGGCCGGAAGCGTCAGGCGCCTGGCTCCCAACTCGTCCGCCAGCCGCAATGCGTTCCGATAACAGGACTCGAGCAGCGCCGGATCCCGTTGTCCCGCGGTGTAATTCGGCCCGACCACATGGATCACGTACCGCGCCGGCAGGTTCCCCGCGGTGGTCCAGCCGGCCTCCCCGGTGGGAACACCGTTCGGGTACCTCTCGATGCACTCGGCCAGGATCGACGGCCCACCGGCGTGGTGGATCGCACCGTCCACGCCGCCCCCTCCGCGCAGGGCATGGTGTGCGGCGTTGACGATCGCGTCCGCGGGCACCGTGGTGATGTCGGCGGTCTTCAGTACGATCTCCATCACGCCTTCCTCTCCATGATGGTGCAGTCTCTCGGTGACGGTGCAGTCTCTCCGTGACGATGCGGGTGAGGCTGGTCACGAGTTGCTTACAAAAGATGACCAGGTTGTCTTCTGCAACTTACGCTTGGCCGGCACCGGGGAAACAGACCGGTGCGAAGCGTCCGCCCGACGCCAACCAACCGGTCTGTGAGGGCGTCCCACTGCTGTAGGGACGGATCGACGAGGGGATTTCGATGCGCTGGACTCGTAGTGCGCTGATCGTGCGTAGTGTGCTGGCTGCTGCTGTCACGACGGCGGCAATTGCTGGACTCGCCGGTTCCGGAATCACTGCGTCTGCCGCGCCAGCCGAGCTGAAGACCGTGCAGTTCGAGGTCAGCGGCGAGCTGCCGATCTACCCGAAGGCGCTGTGGAGCAACGGCTCCAGCGGTGCGCCGGTCCGCAAGGTCGAGGCTCGCCTGGTCCAGCTCAAGCTGCTCGACAAGCAGTTCATGGACAACTCGTTCGGCACGATGACCCGGTCCGCGGTGAAGAAGTTCCAGAGCACCAAGGGGATCCCGCCGATCGGCTACGTCGACCAGAACACCTGGACGAAGCTGTCCGCGGTCACCCACGAGCCCACCCAGGCCGAACTCTTCCCGCCGGCACCCGTGGTGAACGGCAAGAAGCTCGACGCCCGCTGCGCGACCGGCGTCGCACTCTGCATCGACAAGAGCACCCGGAAGCTGCGCTACGTGGTCGACGGCGCCGTCAAGATGCAGCTGGACGTCCGCTTCGGCGCCCAGAAGACGGCCACCCGCGAGGGTGGGTTCACGGTCGGCTGGAAGAGCCGGAACCACGTCTCCAAGCTGTACGACTCCGCGATGCCGTACGCGATGTTCTTCAGCGGCGGCCAGGCAGTCCACTACTCCTCCGACTTCGCCGCCCGCGGCTACAACGGAGCCTCCCACGGCTGCGTCAACGTCCGAGACCTGGCCAAGATCCAGGCCCTCTTCGACCAGGTCAAGGTAGGCGACAAGGTCATCGTCTACCGCTCGTAGTCGCCGCCCGCGGGTGTGACCGACCGCGCGGGTGAATGCCCGCTGCCAGGCACCACCGGTGCCGGTCGCGGAACAGGCAGCCAGTGCCGCCGACGGCGCGTGCCGCAGTACAGCTAAAGCGGCCTCGGACCCCGGCGCCGGCGGATGCCCCAGCCTCCGCGGCCTCGGCCGGCGGCGGCTCGGAGGGCGGGACGGGCGTCGACCAGGTAGACGCCGGCCGCGACGATGCCGATCAGGCCGAAGAAGCTCAGCCAGCTCTGGAAGAGCTGACCCAGCGTGAAGGTGGCCAGGATCAGCACCCAGCCGGGTTTGGTGAGCTTGTCCGCGGCGACGAAGACCGCGCGCGGGCGGAAGGCGGCGTCCAGCAAGGCGACCAGCTTGATGCCGAACAGCACCCACCAGATGACGTCGATCGGATTCGCGAACCCGGGGAACAGGGTCGAGAACGTGGCGAGTGGGAGCATGCGTTAGAGCCTAACGCAGCACACGGGTGGCCCACCTCTGCCGAACGACAGAATGTGGACCACCCGTGCCTGCTGAAGCGTGACGACTACGGTCAGTCGCCGACCTTGGAAGCGGCGGAGCCGGCTGCCTTGGTGGCGGTCTTGGCGGTCTTGCGGGCGCTCGTGGTGGTCGCCTTCACGTTGCGCGACGCGGTCTCGGCGGTCTTGCGCGCGGTAGTGCGGGTGGCCTTGGCCTTGCCGGCCGTGGTCTTCGCCTGGGTGACCAGGTCCTCGGTGGCCTTCTGGCTGCGGATCCGGGTGACGATGTCCTGGCCGCGGGCGGCGAGGTCGTCGTAGGTCTCCTCGGCCTGGCCGAGCACGGTGGTCAGACCGGCCTGCGCGACGGCTGGCAGCTCACGCAGCTTGGCCGGCACGGTCCTGGCGTCGGCGGCGAGCGCCTCGAGGCGCTTGCTCAGCTCGGCCTGGCGCTTGGTCAGTTCGGTCTGCAGCGTCTTCTGGTCCAGCGCGGCGAACCGGGTGGTGACGTCGTCGCTGACGGCGCGGAACTTCTCCACGGCCAGGTCGCCGGCGCCGGCGATCACGTAGAGCGGGTTGACAGGGGTACGGGTTGCCATCAGGCATCTCCTCGGAAGGTTTTCAGCGGGGTCTGGAACTACTCAGTGATTACTTGGTGGTGCTTTTTCTTGCAGGGGTCTTCTTGGCGGCCGGCTTCTTCGCCGGTGCGGCCTGCGCAGCAGGCTCGGTCTGTACTGCGCTGGGCGTCTCCGCGGGCTCGGGAGTGTTCTCACGGACGAACGAGGCGTACACGTCGAGCAGCACGCGCTTCTGCCGCTCGTTCAGCGCGGGGTCGAGCAGTACCGCGTCGACCACGCCCGGAGTCCGCCGGGCGCCGTCCGCGCTGTCGTCCGGATCGAGGATGCCGGCCCGTACGTACAGGGTCTCCGCGGAGATCCGCAGCGCCTTCGCGAGCTGCTGCAGCACCTCGGCCGACGGTTTCCGCAGGCCGCGCTCGATCTGGCTCAAGTACGGGTTCGACACGCCTGCCAGATCGGAGAGCTGCCGCAACGACAGCTGCGCCTGGCGCCGCTGCTCGGCGAGGTACTCCCCCACCGACCCAACGGATCCAGCAACGCGATCACCCAATCTGGCCATGCGTCCAGTGTGCTAGCAAGGTGCTTGCAATTGCAAGCAGACCTGACGTGACAGCAATCACCCGTACTGCGGGCCGTGGTGCGGCGCGCAGTACGGGTGACGTGAGAGCGAGTTACTTGAAGAGGGAAGGATTCGGGTGGACGGAGCCGACCTGGATGCCGCCGCCGTAGAGGGGGTGGCGGGTCTGGGACTCGACCTCGTCGTTCGTCAGGCCGAGGTGCTGGAGGGTGGCGGCCATGACGACCGCGCGGGCCCGGGGGGTGCCGTCTTCGACCTTGACCGCGATGCCCCGGCCGTCGGGAAGGCCTACCGCGTAAACGCTTTCGGCCCCCGCCTTGCACATCAGCCCCGGAACAGCCTTCATCAGCGCGGCCTCGTCCCGGCGACTGCCGCTCGCGTACTCAGGGTGCGCCCGGAACGCGTTCGCCACCCGCGCCTCGAGGGTCCCCTCGGCCGCTGCCGCGAACAACCCGAACGAGCGAGCCAGGCCGGCCAGGCTGATCGCCAGTAGCGGAGCACCGCAGCCGTCGACCGCGACGTACGAGACCTTCTCGCCGGCGGAGTCCTCGATCGCGGTCCGGATCGCTTGCTGGACAGAGTGTTCCGGCGACCGGTAGTCGTCGCGGCCCCAGACTCCGTCCGGGCTCTTGGCGTGCGCGTCGTCGTGGATCGGCCAGCCGTTCACGACGCAGGTCGCGATCATCGCGGCGTGCTTGCCGGAGCAGTTCATCGTGATCGGGTCGACGGCGTGCCCGGTGCGGACCCACTCGTCCCGCGCCTGCTCGTCGATCGGGTACGCCGGGGGCGTGCGCAGGGCCGACTCGTCCAGGCCGACGCCGGCCAGGATCCGCCGTACGCCGTCCAGGTGGAACGGCTCGCCCGAGTGCGACGCGCCGGCGAGGGCTAGAAGTTCGCCGTCCAGGTCGAGGCCGCTGCGGAGCATGCCGAGCGCCTGCATCGGCTTGTTCGACGAGCGGGGGAACATCGGTTGGTCCACCACGCCGACGGACCACTCGACGGCTCCGTCGGGAGCGGTCACCACGACGGAGCCGCGGTGATGGCCCTCCACGAATCCGCTGCGGACGACGTCGGCGACGATCACAGGTTCGGTCACAGCGGAACTGTACGGCTCAGACGTCAGGAGCAAAAACCCGGATTGGAGATGATCCCGCTCACAGCCGGGCGCGGACGCTCAGAGCCGGGCGCGGACGTGCAGGCCGACCTCGGGGTCGACCAGGAGTTCCTGGGTGGCGGTGACCGTCGGCTGGTCCTCGGCGACGACCTCCAGCACGGCGGCCGGGTCCACCGACCGCTTGATCAGCGCGAGCGCGATCGGCCCGTCCTCGTGGTGCCGCGCGGCCGACCCGATGAAGCCGACCTGCTTCTCACCCGCCCGTACCGCGTACCCGTGGGCCGGCAGGTGATCCACGGACCCGTCCAGGTGGAGCCGAACCAGCCGTCGCGGCGGACGGCCCAGGTTGTGCACCCGCGCGACCGTCTCCTGACCGCGGTAGCAGCCCTTGTCCAGGTGTACGCCGACGCCGAGCCAGCCGAGCTCGTTCGGGATCGCCCGCTCGTCCGTGTCCAGCCCGAGCCGCGGGTTGCCCGCCTCGATCCTCAACGCCTCGTACGCCCAGACGCCGGCAGGCGGTCCGGCGAGCTCAGCGAACGCGGTCAACTCGGCCCGCGGCAGGAACACCTCATGCCCGCCGAGCGAATCCGCGCCGCTACGAGTCAGCGGGCCTTCGGTGGGAGCGTCGCCCGGCCTCCAGACGATCGCGTAGTCCGCGGTCACGTCGGTGATCTCCACCCGCGACATGAACACCATCTTCTGGAGCCACTCGACCAGCGCCGCGGAGGCACCCGGCTCCGTGTGCAGCCAGAACGTCTCGCCGTCGTCGACGCCGTACATGGCGTGCTCGACGTGACCGGTCGGCGAGAGCAGCAGGGCCGTGGTGGAGGTGCCCGGACGCAGGCCCTCGAAGTACTGGGTGGTCAGTGCGTGCAGCCAGGTGAGCCGATCCGGTCCACTGATGGTGACCACCTCGCGGTGCGAGAGGTCGACGTACCCCTTGCCGGCGACCAGCGCCCGCTGCTCGCGCAGGTCGGAGCCGTAGTGAGCGGCGACCCCGGCGTCGAGACCATCGGCCTCCACGGCGCCCGGGAGATCGAGCAGGGGGCTGCGCGTCAGTGACATGTCACCAGAGTACGTCCAGCGGCGTAGGGCGGATGTCTCCCGCTGTGGGATGTGGACAACACCACGCGAAGCGAGGCTGGAAGCACATCCTGAGAGGAGCAGAACGATGACTGACAGAGCTTTCCGGTTCGGTGTGGTGGCGAGCCCCGACCGAGGCGCCGCTGAGTGGCAGACGACCGTACGCCGGGCCGCTGACCTCGGGTACTCGACAGTGCTGATGCCCGACGGGCTCCAGTTGCTGTCACCGTTCCCGTCCCTCGCGGTGGCGGCGGCGTCCGCGGACATCCGGGTCGGCACCTTCGTCGCCGCCGCCCCTCTGCGGCCCCCTCGAGCGGCGGCCTGGGACGCTCACACGTTGACCGTATTGACCGACGGGCGGTTCGAGTTCGGCATCGGTACGGGCCGGCCCGGCGTCGAGGAGTTCGCGGCTGAGCTCGGGCTGCCGTTCGGGTCCCCGAAGGAGCGGAGGGACCAGGTCCGGGACACCTTGGACCAGCTGCAGAAGCTGGATGGCGAGCGGCACACTCCGATCTTGCTGGCCGCTGGTGGACCACGGATGCTCGCTCTGGCGGCCGCACGGGCCGACATCGTGTCGCTGGCCAAGTCCGCGCTGACACCGCGCGAGGACGTCGTGCAGCTGGCCCGGGAGCTCCGGGAGCTGGCTGGGCCGCGAGCGGACGACATCGAGCTGGCGATGAACCTCTTCGCGGCCGGGACCAAGGAGCTGCCGCCGTGGACGAAGCAGGCGGCTGGAGTGGATGCCGCGACGCTCGAGGCGAGTGGTTCGCTGATGCTGCTGCGCGGGACGCCGCAGGAGATGGCCGATGAACTGCAGCGCCGGCGGGACGAGTTCGGCGCCTCCTACATCAGCGTGAACTCCACCTACCTGGAAGACCTCGCCCCGGTGATCGAGCAGCTCGCCGGGAAGTAGAACGCTGCCCGTCAGGTCCCAGGCGGGTGGGAGCTGACGGGCAGCGTGGAGGGGTGGGACAGATGGTTCAGGTGCGGACTGGAGTGGCGTCCTGGGCGGCAGGTTCGCCGGCCTCGGGAACGTCACCCGCATGGGTGTCGCCGGCCGCGAAGGCCGCCTCGTCGAACGGGTCCTCGCCGGCGAAGACCTGCCGGGCCTGGGCCTTGTCGAAGGCGCCGACCCAGTGGCCGACCAGCACGGTCGCGACCGCGTTGCCGGCGAAGTTCGTCAGCGCCCGCGCCTCGGACATGAACCGGTCGATGCCGACGATCAGGCCGACGCCGTCGACGAGCTCCGGCCGGTGCGACTGCAGACCGCCGGCCAGCGTCGCCAGGCCCGCACCGGTCACCCCGGCGGCACCCTTCGAGGCCACGATCATGAACACCAGCAGGGAGATCTGCTGACCGATCGAGAACGGCTGGTCCATCGCCTCGGCGATGAACAGCGACGCCATCGTCAGGTAGATCGCGGTGCCGTCCAGGTTGAACGAGTACCCGGTCGGCACGGTGATGCCGACGACCTGCTTGCCGACGCCGAGGTGCTCCATCTTGCCGATCAGCCGCGGCAGCGCGGTCTCCGACGACGAGGTCGACACGATCAGCAGGAACTCACGGCCGAGGTACCTGAGCAGCTGGAAGATCGAGATCCCGGTGACCGCCTTCAGGATGGTGCCGAGGATGACGATCACGAAGAGCAGGCAGGTGACGTAGAAGGCCAGCATGATCTTGCCGAGGCTGACCAGGGCGTCCATACCGGTGGCGCCGACGACGGCCGCGATCGCGCCGAACGCACCGATCGGCGCGGCCCACATGATCATCGACAGCACCTTGAAGACGAGCCGCTGGATGTGCCCGATGGCGGTCAGTACCGGCTGGCCCTTGGTGCCCATCGACTGCAGGGCGAAGCCGACCAGCAGCGCGACGAAGACGGTCTGCAGCACCTCACCCTCGGTCAGCGCCGACAGGATGGTCTTCGGGATGATGCCGAGCAGGAAGTCGGTGGTGCTCTCGTGTGCGCCGGCCGCCTGGGTCTGGCCGCTCTCGCGCAGCTTGTCGGTCAGGTTCAGGCCGGATCCCGGCTGGACCAGGTTGCCGACCACCAGGCCGATGCCCAGCGCGACGGTCGACATCACCATGAAGTAGATGAGCGCCAGACCGCCGACCTTGCCGACGCTGGCGGCCTGCCGGACCGAGCCGATGCCGAGCACCAGCGTGCAGAAGATGATCGGGCTGATCATCATCTTGATCAGGTTGACGAATCCGGTACCGAGCGGTTTCAGCTCGACCGCGAAATCCGGGAAGAGGAAGCCGACGCCGATCCCCAGCAGAACGGCGACGATGACGGCGATGTAGAGGAAGTGGGTCCGGTCGTTGCGGACCGGCGTCGGTCGGGAATCTGTCGGGCTCGACATGGGGGACACTCCTATCGGCCGGGCGGGTGGTTCTGAGTAACTGTGACGTGACGCACAGGGAAACCGCTCATTTCGTTCATATCGTTCGCAGCCGGTGTGAGCAGCCCGGCGGATGGCGACCAGTGGCGGCATTGGTGTACACAATGTCCGCATGAGGCAACGGCCGTGGGAGCTCCGCCGCCAGGTGCTCTGGCTGCAGACCGCCACGGCCGCGGTGCTGATCCTGCTGATCTGGATCACCCTGCTGTCCCGCGCCCGGGCCCAGGCCGACCGGGACGCGGCTGCCGCCGGGGTCACACCGCCTGGTTGGGGCGACCTTATCCAGCTCGAAGTGCGGTCCATGCTCGGCATCGCCAGCCTCACGCTGGGAGTCGCGGTCGCCGGCAACGCGCTGGTGAGCTGGCGGGTCCGCCGGGCCACGCGCGGGATGGGGACCCAGTCCCTCGCCTGGATGCTCGACTTCTACGAGGGCGTACTGCGGGCCGCCCGCGAGGGCCTGCTCCTGGTCGACTCGGGCGGCCGGGTCCGGCTGGTCAACGACGAGGCACGCCGCCTGCTCGGCCTCCGCGACGTCCCTCCCGGCTCGAGCGTCGAGGAACTCCACCTTCCGGCCACCCTGTCGAGCCTCCTCGGCAACGGACGGACGGCGTACGACGAACTGCATCTTGGCGCGCTCGGTGTCGTCGTGGTGAACCAGCAGCCGACGCACTCCGGCCGGATCATCACCCTGCGCGATCACACCCAGCTGCAGATGTTGCTCGGCGAGCTGGACGCCGTGCGAAGCCTGGCGGAATCGCTGCAGGCGCAGAACCACGAGGCGTCGAACCGCCTGCACACCGTGGTCAGTCTGATCGAGATCGGCCGCCCGGAGCGGGCCCGGGAGTTCGCCGTCTCCGAGCTGCAGTTGGCCCAGGCGATGACGGACCGGGTGGTCGGCACGGTCGGCGATCCCGTGCTGGCGTCGTTGCTGCTCGCCAAGCTGGCCCAGGCCCAGGAACGTGGTGTGCTGCTGACGCTGGAACTCGGTACCCAGGCCTTGCACACGCGGCTGCCAGCTCAGGACGTCGTCACCGTGGTGGGCAACCTGCTCGACAACGCGATCGAGGCCGCTCGGGGTGGACCCGCTCCGCGCCGGGTCGAGCTCAAGGCGGGGACGACTCCCCATGCCATCGATCTGGCCGTCACGAACACGGGTGCTGAGCTCGGAGCCACTGAGCTGGCCCGGATGTTCGACCGTGGCTGGACCACGAAGGCCGAGCCCGGTCACGGACTCGGCCTCGTGCTGGTTCGCAGTACGGTCGAGCGCTGGGAGGGCACGTTGATGGTCGACCCCGATTCGGAGATCGACGAGGTGCCTGCGTTGACGGTCCGGGTGCGCCTGCCCCGGGCGGTGAGTGCCAGTGCCTGACCTGCGGGTCTTGGTGGTCGAGGACGATCCCGTCGCGGCCGAAGCGCATCGCACGTACGTCGACCGCCTGCCCGGCTTCTCCTGCCTCGGAATAGCCGGTACTGCGGCCCGCGCGCTGCAGGTGCTCAGCCGCGATCAGGTGGACCTGGTGCTCCTGGACATGAACCTGCCCGACGGCCACGGACTTGACGTCGTACGGCGGATGCGTGCTGCGGGCAATCAAACGGACGTAGTGGCGGTGACTGCGGCGCGGGAGGTGGCGGCGGTCCAAGCGGCGGCGCGGATCGGGGTCGTGCAGTACGTGCTGAAGCCGTTTGCCTTTGAAACGTTGAGGGATCGGCTCAGCGCCTATGCCCGGCAACGCCGTGCGGCAGAGGCCGGTCAGGTGGTCGCGGACCAGGACGAGGTGGACCGGTTGTTGCACCCAGCAACTGTTTCCTCGGTGCCGAAAGGGCTGGCCGGGTCCGTGCTGGACCGGGTGGTGACGTTGCTGGGTGATCGCGAGGGGCGGACGGCCGAGGAGGTCGCGACGTCGCTGGGGACGTCGCGGATCACGGCGCGGCGGTATCTGGAGCACCTGGCCGATCAGGGACAGGCGTTGCGCACCCAGCGCTACGACGGCCGCAGCGGACGGCCGAAAGTCGAGTACTCCTGGGTCTCCGAGAGCTAGACCCTGAAGAGCTAGACCCGGACGAGGGTGGCCCAGAGGTGGGGCTGGAGGGGCTGGCCCTCGGCGGCCATGTCGTAGGCCCAGAGCAGTTCGCCCTTGACCAGGCCGTACAGCCGGTGGCCGGCGCTGACCTCCTTGGCCGTCACCGTGCGCGCCACCACGTCGGTGCGCATCTCGATCTTGGCACCGTCGATCTCGCCGTAGTAGATCTCCGCGAAACCGGTCGGGTGCGCCAGCACGACCTCGAGCTTGTTGTCCGGCTTGGGCCGCCAGAAGCCCGTCTCGACCGCCAGCGGGCGCTCCTTCGTGCCGTCCTCGCCGACCACGTAGGTCTGGCTGACGTAGTGCAGGTAGGGCTTACCGTTGTGGCTGAAGTCGATCTGCTGGCCGAACTCGAACTTCTCGATCGTCGGGTAGTCGCCGTGCCCGCGACCTTCCCAGCGGCCGAGCAGCCAGGCCAGCGGCATCAGGTCGGGGTGCAGGTCCTGCGGGATCTCGAACGCCATCAGCCGACCTCAGCTCGCGCTGCGGCCGCGGTACAGCCGGTAGACGACGTACGCCGAGAACCAGCCCATGAACACGGTGACCAGCACCAGGAGGGTCGTGAAGATGACGTGGAGCACGTTCGGCAGTCTAGGGGATGCGGTGCTTGGCCCTGGACTACGGTGGGGTGATGTCCCGCACTCTGGTGATCAAGCTGACCGCAGGTGCCGAAGAACCCGAACGCGCGAACCAGGCCTTCACCGTGGCCGCCACCGCTGTAGCCGCCGGAGCCACGGTGTCTCTGTGGCTCACGGGCGAGGCCGTCTGGTTCGCAGTACCGGGCCGGGCCGAGTCCTTCGAACTCCCCCACGCAGCACCCCTCGCTGACCTCGTCGCCGCAGTCCTCGCCGGCGGCCAACTAACTGCCTGTACCCAATGCGCCAAACGCCGAGACCTCACCGAGTCCGACCTGCTCCCCGGCACCCGCATAGCCGGCGCCCCCGCCTTCACCGAAGAAATCCTCGCCGACAACGCCCAGGCAATCGTCTACTGATCTAGTACTTCCTCTCACTCTCGGGAGCGTTCGGGGCCGGAGCCTTCGTTGCCTCGGCCGCCGGTACCGCGGGTGCTCAGGTCGCGGTGCTGGGCGCCTGCGGTGCGGCCACCATGGCCGGCTGCGACCGCGGGCTCGCCGGAGCGCTGGGTCGCGCCGTTCGCCGGGGCGGTGCCGTCCTGGGTGGCCGCTCGGAGCTTCTCGATCTCGGCGGAAGACATCCCGTTGCGACCGTTCTGACCCGCAGCCTGGGCGTCCTGACCGTTGACCTGCCCGTTCTGGCCGGTGGTTTGCACGTTCTCGCCGGTTGCCGACTGGTTTCGCTCCCGGTCCGCGGCGAGTTGGGTCTCCACAGGATCTTGAGCACGCCCCTGCTGGTTCTGCGCCGCGGCCTCAGCCGCCGCCCGCTGATCCCCAGCCGTAGGCAGGGCCGGCTGTGGGCCGTCCTGGCCGGGTTCCTGTTGTTGGGCGGGGTCCCGGTCGGGCTCGGTCTGCTCGCCTTCTAGCTGGTCTGCCTGGCTCCGGTCGGCGCTGGTCGATTCCATGCCTGGCTCGATCGTGCCGGGTCGGCCGTCGGGCCCAAGCGTCGTCTCCGGACTCTGTCCACCGTCTGCATCCAGCCCTTCGGCCTCGGCCGCCGGCGGCTCCTGCCCAACCTCAGGCCCGTCCCGACCGGTCTCGGGTCCGTCCTGCGCCGCCTCGGGTCCGTCCTGCGCCGCCTCCGGACCGTCGACGGCCGGGCTGTCCGCCCCGGCCCGCTCCTCGAGCCGGTCCGCCTCGAGGCGGTCCTCCAACTCGTCGGCAGCGACCACTGCCGCAGCACCCGCGGCGGCACCGGTAGCCGCGGCGGGAACTACGTCAGGACCGTCGCCCTCGCGGTTCTCCTCGGCCTGGCGGCGTTCCTCGGCCTGCTGGCGTTCCGCGTCCTGCTCGGCCCGGTTCTCCGCGCGTGCCTCGGCGGCGTCGTCCTTCCCGTTGCCGTCGCCGTCGTTCTGCTGCTCCCGCTGGGCGTCGGCCTCGTCGCGCCGCTCCTTCGAGTCGTCGCGGCCGTCGTGGTCCCGATCAGTTCGATTGCTCTCCTGCTCGTCACGGTCCCGCCGCTCCGACGCGTCGTCCAGCTGGTCGCCGTCCAGATCGTTGGGGTCCCGGTCCGACTCGTTGGGGTCCCGGTCGTTCGGGTCGAGCTCGGGGTCCAGGTCCGGGTCGCGGTCGGCCTCGTTGTCCTGCCGGTCGCGCTCCGCCTGGATCCGCCGCGCCTCCCGCTCGTACACCTGCTGGCGCTGCTCCGGGGTCAGCTGGTCCGCGATCGACCCGGCCTCGCGGTCCTGCTGTACCAGATCGCGGAGTTCCTCGATCAGCGAGCGCAGCTCCCGCTCGCGGGACAGCCCCTGGCCCTGCTGCCGCCGCTGCATCAGCCGGCTGGCGATCCTGTGCATGATCCGGTACAGGTCCCTCAGCAGATCTTCCTCGATCGCCATCAGGCCACCTCGCTCGCATAGACGGAGTACCCGAATCCGGCGGCGACGGTGGCCGCATCCGGTTCGGGCTGAGTCGCGTACAGGTGAATCTCGGCGCCCGGCCGCAGCCAGACCGCCAGGTGCCGGCGGCGGCCGCGCCACTCGCCGGGAATCCGCGGGTCGTTGCCCGGGCCAACGAATACCGGGTCGCCCCAGTGCTGCCGGGCCAGCTCCAGCTGTCCCGGCCAGTGCTCGTCGAGCCCGTCCTCGGCGTCGGGAATCTCGTCCGGTGCGATCTCGTACGCCGACCAGCCGCTGCGGGGGCTCTCGGGCAGTACGGCGTCGGGCAGCACCAGCATCACGGTCTGGCGCGGCGTCACCAGACCCCAGGTGTAGCGGGTCGGGTCGATATTGCCGGGGGCCCAGGGTCGCCAGCCGGTGGCCGCGGTCACGCGTGACACCAGGGCGCGGATCGCGTCCAGACCGGTCTCAGGCGGACCCCAGACGCGCTTCCAGTCGGACACCTCCGCGAGGTCGGCCATAGCGCGCTCGTCATCGTCCGACGGCCGCTGCTGCGTCCTCACCCTGACCCTCTCCTCTCCTCGAGCCTCCCCAGCCTAAGGGGACGAGGTACCAACCGCCCTCCGACGCAACTCCCCACCACTCCGGATCCCCCCGAGGTCAGCCAGCCCGGGGAGGCCGCCTGAGTGGTTGAAAGTCGTCGGGTTGCAAGCGTTGGAGCCCTGCTGTGAGGGAGCCGTAAGAGACCTGCTCGGGCGTTCGTGAGCAGTAAGCGGCGGGGGCCTGACCGACGCTCGATCGCGGGTTGTGATGGACGCATGAAGCTGCCGGAGCTACCGACGGAGAAGGCGTTCCCCTCGCCGCTGCATCATCCGCGGGTCGCGACCGTGATCGGGCGGTGGTTGGGGGTCGCGGTGACGATCTGCTTCCTCACCGGGCTGTTCAGCCACTTCCAGCAGGCGACGCCCGGCTGGCTCCTCATCCCGAGCCGCCCGGCCTCGCTCTATCGGGTCACGCAGGGCCTACATGTACTGACCGGGATCGTCTCGGTGCCGCTGCTGCTGGCGAAGCTCTGGACCGTCTATCCGAAGTTGTTCACGAAGCTTCCGTGGCCTGGCCGGAAGGCGCTGGGCACGGTCTTCGAGCGTCTCTCGATCGCCGTGCTGGTGGCTGCGATGGCACTCGAGCTGTTCATCGGCTTCCTGAACACGCTGCAGTGGTACCCATGGCCGTTCCCCTTCAAGGAAACGCACTATGCGCTGGCGTGGATCATCGTCGGCGCCCTGCTGATGCACCTCGCGATCAAGCTGCCGCTCATCGTCGCGAACTGGCGGAGGACACCGGCAGACCGTACTCCGGTCTCGGATCCGACCGAATCGTTGCCACCAGCAATCACTGGGTTGAGCCGTCGCGGGTTGTTCCGAACCGTCGCCGGCGCGGTAGCCCTGGTGGGAATAACCTCGGTCGGCCAATCGGTACCCGCGTTAGGGCCGGTCGCAGTACTGGCGCCACGCATGCCCAACGTCGGCCCGCAAGAGCTTCCGGTCAACCGCACTGCTCGGGACGCCGGGGTCGGCATGGTCGCGGCGGACTGGCGCTTCACTATTACGGGCCCGGAGCAACTTTCCTACTCACTCGATGAGCTGCGCGCCTTACCGCAGAGCCGGTCCGACTTGCCGATCGCCTGTGTCGAGGGCTGGAGCCAAGGTGCTCGGTGGGAGGGCATCCGGGTCAAGGATTTGCTGAAGCTTTGTGGTGCTCCTGAGGGGTCGAGCCTGAGGGTGGTCTCGATGGAGAAGGGCGGCTTCTACGCCACCAGCGAGCTTCCTCTGGAGTTCGCGGAAGATCCCCTCACCCTGCTCGCCTTGCGCCTGAACGGGACCGACCTCGACCTGGACCACGGCTTCCCGGCCCGCATCATCGCCCCGAACAGACCAGGCGTCCTCCAAACCAAATGGGTCCACCGGCTGGAGGTCCTCACATGACGTCACCGATCCGGCGGCTGCGGAGCCGACTGACCGCAACCATCGCCATGCGGGTTGGGCTGGGGGTTGTGGGTGTCGGGTTCGGGCTGTGGGGGCTCAGGTTGTTGCTGCAGACACTCAGTGTGCATGCGCTGATCCGGTTGCCGTTCTGGCTTGCCGGCGCCGTGGTCGCGGACGACTTCCTCCTTGTCCCGCTGACCCTCGGCGTCGGCTGGCTGCTGACGCGCTGGTCGATCGGGCCGGGCCACCACCGCACGGTGACCACCGTCCGTACGACGTTGCTGTACGTCGGAATCACCACGCTGGTGGCGATTCCCCTGCTGCTCCGGCAGGGAAAGGGGATCAACCCGACGGTGCTGCCGCGGGACTACCTGCGCGACTGGTTGTTGCTTGAGGCCACGATTGTGCTGGTCGGCGTACTCGTCGCGGTGATTCAGGCGCGGCGCTTGACGTTCAGGAGGTCGCGGGCATCGTCCGGGGACATCGGCGGGCGCTGAGCCAGCGTCGCCAAGGTGGCAGCGCGCTCGACGAGCTCGGAGTTGTGGGTGACGGGCTGACCCTTGGCGAGGGTGAGTGTGTCTTCCATACCGACGCGGAGGTGGCCGCCCTTCGATAGCGCGGCCAGCGCCACCGGGAGGGTGGTCCGGCCGACACCCGTCGCGGACCAGGAAGTCACGCCGGCCGGCAGTCCGTTGACCGCGGCAACCAGCGCGTCCGTAGTACCGGGCATGCCGCCGGGAACGCCCATCACCAGGTCGCAGTGCACCTTGCCGCCGTACGGGAGGCCGGACTTGTCGAGCAGCCGGTTCAGCGCGGCGACGTGGCCGAGGTCGAACAGCTCGAACTCCGGGACCACCTCGCGCTCCTGGGTCAGCTGGTAGAGCTCGGTTACGAACGGCCAGGGATTCATGAAGACGTCGTCGCCGAAGTTGACCGTGCCCATCGTCAGCGAGCAGGAGTCCGGCGCCGCGTCGAGGACCTTGAGGCGGCGCTCGAACGGGTCGGTCACGGCGCCGCCGGTCGACAGTTGCACGATCAGGGCGGTGTTCTCCCGGATCGCGGTCACGGTGTCGGTCAGGCGGCCGAGGTCCAGCGTCGGCCGGTGGTCCGCGTCGCGGATGTGGATGTGGATCATCGCGGCCCCGGCGGCCTCGCACCGCTTGGCCGTCTCCACCAGCTCCGCGAGCGTGGTCGGCAGCGCCGGACAGTCCGCCTTGGCGGTCTCGGCACCGGTCGGGGCAACAGTGATCAACGTCGACATCATGAACGAATCGTGCCAGATGCGGGCGGCGGACGGGACATTTGCCCGTTGCCGGTCCCGGAAACCGGACGATCTACCGCTAGCTTTCCCCGCGACGCAGCCGGCCGATCAGGTGCGCCGTCGCCGCCAACACTGCCAGCCCGGCGCAGACCGAGCCGATCGCCAGCGACCGCCGCGACCGCGAACAAGCCGAGGATGAACACCACCGGAACCGAGCCACTGTTCGCGTCGCCGCGCAGGTACATCCGACAAGGGCCGAGGAGGAACAGCCATCGCAGTAGGCGGCGCACACAACGAGCATGGCAGCTTGGCAGACTAGGCGCATGAGAGCAGTGCTGCAGCGTGTCAAGCGGGCGTCGGTGATGGTCGAGGGCGACGTGGTCGGGGCGATCGACGAGCCTGGGCTGGTGGTGCTGGTCGGGGTGACGCATGACGACAGTGCCGAGAAGGCGGCCGCACTGGCGTCGAAGATCTGGACGCTGCGGATCCTGCGGGACGAGCGGTCGTGCGCCGACGAGCAGGCACCGATCCTGGCGATCAGTCAGTTCACGCTGTACGCCGATACGCGGAAGGGCCGGCGGCCGTCGTGGAGTGCCGCGGCGCCTGGTTCTGTCTCGGAGCCCTTGTACGAGGCGTTTTGTGTAGCTTTAGAGTCCCTCGGCGCCAAGGTAGAACGAGGCCGCTTCGGCGCCGACATGGAAGTAACCCTGACCAACGACGGCCCAGTCACCCTGATCCTGGACGCCTGACCTTCCATCTGTTGGGCGGATGAAAGCAGTTGTTGTTCAGGGGGTCTTGATGGCTTGAGGCCGTGGGCCGGCAGACGTTTGGTTGCTGGGCGGCTAGTGGCGCGGAGTACTGGGGAATAGAACGGACCCCCGGCTCGGATCGGGTGATCCGGGACGGGGGTCCGGGGGCCTGGCTGAATCGGTGAGGTTCGGCTCAGCGAGGGTGGGGTGTCGGCTGGATCAGCCGAGCACGCCGGCGGCCGAGTGGCCGACGATGACCTTGGTGTTCAGGCTGTAGACGTCGATCACCAGGGCGTTGACGGAGATGTACCGCTTCTGACGCAGGACCTGGTTGAAGGTCAGCTTGGCGATGCCGGGGATCTCCAAGGTGGTGTTCGGCTTGTTCGGCACGTTGTAGACCTTGTTGCCTACCCTGACAGAGACGACGCTGGAGGTGGAGTCCAGGCCGACCTTGCCGTCCTTGGTCTTCCACGCCGAGGCGGAGGACTCGACCGCGCCGATGGACAGGTTGCCCACCTTCACGCCCGCGACGTGCGAGGTGAAGTTCACGGCGGACTTCTGGGTGCCCATGTAGCCGTTCTTGGTGGTGTACACCGCGCCCACGGAGGCGACCTTCGGGATGCTGACCTCGGCGACCGCGTTCCGGATCGTTTTGCCTTCAGTGCCCTGGCAGGTGGACTGGTAGGAAGTCGGACCGGCGGTGACCAGCTTGTCGACGTTCGCCTTGGTGCCGTACGCGTCACCGATCACCATCGCGGTGGCCGGCTTGGTGATCTCCGCGCGGGTCTTCAGCACCGCGACGTCGACACCCTGCGGGATGTAGCGGTTCTTCACGTACGCGTGCACCACGACGGCCTGCGCGTACGAGTAGATGCCGGTGTTGGTCTTCACACCACCGACGCGGTTCAGCACGATGTAACCGAGGCCCGGGACGGCGACCTTGGTGTTCGGGCCCGGCTTGACCAGCGACGGGACCGACACGGCGCCGATCTTCACCGCGGCGAAGGTGGTGCTGCCGGTGTAGGACAGCTGGCCGTTCTTGTAGACCGCGGTGGTGGTGGTCTTCGCGCCGGTCAGCGTGAGCAGCGAGCCGATCTTGATGTCGACGGCCGTCGCGTTGCTGGTGACACCGTTACCGCGCTTGTCGTCGAACGAGTGCGTGTCGGTGGTGACCGACCGGGCGATCGCCTGGTCGTTGACGTTCGCGGTGGCCAGGTCGTTCTGGTCCGACCGGTTCGAGTCCGTGGTGCAGGCGATCTGGCTGACGACCTGCGGGCCGCTGTTCGCGAGCCCGGTCTGTACGTCGGCGCCGAACGCGTAACCGCTGTAGCCAAATACCGGCGCGGCGGACGCCGAACCCGAGGTCAGCGCAATCGTAGAAGCTACGCCGACAACCGCCGCAACTCCGACGGCAGCGAGCTTCTTGTATCCGATGCGGGGTCTCATGACCCCTCCTCCCTGAGTGATGACGTGACCCTAGTGAGCGGGCCAGGACACAGACACAACTCAGCCGGTTGCAGTAGGTGACGAGAAGATGCCGCTCCGAGATCGAACCGTTACATCACGGCCCAAGCCGTGAGAAACGCGGTCTTGCGCGTAACTCGCCGCTGTGAGATCAAGGCCACCCCGATTGGCTGACGGAACAACGAAACCCCTGCGCCGTAAGGGAAATCGACACAGGGGTGAGACAAAGCCGAAGGGCCCGCCAAGGGCGGGCCCTTCGGGGTATTCCAGCCGGTCGGTCAGACGGCGACGGCGACCTCGGCCACCTCGCCGTACTGCGCCACCACCTGCCGGTCCACCGGCTCCGCCTTCGGGGCGAGGGTGCGCAGCGTCCAGCTACCCGGCGCCGCGAAGAACCGGAAGTGACCGGTCGCCGAGGTCGGTACCTCGGCCGTGAACTCACCAGTGGAGTCCAGCAGCCGCACGTAGGCGCCGCCGACCGGCTCCTCGCCGCGCAGTACCTGGCCCTGGATCACGGCTTCCTTGTCGATGTCGACGCCCTTGAGGTCAAGGCCGCCCTTCTTCGCTCCGCACATGGTCAGGCCTTCCCGGGCTCGTCGCCGAGGGCAACCGGTACGCCGACCAGCGAGCCCCACTCGGTCCAGGAGCCGTCGTAGTTCTTGACGTTCGGCTGGCCCAGGATCTCGTGCAGCACGAACCAGCTGTGCGCCGAGCGCTCGCCGATCCGGCAGTACGCGATGGTGTCCTTGCCGAAGTCCACGCCGGCGTCGGCGTACAGGGTCTTCAGCTCGTCGTCGGAGCGGAAGGTGCCGTCGTCGTTGGCCGCCTTGCTCCACGGGATGCTCGCCGCGGTCGGGATGTGGCCCGCGCGCTGCGCCTGCTCCTGCGGGAGGTGGGCCGGGGCGAGCAGCCGGCCGGCGTACTCGTCGGGGCTGCGCACGTCGACCAGGTTCTTCACGCCGATGGCCTGCTCGACCTCGTCGCGGAAGGCGCGGATGCTCTTGTCCTGCTCCTTGGCCTGGTACTGCGTGGCCTCGCGCTTGACGACCTCGTCGGTCAGCTCGCGGCTGTCCAGCTCCCAGCGCTTGCGGCCGCCGTCGAGCAGGCGGACGTCACCGTGGCCGTAGAGCTTGAAGTACCAGTACGCGTAGGCCGCGAACCAGTTGTTGTTGCCGCCGTAGAGCACGACGGTGTCGTCGTTCGACACCCCGCGGTCGGACAGCAGCGCCTCGAACTGCTGCTTGCTGATGAAGTCGCGGCGTACCTGGTCCTGGAGGTCGTCCTTCCAGTCCAGCTTGATCGCACCGGCGATGTGGCCGGCGTCGTACGCCGAGACGTCCTCGTCGACCTCGATCAGGACGACGTTCGCGTCATTCTTGTGCTCCTCGACCCAGTCGGCCGAGACGAGAGCGGATTCCCTGCTCATGGATGCTGCTCCTCAGGTGGTAGTAGCGGTGTTTGGCGTACGAATGCGGTGGATCAGCAAATAGGCCTCGCAACCGAGGCAGAGCCCGACCGCGGCGTTGACGAACGCGGCGACCAGGGCGAATCCGGTGGCGACCACGCCGAGCACCTCGACGCCGGCCAGGTAGCCGATCAGGCCGAGCACGGCGAAGACCAGCCCGACGAGCTGGGCGAACCGTGGCGGCGCGGCGTCCTCGAGTTCCTGCGGCGGCCCGAGCCGGGGCCGGATCACCCGCTTGAAGAACTGCCCGTACGGCGACGCCTGGACGCCGAACACGACCGAGATCGCGAAGACGACGGCCTGGATCGCCAGCGGCCACGGGCTGTTCAGTACGAGAGTCAGTGCGAGGACCACCGTGGTGACGGCCGCGGCGAAGCGCAGACCGCGGGGGTCGACCTGGGGTTGTACTGCCGCCTGACTGGACATGACCACTCCCGGAAGGAGATGGATCGAGCGGCCCGCCCGATAGCTGCGGGAGGCGACGTGCTGGGAACCGTGCTCAGCTTCCGGTTCCGGAGCGCTCGGGACGCCGCCTGGTCAGTGGGTACGACACAGGGACGAGCGCATGCGGCAGTTGTCCACAGCGCGGCGCTTGGTCAGCAAGGTCGTGTACTCCACGTCCACGAGACTACGGAAGCGGCCCGTCCCGCCCAGCTTTTGTCCCAACTATTGAGACAACTGATCATATTCCGGACAGCCCATGGGTGAGCCGGTACTGCGGGCCGGTGGTGGGCCGCCGCGGTCAGCTATCGGTGAGCTAACGGCGGGGCTGTTGCGGGCCGACGACGACGTTGGTGCCGGCAACCTTGTCGTGCCAGGCCTGCTTCTTGTCGTCCCACAGCGGCCAGAGGTCGTTGAGCAGGGCCAGGAAGCTGAACAGGGTGCCGACCAGCGGGAGGAGGCCGAGCAAGCTGAGCCCGTTGTAGACGCCGAAACGCTTCGCCACGGCCTCACCGGGCGGCGGACCGGGGACGTCGCGCAGGCGGATGCTGATCCCGACCGCCTTCTTGCCCGGCGTAGCACCGCTGCGGGTGACGAAGAAGTACTCGTAGAGGAAGCTGATCACCAGGCTGATCACCAGCGCCGGGAGCAGCCACTTGTAGGCCTCCCACGGCAGCCCCGTGCCGAACTGGGTCTCCCCGGCCGCGGCCTGGTCGAAGATGTCCTGCTCGTAGTCCACCGCGACCTGGAAGTACTGGTAGAAGAAGTAGCCGGTCAGCGGCAGCGTGCCGAAGAACAGGATCAGGCCGTCCAGGAACCGGGCAAGGACGCGCTTCCACCATCCGGCCAGCGGCTGACCGTCCGGGGTCGACTTCACGGTCGGCGCGTAACCGAAGCCCTGCTGCCCGTACGGCTGCTGCTGCGGGCCGTAGCCCTGACGCCCCATCCCCGGCTGCCCGAGCCCCTGGCCGTATCCCTGTTGCCCGTAACCCGGCTGGCCCTGTTGCCCGTAACCCTGCTGGCCTTGTTGCCCGTAGCCCTGCTGCCCATAGCCCTGCTGCCCGTAGGTCTGCTGGCCTTGCTGTTGACCTTGTTGGCCCTGTTGACCTTGCTGGCCGAAGGCGGGGCGGCCCGGCGGCGGGGGTCCTTCGCGCGGGCGGCGGTAGTCCGTCCAGAAGCCGCCATCCCAGTATCTCTGCTGGGCGGAGTCCTGCGGATCGTCGTACCAACCAGCCGGGAAGCTCATGGCCAAAGCATCACTTACGGACAGTCCACTTCGCTATTCGGGTTAGCGCGGGTCAGCGCGGTGCTGTTCGGGGTCAGCGCGGCTGGCGGTCGACCGCGGCACCGAGGGCGGCGATCACGTCGGGTTTGCGGGGCTGGCCGCTGGCCCGGGTGACGATCGCGCCGGTGGCGTCGAGCACCAGCACGGTCGGCGTCCGGAGGATGTCGAGGCGGCGAACCAGGTCCAGGTGGGACTCGGCGTCGAGCTCGACGTGGCGGACGCCCTCCACCATCGACTCGACCTCGGCCAGCGTCCGTCGGGTGGCGCGGCACGGTGCGCAGAACGCGGAGGAGAACTGCAGCAGCGTCGCCCGCTCGCCGAGCTCCTCGCCGATGTCCCCTGCACTCAACCGCTCCGCGTCGTCATCGTGAGCCTCACTGTCGGCCGCCCCGGCCTGTGCTGCCTGCTCGGACGCCGCCTGTGCGGCCGTTTCCTGCACTTCGGTCCTCCCGGCCACCCTCACCGGGCGAGTCCCCCGGAATCGTCCGTCGAACCGGGACTTGAACACGCTGAGCGCGACGCCGATTACGACGGCGCCGATCAGCACGATGATCCCGGGGCTCATGACAATCCAGCGTACGTCGGTGCGGAATGCGCTCACACGGTCGTTCAATCCTTGGACCGGGCAGTGCCGCGTTGTACGGTCCGAGCACCTCGTTCCCTCGCCCCAGGGAGTCACCCTCACCTTCCTCCGCAGCAAACGCACCCAGACCCGCCGCTCTGTCAGCCTCGGCAAGGCCCGCTATCCCGCAGAGCGCACGATGATTTGCCTGCCTTCGCCCGATGGCACGCAAGAACCATCGCTGGTCACCAGTCGTCACGCAGCCACCCGGACCAGCCAGTGTGATCATTGCGAACTGCTCCAACCCGCGGCTGGTATCTCGGTGACGACGACCAAGTGCTCGACGTGATCAGCTGGGCCACACCGGCAGCGTGCTCGGAATCCGCCGGACCTTCAGTCTCGGCGCACCGCCAGCCAGCAGCCTCAACGAGACCATCGAGGACACCTTCGCCGGCATCGCTGTCGGCGGTGCCCCTCAATGTCCGAAGACTCCAGAGGCGTAGACGACCTAACGACGCGCTCTCAGCTGGCAAATCGCCAGCCGACATACTGGATTAGCCGCTCATCGACGCTGGAATTTCACCATGCGGCGTATGCCTGGGTCACCGCCGGCGGCGAAGACGACGTCAGCCCGGACGGCGTCCTGGTACTGCGCCAACGAGACGCCGGCGGAACCCGGCCAGCGCTTCCACGGGCCGCCAGCGGCGAGGAACCGGCGGGCATGGTCGGTGCCGAGCTGCTCGTCGAGGTACATGAGCGTGGCAAGAGCCTCGGGCTGGCACTGAATGGCGAACCCGTCCTCCTCGGGTACCCGGGCGAGGGCCCGGTCCAGGTAGGCGACGAGGATCCGGGCGTCGTCCTTGGTACCCAGGCAGGCCAACGCCGGACAGTAGCTCCAGCGGTCCCCGGACGGGACGTCGCCGAGCAGGCCCCGTTCAATCACCGGCCGCAGATCCGCTCGCCGGCCGGCGGCGACGAGCCAGATCGCGGCCAGCCGCTCCCGCCACCCACCTTCCAACAGCACAGCCAGATCTTCCGCCGGCACCCGACGGCCTGCCCTCCGCAACCGCCACTGGAACCAGCGTTGCCGAAACCTCGGCATCACGAACGCCCGGGCCATGAGGTACCGATAGCGCCGCCCCCGCAAAACCCACCGCCTTGACGCTCTCAGGAGCTGGGCCTTTTCCTGGTCGGACCTCTCGCTCATCCTCACTCGCCATCCGCAATGGGTCCGGCCGATTGCATCCTGCCGCCGACACATCCTCGCCGGCGCGACACGATCGAGCACGGGAAGTCAGCCCGGCTGCCGATGCCTTGCACTCACGGCATGTGCTAAAGCAACGGAGCTACACGCTCCCACAGATCATCGGGGACAGGATCAGCGGACACCCCGCAAGACCCCGCCTGCGAAGATCGGCAACCAGTATCCGATACGCCGATCTCACTCTGAAGCGATCAGTTAGTGCAGTGAAGGCACCACCCCGACCACCGCATCATCACCGGCACCGCCACGGTCACCTGCTAGCCCGCGCGCCGTCTAGCCCGCGCGCGCCGTCCGGATCGTCGGTCGGATTGAATGGAGACCATGGAGAGCGGCTTGGTGGTGCGGTCGGGGGTGGTCATCCCGGAGGCGGAGCTGGGGTGGCGGTTCTCGCGTTCCAGTGGGCCGGGCGGGCAGTCGGTGAACACGACCGACAGCCGGGTGGAGCTCAGCTTCGACGTGGCGGGCACCACAGCCTTCAACGAAGTACTGCGGGAGCGGGCGCTCGAGCGGCTCTCATCGCGGCTGGTGGACGGGGTGCTGACGGTGACGGCATCCGAGCAGCGGTCGCAGTGGCGGAACCGGGAGGCGGCGAGGACCCGGCTGGCGTCCATCCTCCGCGATGCGATCGCGGCGCCGCCCCGGAAACGGCGCCCGACCAGACCCAGCAAGAACGCGGTGCGGCGGCGGCTGGACGAGAAGAAGCGCCGCGGCGAGACCAAACGCCTCCGCGGCCGCCCCACCGACTGACTCACAGAGTTGCCCAAGGCCACGGAATTGCCGCAGTACCGGCCCTTCAGCCACCGGCGGTTCGCAGTGCCGGCCCCGTCAGCCACCGGGTGGTTCGCAGTACCGGCTGGCCCACCGCCGGATGGTTCGGAGTACGGGCGGCTCAGCCGCCGGCGAAGGGTGGGAGGGCGTCGACCAGGGCGCCCTCGCGGAGGGGGGCGTCGGCCTCGACGCGCTCGCCGTCGAGGAGGAAGGTGCAGATGCCCAGCACCCGGGCCAACTCAGGGCGGCCGTCCGAGACGGTACCGACGAGGTCCTTGATCGACGCCGCCTCAGCGATCGAGGTGGACTCGCCGGCCGCGGCGCGCGCGGCGGCAAAGTACCTGATGGTCACTTCCGGCATGTGGGTGCAGCCTCACTAGTCGGTTAAGCCTTCCGCTATTATGTCAGCTTGCTGTTGCTAACCAGTGTGTCTCGGGCCCCCGGCAATGACGCCGACGGGGCCTGACGTGCATAAGGACCGGGTCACCCACCAGGGATCCGACGACCAGCACAAGGAGACAGCATGAGCACGCTGCTTCTGCTGACCAACGCGCTGCAGGCTTCAACAGAGGTCCTGCCGTCGCTCGCCCTGCTGCCGCACCAGATCCGGATCCTGCCCGCTGAGGTCGCCGCGCTCGTCGACGCCCCCGACGCCGACGCTGTGCTGCTGGACGCCCGGCGCGACCTGGTCACCGTACGCGGGGCCTCACGGCTGATCCGCACCACCGGCATCGACGTACCGCTGATCCTGGTCGTCACCGAGGGCGGCCTGACCGCGGTGAACGCCGACTGGGGCGCGGACGACGTCCTGCTCGACACCGCCGGCCCGGCCGAGATCGAGGCCCGGCTGCGGCTGGTGATCGGCCGCCTCGCCGCCGCCCGCAACGAGGACCCCGACACCTCGCTGATCCGCAGTGGTGACGTCGTGATCGACGAGGCCTCGTACACGGCCAAGCTGAACGGCCGTGCCCTCGACCTCACCTACAAGGAGTTCGAGCTGTTCAAGTTCCTCGCGCAGCACCCGGGCCGGGTGTTCACCCGCGAGCAACTGCTCCAGGAGGTCTGGGGCTACGACTACTTCGGCGGCACCCGCACAGTCGACGTCCACGTCCGCCGCCTCCGCGCCAAACTGGGCCCCGAGCACGAATCCCTGATCGGCACAGTCCGCAACGTCGGCTACCGCTTCGTCATCCCGCCCGCCAGCCAGCGCGAAACCGCCGACGCCACCGTCTGACCACCACCTCGACGTGAGGCTTGTGGTGCCTGTGTTTCGCAAGGGATTTCGCGGGATTCCGGCGATTAGTGCGACTTGGACCAGAGTGTATTCCTGCTGCTACCGTGCGTATTCGGCCTTTTTCACGGAAGGTGACCGATGGCGCACGTTGCTCCGACTTCGCACCGTCGCAGTGCTCGCGCTTCGCATCGCAGCGACCGCATCGACGGATCCATCCAGACCACGACCTGGCTCGGCCTGACCTTCGCGCTGATCTTCGGGCTGGTCCTGACCGGACGCTCCCACGTCGGCGTCCGCGCCGCCGGGATCACGCTGCTGATCATGCTGCTCCCACTCACCGTCGCGGTCTTCGGCACAGCAGTACGCCGCGGCCTCGGCTCAGCCCGGGCAGCCGTCGCAACAGGAGTCGCGCTGACCTTCGTCGTCCTGCGCTTCCTCCTCCACTAGCGTGCGAACGCCCGGGCCACTCCCTGAAGGAGAGCGACCCGGGCGCGGAGCCTCGCAGTACCGGCCGGAGCCGTGTACGCCGTACCGGAGTACGGGTGGGAACTAGGAACCGATGCTGATCCGGTCCGTCGGGCCCGGGGTGTACGGGTCGTGCGCGGTCAGGTAGTTGGCGAAGGCGTCGATGTCGAGACCGCCGAAGAACTTGTCGGTCGCCGTGGTGAAGGCCGGGAAGCCGTCACCGCCGTCGGACAGGAAGTTGTTCGTGACGATCCGGTAGGTCGTGCCGTCGACCAGCGGCTGACCCGCGATATTGATCGAGCCGGCCACCACCTTGGCGCCCGGCGCGGCGGCCGGGTTCCAGGTGTAGGTGATGCCCGCGATCTGGAGCACCTTGTTCGCGGCCTGATTCGCGCCGGAGAACTGCTGCTCGAGCAGCGCCTTGATCTGGGTGCCGGTCATGTCCATCGAGACCAGGAAGTTGTTGAACGGCTGGACGGTGAACGCCTGGCCGAACGTGACAGCCCCACCGGTGGAGGCGAGGTCCGCCCGGATCCCGCCCGGGTTCATGAACGCCACGACCGGGGTCTTGCCGTTCGTGACGGTCGACGGGTCGGCCAGTTGCGCGTCAGCGATCAGGTTGCCCAGCGGGGACTCCTGCGAGTCGTCCGGCGTCCTCGACACCAACGGCGTGGTGATGTGGCCGATCACCTTGGACTCGATCGGCGCGACGAGGGTCTGGTACTTGGTGATCAACTTGGTCAGCGCCGGGTCCTTCGGCACGTCCCGGGTGACGATCCTGTTGTTGGCCAGCGTGTTCAGCCGGTCGACGTCGTGGGTGGCGTTGTCGATGCTCAGCCGCACCTCGGTGAAGATCTTGCCGAACGAGGAGGCGCTGGTGACGAGCCGCGGCTTGCCGGCCGGGTCGTTGATCGAGCAGTTGTAGGCCTGGTGGGTATGACCGGAGATGATCGCGTCGATCGCCGGGTCGAGATTCTTGGCGATGTCGGTGATCGGGCCGGAGATGCCCGGGCAGCTGTTGAACGCCCGCGGGTCGGACGGCAGACCACCCTCGTGCAGCAGCACCACGATCGACTGGATGCCCTGCTCCTTCAGCTTCGGCACCAGCGCGTTGGCGGTCTCCACCTCGTCCTTGAAGGTGAGGCCCTCGACGCCGGCCTTGGTGACGATGTTCGGCGTCGCCTCCAGGGTCATGCCGATGAAGGCGATCTTCTGGCCGTTCTTGAACTTCTTCACCGTGTAGGGGTCGAGCAGCGTGCGCTGGGTGTTCTCGAAGAACACGTTCGCTGACAGGTAGTCGAACTTGGCGCCCTCGAACTCGGCCTTCAGGTCCGGGCACGAGTTCTGGTTGTTCTGCCCGTCGCCGTCGTCCAGGCAGCCGCCGGTCTGCATCCGGAGCAGCTCGTGCCAGCCCTCGTCGAACTCGTGGTTGCCGACCGAGGTCGCGTCGAGGCCCATCTCGTTCATCGCCTCGATGGTCGGCTCGTCGTGGAACGCGGCCGACAGCAGCGGCGACGCACCGATCAGGTCACCCGCGGCGACCGTGACGGACTCCTGCCCCTGCGCCTTGGCCGCGGCCCGCGCGAGCTCCAGGTGGGTCGCCAGGTACTCCGCGCCGCCGGCCGGCGTGCCGTTGACGTTGCCCCCGGAACTGGTCGCCGGGTTGGGCGCCAGGTTGCCGTGGAAGTCGTTCAGCGCGAGCAGCTGGATCTGGGTGTGCGTCGGCTTGGGTTTCGCCGGCGCTGCCTGGGTCACGGTTCCCCCCGTGGCCAAGCCGAGTACCACGGCGGCACCGGCGGCCAGCAGGCCAACGGCCCGCGGTCCCCTGAGCCACGTCTTGTCTCGTCCTGTGAAGGCCATGTCTACTCCGTTGTAGTTTCGGTCACCGCTGGTGCGCGGTCCCGGCAAATTACCCTGACCCGGCGCGCCCTACCAAGGCCTCGACAGTGAACTGACAGCGACCTTTTACGGTATTGAGGTGACCCTCGAAGCCGTGCCCTCACCGTTGCCCCCGGCCACCGCCTCAGCCGTGACCGAACTCGCTCGCTCCGCTGCTGAGAGCGACGGCGTCAACCCACTCTCCGAGCACACCCTCCTGCACCTGGAAGGCGAACACTCGGGCGACGCGCACCTGTTCGCGTACGCCGGAGACCCGGGCGAGTCCCCGCTGGCCGGATACGCCGCGCTAGGCCCCGACGGATCCGCCGAGCTCGTCGTCGGTCCGGAGTACAGGCGTCACGGCTATGGCACCTCGCTGCTGCGAATGCTGCTGGACCACGGCGGCTCGGGCCTGCGCGTCTGGGCCCACGGCCGCCTCCCCGGAGCCGACGAACTGGCCGCCCGCATGGGCCTCTCCGTCGCCCGAGAGCTCTACTTCCTCCGCCGTACTGCGGCCCCGGTCCCCGCCGCCGTCTGGCCGGAAGGGATCACCCTGCGCACCTTCGTACCGGGCCAGGACGACGAGGCCTGGCTAGCGGTGAACGCAGCCGCCTTCGCTCACCACCCCGAACAGGGCAGCTGGACCCAAGCAGACCTGGCGGACCGCCTCGAGCAGCCGTGGTTCGACGCCGCAGGCTTCTTCCTGGCGGTCGACTCCACCGGCGCCCTGGCCGGCTTCCACTGGACCAAGGTCCACACAGACGAAGGCCCCACCACCCCCTTCGGCGAGGTCTACGTAGTGGGCGTCTCCCCCAGCCACCAAGGCACCGGCCTGGGCAAAGCCCTGACCCTGGAAGGTCTCCGCTATCTCCAGGAGGACCGAGGCCTCTCCTCAATCACCCTCTACGTAGACGGCACGAACGCCCCCGCCCACACCCTCTACACAAATCTCGGCTTCACCACAGCCGCCCTGGACGTCCAATACGCCCCCACCGCAGCCCTGTGAACGGTGTCACAGAGGACTCACCCCGTCACCCCACGTCATAAACCGCCGTACCCCGCGTCCCACCAGTAGCCAGGAGCCGTCCGAGTCTCCCACCCCCCAGCCGGGCGGCTCCTGGCCCCAACGGGTTATCCACAACCTGCAGCAACTGACATCACACTCCGCACCCACGCTCAGTTACGATCGAGCCCGACTACGGAGAGGTGACACCAGTGACTACCCGCAACAGGCCACAGCTCCTGATCCTGGCCTGCTTGGGCACAGCTCTACTCCTCCCAGCGTGCTCGTCCGGCAGCCCCGAAGCCGGCCGCCCCAACACCGCACCTCCGTCGGCGAGCAACACCGGATCCTCGGAGCCTTCCCAGCCACCGTCGAGCACGGGATCCGTTTCCGTGCCTCCCACCCGCCCAGCACCCGCGGCCGGGGCGACGCTCGCTGCCGGCGAGGCGTTTCTGAAGTACTACGTCGACTTGCTCAACTACGCCTACACGACCGGCGATCCGGAACCATTCCTTACTCAAAGCGACAAGGACTGCGAAGGCTGCCAGGGGTTGGCTGATTACGTTCGGAAGATCAACGGCAAAAATGGTGGCCTGAGAGGCGACTACAAGAACACGCTGCTTGATCTGAATGAGATCTCTCGCAGCGAGGACGGGCACCTCAGAGGGACAGCCGCAATCAAGTCAGGAACGTACGAAGAAGTCGCAACCCCGGGTGCTTCACCCCTGCAGCAGGCGGGTCGGACTGGAACGATGGAGTTCGCCCTGTCTCCCAGTCCGTCGTCCGACTGGATCATGTTCGAAATGGCGCTCAGAGAATGACCGTCAGCCGACAGATTCGACGCTTTAGAGCGCTCCTTGTCGCTTCGACCATCGTCGGTTCGGTCGTTGTCGCGGCTTCCAACGCGTCGGCACACATTGCGGAGGAGCGAGGAAGCTCGCTCCTGCCTCAAGCTCCAGAGACCCCCAAGCCGTCCCCGAAACCGACGACCCAGACCGAGGCGCAGCTGCAAAGCTGGGGAGCGACGATCAAGTCGAAGGGGCAGAGCAGCCGTTTGGGCAAGAAGGGCAGCAACCCCAACCCGACTCCCAAGAACGCATCTACGAAGAAGTCATCTCCTCCTCCAAGGCTTCGGAACCTCATGCAGGATCGAAGGGTCCGGCGACAGCCGTTCAGGCTCAACATCGGGATCTGCGGGAGGATGGCGCCGGACGGAACTGTGCCAGGTCCAACTTGGTGTCAGCCGCAGTGGCCCACGCAGGCGGTTGAACCAACGACGGGGCCGACGGCACCTGTGGTTCAGCGGCCGCGGCCGCAGGACGTTTCGTGGGAGCAGGTGTTGAGCGAGTCCAAGGACGTCGTATTTCCAGGGCTGCACGTCAAGGTGCAGCCGGCGGGGCGGACGTTGGTGAATCTGGACACGATCGTTTATACGGAGGACAGCAAGGTTTCCACGACCACGGTCACGTTGCTGGGGTTTCCGGTGGTGGTTGAGGCTACGGCGATGAGCTATCGGTGGAGCTTTGGTGATGGGCCGACAGTGACTACTACCTCGCCTGGGAAGCCGTATCCGGCCAAGGAGATCACGCATAAGTACATGAAGCGTGGTGGGGTCAAAGTATCGCTGACCACTAATTACTCGGCTCGGTTCAACGTTGCTGGGACTGGGTGGCAGTACATCGCCGGGACGGTGCCGATCACTGGGCCTGCTACGCCGCTCCAAGTGCGGGAGGCAGTGCCTGTGTTGGTTGATCCGCCCCGATGAGCCCAACCTGCTGACAACGCCTCAGGCGTCTGGGTTGAGGGTGTTGCGGATGTGGGTGGTTATTCGGGTTCGGGCTGCTTGGGTTTCGCCGGGGAGGGCGAGGATGTTGGCGAAGCCGTGGATCATGCCGGGTTCGCAGATGTGGGTGACTTCGACGCCGGCGGCGGCCAGGCGAGCGGCGTACTCGTTGCCTTCGTCTCGTAGGGGGTCGAAGCCTGCGGTGACCACGTAGGCGGGGGCCAGGCCGGTCAGGTCTTCGGTGAAGATCGGGGAGACCAGTGGGTCGGACCGGATGGCGGGGTCCGGGGTGTAGTGGTCGCGGTACCAGATGATGTCTTCCTCGGTGAGGAAGAAGCCTTCGGCGAAGAGGTCTCGGCTGGGGCGGCGGCCGACGAGGTCGACGGCCGGGTAGATCAAGACCTGGAGAGCCGGCGCGGGGAGGCCGCGGAGTACGCACTGCTGGGCGACGATCGCGGAGAGGTTGCCGCCGCAACTGTCGCCGCCGACGCCCACCAGCGCGGGGTCGGCGCCCAGATCCTCTGCGTGCTCGACCGCCCACGAAAAGGCAGCGATCGCGTCCTCAGCTGCGACGGGCGCCTCGGCCTCGGGGGCCCGGCGGTAGTCGACCGCCAGGACTCGGATCCCTGCCTCCTCCGCCAGGTCGCGGCAGTAGGCGTCGTGGCTGTCCAGGTCGCCAACCACCCAGCCGCCACCGTGGAAGAACACCAACAGCCCGCCCCCGGACGTCGGAGCGGAGCGCGGCACGTAGAGACGGGCCCCCAACTGGCCGTCCGAGCCGCGGACAGTGAGTTCGGTCACCCGTAGGAGCTCCGGCGGCTGGCCGGCGACCAGCTTGGACATGGTCACCAGATTCGCCCGGGCTGTCTCGACCGACTGCTTCATTGCTCCCGGCAAGAAACCCTCGAGCCGGAGCAGGAGTTGCAGATCAGGGTCCAGGACGTTGCCGTCGATCTGGATCGGGGCTCCGGCCAGGCGGCGCCGGAGGCCGGCGGGCAGGGCCGTCACCGGCTTCAGGGCACTGCCCCGCACCGTCTCCAGGGCGGTTCGCAGCAGTGTGTCCACTCGTCGGTTCACAAGGAGTGACGCTAGCAACTGCAATCGGCTCGCCGTTGGGGCTACCTCCCGTTCACCTGGGGGTGGGATGCTGGTCAACGTGGCTGGAGACTTGTTGGCGTCGCACAACCGGGAGTACGACGTCGAGCCCCCGTACGACATCTCGGACGCCGGCGACCTTCCCGAGGACCGGTTCTCGGACCGCGAGCTGAGCTGGCTGGCCTTCAACCAGCGGGTGCTCGAGCTCGCCGAGAACGAGCGGGTCCCGCTGCTGGAGCGCGCCAAGTTCCTGGCCATCTTCGCCAGCAACCTGGATGAGTTCTTCATGGTCCGGATCGCGGGTCTGAAGCGGCGGATCGCGGCCGGCGTGGCCGTCCGGGCGGCCAGTGGGCTGCTGCCGCGCGAGGTGCTCGACCGCAGCCTGAGCCGCAGCCGCGAGCTGATGGACCGGCAGGCCGAGACCTGGCGCAAGGAGGTGCTCCCGGCGCTCGTCGAGGAGGGCATCGACATCCTCCGCTGGGACGAGCTGGACACCGCCGAGCGCGAGGAGATGTCGCAGTTCTTCAAGGACCGCGTCTTCCCGGTGCTGACCCCGCTGGCGGTCGACCCGTCGCACCCGTTCCCGTACATCTCCGGCCTGTCGCTCAACCTGGCCGTGGTGGTCCGCAATCCCGACACCGGCGGCGAGCACTTCGCCCGGGTGAAGGTGCCGCCGCTGCTGCAGCGGTTCGTCCAGGTCGCCGAGGGCCGGTTCGTGCCGCTCGAGGACGTCATCGCCGCGCACCTGGGCCAGCTCTTCCCCGGCATGGAGGTCACCCAGCACCACACCTTCCGGGTCACCCGCAACGAGGACCTCGAGGTCGAGGAGGACGACGCGGAGAACCTGCTCGCCGCGCTCGAGAAGGAGCTGCTGCGGCGCAAGTTCGGCCCGCCGGTCCGGCTCGAGGTGGAGGAGTCGATCGACCCGAAGGTCCGGGCGCTGCTGCTGTCCGAGCTGGGTGTCACCGAGGCCGAGGTGTTCGAGCTGCCGGGTCCGCTGGACCTGCGCGGGCTGTTCGCGATCGCCGCGCTGGACCGGGCGGAGCTGCAGTACCCCGGGTTCGTCCCGTCGACCCACCCGCACCTGGCCGAGGTGGAGACCTCCAACCCGGCCGACCTGTTCTACGCGCTCAAGCAGCGCGACGTCCTGGTGCACCATCCGTACGACTCGTTCTCGACGAGTGTCCAGCGGTTCATCGAGCAGGCCGCGGCCGATCCGCACGTGCTCGCGATCAAGCAGACGCTCTACCGGACCAGCGGTGACTCCCCGATCGTGGACGCGCTGATCGACGCGGCCGAGTCGGGCAAGCAGGTACTGGTCCTGGTCGAGATCCAGGCCCGCTTCGACGAGCAGGCGAACATCAAGTGGGCCCGCCAGCTCGAGCACGCCGGCTGCCACGTCGTTTACGGCGTGATCGGGCTGAAGACGCACTGCAAGCTGTCGATGGTGGTCCGCGAAGAGCCTGACGGCCTCAGGCGCTATGCCCACATCGGCACCGGCAACTACCACCCGAAGACCGCCCGGCTGTACGAGGACCTCGGCCTGCTCACCAGCGACAGGGTGGTCACCGAGGACATCGCGCACCTGTTCAACCACCTGTCCGGATTCGCCCGCCGCAGCGGGTACCGCCGCCTGCTGGTCGCCCCCCAGTCCGTACGGCGGGGCCTGGTCGAGCGGATCGACCGCGAGGTGGAGAACCACCTGGCGGGTCGTCCCGCGCGGGTCCGGATCAAGGTGAACAGCCTGGTCGACGAGGCTCTCTCGGACGCGTTGTACCGCGCCTCGCAGGCCGGCGTACAGGTGGAGCTGTGGATCCGCGGCATCTGCACCATCCGGCCGGGCATCCCCGGGTTGTCCGAGAACATCCGGGTCCGCAGCATCCTCGGACGGTTCCTCGAGCACAGCCGCGTGTTCTGGTTCGAGAACGGTGGTGAGCCCGAGGTGTGGATCGGGTCCGCCGACCTGATGCACCGCAACCTGGACCGCCGGGTCGAGGTGCTCGTCCAACTGAAGGAGCAGGACCACGTCACCGAACTGGGCGACCTGTTCGACCTCGGTTTCGACGAGGGCACCGGCTCCTGGTGGTTGCGCCCCGACGACACCTGGCAGGCCCGGTTGACCGGTCCGACCGGTGAGCCGCTGCACGATCTGCAGGAACGCCTGATCGCCACGCGTGGCCGCCGCCGCATCATGGATCCGATTACCTAGGGTTGATTCCATGAGCAACCCGGCGACGGTGATCGCCGCGGGTGGTGTCGTGTGGCGCGAGAGCCACGGCAGCCGGCAGGTCCTGCTGGTCCACCGCCCGCGATACGACGACTGGTCCCTGCCGAAGGGCAAGCTGAATCCGCGAGAGCACGTGCTGGTCGCCGCCCGGCGGGAGATCGAGGAGGAGACCGGCCAGCAGGTGATCCTCGGCCCATCGCTCGGCATCCAGCGGTACGACGTCCGTAAGAACGGCGGCACCGCGCCGAAACTGGTGCACTACTGGGCCGCCTCGCTCGCTGGTCCGGAGCAGGAGTTCGAGCCGAACGACGAGGTCGACAAGCTCGAGTGGCTCCCCGTCGACCAGGCCCAGGAGCGGCTCAGCTATCCCCGCGACGTCGACATCCTCAACTGCCTGGACGCGGTGCTTCCGGTCGAGTCGACTGTGGTCGTAGTCCGGCACGCGGCGGCGGTCAAGCGCAAGGAGTGGTCCGGCAAGGACATCGTCCGCCCCCTCACCGACGACGGAGCCGCCACGGCCGAGCGGCTGTCCGAAGTACTGGCCGCTCTCGGCGTCAACCGCCTCCACAGCAGCAACGCCGAGCGGTGTGTGCGCACTGTCACGCCGTACGCCGCGTCGATCGGGCGGCAGATCCACCTGCATCCGGAGATCTCCGAGCAAGGGTATGAGAAGGATCCGTCGGCGCTGGAGACGGTGGTCGCGAAGGCCTGGCGGCCGGGCAAGGTCACCTTGATCTGCTCGCACCGGCCGGTCCTCCCGGGCCTGGCGAAGGCACTCGGCCTGCCGGTCGGGAAGTACGCCACCGGCGCGTTCCTGGTCGCCCACCGCCTCGCCGACGGCCGGGTGATCCACGAGCGCTTCGGGGCACCCTGAATCGTCGCCGCCGCTGACCCGTCGTCACGGCGGTCCAACAGCCTGCGACCACACCCGCCTGAGGGTGAATCAATCCCACGTTCCGATAACAGCCGCATGCGCTGCCGGATGACCTGGATGCGTGCGGGTATGTTCCTACCGAAGCGTCCCACCGGGCGCGGGTCACGGAGAGGTTCGGGGCGCACCATGACGACGATGCGAGAACTGACTCTGATCGGGATCCGGATGGAGTCGCCCAACCGGGCGCCCGTGATGATGCTGCGCGAGACCGAGGGCTACCGCTACCTGCCGATCTCGATCGGCTCGGTCGAGGCGACCGCGATCGCCTACGAGGAGCAGGGCCTGCGTCCGTCCAGACCGCTCACCCACGACCTGATGCGCGACCTGATCGAGGCGTTCGGCGTCACCGTCGAGGCGGTCGAGATCGTCGAACTGCGCGACGCCGTCTTCTACGCCGAACTCGTGCTCGGCAACGGCGCCCGCGTCTCCGCCCGGCCGAGCGACTCGGTCGCCCTCGCAGTCCGCCTCGGTACGCCGATCCGCTGCACCGAGAAGGTCCTCCAGGAAGCCGGCGTGGCGACCCCCGAGGAGGAGCAGGCCGAGCTCGAACGCTTCCGCCAGTTCCTCGACGGCGTAGCCCCCGAAGACTTCTCCAGCTGACGGCACAAGCATGGCGTACTGCGGTGTGGCGGGCGTGGCAACGGGGACTCGGGCGTTCAGGTTGACTGTGCGCTTGGCCGATATCGGAACGTGACCCAACAGGCCTTTTATTCTACGCAGAGTCACGGGGCCTAACTCAGTTCACCTGTTGGCCTTCTGGCGGCACGCCAAGCGTCGCGATTGCTACCGGAACCGTTCACCGGTCGTTCACCCGCGACGGACCACCCGGTCACCTCGTCTCCCTAACGTCTGTGGAAGTTCAAGAAGTCTGATCCCCGCAGAAGGGCAACACTCTCGTGTCCGTCAATCGCCTGCTCCGCGTCGGCACCGTCGCCGTGGCATCCCTCGGCGTCCTCGCTCTGAGCGCCTGTGGCAGTGACCCGGAGCCGTCCGGCTCTTCGAGCCCCGGTGGCTCCTCCTCTTCCGCCGCCGGTGGCGACTGCCCGAAGGGCACCCTGAACGCCGAGGGTTCCTCTGCGCAGAAGAACGCCATCGAGGAAGTCATCAGCAAGTACAACGAGAAGTGCGCCGATGTCACGGTGAACTACAACCCGACCGGTTCTGGTGCGGGTATCAAGCAGTTCAACGCGAACCAGGTCGACTTCGCCGGCTCGGACTCCGCACTGAAGCCCGACGAGGCCACCGCCGCCGAGAAGCGGTGCGCGGGCAACCCGGCCGTGAACCTGCCGATGGTGATCGGCCCGGTCGCGATCGCCTACAACGTCGACGGCCTCGACAAGCTGGTCCTGGACGGCCCGACCGCCGCCAAGATCTTCCAGGGCACCATCAAGACCTGGAACGCGCCGGAGATCGCCAAGATCAACCCGGGCGTGACGCTGCCGTCGGCCCCGATCGCGGTCTTCTTCCGCTCCGACGAGTCGGGCACCACGGAGAACTTCGCCAAGTACCTCGCCGCCGCCGGTGGCGGTGCGTGGAAGGGTGAGCCGGCCAAGAAGTGGACCGGCACGGGCGCCGGCAAGGAGAAGTCCGCCGGTGTCGCCGAAGGCGTGAAGAGCACCAAGAACTCGATCACCTACGTCGAGTGGAGCTACGCCGTCGACAACAAGCTGGGCGTCGCCCAGATCGACACGGGCGCCGGCGCGGTGGAGCTGTCCGCCGAGTCCGCCGGTAAGGCGCTGGCCGCGGCCAAGCCGGCCGGCACGGGCAGCGACCTCGCCCTGAAGCTGGACTACGCGACCAAGGAAGCGGGCGCCTACCCGATCATCCTGGTCACCTACGAGATCGCCTGCACCAAGGGTCTGCCCGCCGAGAAGACCGCTCTGGTCAAGAGCTTCCTGAGCTACTTCGCCAGCGCTGACGGCCAGTCCTCGCTGACCGACCTGAAGTACGCGCCGCTTCCCGAAGAGACCCGGACCAAGGTCGACGCCGCCATCCAGGCGATCAGCTGACCTCGACCGGCACGACGTAGTACAGCGAAACTGTGAGCCCCGGTCGTTCCTTACAACGGACGGCCGGGGCTTCGGTTCGCCAGCACGACACCCCGCATCGACCAGGCGCTTGGAGCAGCATCGATGAGTAGTAGAGACGGCGCGGCCCCGCCCGACCGGCCGACCGACCGCACCCCCGGGCCCAAGATGAACCTCGGACCGGTCGGGCATCTCGGAGACCGGCTGTTCGCCGGCCTGGCCCGCGGATCCGGCGGCCTGGTCGTCGCGATCGTGGCCTTCGTCGGCATCTTCCTGCTCGCGCTGGCGATTCCCGCGCTGGCCGACAACAACAGCAGCTTCCTGTTCTCCCGGATCTGGGAGCCGGGCGGCGACAACCCGCGGTTCGGCATCGCCGCCCTCTTCTACACGACGCTGATCAGCTCGATCATCGCGATGGTGATCGCGGTCCCGATCGCTGTCGGCGTCGCGCTGTTCACCACCTACTACTCGCCCAAGCGGCTCGCCGCGCCGGTCTCGCACGCGATCGACCTGCTGGCGGCGGTCCCCTCGATCATCTACGGCCTGTGGGGCATCCTCTTCTTCGCCCCGATCCTGCGCCCGGTGATCAACGGCCTGGCCTCCGCGCTCGGCTGGATCCCGATCTTCGAGAAGCCGGCCACCGACAACCTCGGCGTCGTGTTCACCGCCTCGGTCGTGCTGGCGATCATGATCCTGCCGGTCGTCACCGCGATCAGCCGGGAGATCTTCGCGCAGACACCGGTCGCGCACCGCGAGGGCGCGCTGGCGCTCGGCGCGACCCGCTGGGAGATGATCCGGATGGCGGTGCTGCCTTACGGCCGCTCCGGCGTCGTCAGCGCCTCGATGCTCGGCCTCGGCCGTGCCCTCGGTGAGACCGTCGCCGTGCTGATCATCCTGTCGGTGCCGAACGGCAACGACCCGTGGAACTCGTCCATCTTCGCCGGCGGCGAGACCTTCGCCTCCAAGATCGCGAACAACGCCGCCGAGTTCGACTCCCCGGAGAAGACCGGCGCGTACATCGCGGCCGGCCTGGTCCTGTTCGTGGTGACCTTCCTGGTCAACTCCGCCGCCCGCATCATCGTCGCGCGCAGCGGCCCGGGCGGTAAGCGCCCGCGCAAGAACCGCCGTATCGGCGACAAGGCAGCGCAGACCGAAGGAGCCACCCCGTGACCACCATGGCCGCGAACCGTCCGGCGTACGACGGCAAGACGCTCGACCTGACCGGCAAGTCCGGCGCCCGCGCGTTCCGGAACACGCTGGCCACCGTGCTGATCGTGCTGTGCTTCCTGATCGCCCTGATCCCGCTGGTGTGGATCCTCTGGACCGTGATCAGCAAGGGCTACAGCCTGCTGCTGGACGCGAACTGGTGGACCCAGTCGCAACGCGGGATCACCGTACGGCGGGTCGGCGGCGGCGCGTACCACGCGATCATGGGCACGCTGATCATGTCCCTGATCTGCGCGGCGATCGCGGTGCCGATCGCCATCATGGGCGCCGTCTACCTGGTCGAGTACGGCAAGGGCACCAAGGCCGCCAAGGTGGTCAGCTTCATGATCGACATCCTCACCGGTGTCCCCTCGATCGTCGCGGCGCTGTTCATCTACGCCGTCTGGATCACGGTGCTCGGGTTCAACCGGGTCGGGTTCGCGGTGTCGCTGTCCCTGGTGCTGCTGATGCTGCCGGTCGTGCTGCGCTCCACCGAGGAGATGCTGAAGCTGGTCCCCGACGAGTTGCGCGAAGCGTCGTACGCGCTCGGGGTGCCGAAGTGGAAGACGATCCTCAAGGTGGTCGTGCCGACGGCCTTCGGCGGCATCATCACCGGCGTCATGCTCGGCCTGGCCCGGGTGATGGGCGAGACCGCGCCGCTGCTGATCCTGGTCGGCTACTCCAAGAACATCAACCTGAACCCGTTCGAGGGGTTCATGGGCGCGCTGCCGACGATGATCAACCAGGACCGCACCGAGCTCGCGCTGGAGCCGGCCGCGGACCGGGTCTGGGCGGCGGCACTGACCCTGATCCTGCTTGTCCTGCTGCTCAATCTGCTGGCCCGCCTGATCGCGCGGTTCAGCACCATCAAGTCCAAATAGTCGAGAGGTTCTGAGTCGATATGGCTAAGCGCATCGAGGTCAGCGGCCTCAACGTCTACTACGGCGACTTCAAGGCCGTCGAGGATGTGTCGATGACGATCGAGCCCCGCTCGGTCACCGCGTTCATCGGCCCGTCCGGCTGCGGCAAGTCCACCTACCTGCGCACCCTGAACCGGATGCACGAGGTGATCCCCGGCGCCCGGGTCGAGGGCAAGGTCGTGCTCGACGATCAGGACCTGTACGCGCCGGGCATCGACCCGGTCGCGGTCCGCCGAGTGGTCGGCATGGTGTTCCAGCGGCCGAACCCGTTCCCGACCATGTCGATCTTCGACAACGTCGCATCCGGCCTGAAGCTGAACGGGGTCAGGGAGAAGAAGAAGCTGACCGAGGTGGTCGAGCGGTCGCTGCACGGCGCCAACCTGTGGAACGAGGTGAAGGACCGCCTCGACAAGCCCGGCGCCGGCCTGTCCGGTGGCCAGCAGCAACGTCTCTGCATCGCCCGGGCGATCGCGGTCGAGCCCGAGGTGATCCTGATGGACGAGCCCTGCTCGGCCCTGGACCCGATCTCCACGCTGGCGATCGAGGACCTGATCGAGAAGCTGAAGGACCGGTTCACCGTCGTCATCGTGACCCATAACATGCAGCAGGCGGCCCGCGTCTCCGACCAGACCGCCTTCTTCAACCTCGCGGCCACCGGCAAGCCCGGCCGGCTGATCGAGATGGGCCCGACCAAGCAGATCTTCTCGAACCCGAACGAGAAGGCCACCGAGGACTACATCACCGGCCGCTTCGGCTGATCCAGCACTCCATCACCGCGCCGGGGTCCCGTGTCCGTTACACGGGACCCCGGCGCGTGCCGCGTGACCGGAGGACCGTTGGAAAGATAGCCTTCGGTGATTCCTCGACGTTCTCAGAAGGGACCGTGGTGAGCACTCCGACGCCTCCGGGCGATGACCCGAACGACCCGAACCGGCCCCAGGACACGCCGGGCGAGCCGGGCCAGTCTGGCGAGCGGCAGCCCGGTCAACCCGGCCAGTACGGCCAACCCGGCCAGTACGGCGAGCAGCCGGTGCAGCCTGGTCAGTACGGCCAGCAGCCGGGCCAGCCTGGGCAGTACGGCGGCCAGCAGGATCCGTACACCAACCCCGGCCAGTACGGGCAGCCTGGTCAGCCCGGGCAGTACCCGGGTCAGCCCGGCCAGTACGGGCAGCCTGGTCAGTACGGCCAACAGCCCGGCCAGTACGGACAGCCCGGGCAACCCGGCCAGTACGGGTCACAGCCAGGGCAGTACGGGCAGCAGCCCGGTCAACCGGGGCAATACGGTCAGCAACCCTACGGGGCGTCGGGCGGTTACCCGGGGCAGCCGGGCGCCTACCCGGGTCAGCCCGGCGGCTACGGCTACGGCAATGCACAGGTTCCACAGAACAGCACCCCGATGGTGCTCGCCATCATCGGCATCGTCTGCTGGTTCTGCTGCTCCCCGGCCGCGATCGGTCTGGGATTGTTTGCCCAGAGCAAGTTCCGGGAGCAGGGCCGGTCGGACACGCTGGCGAAGGTCGCCTGGATCGGCGGCATCGTCTTCCTCGTCCTGGGCATCGTCGGGTACGCCTCCGGACTCGCCAACGACATCAACTGACAGCCGTGCCTGCGGCGTCGCCCGTCAGTTCAGGTTGCGGGCGACGCCGTACACGAGCAGCAGCACGACCAGGACCTTGATCGACCAGTCGACGACCCGTGGGCTCAGCCGGATCCTCGGCAGCTTGACCCAGCGGATCCGTTCGAGGCCATAGGCAAGCAACTGGTAGCCGATGGCAACGCCGATCAGCGGCCCGAGCACCAGCACGACCGGGTTGAAGTGCCAGGCGGCGTCCAGATCGCCACGCAGCAAGGCCGCAGCCATCCGGGTCGATCCACAGAGTGGACAGTTCAGCCCGGTCGTCGCGTGCAGCAAGCAAGGTACGCCGAGGTGCCGGTCGCCGGAGAGCTGGTAGATCGCAGCAAGGCCGAACCCGCCGACGCCGACAGCGGCAAGTCCCAGTACGCGCCGATCGAGCGGCTCCACCGGACCGGTCGGGCGGAGGACGATACCTTCTGGCGTCAGGGTCACGCCTACCAAGGTAACCCCTGCACCAGGCAAGTTCATGGGATCCCCCGGCCGGCTGAACCGTCCGAGCACTAGCCTGCAAGCCACTCCTCACATGCTTCTAGAAGGGATCGTCGTGAGCACTCCGACGCCGCCGCCGGGTCACGGCCCGCAAGACTCGATCCAACCGGGTCAATACGGGCAGCCAGCGCAGTATGGGCAGCAGCCGGACCAGTACGGCCAGCAGCCCCCGCAGCCTGGTTACGGCCAGCCGAGCTACGACCAGCAGCCCTACGGTCAGCAGCCCGGACAACCCGGCCAGTACGCCCAGCCAGGCCAATACGGCCAGCCTGGCCAGTACGGCGCCCAGCAGCCCGCGCAGTACGGCCAGCCGGGCCAGTACGGCGGCCAGCAGCCGGGGCAGTACGGTCAGCAGCCCCAGCCGGGCTACGGGCAGCCGGCGTATGGCCAGCAGCCGTATGCGGCGTACGGGCAGCAGCCCTACGGTGGCTACGGTCAGGCGACCGGCAACCTCGCCACCTGGCCGGTCCGGGTGGGTGCGTTCCTGATCGACATCATCATCATCGGTCTGCCCAGCTCGATCGGTAACGCACTGGGCGACGACGGCACCGGCAGCATCCTGTCGCTCCTGCTCAGCCTCGTGTCCATCGGGCTGTGGGTCTACAACCGGGTCATCCTGCAGGGCAACACCGGCCAGAGCTGGGGCAAGAAGGCGCTGGGCCTGAAGCTGGTCTCGGCAGACACCGGTCAGCAGGTCGGCCCCGGCAAGGCCGCGCTGCGCGACATCACCCACATCCTGGACGGCCTGCCCTGCTACCTGGGCTACCTGTGGCCGCTGTGGGACGAGAAGAAGCAGACCTTCGCGGACAAGATCAACAACACGTACTCCATCAAGCTCTGACCTCTGGCGACACCCCCGCGACACCTCGGACGCCGTGGCCTCTCCAGGCCGCGGCGTCCGACACCGCCGACCCGGTCCGCGATACTCGTGCCCCACGGATCTGGAGCGCCCAGAAAGGATTCCAGTGACCACCCCTCCCCAAGGCCCGTACGACGGACCCCAGGACCAGCCCGGCCCGCACATCCCCGGCCAGCCCCCGCAGTACCCGACCCAGCCCGGTCAGTACAGCCAGCCAGGCCAGTACGGCCAGCCCGCGCAGTACGGTCAGCCCGCGCAGTTCCCGCCCGGGCAGCCGGGACAGCTCCCGCCGGGACAGCCAGGGCAGCCTGGCCAGCTTCCGCCCGGGCAGCCGGGGAGCTTCGGCGTGCAGCCGAACAACCCGACCCAGCAGGGCTACGCCCCCTACAGTCCGCAGGGCGGCTTCGGCTACGGCTATGCACCGCCCGGCCAGCTGGCCAGCTGGCCTATCCGGGTGGGTGCCTCTCTCCTCGACTCCGTGCTCCCGATGGTTCCGATCGGCATCGGCCTGATCGCAGGCGTGGCGCTCTCCAGCGGGTCGACCTCCGACGGGCGCAATAGCGCCGGCGGTGCCGTGATCGGTCTCAGCTACCTGCTCGCCGTATTGATCGCGTTCTGGAACCGGGTGATCAGACAGGGCAGGACCGGGCAGTCGTTCGGCAAGAAGGTCACCGGGCTCAAGATCGTCTCCGAGTCCACCGGCGCGACAATCGGCATCGGCCGCACGTTCGGGCGCGAGGTCTGCTCCATCATCTTCAGCTACCTCTGCTTCCTGAACGCGCTCTGGCCGCTCTGGGACCAGAAGCAGCAGACCTGGCACGACAAGGTCGTCTCCAACCTCGTCATCAGGCTTTAGCGAAGCCCCGGGTCAGCGGGACAGCAGTAGGCCGGCGCAGGTGACGGACCAGAGCACGCTGGTGAAGGTGCCGATGATGAAGCGTTCCGCCACCGCCTGGGGCGTCACAGCCGCCGGCTGATCAGGACTGCGCAACTCCGGGTATCTGGCGAGTCCCTTGATCGCCAGCACGACCGCTACGCCCTCAGGCCACCCGGCCACGATCGACGCGAAGATCGCCATCCGCTCGAGCGAACCGATCAAGGCACCGCCCCGCAGTACCTCACCGGCCTGCTGGGTCGACTGCGACCGGGTGTTCCCGCGGTCCACCAACGCGAGCACAGACGTCGTCAGCGGGCCGCCACCCGCCACCGCGAAGGCACCCGCCATCAGCAGCAGGATGTTCCACCAGGCCTCGCGCCAGCCCGCGACACCGTCACCTGCCAGCAGCAGGATGCCGACGGCGAAGAGGCAGGCCAGCATCAACCCGCTGACCACGATCTGTTGAGTGGACCCGGACCTCGGCAGCCACGCCAGGACGGCGAGGATCAGCCCGGCCGCTGTCAACGACAGGACGATTGCCGTCATGCAGCCGCCGACTCTAGGAGCTCGGCAGCGAGCACGCGGCCACGCTGTTCCTCCACGACCCCGGCCGCCTGGGCCCGCTGGGTCACCGCGGACTGGCTGATGCCGAGCTTCACGCCGATCTCGCGCCGGCTGAGACCTTCGCCCAGGAGATCCGCCACCGCCCAGCCGCGCTCGCTTCGGCGTCGCAGTACGGACGCCATCAGCCACAGCACGGTCTCGACCTGCTCGGCCCCGCGCGCGTTCTGCCCGATCACGTTGATGTGGTGCGGACTCGACTTGGCCCGGTTGACCGCCTCCCGCGCGGCGACGAACGCCTCGCCGCTGCCTGCCCTGGTACTGCGGGGCAGTGGCTCGGCGACGTCGCCGATGCCGAGCCCGATGTACCATCTGTCCATCCGGAGCAGCTGGACGATCACGTCGATGGTGGCGCGCGCGTCGGACAGCACGCCCTGCACCTCGTCGCCGGCCGTACGCTCGAACCTGCGCAGCAGCCCGGTGCGTCGCGGCCGCCGGTTGAGCGAATTCAGTAGCTCGGGTACGAGATCGGTCATGCTCCGGCTGCCCCGCTGATCTACTGTGAGAACGAAGACCATCGCGCTGCACCTCCTTCCCAGAGCATGATTAAGGCTACAGTCTTATTCACGTAGAGTGAAGGAAAAAACCTGAACCGGTTCGCTCGATCACGGAGGGTGATCGTCTCGTCGCGACGCCGTTCCCCCAATTCTCCGCTGATTCCGGCCCATCCCGCGCCCCGACTCACCGGTCTTCTTCACACGGAGTCAGGACGTTTCGGGCCTCTACAGCGCTGAACCGAGCGATCCAGGAATCCCGCTCAGAGGTAGTCGAAGAAGCGGATCCACCAGTCGGGCGCCTGGTCGGGCGGGTAGCGCGAGGCCAGGTCGCTGATGCCGTCGTACGGGCGGGTCAGCAGTTCCTCGGGGATCACGAGATAGCCGAGTGCGGCCAGAATGCCTTGTATGGCTTGCAGATCCGCGCTATCGGCAGCGTGGTCGGCCAGCGCTTCGGCCAGATCGAGGTAGGCGCCAGGGTTCTCGGCGGAGACCACCGTCATCGGGCCGAAGTTGCTCACCGAGACGACGAGTTGCGCGCGTCCGCGGACCGCCTCGACCGGGATCTCGATCCGGCCGTGCAGGCTGGCGTCCTCGATCTGACGATCGGCCCGGCAGCTGGTGCCGAACTCGGCATCCAGTCGTTCCACCAGGACATCGAAGGCGGCCCGGGCCGCGGCATGGTCGTACCCGGTCGGACGCTCGAGGCCGCCGGCCTCGTCGTACCGATGCAGCGCCGCGCGGAGGTCGTCTTCCATGCGCCCATCATCAGGCACGATATGACGGGCTAGTTCGTTGGCAGAGGCGGCTGCGGGTTCTCGCACAGGAACGGTGCGCGCTGTCCGCCGGAGTGGTAGTGGTACTGCTTGCCGTCCGCTGTCAGCACGATCCGGCTTCCGTCCGTGAGGACCTGGGCGTAATGCATGCCAGGCTCGGGGCAACCGAGCGCTGAATCTCGCCAGGTGACTTCCTCGGAGCTGACCACCGTGATCTCCTCCACGGAGAGGCCCAAGCGGTCGGCCAGATCGGACTTCGCCTGCTCCACGGGTCCTCCAGAAGGCGTACTCGGGCTGGGTGGTTGGGTCGATGGGCTCACAGAGGACTCCTGTCCAGAAGGTGGATCCGCTTCAGCGCCACAGCCGACGAGCAGCAACGCGACACCGACGAATCCGACGGCAACAAGGCGCACAGCGGATCACCTACCTCTCATCGTAGAGACGGCGAACAGGCCGAGGCGGTTGTCCACCCCGGCCGGTCCGCCTGATTTTCGTCAGGCCGGGGTGACCGGCAGATAGACCTGCGAGTTGTTGGCCTTGAAGGTGTCGGACATCTCCGCGAAGCCCGCCTCGATCGCCTCGGCCGAGTCGAGGCCGTTCTCCTCCGCGTACTTGCGGATGTCGGCGGTGATCCGCATCGAGCAGAACTTCGGCCCGCACATCGAGCAGAAGTGTGCCGTCTTGGCGGGTTCGGCCGGCAGCGTCTCGTCGTGGAAGGACCGGGCCGTGTCCGGATCCAGCGACAGGTTGAACTGGTCCTCCCAGCGGAACTCGAACCGCGCCCGCGACAACGCGTCGTCCCGGTCCTGCGCGCCCGGATGACCCTTGGCCAGATCGGCCGCGTGGGCGGCGATCTTGTAGGTGATCACCCCGGTCTTCACGTCGTCGCGGTCCGGCAGCCCGAGGTGTTCCTTGGGCGTCACGTAGCAGAGCATCGCCGTACCGAGCCAGCCGATCTGGGCGGCGCCGATCGCGCTGGTGATGTGGTCGTAGGCCGGCGCCACATCAGTTGCCAACGGCCCCAAGGTGTAGAACGGCGCCTCGCCGCAGAGCTCCTCCTCGAGCCGCACGTTCTCGGCGATCTTGTGCATCGGGACGTGCCCGGGTCCCTCGATCATCACCTGGACGTCGTGCTCCCCAGGCGATCCTGGTCAGCTCCCCCAGCGTGCGGAGCTCGGCGAACTGGGCCGTGTCGTTCGCGTCGGCGATGCAGCCGGGACGAAGCCCGTCGCCCAGGGAGAACGTCACGTCGTACCGACGAAGGATCTCGCAGAGCTCGGCGAAATGCGTGTACAGGAAGGATTCCTGGTGGTGCGCGAGGCACCAGGCGGCCATGATCGAGCCGCCGCGGGAGACGATGCCGGTGATCCGCTGGGCGGTCAGCGGCACGTACCGCAGCAGCACACCCGCGTGCACGGTCATGTAGTCCACGCCCTGCTCGCACTGCTCGATCACCGTGTCGCGGTAGACCTCCCAGGACAGCTCGGTCGGGTCGCCCTTCACCTTCTCGAGCGCCTGGTAGAGCGGAACGGTACCGATCGGCACCGGCGAGTTCCGCAGGATCCACTCGCGGGTCTCGTGGATGTTCTTGCCGGTGGACAGGTCCATCACGGTGCCCGCGCCCCAGCGGGTGGCCCAGACGAGCTTCTCCACCTCTTCCTCGACGGAACTGCTGACGGCCGAGTTGCCGATGTTCGCGTTCACCTTCACCAGGAACTTCTTCCCGATGATCATCGGCTCGGACTCCGGATGCCGGTGGTTCGCCGGGATCACCGCCCGGCCGCGAGCCACCTCGGCGCGGACGAACTCCGGATCCACGCCTTCCCGAGCGGCGACGTACCGCATCTCCTCGGTGATGGTGCCGGCTCGCGCATGGGCCAGCTGGGTCAACGGCTCCCGGCCGGCGACCCACTCCCGCCGTACCGCGGGCAGCCCCGCCTGTACGTCGATCTCGGCGGTCGCGTCCGTGTACGGACCGGAGGTGTCGTAGAGGTCGAAGTGCTCCCCGTTGGTGAGCTGCACCCGCCGCCGCGGAACCCTCAGCTCACCCGAGTAGATCTTCTCCGAGCCGGAGATCGGACCGGTGGTCACGGTGGGACGGACAGAGTTGTCGATAGTTGTCACGATGCTGCTCCCTACGCCGGAATTACCCGGACAGGTTCGGCGGTCGGCGGCGCCGGGTTCACCCAGCCGCCCTCTCAGCCCGCTACAGCGCGAGCTCCCGCGGTATCAACTTGTCGCCGGCAACCCTAACAACCATTGCGTACTGCGTACTGAATCCGCGCGTCGGCGGCAGCGCATGACCGATGGAGCGGCGAGGGTCACCTTTCGGGAGGGTGTGGCGGGTTGCCGGACCCGGTAGCGTCAGGTCATGCGCGACCTCCTGTACCCGCCGGTCATCGGCTTCGCCAAGACCGCCTTCAAGGTGCTCGACCTCAAGTTCACGATGTCGGGCACCGAGCACATCCCGCGGTCCGGGGGCGCGGTGCTCGCGCTGAACCACATCAGCTACGTCGACTTCGTGATCGGCGGGTTCGGCGCGCAGCCGAGCAAGCGGCTGGTGCGGTTCATGGCCAAGGAGGTGCTGTTCCGCAACCGGTACTCCGGTCCGCTGATGCGCGGCATGCACCACATCCCGGTGGACCGCGGCGCGGGCGCCGGCTCGTACCGCGAGGCGCTCCGCTACCTCAAAGAGGGCGAGATCGTCGGGGTGTTCCCGGAAGCCACCATCAGCCGGTCGTTCGAGCTGAAGGAGTTCAAGTCCGGCACCGTCCGGATGGCCGCCGCGACCGGCGTGCCGGTGATCCCGATGGTGCTGTGGGGCACCCAGCGGATGATGACCAAGGACCACCCGCGCGACTTCTCCCGGCACCAGAACGTCTCGATCAGCGTGGGCGAACCGCTTGAGGTGAGCCGGGGTGACGACGCCACCAAGGCGACCGACAAACTGCGGACCAGGATGGCCGGCCTGCTCGACGAGGCCATCCGCGCGTATCCCGAGCAGCCACCCGGCGCCTGGTGGCTGCCCTCGTCGTACGGGGGTGGCGCTCCGACACCCGAGGAGGCCGAGCGGCTCGACCAGGAGGAGCTGCGGAACCGGGCGGCTCGCCGCAAGGAGTAGCCCGGACCGCAAGGAATAGCACGGACACCGGTGGGAACCGGTCAGGCCGACAGAGCTGCCATCCGGACGAGGGCTTGACCGAGCGCGGCACCAGGAGTACCAAGATTCTTTGGTGTCGGAATGCAGGACCTGGGGGGTCCCCTCTCGACGCAGGCCGGCGGCAGTCGCCGTCACGGGCCGGCAGTCATCAGGTGGGGCGGGGGAACGAAGAACTTGTACGGATCTGACGAGGAGTTGCACCTCTTCGAGCCGGGAACGCTGACGATCCCGCGTGAGGTCGCAGAAGAGATCCCGGACGTCGGGGTGTACTTCCTGAACTGGTCGACCGAGTACCTGCGCCCCGACCAGGCGCGCCAGATCGAGTCCGCGGTGAACGGGAGACGCTGCCAGAACGGCTGGTTCCCGCTGGAGAGCCTGGACAGCTTCGGCAACCGCGGGTCCTGGCACGGCCCGCTCACCTACCTGGCCAAGATGACCGCGCGGGACCCGGCGATCGTCAAGGCCTGGGCCACGATCGACCTGCGGGGCGACCACAAGCTCCGGATCGAGGCGACCGCCAACCACCTCCTCTACAAGCAGGGCCACGCGGCCGCCGCCACCTGGGTGAAGGCGGTCCGCCCGCAGGCCACCCTGAGCCTGTCCTTGCTCGGCGACTCCCTGTACCGCAACTGGCAGGACTCCGTCAGCACGCTCCGCCCGAAAGACGTCGCCAAAGCCGTCCGCCGCTGGAACCGCTGACCCCCGTACTGCGTGCCGCCCACCGGCCCGGAGTACAGGCTGGGGCTAGTGGAACCGGGGAATGATCAGGCAGCGGGTTGTCATTCCAGGATCAGGTGAGCGATGCCGTAGACGCCGGCGGCGGCCAGGCCCGCGGCCGGGATCGTCAGGACCCACCCCACCACGATGTTCTGCGCCATACCCCAGCGGACCGCGGACAGCCGCTTGGTGGCGCCGGCGCCCATCACCGCGGAGGTGATCGTGTGGGTGGTGGAGACGGGTGCGTGCAATCCGATCGCCATCACGTAGAGCACGGTGGCGGCGACCGACTCCGAGGCGAAACCGCGGGCCGGGTCCAGGTGGATGATCCGGCGGCCCAGGGTCCGCATGATCCGCCAGCCGCCGGAGTAGGTGCCCAGCGAGATCGCGGTCGCCGCGGCGATCTTGACCCAGGTCGGGATGCCGTCGCCCGGGTCCACGTGACCGGTGGTGAGCAGGGCCAGGAAGATCACGCCCATCGTCTTCTGAGCGTCCTGCAGGCCGTGTCCCAGCGCCATCGCGGCCGCGGACAGCGACTGCGCCATCCGGAAGCCCCGGGTCGTCTTGCCCGGGTTGCGGTGCCGGAAGAGCCACAGGATCGCCGTCATCAGCCCGAACGCGCCGAGGAAGCCGATCGCGGGCGACAGGACCATCGGGATGACCACTTTGTCGAGGATGCCGGACCACAGCACCACGCTCGCGGAGGCGATCCCGGCGCCGACCAGACCGCCGATCAGGGCGTGCGAGGACGACGACGGCAGGCCGAAGTACCACGTGACCAGGTTCCAGGAGATGGCACCGACCAGCGCGGCGATCACGACCACCAGGCCGTGCCGGCCGTCGGGGATGTTGATGATGCCCTCGCCGATCGTCTCGGCGACCTCGGTGCCCAGGAAGGCGCCGACGAAGTTCATCACGGCCGCCATCACCAGCGCGACGCGCGGGGTCAGCGCCCGGGTCGAGACCGAGGTCGCGATGGCGTTCGCGGCGTCGTGGAAGCCGTTGGTGTAGTCGAACGCGAGCGCGATGACGACGACCGCGATGACGAGCGTGAACTCCACGCTCAGCTCTCCTTGACAGCGATCTGTTCGACCGTGTTGGCGACCCGCTCGAAGGCGTCGATGGCGGCCTCCAGCAGGTCGACCACGGTCTTCACCTTCATCACCGTCAGCGCGTCGAACTCGCCGCTGAACAGCTTGGCGATGATCCGGCGGTGTACGGCGTCACCGGTGTTCTCCAGCCGGTTGATCTCGATCCAGTACTCGGCCAGGTCCTTCATCGTCCGCAGCCGCGGCATCGTCTCGGCCGTCAGCGTGGCCATCCGCTGCAGTGCCTCGATCTGCTCGGCCACCTCGGCCGGCAGGCTGCTGAGGTTGAAGAGGTGGACGTTGTCGACCGCCTCCTCCATGAAATCCATCACATCGTCGAGATCGGACGCCAGCCGGTAGATGTCCTCCCGGTCGAACGGCGTCACGAAGGTCGAGTTCACCCTGCGGATGATCGAGTGGGTGGTCTCGTCGGCCGCGTGCTCGGCTTCCTTCATCTGCTTGGCGATCTGGTGGCTGGCCGAGAGGCCCGAGCCTGCTGTGCTGCCCAGCAACTCGGCCAGGATCCTGGCTCCGTCGACCAGGTGGTTGGCTGACTCGGTGAAAAGGTCGTAGAACGTCGGGTCGTTCGGACGCAGACGTAACGGCACTTCAAGCTCCGGGTGAACGAGGGACAAACCTTGAACATGCTAGGGGCAACAGACGCCTGACGAAGCATCCGCCCGGTCAACGTATCGCGAGATGATGAACACGTGGACTGAATGCAACCTGTTCGTGTCCGGAAGATCTCAGCGAGTGATCACCGCGTAGAGGTCGAAAAGGCCCACCACGAGGACCAGCCCGGCCGCCGCGCGCAGTACCCGGTCCGACCCCAGCTCGCCCGGCGGACCCGCCTCCGGACGGGTCGATCGGCGGTAGACGGCGCTCACCGCGGCCCAGCAGGCCAGCGCGAGCACGGTCACCACGATGCCGAGCCCCAGCCGGACGTCCGATGTGCCGTGGCCGGAGGCAAGCAGCAGGATCCCGTTCGCGACCAGGCCGAGTGACGTACGTCGCCAGGCCAGCAGCGTGCGTTCGGGTTGCAACCCTGGGTCGGGGATCATCGCCACAGGCTGAACAGCAGACCGAGCACTCCCACCACGGCGATGGTTGCGCCGAGCATCAAAGGCAGCCTGGTGACCGGCAACCGGGCGCCTGCGCGCATCGCGGCCTGGTTCAACTGCCAGCGCCGGAAGGCACCTGCCGTGGTGACGATCCCGGCGCAGACCAGGATGGCGCCGATGATCTTGGCCACGATCCGATCCGGTCCGAGGTCCAGGAACTGTACTGCGGACAGGCCTCCCGCGTAACAGGCGAGCGATGTCCGCAAATAGGCGAGGTACGTCCGCTCATTGGCGAGTGTGAACCGGTAGTCGGGCTCCTGGCCGGTCGGTGGCGTAGTCATCCGCAGCTCAGCAGGCCGCGGTTCTGCTTGAGGGCGAGGACCCGGCGGACACTGCTCTGGAGGTCGGCCGCGAACTCCTTGTCCTGCTGGGCTTTCGCGACCAGCGCGCTCACCATCGTCGAGGTGAGCGACGCCTTCGCGGTGATCACGATGTCGCCACCGGCCGCCACGAACCGGGTGGCCCGCTGGCCCGCCGGCACGGATGCGACTTCCGCGGCCGCCCCGACGTCGTCAGTGATGACCACCCCGCCGTACCCGAGGTCGCCGCGCAACATGCCCCGGATGATCGTAGGCGAGAACACCGCCCGGTTCTTCGGGTCGATCTTCGTGTAGGTGACGGTTGACACCATCACCATGTCGGAGCCGGCCCGGATCCCCGCCGCGAACGGCGCGAGGTCGTCGTCACCACGGACCGTGACGGTGTCCACCACGCCGGAGGAGAAGTCGGTGTTGCCCTTCACCCGGCCGAGGCCCGGGAAGTGCTTGACCGAGGTCATCACACCGGCGGCGTCCATCCCGTTGATGAAGGCGCTGACGTGCTTGCTGACCGCGCCCGGAGTACTGCCGTAGCCGCGGTCCAATGCACCGATAGGCGCATTCGCGTTTCCCAGCGAAGCCGGTACGACGTCTGCCACCGGTGCGAGGTCCAGGTTGACGTTCGCCTGCTTGAGCTGACTCCCCCAGATCTTGGCCCGGGCGGTCAGCTTCTCGTCGGACCAGGTGGCCTGCACGGTCGCGGCCGGGATGCGGTCGAACCCGGAGCCTTTGAGGCGCTGGATCTGCCCGCCCTCCTGGTCCGCCGCGATGAACGGGCGGATCCCCTTCACAGTGGCGGTCATGCTGGCCGTGGACATCGCAGTACGGGTGTGGGACGCGCTGCCGCCGCTCCCCATCAGCAGGAGTCCGCCGGGCTTCTGCGCGCGGGCGATGGACCGCTCGGCCGAGGTCATACCTTCGGCGTCGATACCCGTCATGATCAGCTGGGCCGCCTGCTCGCGCAGTGTCAGCGCCTCGGCCTTCTGGTCCACGCAGCTCGGCGTCTGGCTGGGTGACTGACTCGGGGTCCGGCTGGGCGTCTGGCTCGGCGTCTGAGTGGCGTCGCCGGGCGATGGGGTGGGTGTGATCGGTACCGTCGACGAGGGGACCGTGCTCGGCCCAGCCGTGGGCGTGCCCGTGTCGCTACAGCCGGCCAGGAGCAGCACGGCCAGTACTGCGGCCGTGGCGGTCGCTGCCCGGCTCGTGGTGGTGTTCATCCTTGCCATTCTCAGCGGACGTCCCAAATGGCGCTGTCATAGGTACCGCCGGAGTGCCGGGCCAGCGTGCTGCAGATGTCGTGCAACTGCGCGACCTGCTCGTCACTGAGGGCATCGAAGACCACTTGCCGGACTGTCTCGACGTGCCCGGGAGCCGTGTCCTTGAGCTTCTGCCGGCCTTCCTCGGTGAGGATGGCGACCTGGCCGCGGCGGTCGGAGGCGATCCCCTCGCGGCGTACCCAGCCGACCTGCTCGAGCCTGTTCACCGCGTGGGACAGGCGGCTGCGGGAGCCCAGTGTGGACAGCGCCAGCTCACTCATCCGCAGCCGGCCGTCCTCGGCGTCGGCCAGCCGGACCAGGATCTCGAAGTAGGTGTGTGGCATCCCCGCGTCGCGTTGCAACTGCTGCTCGATCTTGCCGTTGACCACGCGCTGGGCCGCGATGAACGCTCGCCAGGCCTGCTGCTCTTTCTCATCCAGCCACCGGGGTTCCGCCATTGTCGCAGCGTAGCCAGAAGAGGAGTCTCCCGCTCTACTGCCTGGCCGTCATGTCGCGGCGCGCTGCCGCTGCAGCCGGTCCTTCCAACGGATCAGCAGCACCGCGAGTGCACAGACGAGCATCCCGCCGAACGCCAGTGGGCCGATGGTCTCGCCGAAGAGCAGGAACGCGAACACCATCGTGGTGGGCGGCACGAGATACAGCAGGCTGCTGATCCGGGTCGCGCCGGAAAGGCGCAGGTTGACCAGATACAACCCCCAGCCACCGCCCGTGGCCAGCACCACCAGCCACAACACCGCCCCGTAGAACCCCGGCTCGTGCGGGACCGTCATCTGGCCGGTCCCGGTTGTGACCGCCAGGAAGAACACGCCGGAGACCAGACTCTGCAGACACAGCGCATCCAGGAGGTTGGTGGCCGGCTTGCGATGGCGCTCCAGGCAGGTGCCTGCGACCAGCCCCAGAAGACCGCCGAGAGGAAGCAGGAAGAGTAGGGCCGCCCCATGGCCCGCACCCAGATCGTCGGCGACCACCAGCCCGACCCCGGCGACGCCGAGCAGCAGGCCGATCCACTGTCGTCGGCTCACGTGTTCTCCCAGTAGGGGACCCGCCACCGTCGCGATCAGGATCGGCTGCAGCGAGCCGATCAGTGCCGTGACACCCGCGCCGACGCCATGGTCGATCCCGGTGAAGATCAGGCCGAGGTACACGCACTGAGTGAGGAAGGCCATCGCCACCTGGGTGACGAGATCCCTCCGGGTGACTCGCGGCCGCCGCTTCAGCAGTACTGCGGCCGCGAGGCTCCCCGCGACCAGGTAGCGCCACGCGAGCAGGTCGAAGGCCGACGTGTACTCCGTGCCCCACCGCGCGCCGATGAACCCGCAGCTCCAGAACACGACGAACCCGGCTCCCGCCAGCAGAGGAACCGCTCGCACGCCCGCAGTACGGCGTACCGGGGTCTCTGGCACTGCTTCGACGAGTGGCTGGTGAGTGGTCATAGGAGACAAGTAACCACACCGGTCGGTATACTGTCAGTATGGTTGTTCACCAGGCGAGACCGTGGGAGTGGCTCAACCGGACGGGCGCCGAGGGCGCGGAGAAGGTGCTGACGCCAGCCGGCGAGAGGATCCTGACCGCCGCGTCGACGCTGTTCTACGAGCAGGGCATCCGGGCGGTGGGCGTGGACACGATCGCGAACGCGGCGGACGTGACGAAGAAGACCCTGTACGACCGGTTCGGCTCGAAGGACAACCTGATCGCGGCGTACCTCGAGCGGCGGAACCGGGTCTGGCACGTGTTCCTGGACGAGCAACTGGCGAAGCTGCGACCGGGTACGCCGGAAGAGGTGATCCTGGCCCTGTTCAGCGCGTTGACGGAGTGGATGGCGGAGTCGCGGCGGGGCTGCGGATTCATCAACGCGAGCGTCGAACTGGCGGCGCCGGACCATCCGGCGATGCCCGTGATCGTCGCGCAGAAGCGGTGGATGCGGGCCGAGTTCGTGGCGCAGGCGGAGCTGGCCGGGTTCGACCGGGTCGGGGAACTCGCGGACCGGTTGCTGCTGCTGCACGAGGGCGCGCTGGTGAGCTATCGGGTGGCCGCGATGGAGCACGCGCCCGAGGTGGCGCACCGGGCTGCGGCCGACCTCCTCGCCTCGTGGCCGCGGGTCAGCGCCTGATCGGTGCGGTTCGGCTGCTGCGTTTCAGGTTCGTCTGGCGACAGTGAGGCCGACCAGGCGCGACACGACCATGGCGACGTAGCCGAGGCCGGCCAACTGCTCGATCATCACGACCGAGCGGCCCCAAGACGTGATCGGTACGACGTCGCTCAGGCCTGTGCTGGACAGCGTGGTGAAGCTGAGGAACAGCAACTCCATCCAGGTCCGGTCCTGAGCCGGGTTGACGGCCGCCGTGAAGCTGCCCGGCACGAGCGCTTGCACGATGACGAACACATAGGCGAATCCCCAGGCCACCAAGGTGAAGGTGGCACCTGCGGCGTACAGCTCATCCGTGCTGACGTCATGGTCGGAGAGCATGTACCGCAGCAGGCTGTAGGCCGCGTAGAAGTAGAAGGCCGCGTGGAGCGCAGCCGAGACCGGCACGATGACGTCCGTCGGGCGGAAGGCGTCGACCAGCGACAGCACGACCGCGGGGATGCCCAGACAGATGCTCACCCAGGTCAGCCCCGGCGTCGCCCGCACCGAGAAGACCGCCAGCACCAGCACGACGATGCCCAGGATCTCGAAGGCGACCCGTCCGCCGCGCGAGCCTTCCATCGCGGGGTAGACCAGCACGCCGAGCAGCTGGACGACGAGCAGGATCGCGGACGGGTGCCGCCTGGCGCTGCCGAACAGACTCATCTCGGGCTCATTTCGCGTCCTCGCGGGACGCCTTGATCGCCTCGCGCCGGGCGAGCCGGTGGCTGCGTCGGATCTCGGCCTCGCGCATCCGCCGGCGGTCCTCGTCCGTTTCGGGGACGATCCGCGGGACCGGACGTGGCTTCCCGTCGGTGTCGACCGCGACGAACACCAGGTACGCCGTGGCCACGTGGACCTGCGGGCCGACGGCATCCCAGCGGTCCGCGGTGATCCGGACGCCGATCTCCATCGAACTGCGGCCGGTCCAGTTCACCTGGGCGGTGAAGTGCACCACGTCGCCGACCCGGACCGGAACCACGAAGACCATCTCGTCCATCGACGCCGTCACCGCGGCACCGCCCGAGTGCCGCGCCGCCACCACCCCGGCGACCGAGTCGACCAGTGTCATCACCACTCCGCCGTGCACGGTGCCGAGAAGATTCGTCTCGTTCTGCGCCGTGATGTGCGACAACGACAACCGCGTGGCCGACGGCGGCCGCTCCGACGGTGCCTCAGTGGCCGACATGGATCCTGCTCCTCGGATGGACGAAACCGCCGGTCCGCCGACGCCTCCGCGCAGAATAACCGCCGCGTTGTCCACAGCCCCGGAATTGCTTGCCGATAGGCCGCCCGCGCGCTCGTACTTTCTCTGTCGAGGAGGTGGACAGCATGATCACTGACAACGACTCCACCCACGACGAGTCCACTGAACGGGCCCTAGGCAACCATCCCGCGGCACCCCACCGAGCCCTGTCTCCCCTGACCAACGCCGAGGCCGCACACTTGGTGCGCCTCAGCCTGGAAGCAGCCGCCGAACGCTCCCTCCCCGCCGGCTACGACGGCATCGCCAACCTCCGCCTCCACCCGACCAGCACAGCCTTTCCCACCTCGGGTGGCACCGGTCTCGCCGCCGACCTCGGAGTGGCTTCGGATCCGGACGAAGCGGTCAGCATGGTGGCCGGGCTGTCGAACCTGGCAAGGATCGTCGCCGGCGAACGCCGGGATCGCTGGCCTCAGGTGGTCGGCGAGCACTTCGACCAACTGGCCAGCACTCTCCGGCACGGCCCGCCTCCGCTCCCCGCGGACCCGCGGCGCGAGCTCTACCAGCGACTGACCCCGAGCAACCTCGTCCAAACCAGCTGGACCAGCCACGCACCAGAGTTCGTGCCTGGCCTGCTCTCTGTCCCTGCCACGTACACCGACGGCACGATCACCATGTACTTCGACCCGTCGGACCTCGGGATGACGTGGACGGAGGCAGAGCAGGCGGGTCTCCACAACCTGCGCGGCCTCACCGACACCGTCGAGTACGCAGAGCATGACGGCACCACCGTCGCCGTGCTCAGCGGCAGCGTCTTCACCGCCTCACGAGCACTCGTGCTCGACACAGTCCTCCGCGAATCCCTCCGGGTCGAGAACCCGCAGTACGGCGTACTGGCGGCGATGCCGGTCCGCGGTCTCCTCCTGGTTCACGTGATCACCAGCCTGCGAGTCATTCCGGCGTTGGGCATGATGCTGAACCTCGCGGGCCGAGCGCACGCCACTGAGCCAGGTCCGCTGAGTCCCTGGGTCTACCTCGTCACCCCCGAAGGGCGCTGGCATCCAGCCATCCGCCAACCTGAGGAAGGCCGCCCACCGGGCCTCTCACCAGCCCTGCTCGCGCTCGCTCATCAACTCGGACGCCTCGAGTGAGCATGGTTTACAGCGATCGAGGGGCCAGTGGGACAGTCTGCGTATGGGAGAACAACCGGCAGATCTGCGGCAACTGTTCAGAAGCGCGGCCGACCACGCGGCCGAGTACAGGGCGACCTTGGGTGAGCGAAAGGTTCGCGCGACCAAGTCCGCGGCGGAGGTGCGCGCTGACTTCCAACGGCCATTGGCGCAGGCAGGGCGTGCTGCCGACGAGGTGATCGAGGAGCTCGTCGCTTTGGCTGACGGCGGACTCGTGGCGAGCGCCGGACCGCGGTACTTCGGGTTCGTGATGGGTGGTGCACTACCCGCCGCGAGCGCGGCCGACCTGTTGGCGATCGGTTGGGACCAGGACGCCGGGAACAGTGTGATGTCCCCGACGAGCATGGCCGCTGAGCAGGCAGCAGGTGGGTGGCTGAAGGAGCTTCTCGGGATACCTCCGGCAGCGTCAGCCGGATTCGTCACGGGAGCTCAGGCGGCCAACACCGTGGGGCTGGCGGCGGCTCGGAACCACGTACTGGCCAAGGCCGGCTGGGACGTGGAGCTGAACGGTCTCAACGGCGCTCCCCGGGTGCGTCTGGTGGCCGGCGACGAGCGGCACGTCACGATCGACCGGTCGCTGCGCCTGCTCGGATTCGGCTCCGGTTCGCTGGAACTCGTGCGGACGACGACGAACGGGGTGATCGACCTGGACGACCTGCGGACCAGACTCGCCGACCACGACGGACCGCTGATCGTCTGCCTGCAGGCCGGGAACGTGAACACCGGCGCGTCCGATGCCCTGGGCGTGGCCTGCGACCTGATCCACGAGTACGGCGGTTGGGCCCACGTCGACGGTGCCTTCGGGCTGTGGGCCGCAGTGAGTCCGGAACTGCGCGATCAGGTGGCGGGACTTGAGCTGGCGGACTCGTGGGGCTGTGACGGGCACAAGTGGCTGAACTTGCCGTACGACAGCGGATTCGTGTTCTGTGCGCACCCGGACGCACACGCGGCGGCGCTGGACTACAGCGCCTCGTACCTGGCGGCGTCGGGAAAACGGGAACCGGGCGATTACGCGATGGAGTTTTCGAGGCGTGCGCGTGGACTCGCGGTCTGGGCCGGACTGCAGGAGCTGGGTCGCGATGGGGTGACCGATGTGGTCGACCGGTGTTGCGCGCTGGCCAGGAGGTTCGCCGAACAGCTCGGGAAGGGAGGCTGCGAGATCGGAAACGAGGTGGTGCTCAATCAGGTGCTGGTGTCGTTCGGCTCCGACGAGGAGACCGACCGGGTGATCGCAGCGGTCCAAGAGGGCGGCGTCTGCTGGATGGGCGGCACCACCTGGCGAGGCCGGCGCTACATGCGCATCTCGGTCTCGAACTACCTCACCACCGAAGCCGACGTAGACCTCTCCACCCGAGCCATCCTCGCTGCCACCCGCGCTTCCTAGACGACGAGCAGGGGACGCGACCGGACGGCGCCCCGGCAGATGAAGGCGCCGTCCGGTCAGCAGCGGGTGGTCAGCCTGCAGTTGTCGTGAGGCTGCAGTTGTCGTCACGCTGCAGTTGTAGTCAGGCTGCAGTTGTTGTGGGGCTGCAGTGGTGGCGAGGATGTGGGGTTGTCAGGCTGCCGGGGGCATCAGGACGGAGTCGATCAGGTAGACCGTCGCGTTGGCGGTCTTCACGCCACCGCAGATGACCTTGGCGTTGTTGACCATCAGGTTGTCACCCGAACCGGTCACCGTGACCGCCTGCTTCTCGACCGTGGTCTGGCTCCCCACCACCGCGTCCGGCGCCAACTGACCCGGCACCACGTGATAGGTCAGGATCTTGGTCAGCAACGCATCATCGGTCTTCAACGTGTTCACCGTCGCCGCCGGAATCTTCGCGAACGCCGTGTCCACCGGCGCGAACACCGTGAACTCACCACCGTTCAACGTCGACACCAGATCGACCTTCGGGTTCAGCTTGCCCGACACCGCCGCCACCAACGTCGTCAGCAACGGATTCCCCGACGCCGCCGTCGCCACCGGCGCGGCCGCCATCCCGTCCACCGAACCGGCACCGGTCGGGTTCGCCTTCGCATAATCGGCACACCCCGGACCGACCAGACCCGCCGCGTTGTCCATCGACGAAGACATACTCGGAGTCGCAGCCGGCGCCGACGACGTACCGGTCGACGGGCTACCACTCGAGGTGTCATCACTACCACCACACGCGGCGGTGACGAAGAGCAACGAGACGGCGGAGGCGGCGAGAGCGACCCGCTTGATGGTGTGGGACATGACGATCTCCTTCGATTGGAATGGTCCTGCATTCACTGCGCTGCCTTCAGGGCGCTGCCCGTGCGTTGTGTTCGGTGTTGTCATCGGTGCGTTGTGTTCGGTGCGTTGTGTTCGGTGCTTGGCCAGTGGGGGCCGTTACTGGACCATCACCACCGTGTTGTGGAGACCGCTGGAGCCGTTGGGGCGGGGGGCCGCACGGTCGGTCGTCTGCACCTGTCCGTCGCCGTCGGTCGCCCGGACGGTGAGTTTGTGGTTGCCCGGCGTCGCGTTCCAGCGGAACGTCCACTGCCGCCAGGTGTCGATGGTGTCCTCGGCCGCCAGCGTGGCCAATTGCCAGTCGCCGTCGTCGACCTGTACCTCGACCTTGGCGATGCCGCGATGCTGTGCCCAGGCGACTCCGGCCGCGACGGCCGGGCCCGGCTTGATCCGGGCGAATCCCTTCGGCACGTCGATCCGCGAGGAGGTCTTGATCGGCGCCTCGACGGACCAGCCGCGGTCGGTCCAGTAGGCGCTGAAGTCGGAGAACTTCGTGACCTCGAAGTCCACGATCCACTTGGTCGCGGAAACGTACCCGTACAGGCCGGGCACCACCATCCGGACCGGGAACCCGTGCTCGAAGGGCAACGGCTCTCCGTTCATCCCGACGGCAAGGATCGCGTCGCGGCCGTCGGTGAGGGCCTTCAGCGGAGTACCGATGGTCAGGCCGTCGACGCTCGTGGACTTCACCGCGTCGGCGCCATCCCGCACGCCGGCTTCCCTGAGGATCTCGGCGATCGGTACGCCGATCCAGCGCGCGTTGCCGACATACGGTCCGCCGACCTCATTGGACACGCAGGTCAGGGTGATGTCGCGTTCGATCAGCCGCCGGCCGAGCAGGTCCGCGAAGTTGAGCCGCAACTCGCGATCGACCAGGCCGTGGATGCGCAGTTCCCAGTTGCGCGGGTCGACTCTCGGCACCGTCAGCAAGGTGTCGACCCGATAGAACGACGGGTTCGGGGTGACGAACCGGCTCACCCCTGGGACCTCCGACATCACTCCGGCGGGCACCGCCTGCGCCCGGCTCGCCGGCGTAGGAATCTTGATCCCTCGCCGAGTAGCCTCGCTCACCCCTTCGGGCAGGATCCGCGAAACCGCGAGCCCCCCGACCCCCGCCACCCCCAGCGCCATCGTTGTAGCCAGAAACCGCCGCCGGTCAAACCCCGCCGGCGCCTCCGCCTCTCCTACAGGCTCATTGCCCTCAGCAACAACCGTGACTCCATCAGCACTCGCGGCCGTCGCAACCGCGGCAGCATGCGGCTTTCCAATGGAAACCGAACCCTCCGCGCGACTAGTAGTTCCAGCGGTCTTCGCGGAGCCGACACCTTCGGCGGCGTTCGTGGAGGTGGCGCCTTCGGCGGGGTTCGTGGAGTCTGAACCGTTGGCGATGTTCGTGGCGGCGGAACCTTTGGCGGGGTTGGCGGAGGTGGAACCTCCGGCGGGGTTCGTGGAGGTGGAACCTTCGGCGGCGGGGAGCTTCCGACCTCCGTCGCCGCCGAAGGGATTGAGGCCCAGTGCACGGAGCACCAGGATGATCCCGGCTGTTGCCACCAGCAACGTGACGATGCCGGGCAGTACCTGGACGAAGTGATTGACCGCGAGCGTCCGCCCGGTCGCCGCCGCGAGTATCGCCAGCAGCCCGAGTACCACGGTCATCACCACGGCAACCCGGGGAACGGAAGCCCCGATCGCTCCCGCCAGCAAGGCGAAAACAGCGACCGCGAGCAACACCGTGCCGACCAGGATCGGCTTGTCGGCCGTCCCGAGGTTCTTCACCGCCCAGTCCTTCGCGGGACCAGGAGCGAGATCGATCAGTTGGGTGCCGACGCCGACCACAGGCGAAGTACCACCGGCCAGCGCGGCGGTGAGCTCACCCAGGCCGAGTCCTGCACCTGCTGCGAGCACACCTCCCAGCGCGGCCAGCGCCCGGCGTCCCCTCGTCACGGTCATGCCTCTGCTTCGGTCCCGTGCGACGAGCGGATAGGTCAAACCACCAAGAAGACTTCAAGAATCGCGAACAGCTCGCGAGAAATCTCTTACCCGTCAGGCAACCGGCGCCAACCGCGAGAGCGCGGGCGACGAGGGCTGCCGCGGATCAGTCGGCGGCCGGAGGGGCGAAGTGTCCGGGCCAGCCGACCGCGAGAGCCGCGGGCGACGTGGGCCGTCGCGGATCAGGCGGTGGCCGGAGGGGTGAGGAGTCCGGGCCAGCCGACCGCCGGAGCCGCGGGCGACGTGGCTGTCGCGATCAGCCGGCGGCCGGAGGGGTGAAGTGGCCGGGCCAGTCGGTGTGGCGGATTCGGGTGATCTCGCGGATCTCGCCGAGGGTGGACCACTCGTCCTTGCCCAGGCGAGCCAGCGGACGGAGGCGGGTGATCTCCGGGTGGGAACCGTCCAGGACGGACTCGTCAATGCTGATGTGACGTACCCGGCCGATGACGACGGTGGAGTCGCCCAGTTCGAGGGTGGTGTGGAGCTGACACTCGATCGCCACAGGCGACTCGGCGACGCGCGGTACGGCGATGGTGGTGCTGGGCTCGGTGTGCAGGCCGACAGCCGCGAACTCGTCGACCTCCGGAGGGAAGTTCGTGGCGGTCGCGTTGATCTGCTCGAACAACGGTTCCGCCGCGAAGTTGACCACGAACTCCCGGGTCGCCTCGACATTGTTCAGGCTGTCCTTGCGACCGACCGAGGTGAACTGCACCATCGGCGGCCTCACGCACGCCACCGTGAAGAAGGAGTGGGGCGCGAGGTTGAGCACTCCCTCGGCCGACCTCGACGACACCCAGGCGATCGGGCGTGGCACCACCACCGCGTTCAGTACCGCGTAGAAGTCCCTACTGCTGATGGTCTCCGGATCCAGGTCCCTTCGCACGCCAGCCAGTATCCCCACCCAAGTTCCCCGGCAATTCGGTGGACCCCGGCAACGACCGGCGAAAGAATCCCACCGATGACAGGACTCCCACCCGGTGACCTCCCAAGCCGTGACCGCCCCGCCACCACCTCCGAGCCGACGGCCGACGTGATCGCCGCCATCGCCGACCGGTACCGCGTACGCGTCGACGAGATCCGTGAGGTACCGGGCGGCGTCGCCAACCACGCCTTCGCGCTGGGCGACGACCTCTTCCTCCGGATCCCACGAGCCGAGGAGTTCGAGCCAGACCTGCAGAAGGAGGCCGCGGTCATCCCAGTAGCCCGGGCGGCCGGAGTGCGCACCCCCGCGATCGTCGACTTCGACGCCACCCGCACTCTCGTCGACGCGCCGTACATGGTCATCGAGCAACTCCACGGCACCGACCTGATCGAGGCGGAACCGCCCGACGACCAGTTCTGGCAAGACCTGGGCACTCAGGTCGCCCTCCTCCACCGCATCCCCCAGACCCCGCTGGACGGCGTACCGACTGACGACGGTGGCGGAGACCCGCGTCCGACCGTGGAGCACCTGGCAACGCTCGGCTACCTGGACCCCGGTACTGCGGACTGGCTGCTCGGCTGGTTCGACCGCCTGGCCACCCGCTTCCCGCAAGACCTGCAAGAGCCACAAGCCCAGCCACATGCCCAGCCGCGAGTCCTCCTACACGGCGACCTGGCGCCGCAGAACCTGCTGACCCGCCACAACAGGTTGGAAGCGCTGATCGACTGGGGTGACGCCGCCTGGGGACCACCCGGCATGGAGTTCGCCAAGCTCCGCCTGGAGCACGTCGCCGCCACCCTGCCGGCGTACACGGGCCAGTCCACAAACAAGAGCGACGGTCAATTGGAAGCCGCTGCACTCTGGTTCCACCTCAGCTGGGGCCTCAGCGGGATCCCAAAGCCGCCAAGACCCAACGAACGCCACTGGACGGCACCACCCGCCAGCCGGCTGCTCGGCGTACTCCGGTTCTTCGCCGCGGGACCGCCGGAGCCGTGGTCGGGACTGAGCTGAATCAGTAGGGCTGAGTCAGAAGGCCGGTTGCTGGCACTGATCGACCGTGCTTCTGCTGTAAATACAAGGGTTCGCGCACTTGTCACGACATGGGGCAGACTGGTTTTCCGTGACTGACTACGTAGCTGCCCAGGATCGGTACGACGACCAGATGACCTATCGGCGCAGTGGCCGCAGCGGACTCGAGCTGCCGGCGATCTCGCTGGGGCTCTGGCACAACTTCGGCGGCGACAAGCCGCTCGACACGCAGCGGGACATCCTGCGCCGTGCCTTCGACCTCGGCGTCACCCACTTCGACCTGGCGAACAACTACGGCCCGCCGTACGGCTCGGCCGAGACCAACTTCGGCGGCCACTTCGCCCGCGACTTCAAGCCGTACCGCGACGAGCTGCTGATCTCCACCAAGGCCGGGTACGACATGTGGCCGGGCCCGTACGGCCAGGGCGGCGGCTCGCGCAAGTACCTGCTCGCCTCGCTCGACCAGTCGCTGGACCGGATGGGCCTGGACTACGTCGACATCTTCTACTCGCACCGCTTCGACCCGGACACCCCGCTCGAGGAGACGATGGGCGCGCTCGACGCCGCCGTCCGCTCCGGCAAGGCGCTGTACGCCGGCATCTCGTCGTACTCCGCGGAGAAGACCCGCGAGGCGCACCGGATCCTCGAGGAGCTCGGCACGCCCCTGCTGATCCACCAGCCGTCGTACTCGATGCTGAACCGGTGGATCGAGGAGGACCTGCTCGACGCCGTCGGTGAACTGGGAGTCGGTGTGATCGCCTTCTCCCCGCTGGCGCAGGGTCTGCTGACCGACCGGTACCTGAACGGTGTGCCGGAGGGGTCCCGCGCGTCGAAGGGCACGTCGCTCAGCACCGACATGCTGACCGAGGAGACCCTGACGCACGTCCGTGCGCTGAACGAGATCGCCCAGCAGCGCGGCCAGTCGGTCGCCCAGCTCGCCCTCGCCTGGACACTGCGCGACCACCGCGTCACCAGCGCTCTGATCGGCGCCTCCAGCGTCGCCCAGCTGGAGAACAGCCTGGCCGCGGTCAAGAACCTGAAGTTCACCCAGGAGGAGCTGGACGCGATCGACGCCGACGCGGTCGAGGCCGGGATCAACCTGTGGAAGAAGAGCTCGGACAACTGAGCCAGGGGTCCGGCATCAGGACACCAGTCACGCTTTGAGGCACGATCCACGCCTGAAGCTGTCAGTTCGGTTACGGGCTGTGCCGGTGCAGTTGCATCGGCACAGCCCGCGGCGCACGCTGGGAGGAACCCCCCAGGAGGTGGTTGCGATGACCGCTTCGACTCTCGAACTGGCCCTCACTTACGAACACGCGAAGATCCGGGAACTCGCCGCTCCCGCCCAGGAGCCGGAATCCTCGAGGCCGGACCGTCGGCACGAGACCGACTGGTTCTACGCCATCGCCGCTCAGCATCTCGCCGCCGCCGAGGACATCCTGCTGCCGCACGTCCGCCGACTCCCCGACGGGCGCGTCCTCGTCACCACGTACGTCGGCAACGCCCGACAGCTCGAGCGCTCCCTCCGGTTCCTCAAGGCCCGTCAGTACGGCGACAGCCGGGTAATCCACCTGCATCCGGACCACGTGTGGCGGGTGGTCGAACGGCTCCTGACCGAGCACGAGCTGCTCGAAGCGGAGTACAGCCGGATGCTCGGCCAGGAGATGGACAGCGACCACGTCAGCTCGCTGACCGAGGAGCTCCTCAGCGCCGAGGAAGTGGCGCCGACCCGGGCTCATCCGTTCTCGCCGCACACCGGGACGGCCGGGCGGCTGGCCCACCGGATGTGGCGGATCGCGGACAACGCCTGGGACAGCGCGGAGGGACGCGTCGTCCCGACGAAATACCACGTGCACCCCAAGCGGGACTCGGCGCTGTCGCACTACCTGCGCGGCACGCCGATCGACGAGGACCAGGGCTGAAAGGACCGGGCCCGCGCCGCCGGATGCCTCCGACGGCGCGGGCCCAGCCTGGAAACCCTCCCCCACTGCGCCTGGTTGTGGGGGTGGGCCTTTTGCCCGCCTCCGCTGCGCCTGGTGTGCGGAGGTGGGACCTGCGCCCTCCCCCGCTGCGCCTGGTGTGCGGGGGAGGGCGGATCGTGGGTCACTTCAAACCGTCGAGCGCCTTCTGTGAGCCGGGGTGCAGGGGCACCGGGTCGGTCTTGGCCGCGTTGTCGAGAGTGATGTCCTTCGCCGCCACGTTCACCTGGACCAGCGCGTCCTTGTTGTCGAAGATCACCTTGGTCAGCTTCTCGGCCAGCTCGTCCGGCATGTTCTTCCGGACCAGCAGCACGTTCGGCACGATGATCGTGGCCACGTCGGCCGGCTGCTTGTAGGCCGCCGACGCAATGTTGCCCTGGGCATAGATCGTGCCGTACCTCGTCTGCAGCGGCTGCAGAAGGTCGGTGATCGGTATCAGTTCGACGTCCTTGCCCAGGCTCGTCATCAGGTCGGTGATACCGCCGGTGGGGATACCGCCGGACCAGACCAGGGCATCGATCGAGCCGCTCTTCATCGCGTCGACCGACTCCGGCAGACCGAGCCGCTGCGCGGTGACGTCGCGCGCCGGGTCCAGGCCGGCCGCCTCCAGCAGCCGCCGGGCGATCACCTCGGTGCCCGAGTTCGGCGAACCGGTGGAGACCCGCTTGCCCTTCAGATCCGCGATCTTGCTGATCCCGGCCGAGGCGCGGACGGCGACCTGGGTGTAGTTCGGATAGAGCCGGGTCAGCGCGACCACGTCCTGCTTCGCCTTGAAGCTGTTCACGCCGTTCACCGCGTCCGACGCGGTGTCTCCGAGCGAGAAGGCGATGTCGTAGTTGCCGGCCACCAGGCCCTGCACGTTCTGCACCGAGGCGCCGGTCTCGCTCGCGGTCGCGCGATACCCCTCGACCTTGGACGAGATCACCGACGCGAGTGCGCCGCCGAGCTGGTAGTAGACGCCGGTGGTGTTGCCGGTGGCAATGGTCAGCCGGCCTCCGTCGGTGCCGGCGGCTCCGCCTTCAGGCTCTCGCTGCCCTCCGCAGGCGACGAGTGAGACGGCGGCGGCGAGCACCACGAGGGCGGTGGGCAGGCGTCGGATTCTCATGAGGTGGCGGATCCTTCCGTTGGCCCGGTCTGGCGTCGCTGCCGGACCAGGTTGATGACGACGGCAACAAGAAGCAAACCGATCCCGACCGCGATGGTTACGGGCGCGAGATAGAGCAGTAGCAGTGCCGCCGGGACACAGAGCAGGCGTTCGACCCAACCCGTGGCGATCACGATCCAGCCGCCGGTGACGACCGCCAGCGCCGCGACGGCGAGCATGGAGACCACGAGGGTCCAGACCATGCCGACCAGGCTGCCTTGCCCGAGCAGGTGCGCGCCGTTCTCGGTCAGCACGAACGCGAACGGCACCAGGAACGCGGGCAGCGTGTACTTCCACGCCTGCCACATCGTCGGCATCACCTTGCCACCGGTGATCGCTGACGTCGCGACGGCCGCCAGCGCGGTCGGCGGCGACACCTCGGACAGCACCGCGTAGTAGAAGATGAACATGTACGCCTCGGCCTGCGTGACGCCGAGCTGCACCAGCGCCGGCGCGATGATCACCGCGGCGATGATGAACGACGCCGTCACCGGCACCGCCAGACCGAGCACCAGTACTGCGAACGCGGCCAGCACCACCGTCAGGATCAGCACGACCGTCGGGTTGTCCGTCAGTCCCTTGGCCGCGTCCACGATGATCTCGGCCAGGTTCAGCCCGAGGCCGGTCTGGGTGGTCACCGCGACGATCACGCCGGCGGCCGCACAGGTTGCCGCGACCGGCAGCACCGAACGGGTGCCCTGGGCAAGCGCTTTGAAGAACGGCCCGGCGGTGAGCCGGTGCTCGCGGTCCAGGAACGACAGCCCGAACTGGATGATCACCGCGTACACCACGGCCTTGAACGGCGGCACGTCCACCGCCATGAAACCGATGATCACGAACAGCGACAGGAAGTGGTAGCTGAACCTCATCAGCAGCTTCAGCGCCGACTGGGTGGACGGCTCGGCGGCCGTGGTCCCATGCCGCCGGGCGTCCATCTCGATCGCCAGCAGGATGCCCAGGTAGTACAGGATCGTCGGGATCACCGCGTAGCCGAGCACGGTCAGATAGCTGACCTGCAGGAACTCCGCGATGATGAAGGCCGCCGCGCCGAGGGTCGGTGGTGACAGGATCGCGCCGATGCCGGCCGCTGCGAGCATGCCGCCCGCCGGTTCGGGCGGATACCCGGCGCGGCGCAGGATCGGCCAGGACACGGTGCCCAGCGAGACGGCCGTCGCGGTTCCCGAGCCGGACACGCTGCCGAGCAGGAATCCCGCCAGCGTGACGGTGCGGCCGGGCGCGGTACGGCTGCGCTTGAAGGCGGCGAAGGACAGGTCGATGAAGAACTTGCCGGCGCCGGAGTAGTCCAGGACCGCGCCGTAGATGGTGAACAGCACGATGTAACTGGCGGCGACGCTCAACGGGGTGCCGTAGAACCCGGCCGTGCCCATGGTGAACTGCGCGATGATCGCGTCGAAGTTGAATCCCTGGTGCGCCAGCGACCAGGTGTAGGGCAGGTAGCCGCCGTAGTACGCGTAGGCGATGAAGAGCAGGCTGACGACCGGCAGTACCCAGCCCGTCGTACGACGACAGGCCTCGAGCAGGAGCACCAGTAGTAGAGCGCCGACGAGTACGTCGAGACCCGTCGGGGCCTGGCGGCGTTCGAGGAAGCCGTCGAAGTCGAACAGCGGATAGGCGCAGACCACCAGCGCCAGCGTGGCGAGGATCCAGTCCGTGATCCCGGGATCGTCGGTGGCCCTGACCGTCAACGGGTTCATGAAGGCGGGCACCCGCCAGCCCCGATAGCACAACAAAGTGACCGGGAGGACGGCTGCGAGAAAGATCACTAAATAGAACTGGGTTCCGGCGGACAACGGGAAGAAGACCTGCAGCAGTACGCCGACGCTGATCACCGCGCACCACCCGGAGATCGCCCGGTCCAGGGCAGGACTGAGCCGCCGAGCGGGCTTTTCCTGCTCGTACTCGGCTGGTTCGGACTCGGAGAGCGTGGCTGCGCCACCCCCCGTAGTTATACCGACAGTCATCGACCGGTTCCCTCCTGTGTTCGAAGGCTAGTGTCGACGACCACTCCATGGAGTCGCGTGATTACGTCTTTACCAAGATCTGACACACATGAAGCTCTCCTGCCCTACGATCACGGCATGAGCGGCGCCGTCAGGATTCTGTTGGTCGAAGACGATCTAGATATCGCCAACGCTCTGATACCTGCGTTGCGCCGATACGGGCTGATGGTGACGCACGTCCGGACAGCCGCGGACGCCCTCGCGGCGGACCCCGGCGACCTGGTCCTGCTGGACCTCGGACTGCCCGATGGTGACGGCATCAACGTGTGCCGGCAGATCCGCACGGTGTCAGACGTCCCGGTGATCGCAGTGACCGCGCGAGGCGAGGCGGCGGACCGGGTCCGCGGCCTGCGCAGTGGCGCGGACGACTATGTGGTGAAGCCCTTCGCCATCTCCGAGCTACTGGCCCGCATCGATGCTGTACTACGGCGTACCGGACTGCTCCAACCCCGTCCCCGGGTGACAGTCGGCGACCTGACCGTGGACATCGAGGCACGCACCGTCCAGGTCGCGGACAAGCCCATCAGTCTGACCCGCAAGGAGTTCGACGTGCTAGCTGTGCTGGCCGCTCACCACGGCCGGGTGGTCCCCCGCGAGCAGGTCGCCCTGTACGCCTGGCAGTCCGTCTTCGAGGCCTCCTCGCGGACGATGGACGTGCACGTCGCGAGCCTGCGGGCGAAGCTCGGCCGGCCCGAGCTCGTGCAGACCATCCGCGGCGTCGGCTACCGCCTGGGTTCGGACTGACCGTTGCGTCGTCGCCTACTGCAGTCCCTCGTCCCGATGGTCATCGTTCTGGCCATCTTCGCCGCGGTGCCGCTGGCGAACTTCATCGCCACCGGCACCTCCCGCACGCTCTTCCTGTCCCGCAGCAACGACGCGGACTGGTTCGCCACGATGGCGGAGGGGCCACTGCAGTCGGGTGACATCGCCAACCTGCGCGAACTGACGGTCCGGTACCACCAGCTCTACGACACGCCCGTGTTCGTCGTGGACGTCGACCGCCGGGTGATCGCGACTTCGCGGTCCGGCGTCGTGGTCGCCGAGCCGGACCTCAAGATCGCCCTGGACAGCACCCTGGCCGGGCGGCTGCCGACCGAGCCGCCGGCACTGTGGCCGTGGCGCTCCGGCGAGATGGTGGTGGCCCGACCGGTCGTCAACAACGGCCGTGTCCTCGGCGCGGCAGTGCTGCGGGTGCCGACCGAGAACGCCCGCGACGACGTGCAGCGCGGTCTGCTGCTGCTCCTCGGCGGTCTGCTGATCAGCGTCGGAGCCGTTGTCATCGGCATCGTTCGCCCGGTCACCCGCTGGGTGCTGCGGCCGCTGAACGACCTCGACAACGCGACCCACCAGGTCACCCGCGGCGCGCTGGACACCCGGGTGTCCACAGACGGCCGCGCGCCGGAGCTCCGAAGACTCGGGGACAGCTTCAACTCGATGGCGCTCAGCCTGCACCAGGCCCGTCAGCGCGAGCGGGAGTTCGTCGCCGACGCGTCACACCAGCTCCGTACTCCGCTCACCTCGGCCCGGATCCACATCGAGGGCCTGTCCCGGCTGTCGCCCACCGCCCGCTTCGCGCTCAGCGACATCGACCGGCTCGGCCGGATCGTGCAGCGGCTGTCCCGGCTGGCCGGCTCGGACCGCCCGGGTGATGCCGAGGGCAGCGAAGAGCCGTTGGACCTGGCCCAGGCCGTCAAGGAGCGGCTGGTCGGCTGGAAGGCCGTCTACGCCGCCGACGACCTGGAGCTGATCATCGGCGAGATGGTGCCCGGCGGCGTCGCCCCCGAGCTCGAGGTGGACGACATCCTCGACGTGCTGCTCGACAACGCCTCGAAGTACGGCGCTCCGCCGGTGGAGGTGTCGGTTCTGCGGGACGGCACCGAGGTGGTTCTCGCGGTCCGCGACCACGGTCTCGGACTCGGCTCGCGTGACCTCAAGAAGGTCGGCGAACGCTTCTGGCGCAGCGCCCACCACCGGGAGATGCCCGGTACGGGTCTGGGCCTGGCCATCGTCCGCTCCGAAGCCGCCCGCGTCGGCGGCCGGGTGGTGGCCCGCCCACCCATCGGCGGCGGCCTCGTCATCGAGGTCCGCGTTCCCCTGATCGACGACTACGAGCTCTAGATGTGGTTGGTGCGGTACCAGCGTTCAGCGGCGTTGTGGAGCGGGATCGGCATGGTGGCGATCGCGGAGCGGGCGTCGAGGGAGCCCGCTTCGGGGTGCACGGCCATCAGGTCGGTCTGGCGGCGGAACATCGTGTTCAGCGTCCACCAGGCCCAGGAGTCGGACAGGCCACGGCGGGCCAGCAGGTAGTTCGGCACCGCGAGTGTCTGGACCGCGCTCGCCAACTGGTAGATCGACGGCGGGATCGACGACAGGACATAGCCGCCGAAACGCTTCAGGGCGATCATCTCCGCCACCGGGCCGATGTCGACCAGCCGGAACCCGATGTCCTTCTGCAGGCCCTTGATCGGGTCGGTGGGCAGACCACCGCTCCAGATCATCGCGTCGATGCCGTTGCTGGTGGCCGGGTCCTTCGCCAGCGCCTTGGCCCGCAGCGCCGCGACCGACTCCTGCAGGCCGAGCATCCTCGGCCTGACCTTGATCTTGGCGGTGCTCAGGATCCGGTTCGCCACCACCCTGGTGCCGGAGTTCGGCGACCCGACGCTGACCACGCGGCCGGCCAGGTCCCTCAGTGAGAAGATTTCGGAGGCGACCGGGACGACGATGTGCACGTAGTTGTCGTAGGTCCGGGCCAGCGCGGTGAAGCGGAGCGCGCCGCTCGAGAACGTCTCCACGCCCTCGTAGGCGTCTAGGGCGGAGTCGGACAGCGAGAAGGCGATGTCGGCCTTGTTGGCCGCCAGCATCTTGAGGTTCTCCACCGAGCCCTCGGTGAGCAGCGGCTGCATGGTCACCCCGGTCACCTCGGTGACCAGCTTCGCCAGCCCGGCGCCGTAGATCGCATATACGCCGCCCGCGTTCCCCGTCGCGAACCTGCCCGGCTCGGCCGGGGCCGGCTCAGCCGACTTCCCGCGGGAGCATCCCGGCGTCACCAGAGCCGCGGCTGCCGCAGCTCCGAGTCCGAGCACACTACGGCGATTCATCAGGCGGGGACGATCCATAGGTGACAACTTAGAGGTCAACCGGTCCGAGTCGGTAGTCACTCCACTCCCACGCGTACTCACGGGGCCGGCGATTCTCCTGTACTGCGGGCTCTGGCTCACCACCTGCCCACAGCGGGACACCCCAGGCCGTCCTACCTCCTGTCCGGATAGTGGCATGGGAGTGCTACTCGCGGAGCTGGGACAGACAGCGTCTGGACGGGTCTGGGGTGGATGTGACAGCGTTGTCATCGCGTCGGCCGTCAGGCCGCGGAGAAACCGTCATCGGAGGATGATTTCGTGCACGACGACCGATCACTCATCGAGGAGCGGCTGGGGCGCGCCCTGCGGGAGCGGATCCGCCCCGCGATCTACGGCACCGCAGTACCGCTGGACATCAAGGTGTGGCACGCGCCTGGTGAACCGGTACCGCCCGCCGAAGCACTCGCCGCGGCCTACGAGCCGGCCGAGATCGGGCTGCCCTGGGGCCCCGCCTGGGGTACCGCGTGGTTCCACTTCAGCGGCCAGGTGCCGGCCGAGTGGGCCGGGCAGGAGATCGAGGCCGTGATCGACCTCGGATTCAGCGGTGGCCCGGGTTTCTCCGCCGAGGGGCTGATCCACACCACCTCCGGCGTCCCGCTGAAGGGCCTGCATCCGCGCCAGACCTACGCGCCGCTGTCCATCCTCGGCCCGGACGGTACGGCGGCCTCGGCCGGCGACACCATCGAGTTCTACGTCGAGGCGGCCGCCAACCCGGAGATCCCGCTCGACAACGCCTACGCGAAGGTCGATATCGGCGCGAAGCGCGGCGAGGAGCCGATCTACCGGCTCGCCCGCGCCGACCTGGCCGTGTTCAACGCCGAGGTGTGGGACCTGATCCTGGACATGGAGGCCCTCGACGGCTTGCAGCGGGAGCTGTCCCCGCAAGAGCCGCGGCGCAAGGAGATCCTGCGCGCGCTGAGCCGCGCCCTCGATGTCCTCGACTACGAAGACATCGCCGGCACCGCGACCGACGCCCGCGCCGAGCTGACCGACGTACTGAGCCGGCCGGCGCACGCGAGCGCGCACCAGCTGTCCGCGGTCGGCCACGCGCACATCGACTCCGCCTGGCTCTGGCCGCTGCGCGAGACCCGCCGCAAGGTGGCCCGCACGGTGTCCAACGTCGCCACCCTGGCCCAGGAGTACCCGGAGCTCGTCTTCGCGTTCTCGCAGGCCCAGCAGCACGCGTGGGTGAAGGACAACTACCCGGAGGTCTGGGAGCGGCTGAAGAAGGCCGTTGCCGACGGCACCATCGTGCCGGTGGGCGGCATGTGGGTCGAGTCCGACACCAACCTGCCCGGCGGCGAGGCGCTGGCCCGGCAGTTCGTGCACGGCAAGCGGTTCTTCCTGGACGAGTACGGGATCGACACCCAGGAGGTCTGGCTGCCGGACTCGTTCGGCTACACCGCGGCGCTGCCCCAGTTGGTGAAGCTGTCCGGCTCGAAGTGGTTCCTGACCCAGAAGATCTCCTGGAACAAGGAGAACAAGTTCCCGCACCACACCTTCTTCTGGGAGGGCCTGGACGGGACCCGGGTGTTCACCCACTTCCCGCCGATCGACACCTACAACTCCGACCTGTCCGGCCGTGAGCTCGCGCACGCGCAGCGCAACTTCGCCGAGAACGGTGCCGCGACCCGTTCGCTGGTCCCGTTCGGGTACGGCGACGGCGGTGGCGGCCCCACCCGCGAGTTCGTCGCGACCGCCCGCCGGGTGGCCAACCTGGAGTCCTCGCCGCGGGTGACGATCGAGTCCCCGACCGAGTTCTTCAGCGCGGCCGAGGAGGAGTACACCAACGCGCCGGTCTGGTCGGGTGAGCTCTACCTGGAGATCCACCGCGCGACGTACACCTCGCAGGCCAAGACCAAGCAGGGCAACCGGCGCAGCGAGCACCTGCTGCGCGAGGCCGAGCTGTGGTCCGCGGCGGCCGTGGTGGCGGGCAAGCTCGACACCTACCCGTACGAGGATCTGGACCGGATCTGGAAGGCCGTGCTGCTGAACCAGTTCCACGACATCCTGCCGGGCAGTTCGATCTCCTGGGTGCACCGCGAGGCCGAGGCGACGTACGCGAAGCTGGCCGGGGAGCTCGAGGCGATCATCGCCAAGGCGCAGCAGGCGCTGGCCGGCTCCGGCGACGCGCAGATCGTCTTCAACGCGGCGCCGCACACCCGCGGCGGCGTGGCCGGTCTCGGCGCCGGCGTGTCCGTCGGCGAGGGCCAGGCCGTGACGATCGACAACGGCGTCCTGGACAACGGCGTGATCCAGGTGACGGTCGACGACCGCGGCCTGATCACCTCCGTGTACGACGTGGCAGCCGACCGCGAGGTGATCGCCCCGGGCAGTACCGCGAACCTCCTGCAGCTGCACGTGGACACCCCGAACCACTGGGACGCCTGGGACGTCGACTCGTTCTACAAGAACAACGTCCGCGACGTCACCGAGGTCGACAGCGTCGACTTCAGCACCGTCGAGGGCGTCGCCACGGTCGTGGTCAAGCGCTCCTTCAACCGCTCCAGTGTCACCCAGACGCTGCGGCTGCGGCCGGGCGCCAAGCGGCTCGACATCGAGACCTCGATGGACTGGCACGAGTCGGAGAAGTTCCTCAAGGCGGCCTTCCCGGTCGACGTGCACGCCGACCGGTCCGCGTCCGAGACCCAGTTCGGGCACATCTTCCGCCCGACCCACCAGAACACCTCGTGGGACGCGGCCAAGTTCGAGATCGCGGCGCACCGCTGGGTGCACGTCGGCGAGCCCGGCTACGGCGTTGCCGTGGTCAACGACTCGACCTACGGCCACGACATCAACCGGACCGCCCGCGAGGACGGCGGCACGACCACCACGATCCGTACGTCGCTGATCCGCGCGCCGCGCTTCCCCGACCCGCAGACCGACCAGGGCGTACACGTGGTCAACCACGCGCTGGTGGTCGGCGCCGGCATCCCGGAAGCGATCGAGGAGGGCTACCGGATCAACCTGCCCGAGCGGGTCGTCACCGGTGCCGCAGGCATCGACCCGATCGTTGCTCTGGACAACGGCAACGTGATCGTCGAGGCGGTCAAGCTGGCCGACGACGAGTCCGGCGACGTGGTCGTCCGGCTGTACGAGTCCAGCGGCGGCCGGGCCCGCGCGACCCTCACCCCGGGTTTCGCGGCCGGCACGGTCACCGAGGTCGACCTGCTGGAACGCCACCTGGCCGACCGTGAGCTGAAGGACGGCGGCATCTCGTTCGAGCTCCGCCCGTTCCAGATCCTCACCCTCCGCTTCACCCGCAACTGAGCACCACCTGCCTCAGCAAGACCCGCAGCTGAGCAACAGCTGACAGCTTGAGCAAGAAAGGGCCGCCCTGTCCCGGGCGGCCCTTTCGCGTTCGCCAGGAGCGAGCGCGCCACCTGATCGATCCGCGGTGTTCACAGTCCTGACGTAGCGTTGGTGGAGCCGACGTTGCCGACCTCGGGAGCTGGCATGACACCGACGCCTCTGCTCGGAGCGCGAACCCTCGACCGGGAGACGGCCCGTTCCCTGCCGCCCGGCCCCCGGCTGCCGACGCTGGCCCAGACGGTGCTGTTCGCCGGGCACCGCAAGACCTTCTTCCCGCGGATGCGCGCGCGGTACGGCGACGTCTTCACCATCCGGCTGGTCCCGTCGAGCCGGGTCGTCGTGGTGCTCAGCCGGCCGGACCACATCCGCGAGGTGTTCACCACCCCGCCGGGCATCATGCACGCGGGCGAGGGCAACACCGTGCTGCAGCCGATCATGGGCGACCACTCGCTGCTCCTGATCGACGACGAGGACCACGCCCGGATGCGCCGGCAACTGATGCCCGCCTTCAACGGCCAGGCCCTGCGCGGGTACGCGGAGATGATCGCCCGCCTCGCCGAGCACGACGTGGCGACCTGGCCGGTCGGCGAACCCTTCCGCCTGCACGAACGGATGCGGACCCTAACGCTCGAGGTGATCCTGCAGGTCGTCTTCGGCGTGACCGACCAGAACCGGCTGGAGCAGCTCCGCCCGCTGGTCGAGCGGGTGGTGTCGGTCCGCCCGATCATCATGCTCGGCGGCTTCTACCCGCGCCTGCTGCGGCTGCCGCCGTGGCACACATACCTCCGCATCCAGCGCCGCCTCGACGACATCCTGTACGCCGAGATCGCGGCCCGGCGGAACTCCGAGAACCTTGCCGATCGCAACGACGTACTCTCCAAGCTGCTGGCCGCGGGGACCTGGTCGGACGTGGAACTGCGCGATCAGCTGGTCACCCTGCTGCTGGCCGGGCACGAGACCACCGCGACCGCGCTGGCCTGGGCGTTCCACGAGCTGGCCCGCAAGCCGGATGAGCTCGCCGCCGGGCAGCGGGCCGCCGACGCCGGTGGCGACGACCGGCTGGAGGCGATCACCAAGGAGTCGATGCGGCTGCACCCGGTCGTGTACCAGGTGGGCCGCCGGGTCACGGAGACCGTCGAGATCGCCGGCTACCGGCTGCCGCGCGGGACCACGATCATGCCGGCGATGGGACTCCTGCACGCCGACGAGCAGCACTACCCGCAGCCGCTGGAGTTCAAGCCCGACCGGTTCCTCGGTGACAACCCGCCCGCTCCCGGCACCTGGATCCCGTTCGGCGGCGGAGCCAGGCGCTGTATCGGGGCCGGCTTCACCCTGCTGGAGGCGACCGAGATCCTCCGCGCCACCCTCACCCGGTACGGCGTCCGCGCGGTGCGGGAGGCTCCGGAGACAGCACAGCCGCGGAACGTGACCTTGGTCCCGTCCCGCGGCTGCGAGATCGTGGCGGAGCGCCGAGTCGGTTAGGGCGTGTCGGACACGCCCCTAGTCCTCGAGGTCGCCGACGTCGCCCAGGTCGACGTCGCGGACGTCCTCGAGGTCGGCGTCGTCCTCGTCGTCCAGCTCGAACGGCTCGTCGTCGTCCACCACGTGTACGGCCGCCTCCTCGGCGCTCGCCGCCGCGCCGTCGAAGCCGACGTCCTCTGCGACCAGCTCCTGCTCGTCGTCGGAGTGGGCGCCCTCGTCCGGCGCGACCAGGCGGCCGGAGCGCACCTCGCCGACCTCCGGGCCGCCGACATTCTCGCCGTCCTCGGCGTACGGGTCCACGTCCGGCTCCTCCTGGGCGATCCGCTGGTCCAGCGTCTCCCCTTCCAGCGCCTCCTCCGGGGTGGTGCCGAAGCCTTCGCCCGCGGACCACTTCTCCGGCGGCGAGTAGCCCTCGTCCAGGAGGTCGTCCACGCCCCGGTTGTTCAGGGTGTCCTCCGGCTGCAGCTGGTCCTCGTCGTCGACGCTGTAGCTGCCGTAGTCCTCACGGTTGTTCTCGGTCATGCCCCCAACCTTCGCTGTCCGGGCGGTGGGAAGCAAGGCGGCGCCCGGCGCCCGGTCGCGGGGCCTGCGCCCATCGTCCTCGAATCCATGCGCCCACGGTTCCGGTCCAGGCACCCGCGGTCCCCGGCCGATGTGCTGGGGTCGCCGGGTCCTGAGCGTGAAGTGATCCCCGATGATGGGGTGATGGACCCGGTCAGGCTGACGTTGGCGCAGCTTCGTGAGCTGCGGGACGACGTCGCACCGCGGGCCGCACGCCGCTCGAAGGCGTCCGTTCAGCGGCGGCTGGACCGCTGGCGCGACCGCGCTTTCTTCATCGCCCAGTGCGCCCTGGCCGCCGCGACAGCCTGGGCACTGGCCCGGTACGTCGTAGGCCACGCACAGCCGTTCTTCGCGCCGGTCGCGGCGATGATCTGCCTCGGGTTCAGCTTCGGACAGCGGTTACGCCGGGTCGCCGAGGTGATGGTCGGCGTCGCGGTCGGGGTCGGGGTCGGCGACCTGTTCGTGCAGCTCTTCGGCACCGGCGTCGTGCAGATCGTCTTCGTGGTCGCCCTCGCGATGAGCGTCGCCACGCTGCTCGGCGCGGGCAATCTGATGACCAGCCAGGCCGGCGTGCAGGCGGCGCTCGTGACCACCCTGCTGCCGGACCCGGGCGCGGGTTTCAGCCGCTGGCTGGACGCGGTCATCGGCGGCGTGGTGGCGCTGGCCGCGGCGACGATCGCGCCGGCCGCCCCGATTCGTCGCCCGAGGCAACAAGCCTCGGGGGTGCTGAACGAGCTGGCCGAGATCCTGGTCGAAGCCGCCGACGGCCTCCGGGCGGACGACGAGGAGGCTGTCACCGACGCGCTCAGAAGGGCCAGGGACAGCGAGTCCCTGCTGGACGACCTCCGCAGCGCGGCCGACGAGGGCGTGGCCGTGGTCCGGCTGTCACCGTTCCGCCGTCGGCACCGCGGCCGGGTCCAGGAGGTCGCCGACCTGGTCGTACCGCTGGACCGGGCGATCCGGAACATCCGGGTCCTCGTCCGCCGCGTGGCGGTCTCCGTCTGGCGCGACGAGCGGATGCCCGACGAGTACCCGATGCTGCTGGACCGGCTCGCGGACGGCACCCGGCTGATCGCGGAATCCCTCTTCGAGCCCGCCGCCGATGTCGCCGCGCACCGCGTCCTGGGCGAGCTCGGCCGCCGTACCGCGGTGATGCCGACGCCCCCTGGACTGTCCGCGGTCGTCGTCCTGGGCCAGATCCGCTCGACCATCGTCGATCTGCTCGAACTGACCGGTACGACGTACGACGAAGCGCGTGAACTCGTCCCGCTGCGGCCCGACGGACTGGATGAGAAGTAGGTCACACCAGGAAGTTTTGCCGGATCCCCGTCATAGCCGGCGCCGCGGCGCGTCTCACCGGCATGACGATCCACCGACTGATGAGCGTTATCGCCACCGAGCAGGTGCACCTCCTGCGCCGCGATGACCAGCCCAGCGACACGACGGCCGCCCAGGCCGCCTCAGTGGTCTCCCCCAACGACCGGAGCGACGCCGCCGAGCAGTAGGCGCCCACCGGACGGACGGACAGGCGGCGCGCCCGGACGGTCTTCCCCACCGAGGTAGACCGCACGGAAGTCGCATGACGCACGAGGCGCCCTGATGCGAGGCGTCGCCTGTTCCGTCGCCAAGTGCCCCGCTCACGCGGAGCACAGAACCACCCGCTGGCTGTCCTGACGCCGATTGCGCGAGGCTCAGGGCAGCCAGCAGGGTGGTTCCTTCATTTCCAGCCCGTTATTTCTCCACCAGTACTTCGGTGGTCACCGAGTTCGCGATGAAGCACTCCTGGTGGGACAGGTGGTGCATCCGCTCCAGGGTCGCCTCGTCCGGGGTCTCGCCGGCGAAGGTGATCTCCGGGTGCAGTGTCACCCGGGTGATCGCGATCCGGCCGGCCTCGTTCTTCTCCATCACCCCGACCGCGCGATCGACGTACGAGTCGACCACCAGCCGCTTCTTCGCCGCGATCGCGAGGAACGTCAGCATGTGGCAGGACGACAGCGCCGCCACGAACGCCTCCTCCGGGTCGACCCTGGCCTCGTTGCCCAGGTAGACCGGGTTGGCCGACCCGGGCACGATGACCCCGTTGTCGAAGCGCCACTCGTGGTCGCGGCTGTAGGTCTGGTAGGTGAACTCGTGCTCACCACGGCTCCAGCTGATCGCGGCCACGTGCTCCGACATGTTCGAGTCACCTCTCCGAGACGTTCTCCCGGCACCAGGACGGCGCCACCACGGGATTGCATCGTACGGGGCTGTCCCCAGGCAGCTTCGCGACGAAGTCACTGTCGTACCGCGAGGCCATCCCGGCCACCGGGAAGTCGGTGGTGACCCACTGGGCGCCGCTGTCCAGCGCGATCCCGATCCGGCTGGTCTCCTTCGCCAGCACCGTCGACATCGGCTCGTCCGACCGGGTCCGGACCAGGTATCCCTTGCGCACCAGCCGCTGGATCTCGGCCTGGTTCGCACCCCGCGGGTCGTTCACCATCGTCACCGCGGCGTCCGGCTGGCCCTCCGGACCGCGGGTGAAGACGGCCCGGCCCTCCAGGTTCGGCTTGCCCTCGCGGTACAGGTCGCGGATCTCGCCCTCACCGCCGTTGTCGAAGAAGAACATCACCTTGCCGCGGGCCTGGTCGAGCGTCGGCCAGCCCATGGTCAGCACGGACTTCTCCAGCGTCAGGCCCTTGCGCCGGACGTCGTCGGGCGACAGCAACTGCCGCTCGGACAAGACCGACCGGATCTCGGTGTCGATGCTGTTCAGGTTGGCCAGGTCCCACGGCGGCGCCTTCACCCCGCCGGCCGCGACCACCTTCGGGTCGGACTGCTTCAGCTCCAGCTGGATGGTGATCGGCGCGTGGTCCGGGTGCTGGTCCGACCAGGTCTTCACCTGCTTCAGGCACACCACGAAGCTGCGGCAGTTGGTGTTGTAGTCGAAGTCCGGCACATGCATCACCTTGATGCCGGGCTTGGCCAGCTCCGGGTCGGTCAGCGGGCCCTGGCCGGTCAGCTTCCGGATCAGCGGGTAGGTGTAGAGGCCGCCGGCCGGGTCCGGGAACAGGTCGAGCTCGAGCGCGCGGATGTTCTGGTCCTGCAACTGCTGCGGGATCGAGGCGTGCGAGTAGAACAGGTTGATCGCGCCGGGATCCTGCGCCTGCTGGACCTGCTTCTCCACCGCGCTCAACTCCCGGTGGTAGGAGTTGTGCGCCCCAATCTGCTGAATCTGGTTCAGCCGGAGGGTGGACTGGTGGCCCGATCCTCCCTGGTCGGTCTGCGGCTTGTCCGCCGTGATCGCGCTACCGGCGATCCCTGACGCGGCGACGGTCACGGACGCGAGTGCCGCGACCCATTTGCTGCTGATCTGCATGCTGCTGTTCCCCTCGCAGGATGGACGGTGATCCTGGCGTTGATTCTCTGTGGAATCAGGTCACCTGCAACCTGCATCGAACTGTCATCGAAGTGAACGACTCGGTATTGGCAACGTTGTCCCTCTCGGCGTGCACAATGAGCCCATGGTCACCACTTCTTCTGCCGGCGAGGACCCGGGAGCAGACAGCGGCTCGGCGTACCCGTTGCGCCGGACCCCGACCCAGGACCGCGCGAACCGCCAGGTCGAGCGGATCCTCGACGCCGCCTGCGCCGAGGTGGTCGAGCGTGGGTACGACGCCGCCTCGACGAGCAGCATCGCCCGCCGCGCCGAGATCGCGGTGGGCAGCGTCTACCGGTACTTCCCGGACAAGCGAACCCTGATCCAGGCGATCGAGCGGCGCAACCAGCACCGCTACACCGAGGCTGTCCGCGAGCGTCTGGCCGCGGTGGCGGACTGGCGCGAGGCCGTCGACGTCACCTTGGACACGTTCCGCGAGATGCACCGGACCGACCCCGGCTTCCGGGCGGTGGTGCTGAGTGGTCTGGGCGATCCCGACCTGGAGGCGACGCCCGGCGAGTTCGACGACCAGCACGCCGGCGAGTTCGCCGAGTTGCTGGTGCTGCGCTTCGGGGCCCGCGACAGCCACGAGTTCCGGCTGTCGGTGACGCTGACCATCGCGATGGGCGAGGCCCTGTCCCACCTGGCCGAGCGGCTGCCCGCGGACGACGCGGAGTACGTGCTGGCTCAAGGCCGGCCGGCCCTCCACCGCCTGCTCGAGCCCCACCTCCCCTGAGGGCCGGCTCGAGCAGGGCTGACAAAATCAGAAGATCCCCGCCACTGGGGCGAGGGATCGAGGGGCGCCGACTCTGCCCGGGTGGCAGCCCCGGCTAAGGAAAAGAGACCTAGGGCAGCGGAACCGGTGACCTCGGGCCGAACTGCGGCCAGTGGCTCACCTTGCCCGCGATCCTGGCCCGACGAGGCGCCCGGATGTCGTAGCTGACGATCACCCTGTCGTTCTTGGCGTAACTGCTCGCCGACGCCAGCGGGATCATCCGCTGGACCTCGAACGGGCCTTCGCCGTGTCGCGTGTAGTACTCGACAGTGACCTCCAGGCATTCCGCCGTCGCACCACTGTCCAACTGACCGCGCACCGGTCCCCGTACCCGGGTCACCCGGCCCGCCGTCTTCTCCACTCCGTCGCCGCTGCGCCTCACACCCGCAACAACGTCCGCCACGATGCATGCCGTGACCAGCAGCACCAGGCCGAATCCACCGAATACAACGATAGTCAACATGGCACTCACCCCCGACGCGCCGCCCGCTAGCGACGCGGTCGTCGTTCCGAAACTGCCTTGTGCGGGACTTCCCCGCACAAACGGTGAGACGCCACCTGGGGGACGCAGGTTCCCAGGTTCTGACAAATGAGTCTCAGCCGTCACCGAACATGCCGAACTCGTACTGCGGGGGGATCGGCCGCTCGGTGCCGAGGTCGCGCTGCGCCCGCTGCCAGTACTCCGCGAGCGGGTTCGCCCCCTCCCGTACTCCGGCCAGTTCGATGCCCTCGTCCAGCAGGGCTTCCGCGCCGGCGGGGTCACCGGACTGGAGGAGATATCGGACCCGGGCGAGCCGGAGCCGCGGGTCGTCCCGGACCTCCGGCGCGACGCGATGGAAGATCTCCTCGGCGCGGGAATTCTCGCCCGCCTCCAGGCAGGCGTTGATCGCCTCGACCATCAGGGGCACCACGCTGCCCGGCGCCAACTCGGTCGCCAGTTCGTAATCGGTGAGGTTGTTCGTGCAGACCGCGAGGTTGCGGATCGCCCAGGCGTTCGGCTGCCTCGTCCGGGAGGTCTCCCAGGCCGTGAGGGCGCCCGCCTCGTCGCCGGCGTACCAGCGGGCGACGCCGCGGTGATACCAGACGAGCCAGTTGTCGTCGGCGGCTGATTCCAGCAGGTCCGTCCAGCTCACCAGGGTCCCGTCAGGAGTCTGGTCGGTCCCCGTCTCGGGAAGGTGTCCGTCGAGCAGCGGCAGCCAGGCTCGCTCCCGCTCGGTCATGGTGTCCTCGGTGAACGGGGTTCCGCTGGAGACCTTCCAGCCGGTCCGCCGCAACTCCAGCGCGCCCCAGCCCGACCCGGTTGCGAGCGATTGCGTCGGCTCCGCGTCCGCAACGGTCAACCACTCCAGCTCACGATCCGGCAATGCCGCGAGCACGGGCTCCAGCACTGCGCTCGCTCCGGTGCGGGCGGTCATCCAGTCGTCCGCGTGCGCCGTGGCGGGATCCACCGACAACCGGCCGTACGCTTCGAGCCAGTGCCAGTTGGTTGCTGCTGGCAACTTGAGGTGTTCCATCTGGGTCCGCGCCAGGCCGGCCTGGATCTCGGCGTACCCGGCGCCCTCGAGGCCCGGGGACAGCCAGTCCTGCCAGCGGCGGCCGCCTTTGGCCTCACCCCAGACGAACAGCTTCCGGCCGCGCAGCCGCTGCGTCGACGCCTGCACCAGACCGTTGCCCTCAGCATCGAGTGACGCGATCCAGGGGCGCTCCTCCGGCGGCAGTTCGAAGAAGAAGTCGACGGCCCGCTTGTGCCGCATCGAGTACGTCAGGTCGAAGCCGTCGTACTCCGGTACGCCGACCAGGTCGAGGCGGTTGCCGTAGCCGAAGCGCCAGGCCTGGTCCGCGGGCACGAGCACCCGGGTCTCCGGGGACTGCTCGACGGCGATGTTGGACCACCAGTACGCCGGGACCGCCTCGCTCGACGGGTTCTGGATCCGCGCGCCGACGTACAGGTGTTCGGAGTCCTCGGGGAGCCAGAAATCGAGTTGGGTGACGAGGTTGCGGGTGCGTTCCCATTCCCAGAGGCGGAGCATCGGGGTGCCGTCAGGGCCCTTGACCTGGGCGGCGTGCAGGGGTGCGCAGGTGCCCGTCCAGTGGCCGGTGCTGCCGAGGTTCCACTCGACGCCGCCGGCGAACCAGGCGTTGCGGAGGGCGAGATTCGCGGGCTGCAGGACGGGGTTGCGATAGAGCAGTTCCTGGCCGGTGGCCTTGTGCACGAGGGAGTAGAGCCGGCCGCCGAGGCTGGGGAGCACAGTCGCGCGGAGGTGATCGTTCTCCAGCACGAGCGACGGGAGCGCGCGGACGACCAGGTCGCGGTCGTAGCCGTCCTGGTCCAGGCAGGGAAGGGTGCTGGCCAGCCGCCCGTAGCCGATGTTGTCCCGCATCTCCGGCGGCAGGTCGTCGGCGTTCTCGACGTGGTGCATCTCCTGCTGGCTGCGCAGCGGCGGCAGCGGGTTCTCGTCTCCCAGGGAGGCGGCGGGCAGGACCAACTCTTGCGCGGAAAGGGTCGTCACAGCCTTGATTCTTGCAAGTTCGAGCAAGTCCGTCCATTGTCCGTCCATGGTGTTCCGGTGTCCGCTATACATGACTCCACCGGACGGGTGAGGGGATGGATTTGATGGACGCGGATGTGATCGTCGTCGGCGCGGGGCTGGCCGGACTGGCCGCGACGGCCGAGCTGGCCGACGCGGGCAAGAAGGTGCTGCTCCTCGACCAGGAGTCGGAAGCGTCACTCGGCGGACAGGCGTTCTGGTCCTTCGGCGGGCTGATGTTCGTCGATTCGCCCGAGCAGCGCCGGATGGGCATCAAGGACTCCCGGGACCTCGCAATGCAGGACTGGCTCGGCTCGGCCGGGTTCGACCGGCTGGACGACGAAGACAAGTGGGCGCGGCAGTGGGCCGAGGCGTACGTCGACTTCGCGGCCGGGGAGAAGCGCCCGTGGCTGCATGCCCAGGGGGTGCGGTTCTTCCCGGTGGTGGGCTGGGCCGAGCGCGGCGGGTACAACGCTGACGGCCACGGCAACTCGGTGCCCCGCTTCCACATCACCTGGGGAACCGGTCCGGGTCTCGTCGCGCCGTTCGAGCGCCGGGTCCGCGAGGGCGTCGCCAAGGGGCTGGTGGAGTTCCGGTTCCGGCACCGCGTGGATGAGCTGACCTTGACGGGCGGTGTCGTCGACGGTGTCTCCGGCAAGGTGCTCGAGCCGAGTGACGTCGCCCGCGGCGTGGCCAGCTCGCGGGTCGAGGTCGAGGACTTCGCGCTCACGGCACAGGCGGTGATCGTCACCTCAGGCGGTATCGGCGGCAATCACGACCTGGTCCGGTCCAGCTGGCCCGCGCGGATGGGCAAGCCGCCGACGGAGATGATCTCCGGCGTTCCGGCGCACGTGGACGGCCGGATGCTGGGGATCACTGAGGCGGCCGGCGGCCGGTACGTGAACCGCGACCGGATGTGGCACTACACCGAGGGCATCCGGAACTGGGACCCGATCTGGCCGATGCACGGGATCCGGATCCTGCCCGGGCCCTCCTCGCTCTGGTTCGATGCCACCGGCAAGCGGCTGCCGGTACCGCTGTTCCCCGGCTTCGACACCCTCGGCACGCTCGAGCACATCATGACGACCGGCTACGACTACAGCTGGTTCGTGCTGACCCAGAAGATCATCGAGAAGGAGTTCGCCCTGTCCGGGCAGGAGCAGAACCCGGACCTCACCGGCAAGGACATCCGCGGCGTGCTGGGCCGGGCCCGGGGCGGCGCGACCGCGCCGGTGCAGGCGTTCATGGACAAGGGCGCCGACTTCGTCGTCCGGAACAACCTGGCCGACCTGGTCCGCGGGATGAACGAGGTGGCGGGCAATGACCTGATCGATCTCGCGGACCTGGAGCGGCAGATCAAGGCCCGGGACCGCGAGATGGACAACACCTTCACCAAGGATCTTCAGATCACCGCGCTGCGCGGCGCTCGCAACTACCGAGGCGACAAGCTGATCCGGGTGGCGTCGCCGCACAAGATACTCGACCCCAAGGCAGGACCGTTGATCGCGGTCAAGCTCAACATCCTGACCCGCAAGTCCCTCGGCGGTCTGCAGACCGACCTCGACTCCCGCGTACTGCGGGCCGACGGGACTCCCCTGCCCGGGGTCTACGCGGCAGGCGAGGTGGCCGGTTTCGGCGGTGGCGGCATCCACGGCTACCGCTCGCTGGAAGGGACCTTCGTCGGCGGGTGCATCTTCACCGGCCGTACTGCGGGTCGCGCCGCAGCCAAGGCGGTGTCCTGACAGCGGGTGGCGCGTGAGCACACGGCGGGTGGGGTCGCGGCCCACTCGTCGGCGGGTGGTTGTGTGTCTTGAACCTCTGTCTGAGGGTCGGCCTGCCTTCTAACGTTGCGCGCAGCCAACCCTGGGAGGACCTCCTATGCGCCGCCTCGCCTTGTCCATTGCCGTGCTGTTGCTGGCTGGTGGTCTCACCTTGCCTGCCGAGGCTCACGGGTGTCCACGGCTGCGGGTGCCGGGGGCGGAGTACCAGGTTGTTGCCTGTCTGGATGATTTGACGACGGCGGGGACGGTCGCGTCGGGGCATACCAATCCGGCCGACTATGCGGGGCTGACGCATGCGGGGTTGCCTCAGCAGTCCGGCGTGCCCGGGGTGCAGATCGACGGGTACTTCCCGGACACCTCGCGGACGAACACGAATCACGGGTGGAATCACGATGCGCAGTACGTGATCCGGCTGCCGGAGAAGTGGAACGGCGGGCTGGTGGTGGCGGGGTCACCCGGGGTGCGGGCGCAGTACGCGAATGATCGGGCGATCTCGGACTGGGTGCTCGCGAAGGGGTACGCCTTCGCGGCGACCGACAAGGGGAACACCGGGGCGAACTTCTTCACCGACGGGGTGAAGCCGGGTGATGCGATCGTCGAGTGGAACCAGCGGACGACGCAGCTGACCCGGGCCGCGCGGGCAGTCGTGGCCCAGCGCTACGGCCGGGCGCCGCGCGAGGTGGTGGCCGCGGGCATCTCGAACGGTGGCTATCTGGTGCGTTGGCAACTGGAGAACCACCCGGAGCTCTACACCCGTGGCGTCGATCTCGAAGGGACGCTGTGGACCGCCAAAGGGCCGAACCTGCTGAACTTCTTGCCGCCGGCGATCAAGGGCTACGAGCAGCAGTCACCCGCACAGATCGTTGCCGCGGGCTTCGATCCTCGGTCGGACTTCTTGTGGGACTACCACTACACGGTCTACTGGAAGCTGACCCAGCGGATCTACGCGGCCGAGCTGGACCCGACGTACGCCGGAACCGAGGCCGACTACGACTACGCGTCCCGCCCCTCCGCGCAGCAGGCCGTACGGCGGATCGCGCTGACCGGGAAAATCGGCAGGCCGCTGACCACGTTCCATGGCACGCTCGACAGCCTGCTGCCGATCACCCAGGACTCCGACGTGTACGCCGACCTCGTCCGGCGGGCGGGGAGATCCCGGTTGTTCACGTACCAGCGGGTCGAGGCAGGCAATCACGTCGACGGTCTCGTCGACGCCTACCCCGACCAGCTGGTGCCGCTGGTTCCCCTGCTGCAGAAGGCGATCGCGCGTTAGAACACCTCGTCAGAACACCATGGTGAGGAGGTCGGCGAACAGTTCCTGCTCGTCGATCTCCAGGCCACGGCTGGTGAACCAGGTGCACATGTTGTGGCAGTCCCGGAGCAGGAAGTCCATCCCCTTCGGGTTGCCGACGATGTCGACCACCTGTGGCAGGTCGATCATCACGATGCGGTCGCCCTGGGCCAGCACGTTGTACGGCGACAGGTCTCCGTGGGCCAACCCCGCCCTGGCCAACTCGCGCATCCCGTCCCGGAGCTGCTCGAAGTACGACGCGAGCAACTCCCCCTTGGGCCGGACCTGCGCCAACCGCGGCGCGGCACCGCCGTCGCCGTCGTCGATGAACTCCATCAGCAGTTCGGTGCCGTCCACCTGGACCGGGTACGGCACCGGGACTCCTGCTTTCCAGAGCCGGCAGAGCGCGTCCCACTCCGCGTAGGCCCATTGCCCGGCCGCGACGCTGCGCCCGTGCGAGGTCTTCTTCTCCATCGCCCGGCTGTCCCGGCTGTTGCGGGTGCGCCGCCCCTCGACGTACGAAGTACTGCGGTGGAACGAGCGGTGTTCCTCGCTGCGGTACCGCTTGGCGGCCAGCAACGACCGCCGCGCGGGGTTGTCGCCGATCTGCTCCACTGCTCGTTCGAGCAGGAAGACGTCGGCTTCCTTGCCGGTTTTGAGGATGCCGAGCTCGGTGTCGATCGCGGCCTGTTCCGTCACTACCCAGTGGGGCCGTGGATCCGGGCCGCGAGAACCGCGCTCGACATCCAGCCAGGTGGACCAGCGTTGGTCCGGGCCCAGTTCTTCCTGGATTGTGTCGAAACGGAAGACGAAGGCGTCGGCAACATCTGGTTCGGACTCGTCGCCGGCCAGTTCGGCCCAGCGGGCGTCGCTCCAGCGGGAGTCGTTGAGTTCGGAGGGCTCGGTGGGGTCAGAGAGATCGTGGTCGGTACGAAAGACGTCGGAAGACATCTGATGTGCTCCTGAAGGATGAAGTGAGGCTGACGCGGGCATGCCGCAGCACAGTGATAGACATCCGTTCAGCCCTCCTTCGGTTCAGGCAGCACTCGCAGCTGCACAAGTGGCTCCAGCATGCAGTCCCCCGCAGCCGGCCGCAAGGTATTTATCACCGCGCGCGGACGGTGTACTTGGCCACCGCCTTGGGGGTTACCCCACTGGCACGGCAGTGGGGCAACCCCAACCCGAGGGGCGCAGCACCCACTTCGGTGCGAAACGCGCGTCGCGGGTCACGGCGAATGATTGGAAGGACGGGAGCGCTTCGTCAGCTGCTCAGAGGGTGGAGTACGACGGTTTGGCCCGGGGCGGTGGGCAGGCGGATGATGCCGGCGGGGAGTTGGCGTGAGGTGGTCTCGTCGACGGCACCACCCGGCCAGGGAAGGTCGACCGAGAGATCAGAGCCGGTTTCGCTGAGGATGCGGATTTCTTCGATCTGGCCGTCCCGGAGCGTCGCGCTGACCAGGAAAGCGCCCGCCGCCCGGAGGGTGGTGAAACATGCGTCGACCTCGCGCGGCCAGTTGGGGAAGAAGCGCAGTACGCCGTCGTAGCTCTGCAGCAGGCACTCGTTGATGACCCCGGGCAGGGCGAAGTTCTCCACCCAGATGCCGCCGCGACTCATGAAGTCGAAGGAGGTGGTGTCGTCGTAGCGTCCGTGCACCGCGCGGACGCGGTCGGTCGCCGTACCGTTCGGCAGCAGGCAGTAGCGGACGTCACGCTTGAAGCGTTCCAGGTCGAGGATGCCCAGCCGGGCTGCCTGCAGGGCGGCGAAGACGAGTTCGTTGCCGCCCTCGATCGTCTGGTTGCGCCAGGTCCGGCGCAACAACTCCAGGTCGGCCGGGTCACTCCCGAGACCGACTTGCTCCGCGGGGAAGGCCGGGACTGCGGCCACGGGCACGTTGTAGACGATGGCCGGATCCTCGCCGGGAGTCGACACGACCACCTGCCCGTCGCGGGATTCGGCGAGCGGATAGTCGACCAGACCGCGGAGAACCTCCCGCACCTGGGTCAGAAGTTCCGCTTCTTCGTCCGAGCGCTCGAGTACCCGGGCCGCTTCGGTGAAGGCGTCGAGGAGGAAGCGGCCCAGCGCCAGATCCACCACGCAGTCGGCGTTGTAGCGGAACCCGGGGCGCAGTCCGTACAGCTCGGGCGTCACGGTCGGGAAGACGTGGAGCTTCCCGTCTTCGAACGCCCCGCGATCGGACGAGGAGAGCACGTAGTCGACGAAGAAGAGCGTTGCCTCCTTCAACGGCCCGAAGGCGCGATCCCGCAGATAGTCGAGGTCCTGGGTGTAGACGTAGTGCCACCACAGGCTCTGCACCGCCCAGGGTGTTTCGCAGACTTCCCAGCCCCACGACGGATCGGGGTACGGATTGGTTGCCATCGGCACCGGATACGCCGAGTGCGGGAACGCCGCGCCGCGCAGACCGTAGTACCGGCCGGCCCAGTCGCGACTGATCGGCAGCAGGTGTTCGACCATCGACACGTAACGTTCGTGCAGCTCCGGGTGGTTGCTCGAGAAGACACCCCAGAACGGCTGCTGCACGTTGTAGTTCAGGTGATAGTCGCCGTGCCAGTCGCTGCCGATCCGCCGGTACGACCACGGTCCGAACAACCCCGGGCAGGTCTTGCCCGGGCCCGACGCGCAAGCCAGGAAGTAGGAGTTCCGATACCAGAGCTCGGTCAGGAACTCGTCGGCCAGCTCGACCGCCGAGGCCTGCCAGTACGACGACCAGAACCTGGTCGTGCGCTCGCGATCCACCGCATAGTCGGCCAGCTCGACCACACCGGCGGCCACGGCTTCGTACGCGACGCCGTGCTTCAGAGTCACCGCGACCCGAAGGTCGGCCGAGTCCGCCAGGGTCCGCTCGAGCGCGCCGTCGGAGTGGAGCTTGCCGTCAACACCGCGCCGGGATCCCTCCTGCAGCACGGCATTGGTCGTTGCCGTGAGTACGAAAGCGTTCGACTCGACGGCCGGGTCTAGCGCCGGCAGCACCTGGCGGACGGCAAGCCCTGGCGCGGGCAGCACCTCCGGGCCAGGGCCGGTCGCCCCCGTCCGCGGATCCGGGATCAGCCCGACCGGATCGGGCAGCAACTTGATCCGGTCGAACACCGCGGCACCGGCCTGGCTGACCCACAGGCGATCGTCCTCGCGCGCGACGAACACCTCGGCCTCCACCGGCGTACCGTCGGCCAGCAACGAGATCGTGCAGGTCGCGGTCGCCAGGTCGAGCCGGTGGCCGAGCACCTCGACCCGGCGCGGGTCGAAGCCGAGGATCAGCGAGCCGCACGGGAACGGCCGGGGGAACGGCAGGTCGTAGCTCGCCCTGACCAGATCGTTGTACCGCGCGAACCACGGGTCGTCCGTCAGATCGTCGAGCGTCGGGTCGATCGCGGCGACCTTGGCGAACACCTCCGCGAACGTGCCGATGCCGGGGGCATGTCCTTCCTCCACCCGGATGTCCCACACCTCGTTGTGACCGAAGTGGATCGCGACGGCATCTGGCCGGGTGGTGACGACGGCGCCGAGCCCGCCGTTGCCCAGCAGCGCGCCCTCGAAGAAGTCCGGAGCGGCGCCTTCGTGAGTGATCGATCCGTGCTTCATGAGGTGTCCCCGCAGCAACTGTTCGGCCGGATTACTTTCTGCGGGAAAAATACTAGTGGAACTGCGAGCGGGCGGTCGGGCGCAGTCTCAGGTTCTGCGGGGGTGCGACGGAGCGGCAGGTGAGCTCGGGAAGCACCTTGGTCTGCCAGGCCGGGGAGGCATCGAGCCGGCGGCGGTGCTCGGCGTACGCGGCGTCGTCCGCGAACGTGGCGAACCAGGCGAGCACGGTCTCGTCGCGGAGCGGGAGGGCCGGGAAGTTGTTCTCGGCGGGGAGGGTCTCGAAGACCGCCGCGAGGACGGCACCGGTAGCGGCCAGGATGGGCGCGACCTGGTCAGCGAAGTACTCCGGGAATCCGTCGTCGGGCGAGCCTCGGTGATAGACCGCACCCGCGACCAGGGAGGACGGGATGTCGGCCGCGCCGATCGGCGGACGTGGTACGTCGGGAGCGGGGTAGCCAGGTCCGAGGTCGATCGGCTGGAGTAGCAGGGCGTTGTCGGAGTCCGCCATGGTGGCGTTGGCCGCGGCACTGTGCTCCCGCCAGATCGGGCCGTAGTAGAATCCGTTCAGGGCGTCCGCCCGGGCCGGCAGGTCGGGGAAGCCACGCAGCCAGACGAAGCGGTCCGGGTCGTCGAGATCGCGGAACTGGGCGGAGACGTGCATGCCGTACTGCTCCTGCCCTTCGACGAACGACTCGTCGAAGATGTCGATCATCGTGTCCCGCTGGCCGGGGTGCAGGGTGTACTGCCGCAGATCCACCACCGCACAGCACTTGTGCCGTTCCTCGCCCATCCGGCTGCTCCTCTCGTCGACCACTCTGAACCGCTAGGCTCATTCAACTGGTGAAGGCTGACAGCGGACGTCAGTGTTCGGGAGTTAGGCGACTGGGTACCTGGCTCGGAACACCCTCGTCCCCAGGGAGCCGCTGATGATCGACGAAGGACGACTCGGGCACTACCTCCAGGACCACTACGCGGGCTCGGCCGCGGGAATCGAGCTGTTCCGCCGGGCCGCGGACCAGCAGACCGACCCGGTCGCCCGGATCACTCTGACCGAGATGATCGCGACGGTGGAGGACGAGCGAACCGCCCTCGAGCGATTCCTGGCAGCGATCGGGGCCAAGCCGGATCCGGTGAAGAACGCGGGGGCCTGGCTGGCGGAGAAGATCGGCCGGTTCAAGTCGAACGGTGAACTGATCCGGCGTTCGCCGTTGAGCGACGTGGTCGAGCTGGAGACGCTACGGCTCGCCGTCGAGGGAAAGGCCGCAGGCTGGCGCGTACTGCGGCAGCTGGCCGAGGACGACAGCACGTTCGACGCGGCCGAGCTGGACAAGCTGCTGTCCGCGGCCGACGACCAGATCGAGCGGCTCGAGAGCCTCCGGATGAGCGCGGCCAACCGGGTCTTCCGCCAGACCCCCTGACCTCCTGAGTGACGAGCCGGCACCTGCGGGTCAGCGGCCCGGAACCTGGTAGGCCCCAGCCTCCGCGCGGGAGGCTGGGGCCCTGGGTCAGGTGGGGTGTTACGTGAAGATGCTGACGCCGCCGGGGCCTACCAGCAGGCCTACGACGATCAGAGCGGCGCCCATCAGTAGCTGACCGCGGACGAGTGACACGATTCCCGAAATGACGAGGATCGCCGCGATGATCCAGAGCACTAGGGTCATGGCCGTTCCTTTCTCGACGGGCCGGACCTGACACAGCGTCCGGCGGCTGAACTCCCCGTGCGTTCGGACGCCGGAAATCACCCCGGCGTCGTCTTGAGCGGTTGCCCGCCCGGACCTCTGGTGCCCGTCGCGAATCCCACGCAAACGGGGTTCGGGCGGACCAAAGCAAGATCGTCCGGTAGGAATGGCAAACAGTGATCGGGGCACCGGGCCAGGGACCGAACGATGGGACCAGACAGCTCGGGAGACGACGTGAGAATCGGGTATTTCCTGTCCAGCGAGGAGTACACGCCGGCGCAGCTGATCGAGCAGGCCCGGCTGGCCGAGGAGTCCGGGTTCGACGGATTGTGGATCTCCGACCACTTCCACCCCTGGAACGACGAGCAGGGCCAGAGCGCCTTCGTCTGGGGTGCGATCGGCGCGATCTCCCAGGTCTGCGAACTGCCGATGACGACGGCCGTGACGTGCCCGACGGTGCGAACCCACCCGGCCGTGATCGCGCAGGCCGCGGCCACCAGCGCGGTGCTGCTGAACGGACGCTTCACCCTCGGCGTCGGTACCGGTGAAGCCCTCAACGAGCACATCGTCGGCGGTCCCTGGCCGACGGTCGACGTCCGGCTGGAGATGCTCGAGGAAGCCGTCGAGATCATGCGGCGGCTGTGGACCGAGGACGGCTTCGTCACCCACCACGGCAAGCACTACACGGTGGACACGGCACGGATCTACACCCGGCCGGACACCGCGCTGCCGATCTACATGTCGGGTTTCGGTCCCGAGGCCACGGATGTCGCTGCACGGATCGCCGACGGCTACATCACCACGACGCCCGACAAGGACCTGCTGAAGCGTTTCCGGGACAACGGCGGCGGCACGAAGCCGAGCCAGGTGGGCTTCAAGGTCAGCTACGCGCCGACCGAGGACGAAGGCATCGAGCAGGCGCACCGGATCTGGGCCAACTCCGGCCTGCCCGGCGAGCTCGCCCAGGTGCTCCCGTCGCCGCGCCACTTCGAGCAGGCCAGCGAACTGGTGACGAAGGAGCAGACCGCGCAGTCCGTCACCTGCGGGCCGAAGGCGGATGCGCACATCGAGGCCTTCAAGCCGTACGTCGAGGCCGGATTCGACGAGATCTACGTGGCGAACATGGGACCGCACTCGGTCGACATGATGAAGCTGTACCGCGACGAGGTGCTCCCCGAGCTCCGCCGCTCCGGCCGGTAGGAAAGGCCGCAGCGATCAAGGCACTCAGGGCAGCAGCGAGACGGCGGTGCGGAGATCGCGGACGAACAGCTCGAAGTCCCGCCGGTACGCGCGCGACCGCACCACCGAGGACGGGTGCACCGTGGCCATCGCCGCGGTGCCGTCCGGTAGCTCGACCGCTTCGCCTCGACGCTCGGTCACCTTGAAGCCGGTACCGAGCAGCGCGCGGGCCGCGACCGCGCCGAGAACCACCACCAGCGAAGGCTCCACGAGCTCCAGTTCCCTGACCAACCAGGGTTTGCAGGCAACGATGTGGCCGACCGCCGGCGTCTTGTGGATCCGGCGCTTGCCCTGGCGCTCGAACCGGAAGTGCTTGACCGCGTTGGTCAGGTAGACCTCGGACCGCTCGATCCCCGCCTCGGCCAGGGCCTTGTCCAGCAGGCGACCCGCGGGGCCGACGAACGCCCTGCCCTCGTGGTCCTCGACATCACCGGGCTGCTCCCCGACGAGCACCATCCGCGCCGACGCGGGACCTTCGCCCGGCACGGCCTGGTCGGCGTACTCGTAGAGGTCACAGCCTCGGCAGGTCGATAGAGCGGCCGTGAGTTTCTTCACTCCGCCGCTCGCCGGGACCCATTCCGAGGCGCCAGGGAACTTCTGCACGCTGGTCAGGTGCCCTTTTTCAAACACCTGTAACAGTTCGGGGGTTGCAACGGGCGGCGGAGTTTGGTCTGGTGGGAGGCAAGTGGTTCAGCAATGACGCCACCCACCGCAGGACGACACGACGAGGTCTCTCACCGTGACGATCGCACCTGTCAGCGCTTCCGACTCGAAGCAGCGCATTGCCGACACGACCCAGGAACTACTGGTCGAAGCCCACCAAGTCCCCGATCCCCGGCACCAGCAACTGCTCGACGAAGTGGTGATCCTGAACGCGCCGGTCGCGCGTTCCATCGCCTCCCGGTACCGCCGCAAGGGGGTGGACGAGGACGACCTCGAGCAGGTCGCCTACCTCGGCCTGGTGAAGGCCGCCAACGGCTACAAGTTGAATGCCGAGACCGCCTTCCTCGCGTACGCCGTACCGACCATCCGCGGCGAGCTGAAGCGGTACTTCCGTGACTGCGCGTGGACGGTCCGGCCGCCGCGCCGGGTGCAGGAGATGCAGGGCAGCATCGCCGCGACCGAGCCCGAGTTGACCCAGAAGCTGGGTCATCTGCCGTCGGACGCGGAGACTGCCGAGGCACTTGGTACCGAGACCGGCGAGATCACCGAGGCGTCCTCGGTGCGCGGATGTTTCAGCACCCTCTCACTGGATGCGCCCGGTCCGGCTGACGGCGGAGCGAGCCTGATGGACACGGTCGCCGACGCCGAGGACGGCTACGAACTGGTCGAGAACGTGCACACGCTGACTCCCGTTGTCGCGGAACTCGGCGATCGCGACCGGCGGATCCTGGAACTGCGGTTCTGCGCCGGCTTCACCCAGGAGGAGATCGGCAACGAGCTCGGCGTCAGCCAGATGCAGGTGTCCCGCCTGCTCCGCGGCATCCTCGAGCGCCTCCGCACCGAGCTCAGCCGCCAGCCAGGCATCACCCGAGGACACCCCGGGCACGCCTAGCGCTGCTGACCCCAGCGCCAGTCGCGTACCTCTGGCAGGTCCTCGCCGTGGGTGGTGACGTAGGTGTGGTGGCGGGTGCGCTGGTCCACGAAGTACTGGCGGGCCGAGATCGCGTGGCTGCGCAGGGACGGCACGCGATCGATCACGTCCATCGCCAGGTGGTACCGGTCCAGGTTGTTCCGCACGACCATGTCGAACGGCGTGGTCGTGGTGCCCTCCTCGATGTACCCGCGGACGTGCAGGTCGTCGTGGTTGTGCCGCCGGTAGGTCAGCCGATGGATCAGCCAGGGATAGCCGTGGTACGCGAAGATCGTCGGGACGCCCGGCGGGAAGATCGCGTCGTAGTCCGGATCGTTCAGGCCGTGCGGGTGTTCCGTGGCGCCCTGCAACCGCATCAGGTCGACCACGTTGACGACGCGGATCTTCAACTGGGGAAGGTGTTCCCGCAACAGGTCGACGGCGGCCATCGTCTCCAGCGTCGGCACGTCACCGGCACAGGCGAGCACCACGTCCGGATCGCCGTCGTCGTTGCTGGCGAAGTCCCAGACGCCGATCCCGCGGGCACAGTGCAGCGCGGCGGCGTCCCAGTCGAGCCAGTTGGGCTGCGGTTGCTTGCCTGCGACAACCACGTTGATGTAGTTCCGGGTCCGCAGGCAGTGGTCCATCGTGGACAGCAGCGTGTTGGTGTCCGGCGGCAGGTAGACCCGGACCACCTCGGCCTTCTTGTTCACCACGTGATCGATGAAGCCGGGATCCTGGTGCGAGAACCCATTGTGGTCCTGGCGCCAGACGTGTGAGGTGAGCAGGTAGTTCAGCGACGGGACGGGCCGGCGCCACTCCAGCCGGTTCACCGTCTTCAGCCACTTGGCGTGCTGGTTCACCATCGAGTCGACGATGTGCACGAACGCCTCGTACGACGAGAACAGCCCGTGCCGCCCGGTCAGCAGGTACCCCTCGAGCCAGCCCTGGCAGGTGTGCTCGCTGAGGATCTCCATCACCCGGCCGTCGGGCGCGAGATGCTCGTCGGTGTCCAGCACCGCGCCGTTCCAGGCCTTGGCGGTGGTCTCGTAGACCGCGGACAGGCGGTTCGACTCGGTCTCGTCCGGGCCGACCAGTCGGAAGTTCCGGTGCTGCTCGTTCGCCCGGAACACATCACGCAGGAAGGCGCCGAACACCCTTGTCGGCTCGCTGTCCTCAGCACCTGGCGCCTTCACCGGTACTGCGTAGTCGGCGACGGGTGGCAGCTCCAGATCCCGGGTGAGCACGCCGCCGTTCGCGTGCGGGCTCGTCCCCATCCGCAGCGACGGGCTCGGCGCGAGGTCGAGCACTTCGGCAACGGGGCGGCCCGTCTCGTCGAAGAGTTCCTCCGGCCGGTAACTCTTCAGCCAGTCCTCCAGCTGGTGGAGGTGCTGGTCGTTCGTGCGGACGCCGGACAACGGCACCTGGTGGGACCGCCAGGTGTCCTCCACCGGCAGGTCGTCCACCGTGCGCGGACCGGTCCACCCCTTCGGCGTCCGCAGTACCAGCATCGGCCAGGTCTGGCGCGGTACGGCGGTCGTGGCGGTGCGGGCCTCGAGCTGGATCTCGTCGATCCGCTGGAAGCACCTGTCCAGCGCGGCCGCCATCGACTGGTGCACCGCGGCCGGGTCCGAGCCCTGGACCAGGAAGGGCTCGTGACCGTAGCCGCGGAGCAATTCGGCCAGTTCCTCGTCGCCGATCCGGGCGAGCACCGTGGGGTTGGCGATCTTGTAGCCGTTCAGGTGCAGGATCGGCAGCACCGCGCCGTCGCGGCGCGGGTCGAGGAACTTGTTCGAGTGCCAGGAAGTTGCCAGCGGCCCCGTTTCGGCCTCGCCGTCGCCGACCACGCAGGCGACCACCAGGTCCGGGTTGTCGAACGCGGCGCCGTACGCGTGGCTGAGCGAGTAGCCCAGCTCACCGCCCTCGTTGATCGAGCCGGGCACCTCGGGCGCGACGTGGCTGGGGATCCCGCCGGGGAAGGAGAACTGCTTGAACAGCCTGCCCATCCCGGGCTCGTCCAGGGTGGTGTTCGGGTAGGTCGCGGTCCAGCTGCCCTCGAGCCAGCTGTTCGCGACGATCGCGGGACCGCCGTGACCGGGCCCGATCACGTACATCAGCTCGCGCTCGCCGTGCCGGATCACCCGGTTCAGGTGGGTGTAGATCAAGTTCAGCCCGGGCGTCGTACCCCAGTGACCGAGCAGCCGCGGCTTGATGTGCTCGGGCCGCAACGGCTCCTTCAGCAACGGGTTCGCGAGCAGGTAGATCTGCCCGACCGACAGGTAGTTGGCGGCCCGCCAGTACGCGTCGAGGCCCTGCAGCTCCTCGTCGCTCAGCGGGGTGGCGTCGACTTGCTGCAAGGTCGCGCTCCTCGTCAAGGGGTGAGCAGTACCTTCACGGCACCGTCCTGCTTCTGCTGGAACATCTCGTAGGCGGTGGGACCCTCCGACAACGGGAGCCGATGAGTGGCGAACTTGTCAACCCCGCCAGGTGAGTGCCTTCACTGTGCGTCTTCGCTAGCGACCTACGGCCTTCTCCAGCTCGGCCTTGGTCATCTTCGAGCGGCCCTTGATGTTCTTCTGCTTGGCCTCGTTGTAGAGCTGGTCCTTGGTTCGGCCCTGCGGGCCGCTGTGTGAGCGGAGCCCGCCGCGACGGCCGGAGGAGATGTCGTGGGTGGAGCTGCGGCTCTTCTGCTTCGCCTCGCCGGAGCGGGCGCGCTCCTTGTTCACCGTGCGGGCCGCAATCTCCTCAGCGGTGTCCTCGCTGCGGCCGCTCTTCTTCAGGCCGGCCTTGATGTGCTCGTACTGCCGCTCGCGTTTCTTGCTCGACCCTGCGGGCATTCTCGAACTCCTTCCGTGCGGTGCGCGCCCGGTACCCCTTGCGGATCGCAGGCAATCAGGTCGGCGGAGCGGGCACCGGGTTGGCGGCCGCGTGGGTTGTTCGTCGCCGCAGGCGACCAAGCGTGCCATTGACGGGTCGGTGCATGGGTTGGTTGACGCTGGGCACCGGAGCGGGGGTCAGATCCGGCAGCACAGAGGAGGAACCGATGGGTATCGGGGACAAGATGAAGAACGCCGCCGAGAGCGCCAAGGGCAAGATGAAGGAGAAGACCGGCGACGCGACCGACAACGAGGACCTGCAGGCCGAGGGCCAGGCCGAGAAGTCGGTGGCCGACCTGAAGCAGGCCGGCGAGAAGGCCAAGGACGCCTTCAAGGACTAGGACCTTCCAAGGACTGAGGACCGGAAACATCGTGTTCGAAGGCTTCCAGCTGGAACGGATCCTGGTGGGCGACATCGCTCTCAGGGTCCGTTACGGCGGTTCCGGACCGGCCGTGGTGCTGCTGCACGGACACCCGCGGACGCACACCACCTGGTACCAGGTCGCCCCGGCACTCGCCGACTCCGGCTACACCGTGGTCTGCCCGGACCTGCGCGGCTACGGCCAGTCGAGCAAACCTGCCAGCGACGACGACCACACGCCGTACTCGAAGCGCGCGATGGCGGCGGACGTCGCCGGGCTCATGGTTGCCCTGGGCCACGAACAGTTCGCGGTGGTCGGGCATGACCGGGGCTCGCAGGTCGCCTACCGCACCGCCATGGATCACGAGGACACCGTGACGAAGCTCGTCGTGCTGGACGGCGTACCGGTGGTCGAGGCGCTGGAGCGGTGCGACGCCGACTTCGCCCTGATGTGGTGGCACTGGTGGTTCTTCGCCCAGACGGCCAAGCCGGCGGAGCGGGTGATCTGCGCGGACCCGGAGACCTGGTACAACGCCTGGACGGTGAACTCACCCGACGTGCTCGGGCCGGAGAACCATGCCGACTTCCTCGCCGCGATCCGTGATCCGGCGACTGTGCACGCGATGGTCGAGGACTACCGGGCCGGTCCGGGGATCGACCGGCGCAACGACGAGGCCGATCGCGCGGCCGGACGGCAGATCACCTGCCCGACGATGATGTGCTGGTCGACCCGGGACGACATGGAGCAGATCTACGGCGACCCGTTGGCCGTATGGCGCCCGTGGTGCAAGGAGCCCGTCGTGGGGCACGGCATCGACTCGACCCACCACATCGCCGAAAATGCCCCGGCCGAACTCGTTCAGAGCCTCCGGGAGTTCCTGTAGCGTCGGGCGGGTGGACTTCGAGGAGGCAGCGAGCGCGCTCTACGCGGCGTCGGCGGCCGACTTCATTGCTACTCGCAACGAGCTCGCCAAGCAGCTGAAGGCGGACGGCGACCAGCTCGGGTCGACCCGGCTGAAGGCGCTGCGCAAACCCACCGTGGCCGCCTGGCTCGCCAACCTGGTTGCCCGGGAACTGCCCGACGATATCGACGACCTGCTGGCGCTCGGCGACGAGTTCCGCGAGGCCACGGCGGACCTCGACGGTGAGCGGCTCCGCGAGCTGACGCCGAAACGGCACAAGCTGATCGACAAGCTCTCGAAGTCGGCCGGTGGCCTGGCCGAGCGGGAGGGCCAGAAGGTCAGCGCGGACGTCGCCCAGAAGCTCCGCGAGACCCTGGACGCTGCCCTGGTGGATCCGGCCGCCGGCGAGGCCGTTCGCGAGGGGCAGCTGAGCAGCGCCCTGCGGCACGTCGGCTTCGGGGTCGTCGACGAGAGTGGCGAGCCGTCCAACATCACCCCGATCACCGACGAACGCCGGCAGCGGGCTCAGGCTCGCCGCGCCAAGGCCGGTGAGTCCGAGAAGGCGGCAGCCGACGAGGCGGCCGAGAAGGAATCGGCGGCGGAGACTGCCAAGCGAGAGAAGGCCGAACGCGAGCAGGAGGAGCGCGAAGCCGCCGAGAAGGCGGAGGCCAAGCAGGAACTGGACGGCGCGATCGCCGCCGCCGAGGCAGCCGACGCGACCGTGGAGGACCTCGACAACCAGCTCTCCGACGCCCGCGACGCCCTCGCCGAGGCGCAGGAAGCGGTACACCGGATCGGCGAGGAGCTCGACGAGGCCCGCAAGGCGGCCCGGACCGCGCAGAAGGAGTCCCGAGAGGCTCGCAAGCGGTACAACAGGCTCTGACGGGTGACTCCCGCGGCCTGAGGGTTGGCGGGCTGGGTACTGGCAGTCTGGGTAGTGGCAGTGATGTGCTGGTCTGGTCGGAGAGAGGACGGCGGTCATGGCGCGGGCGATCTGGAGCGGGTACATCAACTTCGGGCTGGTCTCGGTGCCGGTCGGGCTGTTCAGCGCGACCAGGGAGCACGAGGTCGACTTTCACCAGTTCCAGCGCGGCACCTCGGACCGGATCCGCAACAAGCGGGTGAACGAGCGGACCGGCCGCGAGGTCGACTACGACAAGATCGTCAAGGGCCACGACGTCGGCGGCGGCGAGTACGTGATCGTCGAGCAGGAGGAACTGGCCGACATCGCGCCCGGCCGGTCCCGCTCGCTGGAGATCTCCACCTTCGTCGACCTGGAGGAGATCGACCCGATCCACTTCCAGAAGACCTACTACCTCGGCCCCTCGGACGAGGAGAACGCCTCGTCGTACGGGTTGCTCCGCGACGCCCTGGCCAAGACGAACCGGGCCGGGATCGCGACATTCGTGATGCGCGGCAAGGAGTACCTCGCCTCGATCCGGGCCGACGGCAAGGTGCTGAAGCTGCACACGATGTACTTCGCCGACGAGATCCGGGATCCCGCGGAAGTCGGCACGCTGCCGGCGAAGGTGAGCCAGGGCAAGCAGCTGTCGATGGCGGTCGACCTGATCGAGGCGATGAGCGGCTCCTGGCAGCCCACGGAGTACAAGGACAGCTACACCGAACGGGTGAAGAAGCTGGTCGAGGACAAGCGCGAGGGCAAGGAGATCGTCTACAACGAGGAGGAGCCCGAGGCGACCTCCACGACCGATCTGGTGTCCGCGCTGCGAGCCAGCGTCGAAGCCGCCCGGTCCCGTCGCCAGGATGGCGCCAAGAAGAGCCCGGCGAAGCAGACCGCGGCTGCCAAGAAGACCACCACCAAGAAGACCACGGCGGCGAAGAAGCCCGCGAAGAGGACGGCCAAGAAGGCCGCCAAGAAGAAGGCGGCCTAGGCGAACTGCCGCAACAGCTCGGTCCGGACTGCGCTCGCCGCGCTCCGGTGTCCCGCGTCGGACCGTGTGACGACGTACAGGGTGTTGACCGGCGGTAGTTCCGGCTCGGCGAGCAACCGCAACTCGCCGGCCTCGATCGCCTGGCCGCACAGATAGAGCGGGAGCACGCTCGCCCCGGCGCCGGCCCGTACTGCGGCGAGCACCCCGCGCAGATCCGGTACGACGAGGTCAGCCGCTCGGGTCAGCCGTACGCCGAACACGCTGCGCCAGTACCGCCGGATGATCGGCGCCTCCTCCGCGGAGGCGACCAGCGGGATCTTGCGCAACGACTCAGGCATGGTCACCGGCGTACCGGCGAACCAGCGCGGTGCGGCGACCAGCGCGAACGTCTCGTCGCACAGCGGGGTGACGCGCAGCCCGGCCAGGCGTGGCCGGACCGAACAGATCACCACGTCGAGGCTCCGTCCGGCGAGAGCGTCGACCAGCTCGTTGGACAGGCCGAGGCGAGTCCGGAGCTGGAGACCGTCGCCGAGTCGCCCGGCCAGCGCCGGCAGCACCTGGTCGCACAGGAAGTCGGCCGGACCGCCGAGCCGGACCGTCGCCGCGACCGGTTCCTCGAACTCGTCGACCACCAGCCCCTGCAGCACGTCGATCGGCTCCGCGATCCGGCGCGCCACCTCGTCGCCCGCTGTGGTCGGCCGGACGCCCCGCGCCTGTCGCTCGAACAGCGGCTGCCCGAGCGCAGCCTCCAGCGCCTTGAGGTGCGCGGTCACCGTCGGCTGGGACAACCCGAGCGTCTCGGCGGCCGCGGTGATCGAGCCCGTCCGGTAGATCGCCAGAAAGGTCCGCAGCAGGTCGAGAGAAACACTCAAGTCAGAAGTCCCCTGTCAGGTCGTAGCTGCCGGTCGTCGGGCAGAACCCGGCGTCGGCCCAGGCGGCCGGCGTCGCGGTGACCACGCTCCTCAGGAACCGCTGACCTCTGGGGTCATTCGTTGGAGTTGGGGAGGAGGTAGCTACTCGGGTCGCCGGAGGCGCCTGCCTCGATCCAGCGCTGGAAGCCGTCCGGGTTGCGGCGCTCGAACTCGTCCAGGCAGATCCGGCGTACCTCGGCGACCGCCTGCCGGTCCCGCGGCCCGGCGCCCTGCGCGAGCGTCGTCGTGGTCTCACCCCAGACGCTGCAGAGTTCCTCGATGCTCAGGGGGCACTTGAGCGAGGCGATCAGCTTCTCGTCCTCGAGCTCGTCGGACCCGCTCAGCGCCACGAGGCCGCCGTACTGCGCCTTCTGGCGGCGGCGACGCCGCCTGCGCGGACGGCGGTTGCCGGGCAGCGCGAGGTCGATCAGCACGAAGACGCCCGCCGCGAACAGGGCGATCACCAGGCCGACCGCTCCCCAGCTGAGCAGCTTGACCATGCCCGGGACGCAGAGCACGCCACCGGCCGATGCGGCTGCCACCAGCACGGGCGACCGGTACGGCACCTCGTCGGCGATGTGCAGCACCACCGCGGCCAGGGGCCAGGCAAGGGTGAACACGACTGCGAGCAGGATTGTGGCCGCGAGCGGACCGAGTAACAGCACCCCGGCCAGCAACCCGGCCGTACCGATCCCCGCGCCGGCCGCGGTCGCCGTGCGCTGCGCTCTAGGGGATAGGTGCATCTCGCCGGACTCACTTGTCATCGTGAACGGGACATAGCGGTGGGCACCCGACAGTCCCCACCAAACGGCCGCCTCGCTCCCCACAGCGCCGACAGCCGATACAGAAACAACGAACTGGCCACCGGAACTGTTCCCGCCGATCGGTCCCGATTGCGAAGCCGGGCCGGTCGCTGGTGCGGGCGGGGTGATGTGTGAAGGTTGGGCGGTGGCGACGATCGAGGTTCGGAAACGAGTCGAGGGGGACCTCGAAGAGTGCGTTCGGCTCCTGCGAGGCGTGCAGGAAACCGCTGGTTATCCGGTGAACTGGCCCGAGGATCCGGCGCACTGGCTGACTCCGCCGGCGGCTCTCGGTTGCTGGGTGGTCACCGTTGACGAACAGGTGGCCGGACACGTCGCGCTGACCGCGGACGGGGCTTCGGACGCGCTGGTGGAACGGTTGTTCGTGGATCCGGAGCAGACCGGCGCGGGGCTCGGCCGCCGGCTGCTCGACCACTGCGTCACCGTCGCCGGTGAGCACGACCGGCGGCTCGGGCTGGAGGTTGCGGACAACTGCGGCGCTGCGATCGCCTTGTACCGAAGGGCGGGCTGGCGGGAGGCCGGTCGTACGCCGGTCGACTGGCGTGGTGATCAGGCGTCGGAGCTGATCCGCTTCGAGGCGCCCACCGAGTCCGCGGTACCCGCCACCGGTTCCTGATCCACCGTCGGAACCTGATCCTGCAGCGGCTCCTGATCCACCGCCTCGTGGTCCAGGGGGTTGGCGAGTTCGTCGGAGGGCATCCGGCCGAACCAGATCACCACGAAGCAGATGATCGCCGGACCGACACCGGCGACGATGAAGACCGCGGTGACCCCGAAGAGGCTGCCGGCCGGGCCCGCGAGTGCCATCGACACCGGCATCAGCAGCAGGGACACGAAGAAGTCGAGACTCGCGATCCGCCCCCGCAGGTGGTCCGGCACCCGGCGTTGCAGCAGCGTCCCCCAGATCACCATCGCCGCGGACCCGGTCGCACCGACGACCGCCGCACCGGCCGCCATCACCCAGAGGTCGGTCGCGAACCCGAGCAGCACGAACGGCAGCGACCCGACACCCCACATCACCGTCATCACGGTCAGGTAGCGCCTCGGCAGACTGCGTGACGAGATCAGCAGCGCACCCACCGCGCCACCGATACCGAACGCCGCGAGCACCAGCCCGAAGTCCTTCGGCCCGCCGCCCAGTTGGTCGCGGACCGCGAACGGCAGCAGCACCTCGAGCGGTCCCAGGATGAGCAGCACGAACACCGTGCCGAAGAGCAGTGAGGCGAGCAGCCACCGCGTCTCGCGGACATAGCTCCAGCCCTCCCGCAGGTCCGCAAGCATCGCCCGGGCACCCGTCGCCGCCGCTTCCTCCGACTCGCCCGGAGCATCGGCTGGCTCCGGCCGTACCCGCATGGCCATCACACACGCAGCGGAGAAGAAGTAGGTGAGCGCGGCCACCAGGATCGCGACCCCGGGAGACAGCGCGGCGATCGCCAGACCACCGAGCGCCGGACCGGTCGCCTGCTGAGCCAACGGCCGGAGGGTCCCCTCCAGACCGTTGGCCGCCAGCAACTCCTCCTGCGGCAGCAGCCGCGGTACGAGCGCCGTGTAGGCCGGGATCAGGAAAGCTTCACCGGCGCCGATCAGTACTGCGCCCGCCGCCAGGTGCCAGATCTCCAGCCACCCGGTGAGCGCGAGCGCGGCGACCACCAGCAGCACGGCACCTCGTACGGTGTCGGCCGCGATGATCACCGACCGCTGCGAGAGCCGGTCGGCCGCGATCCCACCGAACAGCACGCAGACCACCAGCCCGATGCTGTAGGCGGTGGTGACGACCGAGAGCTGGACCGGACCACCGCCGAGCTCGATCACCTGCCAGGCGAGCGCGACGAGCCACAGCCCGCTGCCGAGCAGCGCGACCGCCAGCCCGGTCCACAGCAGCCGGTAGTCCCGATACCTCAGCGGCCGGACTGCCTTCCAGCGGACCTTGCTCACGATGCCCATCCCCCAGCCGATTGGATCCAGAATGTCCGGCCACCATACACATGCGAACAGTTCACAATTCAACAGTTGCGTCGTATACTCACTGCCATGGCGACGAAGCAGATGAGCGTGGACCAACTGGGTGCCTGGCGGGCGCTGTACCGGGCGGACACGTTGCTCTTCACCCACCTCGACAACACCCTGCGCAGCAACGCGGGCATGACGTACTTCGAGCACGAGGTGCTGCAGATCCTCGACCAGGCGGGCGGGCGGCTCCGGATGGCGCCACTCGCGGAGCGGCTGATGATCTCCCGCAGCGGCGGCACCCGGCTGGTCGGCAAGCTGGAGGACAAGGACGGCTGGGTGGTCCGCAAGACCTCGCCGGAGGACCGCCGGGCCACCTGGGCGGAGCTCACCGAGGCGGGCCGGGAGGCGCTCGCGAAGGCTCAACCGGTGGTCGACGCTGTGGTCGCCACCTTCTTCGCGGATCATGTTTCGAGTGAGGACCTACGACGCGCGGCCCGGATCCTGGACAAACTGGCCGACGCCAACCCCAACGACGACGGCTTCGACTGCGGACTCTGACCGGTGACCCAGGTCGACGAACTCTTCGCCGAACGGGTCCGGGCGCTGAAGCCGGCCCCCTGTGACCACCCTGCCGCCCTGCTCAGGACCCTGTACGACGCACAGCTCGGCAGCAGGCACGCCGACCTGGCGGCGAGGTGGCTCCAGTCCGAGGGGCACGGGTTCTACACGATCGGGTCGTCCGGCCACGAGGGGAACGCCGGAGTCGCGGCTGCCCTCCGCCCGACCGACCCGGCACTGCTGCACTACCGGTCCGGCGCCTTCTACCTGGCCCGGGCGGAGCAGCACCAGGACAAGGACGGGATCCGGGACATCCTGCTCGGCGTGGCCGCGGCGACCACCGAGCCGATCGCGGGCGGCCGGCACAAGGTGTTCGGGCGGCACGACCTGGCGGTGATCCCGCAAACCTCGACGATCGCCTCGCACCTGCCCCGGGCGATGGGCGTCGCCTTCTCGATCGCCCGGGCGGCCAAGCTCGGCGTACCGTCGCCCTGGCCCGTGGATGCGGTCGTGGTGACTAGCTTCGGCGATGCCTCGGCGAACCACTCGACTGCCACCGGCGCGATCAACGCAGCCCTGCACGCGTCGTACCAGGGCATCCCGATGCCGTTGCTGCTGGTCTGCGAGGACAACGGGATCGGGATCAGCGTGCGCACCCCGGACGGCTGGATCAAGCAGGCGTACGGGCAACGCCCCGGACTCAGGTACTTCGATGCCGACGGCACCGATCTCGACGCGACGTTGACGATGGCGACCGAGGCGGTGACCTTCGTACGCCGGAACCGGCGGCCGGCATTCCTCCGGCTGCGAACGGTGCGGCTGATGGGCCACGCGGGGTCGGACGTGGAGGCGGCTTATCGCAGCCCGGCCGAGCTCGCCGCCGACGAGGAGCGGGATCCGCTGCTCGGCACGGCCCGGCTGCTGCTGGGAGCCGGGCACCGGCCGGACGAGGTGATCGACCTCTACGAGTGCAAGCGGTCCGAGGTGATGGGAATCGCCCGCGAGGTGGCCGGACTCCCCCAGCTCGAGTCGGCCGAAGCCGTGGCCGCGCCGCTGCGGTTCCCCGATCGCGCGATCGTCGGGAAGTCGTTGCCCGGTCACCTCGTCGACACGGAGCACACCGAACCGCTGACCTTGAGCCAGGCGATCAACCGCGCATTGGCGGACGTGCTCGCGTCGTACCCGGAGGCGATCGCGTTCGGCGAGGACATCGGCCGCAAGGGTGGCGTGTACGGGGTGACGCGTGGGCTGCAGAAGGCGTTCGGCGCCGCGCGGGTGTTCGACACGTTGCTCGACGAGCAGTCGATCCTCGGGCTGGCGCTCGGGGCGGGCGTGTCCGGGCTGCTGCCGCTGCCGGAGATCCAGTACCTCGCCTACCTGCACAACGCGGAGGACCAACTGCGCGGTGAGGCCGCGTCGCTGAAGTTCTTCTCGCAGGGGCAGTACCGCAACCCGATGCTGCTGCGGATCGCGGGCTACGGCTACCAGAAGGGGTTCGGCGGTCACTTCCACAACGACGACGCGATCGGCGTACTGCGGGACATCCCGGGGCTGGTGATCGCGTCACCGTCCCGGCCGGACGATGCGGCCGCGATGCTGCACAGCTGCGCCGCGGCCGCCCGGGCCGAGGGTGCCGTCTGCGTTTTCCTCGAGCCGATCGCGTTGTATCACCGGCGGGATCTGCACACCGAGGGCGACGAGCAGTGGCTGGCGTCGTACCCAACCGCGCATGTTCCGATCGGTCGGGGCCGGACCTACGGCGACGGGGACCGGCTGACCATCGTCACGTTCGGCAACGGGCTGCCGATGAGCCTGCGGGTGGCGGCGAGACTGCCGCGCACCAGGGTTCTCGATCTGCGCTGGCTGGCGCCGCTGCCGCTGGAGGATTTGTTGCGCGAGGCAACAGCCACCGGGCGGGTGCTGGTCGTGGACGAGACCCGCCGCTCAGGCGGCGTGTCCGAGGGCATCCTGGCGGCACTCGTCGACGCCGGCTACACCGGCCGAATGGCACGAGTAACCAGCGAGGACTCCTTCGTCCCCCTGGGCGACGCAGCCCGCCAAGTCCTCCTGAGCGAACAAACCATCGAACACGCCGCCCGCGCCCTCCTCAACGCCTGAACAACACCCGGAGCACACCTACACAGGCCAGCCACCACCGATCATCGCGGCTGGTGGGAGCAGGCGTGTCCAGCCTGGTAGACGTTCCGGAGTACGAGCGGTCTATCCATGCCTGTTCCGACGTCGTCGCCGACCGGCGCGGCACCGCAGTACCTCCGACGCGCTGGTGACGGCATGATCCTCGCCGGGGGTGGGGGTCCGGCGGGGCAGTCATTGCTGCTGCGCCGCGACTCCGCGGTGCGGGTCAGGTGGACGGTTCCGCGGTGCGGGTCAGGTCGACGGTTCCGCGGTGTAGCTCAGGCAGGCGGGCGCTGGCCTCGCGCGTGTAGGGAGATCTTCAGTTGCCCTTCCCGCACGAGGTGCGCAGCGTCTGTGAGATCGTCAGCCCGGTGCGGCAGCGTCCTCTGTGATGGTGCGGATCGGGTTCTCAGTGTTGCGCCGGTCCCGGTCGGTGGTGGCCAGTGGCGGGTTGTTGGCGTGGTGCAGCGCCCGGTGACCCGGGGGCGGGTCGTCGGGTGGATGGGTGTGGTTGCCGGTGCCTGGTTCGGGTGGGTCGGTGTCGCCCCAGGGGTCGAACTGTGCGGCCGGGTTGTCCGCGGTGGCAGCGGCGCCATCCACGGCAGTGGTGGGTGCCGGGTGGTTGGCGTGGTTCCGGGCAGGGCTGTCCGACGCTCTGCGGCCGCGGTAGCTGGTGGTGGGTGTGCGGTAGCGGGTTCGGGTGGGGTTGGGGTCGGCCCAGGCGGGTCTGGCGACGG
>NZ_JBHSKE010000050.1:0-129454 GCF_042657745.1 Kribbella qitaiheensis | reverse complement strand
AACCCCGGCGGCACGGCACCTCTCGGGGTCCATCGTCCACGACTTCGGCAGATACAAGGCCCGGTCGACTTCCACCTGCCCGACCTCGAGCCGATCATCGAGCTCGGCGTCAGCCCGCGCGCCACCCTCGGCCTGATCTCGGCCGGCCGGGCGCTCGCGCTGATCCACGGCCGCGACTACCTGCTGCCGAGCGACATCCAGACCGTCGCGCTGGACGTGATGGGCCACCGGCTCGGCCTGACCTTCGACGCGGTCGCCGACAACATCGACCCGCGCGCGGTGATCGAGCGGATCCTGGCCACCGTGCCCCCGCCGCAGCCCGTCTGGCGCGACGGCAACGACGGCACCGGCCGACCGGAATTCGTCTGAATTATGGCCAACCGACCGGACCCTCGGACTGCGATGACGATCTCGCAGCTTGCTCCCGAGCGCGCGCTGCGCCGGCTCGAGCTGACGGTCGTGCGGCGGCTCGAGGGCTACCTGCACGGTGAGCACCTCGGCCTGTTGCCGGGCCCGGGCACCGAGCTGGCCGAGGCCCGCGAGTATCAGGTCGGCGACGACGTCCGCCGGATGGACTGGGCCGTCACCGCCCGTACTACGGTCCCGCACGTCCGCGACCTGATCGCGGACCGGGAGCTGGAGACCTGGGCGATGGTCGACCTGTCCGCCTCGATGGACTTCGGCACCTCCCAGATGGAGAAGCGTGAGCTCGCCGTCGCCGCGGTGGCGACCGTCGGGTTCCTCACCCACCGGCTGGGGGACCGCTTCGGCGGCCTGATGCTGCGTGACTCCACCCTGCGCCGCTGGCCCGCTCGGTCGGGCCGCCTGGCCTTGTACGGGCTGCTGCGGGCGCTGCTCGCAGAGACCGACCACGGCGAGCACCAGGCCCGCAGCGACCTGGCCGGCGCGCTGGACTCGATGGCGCGCACGCAGCGCAAACGCGGCCTCCGGGTGATCGTGTCCGACTTCCTCACTCCCGAGGACGGCGAGGTCGACAGCCGGATGGAGCCGTCCTGGGAGCGGGCGATGCGCAAGCTGACCGCCCAGCACCAGGTGCTCGCGGTCGAGATCATCGACCCGCGCGAGCTGGAACTGCCGAACATCGGCGTCGTCATGATCGGCGATCCCGAGACCGGGTCGATCCGCGAGATCGACACGCGCAAACGCCGGGTCCGCGAGGGGTACGCCGCGGCCGCGCTCGCGCAGCGGGAACGAACCAGGACCGCCCTGCGTAGGGTAGGAGCGGGGCACTTGGTTCTGCGGACCGACCGTGACTGGGTCGCCGACACCGTGCGGTTCGTGCTCGCCTACCGGCGAGTGGCGCCCCGCCTGCATCAACCGCCGAAGGGGGTGGCTCGCTGATGGAGTTCCTGTCTCCGGCCAGATTGTGGTTCCTGCTGTTCATCCCGCTCGTCGTCGCGGGGTACATCTTCCTGCAGCACCGGCGCGCGCAGTACGCGCTGCGTTTCACCAACATCGCGCTGCTGGACCGGGTCGCCCCGCGCCGCCCGCAGTGGCGCCGGCACCTGGCCGTAGTACTGGCGCTGCTGGCGACCGCTTCGTGCATCCTGGCGTTCGCCCAGCCGAAGGCCGAGGTCAAGGTGCCGCGCGAGCGGGCCACCATCGTCGTCGCGATCGACGTCTCGCTCTCGATGATGGCGACCGACGTCGACCCGAACCGGCTGGAGGCGGCGAAGAAGTCGGCGAAGAACTTCGTCAACCAGTTGCCCGCCAAGTTCAACGTCGCGCTGGTCAACTTCGCCGGTACGGCGTCCATCATCGTCCCGCCGACCACCGACCGGGCCACCGTGCAGCGGTCGATCGACGGCTTGGAACTGGCCGAGTCCACCGCGACCGGCGAAGGTATCTTCACCTCCCTGCAGGCGCTCACCCAGGTCCCGCCGGACCCGGAGCACCCGAACGACCCGGCCCCGGCCCGCGTCGTGCTGCTGTCCGACGGCAAGCGCACGGTCGGCCGCACCGCCCAGGAAGGCGCGCAGGCCGCGAAGGCGAAGAATACGCCGGTCTACACGATCACCTTCGGCACCGACTCCGGCTTCATCGAGATGGACGGCATCCGCCAGCGCGTCCCACCGGACCGCGCCGAACTCCGCAGCGTCGCCGAGATCACGGGTGGCGAGGCGTACACGGCCGAGTCCGCGGGCGAGCTCGAGGACGTCTACAAGGACATCGGCTCCTCGGTCGGCTACGACAAGGTCGACAAAGAGGTCACGTCCCGCTTCGCCGGCATCGCCATGCTCTTCACCCTCGCCGCCGCCGGCGCCTGCATAGCGCTAGCCTCCCGCTTCCCGTAAACCCGCTCCCACCCGCCCAACGGCACCGGCCCCGCCCGGTGGCTGCGGCGGGCGGGTGCGCGTGTCCGGAGCCCGATGATGTGAGCGACCTGACGGTTAGGTCAAGTCGCTCACCCTGGGGTGGTGCTCAGCGGGTCGACGGCTATGCGACCTGCACAGTGGCCGGCGCTTGGACGGTCTCGGCCTGGCGGCGCTGGTCGCGCCACAGCGAGACGCCGAGGCCGATCAGCGCGATGCCGGTGGGCACCGCGAACGGGCGGTTGAAGGACTCCGGCAGTGCGGAGAGCGCGAGGGCGGAGGTGGTGCCGTAGGCGAGCAGCACGCAGGCCCAGCGGGCCAGTACGCCGGCGCGGAACAGCGCGATGCCGAACAGCAGACCACCGAGCGAGTAACCGATACCGGAGATGAGGAGCAGTTCCTGCATGTAGCCGATGTCGCCGATCGGGCTGCCACCGACGGCCGTGTCGAGGACGTCCTGGACGTAGCCCGGGTTCGACTGCGCCACCGTCGGGAGGACGCAGGCGACGATGACCTGGACTGCGAAGATCGCGAGGTAGCCGACGGTCAGCAGCAGGTAGCCGGCGAGCCCGAGGACGCCGAACCGGCCGCGGTTGCGGAGGAACATGCCGGTGAAGCCGGCCAGCGCCAGGACGGCCATCAGGACCTTCGCGGTCTCGCGGACCGCGATCTCGGTGGTGGCGATGTGCGCGACGTCGGCCGGCGGGTGGTTGATCTGGACGCCGATGAAGATGGCGCCCGCGGCGGCGGCGCAGATGCCGGTGGCCGCTGTGAGGCGGTTGGCGGTGAGGTTCATGTCGGATCCCTTGGTGTTCGGTGCCGGGCGGGTGTCCGGCGATGGTCGTGACGTTAGGAATCGACGTGGTGAGGCCACATCACAAGGTGATGTGACCGGGTGGGTGATTCGGCAGCGGTGACCCTCAGAGCAGGCCGAGGTCCGCGGCTCGACGTACCGCGGCCTGGCGGGTGTTCACGTCGAGCTTGGTGAAGATGTGCTTGGTGTGGGTGCGCAGCGTGTTCACCGAGACGAAGAGCTGTCGCGCGATCTCCGGCCCGCTGAGCTCGGTCGCCAGCAGGCGCAGCACCGCGAGCTCGCGCTCGCTGAGTACTTCCTCGGATGCGGGTCGGACGGTGGCGGGTGCCGACGGTCTCTGGGCGGCGGCCAGCAGGTGTTCGGCATGCGTCCGTACGTCGTGCGCCGCGGCGCGGGCGACCTGCCCGAGCAACTCCGCCATCGGCGGTCCCTCGTCGAGGAAGAGCCGGCAGTAGCCAGCTGGCACCCCATCGGTAAGCGCGGCAGCGAGGTCGGCCGCCGCCGGGTCCAGGTCGCCCTTCGCGTGGTGGGCGAGCGCCCGCACTAGGCCCGCCTCGACCAGGCTGCCGTCGCGGCCCGCCGCCCGTGCGGCGCCCAGCACGCGGTCGAGCAGGTCGATCGCCTCGCGCACCTCACCCTCGGCGACGAGCAGCCGGGCGAGGGTGAGCTGGTCATACTCGGCCAGGTAGGTCGGCGGATCCGTCGGCGCGACCCCGCGCTCGCGCGCCCACGCACGGGCGTCATCGAGGCGGCCCTGGGCGATCCGCACCCGTGCCCTGGTCGCGGCGATCGGCCGCACGTCCGGGAAGTAGCCGGGCAGGAAGAGCGGCTCGGCCTGGTCGAGCATCGCGATCGCGCCGTCGAGTTCGCCTTTCGCCCGCAGCAGTGCGGCGGTCGCGGTGTACCAGCGGTGCCGGTTCTCCAGCAGCGACGCCCGGTCGCCGAGCTCGCGAGCGGCCTCCAGGTGCTCAGCTGCCGCTTCGAGGTGGCCTTGCTCGCGGAGGACGTCGGCGAGGCCGACGTGCAGGTCGCCAGTGGTGGAGAGCACCGGTCCGGGGTGGCTCACGGCTGCGGCCAGGGCGCGTTCGTACAGCCGGCGCGCCTCGACCGGACGTCCGCGCGCGAGCCACATGTTCGCCAGCACGACGGTCGCGCCCAGCTCGTCCGCGACCATGCCGGCCGCGTGCAGGCCCGTTACCGCCTCGGTGAACGTATCCACCGCGGTGCCGAGGTCGCCGGCGGCCCAGGCTGCCAGGCCGACGAAGCCGGCGGCAGCACCGCGCGGGAAGTGGTCCTCCGGCCCGGCCAGCGCGAGTGCCCGGCGAGCGTGCGAGACCGTACCGTCGACGTCGCCCCGGGCCTGCGCGACCGAGGCGCGGTAGACCGCGATCATGGCCGGGAGGGAGCGGACATCGCCGTCCCGGTCCCTGACCGCCTCGACCAGCGAGCCTGCCGTGGGGATGGTCGATGGCGGCGTCGTGCCGAGACCAGCCTCGGCGGCGTCGAGCCACGCCTCCACCCCATCGAAGTCGCCCTCGGAGAGTCGGCTCCACCCCACGTGGGTCGCGAGCAGCGGTCGGCGACGTACGACGTCGTCGGGCAGCGCGACCAGCCAGTCGCGAAGGGTGCGGTCCTGGCGTCGTCGGCGCAGGTCGGCCACGGTGAGCTCGACGAGGTCGGCGGTGTGCTCGTGGTCGCCGCTCGCGATCGCGTGCCGTACTGCATCGGCAAGCAGCCCGTTCTCGGCGAGCCATCGGCTGGCCGCGGCGTGCAGCTCACTGACCCGGCCGGGGGTCACCAGACGGGCACGCAACGCGTCGGCGAAGAGGTGGTGGTAGCGGTACCACCGGCGCTCGTCGTCGAGCGGGACGACGAACAGGTTCTCGCGCTCAAGGGTCTCCAGCATCGGCTGACCGTCGGAGCGACCGGTCAGGGCGTCGCAGAGGCCGCCGGTCAGCTGGTCGAGCACGGAGGTGTCGAGCAGGAACGCGCGTACCTCGTCCGGCTGCCGATCCAGGACCTCCTCGACGAGGTAGTCGAGGACGAACCGATGGCTTCCGGAGAAGGCCTCGACGAACCCAGCGACGTCTCCAGACCCGTCGGCGGCATGGGTCCGGGCCGACAGCGCGGCCAGCTGCAGCCCGGCCGCCCACCCCTCGGTACGCGCCTCGAGCGCGGCCACGAGTCCGGGCGCCAGCTGCAGCCCCATCACCTCGTTGAGGAACAACTCCGCTTCGGCGGTGGTGAACCTGAGGTCTGCAGCCCGCACCTCCACGAGCTCGCCACGCGCACGCAGCCGGGACAGCGGGAGCGGCGGGTCGGCCCGAGTGGTCATCGCCAGCGTGACCTGCGGAGGCAGGTTGTCCAGGAGGAAGGTCACCGCCTCATGGACGGCGGCCCCGTCGATGACGTGGTAGTCGTCGAGCGCCACCACTGTGGGACCGGCGAGGACGTCGAGATCGTTGATCAGGCTGACCAGGACGGCGTCGATCGGCGTGGTGACGTCGGCCTCCAGCAGGGCGAGCGCCTCGATACCAGCCTCGGGTTCGGCGGTCTGGATCGCGGCCACGAGATGCGTCAGGAACCGTCGGAGGTCGGCGTCGCCCGGGTCGAGAGCCAGCCAGGCCACTCTGCGCTGCGACGGCTCGGCCGCCGCCAGCCACTGGGTCAGGAGTGTGGTCTTGCCGAACCCGGCCGGTGCCGCGACGAGGACCAGCCGCGGCCCTCCGTCCGCGCGCAGTTTGTCGGTGAGGCGGGCGCGCGGCACCAGCCGGCGACGCGGCGAGGGCAGGTGGAGTTTGGTGCCCAACACAGGCATTCGGTCAGCGTAGGCCTCTCTAGGCCCGATCTCCGGACCCCGCTTGGTGGTGCGCTTGTCCGGCTGGAAGGCCCGGGTGCGCGGGACTGTCCGGAGTACGGGGATGGATTGCGACACTACGGTGATGTAGTTGACACGGCGAGGTTGCTGGTGTTGGAGGGGTGGGTGGTGCAAGATGGTGCTCGCCGTCCGGGATTGACGAAGACGTGTTCGAGAACGCTGGGGAAGGCGCCCCTCGAGCACAGGAGGTCCCGGTGGCGACGACTCGTGGCGTTCTTTACGTCCACACGGTGCCGTCAGCGTTGTGCCCGCATGTCGAGTGGGCAGCGGGCGGCATCCTTGGCGTGCCCGTGAAACTCGACTGGACGCCGCAGCCCGCAGCCCAGGGCACCTACCGTGCAGAGCTGTCGTGGCAGGCCGAGGCCGGCACGGCGGCCAAACTGGCGTCCGCTCTGCGCGGTTGGCAGAAGTTGCGCTTCGAGGTCACCGAGGAGCCGAGCAACGGCGTCGAGGGCGAGCGCTACTCCTTCACCCCGACCCTCGGTGTCTTTCACGCGACCACCGGCGTTCACGGCGACATCATGGTGCCCGAGGAGCGGCTGAAGGCCGCGATGCTGAAGGCCGCGAGCGGTGAGGCCGACCTGACCGAGGAGGTCGAGCGTTTGCTCGGCCGCCCCTGGGACGACGAACTGGAGCCCTTCCGGTACGCGGGCGACGGCGCCCCGGTCCGATGGCTGCACCAGGTCGTCTGAGGACCCTGAGAGCAAACCTGAGAACTTCAGAAGAAAGCGCTCAGGAATGGAGCTTTCTTCGTACTTTTCGATGATGCTGTGTTTCAGACGTTCCACCAGGGTGGGGAGGAGCCGTGGCCGCTGGGCCACCGGGTGTCGGGACACCCCCGGTTGTCGCAAACAGCGGCCGCACCACTTGAAGGGCGCGGACCTCACGGTCCGCGCCCTTCACTTTTGTGCTCTCTTACGTCCGAAGAAGCGAGGGCTATAGACCTCGCTTCTTCGGACGTAAAACGGGGACAGAGGGGCTTACAGCGGGATGTTCCCGTGGCGGCCTCGGGCGCGACCGCCGGCTTCGGCCTTCGCGATCGCGGTGGTCAGAGCGGTGCGGGTCCTGGCGGGTTCGACGACCTCGTCGACGACGCCGATCTCGATGGCGCGCTCGATGCCGCCGGCAATCTTCTCGTGCTCGGCGGCCAGCTCGGCCTCGACCTGCGGGCGCAGCTCGGGGGCCACCTCCGCCAGCTTGCGGCGATGCAGGACCCGGATCGCGGCGACCGCACCCATCACGGCCACCTCGGCCCGCGGCCACGCGAACACCCGGGTCGCCCCGAGGGATCGCGCGTTCATCGCGATGTAGGCGCCGCCGTACGTCTTGCGGGTCACCAGGGTCACCCGCGGTACGACCGACTCCGCGAAGGCGTGCAGCAGCTTGGCGCCACGCCGTACGACGCCGTCCCACTCCTGGCCGACACCCGGCAGGTACCCCGGTACGTCGACCAGCACCACCATCGGTATGCCGAACGCGTCGCACATCCGGACGAAGCGGGACGCCTTCTCCGCCGACAGCGCGTCGAGGCAGCCGCCGAGCCGGAGCGGGTTGTTCGCGATCACGCCGACGGTCCGGCCACCGAGGCGGCCGAGCGTGGTGACGATGTTCGGCGCCCACCGTTGGTGCAGCTCGACGCCGGACTCCTCGTCGAGCACCCCGCCGACCAGCGGGTGGACGTCGTACGCGCGCTTCGCCGACTCCGGCAGCAGGCCGGACAGGTCGGTGTCGGACACGTCGACCGACATCTCGCCCTGGTTCGCGAAGAGGTCCGCCAGCTGACGGGCCTTCTCGATCGCGGCCGCCTCGGAGTCGGTGGTGATGTGCACGACGCCGGAGCGTCGGCCGTGCGGCTCGGGACCACCCAGCCGCAGCATGTCGACGTCCTCGCCGGTGACTGAGCGGACCACGTCCGGACCGGTGACGAAGATCCGGCCCTCCGGCCCGAGGATGACCACGTCGGTCAGCGCCGGCCCGTACGCCGCACCGCCCGCCGCCGGGCCGAGCACGACCGAGATCTGCGGGATCTTGCCCGAGGCCTGGGTCATCTCGTAGAAGATCTTGCCGACCGCGTGCAGGCTCAGGACTCCCTCGGCCAGCCGGGCGCCGCCGGAGTGCCAAAGACCGATGATCGGCAGCTCGTCGCGACGGGCGACCTGGTAGGCCTTCACGACCACGTCGCAGCCCTCGTCACCCATCGCGCCACCCATCACGGTCGCGTCCGAGCAGAACGCGACCACAGGAGCACCGGCGATGGTGCCGCGGACCGCGAGCATGCCGGACAGGTCGTCCGCGGTGATCAGCTCGAGGGATCCCGGGTCGAGCAGCGCCGTGAGCCGGATCACCGGGTTGCGGGGGTCGTCCTCACGGGGCAGCTTCGCCGGTTTGACGGGGGCAGTGGTCATGGGGGGTCCTCCCGGTCAGGCTGACTGGCGGCGTCAGCTGGAGTTACGGCCGTCAGACGGAGTGACCGGGGTCCGTCTGACCGACAGCGCCAGACGGACCGCATCGGACTGACCGACTGCGCCAGACCGACCTACCGCGTCACACCGACTTACTGCGATCAGGCCGACGAACCGCGTCAGCCTGACTTACTGCGTCAGACCGACTTGAAGGCAAGGGCGACGTTGTGTCCGCCGAAGCCGAAGGAGTTGTTCAGTGCCGCGATGTCCCCGTCGCCGAGCTTGCGCTGCTCGGTCGCGATGTCGAGCTGGACCCCGTCGTCGACCTTGTCCAGGTTGATGGTCGGCGGAACCACCCGGTAGTGCAGGGCGAGCACGGTGGCGATCGACTCGACCGCTCCGGCCGCGCCGAGCAGGTGCCCGATCATCGACTTGGGTGCGGTCGCGATCGCGTGGTCGGCCGCACCGCCCAGCGCCTTGCGGATCGCCACCGACTCGGCGACGTCACCGACCGGGGTGGAGGTCGCGTGCGCGTTGATGTGCACGATGTCGCCGGTGGCCAGGTCGCCCTCGCGGAGCGCCTGCAGCATGGCGCGCTCGGCCCCCGAACCGGTCGGGTCGGGCTGCACGATGTCGTGGCCGTCGGCGGTGATGCCGGCGCCGGCGAACTCGGCGTAGATCTTCGCGCCGCGGGCGACCGCGTGGTCGTAGTTCTCCAGCACCAGTACTCCGGCGCCCTCGCCGAGCAGGAAGCCGTCCCGGTCGACGTCCCACGGCCGGGAGGCCCGCTCGGGGTCGTCGTTGCGCTTGCTCAGCGCCATCATCTGGCCGAACGCGGCCAGCGGCAGGCCGGCGATCGAACCCTCGGCGCCACCGGCGACGACGATGTCGGCGCGGCCGAGGCGGATCTGGTCAGCGGCCAGCGAGATGGCCTCGTTGCTCGAGGCGCAGGCGGACACCGGCGTCTGCACCCCGGCCAGGGCGCCCAGCTCGAGGCCGACGTTGGCGGCGGCCGAGTTCGGCATCAGCATCGGGATCGCCAGCGGCGACACCCGGCGCGGGCTGGTCTTCAGCGCGTCGTAGTTGGTCAGAGTGGTCAGCAGGCCACCGATACCGGTGGCGATCGCCACGCCGAGACGGGTCTTGTCCAGCTCGACGTCGGCCAGACCGGAGTCGGCCCAGGCCTCGCGGGAGGCGACGATGGCGAACTGGGCGTTGCGGTCCAGCCGGCGGGCCTTGACCCGCTCGATCACCTCGGTGGGCTCGACGGCGGCGGGAGCGGCGATCTTGACCGGCAGCTCCTCGACCCAGTCGGCGGTCAGCAGCTTCGCGCCGGACCGGCCGGCCAGCAGGGCCTCCCAGGTACTGGGGATGTCGCCTCCGACCGGGGTCGTGGCTCCGAGCCCGGTGACGACGACTCGGGTCTTCGACATGGTTACCTCATCCTTCGGCGAGAGTAAGCGGGTGGTTGAGCGGGGGACTGGATGCCGGTGGCCCGGCTGGAACGGTCAGCGCCGGCGGCGGCTGGACCGGAGTACGGGCTGGGCGGCCGCTCACCGGGCATCGACCCGGTGAGGCGGCCACGGCTGCCAGCACGATCGAGAAGAACTCGATCAGCCGTTCTGGGCGCGCTCGATGAACGCCACCGCGTCGCCGACGGTCTTCAGGTTCTTGACCTCGTCGTCGGGGATCTTGACGCTGAACTTCTCCTCGGCGGCCACCACGACCTCGACCATCGAGAGCGAGTCGACATCGAGGTCGTCGGTGAAGGACTTGTCCAGCTGGACGTCCTCGACCGGGATGCCCGCGATCTCGTTCACGATCTCGGCGAGGCTGGAGCGGATCTCTTCGGTGCTGGCCATCTGATGTTCCCTTTCGGATTCTGTGTGCATTACGCCGGGACCGGCCACCTGATGAGCCGTTCCCGGACACTTATTAGGGGAGGCGGATCACCTGGGCGGCGAACACCAGGCCGGCGCCGAAGCCGATGATCAAGGCGAGATCGCCGCTCTTGGCCTCGCCGTTCTCGCGCATCGTGCTGATCGCGAGCGGGATCGAGGCGGCCGAGGTGTTGCCCTGCCGCTCGATGTCGCGGGCCACCTTGACCTGCTCGGGCAGCTTCAGGGTCCGGCGCATCGCGTCGGTGATCCGCATGTTCGCCTGGTGCGGAATGAACAGGTCGAGGTCCTCGGCCTTCACGCCGGCCACGTCCAGCGCCTGCTGCGCGGTCTTGGCCATCTCGAACGAGGCCCAGCGGAACACCGGGTTGCCGTCCATCGTCAGGTGCGGCCACTGGTAGCTGCCGGCCGCCTCCTGCCAGGACTCCTTCTGGCTGATCACGTGGTGCTGGGTGCCGTCGGAGCCCCAGACGACCGGGCCGATCCCCGGCTCGTCGGACGGCCCGATCACGGCAGCTCCCGCGCCGTCGGCGAAGATGAACGCCGTACCGCGGTCGGTCCGGTCGGTGATGTCGCTGAGTCGCTCGACCCCGATCACCAGCACGTACTTCGCGCTGCCGGCGCGGACCATGTCGCTGGCCATCGAGACGCCGTAGCAGAAGCCCGCGCAGGCGGCGGAGATGTCGAAGGCGGCCGCGGTGGGCGCGCCGACCGCGACGGCGATCTGGGTCGCGATCGCCGGGGTCTGGTAGAGGTGCGTGACGGTGGCGACGACGACGCAGCCGATCTGGGCCGGGGCGATGCCGGAGTCAGCGAGCGCCTCCTTGGCGGCGTTCGTCGACATCATCAGGATCGTCTCGTCCTCGGAGGCCCAGCGCCGCTCCTTGATCCCGGAGCGGGTCTGGATCCACTCGTCACTGGAGTCGATCTGCTCGAGGATCTCCGCGTTGGTGACCACGCGGCGCGGCCGGTACGAACCGAGACCCAGTACAGCGGTGTGCTCGGCGCCGGTGGAGACGTTGATCTGTCCGGTCATGTCAGATCACCGCGCTCGGGTGAAGGCGGACCAGGGGCTGACCGGGGGCGACCGGGTCACCCTCCTCGACCAGCCACTCGACCACGATGCCGCCGTGCGGGGCGCGGACCTCCAGCTCGTCACGCAAACTCTTCACGGTCGCTACCACCTCTCCGGCTTCCACGGTGTCACCCGCCTCGCGCGGCACGTTCGCCGCGCGGGTGAAGGTGCCCTTCATCGGGGCGACCAGTAGCCGCCAGGTCGGCGACGCGTTGATCTCGGACGGACTGCCGTGCTTGTCGACGAACGCGCGGGCGTCGTCCAGTTGGTCCGGCGTCTTCAGGGCGAAGGTCTCGACACCCTTCAGTGCCCGCTTCGCGATCCCGGTAAGCGTGCCGGCCGGGGTCATCTCGAGGATGCCGGTGACCTGCAGGTCGGCCATCGTCTGCATGCACAGGTCCCATCGGACCGGCGCGTTGACCTGCTGCACCAGGCGGCGCAGTACATCGCGGCCGTCGTGCACGATCTGGCCGTCGCGGTTCGAGATCAGCCTGCTGCGCGGGTCGTGCGTGGTGATGGAGCGGGCGTAGCCGGCCAGCGTCTGGACGGCGGGCTCCATGTGCTTGGTGTGGAAGGCGCCGGCTACCGACAGCGGGATCAGCCGGGTCTTGGCCGGCGGATCCTCGGCCAGCGCTGCCAGCTCCTCGACTGTGCCGGCGGCGACGATCTGGCCCGGGCCGTTGTCGTTCGCGGGAGTCAGACCGTACTGCTCGAGCTTGGCCAGGATCTCGTCGCGATCCCCGCCGAGGACCGCGGTCATCGAGGTGGCGGTCAGCGCGGCGGCCGAGGCCATCGCCTTGCCGCGCTCGCGAACCAGCACCATCGCCTGCTCGGCGCTGATCACCCCTGCACCGACCGCGGCGGCGATCTCACCGACGCTGTGGCCGGCCAGCGCGCCCATCTTGGTGAACGCGTCGCCGGGATGCGGGAAGACCGCGAGCGCGGCCAGCATGCTGGACGCGACCAGCAGCGGCTGCGCGATCGCGGTGTCGCGGATCGTGTCGGCGTCGGCCTTGGTGCCGTAGTGGGCAAGGTCGAGACCGGCCACCGCGGACAGCCAGTTCAGCCGGTTCTCGAACACGGGGTCTTCGAGCCACGGCTCGAGGAAACCTGGGGACTGGGCGCCCTGACCGGGCGCGACGATGACGAGCACGTGACAACTCTCCCTGAGTCAGGCTGTCAGTGGGCTACAAAGCAGCACGAATTCTACTGGCCAGACTTTGTAGGAATCCTACAAAACGTACGAACCCGGCTCCGGGTTGAGCAGCCGACCCAGGGTCAGTGCGACACGTAATGTGAAAGCGTCTCGGGGGTTCGTCGGCCAGTAGCCCGTGATCTCGCCCACACGCTTCAACCTGTACCGAACAGTATTCGCGTGGATGAACATCGCCCGGGCCGTCGCCTCGATAGAACCACCTGAATCGAGGTATGCCGTGACGGTGTCCAGGAGGACTCCGTCGCCCATTGTGAGCGGGCCGTAGACGTCTGAGGCCAGTTGTCGCCTGGCATGTCCGTCGCCCGACAGGGATCGCTCGGGCAGGAGTTCGTCGGCTTGCACCGGTCTCGGAGCGCCCGGCCAAGCGGGCGCCGCGCGGAGTCCCGCGACCGCTGCGCGGGCGGAGGTGACGGCCGACATCAGGTCTTTCACGACCGGCCCGACGACGATCGGACCCGGTCCGAACCACTCGGCGAGCTTTTGTACGATCTCGACAGGTTTACTCGTACCACCGAGTACTACTACCAGTCGATCGCCCTGCATCGCGCACAGAGCGTCAGCACCGGCCTCCCGCGCGGCATGCCGGACCGAGTCCGCCACGTTGGTGGTGCCACTCTCGGCTGAGGGAGCCCGGCCGACGACTACGGCGACCTCGGACGACCCCGTAGTACCGGAGCCGGTCCAGCCGAGAGCGGAGGCTCTGGAGCGCACGGATTCGTCTGCTTCACCACGGATCACGGAGTCGACCACGAGGGCCTCCAGCCGGGCATCCCAGGCGCCGCGCATCTCCGCCGCCTGGGCGTAGACGGTCGCGGCCGCGAAGGCGACCTCGCGGGCGTAGCGCTGCATCGCCTCGCGCACCACCGGTACGTCGTCCTCGGGGAGAAGGTCACCGATTGTGTTCTCGATCATCTCGATCGTGGTCCGGACCAGATCCACTGTCTGGTGCAACGAGATCACCCGAGTGAACTCCCTCGGCGCCGACCCGAACATCCTGGTCGGCATCGACGAATGCGTCTCCGGATCCCGGAACCAGTCGACGAACGCGGTGATCCCCGACTGGGCCACCAACCCGATCCAAGACCGGTCCTGCGCCGACAACTCCCCGAACCACGGCAGCTTCTCGTCCATCGCGGCAATAGCAGCCGTCGCCAACGCCCCGGTCGCCCCCTGCAACCGCTCAGCCCGAGCCTCGTGCCCCTTAGCAACCACGCCCCGACCCTAGCCGTACTACGTCCGTCGCCCACGCCACTCCTACGCCGCGACTCACGCCCCACCCTGGGCCGACGCTCCAGCGTCGCGGCTCGCGACTGCGAGGTGGTCGCCGGGATGTGTGCTTCGGGTGGTCGGCTGGTTCGCCGCTCCTACGTCGCTGCTCCCGCCCGCTCGTGCTCGGCCGATGCTGCGTCGCGGCTGGTGACGTCGAGGCACACTCCGTCGGAGGGGAGCAGATACGGAGTACGGGTGGTTGGTCCACGCCGCTCCTGCGTCGCCGCTCCCGCTCGGGTTCTCCCTCCTGCGTCGCGGCTGGTGAGCGCAGGGATGTCGAGCCCTGGCCGGTGTTCGGAGGACGAGTGATCCGCCGCCTATGCCCGCTCCTACGACGGCGCCGCTCCCGCCTACTCGTGGTTCGTCGCTCCGACTCGCTCGCGGTTCGCCGCTCCCGCGTCGCCGCTCCTACCCGCTCGTCCTTCGCCCAGACCGCTGCTGCGTCGCGGACGTTGGCTGCGAGGAGGCTCGTCGCCCGGGCGGATCTGTTGTGCCGACGGGCACGTCCCGACCTCTCCGGCGTTGGGACGCGCCCGCCGACATAGCGCCCGCCGACATAGCGCCCGCCGACGCAGCGCCCACCGAAGGGTGCGTCCGCCGACGGTGCGTCCGCCGACGCAGCTCGTGACCGCGAAATGGTCGTCGGGATGCGCACATTCCGGGTGGGCGGCTGGTTCACAGATCCTGGGTCGCGGCTGCCACCCACCCGGTCCGCCCCTCCTGTGGCGCGGATCGCACCCGCCCGGGTTCGGTCGCCTGCGTCGTGGCTGGTGAGAGCAGGCGTGTCCAGCCCGGCGGCCGTTCCGGAGTATGGGTGGTCTGCCCATGCCCGTTCCGACGTCGTCGCCGCACGCAGTACCTCCGGCGCGCTGGTGACGGCGTGGTCCTCGCCGGTGTGGGGTGGCCGGGGGCAGTTGGTCATTGTCCGGCGTCGCGGTTCCGAGGTGCGGTTCAGGCAGTGGGTCCGCGGTGTGGCGCAGGCAGGTGGGCGGTGGCCTCGCGCGAGTAGTGAGATCATAGTTGCCGTCCCACGCGAGGTCCGCCGCGTCCTGTGAGACCGTCAGCCGGGCCGTGCGCAGGGTGGTCTTGTCCTTGGCTCGGTGGATCGCGTGGTGGGAGGGCGCCAGGGCTCGGGTCGGTGTGGGGAACCGGGACTGGCCTGGGCGGCGGGACTGTCGATCGGGCCGGTGTCGGTCCTCGTGGCAGGCCCGTCGTGGTCGCCCCACGGGTTGAACGGCGTGATGGCCCGGGTCTGGTCATCGACACAGTCCCCGGCCTGACCAGCTGCGCTGGTGCGTGGCGGGTTGTTGGCGTGGTGCAGCGCCGGCTGACCTGGGGTCGGGTCGCCGGGGGGATCGGTGTGTTTGCCGGTGCCTGGTTCGGGTGGGTCGGTATCTGCCCAGGGGTCGAACTGTGCGGCAGGGTCGTTCTCGGTGCTGGTGTGTGCCAGGGTGTGGGCGCGGTGCCGGGCATGGCCGGACGCCGCGGTGCCGCCGTGGCTGGTGGTGGGTGTGCGGTAGCGGGTTCGGGTGGGGTTGGGGTCGGCCCAGGCGGGTCTGGCGACGGTGACGGTGCCGCCGTGGAGGGTGATGTGCCAGTGGCCGTGGTGGGTGTCGATGTGGTGGCGGCGGCACAGCAGCACCAGGTTGGTCAGGGCGGTGGGGCCGTGGTCGATCCAGGAGATCAGGTGGTGGGCGTCGCAGAAGATGGGTGGGGCTTTGCACACGACGCAGCCTTTGTCGCGGGCGTTGAGGGCGCGGCGCATGGCGCGGTTGACGAAGCGCTGGGCCATGGCGACGTCGAGGGGTTCGGAGTTGGCGCCGAGCACGATCGGGATGATCTGCGCCTCGCACGCCAGCCGCCGGATCGCGCCGGCGGACAGCCCCTCGCCGTGGACCAGGGTCCCGACCGCGTGGGCGCCTGCGTCGGTGAGGTCTTTGAGGTCGATGGTGATCGTGATGTGCGCCTTCGGGCCGTACCCGGCCACCGCCCCAGCACCCGTCGCGGCGGTGCCAGTCTGGGTGGCGTGACCGGCCGCGTCTGGAGTGCCGCCGTGTGGTGGTCCGGCGGTCTCGGCACTGTCGAGGGTCGCCCCGGCCAGGTCGGCGGGATCGGCTGTGTCGACCGGGCCGGCTGCGGTGGTGATGGCGTTGGAGGCGACGTTGAGGACGTCGGTCAGGGCGTCGGCGCGACGCTTGTCCGGGCCGCGCGGATCCAACTCGCCGGTCACGGTCTTGCGCGGCTTGGAACCCTCCAGGATCAGGGCCTGGAACAGCTCGGCGTTCTCGTTGGCCAGGTAACCACTGAACCTCACCCCCCGGTCGGCGGGCCTCACCCGCAACTCTTCGCGGGCATACGCCTTGTCCTCTTCCGGCGCCGGGCCGTCGGCATCCAGCAGGTCCCGGGCCCGGCGGGCGGCCTTGCGCAGCTCGGAGGGGTTGAAGTGGCGCCCCAGCGCGACGAGTTGTTCCTCGGCCACGGTCAGGTCGTCGACCGCGACGGTCTTGGGGACGTTCTCGAGTTCGGACACGATCGCCGCGGCCTGCGCCGGCGACAACACCACCCCCACACCCGCATCGGCATCGGTTCCGTCGGTGTCGGGCTCGGGGTCGGGGTTGACCGATGGGAGCGCGTCGGCCACGGCGGGATACTTCCGGAGCGCCTTGGCCAGGGCCAGGTCACGCTTGATCACGCCCGGGTCGAGACGGTGCCGGAACGCGAGCAGGCGGGCGGTGTCGCCGGCGCCGAGGCTGGCGGCGTGGCCGGTCGCGTCGTAGGCGGCCAGGACCTGCAGGCGGTAGGTCTGCAACCGCGAGATCTCGGCCTGCAGGGCGTCGAGAGTCGTCAGCTGTTCGCTGTCGCTCATCGACCACACCGGCCGCTCGCCCAGGATCTCCATACCCGAGACTCTAGATGCCGCCGCCGACAGTTTCTGGTCCGGAAGGCCCTTATTTGTAAGGGATTCCGAAGATTGACCGAAACTCGACGCAGGCATCGGATCCGGTCAGGTTGTCCACAACCCCACCGAACCTGTGGAGTCGCCAACGGGGTAACGAAGGCTGCGTCGAACGCGGGGGTGCCGATGCAGCTGGCCGGTGGTGGGATCTCGGGCGGGAGGTGTTGGAAGACAAGGACGACGGTCGGCGGGCCGGATAGGGTCCGGGGGCGTGGGGCCGGTGGGGTTCACGTCGGCTCGAGGGCCTGGTGGTTACTGAAAAGTTGGGGACGATGATTCGACTGGCATTCGAGTTACCTGGTGCCGGTGTGTCTTGGCGGAAGACCTGGGATTGTGCTCTAGGGCTCGATCCGATGGAGCTCACGGAAACGGATCTTTGCTACAAATATTTCGCAGTCGCGATGGAGTTCGATGTCGATGGTGTCGACGTCGTGCGCAAGGGGCGGTTCGTCACCCTGGTCGATATGGCCTTGGGGATCCAGTACGCCGGCCGGCGGATCTCAGCGGGCGAGGATGCGTCGATCGGCTTCACCGAGCATGAAGAAGTCATTCATTTTCGTCGCGGGACCGGCGACGAGATTGTCGCGACGTCGTCGGTGCGCTCGGTGGTTGCGGTGGTCGATGGAGCTGAGCTCGTGGGGGCCTTCGGGATGTTCGTGCGCGACGCGTACCTGCGGCTTGTGGCTGAGTGTCCCGGGTTGGTTGCCAACCCGACTGTCCGGCGGCTTGTCTGAAGAGTTGGTCGGGCGAGGTAGGTGGTGGGCGGGCGGCGGTTGTCCGGGGGGCGCGTCATGATGGGGGGATGAGTGACAGTGCGGGTGTGGCGGCGGCGGTTGAGGCGTTGCGGCAGATTGGGTACTACCTGGAGCGGGATCGGCAGCCCACGCATCGGGTGAAGGCCTACCGGCGGGCGGCTGACACGATCGAGGGGTTGCCGGCGGCTGAGGTTCGGGCTCGGCGGCGGGCCGGGACGTTGACCGAGTTGCCGGGGATCGGGCCGAAGACGGAGGCTGTGATCCTCGAGGCGATGGACGGCGCGACGCCGTCGTACCTGACCAAGCTGGAGAACGCGGCGGGGGAGCTGACAACGGCCGGTACCGGGATGCGTGCCGAGCTGAAGGCGGATCTGCATCTGCACTCGGACTGGTCCGATGGCGGGAGTCCGATCGAGGAGATGGCCCGTACTGCGGCGGGGCTCGGGCACAAGTACATGGCGCTGACGGATCACTCGCCCCGGCTCACCGTGGCCAACGGGCTGTCGCGGGAGCGGCGGTTGCAGCAGCTCGAGGTGGTTGCCGAGCTCAACAAGAAGCTGGGGGACGAGCTGGACGGGTTCACCATCCTGAACGGGATCGAGGTTGACATCCTCGACGACGGCTCGCTCGACTGTGACGTGGAGATCCTGGCCCGGCTCGACCTCGTGGTGGCCAGTGTGCACTCCAAGCTGCGGATGGCGTCGGAGCCGATGACCGAGCGGATGGTCCGGGCGATCGCGAACCCGCACGTCGACGTGCTCGGCCACTGCACCGGCCGGCTGATCACCGGTGAGCGGGGGACGCGGCTGGAGTCGGACTTCGACGCCGAGATCGTGTTCGAGGCCTGCAAGCAGTTCGGTACGGCGGTCGAGATCAACTCCCGCCCCGAACGCCTCGACCCGCCGAAGCGGTTGCTCTCGATGGCGGTCGAGACGGGCTGCAACTTCTCCATCGACACCGACGCGCACGCACCGGGCCAGCTGGACTGGCAGGTCTACGGCTGCGAGCGCGCCGAGGAATGCGGCGTCACTCCCGACGTCGTGATCAACACTTGGGACTCGTCCAAGCTTCTGGAATGGGCTGCATCATGAGCAATCTGGAGAAGGATCCGATGGAGGGCACCTGGGGTTGCGAGGACGTCGCAGGCCCCGTGCTCGAGTTGCTGGAGGCGCGGCAGGTCGTGCTCGGGCGGACGACCACGGTGCGCCGGTTGCTGCCGAACAAGAATCGCCGCATGGTCGGGGCGTGGTGCTTCGTGGATCACTACGGGCCGGACGACCTGACCAAGCGCGTCGACTCGTACGACGTACCGGGTGATGCCGGGATGCTGGTGCCGCCGCATCCGCACACGAGTCTGCAGACGGTGAGCTGGCTGTTCGAGGGCGAGATCGAGCACCGGGACAGCGTCGGTTCGCACGCGATGGTCCGGCCGGGCGAGCTCAACATCATGACCGCCGGCAACGGCATCGCGCACTCCGAGGTGTCGCTGCCCAGCGCGCCACCCATGCTGCACGGAGCCCAGCTGTGGGTCGCCCTGCCCGACTCGGTCCGGACGACCACGCCACCGACGTTCAACGCGTACGCCGACCTGCCGAAGGTGACCCTCGAGGGAGCCGAGGCGACGGTGATGCTCGGCACGGTCGCCGGAGTCACCTCGCCCGCGCCGGCGTACACGCCGCTCGTCGGAGCCGACGTACGGGTCGAGCCTGGGCGCACGACCACCCTGCCGCTCACCCCGGAGTACGAGTACGCCGTACTGGTGGTCGACGGGAGTCTCGAGGTCGGCGAGCTGACTCCAGGGTTCGGCGAGATGGCCTACCTCGGCATCGGGCGGGAGTCGATCGAGCTGGTTGCCTCGGACAACGGTGTGCGGTTCCTCCTGCTCGGCGGAGAACCGTTCGAGGAGCAGCTCGTCATGTGGTGGAACTTCATCGGCCGCTCCCACGACGAGATCGTCGCCGCCCGCAACGACTGGATGGCCTCCATCGACGCCCACGGCACGAGCCGCTTCCCGATCGTCCCCGGTTACGACGGCGACGCCCTCCCGGCACCGGCACTTCCCGCCATCCAGCTCAAGCCGCGCCCACGCTCGCGCTGACCGGTGCCTCGAGCCTCCGCCGCCGGTAGTAGGCCCAGGTGAGGACCAGCAGGGCCGGCCCCCAGAGGTTGAGCGGGGCGTAGCAGGTGATCATCAGGGCCGCGGCTGCGTCGCTGGAGAAGGGGAGGAACGAGTCGGTGAAGACGTCGCGGAAGCCGTAGGTCCAGATCCCGATCAGGGCGAGCGAGCCCACGGTCGCGGGGATGATGGCCGCGTACGGCGCGACTCGGCGACCGCCGATGAAGGGGATCCAGCGGGGGACCACCTCGCCCCAGGGTTTGACCAGGCCGAACGCAGTGAGCGCGACCGCCTCGGAGAACAAGCTCAGGCAGACGATGTAGACGGCTTCGCCAGTGCTCTGCAAGGCGGCAGGCCGCCCACTGTCGTCGAGCATGCCCATCGAGAAGCCCGCCACCAACCCGAGACGCCACAGCCCCGACGGCAGGGTGAGGAACGGAATCACGTGCGCCAGACGGCGAGCCCAGCGCGGTACAGGTCGCTCTGTCATCGGCCGGCCTCCGAGCGGGTACGGCGGCGGTAGTCCCAGGGCGGGAGAGTCCGGGGCGGTGCTTCGACTGTTGTGGTCACTCGCCCAGCATTTCGCCCGGCGCACGGTGCGGACCTCACTCCGGCGGGGGATCGGCGTCCCCCGCGAGAGCGGAATCAGCCGGTACGACGTGGTCGCCGCCCGGGTCAGTCGTCGCGGGCCCGGTCGGTCAGGCAGGGCAAGAGGATGGCGCGCATCCCGTAGTAGCTGAACCGTCCGAAGGCGCAGCCTTCAAGGGCCAAAGCGAAGGGGCACCGCCGAAAATCTCTCGGTGGTGCCCCTCGGCGGGTTCGGCGGAAACTCAGGCGCCGGCGCCTTCCTGCTTGACTCCGGCGACCGCGGTCGGGTCGTCGATCCGGTACTTGCGGGCGGCCTCGGCGGCCACCTCCCGCTTCACGTCACCGCGCTTGGCCAGGATCTCCAGGGCCGCGACGACGATCGACTCGGCGTCCACGTGGAAGTGGCGGCGGGCGGCGGCCCGGGTGTCGGCCAGGCCCCAGCCGTCGGTGCCGAGCGAGGTGTAGTCGTTCGGGACCCAGCGGGAGATCTGGTCCTGCACCGAGCGCATGAAGTCGCTGACCGCGACGACCGGGCCCTTGGTGTCCTTGAGCTGCTCGGTGATGAACGGCACCCGCTCGTCCTCGTCCGGGTGGAGCAGGTTGTGCTCCTCCGCGGCGACGGCTTCGCGACGCAGTTCGTTCCACGAGGTCACCGACCAGATGTCGGCGGCCACCGAGTACTCCTCGGCCAGGATCTGCTGCGCCTTGCGGACCCACGGCAGCGCGACGCCCGACGCGAGCAACTGCACCCGCGGTACGTCGTCGCCCTCGGCCGTCGGGTACTCGCTGAAGCGGTACATGCCCTTCAGCAGGGCCGCCACGTCGAGGTTCTCCGGCTCGGCCGGCTGCGGGACCGGCTCGTTGTAGACCGTGAGGTAGTAGAAGACGTCCTCACCGAACGGCTTGCTCTCGTCCAGGCCGTACCCGTACATCCGGCGCAGGCCGTCCTTGACGATGTGCGCGACCTCGTACGCGAAGCCGGGGTCGTAGTGCACCGCGGCCGGGTTCGAGGAGGCGAGCAGCGGGGAGTGCCCGTCGGCGTGCTGCAGACCCTCACCGGTCAGGGTGGTCCGGCCGGCGGTGGCGCCGATCAGGAAGCCCCGTCCGAGCTGGTCGCCGAGCGCCCAGAGCTGATCGCCGGTCCGCTGGAACCCGAACATCGAGTAGAAGATGTAGAACGGGATCATCGGCTCGCCGTGCGTCGCGTACGCCGTACCGGCGGCGATCATCGAGCCCATCGCGCCGGCCTCGCTGATGCCCTCGTGCAGCAACTGGCCCTGCTCGGACTCCTTGTACGCGAGCAGCAGGGCGCGGTCGACCGACTCGTACGTCTGCCCGTGCGGCGAGTAGATCTTCGCCGTCGGGAACATCGAGTCCATGCCGAACGTCCGGTACTCGTCCGGCGCGATCGGCACGATCCGGTGCCCGATCTCCGGGTCCTTCATCAGGTCGCGGAACAGCCGGACCAGCGCCATCGTGGTGGCCACCGGGGTCTTCTCGTTGCCCTTGCTGAGCGGCTTGTAGACGTCGTCACCAGGAAGCTTCAGCGTCTTCGGCCGGACCCGGCGCTCGGGCAGGAAGCCGCCGAGCTGCTTGCGCCGCTCCATCATGTACTGGTACTCCGGCGAGTCCTTGCCGGGGTGGAAGTACGGCGGGTTGTAGGCGTCCTCGAGGTCCTTGTCCTCGATCGGCAGGTAGAGCCGGTCGCGGAACGCCTTCAGGTCGTCCGAGGTCAGCTTCTTCATCTGGTGGGTCGCGTTGCGGCCCTCCAGCGCCTCGATCGTCCAGCCCTTGATCGTCTGGGCCAGGATCACCGTCGGCTGCCCGACGTGCTCGGTCGCGCTCTTGAACGCCGCGTACACCTTGCGGTAGTCGTGACCGCCGCGGGGCAGCTTGCGCAGGTCCTCGTCGGACAGGTTGCTGACCATCTGCTGGAGCCGCTGGTCGCCGCCGAAGAAGTTGTTCCGGATGTACTCGCCGGACTCGACGGAGTACGTCTGGAACTGGCCGTCCGGGGTGGTGTTCATCTTGTTCACCAGCGCGCCGTCGTGGTCCTGCGCGAGCAGCGCGTCCCACTCCCGGCCCCAGATCACCTTGATGACGTTCCAGCCGGCGCCGCGGAAGTACGCCTCGAGCTCCTGGATCACCTTGCCGTTGCCGCGGACGGGACCGTCCAGCTGCTGCAGGTTGCAGTTGATCACGAAGGTGAGGTTGTCCAGCTCCTCGCGGGCGGCCAGGCCGATCGCGCCGAGCGACTCCGGCTCGCCCATCTCGCCGTCACCCAGGAACGCCCAGACGTGCTGCTGGCTGGTGTCCTTGATGCCGCGGTGGTGCAGGTACCGGTTGAAGCGCGCCTGGTAGATCGAGTCCAGCGCGGCCAGCCCCATGGAGACCGTCGGGTACTCCCAGAAGTCCGGCATCAGCCGGGGGTGCGGGTACGACGACAGGCCCTGGTGCGGGCCGCGGGAGACCTCCTGGCGGAACCCGTCCAGCTGGTCCGAGGACAGCCGGCCCTCCAGGAAGGCGCGGGCGTACATACCGGGGGAGGCGTGACCCTGGATGAAGATCTGGTCGCCACCGCCCGGGTGGTCCTTGCCCCGGAAGAAGTGGTTGAAGCCGACCTCGTACAGGCTGGCGGCCGACTGGTAGGTGGCGATGTGGCCGCCGACCTCCAGGCCCTTGCGGTTGGCCTTGCTCACCATCACGGCGGCGTTCCACCGGATGAAGGCGCGGATCCGCCGCTCGATGTGCTCGTCACCGGGGAACCACGGCTCGCGCTCGGGCGGGATCGAGTTGATGTAGTCCGTGCTCCGCAGCGCGGGCACCCCCACCTGTCGCTCCCGGGCCCGCTCGATCAGCTTGAGCATCAGGTAGCGCGCTCGCGCCTTGCCGCGTTCGTCCAGCACGGCGTCGAGCGACTCGACCCATTCCCGAGTCTCGTCGGGGTCGATGTCGGGGAGCTGGGTGGGCATCCCCTCGGTGATGATGGCTGGTGGTTCGTGTCCGGAAGCCACGGTGTCCTGCCGTTCTGTCTAGTCGGTCCTACTTCTGGCAATCCTGTCACCTGACCGGAATGCGTTCTACTTCGCGTCCACAACCTCCCCGAATCCGGCGTGAACCGCCGGTTCCCACCGGACACGGATAGTGTCCGACATGCGGATACCGGACACGCGGGAGAACCCTCGTGCATACTTGCGCGACGCGGTAGACCACGATGGACTACTGCTACTGACGCCTACCCCCGGGCAAGCGGGGACGACGGAGGAGGACACGTGAGCGCGACCGCGGACCACGCGGACGGCAAGAGTGGCGAGCCGAACATGGCGAGCCGCCTCGGCTTAGAGAGCGGCACGGTCGTGCAGGAGCTCGGCTACGACGACGACTGTGACGATGCCTTCCGCGACGCCATCATGGAACTCACCGGGGAGGAGTTCGTCGGTGACGACATGGACGACGTCGTCGACGTGGTGCTGCTCTGGTTCCGTGACGACGACGGGGATCTGGTGGACGCCCTGTTCGAGACCCTGACCGATCTGAAGACCGGCGGGATCGTCTGGCTGATGACCCCGAAGGTCGGACGCGAGGGCTATGTCGACGCCAGCGACATCGCCGAGGCGACCGAGACGGCCGGCCTGTCGACCACGACCAGCCTCACCCCGACCGAGAACTGGTCGGCGACCAAGTTGGTGATGCCGAAGTCTCCGCGGGTCAGGAAGTAACGTTCGTGGGGAGCCACCGGTGACCGCCGCCGTCCCTCCGGTCGGCAGCGAGGCACCGGACTTCATCGCGCGGAACCAGCACGGCGAGCAGATCCGGCTCTCGGACTTCCGGGGCCGGCGCGACGTGGTGCTGGTGTTCTACCCGTACGCCTTCAGCCGGGTCTGCACGAGCGAGCTCGGCGCGCTCCGCGACCGGCCCGACCTGCTCGCCGGCGCGGAGTTCCTGGCGATCTCGTGCGACCCGATGTTCACGCTGCGCGCGTACGCCGAGTCGGAGCGGCTGGAATTCGGCCTGCTGAGCGATTTCTGGCCGCACGGGGCCACCGCCTCGGCGTACGGCGTGTTCGACGCGGACCGGGGGTGTGCGGGGCGGGGCACGTTCGTCGTGGACCGGGCTGGCCTGATCCGTTGGTCGGTGGTGAACCCGTTCACGGAGTCCCGCGATCCGGACGACTATGCCGAGGCCCTGGCGAGCTTGCGCCCGGATCTCGGATAGACTCTGGCGCTCCGCCTGCGGGCGGAACAGGGTGCTTAGCTCAGCGGTAGAGCGCTTCCCTTACAAGGAAGATGTCGGGGGTTCGATCCCCTCAGCACCCACACGTCGGACCTCTCGGCCACTCGCCGATTTTCACTCTCTGCGACCCGCCGATTTCTTTACAGTCGGCTGCCGGAACTGCCACGGCCACGTCTCATTTCGACTGGTAGGGTTCACGCTCGTCGGATCACACGATGACGCACCGGGGCCGGTCGGTCACGACGTCACCGATCCGGTGCAACGGGGCCTGTTCTGTCGGTATGAGAGCGAGACGGGTATGCCCTGAACCCGGCTCCGTCCAGTTGGGGAGGCACGTGTCCGTGGGTCGCCGACTGGCTGGCGCCTCTGCCGTCACGGCCGTTTCGCGTCAGCCTGCCCGGGTTGCCGCCTTGGCTGCGATCGTCGCGGGGTGGGTGCGATGAGGAACGGCGTGGACCGGCCGGCGATCAGTACCGGCCCGGCGTTGATGATCCCCGCGGGCTACCCGCGTGATCTGCCGAGCGCGCTGCTGCGGGCCGCCCGCGACTTCGGTACCTCCGGCGTGGTCGAGATCGGCCCGGACGGCCGCGAGACTCGCCTCGACTTCCCGACGCTCCTCGAGCTCGCCGCGCGGATCCTGGCCGGCCTGCGCGCCAACGGAGTACGGGCTGGTGACCCGGCCGTGGTGCACTGCACCGAGCCGGTCGGGTTCTTCGCCGCGTTCTGGGCCTGCACGCTGGGCGGCATCCGCCCGCTGCTGATGGCGCCCGCGCCCGAGGGTGACACCACCGAGGAGGGCCGCGAGCGGCTCCGCAAGGTGACGGACCTGCTCGGCTGGACCGTGCTGATCGGGCGGCCCTCGGACCTGCCGAACGACCTCGGCCTGCCAGTGCTCGACCCGGACGCCCTCGCCGGGCACGAGCCGACCTCGGAGTTCCACCGGCCGGCGGCGGACGACGTCGCAGTACTGATGATGACTTCCGGCACCACCACCGGTACGCCGAAGATCATCCAGTTGACCCATCGCGGCCTGGTGGAATTCGCAGCCGGTACTCCGGCGATGCTCCCGGTGCGGCCTGGTCAGACGACACTCAACTGGCTGCCGCTGGACCAGAGCGGCGCGTTCCTGCTCTACCACCTGCTGCCGGTCTTCACGGGCTGCACCAACATCCACGTGGCCACCGACTGGGTGCTCGCGAACCCGCTGCGCTGGCTCGACCTGATGGACCAGCACCGGGTGAACCACTCCTGGTCGCCGAACTTCGGCTACCGGCTCGCGGCCGCCGCCATCGCGGGCGAGCCCGACCGGCACTGGGACCTGTCCGCGCTGCGAAGCCTGGTCAGCGGTGGCGAGCAGATCACCGTGCCCGTGATGAGCGAGTTCCTCCGGCTGACGAACCGCTTCGGCGTCGTACCGGAGACGTTCGTCGCAGCGTGGGGGATGACCGAGACCGTCACTGGGATCACCTTCGCCCGGCCCGGGTTGACGCCGAACGTGCATCGGGTCCGGATTCCCCCGACCGGGGTGGTGGAGTGGGTCGACCAGCGGACTCCCGCGAGCGGGAAGGTCGCCGTCGCGCGGCCGGGGAAGCCGCGGGCGGATGCGCCCGGAGTACTGAGTCTGGTGTCGGTCGGTGCACCTGCGCCGGGAGCCACCGTACGGATCGTGGGACCCAACGGCGCCGTACTGCCGGAGGGCCGGATCGGGCAGTTGCAGATCGCGTCCGCGCGGGTGACCCCGGGGTACCTGGGGAATCCTGAGGCGGATCGCGCGGCCTTCCCGGCGGGGAACTGGCCGGCGCGGAAGTGGTTGTCGACAGGGGACCAGGGGTTCATCTCGGGCGGCCAGGTCGTCATCACCGGCCGCGACAGCGACCGCCTGATCGTCAACGGCCAGAACTACTACGCCCACGACATCGAGGCGATCGCCGCAACCGCCCCGGGGGCTGTGGCGGGTCTCGTCGCCGCGTGTGGAGTGGCCGACCTGGAGTCAGGCACGGACCGCCTGGTTCTCTTCTACGCCCTTGACCCGGCTGACTCTGGTCCCGTTGCCGCGACCACGGAGGCGATCCGGGCTGCCGTGCTCGATCGCCTGGGATTCGACGCGCAGGTGATCGCAGTACCGCGCAGGCACTTCCCGACGACCCCGGGCGGCAAGATCCTCCGCCCGCTCCTCAAGCAACGCTGGCTGGACGGCGCGCTCGAGACCGCTCCGGGGCCGTACAACTCTCCGTACGGCGAACCCGTGCGCCCGGGCGCCACCCCGATCCCTGACAGCTTCGACGAGGACCCCAGCGAGCGAACCACCGAACTCCCGGTGATCCGCCTGGCCTGGCGCCGCAGCATCACCGACTCCATCCCCCATCCCCCCGAACGCCCCACCCTGGGCGCCAACCGTCACCCTGATCCCCTCACCGAGGCCGAGGACCCGATCCCGGTCGAGGCAACCTCCGAGCTCGCCGAAGCATCGACCTCCGCGGACAGGCCGACCTCGGCGGATGCGCCGACCTCACCGGATGCGCCGACCTCCGCGGATGCGGCGATCTCACCGGAGGCTTCGGCTTCAGCGGATCCGCTGACCGGCGACGCACCAGCGGCCGCCGACGAGCAGCCCCTCAGCGGCGGCCCGGCTGAGGACGGCCCCTCGCCCGCGGAGGATGCCCCAGACGGCACCTTCTTCAACAGCTCCGCCTTCTCAACCGAGAACCCCTCCGCCACCATCGATCGCCCGGTCTTCTCCACACACCCAGCTCAACTCGTCACCCCGGAGCCCGCGCCCGGCGAAGCAACACCGGACGCCTCAGATGTGGAAGCCGACAAGGCCGCTGCACCGGCGGCTGACGAGACCGCTGCCGCGGAGGCTGAGGAGGATGTGGCGCCGGAGGTCGCCGCTGAGGCTGCGCCGGCATCTGAGGCTGAGCGGGCACCAAGCGCTGACGCCGAGGGTGAGCGGGCACCTGATGCGGTCGCCGAGGGTGACGAAGCGGCGAACTCGCAGGCCGACGCCTCCACTGCAGATGTGGCTGCGGTGGCCGAGTCAGCGCCCGCTGACGCCGAGCCTGACCAGGCTGCGCAGCCGGACTCTGCGGAAGCAGATCTCGCCGAGGATTCCGAGCAGCCAGAGGCAGCTGAGAGCGCCGCCCAGATACACATGGCCGTCAGCGCCGATACAGCTGAGGCCGCTGACTCACCAGCGGATGCTCCCAGCACAGACGTCGGCGAGGCAGCCGAGAAGCCAGCTCGTGTGAGTGGGCAGTCTGAGGAGGTTGCGGCGCCGGAGGTTAGCGCCACCGCGGACGTTGATGAAGGCACCGAGCCGCCGGCTGCTGGGTCGGAGGCCGGCGAAGATGTGGAGCCGGCACTGGTCGACGCCGACACAGACCCCGCCGAGAAGCCCTCCGACAGGGCCGACGCCGAGCAGTACGTCGGCGCGGTCGACGCCGAGAAGCCTGCGGAGACGGACGGCGCTGGCGTAGTCGGCACCGAGGAGGCTTCGGCACAGGAGGTTGGTGCCTCCGCGGAGGTCCCTGATGGTGTCGAGCAGGCGGCGGCCGCCACCAGCGCGGAGTCGGACGAGCTTGCCGAGACGCAGCCTGACCCTGCGGCTGCCGACGCCTCTGAGGTCGTCGAGTCAGCGGCGGCAAACGCGGAAGCGGCTGAGTCTGAGCCGTCAGTGTCAGCCGCTGCAACCCCCGCCGACGCCGCAGCACCCGCACCCGCTGACGCGGCGGCAACTGCCGCGGTCGCGGACCTTGTCGAAGAAATCGAGCCGACGGCTGATGGCGCGGGCGGAGTTGCGGACGTGGCGACCGCCGATTCTGCTTCCGCGAGTGCGCAGGTTGAAGAGGTCGTCGCACCGGACGTGGAGGCTGCTGCGGACCCGCGGGGCGGCGGGGTTGTGCAGCCGGACCCGGAGGTTGTGCCTGCGGACGTGCGGGCTGGCGAGGCTGGGCTGCCAGAGGTTGAGGATGCTCCTGCGGATGCGCCGGCTGGCGACGATGCGGTGGAGGCGGCTGCAGTTGCCGAGGGTCTTGAGCAGGCTGCTGGCAGCGTCGGTGTGGAGCAGGCTGTTGGCGCTAGTGCGGAAGCCGACCAGGTCGCCGAGGTGCCGGGCGGTGCTGTCGAGGCGGAAGCTGCCCAGGCCGATGGCGTTGGGGTAGTCGGGTCCGCGCGGGCAGGCGAGGGCGAGGTTGCGGCGCTGGAGGTCGGCGAGGCTGCGGGTGCCGAGGCGGTACCGGAGGACGCGCAGGCTGAAGAGCAGGTCGCGGAGTCGGAGATTGCCGCTGCCGCCGAGCCGAAGGCTGCCGAGCCGAAGGTTGCCGAGGGCAGCGAGCAGGCGACCGCTGCGGCCGCGGATGTTGTCGCGGATGTTGTCGCGGATGTTGCCCGGAGCGGCGAGCCGGCACTGGTTGCTGAGGTCGTGGAGGGCGACGGCGGCTCGGGGGCTGAGCTTCGGGTTGTGGAAGGTGCTGGGGCTGGTGCGGAGGGGGCTTCGGCGACTGCACAGGGTGTGCAGGGTGCCGAGGGGCCTGGGACGGCTGGGGAGCCGGCGGGTAAGGGGAAGAAGAAGGCGCGTAAGGCGGCCAAGGGGGCTGTTGCCGAGCCGGTGGCAGTCGTGGGGTTGGCGGCTCGGTTCCCTGGGGCTGGGTCGTTGGAGGAGTTCTGGGACAACCTCGTGGGTGGGGTTGAGAGTCTTCGGCGGTTCGGGGCCGACGAGGTCGCCGGTGGGGACCAGGCCTTCGGGGACGACGAGCTTGTCGCGGTCAGTGGGGCTTTGGATGACGTGGAGTCGTTCGATGCGGCGTTCTTCGGACTGAGTGACCGCGAGGCGGAGCTCACGGATCCTGCGCAGCGGCTCTTCCTCGAGGTTTGCCAGCACGCTTTGGAGCACGGCGGGTACGCCGGCGCCAGCGGCCGGATTGGCGTGTTCGCCGGGTCCGGGATGAACCTCTACACCCAGCAGAACCAGCCGCCGGACTCGCTCGCCACCCGCGTCGCCTACCGCCTCGGATTGACCGGCCCGGCGATCGGAGTACAGGCGGCTTGGTCGTCTTCGTTGGTGGCGGTTCACCTTGCCTGCCAGGCGTTGCGGAGTGGGGACGCGGATCTCGCGCTGGCGGGAGCGGCCGCGGTACATGTGCCTCAGGCAACGGGCTATCACGCGAGCCCGGGGTCGATCCTGTCGCCGAGTGGGCATATCCGGGCGTTCGACGCCGAGGCGGACGGCACAGTGGGCGGGAACGGCGTCGCGGCGGTGCTGCTGAAGCGGCTCGACCAGGCGGTGGCCGACGGCGACACCGTCTACGCCGTGATCAAGGGCTCCGCGGTCACGAACGGCAACGCGGCCGACAGCGAGCCGGGCCAGCAAGGCCAGGTCGAGTCGATCGAGCGCGCGCTGGAGCAGGCCGGTGTGCCGGCCGAATCGCTGAGTTACATCGAGGCCAACGCGACCGGCACCGCCGCGGACGACTCGGCCGAGTTCCGCGCGCTCGCCACGGCTCTGCGCCGGCACACGGACAAGGTCGGGTACTGCACGATCGGTTCGGTCAAGCCCAACATCGGGCACCTCGACAGCGCCGCGGGCATGGCCGGTCTGATCAAGACCGTGCTGATGTTGCAGCACCGCACGCTCGTGCCGACGATCAACTACCGCAAGCCCAACCCCGCGCTCCCGTTGGCAGGCAGCCCGTTCGTGATCGGTACCGAGGTGCGCGATTGGGAAGCCGGTACGCCGTTGCGCGCCGGCGTCAGCGCACTCGATGCCGGGGGCACCAATGCGCACGTCATCCTGGAGGAGCCGCCGCGACAGATCCGGCGCGGCGACGACGGCCCGGTGGTGCTGCCGATCTCGGCCCCCGAACCACACGCCCTCGCCGAACTGGCCGAGTTGTTCCGTGCCGACCTCGAGCACGGCACCGGCCACCGCCTGATCGACCTCGCCGGTACTGCGGCGATCGGTCGCCCGGCACATCGTCATCGCCTCGCCGTCGCGGGCTCCTCCGAGAACGAGTTGGCCGAGGCCCTCGCCACTGCGCTCGCAGTAGAGGTGCCTCGCGGTGGACCCGGACCGCTCGGATTCGCCTTCACCGGTCAGGGCGCGGCTCGCCGGGGGATGGCCGCGGGTCTCGCCTCCCGGTTCCCGGTGTTCCGCCAGGTGCTCGACGAGTGCGACAAGGTCTATGAGGAGGAGTTCGGCGGGCGCCTGCTCGAGCTCCTGCTGACCCCGGCTGGTCCGTCGGAAGGCGTCTGGCCGACCGAGACCGCTCAGCCCGCGTTGTTCGCGTTCGAGCTGGCCCTCGCGCGGCTCTGGCAGTCGTTCGGCGTGCAGCCCGCGCTGGTGGTCGGCCACAGCGTCGGGGAGTACGCCGCACTCTGCGTGGCGGGCGCCCTTTCCCTGGCAGACGGCGTACGCCTGACCGCGCAGCGCGGAGTACTCATGCAGCGCGGCACCGTCCCGGGCGCGATGGTCGCAGTACGGGCGGACGCCGATCGGGTGCGGGAGCTGGCCAAGACGCCGGGCGTGGAGATTGCCGCGGGCAACGGTCCGCAGTCGTTCGTGCTGACCGGGACCGAGGTGATCGTCGGGCAGCTTGCCGAGCAGCTCGATCGCCTCGAGCTCAAGTGGCAGCGGCTGGACGTCGATCGCGCGTTCCACAGTTCCTTGGTCGATCCGATCCTGGCGGACTTCGCCGAGGCGGTCGCGCAGATCAAGCTCAAGCCGCTGCGGATGCCGATGGTGTCGAGCTGGTCGGGGGAGCTGCTCGAGAGCGGTACTGCGCTCGACGGTGACTACCTGGTCGGGCAGCTCCGTCAGCCGGTGTTGTTCGGCGATGCCGTCGAGGCGTTGACCGCGGCCGGGTGCCGGCGGTTCCTCGAGCTCGGGCCGGATGCCGTACTGAGTCCCGCGGGTCGCCGGATCGCGCCGAACAGCACGTGGATCCCGACGCAGCGCCTCGGCCAGGACCCGGTGCTCGCGACGATGAACGGACTCGCGGAGCTGTTCCAGCAAGGCACCGAGATCACCTGGGCGCGGGTCTACCCGGAGAGCGGGCGGGTGCCGTTGCCGACCTACCCGTTCCGTCGGGTGCACCATCCGGTCGACCCGGCGTCCCTGCGCCCGGTGGCGAGGACTCAGTCGCCGGTTGTCGAGGATCGCCCGATCGAGCGGAGCGGAGCGGCGCTGAAGAAGATCCCGCTGGATCCGCCCGCCTCCAACGGTGTCGTCGCGCCGCCGGTCGAGCAGGGCGAGGTACACGACTCGTCGCCGTTCGCGATCCCAGCCGAGGACGGCACTGACGGACGGCGCTCGCCGCAGCAAGCTGAAGAGATGGTCGCAGCCGCCGATGGTCCTGCCGCAAACGGTGCTGCAGGCAACGGCATCGTCAACGGTGCCGCTGGCCACAGTGTTGTCAACGGTGCTGCTGGCAACGGTGTTGTCAACGGTGCTGCTGGCAATGGTGTGGTGAATGGTGTTGCTGGCAACGGCATTGCCGAGCTGCTGGGTGCCGACTACGTGCAGATGTTGCCGCCCTCGGATCGGTCGCAGGTGAGCGCGGCCGAGTTGCTGGCCGCTGACTATGTGCAGATGCTGCCCGCTGCAAAGACGCAGTCCGCAGACGATCCGGCGGTCCAGGTATCCGCGGAAGCACTGCTGGATGTCGAGTACGTGCGGATGGTGCCTGTCGCCCCCGGTACTGCGGACAGCGCGCTGGCTGAGGTGGACGCCAATCTGACCGATGGAGCAGCCGAAGACCAGGCAGAGTCGACGGTCGAGGATGCAGGGGTGCCCGTCGATGCGGCGCTGACTGCGGCTGAGCGGTACAGGGAGTCGCTGGAGGTTGTGCTTGATCTGACCGGGGAGCAGCTCGGGCTGGATCCGTATGACCTGACCGTGGACCACACCTTCGTCGAGCTCGGCGCGGACTCGTTGTCGATGCTGCGAGTGGTCGAGGAGGTCGGGCAGCGGTTCGACGTCGAGCTGGCCGTGAGCGAGCTCTTCGAGGAGCTGAACACCCCGCACAAGCTGGCCTCGGCGATTGCCTCGCGCAACGTTCCCGGTGGCGAGGTGGATCCGCTCGACCTGGTGCGCACGACGACACCCCAGAAGCCTCAGCCGGAAGCAGAAGCCGCAGAGGTCGACGCGGTACCGGATGCTGCGCCGCAGAAGGTCGACGAGCCCGCAGCGGCGAAGACCGAGCGGGTGCCGGCCGAAGAGGTGACGCGGGACCCGCGGGCTGCCCTGGCTGTTCTCGGATCCGGTCTGGCTGAATTGGCGGCGAAGGTCGATGCCGCGGCGGCTGCGACCAGCGAGGCGGAACTCCCCGGCTCGGGCATGGCCGCGTTGATGTCGCAGCAGTTGCGGGTGGCCGGGCAGTTGGTCGACGGCGTCACCAAGCTGATGCACGAACAACTTGCCCTCTACAACGACTCCAAGAGCACCGCGGAGGTCAGCCCGGCAGCGGCACCCGCGCCGGTCGCGCCCGACGCAGGGCGTGACGCGAAGCCCGAGACAAAACGCAAGCCCGCGACGAAGCCGACCGCAGTACAGCCCGAGCCCAAGACGGCCGAGGCGCAGGCGGCCGAAGTACAGGCGAAGGCGGATGCCGAGGCCAAGGCGGAGGCTGAGAAGGCCAAGCGGGGCAGGGATCTGGAGTTCTGGCGGACCGTGCTGGACAGCGTGCAGCCGCTGGTGCTGCCGACCGATCGCTCGCGCCCGGCCGCGAACGACGCGCTCGCCTCGACCGTCCACCACCTGGATGCCGGCCTCGGTGACGCAGTGTTCGCCTTCAGCCGCGACCGTCGCGTCAGCCCGCTGATGACGATGCTCGCCGCCGTCGGAACCGTGCTCGGCCGCTTCGCCGCGCAGGACGACATCACCGTCGGCACGGCCGCCCTCCGCCGCGCGGGCGAGACCACGAGCCGGCACGCGCTGCCGATCCGCCTCGACCTGTCCGGCGAGCCTGACCTCGGCGACCTGGCGCAGCGCGTCCGCGAGACGACCACCGCCGCGTTCGACCACGCGACGGTGGACCTCGCCGTCCTCGAGCAGGACCCGCTCTTCCGGGTGATCGTCGAGTTCGAGGCCGGTGACGAGCAGCTCGCACCCGGGCTCGACCTGCGCTTCCGGCTCGAGCACCACGTCGACGGCATCACCTGTACCGCGGACTACCGTGCCGGGTTGTTCGACGAGAGCACGATCCGCCGGTTCCTCGACTACGTGGAAGCAGTACTGCGCCGCGCGATCGCCGAGCCAAGGCGATCCCTGCCCGAGCTGATGCTGCCGATCGAGTCGGACGAGGAGGCGCTCCGCGAGCTGGAAGGCGACGCACCGCAGCCGGTCCAGACCAGCCGGGTACGCCGGAACGCCGTGGTGGCGGGTGAACTCAGCGGCCTGCACACGTTGTTCGAGCAGCAGGTGGCCCGCACGCCTGACGCGATCGCCTTGATCCAGGGAGAACGCGAGATCACCTACGCCGAGCTGGACCGCCGGTCGAACGCGATCGCCTGGCAGCTCGTGGATCTCGGCGTCAAGCCGGGTCAGCTCGTCGCAGTACGGGTTGCCCGGGGCGCCGAGCTGGTGGTCGGCGTACTGGCGGTGCTGAAGTCGGGCGCGGCGTACCTCCCGCTGGACGCCGGAGAGCCGGAGTCGCGGTGGGCCTTCATGACGGCGGACGCCGAGGCGCTCGCCCTGGTAGGGGACGACGCGGCGCTGGCGGATCGCCTCGGCCTGCGGCTAGTCCCGGTTGCTGCGGTCGACGGAGATCCGCGCGCCAAGCAGGCTCCGCCGGTCCGATCGGCGGCTGGTGACATCGCCTACTGCATCTACACGTCCGGCGCCACCGGCAACCCGAAGGGCGTCGCGGTCCCGCATCGCGGCCCGGTCAACCTGATCCGGCAGTACCTACGGACCCGTCGCTCACTGCGCACGCTGCAGTGGACCTCGTTCGGCTTCGACGTCCACGTGCAGGAGATGTTCACCGCGCTCGCCTCGGGTGCCGCGCTGGTGCTGATCGGCGAGGACGACCGGTACGACCCGGATGCCGTGGTCGCGGCGCTGGTGCAGCACCAGGTGGAGCGGCTGTTCATGGCGTTCACCCCGCTCACCGCGTTGCTCGCGACGATGCGGAAACTGCCGGAACTGCCCGCGCTGCGAGAGATCGTGGCCGGTGGTGAGGCGATGGTGCTGACCCACAAGATCCGGGACTTCCTGGCCGCGCACCCGGACTGCACGCTCTACAACGAGTACGGCCCGACCGAGGCGTCGGTGGTCACCACGATCCACCAGGTCGACCCGGCGGAGGACCGGCCGTCGATCGGCCGCCCCATCGACGGCGTGGTGGTCCGGCTGCTCGACGAGGCGCTCCGCCCGGTACCGGTCGGGGCGGTCGGCGAGATCCACCTGGGTGGCGTGGCCGTTGCGCACGGCTACCTCGGCAGGCCGGACGAGACCGAGGCGGCGTTCGTAGCCGACCCGGCGCACCCGGGCGGACGGCTCTACCGCAGCCGCGATCTCGGGCGCTGGCGGACGGACGGCTCGCTGGACTACCTCGGGCGCGCGGACGACCAGGTGAAGATCCGCGGCCACCGGGTGGAGCCGGGCGAGACCGAGCACGTGCTCGCCGACCTGCCCGGCGTCATCGACGCGGTAGTGGTCGCCTGCGCCGACCCGGCCGGAGACACCTGCCTGCTCGGGTACGTCGTACTCGAGGACAGCGATCCCGCAGTACTGGCGCGGCTGTTGCTGGAGCTGACCAAGGAGTTGCCGATCTACCTGGTCCCGGCCGACCTGATCCCGGTCGAAGACCTACCGCTGGACCCCAACGGCAAGCTCGACCGCACCCAGCTCCCGGTACCGGAGTGGTTGAAGGACTAGCTCCTTCCCACGCGGCTCCCGGCGACCCGGGGGTGGGTGGGAGTGGGCTACCGCAGTACTTCGGTTCTGCACCGTGGACGGGGGTGAGATGTCCAGTAGCAGCCCTCCCGCAGCCACCGGCCCACCGTCCGCGGTGCAGAACCCGCGTCGATCCTCATCCCTCCTGAGGATCGATCGCACCGACCGCCCGCCGGCGGAGCAGCGCGTAGGCGCTGGTCACGCAGATGAGCAGGGAATACACGGCCCAGACGGGTCCGACATCGCCGAATTCCGGTCCGTTCCCACGGGACCCAAGCACGACCACGGCGGTGACTGCGGCGAGCGCAATCAATGGGCCGGTCCACCCCAGCACGCCCATCCGTACCGGGTGCTCGGCCTCGGACGAGTCGTCCGCGGCCGCTCCGGTGGCGGTGGCAGGTCCCCGTAGGGACGCGTGCAGAGCAGCGACGCCGCATGAGGCGGCGACGTTCAGTAGCAGCAGGCGGCCGGCCACATCGCCGAGCGTGGTACCACCCGGGCCGACCGTGCCGTAGATGACGGCGTAGAGGTCGACCGGAACGGTGACGGCGGCAGCGAGGACGACCACGAGCCGGAACAGCCCCGGGCGGCGTACCGAAGTACGCAGCAGGCCCTGGCTGGAGGTTGTGGCGACAACGAGCGCGGTGAAGAAGATCGCGAAGATCAGGAGCACCGCCACGTCCATCAGGACCTGTCCCTACGGTCGAGCGTTGCCCCGGGCAACGCTGGCGGACGTCCGAACTTCGGCCGGGCTGCTCGCGCGGGCGGCGACGAGTCTCCTCGCCGCCGCTCACGCGTGCGGTCAATCCCTGGCATGCAGGCCCCCTGATTGCCCTTGGATGACGTGCCCCCACCCCATCCATCCGTTGCATCGCGTGAGCAGGCGTGGTCGTTACACACTTCGCGGCAATTGGGTAAAAACTGCGCAAAGTTGCTCAGGAGTCCCTGTTCCGCACGACGAGAGTGTGCACAAAGGCAACGCACCGGCTCAGAACCGATGCCGATGGCACCAACAGCGGCTGTTTGCTAACTCAGCGCGTTCACTTCCGTCGGTACGCCGGCCACCCGGGCGCCCATCGGGGCCTGCAGGGAGTCCCAGCCGAGGCGGGCGGCGCCGAGCAGCCCGGCGTTGTCGAGCTGGGCGGGTTCGACGGTGAGATCGGTGACGAAGGGGAGCTGCGCGAGGCGCTTCACCCAGCGCTGGACCGGGTCGAAGAGCACCGGGCCGGCCTTCGCCACGCCGCCGCCGATCACCACGGTGGTCAGGTCGACGGTGACCGCGGTGGCAACGATGCCCGCGGCAAGTGCCTGGGCGCCGTCGTCGAAGATCGCCAGCGCGATCTCGTCCCCTGCCGCCGCGTCGGCCGAGAGCACGGCCGCGTCGACGTCCTCGTGGGACCGCCAGCCGCGCCGCTTCGCCCGGGCGACCATCCGGGGGCCGCTCGCGTAGGTCTCGACGCAGCCGTACGAACCGCACGCGCAGGGCTCGCCGTCGAGGTCGACCACCACGTGGCCGAGGTGAGCCGCGTTGCCCGACTGGCCGAGCAGCGGCTTGCCGTCGACGACGATGCCCGCGCCGACCCCGGTGGAGACGACGATGCCGAGCAGGGTGTCGACGTTGCGGCCGGCGCCGGTCCAGTACTCGCCGAGCGCGAAGCAGTGCCCGTCCACCCCGAGCGTCACCGGTACGTCGCCGACCAGCGCGCGGACCCGGTCCACCAGCGGGAAGTTCCGCCAGCCGGCGATGTTCACCGGCGAGACCAGGCCGTGCTGCTGGTCCAGCGGTCCGGCCGAGCCGATTCCGACCGCCGCCGGGTGGAGGTCGCCCTGCACCCGCCGGATCAGCTCGGCCAGTGCGGCGAACACCTGGTCCGCGCCACCCGGCGGGGTGCGGATCAGGTCCTTCGTGAGGATCTCGCCGTCGGCGGACACGATCGCGGCGGCCATCTTGGTGCCGCCGATGTCGATGCCCAGAACGGTCGCTGCCTCGTCGCTCATGGTCCCCCCGTCAGTGCCGGTGCAGATTGTCAGGTTGATTGCTGTCGCCCGGATGCTCGAGCCCGTGGACCAGCTGGACCCGCTCGTGCTGAGCGGCGTTCAGCCACCGCGCGAACGCCTCCAGCCGCGCGCTGTCCACCAACTCCGCGTGCCACCGCTCCACCGGCACGTCGGGGTCCGCAGGGGGCTGAACGCCGAGCACATCAGCCGCGTACTCCAGCTGAGCCCGGCTGATGCGCACCCCCTGGCTGACCACCTCCGCCACCCGGCGTACCGCCTCGGACCCCGCCAGCGCCGCTGCAGTGATAGACCCGACAGCGATAGCCGTCGACACATCCAACGGCTTGTCAGCAGCCGTCGGTACTTCGTCTGCGCGCCGGCGGAGCTCGTCGATGCACAGCTGCTCGGTGATGACGACCTGGGCGACCCAGCGCGTCAGCTGGCGGCTCTCCCGGCTGTCAGGTCGCGGGAGCACGCAGGCGGCGTCGCCCGCACGCAGAGCTGCCAGCCGCTCGTCCAGCAGCCCGCGCGAGACAGGCTCGTCGTTGAGATACGCCAGTACGTCCGCAGGAGCGTGCGGTGCGTGACCATGTCCGTGCCCGTGACCGACCTCCACGGCCGCCGTCACAGGATCTCTAGGCGGACGGTAGGCGCGTACTGCGCTCGGCCGAACCACATCACCTTGGGCAGGACCCAGGCGTGCGCCGGCGTGGCGTCGGCCGGAGCGTGGACCGGGACCTCGACGGTGATCGACGACTTCGGCGGTACGACGACGCCGCGGACCGGTTCGGGCAGCCACGACCAGGTGCCGTACGGCGAGGCCAGTTGCAGCTCGGCCCGGATCTCCGAGGACGCGTTGTTCGTGAAGGTGAGCTCCAGCGTCTCCTGAGTGCCGGGCGCCAACCGCAGGTCCTGGGTCGAGGGCGTCACCGTCAGCCCGGTGGCCCGTCCAGGTTCTCCCTCGACCGCGCCGGACCCGTGCTCCGGTGGCTCGGTCGGGGCGAAGCCGAACCCGAGCACCGCCGTCAGCTCAGGGCTTTCGCCGACGAACACCGTGACGACATCCTCGACCGCCTGTACGCCGGATCCGCCGGCGAGGTCGTCCGTCGTCGTGAGCACCTGCGCGCCGACGAAGTACTGACCGGGCTCGCAGTTCTCGGCAGGCGTGATGTTGACCAGGTAGCGGAGATATCCACCTGGCTCCAGTTCCAGCCGGCGATCCGCCTGGTCCGCGGTCCACCCTGCCGGCAGGTCGAGCTTGAGAGTCCCCGCGGCCACGGCATCGGCGTACTGGTTGGCGATGACCAGGGAGAGCTCGAACGGCCTGCCGGCCGTCCGCGCGACCGTGGGGGAGACGGACAGGCTGACCGGCAGGAAGCCCATTTGCGCCGGTCCCCGGTTGTGCAGCCAGTACCGCGAGTACGACGGCTGCGCGATCTCCCCGGCCTGACCCAGTACTGCGGACTCTCGGTCGGCGGTGGCGTCGACATCGAGCACGAACGTGTCCACCGCAGACCCGGCCAGCTCCACCACGAACTTGCCGTCGGCAACCTCCACCGGCGCGCCGCGCGACTCCAGCAGATCCGCGTGGCAGGCGCCGGTGATCGGCACAGCCGAGGTGACCGTCGCCGATGCGCCCAGACCGGTCGCCTCGATCAACCGCAAGGTCACTCCCTCGCGGGGATCGACAGCACCACCCGAGCCGTGCGCGATCGGGTTGCCCGCGGGCTTCAGCGTCGACAGCAGCACGTCGCGCTCAGGCGAGACCTGCAGCAGGGAATGTGTCGAGGGCAACAGCCCGTCATGCGCCGTTGTGGTTGCCGCCAGCAACGGCGACGAGAACTCCTGGCCACGCGCGGGCAACTGCAGGGCGCGCCAGTCGCCTTCGCCGGTCGTCAACGCGTAGCGGAACTCATGCGTCCAGTGCTGCAACTGGAACGACGACCCGTCCGGCGTAGAACGCCGCGGCGGGTCGATCCAGATCCCCGACGGCCATCCCGTGCAGGACCGCAGCAGCGACGCGTGCAGCGCCCCGGTCGCGTCCACGGCGAATCCGGGCAGCCCGTAGGTCAGCAGCGCGACGGTCGCGTCGGTGAAGTCCTCGATCACGCCGTCCCCGTGCACAGTCGCGCGGATCCGGGCGCTGCCCAGGTCCGCGATCGCCGCAGCGACGGCTGCCTCATCGGCCAGAACGAGCGCGGAGATCGCCCGCACATCGCGGACGTCGGCATTCGGCTGCCATACCTCGGCCAGCGCCGTCCTTGCCGGTACGAACACCGGCCCGCCCGTCGGCAACGCCCCGAACTCGGACGCCAGCGCGTTGGTCAGGCCACTAGAGCCGACCAGGATCCGCAGGTCCGGCAGGTTCGAGTCCACCTTCAGTGATCCGTACCGCGATCCGCCGGCCAGCGAGGTCGTCGCCGTCACGCCGACCCGGGCCAGCGCGACCACGAGGTCCCGCACGGACGCGGGCTCGGTGTCGTCCGGTACGACGATCTCGGCGACCGCCAGCGGCCGGGTCCCGACCGAGTTGCCGGTGGCATCGACCACGTCGATCCGAGCGGTGGCTCCGAGCCCGAACCAGGTGTTCGCCGGGTTGTCCAGGGTCCACGGCGCCTGCTCGCTGTCCACGTCGATCAGGCCGAACCCACGCCCGACGACAGCGCCCGCGACCTCGCTCAACGGCAGTGCCCCAGGCACGTCGGCCGGGAACTTCACCCGGACCAACCGGTCCGACTGCGAGTGGTCGAGGATCCGGGTCGCGAACTCGATCCGGTCGAGCCCGGTGTAGGCGGTGATCACCGACTCGTACGCGATCCCGTCGACCTCACCGCGGCTGACCACGCGACCACCGAGCGGCCCGGACTGGGTGAACACCTTGGCCGGTGCCTCGGACGAGCCCACCACCGGTCCCGACGGAGTCAGGTGCCACGGGCCCTCACCGAAGCGCGGGTGGTCCGGGTACTCCTCGTAGACGCGCAACTCGTTGCCGAGTCCCTTGAGCACCTGGCGCCCGGTCCGCTTGTCGAGGATCGCGCTGACCGCGCCACCGCGGGTGGGGTCGACCGTGACCTGGAAGAACTCGTTCTCCACCGAATCTGCTGCCGAGTCCACGCTGACGGCCGCGCCCCACGACCCCGCAGTACCGGCGGTGAGTTGGTAGGTGCGCCAGCCGAGCGACGGGACGTCCTTTGCCAGGAAGGTGAGCTTGGAGCCTTCCAGCACCGACGGCACCAGCTGGCCGGAGGCGTCGAGCACCGAAGCGCTGTCGTCGCCGTCGGGCAGGGTGACGGTGACGAGGTCGGTGCGGCTGAAGGACAGGGTGTTCGTGACGACCACTGCGCGGGAGCCGAAGGCGCTCGTGTCGATACGGGCGGCAAAGGCCTCCAGCGAGGCCGAGCGCGCCGCGTCCGACAGGTCGTGCGCCTCGCGCCAGCCGGTGACCAGGTCGATGTAGACCTGGTCGGACTCCGAGCCGGTGATGGCGTCGTGGTGCGCGCCGTACGCGAGCTGCCGCCACACCTTGTCCAGCGACGCTTCCGCGAACCGGCCGAGCCCGAGCAGTTCGGCGTACGTGCCCAGCTTCTCGGCGTCGACGGCGGCGACCTCGGCAGCGCGCTGGGCCTGCTTGGTGTCGATGTACGAGACGTCCTTGCCGGTGTAGATCGGGTTCATGTCGCGCGACTGCGGCGACGGCTTGCGGCCGGTCTCGTCGAGCTCGGCGCGGACCCGGTCCATGAAGTGCTTGGTCGTGCCGCAGACGAACTTGGGCCACGCGTAGCGCTCAGCCCAGTCGTGGTGCACGGCGGTGATCCAGTTGTTCGGCGGCGTGTAGTCGCCACCCACCGGCAGCAGCGTGTTCTTGGTCGCCGCGACCGTCTTCAGCGTCGCGAACAGCTGGTACGCCGTCTCGCCGGCCGCCTCGACGCTCGGGGCGTTCTGCAGCTCCCAGCCCGGGCCGTAGTGGTCCGGCATGTAGTGCGTGAGCACACCGTCGCCGCTCGGGCTGATCCACTCGAACTCGCTGTGGAACTGCATCACCGCGGCCGTGCCGGACTTGGGGTCGCTCCACGCCTGCCGCAGCGGTCCCCACTGGTGGAACGGCCCGCGCGCCCAGGCGCTGCCGGTCAGCCCGGCCTTCGCGAGGTACCCCGGGAACTGCGGGTCGTGGCCGAACACGTCCAGCTGCCAGGCGTTCTGCGGGTCACCGCCGAGGATGTCCCGCTGGTAGCCGACGCCGTACACGATGTTGCGGATGGTGGTCTCGGCGCCGGTCAGATTGGTGTTCGGCTCGTTGTAGGTGCCGCCGATGATCTCCACCCGGCCCTCCGCGATCAGCCGGCGCAGTACGGCGCGGTTCTCGGGGAAGGTGTCGAAGTACGGCTTGAGGTAGTCCAGCTCCGCCAGCACGAAGCAGTACGCCGGGTCGCGGAGCGCGAGCTTCAGGTGCGCGTCCACCAGGCTGAAAGCGTTGTGGGTGTACACCGGCCGGGTGGTGCCGTCCGGCCCCTGCAGATCCCAGCTGGTCGTGTACGCCGCCTGCGTGTTCCACCAGACCGGGTCGTAGTGGAAGTGCGACACCATCACCATCGTCCAGCCCGGCTCGGCGATCACCACCGTGCCGCTGTCGCTAGCGAGCGTTTGCTGGTCCGCGCCGACCACCGTGACCGTCGCCTCCACGGCCTGCCCGTACTGCGCTCGCAGCGCGGGGGACACCTCCAGCGGCACCTCCAGCAGGGTCGAGCCCTCGCCGGATGGGAGGTCCGCAGTACCGGTGACGCCGTCGCCTGAGACCTGCACGGCCAGCCCGCCGTCGGTCTGGGCGCGGTCGAGTTCCACGCGCAGGATCTGGCGCGGGTCGTCGTCGCTGCCGACGAAGAGTTCGGGCGAGGACACGCGGGTGATCAGCACAGTCACAGTGGTTGAGCTCCGTCGGAGGCGGCCAGGGTCGAGAGACAACGTTATCCGTAACCGGCCGATCCAGCGAGGGGTCAATCGTGAACAAACCGCGAGACCGCAGGTGGGCGGCTCTGATTTGCCATGACAATGCCTGACAACGATGGCCTCGGAGGCGCTCACGAGCGGTCACTCCTTTGCTGTCCGTGACCAGCCTGCGGAAAAACAGAACCGCCACCCGGCAGGCGGCCGGGTGGCGGTTCGGGTGGTGCTGGACCGTGCTGGACGGTGCTGGGGTCAGACCTGGTTCAGCCCGGGGGAGCCGGCTTCGACCACGAAAGAGGCGCGGGTGGACACCGGGGCGCCCGGAGTGCTGACGTACGGCAGCACCTTGAAGTCGACGCGCAGGCTGTCGCGCTCGATCCGGGTGCTGACGTAGCCGCGCTGGTTGTTCACCAGCTTCATGTGCGGGTTCTCGTCCAGCTGCAGCTGACCGCCGGTCGGCATGTCCTGGCCGTCGCCACCGGAGGTGATCGAACTCGTGACGAGCTCCACGCCGACGGTGGCGGAGTTCGGGTCGCGGAGGTCGGCCTTGAGGTCGTTGGCGTAGTGCTTGTGCACGTCGCCGGTCAGCACGACGGGATTCGTGACGTGCCGTTGCTGGATGCCGTCGAGGATCCGCTGCCGCGACGCGACGTACCCGTCCCAGGCATCCATGCTGTAGGTGACCGCGGGCCCGGCGGTGAAGTCACGAGCCGCGAAGAACACCTGCTGGCCGATGACGTCCCAAGTGGCGTACGAGCGGCCCATACCGTCCAGCAGCCACTTCTCCTGATCCGGCCCGGTGATGGAGCGCGCCGGGTCCAGTGCGGCCGGGCAGTCCGAGGTGGTGTCGTTGCAGGCCTGGTCGCTGCGGTACTGCCGGGTGTCGAGCATGTGGAAGGCCGCCAGCCGTCCCCACTGGATCCGCCGGTAGATCTGCATGTCGATCCCGCGCGGGATGCTGCTACGCCGCAGCGGCATCATCTCGTAGTACGCCCGGTACGCCGCCGCGCGCCGCTCCAGGAAGCCGGCCTGACCCGCGGGTGACGGGATCTCGTCGGCGTAGTTGTTCTCCAGCTCGTGGTCGTCCCACACGACGACCCACGGAGCCACCTCGTGCGCCGCCTGCAGGTCGGGGTCCGTCCGGTACTGCGCGTGCCGCAGCCGGTAGTCCGCCAGGGTCCAGATCTCCTTGGCCGGGGAGTGCACCCGGGGCGCGGTACCGCCGCCACCCTCGTAGATGTAGTCGCCGAGGTGCAGCACCAGCGACGGGTGCTCCTCGGCCATCCGCCGGTACGCAGTGAAGTAGCCGCCGGAGTAATTGGAGCAGGACACGAAGGCCATGTGCAGCGGGCCGCCGTACGTGCCGGGCAGTGGGGTGGTCACCGTGCGGCCGACCTCGGACAGGTGACGCTCGCAGCGGAACCGGTAGAAGTACTCGCGGCCCGGCAGCAGCCCGCCGACCTCGACGTGGACCGCGTGGGCGGACTCCGGGCCGGCCGAGACCACTCCGGCGCGGATCACCTTGCGCATGTGCGGGTCGAGCGCGACCTGCCACTGGACCTGGTACCGGCGGCTCGGCATGCCGCCCATGCCGTCGGCGGCCAGCGGGTCGAGGGCGAGCCGGGTCCAGAGCACGACGCTCTGGTAGTCCGGGTCGCCGGAGGCGACGCCGAGGGTGAACGGGTCGGACAGCGGGTGGGTCGGGCCGGTCGAGGTGCTGACCGGCATCGGGGAACCGGAGGCCGGGCCGGCCTGGAGTGCGCTGATGCCGGCGGCGGTCGCCGCTGAGGCGGCCAGCAGGGTCCGGCGGGCGATCGAGGAACCGGTGGAGGGGGCGGTTGACGGTGTGACGGGCATGGCGGGGCTCCGTGACATGGTCGGGGGTGACATGGGCAGGAAGCTTTCCCGCGCCACCCTGCTGCGGACGGACGAACCCCGGGTGACCACCAGGCACGCGTCCGGTAAATCTTCATTACTGGCGCGCGGAGGGCCGGTCGGGAGAGGGTGTGCGGATGAGCGACCAATTGGACCGTGACGCTGCCGGCGCGCTGATCGTCGGCTTCACCGGAACCACCGCCCCGGACGACCTGCGCCGAGCCGTCGCGGCCGGGCTCGGTGCCGTCATCCTGTTCACCCGCAACGTCTCCGGCGCCGACCAGGTCGCCGCGCTGACCGCGTCGCTGCGGGCGGAACGGCCCGATCTGGTGATCGCGATCGACCACGAGGGCGGCGAGTTCAGCCACCTCGCGCCGGCCAACCCCTGGCCGCTCGCCTCGCCGCGCGCACTCGGCGAGCTCGACGACGTCGACCTGACCCGCTCGTCCGCCCGGGACGCCGCCGCCACGCTGGCCTCCCTCGGTATCGACCTGATGCTCGCGCCCTCGGTCGACGTGAACAGCAACCCCGCGAACCCGGTGATCTCCACCCGCTCCTTCGGCACCACCGCCGCCACCGTCTCCCGCCACGGAGTCGCCTTCGTCGAGGGCGTGCACGAGGCCGGTATCGCCGCCTGCCCGAAGCATTTCCCGGGCCACGGTGACGTCGCCGTCGACTCGCACCTCGCGCTGCCGCGCGTGGACCGCTCGATCGAGCAGGTCACCGCGGTCGAGCTCGCGCCGTTCAAGGCCACGATCGCCGCCGGTGCCGACGTGATCATGAGCGCGCACATCATCTTCTCCGCGTACGACGACCAGCCGGCCACGCTGTCCCGTCGGATCCTGCACGGCCTGCTCCGCGAGGAACTCGGGTTCACCGGCGTGATCACCACCGACGCGCTCGAGATGCAGGCGATCACCGCGACCCGGTCGATCGAGGACGCCACCGTCGCGTCCATCCGGGCCGGCGCCGACCTGGCGATGATCGCGATCGGCGAGGCGGACCCGCGCGCCCTGACCGCCCGCCTGGTCGAGGCCGTCGGCAACGGATCCCTCGACCCGTCACGGCTCGCGGACGCGGCCGGCCGGGTGCGTTCGCTCGCCACGTCGCTGGCCGAAAGGGACAGGAAGCCCGGGTACGACGGCGCCCCGATCCGCGAGGTCGCCGCCCGGACCGTGGACCGCCAGGAGTTCCCCGGCCTCGGCGGCTCGCCGTACGTCGTGGATCTGACACAGGGACTGCACCCGGCCTGGAACCCGTACTTCAGCGGCCTCCCGGAGGTCTTCGCCCGGGTCGCTCCGGGCTCGGCCGGCGTCGTCCTGCGCGGCGAGGACGCCGCCGGCCTGTCCGAGGCGCAGGCCGCCGCCATCGGTCGCCCGCTGATCGTCGCCGTCCAGGACGCGGTCCGTACTCCGTGGATGCGCGCCGCACTGCAGGAACTGCTGCAGAGCCACGAGGGTGACGTCTTCGTGTTGTGCACGGGGATTCCCGAAGACCGGGCGATCGTGCCCGCCGCCGTTCCGACCGCGGTCACCTACGGTCGCAATCTCGTCGTGCTGGAGGCGATCGCGCAGGTCCTGACCCGGGTGCCCTGAAGACCGACGCGGAGCCAGGCGCAGGAAGCTTAATTTGTTCGTGTTCGACCGTCCCAACGACTACGTCGTCGTCCGCGGCCTGCAGAACAAAGTGCTCAACGCAACGATCCTCGGCTCCGGTGTCACGCTGCGCACCCAACGTCAGGGCGGCCACGCCGGCCTCCCCGGCTGGGAGTACCTCTAATCGAGTCCGACACCGCTCTCGACCGCGACTGCACCGTGATCGAGCTGGAACTGGACGGCGAACTGGAGCTCTTCGAGCACCACACCCGCGACTGATCCACGTCGGCAGGGTTAACCTGCTGTAGATGAGCGAACTTGACCTGGCGAAGATCTCTCTGCGGCCGATGGAGCTCGGCGACTGGCCGCGGATCCACGAATGGGCTTCGCAACCCGTTGCCTCCCGCTACCAACCCTGGGGTCCGAACAGCGAGCAGGAGACCGAGGCGTTCGCCGCCGCGGCGATCGCGGCCTGGGGGAGCGAGCCGCAACTGCGGTACCCGTGGGTGGCGACCTACCCGGAGCTCGGCGTGCTCGGCATCGGTGAGCTGAACATCCGCAACGCCCGCTGGCGGCGCGGCGAGATCAGCTACTCGGTGCACCACGAGTTCTGGGGCCAGGGCATCGCCGGCGAGATCGCGCGACTGCTGTGCGCGATCGGCTTCGAGGTCCTCGGGCTCGAGCGGGTGGAAGCCACCTGCGACCCCCGCAACGGCGCGTCGGCAGCGGTGCTCAAGCGAATCGGTATGACGTACGAGGGGACCCTCCGCCGGACCGTGCTGATCCGTGAAGGCTGGCGGGACTCCGCCATGCACAGCCTGATCTGCCCTGACTGGAGGCCACCGGCCCCTACTCTCGAACCCCGCTGGACCCTTGACTGAGCTGCGACTTCAGGCCTGGCGAGCGCGCAACTGCAGGTCGAGAGCGTGCTCCTCCACGTAGTTCAGGGCGCGGCGGACAGCGCCTACCGACACGATCGCATCACCGAGCGACGAGGCCGCCACCCGCGGCGGCGTGGCCGTGAAGCCTGCGAGTTGCTCCGCGATGCTGGGCAGCAAGGACTTGGCCCCTTCCGCGACGGCGCCGCCGATCACGACCAGTTCGGGGTTGAAGAGGATCGCGAGCGTTGCCACTACCCTGGCCGTCCGGGTGGTCACCTCGTCGAGGATGCCCAGGGCAACTTGATCACCGGAAGCCGCCGCGGCAAAGACCATCTCGGCCGTCACCGGCTTGCCTCCCGCCAAGTCGCGAAGACTCGTCTGTACGCCGGTGTCCGCGACGGCCTTGGCTCCTCGTTCGCGAGCGGTGCGGGCGATTCCGGCGGTGTCGCCGACGCCTTCGACCATCTTCAGGTAGACCATCTCACCGGCGCCGCCGCGGCTTCCGTGCAGCAGCCGGCCCGAGTCCATCAGGCCGGAACCGAAGCGCTCACCGGCGAGCAGCACCACCAGATCGTCCACGTCGCGCGCCTGGCCGCGCCAGCGCTCACCCAGGGCGGCGAGGTTGGCGTCGTTCTCCAGCAGGACGGGCCAGCCGTGCAGCTCACTGAGCCTGGCCGTCAGCCCCGCGTCGAACCGGCGCCAGAACTCGTCGTCGACCAGGATGTTGCCGTCCCGGTCGACCGGCGCCGCGATCCCGACCGAGGCCGCGAGCACCTCCTGGTCCGCCACCCCGGCCGCGGCGAGTGCCTCGAGGACGGCCTGGTTCACCACCTCGGTCTGCTCGGTCGGCGTCTTCACCTCGGCGAGCGAGCGCCCGGCCTTGGCCACGGTCTCGCCGCGCAGGTCCGCCAGCAGCACGGTGGTCTTGGCCGCGCCGACGTCGATCCCGAGCACGTAGCCCGCCTGGCTGTTGAACTCGAACCGGCGGGAGGGACGTCCGATCGGCGTACCGGGGGCGTCGTGGCCGGGGTCGAGCTCGACCACCCAGCCCATTGCGATCAGGTCGTTGCAGACGGCGTGCACCGTCGCCCGGGTAAGTCCGGTGGCCTCGATCAGGCCGGTTCCTGTCATCACCCCGGCGGTCGAGAGCACGCCCAGTAGCTTGCCCGCGTTGACCCTGCGGAGCAGCGGCGGCGTGGCCGCCGGCGTCGTCGCCATATTCCCCCTTGACCTCGTCGCGGAACCCCGCGCACAATACTGCAGAATCTAAATTTAGAATCTATATAAATCAAGCGGCAACGTCTCCGGAACGAGCTGGAAACACCCGCTGCCCCGCAGCCGTCCGACCGCCCGTCCTGGACCACTTTCAGAACCGAGTGAGGCACTCTTGACCAGCACCGACACCCCGGTGACCCGTGCAGGCGACTCGATCGACGCCGACTGGTGGCGCCAAGCCGTCGTCTACCAGATCTACCCCCGCAGCTTCGCCGACTCCAACGCCGACGGCGTGGGCGATCTGCCGGGCATCATCAGCCGTGTTCCGTACCTGACCTCGCTGGGCATCGACGCCGTCTGGCTGAGCCCCTTCTACCCGTCGGCGCTGGCCGACGGCGGCTATGACGTGGACGACTACCGCGACGTCGACCCGCGGCTGGGCACCCTGTCCGACTTCGACGACCTGGTCGCCGCGCTGCACGAGGCCGGGATCAAGCTGATCGTCGACATCGTGCCGAACCACACCTCGAACCTGCACGAGTGGTTTCAGGAGGCGCTCGCCGCGCCGAAGGAATCGCCGGCCCGCGACAGGTACGTCTTCCGCGACGGCACCGGCCTGGACGGCACCGAGCCGCCCTCTGACTGGGACTCGGTCTTCGGTGGTTCCGCCTGGGCCCGGACCGAGGACGGCCAGTGGTACCTGCACCTCTTCGCCGCCGAGCAGCCGGACCTCAACTGGGACAACGCCGAGGTCCGGGACGACTTCCTGACCACTCTGCGCTTCTGGTCCGACCGTGGCGTGGACGGGTTCCGGGTGGATGTGGCGCACGCGCTGATGAAGGATCTGAGCGAGCCGCTACCCTCCAAGACCACACTGCCCCGGCAGTCGGAGTCGAACGGCGCGCACCCGCTCTGGGACCGCGACGACGTGCACGAGATCTACACCGAGTGGCGCAAGGTGCTGAACGAGTACGACCCGCCCCGGTCCGCCGTGGCCGAAGCCTTCGTGCCGGCCACCCGCCGGGCTCGTTACGCCAGCGCGGACGGCCTCGGGCAGGCGTTCAACTTCGATCTGCTGCAGGCCGACTGGGACTTCGACAAGTTCCGCGCGGTGATCGAGGAGAACCTCGCGCTGGCCGAGCTGAACGGCTCCTCCTCGACCTGGGTGTTCTCCAACCACGACGTGGTCCGCCACGCGACGCGGTACGGGCTGCCGAAGGATCCGGAGGGCGCCTGGCAGGACGGCAAGGCCTGGCTGCTGAGCAACGGGACCGAGCCGACCGTCGACGTCGCGCAAGGTCTCCGGCGTGCCCGGGCCGCGGTGCTGCTGATGCTGGCGCTACCGGGTTCGGCGTATCTGTACCAAGGCGAGGAGCTCGGTCTGCAGGAGGTCGGCGAACTGCCGGCGGCGAGTTTGCAGGACCCGGCGTACTTCCGGTCGAAGGGTGCCGAGAAGGGCCGGGACGGCTGCCGCGTGCCGCTGCCCTGGACGATCGGCGGGCTGTCCTTCGGCTTCGGCTCGGGCGGCTCGCACCTGCTGCAGCCGACCTGGTTCGGCGGGTACTCGGTGGAGGCCCAGGAGGGCGATCCGGCCTCGACGCTCAGCCTCTACCGCAAGGCCCTGGCCGTACGCCGTGGTCTGCAGACGAGCCAGTCCCTGGAGTGGGTCGACGGCGTCGAGTGGGCCCTCCACTTCACCCGGCCCGGCGGCTGGCAGTCAGTCACCAACTTCGGCGCCGCCCCGATCGAACTCCCTGACGGCGCGGTCGTTCTCTCCAGCGGCCCGTTGGAAGGCGACAAGCTCCCGTCGGACACCACTGCCTGGTTGATCTGATCTCCAGTACGACGAGACGCACCGCCGGCGCCGCTGACGGTGCGTCTCGCGCCTCTACCGCCTGCATCAGCCGACACGTCCATCGGTTGTCTTTTGGTTCTGTGGGTGTGCGGCAGGATGGGGGCTGTGGAGCCGACTCTGGGTGATGTTGTTGGGGTGCTGGACCGGTTGTACGACCCGGCCTGGGCGGAGAGTTGGGATGCTGTCGGGCTGGTGACCGGAGAGCTTGATGCGCCGGTGCGCAGGATCTTGTTCGCGGTGGATCCGATGCGGGCGGTCGTCGACGAGGCGATCGCGGGCGGCTTCGATCTGCTCGTCACGCATCACCCGCTGTTGCTGCGCGGGGTGAACAGCGTCGCGGCGACCACGCCCAAAGGCAAGGTGATCCACGACCTGATCCGGGCCGGTACCGCGCTGCACGTGTGCCACACCAACGCGGACAACGCGAACCCCGGCGTGAGCGACGCCCTCGCGGCCGCGCTCGGGCTGACCGACACGACGCCGCTGAAGGCGATGCCGTCCGCGCCGATGGACAAGATCGTCGTCTACGTGCCGATCGACGAGACCCAGGCGATGATCGACGCTCTCGCCGAGGCCGGTGCGGGGCGGATCGGCGACTACGACCGAGCCGCCTGGAGCAGCACCGGTGAAGGCACCTTCCGCCCGCTCGACGGCGCGAACCCGACCATCGGCCGGCTCGGCGAGATCGAGCGGGTGCCGGAGAGCCGGGTCGAGATGGTGATGCCCCGGAGTCGCCGTCGCGCTGTCGTCGCCGCACTCAAGGCGGCGCACTCCTACGAGGAGCCCGCGTTCGACGTGTTCGAGACGGCCTCGCTGCCGAGCGACCTCGGCGGCGGCCGGATCGGAGTACTGGCTGAGCCGGTGAAGCTCAGGGACTTCGCTGCGCTGGTGGAGAAGGCGTTGCCGCGGACGGAGCACGGAGTACGGGTGTCTGGCGACCTGGAGCGGACGGTCGAGCGGGTCGCGGTGGTCGGGGGAGCGGGGGACTCGGAGTTCGACCGGGTCCGCGCGGCCGGCGTCGACGCCTACGTGACGGCCGACCTGCGGCACCACCCGGCGACCGAGGCTCGCGCGTACGACGAGGGGCCGGCGTTGGTCGATGTCGCGCACTGGGCCAGCGAATGGCCGTGGTTGCGGGACGCGGAACGACTCCTGAAGGTGGGGTTGGCAGAGCAGGGCAGTACCGTGGACACTCACATCTCGACGCTCTGCACCGACGCCTGGACCTTGCGGCTCTGACGGTGCCTGGTAGACACAGAGATAACAACTGAAAGCGCTACTAAGGAGCCGACTCTGAACGCCGAGCCCGCCGTCCAACGCCGGTTGCTGGACCTGCAGGATCTCGACCTGCAGCTGGATCAGGTCGCCCACAAGCGCAAGTCGCTGCCCGAGCACGCGGCACTCGCGGAGCTGGCGAAGGAGAAGTCCGTCGTCGACCGGGAGCTCGTCACCGCGGACACCGAGGTGAGCGACCTGCAGCGTGAGCAGAAGAAGGCCGACAGCGACGTCGACCAGGTCCGGCAGCGCAAGGCGCGCAACCAGCAGCGGCTCGACTCCGGGCAGGTCACCTCGCCGCGCGACCTGGAGAACCTGCAGCACGAGATCGGCTCGCTGGACCGGCGGATCTCCGACCTGGAGGACGCCGAGCTCGAGGTGATGGAGCGGCTCGAGGCGGCCGAGGTCACGCAGGCCGACCTGCGGACCCGGGCCGACGCCTTCGCCGGCCGGCAGGCCGAGCTCGAAGGCACCCGCGACGCCGCGCTCAAGGAGCTCGACGAGCAGCGCGCGAGCCTCGGCGACCAGCGGGCCACCGTCGCCGCGGAGATCCCCGAGGACCTGATCGCGATGTATCAGCGGCTCCGCGAGCGCAACGGCGGGATCGGCGCCGCGCCGCTGGTCGGCAAGCGCTGCATGGGGTGCCGGATGGAGCTCGCCCCGTCCGACCTGACCAGGTTCAAGGCCGCGGCCCCCGACGCCGTACTGCGGTGCGAGGAGTGCGGGCGGATCCTGGTCCGCACCGCGGAGAGCAGCGTATGAGCCAGGGCCCGTCCCACGTCATCGTCGAGGCCGACGGTGGTTCCCGCGGCAACCCGGGGCCGGCCTCGTACGGCGCGCTGGTGCGCGACCCGTCGACCGGTGAGGTGATCGTCCAGAAGGGCGTCACGATCGGCGTCGCGACGAACAACGTGGCGGAGTACAGCGGGTTGATCGCGGGACTCGAGCTGGCCCGGGAGTATGCGCCGGACGCCTCGATCGAGGTCCGGATGGACTCCAAGCTGGTGATCGAGCAGATGGCCGGGCGCTGGAAGATCAAGCACCCGGACATGAAGCCGCTCGCGATCAAGGCACAGAGCCTGGCCCCGTTCGGCACCGAGTGGACCTGGGTGCCGCGCGAGCAGAACTCGGCCGCCGATGCGTTGGCGAACATGGCGCTCGACGGGAAGCCGGTCCCGCTGCGCCCTAGCGAGGCCCCCACCGAACCGGGGGCCGGTGCCGCGGTCGCCAAGGAGCCATCGGACCAGCAGAAGGCCACGCTGGGCTGGGGTGCTCAGACCGAACCGCCGACCCAGCTGATCTTCCTGCGGCACGGCGAGACCCCGCACACCGTGGACAAGCGGTTCTCCGGATCCGGCGGCGACGACCCGGGCCTGAGCCCGACCGGCGAGGCCCAGGCGCAGGCGGCCGCGCGGTACCTGTCGACCATCGGCGGGATCGACGCCGTGGTGTCGTCGCCGATGCGGCGTACTCAGCAGACGGCCGCGGCGGTGGCGGAGTCGCTCGGGCTGGACGTGAAGGTCGAGAAGGGCTGGGTGGAGTGCGCGTTCGGCGACTGGGACGGGTACACCTTCGCCGAGGTGCAGGAGAAGTGGCCGGATGCGCTGAACGAGTGGATGGGGTCGACCTCGGTCGCGCCGCCCGGCGGTGAGTCGTTCGACGCGTGCGCCCGACGAGCCCGCTCGGCCCGCGACGGCCTGCTCGCGGCGTACCCGGGCAAGACGGTACTGGTGGTCACCCACGTGACGCCGATCAAGTTGATGGTGCGGTCGGTGCTGCAGGCCCCGATGACGTCGCTGTTCCGGATGGAACTGAGCTCCGCGAGCATCACCGAGATCCACTGGTACGCCGACGGTCTCGCGTCGCTGAAGTCCTTCAACCTCCAACCACCACTACTCTGAGGGCCTGACCCCGCACAACGAGGTGCGGGGCGGAGGGACGGAGTGGTCGCGTGCCGTTGCAAAGGGTGCATTTCGCCGAAGAGGTGCCGGAGGTGTTCCGCGCGTCGCTGCAGGCGATCCGGCGCGAGCTCGAGGTGCCGGCCGAGTTTCCGGCCGAGGTGGTCGAGGCCGCGCTGGCCGCGGCGGCGAAACCTAGGCTGCCGGAGCTCGACCGGACCGACCTGGAGTTCGTCACCATCGATCCGCCGGACTCGATGGACCTCGACCAGGCCTTGTACATCGAGCGCGCCGGCGACGGCTACACCGTGTACTACGCGATCGCGGACGTCGCCGCCTTCGTCCAGCCGGGTGACCCGATCGACGTCGAGGCCCGCAAGCGCGGCGAGACCCTCTACGCGCCGGACAAGCGCACGCCCCTGCATCCGCCGGAGTTGTCCGAAGGCGCCGCCTCGCTGTTACCCGACGAGGTCAGGCCCGCGCTGCTCTGGACCATCGCGGTGGACGCAACAGGTGAGGGCACGGATGTCACCTGCAAGCGTGCGCTGGTGAAGTCGCGCGCCAAGCTGAACTACGCCGGTGTGCAGCGGAACCTGGACGCCGGTACCGCGTCGGAGTCGTTGCAGTTGCTCCGCGAGGTCGGCAAGCTCCGCGAGCAGCGGGAACTCGAGCGCGGCGGCGTCAACCTGCCGATCCCGGACCAGGAGATCATCGCCGCGAACGGCGACTGGACGCTGGAGTTCCGCGCGCCGCTGCCGGTGGAAGGCTGGAACGCGCAGATCTCGCTGCTCACCGGGATGGGCGCCGCGCACCTGATGATGTACGGCGAGATCGGCATCCTCCGGACGCTACCCGAGTCCCACGACGACCTGCGCCGCAAGCTGGAGAACACCGCGAAGGCCCTCGGGATCGACTGGCCGGTCGGGACGTCGTACGCGGCCTTCATCCACGGGCTCGACCCGAAGGTGCCCGCGCACGCGGCGATGCTGGCGGCCTGCACGGTGCTCTTCCGGGGCGCCGGCTACACCTCGTTCTCGGGCGGTGTACCTGAGCAGCCGGAGCACGCCGCGATGAAGTCGGAGTACGCGCATGTCACCGCGCCGCTGCGGCGGCTGGTGGACCGCTGGACCGGCGAGATCTGCGTGGCGCTGTGCGCGGACGCCGAGGTGCCGCAGTGGATCCGCGAGTCGCTCGACGAGATCCCCAAGATCATGGACGAGTGCGACCGCAAGGCGCACGCGTACGAACGGTCGATCGTCAGCATGGTCGAGGCCGGCCTGGTCGCGGACCACGTCGGCTCGAGCTTCGACGGGGTGATCACGGATGTCGACGACCGCGACCAAACGCGCGGTATCGTCGCGCTGACCACGCTCGCGATCGAGGGCCGGGTGACGGGCTCCGCCACCCTGCCGCTGGGTCAGCCGGTCCGGGTGAAGCTGGTCGAGGCCGACATCGCGAAGCGCACGATCGCCTTCGAGCTAGTGAGCTAAGTACTCGTTCACCGCAGCAGTCGTCCGCTTGACGTCGCCAGTCGCGAGCAGGTCGAGCAACGCACCCCGCAGTACAGCCAGTACTGCGGTACGCCGTGCTTGCTGCGTCTGTGGGGTTCCGCTGCCGGTCTGGGCTGTCTTGAGGAGTTCGAGCCAGTCGTCCACGGTCGAGCGGGCGAAGTCCGTCCACGGGCCGTCTGGTGCCACCAGGGATCGCCCGTAGGCCTCGACCCAGAGCTTCATCAGCGGACGGCGTTCCTCCGCGGCCAGCCAGGTCCACAGTTCCCGGGCGATCACGTCGAGCCCGGGCGGTTCGTCGTACCGGTCGGTGATGCGCCGCAGCAGGTCCAGCTCGTCGCTGCGAGCGCGCGCCAGCAACGCCCGGATCAGCCCGTCCTTGCTCCCGAAGAGGAACAGCAGCACCCGGGGACTCGACCCGATCGCGGCCGCGAGGGGACGCAGCGAGAGATCGGCGAGCCCGTGCGTCAGCGAGTACTCGTAGGCGAGCTCGAGCAACTCCGTCTCGCGCGCGGACGGGGCTGGTTTCGTCGTGGACACAAGGCTAGTATCTCCTACTGAAACAGTCGTGTCAGTAGATCGGGTGATGGCTGTGTTGGATGTGATGGCAGTGGAGATCAGAAGGGCCGGCCGGCCGGGGGATCTCGGCTGGGTGGTCCAGGCGCACGGCGAGCTGTACGCCGCGGAGTACGGGTGGGGTGAGTCGTTCGAGTCGCTGGTGGCGAGGATCGTCGCCGACTACGCGAACGACCACGACCCGGAGCTGGAGGCGGCGTGGATCGCCGAGCAGGACGGCGAACGCGTCGGTTGTGTCTTCTGCGTCCGTGGTCCCGACGAGGGCACCGCCAAGCTCCGGTTGCTGCTGCTCCATCCGGACGGGCGAGGTCAGGGCCTGGGTGGGCGACTGGTCGACACCTGCCTGGAGTTCGCCCGCTCGGCCGGTTACAAGCGGATGGTGCTGTGGACGAACGACCCGCTCGTCGCCGCCCGGCACATCTACCTCGCCCGCGGCTTCAAGCTGACCGGCTCTGAGCCGCACAACATGTTCGGCGAGGAACTGCTCAGTCAGACCTACGAGGCAGACCTGACCAGCTAGTACCGGGCTCCAGCGCCTGGCGTCTGGCCGAAGGCGCGGCGGAAACCGGTGGTCGATGCCATGGTTGCTCCCGGCAAGCATGATCACGACCGGTCTGGGAGTGGCCGCGCTCGGTGTCTTCCCGTCCTATCCGTTCGCGCTGGCGGCGATCGGGTTGACCGGTGTCGGCGTCGCGGCCGCCCTGCCCTGGCTGCTCACCCATGCGCGGACAGATCCGTCCTGAGGGAATGTCGAGAACGTCCCGCCGGCTCCGACGTCCCGGTGATCTGTTGCCGACCGAGGAGCCTGTCGATGAACCTGCCAGAGGTGGTTTCGGCCGAGAAGTGGGTGGTCGCCCGGAAGAAGTTCCTGGCGGAGGAGAAGGAGTTCACCACGCGCCGGGACGAGCTGAACGCGAACCGCCGGCGGTTGCCGATGGTGAAGGTGGAGAAGGACTACGTGTTCGAGGGTCCGGCGGGACAGGCGCGCCTGATCGACTTGTTCGAGGACCGCCTGCAACTGGTCGTCTACCACTTCATGTTCCAGCCGGAGTGGGACGCGGGTTGCCCGAACTGCTCCGGGTTCGCGGACGACATCGGGCACCTGGACTCCCTCAACGCCCGGGGGACCACCTTCGCCGCGGTGTCGCGCGCGCCGTACGAGAAGATCGCCGCGTTCCAGGAGCGGATGGGGTGGAAGTTCCCGTGGTACTCGTCGTACGGGAGCGACTCCAACTTCGACTTCCACGTCACGCTGGACCAGTCGGTGCTGCCGGTCGAGTACAACTACCGGACGAAGGCCGAGTGGGACGAGGTGCCGAACAACGAGCATGTGCAGGGCGGGCAGCCGTTCGACCTGCACGGCATGAGTTGCTTCCTGCGGGTGGCGGACGACGTCCACCACACCTACTCAACCTACGGCCGGGGTACGGACTCGATGGGCTTCACCACCAACGCCATCGACCTCACCGCCCTGGGCCGCCAGGAACCGTGGGAGGAACCAGCGGGCCGCACCACCGGCCTGGGCGCCAAGGCCGGCGACCCCTCCATCACCCACCGCGAGACCGACGACCACTGCCACTGAGGTTGTCAGCCGGGGTGCGGCCGAGGCGCTGGGTCGCACCCCGGCTGGGGGAGTGTGTGAACGGGCCGGTCATGTAAGCCGGATTCTGTCGGTGGCGATCATCTATCTACGGTGCCCGTTGCCGGACACCTCTAGCGGCCTACCCGCGAGCTCGGGCGGGCAGCCCTCGAACGCTCGCGCGGACGGCGGTCTCCCGCCGTCCTTCTTGGCCTTGCTCCACGTGGGGTTTACCGAGCCTCCGCAGTCACCTGCGGAGCTGGTGGTCTCTTACACCACCGTTTCACCCTCACCCGCACCTCGATGAACCACGGGGTCCATCCAGGCCGCTGGCGGTCTGTTCTCTGTGGCACTGTCCCGCGGGTTACCCCGGGTGGGCGTTACCCACCACGTTGCCCTGTGGAGTCCGGACTTTCCTCGGCGCCCACCGTCTCCGGTGAACGACGCGATCGCCCGACCGGCCCGTTCAGCTTCAGGATAGGGCCTGAGCGGTGACATCGGGCCATCGGCCGTCCGCGCCCCGCTCGTACGGCCGTACGTCGACCACCGCGTCCAGGTTGAGCGGGCCGTAGATGTGCGGGAACGAGATCCCGATCCCGTCCAGGTCCTCGTCGCACACCGCGGAGACCAGCCGCTCCGTGTCGATCACCAGCAGGCACAGCGGCCCGGTGACATCGGCGTACACGAAGTTCGCCACCAGGCTCACCTGTTCGGGCCTGGACGCGTGGATGAACGTGGCCCCGCTGTCCAGGCTCTTCCCTCGCGTGGACATCCGGTAGCTGCCCGCCCGCTGCGCCGCTTCCCACTGCTCCACAAAGGCAATATGCAAAATCAACGCCATGCCCTGACACTAACGCTGCGACAGTCGCCGCCCGGCAGCGCCGCTCAACAAGAGCGGTTTCTGGGTGGGCGTACCGAAGGACAGGAAGTACCACGCTGATTGCCTAGGTCGCTGGGGTGAGTGGCAAGGTCTCAGGCGCGCGCAATGCCCGGTGGTGGGCCGCTCGGCGAGTACCTCCTGTCCTTCGGTACGCCGCCGGTCCTCCAGCTCATCGTTCGGGCCACGATCAGCCGGAAGACCGGCCAACCTGAGGTCAGTCAGACGCGGAGCAGGAGGACGGCGGAGATGATCGATCCGACGACCGCACCGCCGTAGCAGAACAGGATGATCGGGACGCTGAACCTCTTGAGCTGCAGGCCGTCGTACAGCGTGTACCGGAACCGATGCGCCCAGTGGAACAGCGACAGGGCGCACAGTCCGAACAGGACCAACCTGGTGATGGGATTCCGCAGTACTGCGAGCAGGTGCGCGTGGTCGGGCGCGGTCAGCCAGTCCAACGGGAACGCGACGCCGAACAGGAACAGGAGCACGGGGACGAACAGGGCGGCGATCATGCCGCCGGCGCTGAACAGCATCCAGAGGAACGGCTCGGGTGCGAGCGGTCGGCGGGTCGTCATCGGAGGATCACCCAGGCGACGACAGCTGACAGCACCAGCCAGGCCGCGTAATGCGCCACCGCGACCAGGCGAGGTGGCACGCGGCGCCCGCGCATGCGCACCACGATCGCTTTCGGCGCCAGGCCGAACCAGGTCACCGAGTGCAGCAGCACGAACAGCATCGCGATCACGTTGATGGCGACTACCCACCAGTGCCCACTCCGGTCGAGGAAGCGCTCGTACTCGGCGCTGCCGCCGCTGACCGCGTTGATCAGCAGCAGGAGGTACACGACGAACCAGGCAATGAACACGCTGCTGAGCTCACGGAGTACGAAGACGAGGTAGGAGCGACGTTCGAGCCACCAGAAGATGGGGATCGGCCGGTGGTACACGCTCATCGTGCGCCCCGGGGCAGGAGGAAGTTCTTGACCGCCTGGGTGGCCGCGGTGAGCTTGTAGCGCTGGATCGCGGCGGCCGGGTCGACGTCCTTGGGGCAGGCGGCGCTGCACTCGCCGACGAAGGTGCAGGCCCAGATCCCCGACGGAGAGGTCAGTACGTCGTCACGGTCCGCGGCGCCCTCGTCCCGGGAGTCGAGGTTGTACCGCTGGGCCAGCGCGATCGCCGCCGGGCCGACGAACGAGGGGTCGAGGGCATAGACCGGGCAGGCCGAGTAGCACAGCATGCAGTTGATGCACATGCTGAACTGCTTGTACTCGTCCAGTTCCTCGGGCGTCTGCAGGTACTCCCCTTCCTCGACCGGACTGTCCACGGCGCGGATCACCCACGGCTTGACGGTCGGCAACTTCTCCATGAAGTCACCGATGTCGACGACGAGGTCGCGGACCACCGGGAAGTTGCGCAACGGCTCGACCCGTACCGGACCGGGCGCGTAGTCGGTCAGGAAGGTGGCGCAGGTCAGCTGGGGGTCGCCGTTCACAGTCATGCCGCAACTGCCGCAGATGCCCATCCGGCACGACCACCGGAAGGACAGCGTGCCGTCCAGGTGGTCCTTGATGTAGGTGAGACCGTCGAGGATGGCCCAGTGCTCGCGCAGTGGCACCTGGTAGGACTGCATCACCGGTTCGGTGTCCTGCCCCGGCCGGTAGCGTGCGACCTCGAGGGTGATCTGGTCGGCCATGCTATCTCCCGTAGACGCGTTCGCCCGGTGGCCAGCGGGTGATGGTCACCGGGAGGTAGTGGACCCGACGGCCGTGGCGGTCGGGTTCGCGGTGGACCAGCGAGTGCGCGAGGAAGCGCTCGTCGTCACGGGCCGGGAAGTCGGTGCGTTGATGCGCCCCGCGCGACTCCTCCCGCTGCAATGCGCAGGTGATGATGCTCTCGGCAACGTCCAGCATGAACGACAGCTCGAGGAGGGCGACCAGCTCGGTGTTGAACGTCCGGCTGTGGTCGTCGATCGCCGCATCGGCGAACCGCAGTCGCAGCTCCTCCAGCTCGTCGGCCGCCTTCGCCAGCGAGTCGCCGTCGCGGTAGATCCCGGCGCCGTTCTCCATTGCCGTCTGCATCTCGGTCCTGATGTCCGCGATCCGCTCGCGCCCCTCCGCGTGCCGCGTGAGCTCCCGCTCGAGCCGCTCTTGCTCGTCGCGGCCCTGCGCCAGAATCGACGGCGGGACGGCGCCGCCGTACTGGCCGGCGAACACGGCGGCGGCTCGGCCGGCGCGGGTACCGAACACCAGGCACTCCGGCAGCGAGTTCGACCCCAGCCGGTTGGCGCCGTTGATGCTGACGCAGGCGACCTCCCCGGCGGCGTACAGACCCTGGATCGGTGTCGCACCCTGGATGTCGGTGTGGATGCCGCCCATCATGTAGTGCACCACCGGGCGTACCGGGACCAGCTCGGTCACCGGGTCGATGTTCTGGTACTGCGAGCAAAGCTCCCGCACGAAGGGGAGCTTGGCGTCGATGAGCTCGGCACCCAGATGGCGAAGGTCCAGATGCACGATGGGCCCGTACGGCGTATCGATGGTCCGGCCCTTGTCGAACTCGTGCACGAAGGCCTGCGACAACCGGTCGCGTGGTCCCAGCTCCATGCTGCGCATCACCGGAGTGGGCTCGGGGATGCCGAGGTCGTAGTCCTGCAGATAGCGGTAGCCGTCCTTGTTGAGCAGCCAGCCGCCCTCGGCCCGGGCGGCCTCGGTGATCAGGATGCCGGTGAAGGGCAGGCCGGTCGGGTGGTACTGGACGAACTCCATGTCCTTGAGCGGTGCGCCGGCCCGGTAGGCCAGCGCCATGCCGTCGCCGGTCTTGATGTTGGCGTTCGTGGTGAACGGGTAGACCCGGCCACACCCCCCGGTGCAGACGATCACGGCGCTGGCGGTGATCGTCTCGGTCCGCCCGGTGGCGAGTTCGATGGCGACGACGCCGTACGTTCTCCCGTTGTCGACCAGGATCTTCGTGACGTACCACTCGTCGTACCGGACGACGTCGGGAAAGGAGAGCACGGTCTGGAAGAGCGTGTGCAGCATGTGGAAGCCGGTCCGGTCGGCGGCGAACCAGGTGCGCTTCTTCTTCATCCCGCCGAAGGCCCGTACCGCGGTGTGCCCGTCCGGCTGTCGGCTCCAGGGACAGCCCCAGTGCTCCAGCCGGAGCAGTTCCCGTGGAGCCTCGGCGACGAAGGCCTCGACCGCATCCTGATCGCACAACCAGTCGCTGCCCGACACCGTGTCGTAGGCGTGCTCGTCGAGGCTGTCGTCGTCGGCGGCGACACCCGCGGCTCCGCCCTCGGCGGACACCGTGTGGCTGCGCATCGGATAGACCTTCGACACGATCGCCACCCGCAGCCGCGGGTTGGTCTCGGCCACTGCAATGGCCGCGCGGAGGCCGGCGCCGCCGCCCCCGATCACTAAAACGTCATGAAACGCGGTCATGGGCGGCCGGTCATGCTTCGTGGTCGCCGCTGTGCTCGTCCATCAGCACCTTTCCGTCATGGCGGATCGTCCTGATCCGCATGCTGCCGTCGTGGAACTCGTGCTTGACCCGACGGCAGCCGCACGCATACGTCATGTCGTCGAAGCGAAGACCCTCGAGGTCGTCGTCCATGCTGCGATCACCGTCCACGAGCCGTCCGCACGGGGCTCGCTCAGCGGTGAAGTGGGTAATGGTCCCGGTCATCACCAACCTCCTCGGCTGCTGGAGTGTTTGTGACTCACATCACACCTAGATAGTGCCCCTCGCATCTCCCCGCGGCAATGGCTGCGCTTGTTCGCAGACCCTGCTCTACCCGGGCCGGCCGGAGTACGTTTGAACTTTCAAGGTGATGCCTGCCCGGTTCCGGGCGCGGTGCGCCCGGCTCGACGGACACCACCTCCAGCCCCTCAGGCTGCAACGGAGGTAGGGACATGAGCAGCTGGAACCCCATGTCGTACGAAGGCAAGGAAACCATTCTCCGGGTGGTCCGGGACGAGGCCGAACAGTTCTTCGACCTGGTCGACCGCGAGGACGCCTGGGAGGCGCCAACAGGTGCCGGCCACTGGCAGGTTCGCGACACCGTGGCACACATCGCCGACACCACCGAGGCGTACTTCGTGGCGTTCGACGCGGCCAGGGCTCATACCGAGGTGCCGGCGGCCTATGGTCTGCCGGGGATGGCAGAGCGGGTCGACCAGCAGGCCCTCGCGCTGCGCGACGTCCCGCGGACCGAGCTGGTCGAACGGCTTCGCGGCGACTTCGACAAGATCATGCAGACCTTCGACGCCCTCGGACCGGAGGACTGGGGCGGGCTGACCGTGCCGCACTTCTACATGGGCCCGTTGCCTTCGTTCTTCTTCCCTGCCTTCCAGTTGATGGACTACGGCGTTCATTCCTGGGATGTACGGCAGGGCACCGGCCGCGCGCACGGCCTGACCGGCGAGGCGGCCGACCTGCTCGTGCCGTTCATGTACGTCCTGTGGCAGTACACGACCGGAGTCAACGAACCCTGTGAGCTGGGCATCCGGATCACCAGCGGCCCGAACGCCGGCGACACCCGGGTCCTGGTCGGGCCCGAGGGCATGTCGTACGAGTCCGGAGACGTGAACGACCTGAGTACGGTCCTGGAGTTCGACCCCGGCAGTTTCGTGCTGACCGCCTTCGGCCGGAGCAACTCCGGGACGATCCGCGGCGATCGGGCCGTCGCCGACCGCTATCTCAACCTGTTCTTCCGCATCTGACGCACTGCCGCTCCCATCGCCGCGCGAGCGGGATCAGCGAACCAACGCGGACACCAGCGTCGTCGCCGTCTCCCGCAACCGCCCGGGATCGCCGTACACCCGCTCCAGTACGGCGAGGGCGCGGGTGTGCGCGACGACCAGCCGCGCCGCCTCGCGCCGTTCCACCGCCACGCCGGTCGCCGGCAACGCCTCGAACACCAACTCCTCCAGGTCGTCGAGCAGCTTGCGTACTGCGTCCTCGACCACGCCCGGGTCCGCCTCGACCGCGGTACGGGTGGACAGGCAGCCGCGTGACGGTGATCCGGTGGTGATCGACGCGATGCAGCAGTCGAAGAACCCGAGCAACGCCTCGCGGGGATCCGACGGCGTCAGAGCTTCATCGGCCTTGGCGAGGAAGTCGTTCGCGAACTGCTCGAAGAGGCGGAGGAAGAGTTGCTCCTTGCCGCCGTACGCGTGGTACAGCGAGCCACGCTGTACTCCGGTCGCCGCGGCGAGGTCGAGCATCGACGTGGCCCGGAAACCTTTCGTCCAGAAGACGTCGAGCGCCGCCGCGTACGCCTGCTGCTCGTCGAACTGCCGAACTCCCGCCATCAGGTCGTCAGCACCGCCGGCGTCGACCGCTCGACCCAGTTACGTACGAGGCTGCCGTCGCGGACCTCCCACACGGCCGTCCCGGTGAAGCCGATCGGCTCTCCGATCGCCGCGCTGTGCAGGTAGCCGTAGTTCGTGCCGCTGATCCGCCAGCGCGAGGTGACCCGGCTCCCGTCGGCGTTCTCGAACGTTTCCTCCACGTGGATGCGCAGGTCGGGAAGTTCGGCCAGGAAGGCGGCCACCCAGGCCTTGAAGGCGTCCCGACCGACGATGTCGCGACCGCCGTTGGTGATCACGAAGTCCTCGACCACGAACCGGTCGATCGCTTCGGGGTCGTGCGCGTTCCAGACCTGCTCCCAGAACGCATTGACGAGTTCGCTCGACGTCATCGGTGCTCCTATGTTTGACAGTGGTGTCAAACATACCTGATGCCTGGTCGACGCCGCGCGGGACTGTCCAGCCCTTAGGGTGCTGGCCATGGCGACGGCTGAGCGGGCACCGAAGAAGCAGGCGGCATCGGAGGACGAGGCGGTGACCGCGTCCGCGCCGGTCGCGGAAGGCCCGGTGGACGACCTGAAGACGACGCAGCACGTGCTGACGATCGGGCGGCGGAAGCTGAAGTACACGGCCACCACCGGGCGGATCGTGCTGCGCCAGGAGGTGCTGACCGAGGGGAAGTTCGACGGGCACCTGCCGAAGGCCGAGGTGTTCCTGACCGCGTACACCCTGGACGACGCAGACGCCTCGGACCGGCCGGTGACGTTCGCGTTCAACGGTGGACCCGGGTCGTCGAGTCTGTGGCTGCACATGGGACTGCTCGGCCCGCGACGCGTCGTCTCGGGTGATGCCGGCGAGCTCGCGCCCCCGCCGTACGGGCTGGTGGACAACGCGGAGACGTTGCTGCGGCACAGCGACCTGGTGTTCATCGACCCGGTCTCGACGGGCTACTCGCGGGCGGCTCAAGGGGAGAAGCCGGGGGAGTACCACGGGTTCACCCGCGACCTGGAGTCCGTCGGCGAGGTGATCCGGCTGTGGACCTCGCGCAACGGCCGCTGGATGTCGCCGAAGTTCCTGGCCGGCGAGTCCTACGGTACGACGCGCGCCGCGGGGCTGGCCGCGCATCTGCAGGACCGGTACGGGATGTACCTCAACGGGGTGATGCTGATCTCCGCGGTACTGGAGTTCGGGACGCTGGACTTCACCCCGGGCAACGACCTGCCGTTCACCCTGTTCCTGCCGTCGTACGCCGCGGTCGCGCACTACCACGGGTTGATCCCGGACCGGGAGCTGGCGGAGGTGCTCGCCGATGCGGAGCGCTTCGCGGCCGGCCGGTACCCCAATGCCCTTGCCCAGGGCAACCGGTTGCCCGCGGACTACCGGGCCGAGGTGCTGACCCGGCTGGCGGGCCTGACTGGATTGTCGGAGGACTACCTCGACCGGGTGAACCTGCGGATCGAGCACACCCGGTTCTTCGCGGAACTGCTGCGATCCCGCCGCCAGGTGGCCGGCCGGCTGGACGGGCGCTTCACCGGCTGGGACGCGGACTCCGGTGGTGAGGTGTCGACCGACGACCCGTCGTTCCGGGCGATCATCGGCCCGTACACGGCGGCGGTGAACCACTACCTGCGCGCGGAGCTCGAGTACCTCAACGACTTGCCGTACGAGATCATCAGCAGCCAGGCGGCCAAGGACTGGTCCTTCAAGGAGTTCGAGAACAGCCACGTCAGCGTCGCGGACAAGCTGGCCGAGGCGATGCGGGCGAACCCGCACCTCAAGGTGCACGTGGCGTCGGGACACTACGACTGCGCGACGCCGTACTTCGCCACCGAGCACACGATCGCCCGGCTGCAGATCCCGGCCGAACTGCGCGACAACATCGAACTTCGTTACTACCCGGCGGGTCACATGATGTACGTCCACGAGCCGTCGCGGGTGCAGCAGTCCAAGGATCTCGCGGCTTTCATCCAGGGAGCCTCCAACCGATGACGTCCCTTCCGCCGGAAGTCGCCGAGACCACGACGCGTTATCTGGAACTGATCGACAAGGTCCTGCCGGATCAGGTGGTCGGTCTCTACCTGACGGGGTCGGTGCCGCTCGGCGACTTCCACCCGGCGTCCAGCGACATCGACGGGGTGGTCGTCGTCGCCGAGCCGCTGACGGATGCCTCCGCCGTCCGGTCAGTGCACGAGGAGTTGCCGACCAAGCCCGCCTTCGACGTGACCTACCTGACCGCCGAGGACCTGGCAGTCGCGCCGGATCCCGGCAAGCCGGTCGTGTTCACCCTGGACGGCGTCTTCAAAGAAGCCCTGTACGGCGGCCCGGTCAGCCCGGTCTTGTGGTCGGAAATGGCGCGCCAGTCCCTCGCGGTGCGGAGCGTCCCCGGCCTCACCGTGCACGACGACCACCAGGCTCTCGTCGACTTCACCCGCGCCAACCTCACGTCGTACTGGGCACCGAACTTCGACCAGCTCGAGGCAGCCGTCGCCGACAAGCCCGACGACGAGGTCCTCCCCGATTGGATCCTCCCGTGGGTGGTCCTCGGCGTCCCGCGCCTCCACGCGTTACTGGCCACCGGCAACATAGTCTCCAAGACCGCCGCCGGCGAACACGCCCTGGCCGCCTTCCCCACCTGGACCGACCTGATCACCCGCTGCCTGACCCACCGCTCCGGCCACCCCCAGCACTTCACCACCGCCGACGCCAAATCCTCAATCCCCTTCGGCCGCGAAGTAGTCACCACAGCCCTCGCGCTCTAAGAGCTCAGGAGGGCTAGAGGATGTAGCTGGTCCAGCCTTCGGTGGTGCAGAGGGCCAGTACTCCGGGGAGGTGGTCGGCGGCGTAGCGCAGTACGGTCGCCGGGTGGTTCACGGGAGGGTGAGGATCTCGGCGCCGGTGTCGGTGACGAGGAGGGTGTGCTCGAACTGGGCCGTGCGCGAGTGGTCCTTGGTGGTGGCGGTCCAGCCGTCGTCCCAGAGGTCGTACTCGTACGACCCGAGGGTGAGCATCGGCTCGATCGTGAACGTCATGCCCGGCTCGATCACGTCGTCGAACCGCTCGTCGTCGTAGTGCGGGATGATCAGCCCGGAGTGGAACGCGGTGGCGATGCCGTGCCCGGTGAAGTCGCGGACGACGCCGTAGCCGAAGCGCTTCGCATACGACTCGATCACGCGGCCGATGATGCTGACCTGACGGCCGGGCTTCACCGCCTTGATGCCGCGGTTCAGCGCCTCGCGGGTGCGCTCGACCAGCAGTCGGCTCTCCTCGTCGACGTCGCCGACCAGGAAGGTCGCGTTGGTGTCGCCGTGCACACCGTCGAGGAACGCGGTGATGTCCACGTTGACGATGTCGCCGTCCTCGAGCGGGCGGTCGTCGGGGATGCCGTGACAGATCACCTCGTTCACCGAGGTGCACAGCGACTTCGGGTAGTTGCGGTAGCCGAGGGTCGAGGGATAGGCACCACGCTCGACCAGGTAGTCGTGGCCGATCGCGTCCAGCTCATCCGTGGTGACACCCGGCTTCGCGGCGGCACCGACAGCCTCGAGCGCCTGCGCGGCGAGCTTGCTCGCGACGCGCATCTTCTTCACCAGTTCGGGCGCGGTGACGTAGGACCCGTCGTACGGCGTCGGCGCGGGCTTGTCGACGTACTCCGGCCGGGGAATGGACGCGGGTACCGGACGGCGAGGCGAGATGATGCCAGGAGTGAGAAGCGACATGGTGAGATCATTCTAGTTAGCTGCGACAAGACTCCCGGGAGGTGGTCAGCGGTCATGACCGACGATCACAGCAACGAGTGGTACTACAACGTCAAAACCGGCAAGGTCGAGCCTTACGACGGTGACCGGGCCGCGGAGCGACTAGGTCCCTACAGTTCGCCGGAAGAAGCGGCCCGGGCGCTGGAGAAGGTCCAGGAACGCAACGAGGCCTGGGACAACGACCCGAAGTGGAACGACGACTGACCAGCACCTGAGCACGGCTGAGGGGCACCACCGGATTCGGTGGTGCCCCTCAGTGTCGTGGTGCGAACTCGCGATCAGGCCTTCTTCGCCGCGACCTTGCGAGCCGGGGCCTTCCGCGCGGTCGTCGCCCGCTTGGCGACGGTCTTGCGGGCCGGGGCCTTCTTGGCAGCCACCTTGCGGGCGGGTGCCTTCTTGGCCGCGACCTTCGCGGGTGCCTTCTTGGCGGCGACCTTCCTGACCGGTGCCTTCTTGGCGACGGTCTTCTTGGCCGTCGTCTTCTTGGCGGGAGCCTTCTTGGCCACGGTCTTCTTCGCGGTCGTCTTCTTGGCCGGCGCCTTCTTCGCGACGGTCTTCTTCGCCGTCGTCGCCCTCTTGGCGGGGGCCTTCTTGGCCACGGTCTTCTTCGCCGGGGCCTTCTTGGCCGTCGTCTTCTTCGCGACGACCTTCTTGGCGGCGACCTTCCTGGCCGGGGCCTTCTTCGCCGTCGTCTTCTTCGCGGCGGTCTTCTTCGCAGTCGTCTTCTTCGCGGCCGTCTTCTTGGCGGGGGCCTTGGAGACCGCCTTCTTCGCCGCACTCACCTTCTTCGTCACTGTCTTCTTCGCTGCGGTGACCTTGCGCGGGCTGGTCGCCGCGCTGGTCGTCTTGGCGACAGTCTTCTTGGCGGGAGAAGCCTTTTTGGCTGTCGCCTTCCCTGCGGCTGCCTTTGTGGCTGGCACTCTGCCTCCTTGGTGCGGCTGAGGAAAACCACGGTGGATTCCTCGTCGTCATGATGATGACAACACTTGGTGCGTACGTAAAGCACCCGAAACGTCAGCACGTTAAGGCGTCCCGGCGGCCAATCCGGGCGAAAAGTCCGAAAATCCTTGTAGAGAAGGGTTTCCGGTGCGCGTCGAGCTTGCCCGATGGGCTGTGAGATTTGTTGGCGACACGCGCAGAAAAACGGTGCCGAACAGCCGTTTCGCGGTGTCGCGGACGAAGTGTTGTCATCGGCAACCTCTCCTCACAGCGCACCTCGAAGGCACGTCGAAGGCGCGTCGAACGCACCTCGGACGGACGTTGGAACGGTCTGCGATGCTGTTGTGCAGGCGATCGAAGAGGGGTGCTGAACGCATGCACGACGACCAGCAAACGGTTGTCCCGTTGCCGTCGCGAGTGCGGCGCGTGGTCAGCATCGTGCCGTCGCTGACAGAGGCTGTCGCGGCAACGCACGCGCACTTGCTGGTCGGTGCGACGGACTGGTGCACGCATCCCGCGGACCTCGAGGTGACGCGGGTGCGTGGCACCAAGAACCCGGACGTCGAACTGATTCGCAACCTCGCGCCGGATGTCGTGATCGCGAACGCCGAAGAGAATCGCGAGGCCGATCTCGACGCGTTGCGCGCCGCCGGGATCGCGGTCTGGGTCACCGCGCCGACGACCGTCGGTGAATCACTCGACTCACTGGAGCGAATGCTCTCGGCAATCACCGGCGAGGTTCCGCACTGGCTCGACGAAGCCCGCGCGGTTTGGCGGACGCCGTACCGCGGACCGCGCCGGCGGGCGGTGATTCCGATCTGGCGGCGGCCGTGGATGGTTTTAGGACGCGACACCTTCGCCGGTGATCTGCTGCAAAGACTCGGCGTCGACAATGTCTTCGCGGATTCCCCGCAGCGTTATCCGAAGGTCGACCTGGACGCCTTACCGGAGTACGACTTGGTGGTGTTGCCGGACGAGCCTTACGCGTTCTCGCCCGTGGATGGGCCGGAGGCCTTCGAGCGGCCGTCCCGGTGTATATCCGGACGGCACCTGACCTGGTACGGACCGTCACTGGTGGAGGCCCGGTCATTGCTGACCGAACAGCTGCAGTGAGGTGCGACACAGTCGTTGTGACGTCAGCTAGAAGATAAGGGCAGGCTCACCTACGCTTGCCGGGTGCCGTCCATGACCGCGAAGAAGAAGTGCTGCAAGGACAAGCCCAGGTGCAAGAAGTGCCCGGTCGTCCTGAAGCGGCTCAGTGATGCCGGCTGCGCCGAGCGTCTCGACCTGCGGCACTACATCGTGGACAAGAAGGTCAAGAAGAAGGTCCTGAAGAAGGCCCGCGAGCGTTGATCAGGAGGCCTCGCGGTACCTGATCGCCTCGACCGCCTGCCGCAACAGGTTCGGGATGGTGATGTGCGCGGCCTGTCCGGTCGCCTCCAGCTCGTCCGGGTGCCACCAGCCGTGATCGCTGATCGTCTCCAGCTCGAGCTGTTCCTGGTTGGCGAAGCTCACCTCGACCGCGTCGACGCCGACCGCGAAGAACGTCTGGTGCTGGATGATCGGGCAGCCGCCCCACTCGAACTCGATCTCGTTCGTCGCCACCGGTTCGCCCAGCTGGTCGGCGGGCAGCAGGATGCCGACTTCCTCGCGCAGTTCGCGGATCCCGGCCTGCTTCACCGTCTCACCCGGTTCGACGCCGCCGCCGATGGTGAACCAGTACGGCGTCTGCGGGCGCAGCGGGTCCCATCCGTGCAGCAGCAGCACCTTGCCGTCCGGGCGGACAGGCAGGACGCGGGCCGTCTTGCGCCGGACGACGGTGCCAGGTGGTGGCAGGCGGGTATCAGTCACACCTCGAAACGCTACCGACCGCTCCCCACCTTCGAGTATCCGTGCGGCGCGTCTCACATCGAGCGAGCGTGGCCGCGCCGGCCGCCGGTGAGACGATCGCAGCATGACTGCGCGGATCGGACTGGGACTGGCGGCACTCGGACGACCGGGGTACATCAACCTCGGGCACGACCAGGACCTCCCGCCCGATCGTGAGGTCGAGGACCTCCGCCGCCGGACCCACGAACTGCTCGACCAGGCCTGGAAGGCGGGTGTCCGGTACTTCGATGCCGCGCGCTCCTACGGTCTGGCGGAACAGTTCCTGGGGGAGTGGCTGACTCCCGAACGGCGACGCGAGCTGACTGTGGGTTCGAAATGGGGCTACACGTACGTCGCCGACTGGCGGCATGACGCGGACACCCACGAGGTGAAGGACCACTCGCTCGCGACCTTCGAACGACAGTGGCCCGAGACCCTGCAGGCGCTGGGTGGTCCGCCTGACTTTTACCTCGTGCACAGCCTCACGACGGACAGCCCGGCTCTTGGTGACAAGGACCTGCTCGACCGCCTCGCGGCGTTGGCGGACAGCGGAGTACGGGTCGGGTTGTCGACGAGTGGTCCGCGGCAGGCGGAGACGCTGCGCAAGGCTCTGGAGCTCGGCGGTCCGTTCAGTGCGGTCCAAGCGACGTGGAACGTGCTGGAGAGGTCAGTCGGCCCAGCGCTGGCCGAGGTCCATGACGCCGGCTGGTTCGTGGTCGTCAAGGAAGCCGTCGCCAACGGACGCCTGACCTCGAAGGCGGGGGAGACCCCGTTCAACGCGTTCGCGGTACAACACGGCGTCGCGCCGGACTCCCTCGCCATCGGTGCGGCCGCCGCCCAGCCGTGGGCTGACGTAGTACTGAGCGGCGCAACGACCGCCGAGCAACTGGAATCCAACCTCGCACCGGTGGACCGCGGCCCGCTCACCGAGTTCGTCCAGGAGCCCTACGAGTACTGGTCCGAGCGCTCGGCCCTTCCTTGGATCTAGGCCGGCCCTGATCTAGGCCGGTGAGTCAGAAGGTGTGGTCGTCGGTGGGGAAGGTGCCGTTGGCTACTTCGGCGGCGTAGGTGGTGGCTGCGCTGGTGAGGATGCCCCGGAGGTCGGCGTACTGCTTGACGAAGCGGGGCATCGGGCCGGAGCGGAGCCCGGCCATGTCCTGCCACACGAGCACCTGGGCGTCCGTGTCGCGGCCGGCGCCGATGCCGATCGTCGGCACCGGGATGCGCTTGGTGATCTCCGCGGCGACGTCGCCCGGCACCATCTCCAGCACTACCGAGAACGCACCCGCCTCGGCCAGCGCGACCGCGTCGTCGATCAACCCGGCCGCCTGGTCACCACGTCCCTGGACGCGGTAGCCGCCGATGCTGTGCTCGCTCTGCGGGGTGAAGCCAATGTGGGCCATCACCGGGATGCCGGCCTGGGTCAGCTTCTCGACCGCCGGTACGACGGTCCTTCCGCCTTCCAGCTTGACCGCGTGGACACCGGCCTCCTTCATGAACCGGACGGCCGTGTGGAACGCCTGCTCGGGCGACGCCTGGTACGAACCGAACGGCAGGTCCGCGACGACCAGCGCGTGCTCGACCGCGCCGGCGACCGCCCGCGCGAGCGGGATCAGTTCGTCGACGGTGACCCGCAGGGTCGACTCGTAGCCGAAGACGTTGTTCGCGGCGGAGTCGCCGACCAGCAGCACCGGGATGCCGGACTGGTCGAAGATCTCTGCGGTGTACTGGTCGTACGCCGTGAGCATCGCCCACTTCTCGCCGCGGCCCTTCATGTCGCGCAGGTGGTGAATCCGGTACCTGCGCGGCCGCTTGCCCGGATCCGTCGGAGTACCGCCGGACGCGCCTGTGGTTGCCGAGGCGCCGGTCGAACCGGTGCTGTTGGTGACCGTGCCGGGAGTGCTGCCGGACGGCTGGGCACGACGGCCGGCACGGTGCGAGCCTGCCGCGTCCTGGCGGACGAGGCTGGGTGCGTCCTGCTGCACATCAGCACGACGGCGAGCCCTGGCGGGTCGCTGCTCGCTCGAAGGAGGTGCATTGCTCACAGGTGCGTTGCTCACAGGTGCATTGCTTTCGTACTCCGCTGACGGGTCCGACGGGTAACCGTTGGCAGCGCTGGCCGCCGGACTGGGTGGGATCGAACCGGGAGTCGGCGCAGGACCAGTCCAGCCCGTCGGACCTTGAGGGCTCGGTCCGGTCCTGGTCGCAGCGGGTTCGTTGGACGCCGCGGTGTTCGTCGTGTCGGCCGGGGCATTTGAAGCACCGCCGCCTGCGGTCGGTCCGTTGGGCGGTTCGCTGGAAGCCGCGCTCGCAGGAGACGGGCTCGCAGCCGGGCCGTTGGGTGCCGGGTTGCCGGCGGGCGGCGTGGTGCCGTTCGCGGCCTTCGGCTGAGGGCCACCGGCCGCGGGGCCCAGGGGCAGGCCGTTCGAACCACTGGAGCCCAGACCGTTGGAACCCAGACTGCTGCTGAGGCCGTTCGAACCCGGGCCGTGCGAACTCAGGCCGTTGGAGCCGGCGCCATGCGAACTGAGCCCGTTGGAGCCGGGACCGTGCGAGCCGAGTCCGTTCGCCGATGGGTTGGCGGTGGGCTGGGCCGGCGGTGGCGGGGGAGTCGAGAGTCCGTTGGACTGCGACGACCCCGGGGTGGCGTTGCTCCAGCCGTTGCTCGAGCCGTGCGGCGTCACACCGTTGCCGGAAGCACCGGGCGTACCCGGACGCGGTCCCTGCCCGGGAGCACCGGCCTGTGCCGGTCCGCCTGGTTGCGCAGGGCCACCAGCCGGCGCAGGGCCACCAGGACCTGGCGCAGCCGGACGGTTCTGCGGCTGGCCCCCGGCGGCACCGGGAGCGAACGGGTTCTGCTGCGGCTGAGTCCGGAACGGACTCTGCTCCTGCTGCGCCAACCGTTCCTGCGACAACCGCTCCTGCGCGGCACGTTCCTGGGCCGCACGTTCCTGTGCAGCGCGTTCCTGCGACACCCGCTCTTGGGCGGCACGCTCCTGAGCCGCACGGTCCTGGGCAGCCCGTTCGTGCGCGGCACGCTCACGAGCAGCCCGCTCGTGCACAGCCCGCTCGTGAGCAGCACGTTCTTGGGTCGCACGTTCTTGGGCGGCCCGTTCCTGGGCAGCACGTTCTTGCGCAGCACGATCCTGGACGGCGCGCTCCTGGGCGGCCCGCTCTTGAGCAGCCCGCTCCTGCAGAGCACGTTCCTGCAATGGACGTTCCTGCGTCGGCTCCTCGTACGGAGGTCGCGGCGCGAACGGCGACTCGTCGTACGACGGCTCGCGGTACTGCTCCCGGTACGACGGCTCGGTGTACCCCTGCTGATACCCACCGGCCGTCGGGTACTCCGGCTCCGGCGGCGGACTCGGCAGGAACGGCGGCTTCGGGACGTACGGCTGCTGGGGCACGGGGCCACGCTCGTAGGACCGGGGCGCGTTCGGCAGCGACGGGGACGGGTCGAGGCCGTCGAGCGCGGTCGAGCGGTCGCGCCAGCCGTCGCCGGAACGGTCCGGTTCGGCATAGCCGTACTCCGAGCGGTGGTGCTCCTCGGTTGTCCGGTTCTTCGGTCCGGTCCCGTACGGCGCCGGCATCTCGTCATCGGCGTCGCCGTTGGTACCGGCCGACAGGAAGTTGTCAACCATGCCTTCATCGTCCCACCGTTGCGGAGGGTGAGCGCTACCGCCCGTGCGTGAGTGGTCGCTCACACCCGGCCGGGGCGGTGGGGTCGGGCCTGCAGTGGCGCCGGCATCGCTACGGCGTTCGGGCACGTCCCAGTCGTCCCCGGCCTCCGGAGACTCCGGTGGGAAGAACGGACTGTCGTTGAATGGGCGGTTACGCCAGGATCCGCTCAGGTCTCCTTCACCTTCCTCGCGTCCTCACGCCAAGCGTTCGTGATCGGCAGCCGCCGGTCCCGGCCGAAGGCCTTGTGGGTGATCTTCGGACCCGGAGGATACTGCCGCCGCTTGTACTCCGCTTTGTCGACCAGCTGGATCACCTTGCTGACGAGCTCCGTGTCGAACCCGGCGGCGACGAGCTCGGCCGTACCGCGGTCCTGCTCGACGTAGTCGTCCAGCATGTCGTCGAGCAGGTCGTACGGCGGCAGCGAGTCGGTGTCGACCTGACCCGGCCGGAGCTCGGCCGACGGCGGCTTGGCGATCGCGTTCTCCGGGATCGGCGGCTGCTGGCCGCGTTCCTTGGCATCCGCGTTGCGCCACTTGGCCAGCCGCCAGACCACGGTCTTCGGCACGTCCTTCAACGGCGCGTACCCGCCGACCGCGTCGCCGTAGATGGTGGAGTAGCCGACGGCCAGCTCCGACTTGTTGCCACAGGCAAGCACCAGGTGGCCGTCGGCGTTGGACAGCCCCATCCAGATCACCGCGCGCACCCGCGCCTGCAGGTTCTCCTCGGCCAGCCCGGTCAGCCCGAGCGTGTCGAGGAACGGCTGCACCATCGGCTGGATCGGCACCACGCGGTAGTTCAGCCCGGTCCGCGCGGCCAGTTCGGCGGCGTCGTCCTTGGAGTGGTCGCTGGAGTAGACGCTCGGGTTGGAGATGCCGAACACGTGCTCGGCGCCGATCGCGTCGCAGGCGATCGCGGCCACCAGCGAGGAGTCGATCCCACCCGACAGCCCGAGCAGCACGGACTTGAACCCGTTCTTCTGGACGTAGTCGCGCAGCCCGGTCACGATCGCGCCGTACATCTCGGCCTCGTCGGACAGCCGCGGCGCCAGCGCGCTCGCGATCGGCTCGTACTCCGGCAGCGGGTCATCCTGCAGCACGGTGTGCACGATGCGGATGCCCTCGTGCTCGCCGCCCGGCGTACCGGTGGGGGCGGCCAGGTCGAGGTCGACCACCATGCTGCCCTGCTCGAACTGCGGCGCGCGGGCGAACACCTTGCCCTCGGCATCGGCGATCAGCGAGTCGCCGTCGAAGACGAGTTCGTCCTGGCCGCCGATCAGGTTCACGTAGGCCAGCGGGCAGCCGGCCTCGCGGGCCCGGCGGGTGACCAGTTCGCCGCGGACGTCGTCCTTGTTCGCCTCGTACGGCGAGCTGTTCACCACCAGCAGGAGTCCCGCACCGGCGGCGCGGGTGGCCGCCACCGGGCCGCCGTCCTGCCAGAGGTCCTCGCAGATCACCAGGGCGACGTCGACGCCGTGGATCCGGATCACCTGCAGGGTGTCACCGGGGACGAAGTGCCGGAACTCGTCGAAGACGCCGTAGTTCGGCAGGTGGTGCTTGACCGCGCTGGCGACGACCTCACCCTGGTGGATCACGGCCGCGGAGTTGGTGGGCGATCCCTTCGGGCGACCCAGCCGATCGATGCCCATCGCCGTACCGGTGGCGCGGTCGAGGTAGCCGCAGATCACCACGATCTCGCCGAGACCCTCCTCGGCCAGCCGGGCCGCGAGCTTGCGCAGCTTGACCTGGGACGCCGTGACGAACGACTGGCGCAGGGCCAGATCCTCGACCGGATATCCGGTCAGCGCCAGCTCGGGAAAGGCGACCACGTGGGCGCCTCGCTCGACGGCATTGCGCGTCCAGGAAACGATCTTGTCGGTGTTCCCATCGATGTCACCGACCGTCACGTTGAGCTGAGCGAGAGCAACCCGTAGCTGAGGCACGGGAGCACCCTACTGGTCGGTCGCTCCTCTTTCGACCATGTCTGCGGGATCTTGACCATTTCTGCGCGAGCGGACAGACGAAGGTCGCGGCGGCCGATACTTTGTGCGGCTGCCGGACCGCTGCGCAGCCGCTTCAGTGGGGGAGTGACTTCTTCTGAAAGCGGACCTGAGAGCGGACCGACGGGGGTTTCGGCGCGGGCGCTTGGGCCCGATCTGGCGCGCGGGTTCATGCTGCTGTTCATCGCGCTGGCGAACCCGCACTACTTCCTGCAGAGCAGGTCCGTGCTCGGCGGGTTCCCGCAGGACGGTTCGGGCCTCGATCGGGTGGTCACCTGGCTGATCGCGACCTTCGTCGACGGCAGGGCGTTCCCGCTGTTCGGCCTGCTGTTCGGGTACGGCGTTGCGCGGATCGCGGCGCGGCAGACGGAGGCCGGCCGGTCCTGGCGATCGACCAGGTTGCTGCTCTGGCGACGGTCCCTGTTCCTGGTCGTGCTGGGTTTCGCCGACGCGATGCTGTTCTACATCGGCGACATCCTGGGCGCGTACGGCGTACTGCTGTTCATCGGCGTCTGGGCGTTGCGCTGGAAGGACAGGACGATCCTGCTGGTCGCGCTGTTCTTCTACCTGCTGAGCTGGTTGCCGAGCGCCGACTCGATGGCGATCAGCGCGGACGCGCCGGACCGCTCCATGCTGTCGCCGGACCTCTTCACCGGGTTCGCCGAGCGAGTCGTGGTGCATCCGTTCATCGCGCTGCTGGGTCCGATCGGCTTCGCTTGCCCGTTCCTCGTCGGCGTCTGGGCCGGTCGACGGCGGATCCTCGAGCAGCCGCAGAAGCATCTCGCGCTGCTCCGCTGGACAGCGATCGTCGGTGTCGGCGCAGCCGTCGCCGGGGCCCAGCCGGCGTCGTTGATGCTCGCCCGAGTCATCAGCAAGCCGAGCACCGACACCCTGGAGTTGATCGGGCCGCTGCACGACGCGACGGGAGTACTGGGTGGGTTCGGCTATGCCGCCTTGATCGTGCTGATCGCTAGGCGGCTCAGCGCTGGGCCGGGGCCGATCACCCTGGCTGTGGCGGCGGTCGGGCAGCGCTCGCTGACCTGCTACCTGTTCCAATCGATCGTCTGGGCCGTTGCCTTCACCCCCTACCTGGGTGGTCTGGCAGACGACCTGACCGTCACGACGACCGCGCTGCTGGCGACAGCGACCTGGTTGACGACCGTGCTGATGGCCGACTGGATGCGGCGGACCGGCCGGCGGGGACCGCTGGAGGTGCTGATCCGCCGGTTCACCTACCGGACGTCGTCAGCCTCGATCTCCGCGGTGTAGGAAGTGATGCCGACCAGCCAGCCCTGGACGAACTCGTACACGTCGCAGGACCGGACGAACGAGCTCTGCCACCTCGCGTCGACGTACTTGGCGACGGTGTCGACGGCGACCGCGTCGGTCCCGACCACGCTCTTGAACCGGAGGAACTGGGTCGAGGTGCGGGACAGTTGCTCGAGGGACTGCTCGCAGGCGACCTTCACCTGGTCGGGTCCCTCCAGCCGGGCGGCGCCGACCAGCACCCACTCGACCTGCGGGTGGAGATAGTCGTAGACCTCCCGGAACTGGTGGCTCGAGAAGGCCTCGGCGATCTGCTGGATGGTGGGCATCCTGGTGTCCCTTCGCTGCGCGTCCGCCCCACATTCTCACCACGGCGCTGCCGGAGGGTGAAACCCGGCTGGTGTGTAATGGCGGCGTGACGAGCGGGCAGCAGCGGACGGAGGACGGCGCCAGACCAGACGGCTCGGACATCCGGCTGGGCAGGGTGGGCAAGGCGGTCCGGATCCTCGTCGCGCTGGTCGGGATCGCGCTGCTGATCAACGGCTCGGTGCGTGCGACCGACGACGCCTGGCCGTTCGGCCCGATGTCGCAGTACGCCGGTGCGGTGGCCGACGACGCGTCGATCACCTACACCCGGATCAGCGCGCAGACCGATGCCGGCACCACGGTCGACGTACCGCTGAACATCGAGGGCGCCGGCGTGGCCCGGGCCGAGATCGAGGCCCGGACCGGGGAGATCGTCGCGGACCCGTCGCTGCTGCAGTCGGTCGCCGACGGGTGGGCGCGCAAGCACCCGGACCAGCCGAAGTACGTGAAGCTCGAGCTGATCCGGGACACCACCACGCTGGTGAAGGGCCGGGTCGATGGCCCGCCGAAGTCCGAGGTCCTCGCCACCTGGCAGGTGCACCGATGAGCACGGAAGCCACCCGGACGCAACGAGCCCTGAACTGGTTCACCCCGGCGATCGCGCTGGCGCGGATCGCGTGGCTGCGGACGATCCTCTACCTGTTCGTCATCCTCGACATGCACGCGTTCGTGCGGGACACCCGGCTCAAGGGCGAGCACCCCGGGCTCTACCAGCCGCTGTTCCTGGCCCGGTTGTTCGACCTGCCGAAGCCGTCCGTGGCGAACACGACCACCCTGTACGTCGTACTGATCGTCGCTTGCCTGGTGGCATCCACCAACAGGTTGCCGCGGCTGGCCGGCTGGATCGTCGCCCCGGCGTTCACCTGGTGGGTGCTGATCGGGATGAGCGACGGCAAGGTCGACCACGACCACCTGGCTCTCGTGGTCGCGCTCTGGGTGCTGCCGACGGTGGCCCCGCGCACCGAGGGCTGGAACTGGAAGTGGCGCCGGGAGATCTCGCCGTACGCGGACCAGACCAGGTCCGAGGCGGCGGGCTGGGCGATCAAGTGCGTCCAGATCTCGGTGATCGCCACCTACTTCCTGTCCGCGATCGCGAAGCTCCGCGGCTCCGGGTGGACGCTGGCGTGGCCCGGCAGCGCGATCCTGACGTGGGCGATCGTGCGGCGGCCGCATCCGGTCGGCGAATGGCTGCTGCACCACCCGTGGATGCTGCACGTGATGCAGTGGGTCGGCATCATCGGCGAGTTCCTGTCGCCGGTGATCCTCTGGCTGAAGGGCCGCTGGCAGTTGCTGGGCGCGCTGTTCTTCATCGGCTTCCACGTCGCGAACACGGCGATCCTGCTGATCCACTTCCTGCCGACGGTCGTCTGCTGGCTGGCGTTCGCGCCGATGGAGCGGATCGTGCCCTGGTTCCAGCAGCGCCGGGGCTCGAACAGCCCGGACAGTTCAAGCAGCTCAGCCGGCGACACCGGAGAGGCCGAAGACCAGGCCGAAGAGAGCCGGCAGGCCAAGGAGCAGGCCGGCGCGTAGCCGGAAGCGGCGGCCGCCGGGGCCCGGAGTACGGACCACTCGGGACAGCACCGCACCGGCGTACCCGAAGACGAACGCGGCGAGCAGGATCTGCTTGGTCGGCAGGGTGCCGTCGGCGTCGGTCAGGGCGAGCGTGACCAGGCCGGGGCAGCAGAAGGCGAACATGCCGAAACCGAGCTCCGGGATCGGCAGCCAGCGGCGCCCGAGGACATCCAGCTCGGCGGGTCGCTTCTGCTGGATCGAACGGACGTACCGGGCCGTGCTTAGCAGCAGATCACTGGCGCAGAGGAGCCCGGCCACGATCAGGGCGGCGTGGAAGATCGTCTGCACCCGACGAAGATTAGTCCTCCGGCGTGCTGGTATGACGCGGCAGGGCGCAGGCGGGCGTGCCGCCGGGCATCCTCTCCCGGTTGTTCGCGATCAGCCGGTAGACGCCCGCCGCCAGCCAGCGCACGGGTGGGAGCGTGATCACGGTGCCGAGCACCCGCCAGGCACCGCCGCTGTGGATCAGCCAGCGCCCGAACGCCTGCGCGCCGCCGTGGATCCGCCCCGCCGCGTCCACCCAGAGCACCTCGTACGTCGCCCGCTCCGCGGTGGTCCCGTACGCCGCGAGGTCCGTGAACTGCCAGGGCTCCACCAGGACGCTTCCGCCCAGTTTTCCCTGCAGCCAGCGGGCGCTCGTCGTACAGAAGGCGCAGTCGCCGTCGAAGATCAGGATCGGGGTCTGGATCGGACTCGGGATCGGACTCTGGATCGGACTCTGGGCCACGGCTGTACGGTACGCCGAGGCCGGTTTCGCCGGAGGCGCCCGGCAACACGTAACGTCTGCTTAACACAGCCGGGGCACACTGTGTGAGGCTCGCTCGACAAGTGTTTTCCGACGCATGAGAGGTGGACTCGCCGATGGACAAGCAGCAGGAGTTCGTGCTGCGCGCGCTCGAGGAGCGCGACGTACGGTTCGTGCGGCTCTGGTTCACCGACGTGCTCGGGTTCCTGAAGTCGGTCGCGGTGGCGCCGGCCGAGCTGGAGGGCGCGTTCGCCGAGGGGATCGGGTTCGACGGCTCGGCGATCGAGGGCTTCGCCCGGGTGACCGAGGCGGACATGCTGGCCAAGCCGGACCCGTCGACGTTCCAGATCCTGCCCTGGCGGGGCGAGACGATGGGCACCGCGCGGATGTTCTGCGACATCAACATGCCCGACGGCTCGGCGTCCTTCGCCGACCCGCGGCACGTGCTGAAGCGGACCCTGTCGAAGGCGGCCGACCTCGGCTTCACCTTCTACACCCACCCCGAGATCGAGTTCTACCTGTTCAAGTCGCTGTCCGGCGCGCCCGGCACGTACCCCGAACCGGTCGACTCCTCCGGGTACTTCGACCACACCCCGCAGGGCATCGGCAACGACTTCCGCCGCGAGGCGATCACGATGCTCGAGTCGATGGGCATCTCGGTCGAGTTCAGCCACCACGAGGGCGGCCCGGGCCAGCAGGAGATCGACCTGCGGTACGCCGACGCGCTGAGCACCGCCGACAACATCATGACCTTCCGGGTGGTGGTGAAGGAGGTGGCGCTGAGCCAGGGCATCTACGCCTCGTTCATGCCGAAGCCGCTGAGCGACCAGCCGGGCTCGGGAATGCACACCCACATGTCGCTGTTCGAGGGCGACCGGAACGCGTTCTTCGAGGGCGGCGCGCAGTACCAGCTGTCCAAGACCGGCCGCGCGTTCATCGCCGGGCTGCTGCACCACGCCGCCGAGATCACCGCCGTCACCAACCAGTGGGTGAACTCCTACAAGCGGCTCGCGGTCGGCGACGAGGCTCCCTCGTTCATCTCGTGGGGCCACAACAACCGCTCCGCGCTCGTCCGGGTGCCGATGTACAAGCCGCACAAGGGGCAGTCGAGCCGGGTGGAGTTCCGCTCGCTGGACTCGGCGGCGAACCCGTACCTCGCGTTCGCGCTGATGCTGGCGGCCGGGCTGAAGGGCATCGAGGAGGGGTACGAGCTGCCTCGCGAGGCCGAGGACGACGTCTGGTCGCTGACCGCTCGCGAGCGCAAGGCCCTCGGGATCAAGCCGCTGCCCAGCAGCCTGGCCGAGGCGATCCAGGCGATGGAGGACAGCGAACTCGTCGCCGAGACGCTCGGTGAGCACGTCTTCGACTTCTTCCTGCGCAACAAGCGGGCGGAGTGGCAGGACTACCGCCGCCAGGTCACGCCGTTCGAGCTGAACAAGCTGCTGCCCGTTCTCTGACCGATCCGCTGCGACGGAGTCGCAGGTAGTTACTGCTTGCCGCGTTATAACGGTAAATAGTTTCCTGATCGGACACCCGGTGGTCGTCCGGGTCGCGTGAGATGTCGTCTCATGCGGCGATGGATGACGTTCTGCGGTCTGGTGTTCTTCCTGCTCGGGTTCGGGGTGAGCACCGCCCAGGCGCACGTGATCGCTTCGACGGGATACTCGACGGTCACCCAGGACGGCCAGCAGGTGAACTACCTGCTCAGCCTGGAGTACGACGTACTGGCCCGGGCGGTCGATCTCGGCGCCCCCGCGACCGATGACGACCACCGCAAGCAGGCGCTCGAGGGTGCCAAGGACCGGCTCGAGGAGTACCTGGACCCGCGGGTCGTCGTCTCGCTGGACGGGGCCGCCTGCGAGCCGGTGCTGCAGAGCACCTCGGTCTCGCAGCGCGCGCAGAAGGCGTACGCCGAGCTCGCGCTGACCTACTCCTGCGCCGGGTCGCAGGGGTCGTACCACCTGCAGTACAAGGTCTTCGAGGACTCCGAGGCCGTCGCCGACGATCACACCAACCTGGTCGAGTACCACTTCGGCGACCGGACCGGCCGGACCGTGTTCGACCGCAGCCACCACGACTTCAGCGTCGGTGACAGCTCGATGGTCACGTCCAGCGTGCAGTTCGGCAAGATGGGCGTGGAGCACATCCTGCTCGGCCTGGACCACGTGCTGTTCGTGATCGCGCTGATCATCGGCGCCAAGAGCTTCCGCGGCCTGCTGCAGGTCACCTCGACCTTCACCCTGGCCCACAGCGTCACGCTGATCTCCACCCTGGTCGGCGGGATCAACGTGCCCGCCGTCGTCGTCGAGCCGCTGATCGCGTTGTCGATCGCGTTCGTCGCGGTGGAGAACCTGCTCGGCTCCACCCGCCACCGGTTACCGGTGGTCTTCGGTTTCGGTCTTCTGCACGGTCTCGGCTTCGCCGGGTCGCTGCGGATCACCGATGAGGTCAGCGCAGACCTGCTGGTCTCGCTGCTCAGCTTCAACGTCGGTATCGAGACGGGCCAGGCGCTCCTGCTGGTCGCGGTCTTCCCGTTGCTCCTGCTGGTCCGGAAGACCAGCTTCGGGGTGCCGGCGCAACGTATGGCGACAGGGGTCGTCGCCGCCTTCGGCCTCTTCTGGTTCGTAGAAAGGTTCTTCCTCGCATGAGTCCCCTTTTGGGCAAGCCCCGTCCCGGCGGGCCCTCCTCCGATCGACCACGGATCGGTACCTGGCACAAGGTGCTCTACGGCGCCACCGCCGGGCTGACCGCCCTCGTCATCGGGGTGCCGCTGACCGGCGCGCTCGCCGACGCGGTCGACGCGCCCAGCGCCACCATCTCCGGCACGGTCTTCGAAGACCGCGACAGCGACGGCCGGATCGACACCAACGAGACCGGCCTGGCCGGCGTCAGCGTGTCCGACGGTCAGCAGATCGTCGTCACCGACAGCCAAGGCCGCTACACCTTCCAGTCCGACACCGAGCGGCGCGACGTCGACCTGGTCTTCGTCACCCAGCCGGCCGGCTACTCCGTCGGCACCGACGACAACATGACGCCGAAGTTCTACCGGAACCTCGGCTCGCTCGCGGCCGGCGACACCCGCGAGGTCAACTTCGGCCTCCGCAAGGACAAGGCCTCCGCCGACGGCGGCTTCACCTTCGGCAACGTCGCCGACCCGCACGTCAACGCCCAGCTGCCCGAGCAGATCGAGGAGATCAACTCGACCAAGCAGCACCTGGCGTTCATCCAGGTCAGCGGCGACCTGACGAACAACGCGACGGACTCGGAGTTCGAGTTCTACAAGGCGAGCACCGCGGGATCGAAGGTCCCGGTCTGGCCGGCCGTCGGCAACCACGAGTACGCCGCCGGCAGCACCTACGCCGCGCGGATCAACAACTACCGCAAGCACGTCGGCCCCGAGTGGTACTCCTTCGACTACAGCGACCGGCACTTCCTGGTGCTGGAGAACAACGGCGCCGCGCCGTTCGCCGAGCAGCTGGAGTGGGTCAAGGCCGACCTCGCGCAGAACGTGAAGTCGGGCAAGCACCTGGTGGTGCTCACCCACCAGCCGATGAACGTGCCGTTCGGGTCGCCCTCGGTCTACGACGAGTTCGGCAAGGTGCTGGAGCAGTACGGCGCCGAGCTGATCCTGGTCGGCCACGAGCACTCGAACGACGTCGAGCCGAAGAGCGACTTCGCCGGCACCGCGAAGCACATCCAGACGGTGTCGAGCTCGTACACGATCGACAACTCGCCGCGCGGGTTCCGGTTCATCAACATGAACAACAAGACCTTCGACAACCCGTTCCGGATCTACGGCGCGGAGAAGGACCTCACCATCGTGAGTCCCGCTCCGGGCACGTCGGTCCCGCTGGACAAGTTCCCGGGCATCCAGGTCAACGCGTACGACACCACCGACGCGCCGGTGAAGGCGCGGTTCCGGGTCGACGGCTCGGCCTGGAAGCCGCTCGGCTCGACGGGTGAGTTCACCTGGTACGCCGGTCTGCCCGCAGAAGTGAAGATCGGCAAGCACACGGTGGACGTGGAGGTGTTCGACAAGACCGGCGCGTCCTGGAAGGCCTCGTCGAAGTTCACTCTCACCAACGAGAAGGCGATCAAGCCGGTCGTCGGGGCGAACTGGTCCCAGCACCACGGCGACGCGTCGCACGCGGGTGTCGCGGCCGACGCCATCAGCCCGGGCCAGCGGCTGGCCTGGTCGTACCGGACCAAGGGCACCTTCCTGACCGGTTCGCCCGCGATCGTCGACGGCGTCGTGTACGCCGGGACGCGGGACGAGAACGGCGAGGGCAACAGCGCCGTGCACGCGGTCTCCCAGGTCACCGGCAAGAAGCTGTGGAGCTACACGGTTCCGTCGTCGGTGCACGGCAGCATCGCGGTCTCCGGCGGCATCGTCTACGTGCCGACGCTGCGGGGCACGCTGTTCGCCCTGGACGCGAAGACCGGCACGCTGTTGTGGCGCAACGACCCCCAGGGGGCGCCGGAAGGCAACAACCAGCGCACCTACGGCTACTACGGCGTGACCGTTGCCGATGGCAAGGTTCTGTTCCCGTACCAGACCCGCTTCGGCGAGGCGGCGGCCGGCATCCTGCTGGCGCTCGACGCCAAGACGGGTCAGCGGATCTGGGCCTCGCCGATGGCCGGCAACACGATGAGCGACGGAACTCCGGCGGTCGCGGACGGCCGGGTCTACGTTGGCAACCAGGACGGCAGCGTCGTGATCGCCTACGACCTGAAGACCGGGCAGAAGCTGTGGACCGGCACGGACACCCTCGGCGGCTGGCAGGACGGCATCCCGTCGGCGGCTGACGGCCGGGTCTTCATCGGCTCGAACAACGGCATCGTCGCCCGCGACGGAGCTACCGGTGCGGTCCTGTGGAGCTACACGAGCTTGCACCCGTCCCTGGTCAGCAGCGGAGCGACCCCGTCCGCGGCCACGATCAAGGGCAACACCGTCTACATGTCCTTCCCGAGCGGCGCGGTGACCGCTCTCAACGCCACCACCGGCGCGGTCATCTGGGACCAGTTGCTGCCGGGTTCGCAGTACCGGGGTGGGTCCTTCACCTCGCCGGCGCTGTCCGGCAACACGCTGTTCGTGGGCGCCAACAGCGGCGGCTTCTACGCGCTCGACGCCGGGACGGGTCAGCCGCGCTGGCAGCAGAACATCGGCACCTGGGTGTCGGCGGGTCCCGCGGTCAGCGGCAACACGGTCGTCGTCGGCGCCCTCGACGGCAACCTGTACGCCTTCACCCCGGGCGGTACGGCGGTCGCGCCTTGGCCAGTCGTGACCGGCAAGGTGACCAACAAGGTCACCGGAGCACCGGCCGCCAGTACGACGGTCAGCGTGGTGCAGAGTGGTTCGGCCATCGGATTCACCTCGACCGATGCCGCTGGCAACTACCGGCTCGGGCTGCCGCAGGGGCCGGGCAAGTACACCATCCAGGTGGCGCAGCTCGGCTTCGGCACGGCCGCCAAGGAGCTCGAGGTCGGCTCCGGCGGAGCGACCGAGGTCAACCTCGAGATCTCTCCGGTGAACGTCGACGCGAGCATCGGCAAGCGGCTGCCGAGCGGCCTGGTCGAAGGCGGACCCGGCGACATCGTGATCGAGAACAAGCACCTCGCGATGGCGATCGCCAAGGTCTACAACGACCCGCAGCTGTCGCCGTCGACCACCGGCAAGGTGCTCGACATGGCGATCACCGGTCAGCCGGACCAGCTCGACTGGATCAACCTGCCCTACGTGAGCACCGCCGAACCCGTCGGCGGCAGCGCGTGGCAGCAGCTGCAGACCCGGTCGACCGACGTGCAGATCGTCGAGAACACCGGCGACAAGGCGGTCGTCCGGGTCACCGGCACGTCGGCCGAGCACCCCGGGCTGAAGATCGTCACGACGTACAGCGCGACGGCGGACGACCAGTTCATCACCGCGGCGACGACCTTCAGCAACGACTCGGCGGCCGCGCTGTCGGTGTGGGCCGGTGACGCGCTGGACCACGACGGCGCCGGATCACGGTCGGCGGTGTCCGGGTTCCCGGTGGTCACCAGTGGCGGGCCGTTCAGCCAGGTGCCGAACGCCAACCGCTGGATCGGGCAGGCCGGCACGGGTCCGGACAACCAGACCTACGGCCTGGTCTACAGCGCGGCCAGCGGTCCCTTCACCGGCTACTCGCAGAGCAACTTCACGATGAGCAAGTTCAAGCTGGAGATCCCGGCCGGCGGTGACCACACGATCACCCGCAAGATCGTGGTCGCCTCCAACGGCGGTGCGGCGGACAAGTTCGCCGTCCTGAACCAGATCCCCGCCGAGTAGTCCATCGCCGTCCGGAGGGTCTCTCCTCAGATCCTCCGGACGCGCGAGCTCGTGTCCAGCGCCGGCTGTCGACAGCCGGCGCTGGCGCGCGTTTCAGGCGGGTTCGTGGAGCTCGGTGCCGGTGGGGGTGCGTTCGTGGGCGGACCAGCGGGCCGCCGCGGTCGAGTGCCGGTACGGCGGGAGCTCGTCGGCGCCGAGCGGGCGGATCGAGGTCAGCCCGGTGATGTCCAGCTCGGCGGGCCGCTCGATCACCGGGGTGCCGTCGGGCGCGAGCGGGTGCACCTCCTCGAGCGTGAAGAGGCCGACCGGGCGGACTCCCTCGGTGACCACCACGATCCCGCCCGGCACCACCTGCTGGGCCCGGTGGAGGGGCCCGGGGACCAGGATCCCCTCGGCGGACGATCGCCAGGCGCCCGGCGCGAACCGGCGCAGCGCGAGCCCGGCCTGGCCGTCCTCAGCCGTCCGCGGCGGTAGGTAGGCGGTTGCTGTGTAGTCGTAGTCGTAGTCCGGCTCAGGCGGCCCGGACACTCGCCCACCCTGCTGGGGCGTCAACCAGACCACCGTGCCCCGGACAGCGAGCGACCCCGTCATCATGACCATAACCAGCCATCATGCCGACTACGGACCGAATATGCCAAGCAACTGCGTGTGTCGGACCGAGCGCTGTCCGCAACCCTTCCGAGATCCGGCCGCGCGGCGACCGAGACATCCCGCGCCCGGCTCGCGGGCTGTGGGTCCGGGGGAGTGGGCGACTCACGGGCGGTGAGGACGGTCCGGCGGTCCCACTAGGCTGGCGGGTGTGGCGGAGGCGCGGAGGATTTCGGGTGCAGGTCGGCTGGCGCGGGCGGGGTTCGCGAATCCGCAACGGGCCGGACGGATGCTGGATCGGCTCGACGAACTGGACGTCCGCAGTCCGATGGCCAGCGACCAGGTGGTCACCTCGCTCTCGGAGTCGGCGGATCCCGACCTCGCGCTGACCGGCCTGCTCGGGATGGCCGAGGCGCTCGACCAGAACCGTCACGACCTTGCCGCGTTCGCGCGCACCCTCGACGTGGACCCGGACTTCCGGCGCCGGCTCATCTCCGTGCTCGGGGCGAGCGAGGCGCTCGGCCGGCACCTCGGCGTACACCCGCGGCACTGGTACGACCTGGCCGATCCGGCGCTGGCGAGCTCCCACCCGACGCCGGACGACGTGGCCGCGTGCCTGGCCACTGCGGTCGATGCGGACAACCCGGTGGACGCACTGCGGGTCGAGTACCGCCGCTTGCTGCTGAGGTTGGCGGCGCGCGATCTGGCCGAGGGACTCCTCGTCGACGAGGTGGCCGCAGTACTGGCTGATCTTGCCGGGGGGGCGCTGGAGACGGCGTTGCACATCGCGCGGAACGACTACTTCAAGGCGCATCCCGGGGCCGCCGAGTGCCGGCTCGCGGTGGTTGCCATGGGCAAATGTGGTGGCCGCGAGCTGAACTACGTGAGCGACGTGGACGTGCTGTTCGTCGCTGAGCCGCTGGACGGCGAGCCCGAGGCACCCGCGCTGAAGACCGCCACGCAGTTGGCGTCGGCGGCGATGCGGATCTGCTCGGCGCACACCGCCGAAGGCACCCTCTGGCCGGTCGATGCCGCGCTGCGTCCCGAGGGTAAGTCGGGTCCATTGGTGCGGACGCTCGACAGCCACCTCGCCTACTACCAGCGGTGGGCCAAGACGTGGGAGTTCCAGGCCCTGCTCAAGGCCCGGCCGATCGCGGGGGACGCCGAGCTCGGCCGCGCGTACGCCGAGAAGACAGACGAGCTGGTCTGGTCGGCCGCGGACCGGGAGGGATTCGTCGACGACGTCCAGGCGATGCGCCGACGGGTCGTCGACCACATCCCGGCCGCCGATATGGACCGCCAGCTGAAGCTCGGGCCGGGCGGACTACGCGACGTGGAGTTCGCAGTACAGCTCCTGCAACTCGTGCACGGGCGCAGCGACGAATCGGTGCGGAGCGGGACGACGCTGATCGCGCTGGAGCAGTTGACCAGCCACGGGTACGTCGGGCGGACCGACGGCGCGATGCTCGCGGACGCGTACCGGTTCCTGCGGTCGATGGAGCACCGGATCCAGCTGTACCGGCTGCGGCGGACGCACTCGGTTCCCGACGACGATGACGACCTGCGCCGGCTCGGGCGGTCGCTCGGCTTCACGAAGAACCCGATCACGGACTTGACCGCGGCTTGGAAGAAACACGCGCTGGAGGTCCGCCGGCTGCACGAGAAGCTCTTCTACCGGCCGCTCCTGGCCGCCGTCGCGCGCATCCCCGGCGGCGAAGTACGGCTGACACCGGAGGCTGCCAAGCAACGGCTCACCGCACTCGGGTACGCCGATCCGGCGTCTGCGCTGCGCCACATCGAGGCACTGTCCGAAGGGGTTTCGCGGCGTTCCTCGATCCAGCGGACGTTGCTGCCGGCCATGCTCGGCTGGTTCGCCGAGTCGCCTGACGCCGACGCCGGGCTCCTGGCTTTCCGGACCATCTCGGACGCGCTCGGCTCGACGCCGTGGTACCTCCGGCAGTTGCGCGACGAAGGCGCCTCGGCCGAGCGGCTCGCGCACCTGCTCGCCAGCGGCCGGTACGCCGTGGACCTGCTGCAGCGGGCTCCCGAGGCGACGGCGATGCTGGCCGACGAGCGGGAGCTGACCCCGCGCAACCTGGAGTCCTTGCTGTCGGAGATGTCCGCGGCGGGGAAGCGGAAGGACGAGCCCCAGGACGCGGTGGCGGCGATCCGCGGCGCGCGGCGGCGCGAGCTGTTCCGGGTCGCGGCGGCGGATCTGTCCGGGCTGCTCGAGGTCGAGGAGGTCGGCGAGGCGCTCACGACGATCTCCGTCGCGACCCTGACCGCGGCGCTGGAGGTCGCGCGGCGGACCGTGGCCAAGGGCGAACCCGAGCCGACCCGAATGGCGATCGTCGCGATGGGCCGCTTCGGCGGGCACGAGCTGAGCTACGGCAGCGATGCCGACGTGATGTTCGTGCACGACCCGCTGCCGGATGCTTCCGAGAAGGCGGCGACCGACTTTGCGACCCAAGTGGCGACCGAGCTCCGGCGTCTGCTCGCCTTGCCCGGTGCCGATCCGGCCGTCGCGGTGGACGCGGACCTCAGACCGGAGGGACGCCAGGGACCGCTCGTCCGCACGCTTGCTTCCTACGCCACGTACTACGCGCGCTGGTCGGCCGTGTGGGAAGCGCAGGCGCTGCTTCGGGCGGATCCGCTCTGCGGGGATCCCGAGCTGTGCGAAGCCTTCCGCGCGCTGATCGACCCGCTGAGGTATCCGGCCGACGGCATCAACGAACGCGACGTGATGGAGATCCAGCGGATCAAGGCCCGCGTGGATGCCGAACGCCTGCCGCGCGGCGCCGACCCCGCCACCCACACGAAGCTCGGCCGTGGCGGCCTCGCCGACATCGAGTGGACCGTGCAACTACTCCAGATGCGCGAGGCCCACCAAGTGGAAGGCCTCCGCACGACCAGAACCCTCGGCGCCTTGCGGGCAGCTGTCGACGTAGGCCTGGTCGAGCCGCCGGACGCCGACATCCTCAGTCGCGCCTGGGAAATGGCGACCCGGATCCGCAACGCCATCATGCTCGTCCGAGCCCGCCCCAGCGACTCCCTCCCACGCGACCCCCGAGACCTCGCCGCCGTAGCCCAGATCTGCGGCTACAACGCCGACGAAACCAGCCGCTTCACCGACGACTACCTCCGCCGAACCCGCCAGGCCCGCAACGTCGTCGACCGCCTGTTCTGGGGCGACTGAGGCCCGCTCAGGACAGCGCGGCAACCCACTCGTCGTGATGCCGCTCGATGTACTCCGCGGCTGGGCCCCAGTGGTCGGCGTGACCTTCGGAGTACAGAAGTGCCCAGGGCTGCTCGCCGGTCTGATGCCCCCGCCGGAGCAGGTCGAACATGCCGCGAGTGTGGGCCGCGATCTGGGCAGGCAGCTCGCGCCGCTCTGCAGCGTCCAGGCCGTATCCGTCTACCAGGGCGCGCAATCGAGGTGCATCCACCGCCGGATCGCCATCGGGCAAGAACGGGACGAAGCCGTGGGCTGCGTAGCCGAGATCCCACAACCGTGATCCCGGTCCGGCGCCGTCCCAGTCGATGAACACCCACCGCTCGCCGTCTCGCACCAGGTTCCAGGGCGCGAGATCGTTGTGGCAGATGAGCGTGCCTTCCGCCGGATCCGGGATCGCGACGTTCCAGACGACGTCGTCCGGTGGCTCGAAGTCGTCCATCGCGTCGTGCAGTTCACGGATCAGCCCGCCGAGCTTGTGGAGCTCGGTCGGAGTGAGCGGCGGCAAGGTGTCAGCCAGCCGGCCGGGGATGTACTCCACGACGTGCCGCCCTTGCTCGTCGCGGCCCAAGGTGCGAGGCGACGCCGGAAATCCGGCGAGATGCTCCAGGACGGCCTCGACACCCGGCGTCGACGGAGTAGCCGGCTTGCGCACGGTCCGGCCGATCCGGACAACCTCGCCGGAGACGTTCCCGCCGGTCAGTACCTCTTCCTCCAACTCCACCCGCCCATCCTCGCTGACCGACAAGCTCACCCCACCTGAGGCCCGCCCGCACAAGACACCGACCCCTCAGCAGTTGCGCCGGCACGGCTGTACCGAACGACAGGAAGACCTCGTCCACGACGCCAACCTCCACGCTTACCGATTCGGTTGAGGCGCTGTGAGAATGCAGTACGTCCTGTCGTTCCGTACGCCGATCGCCCGTCCTCAGCGATTGCCGGCACCCGCCTTCAACGGCCGCACTTCTCATCCAAGGCAAGCCCACCCAAGGCTTGACACAGTCACCGGGACTCCCGTGGGACCACCTTGCTGCAACCGAGGTGCGAGCTGCGGGCCTCCGGGCGACTTCCTCGGTCTTACCAGGGCCGACGGAGGAGCGGCGACCCAGGGGCGGGCGGGCGACGAGGGGGTCGGCGTCTGGGCTCACATAGGATTGCTTGGTGGAGATGGTGGATGAGGTTCGGCAGGCGGGGGTGTTCAGCCATGTCCGGCGGAGTGTTCGGATGACGGTTGGGCAGCAGCGGGTTTGGGATACCCACTGGGCTGAGTTGGGGCGGAAGCTAGAGGATCTGCCCGCGGGTGAGGTCGAGCTGCCGACCTGGTTCGGGCGGGAAGCGCCGGTGGTGCTGGAGATCGGGTCGGGGATGGGGTACGCGACGGCGCAGTTGGCCGCGCGGGAGCCGGAGGTGAACCACCTGGCGGCCGAGGTCTACCCGGCCGGGCTCGGGCAGTTGATGTTGTGGGTGGAGAAGTACGAGCTGGAGAACGTCCGGCTGCTGCACGGCGACGCACTCGACTTTCTGCGCGACCACCTGCCGCCGGATTCGCTGGCCGGAGTACGGGTGTTCTTCCCCGATCCCTGGCCGAAGAAGCGGCACCACAAGCGCCGCCTCATCACGCCGAAGTTCGTCGGCTTGCTGGCCTCGCGGCTGGCGCCGGGCGGGAGGTTGCATCTGGCAACGGACTGGCAGCACTATGCGGAGCGGATGCTGGAGATCTGCACCGCCGAACCGCTGCTGCGCAACGAGTACGACGGTTGGGCGCCGCGACCCGACTGGCGCCCGATCACCAAGTTCGAGTCGCGCGCCCACGCTGAGGGAAGGATCTGCCACGACCTCATGTTCACCAAGGTCGGCTGAAACCCTTCGATCTCGCTCAAGCGGGGCGGCTAGAAGCTACGAGGTCCGCGATGTGAAGCTCCAGTGCCCGGTAGGCACCGTGTAGACGGTGTAGCCGTCCGCGAACGCAGGCTCACCAGCAAAAGGCGCAGGCACAGCAGTCACGTCGGAGGCAGCCGCCGAAGGCACGTGCACGTCTGCAGTCGACCCAACCGGCACCTGGACCTCGAGCTGAAACACCCGCCCGACCCGCCGCCACGAAACGGCCACCCGCCCGCGCACGGTGTCGGTCCGCAGCGCGGCCGAGTTCACCTGCTCCCGGCCGTCGGGCCGAACCAGGATGCGCTCCCACCCGTTGCTGACGTTGCGCAGTCCAGCGACGTTCTCCAGCAACCACTGCGCGACCGTGCCCTGGAAGTAGTGGTTGCGCGACCGGGTGTCGGTCTCCCACATCTCCCACATCGTGTCCGCGCCCTGGTCGAACCAGTACCCCCAACTCGGATACGTCCGCTGCAGCGCCACCTTGGCCGCCACATTTGCATGCCCGTACGCCGTCAGCACCGGAAGCAGTACTACGACGCCGAGACATCCCGTGTTGAGGTGGAATCCGCGCTCCTCGATGTCGGCCACCAGGTTCGCCACCACCTGCGGAACCACCTCATCCGGCACCAGCCCGAAGGCGAGCGGCAGCGCATTAGACGTCTGCCGGTAGTCCGGGTCCAGATCCGACCGATAGACCCCGGCCGATCGGTCGAGGAACGCCTGGTTGATGCCGTCGGCCAGTTCACCCGCGGCCTTCCGCAGGCGATCCGCCTCCGCCGTGTGCCCGAGGAGTTCGCCGATCTCCGCCACCGAGATGACCGCGCGATACAGGTACGCCGTACCGGTGAGGCGGCGGTCTTCCGGTGGGGGACCGGACGGGTAGCCCGGCGGGATCCAGTCACCCAGCACGCTGAGGGACAACCCGTCCTCGACCCGGCCGAGTTCGTAGTCGACGTACCGCAGTACGGAATTCCAGTGCTCCGCGAGCAGCCGCTCGTCGCCGTACCAGCGGTGCATCTCGCGCAGGATGAACGGGTAGACGGTGGACCACTCGGTCGCCGGGGAGAGCTCGGTGAATCCCCAGTCGCCGGTCGGCACGATCACCGGCAACTGGCCGGCCTCGTTCTGGCTGTCGCGCAGGTCGCCGAGCCACTTGGTGAAGAACCGCGACATGTCGAGGGTGCCGGCCATCGTGGGGGAGCCGACCTGGGCGTCACCCGTCCAGCCGTTCTTCTCCATCTTCGGGGTGTCGGTCGGGATGCCGTGCAGGTTGTTCAGCACGGTCCGCCGCATCGCGTTGTCGATCTGCTCGTACAACGGCTGGCTCGCGGAGAACCGGCTGATCTCCCGGACGTCGGAGTGCACCACCCGCATCGTCACCGCGCCGACCGTCGGTTCACCGGGGAAGCCTTCGAGCTGCACGTAGCGGAATCCCTTGTAGGAGAAGCGTGGCTCCCACTCCTCCATTCCGTTGCCAGCAGCAATGAACTCGTCGCGCTGGAACCGCGGTTTGTGGACGTGCTTGTTCTCGGCGAAGACGGTGCCGTCGGCAAGCAACCACTCGCCGTGCAGCAGGCTGATCGTCGTACCGGCCGGAGCGTCCACCCGCAGCTTGGTCCAGCCGGCCGTGGTGCGCCCGAAGTCGGCCACCCACACGCCGGGCCGGGGCTGGGTGAAGGAGACCGGCGCGACATCCTCGATCACCCGGATCGGCTCGTGCTCCTGGGCCTGCAACTCGCCGCGCGGCGCGGGCAGCACGAGCGCCGCGGTCCACGAGCCGTCATCGAACCCGGGCTCGTTCCAGCCGACCGGATTCAGCCGGGAGTCGTAGGTCTCTCCACAGAAGAGCGAGTCGGACCGCGTCGGTCCGTCGGCCACGCGCCACGCGTCGTCGGAGAGAATCTCGGTCACGCTGCCGTCGGCGTGCTCGATGACCAGCCGGGCTAGCAGTCGCGGCTCGGCATTCCACGGGGTCTGGTGCCAGCGCCAGGTATTCGGCGTGCTCAGTCCGAAGAAGCCGCGGCCGAGTTCGGCGCCGAGCACGTTGTCGCCGGTCCGCAGCAACCCCGTCACGTCGTGAGCGACATAGAGCACGGTGTCCTCGTAGTCGGTGAATCCCGGATCCAGTACTGCGTCGCCCACGCGCTGCCCGTTCACCCTCAGCTCTTGGTAGGCGAGCCCGCTGGCATAGAGCCGGGCGCGCTCCACCGGAGCCGTCAGGGCGAAGGCCCGGCGCAGCAGCGGCGCAGGCACGTCCTCGTCGCGGACCACCTCGCGGGCGCCGATCCACTGCGCGTCCCCGAACCCCTCCGCCAGCAGGCCCGTCTCGAACCAAGTCGGCCCACTCCACCGACCGACCCGCTCGACGCCGTCCCACAGCCTGACCGCCCAGTGGTACCTCGTGCGCGGGGCCGGCGCGGGCCCGTCGTACTGGATGCCGAAGGTCTTCGCCGACTGCACCTGCCCGGAGTCCCAGACGTCCGCGGTCTCCGGCGTCAGCAGCTCAGGCGCCGACGCCACCAGGATCTGGTACGCCGACTGGGTGGCTCCGTAGCCGGGCGCCGTCGCGATCCACCCGAGCCGGGGCCGGGTGACGTCCGTGCCCAGCGGGCGGTCGGCGTACTCGGCGGTGAGCTTGTCCGCGGTCAATGGTCCACCAGGGGTCCAGCTGTCCGGGGCAACAGGCATCAGGCGAACTCCTCAACATGGCGGGCAGATCCCGGAGGACCGTATGCAGCCCGCTCGCGTCGGGGCAACAGCCATGTCCTGATCTGGACAGTTCAGGACCGAGGAGTGAGAGCCCGCGCCCAGAGCCGGTCCGGAACCAGCTTGGCCGCCTTCATCAGGAGCGCCATCTGCCACGGGAACACGATCCGGGCCGACTGGTTCGCCATCCCTTCGGCGATCGCCCGGGCGGCCTGCGGCGCCTTGATCATGAACGGCATCGGGAACGCGTTGTCCTCGGTCATCTCGGTCTCGACGAACCCCGGGCAGACGGTCAGTACGTCGATGCCGTCCGGGCGCAGGCTGGCTCGAAGCGACTCCAGCAGGTTGATCTGCGCGGCCTTGGTCGCGCCGTACGCCTCGGCGCCGGGCAGACCGCGGTAGCCCGCGACCGAGGAGATGCCCACGATCATCCCGGCCTGCCGAGCGGTCATTCGCGGGATCAGCGCGCCGAGGCAATTCGCCATGCCGCCGAGATTCACTTCCAGGTGCCGGTGGAACGACTCGACGTCGAACTCGCTCATCTGCTTCCAGTAACCAGCGCTCAGTACTGCGATGTCGATGCCGCCCAGTTCGGCCTCGACCTCGGCCGCCGCCTGTTCGACGGACGACCGGTCGGTGATGTCGCAGGGGACCGCGGTCATCCACTCGCCCGCGACCTCCTTCAGGGCGTCGGCACGGCGGGCGGACACGGCGACGTGCGCGCCGCGGCGGCACAACTCCTCCGCGAGCGCGGCGCCGATGCCCGACGAGGCACCGATGACCCAGATCCTGCGACCGGCGAGTTCCACGATCAGTCCTTCCTGGCCAGGGCCAGCTGAGAGACCGCGAGGTACCCGGCGCGGAAGCCGGCCTCGGAGTACGCGAGGTAGAACTCCCACATCCGCCGGAAGACGGCGTCGAAGCCGAGGTTCGCGACGTCGGCTGCGCGCGCCGTGAAGCGGTCGCGCCAGAGCCGCAGGGTGTGCGCGTAGTCGGGCCCGAGGTCGCGGCGTTCGACGACCTCGAGCCCACCCGCCGTAGCCGCGATCTGGTCGATCGCGGTCAACGAGGGGATCAGTCCGCCCGGGAAGATGTACTTGTGGATCCAGCTCTGGGCGTGCCGGGTGGCGAGCAGCCGGTCGTGCGGCATGGTGATCGACTGCAGCCCGAACCGTCCGCCCGGCGCGAGCAGCCGGTCGACGGTCGCGAAGTATGTCGGCCAGTACCGCTCGCCGACCGCTTCGATCATCTCGACGCTGACGACCGCGTCGTACTGGCCCTGTACGTCGCGGTAGTCGCGCAGCTCGACAGTCGCGTTGACTCCGGCCTCGGCGATCCGCTTGCGGGCCAGGTCGCGTTGCTCGGCGGACAGCGTGACGGAGGTGATCGTCGCGCCGCGCTCGGCGGCGTGGATCGCGAGCTGTCCCCAGCCGGTACCGATCTCCAGCACCCGGCTGCCTGCGTGGACGCCGGCGTAGTCGAGGATGCCGTCGATCTTGCGGCGCTGGGCTTCCGCGAGCTCGCCGAAGCCGTCGGTCGGTGAGGAGAACCACGCCGACGAGTACGTCATGGTGGAGTCGAGGAAGGCGGCGAACAGGTCGTTCGAGAGGTCGTAGTGCCGGGCGATGTTGGCCCGTGCGCCCTGCCGATCGTTGTCCTCCGACGACGGCATCCGCTGCTCGATCAGCTTGCGGAACCGCTGCAGCACCGGCGGTACGAGGTGGCTCAGGCGGCTCGCGAACACGCTCAGCAGGTCGGCAAGATCAGTGCCCCGACCGGCTCGCCAGTTGCCGGCCATGTAGGACTCGCCGAAACCGATCTTGAGGTCGGCGCCGATCCGGTGGAAGAAGCTGTCCGAGACGATCTCCATCACCGGCGCGTCGGAACCACCCGCGCCGAGCCGCCGGCCATCCGGAAGCAGTACGACGACCGGCAGCTCGCGGACCGCCCCGCGCAGGATCTGTCGCGCCGCGGCTGCCCGCAGCGGGCTGTACGGCGTACGGGCGACGGCCGGCCAGTGTTCGACATCGACGAGTTGCAGGGTGCTCATCAAACTCCCTCCGGTGGGACGTGCCGGTGACGCTCGATCACTGGTAACCGGCGGAGCCAGAGCCAGACACCATGCATTCGGATGAGTGCCCAGGTCTGATAGGTCGGGAACGGTGTGCGCAGAGCCACACCCAGCCGGTGCATCCACCGCGCGGGCCGGTGCTTCCCGGTGAAGGCGGCGGAGAAGACCCGGTGGTCGTGCTGGATCAGGTCGATCGCCACGGCCACCCGCTCGGGGTCGAGCCGCAGCGTCACGTCGTACCGCCCGGCCACGGTGAAGAACGGCGACACGTAGAACTCCTTGCCGAGTGTGAACCGGCCGGTGTTGTCCGGGCGGGCCAGCTGCGCATGACGTTCGCCGTACGTGTTGTGGATCTCGAGGACGACGCAACGCACCTCACCGGTCGAGGTGAGACACCAGAACACGCTCAGCGGATCGAAGACGTAGCCGAGGCTGCGCGCGTTCGCCAGCATCACGACCCGGTCGTTCGGGGCTAGCTGGACCCCGTGCGCCGCGGTGAAGGTGGCCACGTTCTCCTTCAACGACAGCCCTTTGCCGAGGTGGTCGGCCGCGGAGAAGCGCCGCCGCGGCAGGTGGTCGAGGTCCACCAGCCACTGGTACGTGCGGTAGCGGAACCGATGCCGCACCTGCATTCGGCGGGAGTGGCTGACGTGGCCGACCACGAGGGCCGGCAACTGGGGGAGTGCTACCACGAAGCGCCGAGCCTCTCGGCCGCGGCGACGCCCGAGCGGCAGCCGTCCTCGTGGAATCCCCAGCCGAGATGGGCCCCGGCGAAGGCAAGCCGCACCCCGCCGGCGGCTCGCAACGCCGGGGCGGCCGCGACCGACTCCGGAGTGAACACCGGGTGGGCATAGCTCATCCGCGCCGTCGCCCTGGTCGGGTCGACCCAGCAGTCGGGGTTCAAGGTGACCAGATGCTCGTCGGCGCTCTGGAGACCCTGCAGGCGGTTCATCCAGTAGCTGACCAGCACTTGCGGCTCGTCTGTGGCGCAACCCCGCATGCGGTAGTTCCACGAGGCCCGCGCGCGGCGCGATGCCGGCAGCACGGACGTGTCGGTGTGCAGCCAGGTCGGATTGACCGAGTAGCGGAACGTGTCGAGCAGCGACTTCTCCTCGGGCGTCGCGTCCGCGAGCAGGTCGAGCGCGGTGTCGGCATGGGTCGCCACGACGACCTTGTCGAACTCCTCGGCCCGGTCGGTGACCACCTCGACCCCGTCGTCGTGCCGCAGTACTGCGCGAACCGGCGCCGAGGTCCGTACCGCGCTGACCCGGGCGGTCACCGCGTCGACGTAGCTCCGGGAGCCACCAGTCACCGTGCGCCAGCGGGGCGCGCCGCCGACCGAGAGCATGCCGTGGTGCTCGAGAAACTGGAACAGGTACCGCGCCGGGTAGAGCGCGGCATCCGCCGATCCCGCCGACCAGACACAGGAAACCAGCGGTACGGCGAAGTGGTTCGCGAAGTACGGGGAGAACCCGCGGGTGCGGATGAAGTCGCCCCAAGCGAGCCGGTCGTCGTCCGAGTCGAGGACGGTGCGGGCCTCGCGGTGGAAGCGCGGGACCTCGGCCAGCATCCGCAGGAAGCGGGGATCCGCCGCGCGCCGCGCCTGGCTGAACAGCGAACCCGCGCCACGGCCACCGGCGTACTCGAGTCCGCAGCCGTCGCAGTGCACGCTCATGCTCATCTCGGTGGGCTGGGTGGCGACGCCGAGTTCGCCGAAGAGCCGGAGCAGGTTCGGGTAGGTGCGCTCGTTGTGCACGATGAAGCCGGTGTCGATCCGCAGGGACTGCCCGGCGGAGTCGGTCACGTCGTGCGTGTGGGCATGCCCGCCGGGCCGGTCGTCGGCCTCGAAGAGGGTGACGTCGTGGCTCCGGTTCAAGACGTAGGCCGCGGTCAGGCCGGAGATCCCGGAGCCCACGACCGCGGCGCTGGGACGCTCGCCGCTCATACCGAAAGCCTTGCAGTTGCATAAGTTTGGAACAATTTTGAACCACTCATGCAGGAACTTCGGAGCCGAACGGGCTGGTGATGGGTGATCGGCGGAAAGTGCGGAGCTGTCTCAGTAAGTGATTTGTCGTCTCGGATCGTGAAACCACAGCCCGTTGATGGACTTTCTCCGGTTTCATGGTGTGCATGCAGGTCACCGCCAACCGACCAGCCGACGCGCTCACCCGCCGTCGGCACGTCGATCTGCTCCGCGTCGCCTCCGCGACCTGTTGACCTTCGGCGCTTTCTCAGCCCGCTGTCTGAAGTCCTTCTCCAGCCTGCTCTGAACTCCGCCCGCGACCGTGGTCGCCCGCACCTCCGAGGGTCTCCCTGTGAGCATCACCAGCTTCCGTCCTGCCCGCGTTCTGGCGGCCTCTGCCGCCCTCCTCTCCCTGGTCGCCGCCGTGGCCGGCTGCTCCCGCGCCGACAGCGACGAGACGCCCGCCGCCTCGAGCGACAAAGGCCCGGCCGCTGAGCTGCGGCTCGGCTACTTCCCGAACGTCACCCACGCGGCCGCGCTGATCGGCCTCGACAAAGGCCTGTTCAGCAAGGAACTCGGCAGCACCAAGCTCGTGCCGACCAAGTTCAACGCCGGTCCGGAGGCGGTCGGCGCGCTGCTCGGCGGTTCGCTGGACGCGTCCTTCATCGGCTCCGGCCCGGCCATCAACGCCTACGCGAAGTCCAACGGCGAGGCCGTCCGGCTGATCGCGGGCACCACCTCGGGTGGCGCCCAACTCGTGGTCCGGTCGACCATCACCAAGCCGGCGGACCTGGCCGGCAAGACCGTGGTCACCCCGCAGCTCGGCAACACCCAGGACGTGTCGCTGAAGAAGTGGCTGGCCGAGAAGAACCTGACCGGCAAGGTCAAGGTGACCAACCTGGAGAACGCGCAGACCCTGGACGCGTTCAAGAACGGCGAGGTCGACGCGGCCTGGCTGCCGGAGCCCTGGTCGTCCCGGCTGGTGCTCGACGCCGGCGCGAAGGTGCTGCTGGACGAGGCCGACCTGTGGCCGGACGGCAAGTTCCCGACCACCGTGCTGATCGTCCGCACCCAGTTCCTGCAGGAGCACCCCGAGTCGGTCAAGCAGTTGCTGACCGGCCTGGTCGCGGCGATCGACTTCAGCAGCACGGACAAGGCCGCCGCCAAGACGGTGGTCAACGACCAGCTCAAGGAGCTGACCGGCAAGGCGCTGAAGCCCGCGGTGATCGACCGCGCCTTCAGCAAGATCGAGGTCACCGCCGACCCGATCGCCGCGCAGTTCCCGCAGCTGGCCAAGGACCAGGTCACCGCCGGGATCGCCAAGGAAGCCCCGAGCGTGTCGGGATTCGCCGACCTCGGCCCCCTGAACGAAGTACTGACGAAGGCCGGCAAGCCGACAGTCGATGCCGCCGGTCTCGACACCAAGTAGCCAGTGTTCCGCGCCGCAGCGCCCACAGGTGCTCCGGTTCCGCGACGAGGAGGCAGACGATGACCGCGACAGTCGAAGCCAGCGAGACGACCATCACGAGTGGCACCGAGGTGCGGCCGGTCCGGTTCCACCAGGTCGGCAAGGCCTTCGGGCACGGGCAGAAGGCCGTGGTCGCGCTCGACCAGGTCGACCTGGACGTGTACGCCGGTGAGTTCGTCTGCCTGCTCGGTGCGTCGGGCTGCGGCAAGACCACGCTGCTCAACCTGGTCGCAGGTCTGGACGAGCCGACCAGCGGCCGGATCGAGCTCAGCTCGTCGCGTCCCGCTGTGGTCTTCCAGGAGCCCGCGCTGATGCCGTGGCTGACCGCCGCCGGCAACGTCGAGCTCCCGCTGCGGATGGCCGGCGTACCGAAGGCCGCTCGGCGCGCGAAGGCTGCCGAGCTGCTGGAGCTGGTTCGGCTGGCAGGGCTGGGAGACAAGCGTCCGCACGAGCTGTCCGGCGGTATGCGGCAGCGGGTCGCGCTGGCGCGGGCGCTCGCGTCGACGACGGACAACACCGGCTCCGGGGCCGGCAAGCCGTCGCTGCTGTTGATGGACGAGCCGTTCTCTGCCCTTGACGCGATCACCCGCGACGTCCTGCAGGGTGAGCTGCTGCGGATCTGGCGCGCCACCGGTACGGCGATCCTCTTCGTCACCCACGACGTCCGCGAAGCGGTCCGGCTCGGGCAGCGCGTCGTACTGCTGTCCTCGCGGCCGGGCCGGGTCGTGCGGCAGTGGGACGTGGACGACCTGTCCGGTGCCGGTGAGACCGACGCAGTCGACGAGATCAACGCGGAACTGCGGAAGGTGATCAGCAGTCATGCCGCAGCCTGAGAGCACCGGCCTGCAGGACCGCGCGGCGGACGACCAGTACGCCGGATCGGTCCGGGCCGGGCTGGATGCGCTCGACACCCCGGTCAACTCGGCCCAGGGGAGCCTGCTGCGGCGCATCGTCGGCAAGGTGCTGCCGCCGATCGCCGCGATCGTGCTGCTCGTACTGGTCTGGCAGCTCCTCTGGGCCGCGGCGTTCTGGCCCGAGTTCAAACTGCCCGCGCCGGTCGACGTGTGGTCGCAGATCTGGCAACTGGTGACCACCGGCAAGATCCTCGAGCTGTTCTGGGTGTCGGTGCACCGGGCCGTGATCGGGTTCGCGATCTCGCTGCTGATCGCCGTACCGCTGGGGCTCGCGATCGCCAACATCACCGTGGTCCGTCGCGGTATCGGTCCGCTGGTGTCCGGGCTGCAGAGCCTGCCGTCAGTGGCCTGGGTGCCGGCGGCGATCCTGTGGTTCGGCCTGAACGACCGGGCGATCTACTGGGTGGTCCTGCTCGGCGCGGTCCCCTCGATCGCCAACGGCCTGGTGTCCGGGCTCGACCAGGTGCCGCCGATCCTGCCCCGGGTCGGCAAGGCGCTCGGGGCCGGTCGTCTCGGCGGGATCAGGTACATCCTGCTGCCGGCCGCGCTGCCGGGATTCCTCGGCGGACTCAAGCAGGGCTGGGCCTTCTCCTGGCGATCGCTGATGGCCGCCGAACTGATCGCCACCTCGCCCGACCTGGGCGAGGGCCTCGGTCAGTACCTGCACAACGGCATGTCCCTGTCCGACATCTCGATGGTCTTCGCCGGAGTCCTGCTGATCTTCGTGGTGGGCGTCGGCATCGAACTGCTGGTCTTCCGCCCCCTGGAGAACTCGGTACTGCGAGCCCGCGGCCTGACCCGGGCCAGCTGACCCGGCAAGGTGCGGGCCGTGATCGAGGGCAAGGTCGGCGGCAAGCTCCTCGGCCCGCTCGGTCTCATCGCTGACGTGTCAGGGCGGTCGGCGCGCATTGTGATGCGGGCGCGCCGGTCCGATCCCGTCCGGAGCCGTACTGTTGGAGCGTGGTCCGATTTCTGCCGTTCCTGATCAGCCTGGTGCTCAGCGTCTACGCGCTCTTCTCCTGCATCCAGACCCGCGACAAGGACGTTCCCTACCTGCCCAAGCTGGTGTGGATCGTCCTGATCGTCTTCGTGCCTTTCGTCGGCCCGATCGTCTGGCTGCTGGTCTCCCGCACGGAGGGGGTCAGACGCGAGCGCAACACACGGCCGGTGAAGCCGACGGCCCGCCCGGTCGCGCCGGACGACGACCCGGACTTCCTGGCGTCGCTCGAGCGGTACCGCGATCCGCGCACCACCGTGCGGCCGCCGAAGCCCGACGAGCCCGCCGACAAGGACAAGCCTGCCGCTGACGACCAGCCTGGCGATCCGGTCCGGGACGCCGTCCAGGACGAGGTCCACCCGGAAAAGCCGAACGAGAAGTCCAAGGGGAACAAGTCCAAGGGTGGCAAGGCGAAGGACGAGGCCGAGACCGAAGCGCCGACCGAGTCCGACGACGGGAAGCCCTGATCGCGTTACGCGCCGAGCACCTGCCGGCGACTGCTCAGGGTTTGCCAACACGCCCTGGTGGATGATCGACCTCCGCGCGGGTGAGGCCGCTGGAGGTCGGAGCCGGGCCCGGCCGGTGCGCGGCCGGACCCGGATGGGTCGGGGTGGTTCAGCTCCCGGCGGCCGTCAGGCGGACTTCCTGTGTTCGGCGAGTACGACGTTGTCCCGTTCGGATTCCGTGGTGCCACCCCAGACGCCGTACGGCTCCCCGACGGAGAGCGCGTGCTGCCGGCATTCGGGCTGGACCGGGCAGGTCCCGCAAAGTGACTTCGCCACCATCTCGCGAGCGCGTTTGCGAACGCCACGCTCCGACTCGGGGGAGAAGAACAACTCCGGGTTGACGTCGCGGCAAGCGGCTTGCGACTGCCAGTCCCACAGATCCATGAGCGGGCGGGGTAGGCGAGGCATCCCTCTCGACATGGCAACCTCCTTGACTCACCGTGAGCGCGGACGGGCGCTCGGTGAAAACTATGCTCAACTCATGCGTAGTTCAACCCTCGTTGTCTCGAACTTCGGTCGAGTCGTTATCGGCCCGTGGCGATTCCTGCCGTTCAGAGGCGGCGAACGGGCATCATGAACGCCGTGACGCCGAAGCCGGATTCGACCGCGGACACCCTCACGGTGGGTGCCGCGGCACGACGTCTCGGCATCGCCGCGCCTACGCTGCGCAGTTGGGAACGCAGGTACGGATTGAGCCCGAGCGCGCGCTCAGTGGGCGGTCACCGGCGGTACAGCCCGGAGGATCTCGCCCGGCTCCGGGCGATGCTCGGGTTGGTCAACCAAGGGGTTCCGACGGCCGAGGCAGCGTCCGCCGTTCGTGACCGGATCTACCTTGCTCAATCACCTACTGTGACATCTACCACGTCCGGCGCCGAAGGCTCCCGGCAGCACTCCGTCCAGAAGCGCGGCTTCGCCGTCCGGTCGTCCGGGCGGTCGAAGTCGTCCGGGCCGGGCAAACTCGCGGACCTCTTCGAGCTCGCCAACGCGATGGACGGCGAACGGCTCACTCACGAGGTCGCCCGGAGCCTCGACCGGTCCGGCGCGGTCGAGGCGTGGACGAGCAGGCTGGCGCCGCTGCTCGTCGAGGTCGGGGACCAGTGGGAGCGCACCGGTGCGTGCGTGGAGATCGAGCATCTCGCGTCAGACGCGGTCGCCGGTGGCCTGCGGTACCACACCCGCCGTTCGGTCGAGCGGTACAAGCCGGACGAGACGGAGCGGCCCGTAGTACTGGCTTGTCTCGAGAAGGAGGATCACGCGCTGCCGTTGCTCGCGGTGGCGGCTGCTCTGGCCGAGCGCTCCATCCGGGTCCGCACTCTCGGCGCAGCGACGCCGGTGAGCTCCCTCTCGACGGCCGTACGCCGGATTCGCCCGGCCGCGGTGTTCATCTGGTCGAGTGCGCCGGAAACCGCGGACACGGATGCCCTGCGCATGCTGGCCCGCACCCGGCCGTCGTACTCGCTCGTGGTCGGCGGACCTGGTTGGCAGGTGCCCGGCACGCCCGATGGCTGGGTGAACTCGCTGGCGGACGCCGTCACCAGCCTCGTCACCGCGGTACGACCCGAGACCGCGGTACGCGCGTAGCTCGGCGGCTCCAGTTCAGCCGTTTGACTCGTAGCGGTAGTACTGGTGCGCGCCGTGCGGGGTGTCTCGCTCGCCCGTGAGGGCGCGGATCACCATCGAGTGGGTGATCGCCAGCACAGGGCCGTCCGTACTCGCCGTATGCCGTGCCAGAGCCTCCAGGGCCCTCTCACGGACCTGTGAGAGGGGCTCCCAGGGCCGGTGGATCCCCTCGGGCCATTCCCCGTCGTACTCGTCCAGCTCGGCCTGTGCGGCCCGTACGTCGATCTGCCCGCGCCAGCACCCCGAGCTCTCGGGCAACCAGTCCCGCAGGTCGTAGTCGACCCGCACGCCGAGGGCCAGGCGGTGGCCGATGATCGCGGCGCTGTGCAGAGCGCGGGTGAACGGCGAGCTGACCAGGTAGGTGGCCCCGATGCCGCTGAGCAGATCCGCGACCGCCTCCGCCTGCTTGGCGCCTTGCGGAGTCAGGGGAGCCGTGTCGGCAGCCAGCCCGGGCAGGCCGCGGCTGTCGACTGTCTCGTAGTCCGGCTCGCCGTGCCGGACCAGGTAGATCTGGGTCACGGTGAAGTTCTACCTGAGGTGGCGGGCGCCCGCCCAGCCTCTGGCGCCCCGGTTGCCGGGCAGCGCGGTCGCCGGGTTGTTGCCGCGCCATCGCAGCGCCCCCGAACCCCCGAGCGGACCTGCCACCGTGCTGCACCCCTTTGAGGGACCTCGACCTGTTGCGACCTCAACGACGCACGCACCACCCCGGTTACACCCAGGTGATTCCCGATCTCAGCCAGTGACACCAGCCGTCTCGGCTCCCGGTCGCCACCTGACGCCCGAGGTCGCGCCGTCTAGCCCTTGAGGTCGCGCCGCATGCAGACCCGGTCGGCCGGGTCGAGGCCCATCGCGGTCTCGGCCGCGCGGATCTCCTCGAGCCCCGGTGTGAACTCCGCGGGAGACAGTTCACGGAAGCCCAGGCGGGCGTAGTACGGGCCGTTCCAGGCCACGCTGCGGAAGGTGGTCAGGGTTAGCGCGGGAAGGCTCTGTCCGGCGGCCCAGCGGTCGACCTCGTCGATCAACAGCCGCCCGATCCCGCGTCGCGCCTGGGCCGGGTGGACGCTCACTTGCTCGATGTGGGCGCAGCCGTCCACGATCAGCACCAGGATGAACCCGACTGGCCGATCGTCCTGATCCGCCGCGACCCAGGCCCTCCCGTCCCGCTGGTACTCCGCCATCACGGACAGCGGCGGCGGGGCATGGTCGGCGACCGTGACCATGCCGATCTCGCGGAACAACTCGCCCGCGGCCAGTTCGATCGCCTGCAGTTCACTCAGCTCGCCGGGCCGTGCGGGCCGGACGGAGACACCATCGGTCATGGCCCGAGGCAACCATGCCGCGCACCGCCCGGCCACCGAGTTTCGGCGGGCGCCCTCACGGCCGGCGTCCACGTTCGCGGCCGGCGGGCGGGGTTCGTTGCGGTGGGTGATATCGTCGACGACGTGAACCGTTGGTATTGGCAGTTTTTTGAGTGGCCGGCTGTGGTGCCGGGCGACTCAGCTGCCGCTGACGCCTGAACCAACCAGAGCCGGCCCGAGGCAAGGACAGTCGTCCTTGCCTTTTCTCATTCCCAGCCGGCGCTGTCCTCGGGTCCACCGCGGAGTTCCGGCGGAAAGGTCCCAGTGATGAACACCCTTCCCCAGCAGACCAGCCCAGCGGCTGTGGTCGACCGACGGATCGAGAAGACCGTCCCGCTGATCACCCCGCAGGCGCTGCATGACGAGTTGCCGCTCAGTGAACAGCTGGCCGAGACCGTCGTCGCCGGACGGCAGGCCGTCACGGATGTCCTGAACGGCGTCGACGACCGCCTGCTGGTGGTCGTCGGCCCTTGCTCGGTGCACGACGCGCAGGCCGCCCTGGAGTACGCCGAACGCCTGCGCCCGGTCGCCGAGCGCCTCTCCGACGGTCTGCTCGTGGTGATGCGGGTGTACTTCGAGAAGCCGCGGTCCACGCTCGGTTGGAAGGGCCTGATCAACGACCCGGGCCTCGACGGTTCGGGTGACGTCAACACGGGTCTGCGGACCGCCCGCGCGCTGCTGCTCGAAGTACTGGCCAAGGGTCTGCCGGTCGGGTGCGAGTTCCTCGACCCCATTACGCCGCAGTACATCGCGGACACCGTCGGGTGGGGCGCGATCGGGGCGCGGACCGTCGAGAGCCAGGTGCACCGGCAGTTGTCGTCCGGGCTGTCGATGCCGATCGGGATGAAGAACCGCCCCGACGGCAGCATCTCGACCGCGGTCGACGCGGTCAAGGCTGCTGCCGTGCCGCACGTGTTCACCGGTATCGACCACGACGGTGCACCCGCGATCCTGCACACCCGCGGCAACCCCGACTGCCACCTGGTACTGCGCGGCTCGGACGCCGGGCCCAACTACGACGCCGAGTCCGTCGCGGGAGCCCAGGCGTTGCTGAGCAAGGCCGGTCTCGCCGAGCGGGTAGTCGTCGACGCGAGCCACGGGAACAGCCGCAAGGACCACCGCCGTCAGCCGCAGGTGGCGGCCGAGATCGGTGCGCAGGTGGCGGCCGGCAACCGGGCCATCGTCGGCGTGATGCTGGAGTCGTTCCTGGTCGAGGGCCGGCAGGATCTCGACCCGACGAAGCCGCTCACCTACGGACAGTCGATCACCGACGCGTGCCTGGGCTGGGACACCACCGAGGCCGTTCTGGAGCAGCTCCGCGACGCTGTCGTGCAGCGTCGTACGGGCGCGTGAACTTCAGACGAATGAACGCCTGAAGGCATCCCGCGACGGGCAGGTGCTGGCCTACTGTCCGGGGCATGACTGAGATTTCCCGCCGCCTGGTTCTTGGTTCCGCAGCCGGTGGGGCAGCGCTCTCGCTGCTCCCACCGTCGCTGCACGCGGCGATGGCGCAGCCGATCCGACCCGGTGGCCTGAAGGCCGTCGAGCACGTCATCGTGCTGATGCAGGAGAACCGTTCCTTCGACCACTACTTCGGCACGCTGCGCGGCGTCCGCGGGTACGGCGACCGCCTGCCGCTGCGGCTGCGCAACGGCAAGTCCGTGTTCCACCAACCGGTCACCGGCGGCGGCGAGGTGCTGCCGTTCTCGGTCCGCAAGGCCGCGGTCGCCGCGGGGCGCAGTACGGACGACATCCAGTACCTCGGCGCGCTCGCGCACGGGTTCACCGACGCGACCCAGGCCTGGGGCAACGGCTGGAACGACGACTGGGTGCAGGCCAAGACCGCTGCCACCATGACGCACTACGAGCGCCGCGACATCCCGTTGCAGTACGAGCTCGCCGAGACCTTCACGATCTGCGACGCCTACCACTGCTCGGTCAACGGCTCGACCAACCCGAACCGGAACTACCTGTGGTCCGGCACGACGGGGTACGAGCCCGGTACGACGCAGCGCGCGGTCACCAACGCGGCGTACGACTACAACCACGCCGGCTACGACTGGACGGCGTACCCCGAGCGGCTCGAGCAGGCCGGGGTGTCGTGGCAGATCTACCAGGAGTGGGACAACTTCACCGACAACGCGGTCGAGTACTTCAAGACCTTCAAGGAGCTCGGCCGCCGCATCCTCGCGTCGGTGCCGGGTGGTTACCGAACCACCGAGGAGTTCTACGACAAGCTGTTCGCGAAGACGCCGGCCGAGCGGACCGAGGCGCTGACGCAGCTCGAGGCGGCGGTCGCCAAGCAGCCGAAGAAGGACCAGAAGCTCTTCTACAAGGCGATGTTCCGCAGCGAGCCGGAGTCGCTCGTGCCGCGGCTGCGCGCCGACATCGAGGCCGGCAAGCTGCCGCAGGTGAGCTGGCTCGTGCCGTCCGCGGTCGACTCCGAGCACCCGGGATCCTCGACCCCGGTCGGCAGCGCGAACCTCGTCTACGACGTGCTGGACGCGATCGCCTCCGACCCGGACACCTGGTCGAAGACCGTGCTGCTGATCAACTTCGACGAGAACGACGGGTACTTCGACCACGTGCCGCCGCCGGTCGCGCCGCGGCCCGACTCCGGCGAGAGCGACGACTGGTACGCCGGCCGCCCGATCGGCCTCGGCCCGCGGGTCCCGATGACGGTCGTATCGCCCTGGTCGGTCGGCGGCCACGTGAACTCGCAGGTCGCCGATCACACCTCGGTGGTCCAGTTCCTCGAGCGCGTCACCGGCGTCCGCGAGCCGAACATCAGCGGCTGGCGCCGGACGGCCTGCGGTGACCTGACCTCGGCGTTCGACTTCACCCGCTCGCACCGTCAGCCGTCAGTCGACGCACCCGGCCCGGTGCCAGCGCCGATCACCCGGTGGAAGCCGGTCCCGCCGACCTCTCAGGCTCTCTCGCAGCAGGAGCCCGGTCGTCGTCCGGCTCGCGCATTGCCTTACCAGCCGTCGGTTTCGGGTCTTGTTGCCGATGGCAAGCTGAAGCTGCGACTGGGCAACGAAGCCGACGAGGCCGCGCACTTCGCGATCTACCCGTACGGCGGCGAGCTGTCCGCCCCGGCGCATCTCGACGTCAAGGGAGAGCGGGTGGAATCCCTTCCGGTCAGTGGTCCTTACGAGCTCGCGGTGCAGGGGCCGAACCGCTTCTGGGTGGAGCTCGCCGGCTCTGTCGACGGGCTCGCGGCCGGGTTCGATGTACAGGCTCGGGTAGTGCATGGTTCGGTTGAGCTCGAGCTGGAGAACACCAGCCGCAAGCCGCTCAGCGTGAAGCTGAAGGCCCGTGGCTACCGCGGCAAGACGATCCACCAGGAGATACGTGGACGCCAGACCCGCAAGGTGACCTGGCCGACCGACGAGGGCTGGTACGACGTCGAGATCACCGTCGCCGAGGACCCGACGTACCGGCGCCGGCTAACCGGTCACGTCGAGACCGGCCGCGCGAGCGTCACCGGCTGAACGTGAACCTGGGCTGGCCGTCAGCGGGCGATCGGGGCGGTGTTGGCCGAGGTGATTGAGATGAGGTCGGCGGGGGCTAGGCCTAGGTCTAGGCCCCGTCGGCCACCGGAGACGTAGACGGTCTCGTGCTCGGTGGCGGTGCTGTCGATGACCGTCGGGAGCGCGCGCTTCTGGCCGATCGGGCTGATGCCGCCGACTACGTAGCCGGTGGTTCGTTCGGCTGCCGCGGGATCGGCCATGGTCGCCTTCTTGCCTTTGAGCGCGGCGGCCACGGCCTTCAGGTCTAGCTGCCGGTCGACCGGGACGACGCCGACCGCGAGCTTGCCGTCGACCTCCACCAGGAGGGTTTTGAAGACCTGCTCGGGTGCCAGTCCGAGCGCCTCCGCGGCCTCGAGGCCGTACGACTTGGCGGCCGGGTCGTGCTCGTAGGCATGGGTGCTGAAGCTGAGTCCAGCCTTCGTCAGTGCGACCGTCGCGGGAGTGCCCTGCCCAGTCTGCTTGCTCTTCGCCACCTGACAAACCCTACGTCGGTTCAGCGGGTTCCAGGCGGACACAGCAGTGGGCGGGTCGGGGGTGGAGCTCGGCCCGCAAACCGGTGTCGCCTAGCCCGTCGAGCACGCCGCCGACCAGCCGGAGTGTCATGCTGCAGACGAGGCCGGGGTGTTCCTTGGCGAGCGCGCGGAACGGGCAGTTGACGAGATCGATGCTGTCACCGCTGCGGCGTGGCTCGAACCCGTGCGCCTCGAGCACCTGGGCGAGCGGAGTACCGGGGTGCTTCCGAGCCGCGCGGCCGACCGACTCGCCGTAATGGTGGGCTCGCTGCTCCAGGGCGCCGCGCGGTGAGCCGCCGGAAGCTTCGGCATCCTCCAGGGCGCCGGCGAGCAGGTGGCCGGCGACGTCGTAGTGGCGCTCGGGGAGGGAGATCTCGATCTCGCGGTCGGAGCGGCGGTAGAGCTTGGCCGGGCGGCCCGCGCCGGGGCCGGTCCGACCGGTACGGCGCTCGAAGACGACCTCGAGCAGGCCTTCCTCGGCCAGTTTGTCGAGGTGGAACGCGGCGGTAGTGCGGGGGAGATCGATCGCGGCGGCGGCCTCGTCGCGGCTGACCGGGCCTGGCTGGGCGACGACATGGTCGTAGAGGCGCCGGCGAGTGGGCTCGTCGAGCGCGGCGACTGCCTGCACCCCGGTGTCCCGCGAACTGTCCACGGGATGATTCTATCGACAACTTCGGTTGCTCTAACAGTAAGCTGACTGTTTCAGGGTTCCCGACGCTGGAGGCGCGCAGATGACGACTGTCCGTTCAGAGCTGGATTCCGCGGACTTCCGCGAGCTCACCGACGACCGCGACCTGACCGGAGCCCCCGGCCTCGCGGAGGCGAGCGTGCCGCTGCACATCGTGGGAGGCCGGCCGGAGATCGACCTGCCCGCGGCGCAGCGGGCGGTGGCGGACCTGCTCACCGCGCTGGGCCGGGACCCGCACAGCGCCCACCTGGCCGACACGCCCCGCCGGGTCGCGAACGCGTACGCCGAGATGCTGACGCCGCGCGAGTTCGAACTGACGACGTTCCCGAACGATGAGGGGTACGACGAACTGGTGCTGGCGCGGAACATTCCCGTCCAGTCCCTCTGCGAACACCACCTGCTGCCGTTCCAGGGCGTCGCGCACGTCGCCTATCTGCCGGGCGAGCGCATCCTCGGCCTGTCGAAGCTGGCCCGTGTGGTGGAGCTGTTCGCCCGCGACTTCCAGGTCCAGGAGCGGCTGACCAAGCAGGTCGCCGACTGGCTGCAGGACCACCTCGAGCCCAAGGGGGTCGGCGTCGTGATCGAGGCCGAGCACCAGTGCATGTCGCTGCGCGGCGTCCGCGCGGCGGGCTCCACCACGGTCACCTCGGCCCTGCACGGCATGCTGCGCGACAGCGCCGCCTCGCGCCAGGAGTTCTTCGCCCTGACCGGAGTCAACGCCTGACCCTCCGCTTCCGGCAGCACCCGCGCTGACCGCCCCGCAGTACAGGGTGAGTCAGGCGGTGGCTACGGCTGGCGGTGCGTGGTGGGTGTGGCGGCCGGTGGCGAGGATGTGCGCGACCTCGCCGGGCACCGGTTCCATCTCGGGGGCATCGAGCCAGCGGACCACGGTGGCGCCGCGGTGGCCGTGGACGGCGAGGATGGACTCCAGATCCGGCCAGACGGCGGTGGAGGGGTTGTCGCCATGCCAGCGCAGCGCCACCGATCCGTCGGTGAAGACGCATCCTTCGGCGACTGTGCCGGTGCCGGAGACTCCGCTGATGTCCGCGTAACGCACGAGTTCGAAAGTCTGGGGCTTCACCGGCGGACCTCTTCGGTCCCCGCGGAACGGCGTGCGGACGGTCTGGTCCTGGTGGGATGGCGTGAGGGAGTTGCCATGGTCCTTTCCCCGTGTCGACGTGGTTGGGCAGCTCGCCACAAACCGGGGACCGGTACGGACTGTCAGCGGGGAAGGACGGTCTGTAGCGACTCATTCACTGCAAAACAAGCTAGAACCTAAAAGCCCGGACACGCCAGGGATAGTTCAGCCTGTCTCAGTCTTCGATCTTGCCCCGCCCGGTACCCGGAAAACTCCGCGACACGCGTTTCTCCGTGCCGAGGGCGGCAAGCGGGTCTGGTCCTGACAAATCGGAGGCCGGATGAGCGGCTCGCATGGTCGAATACGCACGTGTTCCTGACGCTCGGTACCAGCTCGGCCGGTCTTGATGTTCCCGCGACGGATCTCGGGTTCCTGTTGCACAAGAACCCCGCGCGCCCGCAGTCGGTGGAGGTCACCGGCGGCATAGCGCACGTGATCTACCCGGACGCGACAGCTGAGCGGTGCACAGCGGCCGTGCTGCTTGAGATCGACCCGATCGCCCTGGTCCGGTCCCGTAAGGGGAAGGCCGCCGAGGGGTTCACGCTCGGCCAGTACGTCAACGACCGCCCGTACGCCGCTTCCAGCCTGCTCGCCGTAGCCCTGGGCAAGTTGTTCCGTACTGCGATGAACGGCCGCTGCGACGCACGTCCCGAACTGGCGGCCCGGGCGATCCCGCTGGAGATCCGCGTCCCGGCTCTGCCCTGCAGTGGTGGTTCCGCGCTTGCGGAGAGGTTTTTCGGCCCTCTCGGCTGGACGGTAGACGCGCGCCCGGTCCCGCTCGACCCGGAGATCCCCGCGTGGGGCGACTCGCGGTACGTCGATCTGCGGCTGGAAGGGGTCGTTCGGCTCGCGGACGCACTCAACCACCTCTATGTCCTGCTGCCTGTGCTCGACGACGCCAAGCACTACTGGGTCGGGTCCGACGAGGTGGAGAAGCTGGTCCGTGCCGGAGAGGGCTGGCTCGGCGCGCACCCGGAGAAGGAGCTGATCTCCCGGCGCTACCTCGCGCACCGCCGCAGCCTGACCGACTCTGCACTCGAGAGGCTGGCCGAGGCGGACGGCGACGTTCTGGCCGACGAGGTCAGCGCTGAGGTCGGGGATGACTCGGGCGTCGTCTCGCTGGCCGTCCAGCGGCGTACCGCTGTCCTGGATGTACTGCGGGACGTGGGCGCGCGCCGGGTCGCCGATCTGGGATGCGGCGAAGGGCTCCTGGTCGCCGAACTGCTGAAGGACGGGCGGTATGACGAGGTGGTCGCCACTGACGTCTCGGCTCGGGCGCTCACGTTCGCCGAGCGGCGCCTCCACGTGGCGGACATGTCAGATCGCCAGCGGGAGCGGCTGCGGCTGTTCCAGTCGTCCGTGACGTACTCCGATGCTCGGCTGGCTGGGCTGGATGCCGCGGTGCTGATGGAGGTGGTCGAGCATGTCGATCCGCCTCGGCTGCCTGCTCTCGCGCGGGCAGTCTTTGGTGCGGCCAGGCCTGGTGCTGTGGTGGTCACGACGCCGAACTCGGAGTACAACGTGCGGTTCGAGAAGCTCGCGGCCGGGGCTTTCCGGCACCCGGATCACCGGTTCGAGTGGACTCGGGCGGAGTTTCGGGAGTGGGCGGCGACGGTGTGTCGCACGTACGGGTATGAGGTCGAGTTCCGGGCGGTCGGCCCGGATGACCCGGAGGTCGGTCCGCCGACCCAGCTCGCGCTGTTCCGCCAGGCCTTTCGGCTGAAGGAGGTCGGGTGATGGCGCGGATCGAGGTGCCGGCGCTGAGCCTGGTGGTGCTGGTCGGAGTGAGCGGGTCCGGGAAGTCGACCTTCGCGCGCAAGCACTTCCTCGGCACCGAGGTGATCTCCAGCGATTTCTGCCGCGGGTTGGTGTCGGACGACGAGAACGACCAGGCCGCCACGAAGGACGCGTTCGAGGTACTGAACTTCATCGCGGGCAAGCGGCTCGCGGCCGGCCGGCTGACGGTGATCGACGCGACCAACGTGCAGTCGGAGGCGCGCAAGGAACTGGTCGCGCTGGCCCGCGAGCACGACGTGCTGCCGGTGGCGATCGTCCTCGATCCGCCCGAGCGGGTCTGCCTGGAGCGAAACGAGCAGCGGCCGGACCGGAACTTCGGCGCCAAGGTGATCGCCCGCCAGAAGTCGCAGCTGCGGCGCGGGCTGAAAAGCCTGAAGCGGGAGGGATTCCGCGGTGTCCATCTGCTCACCGGTGTGGAGGAGATCGATGCCGCGAGCATCGAGCGGACCCGCCTCTTCAACGACCTGAAGGACCAGACCGGGCCGTTCGACATCATCGGCGACATCCACGGCTGCCGGGCCGAGCTCGAGCAATTGCTGACGACTCTGGGCTACGAGATCAGTCGCGACGCCAACGGTCGCGCGGTGGATGCCGTGCACCCGTCGCGACGAGCCGTCTTTGTCGGCGATCTGGTCGACCGCGGTCCGGACACACCGGGTGTGCTGCGGCTGGTGATGGGAATGGTTGCCGCCGGCCACGCTTACTGCGTGCCCGGCAACCACGAGGACAAGTTGCTCAAGGCGCTGCGCGGCAAGAACGTGAAGGTGAGCCACGGCCTGGAGGAATCACTCGCCCAACTGGCTGCCGAGCCGGAGGAGTTCCGCGCCGAGGTGATGACCTTCATCGATGGTCTGGTCTCGCACTACGTTTTCGACGAGGGCAGGCTCGTCGTCTCGCACGCGGGCCTGGTCGAGCGGATGCACGGACGCGCCTCGGGCCGGGTCCGCTCGTTCTGCCTGTACGGCGAGACGACGGGGGAGACGGACGAGTTCGGCCTGCCGGTCCGGTATCCGTGGGCTCAGGACTACCGCGGCCGCGCGATGGTTGTCTACGGCCACACCCCGACGCCTGAGCCCGAGTGGATCAACAACACGATCTGCCTGGACACCGGCTGCGTCTTCGGTGGCTCCCTCACGGCCCTGCGATACCCCGAGCGGGACCTGGTCGCGGTACAGGCCGCGGAGGAGTACTACGCGCCGGCGAAGCCGTTGCACGTGGCAAGTGCTCCGGCGCGTGAGCCCGACGTCCTCGACATCAACGATGTGACCGGGCGACGGGTGGTCGAGACTGCCCACCACGGCCGGTTGAGCGTGCGCGCGGAGCAGGCAGGGGCGGCGCTCGAGGTGATGAGCCGGTTCGCGATCGACCCTCGCTTCCTGCTCTATCTGCCGCCGACGATGAGCCCGGTGGCGACCTCGTCGGTGCCCGGGCTGCTCGAGCACCCGGAGCAGGCCTTCGAGGCATTCAAGGGTCAGGGCGTCGCGGCGCTCGTGTGCGAGGAGAAGCACATGGGCTCGCGGGCGGTGGTGCTGCTGACCCGCGATGACGACGTCGCTGAGAAGCGCTTCGGCCTGGCCGGCCGGGGTGCCGTGCACACGCGGACCGGGCGGTCGTTCTTCGACGCCTCGTTGACGGATGAGCTGCTGCTTCGGCTGCGCGAGGTGGCTGTGGAGGCCGGGCTGTTCGACGAGCTCGACACTTCGTGGCTGCTGCTGGATGCGGAGCTCCTGCCGTGGAGTGCGAAGGCGATGGACCTGCTGCGCAACCAGTACGCCGCTGTCGGCGCGGCTGCTCGTTCTTCGTTGCCTGCCGCAACTGCTGCGCTGGAATCCGCTGCTGCAGCAGGGCTTGACGTGGGAGAGCTGCTTGCGCGGACGCAGCAGCGGGCGGTCAATGCTTCGCTCTTCAGTGACGCCTATCGACGGTATTGCTGGCCAACCGAAGGGCTTGATGGAGTTCGGCTTGCTCCCTTCCAGTTGCTGGCGACGGAGGGGCGGACATACGAGGACATGCCGCACGCTTGGCATCTCGCGTTGGCTGACCGGATGGTTGCCGCGGGCCCCTCGTTGATCACCGCAACTCGGCGGCTCTTCGTCGACGCTTCGTCGTGGGCTGAGGGTGTCGCTTGGTGGGAGGAGCTCACCGGCGCTGGTGGTGAGGGGATGGTTGTGAAGCCCGCGGCGAACCTAGTCCGGACCGCGAAGGGCCTCGCGCAGCCGGGGCTGAAGGTGCGCGGACAGGAGTATCTCCGGATCATCTACGGACCGGACTACACCGAGCCGGCGAACTTCGAGCGGCTCCGTGACCGGAACCTCGGCCACAAACGCTCGATGGCACTGCGCGAGTACGCCCTCGGCCTGGAAGCCCTGGAGCGGGCCGCACGCGGCGAGCCCCTCTGGCGCATCCACGAATGTGTCTTCGCCGTCCTGGCGCTGGAGTCCGAGCCCGTCGACCCGCGGCTCTAGTGTCGCTGGTCCTGGAGCAGGCCGTCGAGGGCGGCCGACGAGATCGCGTCGGCCTCCTCGGCGGTGAGCGGTGCGTGGCCGGTCATCAGCCGGAAGATGAGCGGCCCGAAGAGAATGTCGGTGGCCGTGCCCGCGGTGATGCCCGGATCGACCTCGCCGCGGTCGAGCGCGCGCTGCCAGAGCTCGGCGATCGCGGCTCGCCGGGCATCCAGGAAGTACTCCCGGAAGTACGGCGCGGCCGCCGGGTCGGTGACGGAGGCGGCCAGCAACTGGGCGAACACCTTCCCGTTCGGCCCGGCGTAGAACGCGCTCACCCGGCGCACCTGCTCGGTCAGATCGCCCCGCGCGGATCCCGTGTCCGGTAACGGGATCGCGGCCGCCATCTGCTTGCCGAACGCCTCGGCCGCGATCGCCGTACGGGACGGCCAGTGCTTATAGATCGTTGCCTTGCTCACCCGGGATTGCGCGCTGATCGCGTCGACCGTTGCCGCCGGCAACCCGCCGTCGGTCAGCAGCTCCTGGGTCGCGCAGAGCACCGAGTCCTTCGCCTTCAGGCTGCGCGGATGCGACGACTGCTCGAACATCGTCACGACGAGCCGACATCCTCATGGTCAGTCGAGACCGCGACCTTCCGCCAGCGGTCGAGCTCGGAGTGAACCAGCTCGAGTTTGGCCTCAACCCGGGCCACCGCGTCAGACCCGAGCTGGATCCGCAGCGGGGGATCGGCCAGGTCGGCCAGGTCCACGATCGCGGCTGCCGCCTTCACCGGATCACCGGGCTGGGCATGGTTGCGCTCGGCCATCAGTCCCCGGACCTTGCCGACGGTGTCGGCATAGTCGTCGAGCTGCCCGTCGGCCGTGTGCAGGCTGGACCCGTCCAGGAAGTCCGTGCGGAACAACCCGGGCTCGACGATCGTGACGTGCACCCCGAGCGGCTTGAGTTCGGCGTACAGGGCGTCGGAGAAGCCCTCGACGGCGAACTTGGTGGCCGCGTAGACACCCCAGCCCGGCGTACCGGTGAAACCGCCGACGGAGCTGATCGAGATCACGCGGCCCGAGCGCTGGCTCCGCAGTACCGGCAGCACCGCGCGCTGGACGTTGAGTGTGCCGAACACGTTGGTGTCGAACACAGCCCGGGCCGCCGAGTCGCTCACCTCCTCGACCGCGCCGAGCAACCCGCGCCCCGCATTGTTGACCAGCACATCGATCCGCCCGAACCTCTGTACTGCGGAGTCGACCGCCGCGCGCGCCTGCTTCTCATCGGTCACGTCGAGCGCGAGCGCCAGCATGTCATCGCCGCTGAACGGGATCTCCTCCGGCTTCCGCGCCGTCGCGATCACCTGGTTGCCGCGAGCAAGCGCTTCCTTCACGATCTCGGCGCCGAACCCACGCGAGGCGCCGGTGACGAACCAGACGCTCATCGGTTCACCGCGTCGGTCAGCCGGTCGAACTCCTTGTCGCTGAGCTCGACCTTGGCGGCGTTGATGTTGTCCTCGACGTGTGCGACCGAGGATGTGCCGGGGATCGGCAGCATCACGGGGGAGCGCTTGAGGAGCCACGCGAGGGCGAGCTGCGAGGGACTCGCGTCATGCTCGCGGGCGATCTCGTCGAGCGGGCCGCCGGCCTTGGCGAGACCACCCGTCGCGAGGGGGAACCACGGGATGAAGCCGAGGTTGTTCTGCTCGGCGTACTCGAGGACGGGCTCGGCGTCGCGCTGGCTGAGGTTGTAGAGGTTCTGCACGGACACGATCGGAGCGATCCCGGCCGCCTCCCGGATCTGCTCGACGCCGACCTCGGACAGCCCGATGTGGCGGATCTTGCCCTCAACCTGGAGCTTGGCGAGCTCACCGATCTGGTCCTCGAGGGGGACCTTCGGGTCGATCCGGTGCAACTGGAGCAGGTCGATCCGCTCGAGCCCGAGATTCCGCAGGCTCAGCTCGACCTGCTGGCGCAGGTACTCCGGCCGCCCGAGCGGAACCCAGCCGCCCGGCCCGGTCCGCGTGAAGCCGGCCTTGGTGGCGATCACCAGGTCGTCGGCATACGGATGCAGCGCCTTCTTGAGCAGCAGATCCGCGGTGAACGGGCCGTACGCGTCCGCCGTATCGATGAAGTTCACCCCCAGCTCGACCGCGCGCCGCAGTACCCGAACCGCCTCATCCGGATCCCGCGACTCACCCCAAACCCCTTCGCCGGGAAGCTGCATCGTCCCGTACCCCAACCGCCTGACAGTGAGGTCGCCCCCGATAGTGAACTCCCCGGCGGCGGCCGCAACTGCATCGCTCATGTCCCTCTCCTAACCAAACTAAACGTACAGTTCACATTACCGCGCCCACCCCCGCACACAAGCGACCCGTCACTGAGCCCGGCTTCCGCGACCCGAGTCGCTGTCGCCGATCTGCGGTACCCCCGGCGAGGCCGCTGACAGGTTCTTCGACGGCTGGCGGCCTATTAGGCGCCAGCGGCCGAACATCCCGTCATCGGAAGGCCGGTCGCCGGTCTGGGAGCCGACCGGGGTGCGATGGTGGGGACCGCGGACACTTTGTGGGGCGGTGGCAGCCGGTGACGGTGCGGTTGCGGGACCGCGGACACCTTCCGGGTGCCGTGGCGGCCGGTGGCGGTCGGTTGCGGGGAACTCGGACACCTTTTTGGGGGTGCGCGACGGCCGGTGGCGGTGCGTTTGCGGTGACGTCGGACACCAGGTGGGGACCTGGGACAGGCTATTTCGTGTCCGAGGTCCCGACTCGGTGTCCGAGCCCCCACCTTGTGCACCAGTTGAGTGCCCGGATCGCCGGGATCTGCTCAGGTGGTGCACAAAGTGCCGGTTTCGGGAGTCCCGCGGACCCTCCGGGCAAAGGAACACCCCGAACTTCCGGGCAAGGAGCTCGCCGAGCGTCTGGGGAGGGCAACTCGCCGAGCGCCTGGGCGGAGGAGTCCCCTGGGCCTTGTCGCCATACCCCTCAGCGGCTCCGGGATAGCTGCGTCTTTCCCTGGTCGGGGTGGTGTGTGTCAAGAGTCGGAACTTGTTCCGATCCCGAAGGGACGCGAAGCGCTCTTTACGCACACCGGCCCGACCAGCACGATCACGCAGCCCGGTGACGCAACCACCCGAGCCTGTGCCGACGACAGCACCTCAGCCCGGTGGAACCACCTCCGCCTATGCGGGCGGAGCGACCTCCGCCCGCGCCGGGCGACACGACCTCCGCCTATGCCGGGCGACACGACCTCCGCCTATGCCGGTGGAACCACCTCAGCCCGGTGGCACTCGCCGACCGAGCGGGGATCCGGAGTACCGGGTCGTCAGTTGAGGTTGAGGGTGGTGGCTGCCTTGGTGGCGGCGTCGGCGCCGTAGGCCGAGGCGAGGCGGTCCAGGAAGGCGGGGCGGTTCAGGGTGTATTCCTGGGTGCCGACTGTTTCCAGGACGGTGGTGGCCAGGGTGCAGCCGATCTGGGCGGCGGCTTCGTGGTCGAGGCCGGCGGTGCGGCCGGTGAGGTAGCCGGCTCGGAAGGCGTCGCCGCCGCCGGTCGGGTCGACCAGGTCCGGGGTGGGGACGGCGGGGATCTTGGCGATGGTGCCGGCGGCGTTCTCGATCACGACGCCGTCGCCGCCGTGGGTGGTGACGCGGACGCCGACGCGCTTGAGGATCTCCTCGTTGCTCCAGCCGGTCTTCTGCACCATCAGGCCGGACTCGTACTCGTTGCTGAACAGGTACGCCGAGCCGTCGATCAGCTCGCGGATCTGCTCACCTTCCATCCGGGCCAGCTGCTGCGACGGGTCCGCGGCGATGTCGATGTCGTTCGCCTTCGCCAGCGCTGTATGCCGGAGCATGCCGTCCGGGTCGTCCGCGCCGATCAGGACCAGGTCGATGCCACCGGTCGCGGCGTGGATCGCGCCCAGGTCGATCTCCCGCGCCTCGGCCATCGCGCCGGTGTAGAACGAGGCGATCTGGTTCGCGTCGAGGTCCGTGGTACAGGTGAAACGCGCTGTGTGCACCTGGTCGCAGATCCGCACGTGCGAGATGTCGACGCCGGCTGCGACCAGGGCGGCGCCGTACTCGGCGAAGTCGGAGCCGACCGAGCCGACCAGCAGCGACGGCTGGCCGAGCTGGGCCATCCCGTAGCAGATGTTGGCGCCGACCCCGCCGCGGTGCACGACCAGCTCGTCCACCAGGAAGGACAGCGACACCTTGTGCATCTGTTCCTCGAGGAACTGGTCCTTGAAACGTCCGGGGAACGTCATCAGGATGTCGGTCGCGATCGATCCGGCGACGGCGATACGCATACGGAGGCTCCTCGGAGGGGTCGGTGTCGTGCGGTTGGACAGCGCGTAGAGACTACAGGCGAGACAACGACACCACAGAGGATGGCGGAATTCGATGGGCAATCAGGTTCTGGTGACCGACGAGTTGCACGAGTACATGGTCGCGCACGGCATGCCGCTGGACGAGATCGCGCGGGAGCTGGTCGAGGAGACCCACAAGCTGGGCGGCGTGTCGGTGATGCTGACCACGGCCGACCAGGCGGCGCTGCTGACCACGCTGACCCGGCTGGTCTCGGCCCGGCGCGCGGTCGAGATCGGCACCTTCACCGGGTTCTCGGCGCTGGCGATCTCCCGCGGTCTGCCGGACGACGGCGAGCTGATCTGCCTCGACGTGAGCGACGAGTGGACGTCGATCGGCCGCCGGTACTGGGAGCGGGCCGGCGTGGCGGACAAGATCGACCTGCGGATCGGCGACGCGCACGAGTCGGCGGCGAAGCTGGAGGGCGAGTTCGACCTGGCCTTCGTGGACGCGGAGAAGCCGGGGTACATCGACTACTTCGAGCAGTTGGTACCGCGGATCCGGACCAACGGCGTGCTGCTGTTCGACAACACGCTGGCCGGTGGCCGGGTGGTCGGGCAGCACGAGCACGACCCGGTCGACCGCAAGGAGTTCAACGCGCACATCGCCAAGGACGAGCGCGTCGACGTGGTCATCCTCGGCATCGGCGACGGGCTGACCCTGGTCCGCAAGCGATGAGCAAGGCCGCGCCCCGGCTGGCTGTGAAAGGCCTGCGGCACCTGTACGCCGAGCGCCCGGTGATCGAGGACCTCACCTTCACCCTGCGGGCCGGCCAGGCGATCGCCCTGGTCGGCCCGAACGGCGCCGGCAAGACCACGGTGCTCAAGTGCATCGTGGGCTCGGCCGAACCGGCCGCCGGCCAGATCCTGCTGGACGGGGTGCCGATCGACGAGCGCGTCGAGGTGGTCCGCCGGGACGTGGCCTCGCTGCTCGACGACCTCGACTTCTTCCCCGACCTGAGCGCCGCCGAGCACCTGGACCTGCTGGCCCGGGCGCACGGCAATGCGGAGCCGGAAGACCTCGTGGACACCCTGCTCGACGACGTCGGCCTGCTCGCGGCCGCGGATCAGCTACCCGGATCCCTCTCTTCCGGTCAGCGTCGCCGGCTCGCCCTCGCGACCGCCCTGGTGCGGCCGCGGAAGCTGCTGGTGCTGGACGAGCCCGAGCAGCGCCTGGACACCGCGGGTGTCACCTGGCTGGCCGAGCGCCTGGTGAAGGAGAAGAAGTCCGGTACGTCGATCCTGTTCGCGAGTCACGACACGACGCTGGTGGACGCCGTCGCCGACCAGACCGTCGCGCTCACCCCGCTGCCATGAGTACGGCGGAACCGGTGGACGGGCCGGTCGTCTTCGACCCGGCGGACTTCGGCGCGATCCCGAAGTCGAAGGAGCTGCGCCGCTGGATGCGCAAGGTCCGCCGCGGCAAGGCGGATCGCTCGGTCTGGCAGCAGTTCGAGGACATCTACCTCGTCATCTTCGCCTTGGCGATGCTCGGCGCCACCGGTGGCAACGTCGTTCTCAACCTGAACGACCGCAGTGCCGGCTGTACTACGGCGTCGTGCGGCTGGTTGCTGGACACGGTGCCGCTGATCCTGGTTCCGCTGCTGGTGTCGGGGATGCTCCGCGTGCTGCTGAGCATCGGCCCGGTCTCCGCTTCGCGGGCGACGGGTTTCTGGCTGCTGGCGACCCCGGTGGATCGCGCGTCGCTCCTGCGGCCGTCGTACCGGATTGTGATGGTCGGGGCGGTCGTGGTCGGCGCATTGGCCGCAGTGGTCGGCTGGGCGCTGTTCGGGGCGAACTGGTCGACCGTTGGCGAGGCAGCGGTGCTGACGACAGTCGTGCTGCTCTGCACAGCCTGTGTGACCGTGTGGGCCCAGCAGACGGCCGCACGGTCTCGCCGCGCGCTGTGGGTAGCTGACGGCCTTCTGGTACTCGCTGCCGTGCCCGCGCTGCTTCTCGCTATCCGTCCGAGGGAGGAGGCAGCAGTCACCTCCACCTTGGTTGACCTGAACAACGGCTCGGCCCAGCTCAGGCTGGTGGTGATCAGCGCGATCGCTGTGCTGGTGGCAGTGGCGCTGGTCGTGTTCACCTCGCGGACCCTCAACAACCTGAGTCGGCAGAGCGTTGTCGCCGGGGGAGAGCTACTGGCCGGGATAGCCGGAGCCGCGATCACACTGGACGTCAGCCTGCTGGCAGACGTGGTTGCCGGGCGCCACTGGCGTCAGGTCGGCCGGGTGAAGTCGCGCCGCGGCCGTGGTTCGCGAGGAGTCGCGATGATCCACCGCGAGTTCGTGCGCATACTGCGCTGGCCACGGCGGCTGGTGATCGGCTTCGCCCTGCTCGTGGTCCCTTACGCCGTGGCCGGCACCGGGTACGACGTACTGGTGCCTATCGCGGCTGGGCTGGCCGGCTTCATCGCCGTGCGGCCGCTCATGGATGGCCTGCGCTCGGTGTGCCGCTCCATCGGGCTCGTCCGCGCGCTTGGCATGGATCTGCGCGAACTTCGCGTGATCATGTCCGTCGTACCGGGCGGCTTCGCGGCTCTCTGGGCGGCACTGGCTACCCCTGCGCTAGGGAGTCCTGCCGTTGCGTTCGCTGTTGCCGCAGGCATGCTCACAGGCGCGGTACGCCAGGCCTCAGCCCGGCCGCCGTCGTACAGCGGGCCTCTCGTGGCGTCGCCGATGGGCGCCATCCCACCCGGCCTGTTCTCGACCCCCATGCGCGGCTTCGACCTACTCCTGCTCTGCCTAGCGCCCGTCCTCTTTGGCCTCAGCGACACCTGGGTGCTGGTGATCCCCGCGATCGTCCTCCTGATCCTCTTCTCGGTGAACCCGAAGCAGGCCTGACTCTGCTCTGGCGCGATGGGGCGGCCGTGCCTAGTCGAGCTCGTAGGAGAGCCACTTGCGTTCGACCTCGCGCGGTACGTCGACGTCGAAGTGGCGGGCGAGGAGGAGTAGTTGGCAGAGCACGTCCGCGAACTCCGACTGGAAGGCGTCTCGGAGCTGCTCAGGGGTCTGGCCCTTGGTGCGGCCCCGGCCGGTGACCTGGAGGTAGGCCTGGGTCAGCTCACCCATCTCCTCCTGGAGCTTCAGCAGGAACCAGTCGCCGTCGCGCTCGATCCCCAGGTACTCGCCGTAGCGCGCTGATATCTTCGCGATCCGCTCTGACAGCTCCTCGATCTCCACCTCGCTACTCAATCAGCTGTCGCCGACAGGGTGACCGCGGGCGTTGGTGGTGGGCAGAATCGGGGCATGGACGGTGGAGTCGGGTGGTTGCTGGACTCTGAGGAGCCCGCTGTGCGGGGGATGGCTCGGCGGGACTTGCTGGGGGAGGACTTCGGCGAGGACGTGCTGGGCGGCGCCAAGGTGCGGGCGTTGCTTGATGCGCCTTCGGAGAAGCATCCCTACAAGAAGTGGACCGGAGCGCACTGGCGGATCGTGTCGATGGTGGAGCTTGAGGTACCGCCCGGAGAGCCGCGGGCGACGGCGGCGGCTGACGAGGTGCTGGAGATGATCACCCGGGCGCACCGGTACGACGTACCGGTGGTGAACGGGTTGCCGCGCAGCCACGGGTCCATCGAAGGCAACGCGTTGGCGGCGTGCTCTCGGCTAGGGCTGGCCGATGACCCACGCACGCAGGAGATCGCCCGGATGCTCCTGGAGTGGCAGTGGCCAGACGGCGGCTGGAACTGCGACAAACACAGAGACGCCCATCGGTCGTCATTCCACGAGACTCATGCGCCTGCCTGGGGCCTGTACGAGTACTGGCGGGCTACTGGCGACCAGGCGGCGCACGACGCCGCGTTACGGGCGGGGGAGTTGTTCCTGGAGCACAAGGTGTTCCGAAGCCTCTCCACCGGCGAGGTGATCAACAAGAGGTGGATGGAGCCGAGCTACCCGCCGTACTGGCACTACGACATCCTGCAGGCGCTCGTGGTGTTGTCGCGGCTCGGTCTGGCGAAGGACCCGCGGGCAGCGGATGCCCTGGACGAACTGGAGCAGCAGCGGCTTCCCGACGGTCGCTGGAAGGTCCGCCTGCAGTGGTGGAAGTCCACGGGCGGCACCACCGCGCCGGAAGTCGTCAACTGGGGACGCTCCGGGCCGAACGAGATGGTGACCCTCAACGCCCTGCGGGTCCTGAAAGCCGCAGGGCGTTGAAGGTCAGCAGGCCTTACGGGTAGTTCACCCACTGGGCCACATTGTTCGCCGAGTTCGACGGACCACCGGTGTCGTTGATGACGTGTGCGATCGTTCGCGTGCCACCGAGCGACACCGTCACCATGTTGTGGAACCTCACTCCCGGCTGGTTCGGTACCTCGAACGCAAGGTCCGCCACGACGCTCGGATTGGCGTTGAAGAAGCAGTAGCTCCCAAGCCCCCACGCCTCGTGCGTGGTGACCGGGTCGGCCACCTTGTACGCCGCGTAGCCGCGGGTGGAACCGTTCATCCAGGCAGCCTGGTTCGGCGGGTCGTACGGCATCTCGTTCTGGTAGAAGTACGTCCTCCCCCCGTTGCCGTTCCAGATCGTCTGGTACTTCTGGTAGTGCTCGACGAACAGCCCGTACGCCGTGACGTCGTTGCCGTTGACCACCAGTCCGGTGTCGGCGGTGTTCACGTTCCAGCCGACGCCGTCTCGGTGGTCGCCCCGCCACAGCCAGGCGTGGTCGAGGATGACGTTGTTGCTGTTGATCCGCAGCGTCTCGGTCGCCTTGCCGACCGCGGAACCGCCGATCCGGAAGTACACGTCGTGCAGCGAGGTCGGGTTCGCCGAGTGGTTCGCGGACGAGCCGGCCGGGCCGATCTCCATCAGCAGTGGCGAGTTCGTCGGCGCGGCGTCGATCAGCAGGCCCGCCAGCTTGACCCCGTCCACGTCCGCGACGGAGATCGACTGGGTGCCGTTGGTCGGCATCAGCGTCGCCAGTCCGAGACCGAGTACGACGGTGTTGGGCCGGGTGATCCGCAACGTGTCGCTGAGCTTGAAGACACCCGGGGTGAACAGCAGATCCTTGCCGGCGGCAAGCTGCGCGTTGATCGTCGCCGCGGTGGCGCCCGGCTTCACGATGTAGAACTGGCTGATCGGCAGCGACTCGCCCGCCGGGTTGCCGTTGGTCCAGCCCGGACCGGCCGAGTTCGCCTTCACCGCCGGGACGAACACCTTGTAGTTGCCAGCAGCATCGATGTACAGGTACGGCTTCTCCCGGATGACCGGGGTCTGCGCGACCTTCGTGTACGGCGGGTTCGGGAAAGTGCCGGCCGGGGCGTTCTGCGCGCCGACGAACACCATGTTCCAGTTCTGTCCGGTCCAGCTGCCCCAGTTGGTGTTGCGGGACAACCACTGCTGCTGACTGCCGGAGCGCACCTGGCCGTCGACCAGCGTGTCGGCCATGAACCCGCCGCTGGCCCAGCCGCCGTCATCCAGCGCGAGGTTGCCGCGCAGATGCATCCGCCGGTACGCCGACGCCTGGCTCACCGCCCAGCGATCGAGCCCGCCGGGCGGGTTGACCGACAGACCCTCGGCGCCGCGCCAGAAGTTGTGGGTCGCGTTCTGCGGCGGAAACCAGTCGGCCTCGACGTGCACGGCGCCGTTGATCGTGACGCTGTCCGGCGTCAGGCCGAGCCCCGCGACCTGGGTGAAGAACCCGACGTTGGCGCTGACGTTGTAGCTGCCGGGCTTGAAGAGCAACGCGTACCGCTGTTCGCCGTACTGGTTGGTCTCCTGCTGGCTGAACACCGAGTTCAGCTTGCTCTGGATCTGGCTGGCCGGCATCGACGGGTCGAAGACCGACACGTTCGGGCCGAGGTCGGGCTGATCCGCGGGCGGGTCGGTCGGGGGAGTGCCGTCCACTGGGTTGACCCTGAAGGATTGGGCAGCCGTGCCGTTGCAGGCGTACTGCTGCAGTTGTATGCCGTCCGCGGTCGAGGCGGCCGGGACGTCCAGGCACTTGCCACTGTTGCGGTTGACGAGATGAAAGGCGCCGTCGGTTTCCTCGACCGGCAGCCACTGCTGGTTGTTGCCGTTGCCGTAGGCCCACAACTGGATCGGGGCGCGGTCGGCGGTGGAGACGTTGGTGACGTCGAGGACCTGGGTCGCGTTGTTCAGCGCGTTGATCCGGACGTAGCCGCCGCTGGTCGGCTGGAACTGCCACTGCTGGGCGTTGCTGCTGTTGCAGCCCTGCTGCTGGACCGCCGTCCCGTTGGCGGTCGCGGCGGCGCGGGCGTCCACGCACTTGCCGCTGTTCTTGCTCACCACGGTGTTCCAGCCGGTCGGCGAGATCGCCGCGCTCGCGTCGGGCGACCACGCGACGCTCAGGCCGGTCGCGATCACCGCGGCCGCCAGCGCCGCGGCGACGGCAGCGAACCTCCGGCCGGAACCGGTCCGGCGCGGAGGTGGGCGGAGTGGGGCGACTCCTGGAGTCATCTGACTCTCCTCATGAAGTTGTGCGGGGCGGATGGCGCCTGAAAATGGAATGCGCATTCAGGCGCCCGCCCTAAGGAAAGCTAACTTCCTTACTTAATTCAAGAGTCAGATTAAGTACGGCGCGGTTTCGGAACCGCTCCCGGTGCTCGCGTCAGCTCTAGGGCCTCGGCTCGGCGGGGTCCTGTGGCGCCGCGGGCTCGCCCGGCTCAGCAGGCTCAGCGGGCTCGGCCGGCTCAGCAGGTTCGGCGGGCTCCTCGAGGAGCGGCGGGAACGGGATCGGTTGCTCGGGGTCCGACGGGTCTGCCGGATCGACCGGATCGGTGGGATCGACCGGGTCGCCGGGTGCCTGGCCCGGTGCTTGGCCGGGTCGGGGCTGGGTGGCCCAGACGGCGGCCGCCGCGCGGGCTGCGTCGGCGGCGTCGGTCTGGCGCTCGAAGTTCTTCATGTCGTTCGTGTACGCCTTCACGATCCGCTCGACCTCGGGGACCATCGCCTTCTTCACCCACAGGGCGTACGCCTGGGTGCGGGCCTCGATGAAGTTCTTCAGTTCCTGCATCTGGGCGGGAGTCATGTCGTCCTCCGGAGAGCTGTTCGGGGTGAAGTCGCCGCGCGCGATGGCGGCACGGGCGGCAGGCCCGGGGCAGTCGGTCGGATCGGGCCGGACGGCCGAGTGCGGCCGGATGGCGATCCCTCGCGGGTACAGCTGGCGGAAGTCCGCGACGACACCCCGGACCGTGGCCTTCATCGCGGCGCTCGGCTGCTCACCGGTGACGAGCACCAGCAGGATCGCGCCGTACTTCTGGTTGAGGTCCTGGTCGCCGTTGGCGCCGGACTGGGTTCGCAGGCCGCGCAAGGTCCACGCACGGCCCGCCTGATCGACGGCGACCTGGTAGGCGATGTCCGACCAGCCTCGCTGGTCCATGTGGTACGCCTGCCAGCCGCGCAGCGCCGACGCGACCGCCGCCTGCGAGTGGATCACGCTGGTCGAACCGGTTCCCGGCCAGTGGATCACCACCCCTTGCACCCGCGACGCGACCAGCGATCCGGGCCCCGGTCCGGGAGCGCGTGCCCTCCAGGCGGACCGCGGCAAGTACTCGACCATCAAAACTCCCCTCACTTCAGCAACAGGGCGTGGCGAAGTGCCCACCCTCGGTGCATACCACCGCACCTTCGTGCCAAACCCCCCAGCTGGTTTTCCCAGCAGAAGCCCAGGAACCTATCGACAGATCTGCCGCCCCGTCGAGCGACTCTCCCGCGCGTCGGCCAACCAGTTCGCAGTACCGGTCAAGCAGGGACCAACCCGGCCGCCGACGCATTCATGCCTGGGAGTTCTGGACCCCATCGTGTTTCCGTGTTGGACCGTCTTGCGCGGTGCGCCGAGGATGCTGAGGAGGTCTCACCGACGACTCGGAGGATGGCGTGACGAAGACACCGGACCGCTCACTCGGCACAGACGGCCCGACCGTCAGCGCACTCGGGATGGGGTGCTGGGCGATCGGTGGGCCGCATGCCCGGCAGGGGAGTCCCGTCGGCTGGGGTGCGATCGACGACGACGAGTCGAAACGGGCGTTGCGGCGCGCGTTCGACCTGGGCGTCACGTTCTACGACACCGCCGATGTGTACGGGTGCGGGCACAGCGAGAAGCTGATCGCGGCGGCGCTCGGCGACGTGCGGGACCAGATCGTGATCGCGAGCAAGGCCGGCTACACGTACGACGAGGAGACCCGCGAGGCGCCGGGCGAGAACGGCGACCCGGAGTACATCCGCTGGGCCTGTGAGCAGAGCCTGCGGCGGCTCGGGACGGACCACCTCGACCTGTACCAGTTCCACCTGGGCGGGTTCGACCTCGACCGGGCGGACGACGTACTGGCGGTCTTCGAGGAACTCGTTGCTGCGGGCAAGGTTCGCGCGATCGGCTGGAGCACGGACAGTCCGGAGCGGGCTGCGCTGTTCGCGAAGAGCGAGCACTGCAAGGCGATCCAGCAGTCCTTCAACGTGTTCGGCGGCAACGTCGACGTACTCGAGCTGTGCGAGCAGCGCGGACTGGCGAGCATCGTGCGTGGGCCGTTGGGGATGGGGCTGCTGACCGGGAAGTTCGACAAGGGCAGCACGCTGCCGGCCGACGACGTACGCCACGGCTGGGACTTCCGCACCGGCAACCAGGCCGAGTCCCTCCGCCGCCTCGACGCGATCCGCGACGTCCTCACCACCGACGGCCGCACCCTAGCCCAAGGCGCCCTCGGCTGGCTCTGGGCCAGAAGCCCCGCCTTCATCCCCATCCCCGGTTTCAAGACGGTCGCCCAGGTCGAAGAGAACGCCGGCGCCCTGGACCACGGCCCGCTCAGCCCGGAAAGCCTGATCCAGATCACCACGATCCTCTCCCAGAACTGACCCCAGCCAGCGCGGCCCCGCAGTACGCCGACCCTCTCGTCAGCGGTCGGTCAGGAGCGGTAGGAGCTGGTCGCCGATGCGGATGATCTCGTCTCGGTAGGGAGTGTCGGACAGGATGAAGTGAGTGATGCCGAGGTCCTGGTACTTGCGGAGGGACTTGGCGACGTCCTCGGGGGAGCCGACCAGCCAGGTGGTGCCGGCGCCTCCGCCGCCGTACTTGCCGGGAGCCGTGTAGAGGTTGTCGTCGAGGACGTCGCCGCGTTCGGCCAGGTCGAGGAGTCGCTGCTGGCCGGTCGCGCGGAAGCGTCGTGGGTCGCGATGATCGGCGTCCTGCGCCATCTTCTCGACCTTCGCCTCGGCATCGGCCCAGGCCTGCTCGGTGGTGTCGCGGACCAGCGTGGTGATCCGCAGACCGAACTCGAGCGGCTTGTGTTCGCGGCCCAGCTCCGACTGCAGGCCTTTGAGGCGGTCGATGCGCTCGGCGATACCGTCGAGGGGCTCACCCCAGAAGAGCTGGACGTCCGCTTCCGTGGCCGAGACCCGTTCCGCGGCGGCGGACGCGCCACCGAAGTACAGGCGTGGGTGCGGCCGGCCCTCGATCGCGACCGGGCGGGTCGCGACCGTGGAGCCTGTCACCGAGAAGTAGTCGCCGGTGAAGGTGACGTCCTCCTCGGTCCAGAGCCGGCGTACCAGCTGGAGGAACTCCTTGGTCCGCGCGTACCGCTGGGCCTGGTCGCCCTCGCTATCTCCGTACGCCGCGAGGTTGTCCTGCCCCGACACGATGTTGATCAGTAGGCGGCCGCCGCCGAGTTGGTCCAGCGTGGTCGACGCCGACGCGAAATGCGCGGGATGCCAGTACCCGGGCCGGATCGCCACCAGCGGCTGGAAGGTCGTCGTACGGGCAGCGAGCGCGGTCGCGACCGTCAGGGTGTCGGGACGACCCCAGCCGGTGCCGAGCAACGCTCCACCCCACCCGTGCTGCTCCGTGAGTTGAGCGAGCTCAGTCAGACGCTCCAGGCTGTTGTGCCCCGGTCCGGTGTCGTCGCCACGATGACCAGGTGCGACCTGGTTCGGGATGTACCAGAGAAACTCGAGACTCATAGGTGCTCCTTCGACCCAGGACAACGGCCAGCGGAAGCCGTCGTCGCGACTCGAAGAAGTCTATTCAAACAAACTTACTAGACTTAGCTCGTCTCATTCCCTGGCAGCTGCCGACAGCCGACGAGACGAAACGGCGGCCGGCACTTGGGAAGGTGCCGGCCGCCGCTCCGTAGTACAGGTGAAACTCAGACGTCGTAGAAGTGAGTGAACTGGCCGGATTTCAGGCGTAGGAACCTCACGCTGCCTCGCCTTGGTACACATCGGTTACACCGCGCGCACGAAGCAATCACACAGGCCGAGTCCTGGCGTCTGATCGCTGGTTAGCCCGTCCCCCCGGCCGCTCGATCGTACGGCCACCACGACCCGCGTCAAGAGCGCCCAAGGCGTCCCTACGGGATCCAATGCCGCGTAGTTAAGGCGTTTGCGGGGGTGTCAAGGAGGGTTTGGTGGAGGTTTGGCCGCGGACG
>NZ_JBHSKE010000049.1:0-851 GCF_042657745.1 Kribbella qitaiheensis | reverse complement strand
AGACCTCGACCCCTACCCGGCCACCGACGCGCCGATCAGCTCTACACCCTCAACTGTGAAGAGCCCGTAATTCTCGATTTCCCGTATCGCTATCGAGCGTGGCTGCCTGGTCCCTCGGACGACGTGACGGGATGGCAGGAGAAGGTTCCGCTGCCAGATGAAATTGATCAGGTGATCCTCTGGCTCCGGGCGAGCTTGGTCTTGGCCGTCGATCGGGAAACCCGACCGCACATCGTCCAGACCTGGCAACATGAAAACGATCCATTGGCTGATGGGGTCGGGTCGTCGTGGAGGGATCCGCGCTTTGGACGAGGGTTCACACCCGTCCAGCTCGACCAGCCTGAAGTCGACGCCTGGCACGATGGTACCAACTTCTTCGTACAACAAATGCCAAAAAGATCGAGTTAGCGATCTCCCGGATCCTGAAAGCGGTCGCGGAGAGGCGTGATCCCGTAGACGTCTTGATCGATTCCGTCATTGCATGGGAGAACATTTTCGGGACATCGGAAGGGGAACCGACGTTCCGCGTCACCGCCTGTCTCGCCAAGCTCATGAGGGAATCGATATCTGAACGTCGAGCGCTCCGCAAGGAACTAGCTGAGATCTACAGGCTGCGGAGCGGTGTTGTGCACGGGAGTCGATCGATTGCCCAGCCCGAGTTCGCCCAGTGTGAGCGCGCACTTGAGGTCGCAATAGATGCAGTACGAATACTGGTAGACAAGCGGTCGGATCTTCTTGCCGACGGTGATGGCGCATCTCGCAGCATCGCAGTGTTGCTAGCGGACTAGTACTCCAGCCGTAGTTCGTGATCAGGCGAGTTGGACGGTCTGACGGCGGTGGTGGCTGTCGCG